>JAAUZL010000009.1 GCA_014804615.1 Lachnospiraceae bacterium
CGGATCAAAACAAGCTTGGCTTCTTTTTAATCCATTCATTACTTAGTTTGTACTTCTTCTGAAATTCATTCTGTTGGAATTCTTTTCAGGGTTGCATTACTGTTTATTTGTCAAGGTACTGTTGCCTTGTATCTGGTTATTACCAGCACACAGCTTTAACATAGTATCACAACAGCTATGCTTCGTCAAGGCATTTTTTAACATTTTTTATTTCTTTTTGAAAATTTGTAAAACAAACTTTCTATAGTCTTCCACCACTATGGCGGTAGGTATTTATTTTATCACCTAAATTGAATATCTGTCAATATCCTTTCTATAAGAAAAATAGGGGATAGCACTCTAAACCGTCACTCCCTGACTCTAACTCTTTA
This sequence comes from Lachnospiraceae bacterium, assembly GCA_014804615.1. GTDB lineage: Bacteria > Bacillota > Clostridia > Lachnospirales > Lachnospiraceae > UBA3282. The sequence continues at coordinate 372 of JAAUZL010000009.1, forward strand.
CCGTCAAAAATCCGTATTTTCCTCAAAAAAGTCAAACCCTGTCATTTCGTAGTAAATTTCTACAAACTCCTCTTCCGTTATTTCTTCCAGTGACCAGTCGCTTACTACACCGGATTCTTCATTAACTATAGGACTGCCTTTGAAAAAATAGTACCCGCCGCCCCGGCTTCCATAAGTATCCGGATAATGTTCTTTATACCAGGCGTCCTCTTCCTCATCATAGTAATCCGTGTCATAAAAATCATAGATCACTAATTTGTCTAACGCTTGCTGCTGCCAATTCTCATCAAATTGATATCTGGTGTAGCCACCGTACTGCATTTCTCCATGATCACTATAATCATAAATCAGGTCCCCTCCGCTTCCAAGGAATAACCATTCCGTGTAGTCGTTAAGATCCATATATACCAGTTCCACTGTCTTCGCCATTCCGCCTGTATAAGCAAAAATATAATCTATCGGAATCCGTTGGAGATCATTGAGCGTCTTGCCAATGATAAGTTCCGGCAATCCGTCTCCATTTACATCTGCGCGCTGATAACGAGCTGCTGCATTAAATCCCTCGCGCCAATGCATGTTTGCCTGCCCCACGATCACAGACCGATCTCCCTGTTCAATGAGATCAAACGCTTCCTGACAGGCTTTAAAAACTTCCGCATCTTTCTCTTCGTCATATACCTTAAATACATGGGGTACAATATTTTCTTCACAGGCAGTATCCTTTGTATCATTTAATTCCCAATCAATATGATATCTTTCTCCCGTGTCAAAGTAAATCCCTGAGGCCTTTCCCCCTAAAATAACGTCTCCCTGCTCATATTCTAAAGACATGATTCTCAAACGGAAATCCGAAAAGTTGTCCGAGCCTTCTTTCAATGCAAGTTCATAGGTGTCTGCAATCCATTCTTCAACCAAGTAAGTTGATATAACCTTAGCACCAGAAATATTAATATCTCCCGAAATTTCTTCGACAAAATATTTATATACACTGACAAAGGAATCATTTTCATCACCAGAGGCGAAATAGATAACGCCGTTTTCCTGATCGACACCATAATCCTGTGCCGGAAAAATCTGCATGGAATCTGTCGGTGTCTGCATATATACAACCGTACCGCAATAGGGAAAAGTTTCTTTATCATAATAAATAAACTTGGAATAAATCTGAAAATCCGTATCGGCATATTCACAGACACAGTCAGACAGCAGAATATCAATAGATGCCTCTTCACGAGATACAGTAAAATACGGGTTTTCTTCTACGGCAGACTCCACCGCCGCCGAAAGTGTATCCCCTGGCAGCTCCGACTCCTGCTCGACTTTCGGCTTGTCAAGTGCCTCACTTGATGTTTCCTCAATTGGTTCCACAATTTGATTTGATAGCTCCTCACTCTGACATCCCGTAAGCCCCAACAGGCATCCCATAATAAAAATGATCCCGATTTTTCTTTTCAAAAGGCTTCCTCCGATCGCAAACTATATAAAATTAAAAAGGATTGAGATGTTACATTCTCAATCCTTTACTATATCTACTGGTAGATAAAACGGAGAAAGAGGGATTTGAACCCTCGCGCCGCGCAAGCGACCTACACCCTTAGCAGGGGCGCCTCTTCAGCCTCTTGAGTATTTCTCCACAGTCTGAACTATTCCTCTACCAAATATATAGCTCTGCGTCTCCACAACGCAAAGTAATTATACATAAGGTGGTTTTGTTTGTCAATGCTTTTTCAAGGATTCCTTACAATTTACAATATTCTTTGATCGCCGTCTCATAGAGATTCCGACCTTCAGAATCTATCACTACGATCACAGGAAAATCTTCGACCTCAAGCCTGCGGATCGCTTCCGTTCCCAAATCATCATACGCGATCACCTCTGACGCCTTAATAGAACCGGCCAAAAGAGCACCTGCACCGCCCACAGCAGCAAAATACACCGCGCCGTTTCTGACGATCGCTTCCTGCACTGCCTGCGAACGTTTTCCTTTTCCGATCATGCCCACCAGACCCAGATCCAAAAGTGAAGGCGCATATTTATCCATACGGCTGGCCGTAGTAGGCCCTGCGGAGCCGATCGGTCTGCCCTCTCTTGCAGGAGAAGGTCCCATGTAATAGATCACATTCCCTTCCATCTCCATAGGCAGCGGCTCTCCCTGTTCCAACGCTTCGTACATTCTCTTATGCGCCGCATCCCGCGCCGTGTAGATCGTGCCGGTGATATATACGTAATCCCCCGCCCTTAATTGTTTTGCAGTTTCCCGATCAAGCGGCGCTTTAATATGCTGCTCCATAGTTTACTCCATTCCAAAACGCTTCCAATATCTTGTGCCTTATTTATTTTAGAATACTATATTTATTATATAGAAGAAACTCATAAGTGATATCTCTACAACACCCGCACGGCATGTCTGTTCACATGACAGCAAATGTTAACTGCTACAGGCAAACCCGCGATGTGTGTCGGATAGGTCTCGATATTCACCGCCAGTGCTGTTGTCGTCCCTCCCAGACCGCCCGGCCCGATACCCGTCTGATTGATCCGATGCAGCATTTCCTTCTCCAGCTCTCTGACATATGGAATATCTGAACTTTCCGCCAGCGGTCTGGTAAGCGCATGCTTCGCCATCAGTGCACATTTCTCAAAAGTACCCCCGATTCCGACACCCACCACCATCGGCGGACAGGCATTGGGACCCGCATCCTTTACCGCTGATAAAATAGCGTCCTTCACACCCTCTATGCCATCGGCAGGTTTCAGCATAAACACCCGGCTCATATTCTCACTGCCAAAGCCTTTCGGTGCCACTGTGATTTTCACCTGTTCTCCGGGAACAATCTCACTATGAATCACTGCCGGCGTATTATCCTTCGTGTTTTCGCGAATCAGCGGATCCCTCACCACCGACTTTCTTAAATACCCTTCCACATAACCTTGTCGCACGCCTTCATTGACTGCATCAGTCAGGTTTTCGCCTGTCAAATAAACATCCTGTCCGATTTCCAGAAACACAACCGTCATTCCCGTATCCTGACAAATCGGAATCATGTCCTGCCCAGCGATCTTCAGGTTATCTTGTAACTGCCCTAAAATCTGTTGTCCAATCGGCGATTCCTCCACCTGCACTGCTTGTGAAAGCGCCTGCTTCATATCCGCAGAGAGAAAATGATTCGCCTCTATGCACATTTCCCTGATATTCCGGGTAATCTCTCCCGTCTCTATCGTCCGCATCGTTCTTCCCTTCCACGCTCCCCGATTTTATCAATCTGTCATCTGTTTTTTTACCTCGTCCAGCTCCTCCGGCTCCACCTCCTGAGGTTTCCAGCCGATTTTCTGTCCATCCCCACTATAGCGTGGTATCAGATGAAGGTGGAAATGAAACACTGTCTGTCCCGCCAGATCTCCATTGTTCTGCACCAGATTAAAACCCTCACAGCCCAGCTTCTCGCGCATCTTGATGATCATTTTTTTCGCCAGCTTCATCACATCGCCCGCACTCTCCTCCGGCAGTTCAAAAAGATCTACATAATGATCCTTGGGCAGAATCAAAGCATGCCCCTTTGTGGCCGGCCCCTGATCCAGAATCACACGAAACTTTTCATCCTCATACAGAGTCCTTGACGGAATCTCTCCATTTGCAATCTTACAAAAAATACAATTATCCATTTTCATATAAATGAGCCTCCTTTTTGATGATTCTACATTTTTTTATGACGCTCCAAACATCAATACCTGATCCAATGCGCGAAGTACCTTAAAGTCACCCTTCATCTTCATATCCCCCGCCATAAAGGAAGTCTGAAAACTCGTTCTCCCGGAGACGATATCTGCAAAGGATGCCCGATCAAGCTGTATCTCCACGTCTGCCCGACCGCCTTCACCGTAGTAACATTCAAGGCTTGCCCCGTCAATGACGATCATAAGCGGCGTTTTCTTCTCCTCAATCACCACCTTAAATCCCCCTGCAAACCCTGGCTGTGGAACAAAGTGCTGCCTGATCTCCTCTACAAACTCTGTCGTATCTTCACGCTCACTGCTGCCCATCATATCACGGAACAGACTTGCAAGCTCCTGAATGTCCGCCTTCTGACGCTGTACATAAGTATCGTCCGACACATATTGTGAAAGCTGCTCAGATTCCTGCGGTGTAAAATTGATGCTTTTTGTAATGGCCACCTTCTGTTTGACCGCCTGATTGCTGGCCGGCAGACAAGGCATTTTCTGGTTGATCGTGCGATAGAGATTCTCGGCATTTTTTTCAATGATCCGGATATAATCTCCGTTTTCCTCCAGCAAGGACGTATCCGCAATATATCCGCAAAGCCCGCTGCAGGGAAGTCCTCCCAGAATCTCCCATGCCGTAGCCAGATTCAGCTTGCCCTCCTGCTCTCCATAAGTGGTAGACATGACAATAGGACACATGTAAATCCGGCTGATCCGTTCTTTGTCCCCATACAGCCAGCACGCATCCAGAAACTGCTGCATGTATCCGCCGATCCCATACCACTCTATGGTCGTTGCAAGGATGACCCCATCCGCATTTTTCAACGTCTGCGGCAATGTAGGAATGCTGTTTTTCAGTTCATAAAGATAAAAGACTTCTACCGTCACACGAAGCTCTTCCAACACCTCTTTCATCTTATTCAGAACGAAAAGTGTGGGATCATCCATAAGTCCTCTCCCACCATAATAAATATTGATCTGCATAGATATCTGTCCTCTCTCATCTGTAATCAGAAAGTATCTTCATTCTCTTACACACGGCAATGACCGCCGCCGTTATAAATCCCATCAGCACGCCGCCCACGTGCGCCGCATTGTCTACACCCGCACTGGTAAAACCGCAATAGAGGGAAAATGCAACTGCAAAAGCCACCCTGCCCACCGGCATAGATTCCAGCTTCTCACGCCGGATCATGACAAGAAACAGCAGAGCCCCTTCCACGCCGAAGATCGCGCCGCTGGCTCCCGCCGAACTGCCATATATTCCTGACAGAAATTCATAGCCTATGGAAAAAACATTGCCGGCAAGACCGGAAAGCAGATAAAGCACCGTGTAAGGGATTGATCCCAGTTCACGCTCCACGAGCGCTCCCACATAATATAAAACGATCATATTGCTGAAAAGGTGCTGCACGTTCCAATGTAAAAACATGCTTGTGAACAGACGATAGACCTGTCCGCCCCGCCAAAGCTCCGTAACGCTCAACGCACCCTTATTATATAACATATCCCCCGTAAATGTACATATCAGAAACACAATTACATTCACAGACACCAAAACGATATTCGTCCAGGACAGTTCCTGCAGATTTATCGTCTTTTTCCGCGCCGTTTCGTCAAATACCGGTGTTTCGCCGCCCTCTTTTGCCAATACCAACAGGTACTCTTCTAAAAGATTTTTCCAGCCGTAAAAATCAGCTGTCTGCGTTTCATGGATCATAAGTCTGTACGCCTGCGTATCAATGATCCAACAAAATCTGTCTTTCTCACAAAGCTGCCGCGCCTTCTCCGTATCAGCACACAGCACCAAAGCCATTACATGAATCTCATGCTCACCTCTGGCCTGAAAAAAATCTATCATTTTCTTTTTAATATGATCATACTGGTCTCCCGAAATATAAAGATCCTGCCTGTAATCGATCACATAGAGCACATTGAACCCCTGTGCTTCTCTGCGGCAGTAAAAAATAAACTCCGGCAGATTCGATGGGACCTTGTCATAACCCTGCGAAAGTAACAATTCTTCTAATCGATTCAACGATAAATTATCCATGAATAGAGAGTATCATTTTAAATATGTGATGTCAAACCAATATAATTCTTTAATTTGTTTTTGTAACAATCTCTCCCATTTTCTAAAGCACGAGTTTGGTTTTACGCTTACTCATCTTGCTTTTCAAATTTCTCTATTACCAGACCATCAGAATGCCTCTTTCCTATAGTCAATCTGTTTTTAACCATTTTGCAATCTCTTTCTATATGTAAAACAGTTTATAATTTTACCGATAGCAATAATTCAAATTCCCAAACCGAATCTCATCCCCCGGCTCAATTTCCACCGTTTCCTGAGGCTGCATACGCAGCCCATTCCGATAGGTCCCGTTGGTGGAATTCATATCCGTCAGCCGTATGGTATCTCCCACCTTTTCAAATCTGGCATGAATCCTACTGACAGAGTCATCTGTAAGCACGCAGTCCACACAGCCCGCCATTTTCCCCACAGTATACGGAAATCGTGTCAACTCAATATGTCTCTTATTCTTCTTATCCAGCGCATACAGTTTGTACTCTACAGTCCGCGCACTGTCAAAAAAGACTGTATTGCCCCACTGCTGTTCTTCGATTTCCGTTTCCCTTTCTACAGATTTCTCTCCCCCGGTTCTCCCTGAAGACATATTTTTCGGCATATCCATATCTCTACTCAATATATTCTCCAGAGAAACGATTTCTGCTGTGGTCAAACGCTCCTCCTCTAACACCTCTCCAAAGTCTTCCCGCACACCCTTTTTTCTTACCTCTTTCACGCTGCCCTTCACAATACCGACCAGACCGACCAGAAGACAAATCCCCATCACGCCGCCGCATCCCAGAAGCGTCAGTATCTCCTCCTCAGATAGATCATATAATCCATAAATGCAGGCAATTCCTGCAATTCCCAAAACAGAAAAGACTGCCAGACAGGGATAGCACAGGCTCTTCTTTTTCCTGCGCGTGAAAGTTCCCTCCCTCTTTTCCTGAAAAGATGGGATATCCTCTCTGCCAGACATTTCAGAGAGCTCCTGTGGATAAGCGGAGCGGAACGATTCTGATTCCGGCTCCGAAACAGTCTCCGCGGGAAACGGCGCAACCGGCTTCTCCTTCCCGCCCTTTTCCTGTTCTGCTTCACCCAAAATCCACAAAGCATCCTCCAGAGAAAAACTATCATCCTCCATCCTCTCATACATCTGATATACACAATCAGTCAGCCGTTCATCCTGATTATCCGCATGTTCTAATAGGTAATCCATAAGTGCCTCGCAGGGTTTGTCTTCCTCATGATCGGGATAGTAAAGACCAATATATTTTTTACGGGTGAGATCATAGTAGATAAACTGTGGCAACAATACCAGCTTCGTCTCCTCCATAAAATAATCGCCCAGCTTACAGTAAATTCCATAAAGCTGTTGCAGCAGATCTTGCACCTGTTCAAAGGACATCTGCCTGTCGTGATACAGATTTTCCAGCGTTGTTTTGGAACTGATCTCATAATAGAAATAGGATTCTCCGTTGACATGCCGCAGAGAACAGCGCAGAATCTCCTCAATCTTATCAGACGTGAGCAGCTTACACTGATAACTTTTATCCGGCTGCAACAGCTCACACCGCAAAATAATATAACTATGTTTGTAGTCTCTAAAATATCTTGGCTCTAACACCCTAATCCTCCTTTCAATCACTGAACAGATTCCCCACCCACCTGCATTTGCGTATTACCTTCGTAGGATTTATGATCTGTGCCTTCGCTTTGGTCTTAATCTTCCAGCCTGCTCGGTCATGCATGGTAAAAGACTGCCGAATCGGCACTTTCACCTGACACTCCCCCATCACACTGGTGGTATTGCCGCTTCTGTCCACTGTACCCTGCACCTTTCCTACCCCGAAATATTTCCTGCCGAACTGCTCCTGCATATGAGCGGTAATATAAGGCACCACCTGATCCTCCTCCTTCTGAATGCTCCCCCTGAAACAGACGGTATAGGCATCCTGAAAGAGAACACACTTATCATAGGAATAAAAGGACAAATAGATCAAAAGAACAAACAGAAACACGGTCCAGGTAATCAGAAAAGCTGCCTCTACCGTCATATAACCCTTTACGGTTCTCTTTAGAAACATAGCGTTACCCCCATTCCCAGAAGCAGGAACGGTGAAAAAGGGATTTCTCTATCTCGCTGTATTTTCTTGAGCGCAAGCAAAATGATGGCGACCATAGACTCCAACAAAAGCCCGATCAGCAAAATCATAAAACACCGTGAAAAGCCGGAAAACAATCCTATCATCAAAAGCACCCAGCCATCTCCGTAGCCCACCTTCTCTCTCGTTAAAAAACTGAGCAGGAAAAATCCCATCCCCGGTATGAGCGAGAGCAGTGCCGCAGTCACATCCTCCTCCCCCATAATTCCATTCACACGAAAACATGCCGCAGTCAAAATGCCCAGCCATACAACTGCCAGAGGGATCTGCTTTCGCAGGCCATCAAAAACTGAGCATACCGCCAAAAACAGAAACAACAGAATCTCTACCCACACTTTGAACACCTCCTTCTTGTGCCAACTTCCGACAATGGCACCGTATAAATCGTCCGTTTCAAACCCGGACAGGTAATCTGTCTATGATAACTGCTACCGTAACTCGTGATATAAACCTCTTTTCCACCCCCAGCGCCGCCGCAAAAACCGCATGCTGTATATTTTGCACCGGATGTATTACGCCTGCCGGATACGCTCTCCGCAGAAACCGCCTCCACCGATGGATTTAGATAAGTACAGTTTCTGTCCAGATGATAGACCTCTCCCGTCTCCGTAATATAAACCATCGGGTCTTCTTGCGTGATATCGCTGATCGAACCGGTAACGTCATAGCCCGTCCAGGCTCTGCCGTAATATCGTTGAGACATCCAAAAGCCATCGAAACCAAGCAGTTCCACAAAAGGTCTGACCCGATAACTCACCTTTAAATCAATCAGATCATCCGTTCCCATTACGGAGGATCCGGCAAAGGAAATGCCGCCGCTGCCGCCCTTCACACAGGATTGCTCCAGATAAGATCTCCCCACATACTCCAATATCTGCCCTCTGGCATAACCCTCGCTGAGCGCTACACTGACCAGACTCTCCGGCAAAACGCCACTCACCGTATTTTCATAGCTATAGCCTGCAAAAGCCATTTTGTTGCCCACCTGATGCATCGCCGCCTGAAGCCGGCTCTGCATGCCTATGATGTTCACCGCAAAGAGAATGTTGAGCACAGCAAACAGGAAAAACGGGAGGGCAAAGGCTGCCTCCAGCGTCATAGAACCCCTTTTGCGGGAGAAGATAAAAGACGCCCTCTTTAACAATCGATTGATATTTAGATGTAGTTGACTACCTTGATCTGCCTCAAGATATGCCCGGAGAGAATGTGCTGTCGTAGTTTTGAGTTTTCGGTGTTTTGATTGCAAAAAGGGCATCTTTTATCACCTCCCGCTTTAATAGAATCCATATCTTCTGGTCATCTCGTAGGAATACCCGAAACGGCTCGCCACAGACAAATGTGCCTGATATGTGTCAAAGCACCCATCCATTCGAAATCCGGCGTTGCCGGGCGTACAGCGGATATCCATCTCCATGATGTCCATAGCCCGCTCTGCCGTCTTTCGAGAATCCTGCAAAAAAAGCATGACCTGCAAGTATTCTTTGTAATTTAATCCACTGCCTCCGGAATCACTCTCAAGGCTTCCCCTCACATTTTTAATGCAATTGATTCCTGTTTTCCAGTCAGCGGCCGTCTTATAAATGGGTACTCTTCCACCGCTCAACAGCGTTTTCACGTCCTGCAGACTCTCCACATAGGCCCAGGCGAAAAGAATCGTATACTTGACCGGTTCTGCCAGAGCGGGTAAGAGTATCACTGCCGTAAGCGCTGTGGCCATAGCCTGCGCCTCTGCTACCTTTGTGCTGTCAGAGAGAATGTAAAGAACATTGGCGACCTCCCGCCAAAGCAAAAGTCTTTTTGCCACCTGCTCCAGGTTCTGCCAGTCGGTATCCTGTCCCATCAGAATGTATTCCATCTGATACTGCATAAGCGCTTTCTCCAGCTCTTTCCCATGATAACCGCATTTTTCAAAGAGATAGGTCTGAAAAACAAGATCGTTCGGCTCGCCGCTCACCGATGCCGCCTCCGTGCACACCCCTGTGCCTGTCAGCCTTCCCGACCGACGGGAAAGGTAGTTCCCCAAATCCACCTTTACGGCAGATACTGAAGACGGGTCATCCAATACAAGATTCAATACTCCGCTGCCCCTTGTGGCATTGGCAATATCCGCCGGATTATCTAACGGCACTTTCTCAAACTTTCCTTCCTCTATCTCCTCTTCAGGCAGACCGATGGCCTCGATCTGGGACTCATACCCCTGCCGCCACGCTCCCACATCCGTGGAATCCAGCCCGAACTGCTGCAGCAAACCGATGTTACTGTTTAACAGCTCTAAAACCGCACCCAGAGGATAGTCATTCATATAGTCTGTGACCTGTCGCTTCAACACCGCTCCATTGTCATCCGATGCAATCGAATATTCCCCGATCTTTGCCATGCCCACATCCATAGCCAGAAAATCTTTCCCGCCAAACAGCCCCTTGTCTCCCGTCGTCTGCAGGTTTTTTTGCATATAATTACGCAAATGAGCTTCCGTATTCGCAATCTCCGGGTGAGAACCTCCGTAAGACATATCCACAAACAAAAGCTCATACTGTTTCAAAAGCTCCCTGTGATACTCGGCTAAAACGGAATTCATACCAATATCCGCCACACACTCAAACTTCATACGGATGGCACTGATCCGTGCCCCTTCTATCACTGTGAATACAAGGGACAGGATCAATGTGAGGGATAAAGATAAAAATACCGTTATGTATCCCCGCCTCATTCCATTACCGTGTTGCTGTCCTTGGTGATCTTCTCAAAAACGCTCTCCACCAAAGATCTCAGCTGGGTCTTAAAAATAATAACCAGTCCGATTAGTACCACGATGATCAGGATGATCTCCACGGTTCCCATACCTTCCTCCTCCCGCAAAAATGCTCCAAATCCTTTCAATCTCTCGTTCTCTCTTTTTTTCAGCATGTTTTTCCTCCTTAATCATAATGTAAATGAAAAATAGGCTGGGATCATAATAATTACCATGACAATACAGAGCATCATCATCATCGGCACAAGCAGCTTCGTACCCGCCTCCTCTCCCAGCTTTTTTGCCAGATTTTTACGCTCTGCAAATGCTGTATCTGCCTCCTGCCCGAGCAGCCGTAATAAGTCGTTGCTTCCCTTCCGAATGTTCTGCGACAACAGTGCCGACAATTTCATATAGGCCTGCACCTGACAACGCCTGCCAAAATGATCGTAAGCCTCTGTTTCCGATCTGCCGCCCTGCAATTCGTTGCATGTTATCAAAATTTCTTCATATACATATTTCTTTCTCATTTCTTTTTGCTTTTTATAATCTTCTCCCATCTTCAAAAAAGCATTGCGAATGGTCATTCCTGCTCCCATATAAAGCGCAAGCTTATTGACAATCTCCGGATAATCTAAAAGCAATTCTCTTTTTCGTGCCTCCAGCTTCTGATCCAGATCCCTTCCTCTTCCCCAGTAGATCACCCCCGCTGCAAGCAGCACAAGGATCAGAAAATACCCACTGCTGTCCTCTACGATCTCCCGCCAGATAATAGGCTCTGTGCCTAACTGCTCCGGAAGTACCATAACCTGCTCGTTCTTTGTACTTTCCCCGCTCTCTCGAAGCAGCTCTTCCATGCGCCCACGCAACGCTTCCTCCGGTGTATAAACGACCGGGTTGACCTGCACCGGAAAAACAAGTTCCCCGGACCATTCCTCATAGCGCAGTGATGCTGTAAGCGTGACGATCTCACTGCCCGTCAGTTCTTCATTATGTACCGTACCGTCAGTATTGATCAGGGAATACGCACTGCTCTCCCAACTGATCTGAAAGGGATATCCTTCCAAGGCGGATACCAGATCCAGATCCTGCCGCACATCCTCCAGCTTCTCATTCTTGCCCAAAATCACGGTCGGAAGAAGCTTTACTACTTCCTGATAAAAGGTTTCTGTTTCTTTATCTGTGTATTTACGTTCCTCTACCAGATAGTCGAAGATCTCCTCTTGTACACCCGGAATCTCTGCCACAAGTCCCACGGGTACCTCCCCGTCCCCGTAGGCATTTCTGGAAAGGTATCTGCCCTCAGTTAGCTTCGGACTCCCATGAGCGCTGACCCATGCCGCCAGGCAGAGCAAGTCTCCCACGAACACCACCATAAGCAGCATACTGTACAGCGAAAGATAGTGATTCTGTATCTGCTTTTGCACCGCGATCCCTGGCTCTAATGTTCTCAGCTTGTCCCCAAGCTGTCTCATATAAAGCTCCTGCTTCCAATCCNTTTTTCCGTGTNCTCCCCGCTTTCNTCTCTTTTGCTGTCTTCTNAAAAAACGGGCCGCAATCTTTTGAAAAGGATTTCCNTCCTCCCGCANGGACAGGAGAAACAGNNCCAAATANAGACCCAGAATTCCTATATAAACATATAGCATCAAACGTTTCCTCCCCCTTCCTNCTGTTTTCTTCTACACCTCTATTTCCACAATTTTTTTAGAAAACAGATAGGCNGCACCATAAAACANCAGACANACCGTCATGATCACCACACCCATCAGATTGTGNTAGAGTACGTCAAAAAATCCCTTTGAGGTCGTNCCNATATAAAAGATGATNAGAAATGGCACCATATTCATGATTTTCTGTTCCAGCTTTTTCGCNCTGATCATAAGCTGTATCTCCTTATCCGTTTCAATCTTCTGTTCAATGACCGCCGCCGTCTTCTCCAGAATCTCCGTCAAATTGCCNCCGCTTTTCTTGGCGATCAGAAACACATCNGCAAACTGCATAATNTCGGGCTGATGACTTCGGAGTCCCAGATCATACAAAAGTCTTTCCANCACCACATTGTTTTCCATTCCCCGGATGATCGTTCNCACCTCCTGACAGATCAGGCTCTCNGAACCATAGAGCAGTTCCATATCGCGATAGGATTCCCGAAAGGCATTCTCAATNGAATATCCCGCCTTTCCGTTCGCNGAGAGNGCAAGCACCANATCCTTAAANTGTACGCTCAGCTCCTGCCTGCACTTTTTTGCCAGNTCCTTTTTNCTTTCCNTCACAAAAAGGACAAAGACAGGAANCAGNANGACNCAGGCNATNANAGANCGATAAAAGAAATAACCGATCATTCCNACGAGCAGCNCNCCNTCCAGACANGTAAGCAGTCCNTCNTTCACGGTAAAATGGTGTTCAATATAATCCGGCAGATTGTAGTTTTTCGACATAAGAAAGCTCTCCCTTCTTTCTGAGAACGCCGAGGATCCTGCCCTCGTCCGTCTCTCCCTCTTCCTCAAAGCGATAGAGCGGCGCCAACCGGATCTCATTCTCTTCGTACCCAAGCACCTCCACGATCTCCAAAACTTTTCTTGTTTTGTCCCGAAGCCGTCCCAGATGAATGATGATATCAATTCCCGAGGCAATCTGCTGTCGGATCGCTGCCAGAGGTATTTCTATTCCCATAAGGATCATGTTTTCCAGACGGCTCAGCATATCCTGTGAACTGTTTGCATGGCCTGTGGACATGGAACCGTCATGTCCTGTATTCAGACATTGCATCATGTCAAAAGCCTCACCNCCNCGCACCTCTCCCACGATGATCCGGTCCGGNCGCATACGNAGGGATGTTTTTATCAAGTCTCTTATGGTGATTTCCCGGCATCCCTCTACATTTGCGTTTCTGGTCTCCAGCCGCACCAGATTCGGAATATTTTTAATTTGCAATTCCGCGCTGTCCTCGATGGTGATAATGCGTTCCTCTCCGGGAATGTAATTTGACAGTGCGTTTAGAAAGGTGGTCTTGCCGGAGCCGGTTCCGCCGCTGATAAAAATATTGTATTTTGCCTGTACCAGTTTGTTTAACCATTGACATACCTCCTCTGTAATGGATCCAAAAGATATCAGATCCTCCATGGTAATGGGCCGATCGGGAAACCGTCTGATCGTCACGATAGGCCCGTTTAGTGCTACGGGATTTAGGACCACATTGACNCGGGCNCCGTTTTGCAGTCTGGCGTCCACGATGGGAGANGCCTCATTGACCGTCCGGTTACAGTCCGACACGATCAGCTGTATCACATTCTGCAGCTTCTCTACGCTGTCAAAGTGCAAGCCACTCTCCATAAGTCTGCCNCTCTGCTCTATAAAGATCTGATCCGGCCCGTTGATCATGATCTCTGTGATCTGCGGATCATCCACCAGCTCCTGCAGAACATCCAGTTTGCGGACTGCGTGAAAAAGTTCTTTTCTGAGTTTGGCGCGCTCTGCAAGAGAAATCGGGCTCTCCCTGCTCTCCCGGATCAACATTTCGTCTATCAGTTCCCGTATCTCTTCGTCACTGCTCTCNCGGGAAAAATCAATACTCTCTATCAGCTTTTCCTTTAAAAGNCTCCTCTTCTCCTCCGTGTTGCTCATAAATNTCCTCCCTGATGATCGCTTTCACATAGCCGGCCAATTCTCCATGTGTCATCATGTCCAGACTTGCCGGCAGCTCCTGAAAGATGGGAAACCGACATTTCACAGTCCGCTCCGCNATCTCGTCCAGATTGTTGAACTGCAGCATTTGTTCATACTGGCGAAGCTTTGCTGANGCGAAGGGATCCTCCCTGGTGATGGTATAGATCTTTTGACAACTTTTTAACAAATCGAAAAGGCCGTCTATTCCCTCATCCAGATCCAGAATCAGATACTCATATTCTCCGATCGCTGCAATGTCCCTGCAAAGCGCAAGCCACTGCTCTCCCGGCACTTCCTTCAAACCCAGCGCATACTGCATCGGAGGAATATAATCCAGCCCTCCGGCATTCTGGATTATGGTAGGAAGTCGTAAGGCAAGCTTTTCTCTGGCGCTCTGGAAATAATACACAACGTCCAACATATCTGTCTGGTATTCTCTCCTCAGAATCTCTCCCAGACCGGAATACATCTCAAAATTCAGATACAGTGTCTTATGCTCCTTCGCCAGCATCTGNCCCAGTGTCAATGCAAAGGATGTCTGTAAACATCTNTTNATTGGAGAATAGATNCCTATCATCTTAGCTTCTGTGCCTGTCTCCTCCGAATAATCCTTCCAGTCTCCCGANCCATCGATGGCATCAAGCATTGCTTCCACCACTTTCTCAGGGCTCTGATATTTACTGATACAATACAGATCTTCTTCTGCCGCCTGATCGCTCTCCTGCAGGATAAACATCTGAGCAACCTGTTTGCAAAGATATTCCTCCCGGAGCAGTCTCCAGGCATTCTCCGCAATGAGCAGGATCTCTATCTCCTCCCGTCCCGCAAATTTTTCCAACTCNTCCACCGCTGTAAACAGATGCAGCGTGTAAGGCAGTCTCACCTTATCCAAAATATACTCTGCCATACGAAAAGCGTATCCTTCCTCCGTATCGCAGATTGCCATGATCTTATGTTTCAAAATAGTCCTCCCATTCTGCACACCACACTGAACAAAATCGACACTGAAAAATGGATCTTATTCTTACAGTANGTGTGATAATCCTGTTTTAAATCTTCTCCGTAGATTNTCCAATGCCCTGTCTGCCGGACATCGCACAGATAGGAAAAGAAATACNGAAANCGTTCCCTGCCGTTTNGTTCTGTGATAAGCTTTCCAAGCGAAAACACTGCGCCGATCACAAAAGCGCCCGCCAGTATGCTCATAAATTCTCTTATCGACAGAAAACTTGCGGTCATAACAANCAGCTTAACATCGCCCGCACCCAAGACACCTATCCTAAACAGTGGATACATAAGAAAAAATGCAGGAAGCACAGATGCCAGAAGTTCCNGAAAATTCCGGNCGGATAAGAGACTGCCCGTGATCCCGATCACAACACCCAGAAGGATAAAACCATTCGGGATCCGGTCCGTCTTAAGATCTGCTAACGCGGAAAGCAACAGCAGGAGAAGTAAAATAGATTGCCAATAACTCAGCCCAATAAAACCACCTCCATGTCTTATCATAAGTCCGACTCAATGAAATAATTGGGAGAATTTCCCGATGCCGTAAGGCGTAAGGCGTGGAATAGAATCCACATAGAATTTCTTGAGTTGTGAATTGAATTATAACACAAATAAAANGCTTGTCTATAGGTCTTTTGCAAAAAAAANNTTTTTGTGAATTACTCACAAAATTTTAAAAAAATGAATGCCATAAAGTACNGCGATCCCCGGAAATCCAAGGATTCCGGATGTCAAAACCGTCAGCGGNTTGATCCCGACAGCCACCTGCAGCTGTCTTGCCGCCAGCAGGTGNTTAATGGCATATATTCCCACCGTGCCCATCACTGCCCGNAGAACAAAATTAACCAGCCATTCTACCTTCCGCCCCATTGCACCGATCGCCANCACGATCAGNCACACCGCNAATATCATCGCAGCTCCGCCCATATTTCCCATATATTCTGTCNCTCCATATCTTGTCTCTCTACAAGNTATGTGAACAGGCTCTCTAATATTACATGAATATTTTCGGAAANTTTTACCTAAACTGGTAATATATGGAGCCTGCTCCTACTNAAAGTTGAAGAATCGATNTTAGAAAAAGCAGAAAGGTTGGGTAATGNCAGTATGAAAATCATTTTCAAACAAAGTCCTTGTATTCCGGCNGATGATGATGTGATNGTNGACGGGCACAAACTGACNCTTCGGGAAGAACTGATTCTGGCAAGACATGCTCTGGAAAACGCTTACTCCGGATTTGACAATGCGACAGACCCCGATCTGATCGATTGCTACATCTTTGAGCTGAATGCTGTCATGAAACGCTATAAATATCTATTACAAAAGGCAGCGGAAACNGATCCGCTGCCNGATNANGAACNTGCCGANGCNTACTATCCTCTTACATTTTTATAATCATACACAGAATCCCCTGTTTGCGGNAGGATCCGNGATATTTTCCATNAGATTCTCCNTNCCGTAAGTAAGCCCTGCATACACGGTCTGGGTNTTCCCCATGACAGGNCCTGTCTCNTCCNGTNCCTCGATCTGCTTNTAGGCNGCCGTCAGCTTTTCTACCACAGGACGGATATGCTCCAGATTCTCGGAGGTATTGTATAACGCTGCCTTCGCCACCTCTCTATTGATAAAGAGATAAATCTGTAACAGATTCTGCGCCACCTCATACTCCAGATGCAGAGAATCCATCAGCTCGCACATACAACCCTGGATCCTGCGGATCGCATTCTTGAAATCATCTCGCTTTCCTGCATCCAGAGCATCCTTCGCCTCGTCAATATAGAGCAGTGTCATCTCATATAAAATAGTGATCAGCTGCGTCTTATTCGCCTGCGTAATACGCAGGGTATATTCCTGCTTTAATTCCTTGGTCATATTTTACGCTCCATTCCGGGACATGCACACATCTGTCCCACACCATTTACCTATATCTACTCTACATCACTGCAAAAGCTGCAACACTTGAGAAGGTCTCTCATTTGCCTGAGCAAGCATGGAAACTGCCGCCTGAGATATTACCTGCTCCGTCGTGTAATTGGTCATCTCTTCCGCCATATCCACATCCATGATACGGGAATAGGATGCTGTCATATTCTCGTTGGATACTGCCAGATTGTTGACTGTATGCTCCAGACGATTCTGATATGCGCCCAGTCTGCTTCTCGCATCTGATACATAGAGGATCGCACCCTTGATCGCCTTATTCGCCTCGGCACACTCTTCTATCGTCGTCATCTTCGTATCCTCAAGTCCCATCCTGTTCAGAGAGATCGTAGGGATACGAACCGCAAGCTGCTGTCCTTCATTAGCGCCTGTCTGGATATCCATGGTGCCGATGCCTGTGGCGTCGATGATCAGGCTTTCCTTGGGTACTTCAACTGTATTGCCGCCTACCCACTGATTAAGAGTGACGTTTGTGCCGGGAGAATCCAATTCCAGATAAAAACCACTCTTATTCTCAATGATTATCTTATCCATCCAAATATCTTCCGTATGGAAAATGGCAGTAATCTCTGCATCTGCCGGAATCCGTTGATCTTCAGGAACCGCATTAATATAGGCTGCACTGGTCAAGCTCGCAGCAAAATTGGCAGCAGTGTCGCTCAACGAAGCTTCACTCACCGGATTTGCCTGAATATATACTACCTGAAAACTAGGAATCTGAACCTGTTTTTTCCCGGTTACATCCACCGTCCCGGGAAGCTCCTCCGGCGGCTCCACTTCCAGGGTCATCTCAAAATCCAAGGGCCCCTTTAACGTGATCTTATTCTTCGTCGTCTCGGAGATCTCCACTCCCGGCGGAAACGCGTTGTCTCCACTCGATACCAAATTAATAATCGTGGCATCCTTGTCAATGTTACCCTTCTCATCGTAAGCAACAACCAATTCTTGGATCATATATTTCTTGGGGATCACCTCATCCGAATAGTAATCCGCCTTCACCTGATGATTATTGGTATAACCCCGCAGATCGAAAGTGCCATCCAGAAGTGTCTGCCCATTAAACTGCGTATCGCTGGCAATTCTGGTGATCTCAGCCTTAAGCTGCTTCACCTCTGCCTCCAGTGTCATGCGATCCCCGGTGGTAAGTGTTCCTGTCTCGCCCTTGACTGCCAACTCGTTCATTCTCTGCAGCATCTCATGTACTTCTGTCAGCGCACCATCCGCCGTCTCGATGATCGAAATTCCGTTGTTCGAGCTCTGGGTTGCCGTACCGATTCCCGTGATCTGGGTATTCATTCTTCTACCAATGGCATAACCCGAAGGGTTATCCTTGGATGTCGTCACCTTAAGACCAGAAGAGAGACGCATCAAAGATTTGGACACCTTTGAATCCGATGCATTTAAAGCATTGCTTGCGCGCATTGCCGCCGCATTATAACTGATCTTCATATTCTTTTCCTCCTTATTATGCTGTCAGAGTCGTGATAAACGCTTTCGCTATGTGATACAGATCCGTTGTCTGCTGTCCGCCTTCACCCTCCGGCTCTCTATCAGCGTAGTCCTCACCGCCGATTTCCCGACTGTATAAAACTGCCACATTGCCAACCTCTTTTAGCTGTCCATTTTCTCCGGAAACAGCCAGCGCCTTCTGAAACGCCTCCTGTCTGCTCTGCAGCCACTCTGTTCCCTCTTGACTGTCGCAGACAATATAGCCGGATACGGTCTGTTCTCTGAGAGAAAATCTCGCCGTGATCTGTCCATACTGCTCTGTCTGTGTGGTGACGCTCACTTTACCCGCTTCACCGCCATGCAGAACTTTCAGGTTGATTGCCGTCAGCTCGCCGTTGATCTCCACAGGAATCTGATAATTCTCCTCCTGTGCCAGACTGCCTGCCAGTGCCAGCTGTTTTTTACAGCTCTGCAAAGCTCTCAGATCCAGATAATCCTCCGGTGCATCCAGCGCCTCATCCAGAATCTCCGTGAAGGTCTCCTGCATTTCCCTGTAAGCTTCCTGGGTGCTTTCTTTGTCTGTCAGCTTTTCTATCAGACTACGGGACTGTTCACTTGCCTCCGGGCTTCCCGCACCGTTCTCTAACTCTCTAAGCTTCCGATACAGCGCGCCGGGCTTTTTCCTAAGAGCCGCCGCCGCTTCCAGGTTATTTCCCGTCACCGGCTGTCGATACGCTACAAGCTCCTGTACCACAGTCTCTTCCACATTCTCCAGATTGCGGTAAGATTGCAGCATCTCCTGTCCGTAAGCCTGCTCTAAGGAAGCATCCGCCTCCTGCTGCCGCATCGCATCCGCAAACTCTTCCATGGACATTTCCGCTTCCGGCGTTACTTTCGCTAAAGTCTCCGGCTCCAATGTATCCGCGATCTCTCCGGCGAGCATATGGTAATAGCTCTCCGACTGTTCCGTTCCCTGCCGGCTCTGCTCCCCGCTATGTTCTCCCGACTGAGCGTTCTCCTGTCCCAATCCCGGGAAGCCGCTTAAGATTTGATCGGTGATGGACTTATTCTTCGCTACGGCATCCACGCCGTTAAAGTTGTCATCCACCTGATAGTCCATGCCCTGCTTCTTTGTACTGCGCATAGCTGTCAAAAGATTTCTAAAGGAGATTTCCGCTCCTTCCTTCAAAAGACTTCCAACCGCCGCATCGTCCGTCTTCTCTAACTGCCGGAACATACGGTAAATCCCGATGTAAGCCTCTCTCTCCTGCTCGCTGACCGCATGGCTTTTTTCTAACTTATATAAGAATTTACTGAATTTCTCTTCTCTGGCTTCTCCAACAGCACCACTCTCGTCCAGATATTGATTCAACTCAGCGATCGACATGGTAAGCGGATTCTTACCGTCCCGGATCGTCTGCAGAGCCGCCGCCGGAGTCATCCGACGAATAGTCTGCTGCAGCTCCATATCGTACTTCTTCACTGCATCCATATTTTCATGGGTGATATCCATGCTGTTATAACCCAGGATCCGTACTGCTTTACGGTTTTCCTCATTTGTCTCAAGCCCCATATCCTTCAGGATATCATCTACATTGCGAAATGCCTTGCGAATAGAATCTCCCATATCCGCTCTGGGTGCTGTCATCAATGTCTCATAGGACTCTCTGGCCGCTTCGTAAGCATTCTTCAGGGCTGTGCCGTTTGTGTGTACATCATCAAGAGTAAACTCTTCCGTCCCATCCACATAGCGTCCAAGCACTGCCGCCGGCAAGTAAGGAATCTCCGCCGTCTTCTGCTGCACTTCCGCATAGAAAGCCGCTTTTTCGTCTGCCGCTGCTGCATCGGGCTCTCCGAAGAGTCTTTGATTCTGCTCCTGCTCCAGCTGCTTCAGTTTCTCCACCAGAGCCTCTAACTCTGTGGTATCTATGGAATAACCGCTGGCTATAAGCTTCCGGTTCGCCTCGATGGTCATCATCAGTCGAATCTCTTCCAGCTGACGCCTCTCTGTGATGGCCGCCGGTGTGTCCGGCATCATGTCGCCCTGCTCTATCTTTCCCTGCTCTCTTGTCAGATTGCGCAGATTTACTTCTTTTCCCTCGGCCGCCACACGATCCACAGCCTCATCACTGATCCGCTTATAGGCTTCCACATAGTCGGCCGCGCGTTCCAGCTCGCTTCTATCGTCAGCCAGATTAGCATCTCCCGCTTTCTTTCCATCGGAGATTGCCGCCGCTACAGCAGACAGGATTTTCGTTCTGTCCAAAGGCTGCTCCATCTGCTCTATCGCATGGAGTGCGCTCATCGTATCCGCCGTCAGCGGCACACCTACACTGATCAGCCACTGTGCGCTCTGCACGTTCTCCTCGCTGTTCTCGAGACCGGCCTCCTCCAACACACGCTCGATCTGCGGGCGAAGCTGTTCCCAATTATAATCTTCCGCTTTTTTCGCATAATAACCCGTATTGTCTGCGGCATAATAGCCGTGGCCCTGCCTGCTGCTGTCCGAAGCAGCGCTGTGTCCGGCCATATAGAGATTGTCTATGGTGGGCTCCATCTGATTCTCCACCATATACTTCACGGTGCCTTCTCCGGGCTCTTCCAGCCGCATGGCTCTCTCAAAGGCTTCCTTCGCTGCACGCACATTCTCTTCCGTGAGAGGAATGTCGTGGGCTGCAAACTGTCTCGCGAGCTCCTGTGCAAAGGCCTCGCTCCCCGTGATCTGCGCCAAAGTGTCCGCATCCAGATCATCGGTGTAACCCACTACCTCCGTACCGCCCTTCACGAGCTCCGCCTTGATCTTATCGACAATGGTGACAACGTCCTCTATTTCCATATCGCCGGGATGATATCCTTCCTGCTGTAAGCGGGAAAAATCTTCCCCGGACATAGTATTAGACATTACTGTCATATAGTCTGTCTGCGTGGCCACGTCAATAGCCGCCGCATCCTGCATAACCTCTTCTGCGGTCTTTCCGTGACCCCCGTAAGCGTTGTTATCCATAACTGTGCCAGAAATGTCTAATGCGTAATCACCCGTACGTGCCGTCCTGGCCACCCGGGTGTCCCGATATGTAGTTGTCGCCCTGTCTACATTTTGGTTTACATTACTGTGGTCAAACGTAATTTTCATAAATAAACAGTCCTCATACAAAATGTAGTATCTTTTTATGATGTTAACACAAAAAGGGCGAATGCTTTTATACATTCACCCTATATTTCGGCATAGTTCCTATATTTCTTAACCTTTAGGGATATTTTACGTCTCACGCATTCTGTATCCGAATCTGTTCTTCCTCAATAGCCTCATAGCGCACCAGCTTATCCCCATCCAGATTCTCTCTGTGCATATCCACGCCGGTGATCTGATGGTTGTTATAGGCCGTATAATAATAAATTCCTTTATCCGCATTACAGCAAGAAGTATAAATGGTGACCTCACATTTACCATCCTCCAGCTGACAGCAGCCGCGCTGCTGATCTACAGAATTCAGAATATGGAAAAACTGACTGACGCTCTCCAGCTCTCCTTCCCCGGAAACGGAATTCATCTTGGTGAACGCCACTCTGACAAACCTGGACTGTGACGACAGATCTCCCGGAAGACCGATCGCTCCCATACCGCGGCTGTAGGCTTCCAGCGTCAGCCCCGGTGCAAAAGTGTTTTTCGGCGGTTTTACCGACAGAGACATATAATTTCGCAGTGCGCCCATCTGCATGGGAAACGGCGGGTTATTGGTCAGCACACCTACCGGATTGTCATACACCTGCACACCCTCTTCTATGGATTCAATGACGACCGACTCCTCCTTGTCCGAAAGAATCCAATGCAGCTGTGCAAGGGGCAGCTTATCATTAAAAGGAATATTGGTTATGTTTATCTTGTCAAGCAGCTTTCTTGCCTCCTTGACCGTAGCGCACTGACAGAGAATCCAGGGAATCAATTCAAACTGCGTAATGTTATCTTTTCCCTCCTCTCTCTTGTGATAAACCGCATTTCCCACAAAATTCAGTCCGGCTATCCCCAGACCTTTTTCATTTATGGCATCATAATACAGCGGATAATCCTGCATAACACAGGCCATGCCTATCATCGCGTAATGAGTATTCCACATCCCCTTCTCCAAAAAACGGAACGGATAGTTTCTTGGTGTGATCGTGATCTCATCCCCGTAAGAAAATTCATAGTCCAAAGTCCGTCCGAAATAGAAATCCTTTGTCTTATAAGTTGCTGCCGTACACATGCTATCTCTCCTTTCCGAAAAATACCACACACCCATATTATCATGAATGTGTGGTACTTCTATTCTATGTATATTTATTGCCTTGTTGAAGGGTTCTTCCTTTAGAAGATAAAGATCGCAGCCGTGTAGGGCGGCAGATCAAAAGAAATACTGTAATCCTTAAAATTACAAGGCTCTTTTACCGCACTGATCTCTGCCGGGATCTCATGACCGTTGCCGCCGAAGCGTTTCTCATCGCTGTTTAAGAGCAGCTTATATTTTTTCTTCTTCGGCACGCCNATCTTATAATTCTCCCACATCATAGGTGTCATATTNAGCACAAACATGATATTGTTCTTGCCTGTCGTGTCCTTCCGGAAGAAGCTGTAAACACTGTGGTCCGCATCGTCGGCATTGAGCCACTCAAAGCCTGCCCAGTCATTATCAATGGTATACATCGCGGGATATTTNCGATAAAGTGCAAGNAGCTCCTTCACATACTCATGCATACCCTTATTCTGTTCTTCGCCAAGCAGATTCCAGTCAAGCTCTCTGGTCTCNCTCCACTCTCTCTCCTGNCCGAAATCCTGACCCATAAACAAAAGCTTCTTNCCCGCATGGCCNATCATATAGCTATAGCCNACGCGCAGATTTGCGTACTTATCCACAGGATAGCCGGGCATCTTATTGACCATGGAACACTTCAAATGCACCACCTCGTCATGGGAGAGNGGCAGAATATAGTTTTCGCTGTTGTTATAGCTCATGGCAAANGTCATGCCATAATGATTGTTTTTGCGGAAATACGGATCCAGCTTCATATACTCGCANAAATCATGCATCCATCCCATATTCCACTTAAAGCTGAAGCCCAGNCCATCCTCTTCCACCTTGCCTGTCACCTTCGGCCATGCCGTAGACTCCTCAGCAATNGTAAGGAANCCGGGATATGCNCCNTGCACCACGGAATTCANATGCTTAAAGAACTCGATNGCATCCANATTTTCATTGCCGCCGTACTTATTGGGCACCCACTGGCCTTCCCGCTTACTGTAATCCAGATAAAGCATGGACGCCACAGCGTCAATTCTTATGCCNTCAATGTGAAACTCCCGAATCCAATATAAAACNTTTGCGATCAGGAAATTCCGAACCTCATTCTTCGCGTAATTAAANATCTTNGTNCCCCAATCGGGATGCTCACCGATCCTNGGATCGGGATGCTCAAAGATNCACTGNCCGTCAAANCGNCCAAGNCCGTGNGCATCNGTTGCNAAATGAGCCGGAACCCAATCCAGAATAACGCCTATCTTATTCTTGTGCAGCGCATTGATCAGATACATAAANTCGGAAGGATCCCCNTGNCTGGAGGTGGGTGCATANTAACCNGTCACCTGATATCCCCAGGAGCCNTCAAANGGATACTCCGCTATCCCCATCANCTCGATATGGGTATAGTGCATCTCCTTTAANTATTCCACNATCCTGTCCGCNAACTCCCGATAGTTATAAAATCCCTCCTCGGTCCCNTCNGGATGCTTCATCCAGGAACCGATATGGCACTCGTAAATTGCCATGGGCTCTTTNTTATAATCCTTGCCTTCTCTGGCAGTCATCCAGGCGCTGTCCGTCCATTTAAATTTGCTGATATCAAAGGTCCTGGAAGCATTGCCCGGACGCATCTCCGCATAATTNGCAAAAGGATCNGCCTTGTAGAGCTTCTCCCCCGCNGGNGTCCGGATCAGATACTTATAAAGCTCATTNTCCCCCACCTCNGGAATGAAAAGCTTNTAGATACCGCCGGGNCCCAGCTTTTCCATCGCATGTCTGTCNTCATCCCAGCCNTTAAAGGTACCGATCACATGGACACTGGCCGCATTGGGTGCCCACACTGCAAAAAACATNCCCTTNACACCGTTTTCCACAGAAGGGTGNGCTCCCAGCTTCTTATAGATATCATAGTGCGTNCCCTGAGCAAACACATACTGGTCCGCNTCGGAGATAAATACCGTCTCCTGAACGTTCTCTTCTGCCTTCTTACTTACTGTTTTTGCTGCTTTTACCGTTTTGGTCTTCTTTTCCGTCGGCTTAGCCGCTGTCTTTCCTGCCATAACCTAACCCCCCNTTATTTTAATAGTGCATGAAGTCCTTCTCTCGTAATATAATCATGTCCTCTTCATCATACCTCTTTGCCAGCAAAATATCCACAAAATGTTTTGGTGTTTTTTTGTTCGCATACTCAATAGCTTCATCCACCAGATCTCTTACCTCTGCAAGCGTCACCTCATGGTCGNTGGTCTGCNTGTCTGCAATTCTTGTATGAAGCGCTAAAATACCGAACTCATCAATGGAATACTCCTGTTCTTCCGCGTACTGCTTCGCGTAAGCTACCAGCGCCTCATCNTCCAGCCGTTCGATATCCACCCGCAGATTAAAGATATTGGCCAGCGCCCCATTTTGTGAAAGNAGATTCCCTATCTCGCTCTTGGTGCCCACCATCAACACCAGTAATCCCATGTTCTCTTTNTCCAGCGCCTTAATGACAGACGCCACGGTGGCCGGTTTCAGCTTGCCTGCCTCTGCAATGATCAGCGCGCCATTATCCAGTCTGGAGAAAGTCGCCTCCACATCCTTTTTATTCAAAGTGCGGCCTTCCACCTTTGCCACCTTGCCGGAAAAATTGTTGTCATTATACTGCATCTCGCGAATCAGCGCCTTGGCAAGGGACAAGGTCGTGATCTCCTCCTCGCCCGTNATCAGGATATTTCCCGTGCAGGACGCCAGACTCATATTATCCAGCACATGGATCAACTGTTTTCTGGATTTACGCTGATGAACAAACTTCCCAAAGAGCTCCTGTTCTTCCGGGCTCAAATCCCGCTCTTTTCCCGACCCTTCCTCGGTATCGGATATATCGGGGATTTCTGCTTCCGCACTGACCTTCTGAACCGGATCCTCATCGGATACCTCCGGTGTTTCCTCAGATGCCGTCTCCTCAGGCGCCTCTTCCTCGAACACCTCCGGTTCCTGCTCAAGTTCTTCCTCTGCTTCTGCCTGTCGGCTGACTGATTTTTCCATCTTTTTAACGGCGGTCTGCGTCTCCTCGCTGTCAGGGAAGATCACCTTTTTCACCTGCGGATTCCTGCCGGATTCCTTCAGGATCGCCGCCATAAATGCTTTTTCCAGTTCTTCCAGAAGACCGTTCTTCGTCGCCTCATCGAAGCTTGCAAACAGGCTGCCCGTCTGGGCGAGGATATGCTGGCGGACATCCTCCATCCGCTTCTCCTCGTTATCCTTCTTCATCTGCTCCCACTCAGCCATGATATCGTCAATGCTGAGCTGGCCCGTGATCTGCTTCTCCACCCGCTCTGCTTCCGGTACAACAAAGCTGATCTGCCCATCATACTCCTGAGATAGGAATTTATCGTACTCCGTCGGCTTAGAAGCTGCCAAAGCCTGTTCGCGAAGCGCTTTCGCCTGCAGCCGTTCCGCCTCCCGGGTCATCTCTTCTATAATACGCTGAGCATCGAAGACCATCGTATCTTCCCGCACGATTTCCTCGCTTACTGCTTCCAGCTCCTGCGTATCCAGCATATTCATATTAGGAAGTTTCGCCGTCTCCTCTAAAAGCGGCGCGATAAGAGCATCCGTAATAGAAGGTTCTTCTGCAGGAGCCTCTACACTCTCCTCGACCTCTTCTTCCACGGTCACCGGAACTTCAACTTCCATCTCTTCTGCCGCCATCGGGGCATCTTCGATCTCTTCGATCTCATCCGGCGCTTCCGTCTCCGCCGGGACATCCTCCGCCAGCACCTCTTTCATACTCTCCGCCAACGCCATTTGCAGATTGATGGTGTTGTACTGTCCCACATCTACCGTTTTAACCTCCGGCAGCTCTGTAGTGGGCGCCGAGAGAACATCCCGCTCTTCCGCTTCTTCCGCCTGCGGATAAATGATTTCCTCTGCCGCCTGTGTATCCCCGGAGATCTCTTCTTCCATATCCTCATCCGGTTCTTCTTCCGCAGAAGACATCTCGTCGACGTCCTCTCCGGCGCTCCTGCCCGCTACAAAAGCATCATATTTCTCCTGCTGTTCCTCGCTTAAAGGCTGGTGCAGCGCCTTTAACTCCAGCGCCTTCATAACAAATCTGCCCTCACCAAACCAGAGGAACATCTCATCGCACTCTTCCACACATTTCGTCGTCAGCCCGATGCGGTGATACAGATAAGCCAGCTCATATACCCATTTTTCTCTGGGCTCCCGTTTCTTAAACTCCTCCAGAACTGCAATCCGTTCCTCTATGCTGACATCCAATGCCTCATAGAGNCGNTACTGCAAAACATACCGNCCNGTNTCTCTCGGCGCAATCTGTACAAACTCTTTATAACGATTACTGGCCTCATCGTATTCTCCCATCTTAATGCAAAGCTCACACAGAGAATAAATGATCAATCTGCCCGTNGGATGCTTTTCATATGCCATCAGAAGAATATCCTTACTCTCCTGATACCGTCTGTTGATCTTATACAGATCGCTGATCGTACAGAGCATCATGACGCTTCTGACNCTGCGCCAGTCAATNTTATCCGCAATNTTTACCGCTTCCGCNTATTCNCCTTCCGCAATCAGCGCCTTGATCTCNTCCGCGCTGGCTTTGTATTCAAACTTATCCAAGGTACTCACCTCNTCGACGTACTTTACTGTTTTATCCGTTTACACAATGACCCTAGTATCTGTTTTAGTTTACCATAGTCCCTTATCAATGTAAACAAATTCCGTCGAAAAAAAGCACCTTGACTCCCAATATATGGAGTNATTCCCATGANNAAATCCCTTATCTTGTATTTTTTAGTAAATATCTCTCACGTTCTGATTNGTAAGAGCCGGTTTGAAAGATCTGTAAATCGTTCTAAAGTAAGTGTTTCNCCGCGCACNGTTCCGGGAAGTCCCATCTCCTCCANCACCNGCTCTACCTGTGCTCTGGTAAGATTCAGATTTCCTGCATTCGCCAGTCCGTTAGCCAATGTCTTTCTGCGCTGATTGAAGGANGCCCGGATCACGGAAAATAAAAAGGCTTCATCCTCCACNGCAACNGGCGGCTCCTTGTGTCTCACCAGCCGCACCACGGTACTGTCCACATTCGGGCGGGGAGTAAAGCAGGATGCNGGCACNCTNGNCACGANCTCCGNCTTNGCATAATACTGCACCGCCAGCGAGAGCGCACCGTAATCNTTTGNTCCGGGGCCNGTCTGCATCCGNTCCGCCACCTCGCTCTGCACCATGACAGTGATGCTCTCTAACGGTATCCGGCTCTCAAAAAGCGCCATGATGATAGGNGTCGTAATATAATATGGAAGATTCGCCACCACCTTTAANGGNNCNCCNCCGTTTTCTTCTGCCAANGCAGACAGATCTACCTTTAAAANATCCGCACACATAAGGGTAATATTATCNTAAGGCGAAAGGGTCTCCTCCAGGATCGGGATCANCCCTTTATCAATCTCNACNGCAATGACNCGNCCGGCNGCCTCCGCAAGATACTGNGTCATCGTTCCGATTCCCGGNCCGATCTCCAAAACACAGTCCTCTTCCGTNATCTGCGCCGCCTCCACGATCTTATGAAGAATATTCGCATCGATCAGAAAATTCTGCCCGTATTTCTTTTGCATACGAAANTGATATTTCCTGAGTATTTCNGANGTNTTTGTATANTTTCCTAAATTAGCCATNNAATTCTCCGTCNTATTNTAAANGNAAATGCACTCANCGCTCAATTNTCACAGTCCAAACANTCTTCTCGCATTCTCNTCNGTNCGTTCCACCACTTCCTCATANGAAAGCCCNTTGATCGCCGCGATCTCTTTCGCCACATAAGGAAGATTCAATGACGAATTTCTCTCACCGCGNTGNGGTTCCGGTGAAAGATANGGNCTGTCNGTCTCCAGAAGAATCTTATCTATCGGAATATACTCCACCGCCTCCTTNAGCTTCTTCGCATTTTTAAANGTGATCACGCCGCCGATCCCGAAATANAAGTCCATGTTCANATACTCTCTCGCCATCTCCTTCGCNTAAGAAAAGCAATGCACCACGCCGCCNATCTCTCCGGCANGNAGNGCCTGCATGATATCCAGCGTNTCNTTCGCCGCCTCTCTGGAATGAATGATNACNGGCAGNTTCACNTCTCNGGCNAGCGTAAGNTGTCTGGCAAACCATTCTTTCTGCAGNGCCACNGCAGGTTCCGGATANTGATANTCCANGCCTGTCTCCCCCACCGCTACGANCTTTTNNTGACCGCAAAGCGTCCGCAGCCGTTCNAAGNTATCCTCATNGAGCTCTTCCACCTCGCTNGGATGCACNCCNACNGCNNCANAAAAAAAGGGATACTGNTCCGCCANCTTCACNGTNGCCTCGCTCCCTGACATACTGGCTCCTATATTGATCACCGTGCCGATCCCGTGCCCCGCAAAGGACGAAAGCAGCGCCTCCCTGTCCTCATCAAATGCCTCATCGTCATAATGCGCGTGACTCTCAAAGATCATAGTTTGCTCCTTTCAATTAAAAAAATCTTAAAATTTCTTAAAAAAATGCTTGCATTACACATAGCATTATACTATAATAACTCTTGCGTTGATCGAATGACAAGCATTCGATCCAGAGAATACTCCGTATTCTCCGTTATTTTAGCTTCTCACAAAGGAATCTGCACCGCTAGCTCAGTTGGTAGAGCACCTGACTCTTAATCAGGGTGTCCAGGGTTCGAGCCCCTGGCGGTGCACGCGGAAGGACTGTTTTTGGAGACGTAAGCGCTCTGGGGACGGTTCTTTTTTTACTTTATTGCGAATGGCGCGGGCCGAGCCGCCTTCTAAAATCTTACTCCCAACAGCATCGTAACCGCACCCGCCGCCACCCCGGCTGCATACAAAATCCCAAAAATCTGCAAATTTTCTTTCCTGTCATCATTTACCCGGAGCAGCACCAGAAAACCCACGCCGGATCCCGATAAAAGGCCTGCCATCAAGGCCCCTGCGTTCAAAACGCCCCCCAGATAAAGCTGTGTGAGGATGACGGAGGACGCACAGTTGGGGATCATACCCACCAGCGCTGCGGCAAACAGCCCCAGAATCGGTTGATCAAGCACCAGCGCCGCCAGCGTTTCCTCTCCGATCAGAGCAATGATCAGATTCAGGACAAAAGAAATCACTATTATATATAAGAAGATTTTCCAAGTATGGTTAATTGCCGACCTCCAGATTCCCTTTTCACAATGGCAGTGATGGCGTTCACACAGATGCTCAATCTGCAGATCCCTTTTTTTCTGAAAGAAAAAATCCACCAAAAAACCCGCAATCAGCGCAAAGAAAATCTTACAGAAAAGAATCTTAGCGATCACGGAAATATCTACATTCTGGGATATCATAATAGGAAGCATCTCGTCAGAGGTCGATAAAAATACAGCGATAAGAGTTCCCATCGTAACGATCCTGCCCGCATAAAGATTTGCGGCAACCGTCGAAAACCCACACTGTGGGAAAATACCAAGCACACTGCCGATAGCCGGACCCGCCTTGCCTGACTTCCGGATAATCTCCTGCATCCGTCCTCCCGTCCAGTGTTCCAGCGATTCCATCGCCAAATAAGTCAAAAAAAGGAAGGGCAGCAACCGTATACTATCTATACAACTGTCATATATCACTTCCTGGATCATATTGATCTCTCCATCCAAAATCATACCGTAAAAACCTTCCAGTTTATGATATCACGCTTTCGAGAAAAAGCAAGCAGGTGTAATTTCACACAAAAAGCACAAAATTTTTCTCTTTTTACCATATTTTTTTGAAATAATGATTGATTCTCTGGGAAAAATGTACTATTATAAAAGTACGTGTAATAGTGGAGGAGGTTCGGAATGGAAGGCTTAAAAAATATCATGGAGGATGCTGTAGAGTACCAGCTTAATAAGCTGTTGTCTACCATGCCGGATGTCTGTTCTTGTGACAATTGTAAGCTTGACATGATGTCTTATGCATTAAACAGACTTTCTCCCCAATATGTACGTACGGACACTGGTGCTCTTTTTCAAAAATTAAACAATTATCAGCCACAGGCTGAGGTGACGATCATGACTACGGTAATGACTGCGATCGAAAAGATCGGCGCACATCCGCAGCACGATTAAAAGATTATTATATTTTATTATAAACAAAAAAGACTTTCCGCAGAAAGTCTTTTTTTATGTGCCCAATTCCTTTTCTGTATTGCCGGTTTTAATGCAACACACTCTCAATTCTATACTCTGCCTCGTGCCCATGATCTCTCTCGTACTCTTTTCCCATCCAATATGCTGTGCTCTGTAACCCCTCTTCGTAATGAGCCTGTGTCGTGACAGAATAGTCAAACATTTCACCGTCCCAGCTACAACTGATCTGCCGTGCTGTGCCATCCGCCATGACAAACAGTACATCTACCGATCCGGAAACCTTTTCACTCTCCGTATTGACCAGATAGTAGCTTCTTATTTCCTCGTAAGTCTCCTGTATCCCCAGCTTTTCTGTCAAAAACTGCTCCGCCTGCTTACTGACAGCAGCCGTTTGATCCGCCGCCTCTGCGACTGAGGGCCTCATAGCAAGCCTCTCCTTCATATCATGGCTGTATGACATGGAACGCAGTGTACCGTCCGCCGCATCGATAAAGAAATAGTAATATCTGTAATTTCCGAGATCGCTCCAGTTTACACCGTAAGTGTTGGGGAAAGTCGCCAAATGGTCATCTTCATCCACAAAATAATGATTCATTTCCATGCCGCTCCCATCAAGTCCGAAAATCTGCCCTAAATATCCTGTGGCAATCTCTATCGCCCTCTCCTCGGAAATGCCTCCTGCCGCCGTCACTTCTTTGATCTGCTCCCTCTCTTCCTCTTTTTGCGCGGCAATCTCTTCTGCTCGCTGCTCCTGCAGGGCATAATCGCGCTTTTTCTCAAAATCAATCTGCTCCAGAATCTCCTCATCCGTCAATTCACGGTTCGCCGGCAGATAGAAGACTGACGTCGTCGAAAGAAAACAAAACTCGTGCTCTGCGGCCTCCTCCTCACTATTAACCCGCACCAGCTCTCCTGTAGGAAAAAGTCCCTCCAAATATTGCGCGTAGAGTTTTCCCCTGCGTTCCTTCTCTCCCTCCGTATACTCTCTGGTCTTACTATCCGCCTCCACGAACTGACTCTGAATCTCCTCCGCAAGCTTTGTAACTTCCTCCTTAGGCTGCTCTTCCATCCGTTCCTGTACCAGAGAAATCACCACTGCCCGCACCGGCACACTCAAAACGCCCACTGTCAGAATGCCGACTGCAAAAGCTGCAGCGATTCGCAAGGTTCTCGTGTATCTGCGCGGTCTTTTCATCGCCCGCAGCTCCGAGATCATCTGCTCCTGCCTTTCTTCGTCAAAATCTATCCCCTGTACCGCGTTCTGTAAATCCGTAATCTTCATATATCATCATCCTTTCTTAAGCCATAATATTTGCCAATTCCGCATTCTCCGTATCATATGTTACTCCTCCAAACGCAGCCGCAGCATTTCCCGCCCCCGCTGCAGCCTCTTTTTCACGGCATTGACAGATATCCCCAATATTTCTGACACTTCTGTCGTTTTATAACCCTCTATATAATGCAGATAGACGGCCGCTTTTACAGCGAGAGGCAGACAGATCAGCTCCGCCAGCACATCGCTGTATTCCGGATCTTCATAGCCGGCATTGATCTCTTCCAGTTCCACCTGCGGATGCCGCAGATGAAACCGCCTCATATCCCGGCAGCGATTCTGCGCCACCTTGATCAGCCATGCCTTCTCATGCTCCTTATCCTGAAAACCCTTCGTCCGTTCCAGATATTTGCAGATCGTATCCTGCACCGCGTCCTGTGCATCCGCATCATTGCCCAGCATGACCACACAGATACGGTAGAGCATGGGACTGTACTCCCTCACTACTTCTTCTATTGTCATAAGCGCTTTGCCTTTCCTTGTTTTTGGACGTCCCTACTTATAACACGTTGCAACACCCTAAAAGGTGCCACGATCGTCGCTCCGCAGCGACGATCTCAAGAATGCTTCGCATTCTTCCTCAATATTTTACGTTATGGCATTTTTCTATAGTGCGGCGAAAATCACGAGAATGCTTCGCATTCTCCTTAAATGTTTCACACTAATGCCATTTCATATAACGCAGAAAAATAGGGCAGAGAATAAAAATTCTCTGCCCCTGCATTTTACGTTATCATACGGTAGCCTTCTGCCTGTCCACAGCCTCAGCGATATACTCCTCCACCTTTTCTTTCGGGATAGCGAGGGCTAAAGACATCTCACTGTAGAGAAGCTCCTCCGCTTTATGGAGATACTGCTCGTCTGAGGATAACACCTTTTTCCCTTCGTTGATACGACTCTTCTTGCGCTGGTAAAGGGTTTTAATGATCTGGACCAGACTCTTGGAATCATAGGTGCGGATCGCATCTTTGTAGGTCTGCTCCCTCCGCTTTTCCTCCTGAATCCACACGGTGTCGATCTCCGTAATATGCTCGATCAGCTTTTCCGCCTCATCCTTATTCATGATCCTTCGCATAACGATCTTATCGTTATTGACAGGCGTGTAAATCGTGCTCGCCTTTTCAAAGACGGGCTCCAGAACATAGTATTTTTTCTCTTTATCCATTCGATCGATCGGATTATCCGTAATATCGATCACACGACACACTCCATGTCCGCCGCACATAATCAGTTCGCCCTTCTCAAACATAACACCCTCCAAATTTTCTGACTCTCACACTGACGAGTCCGACAACAGCCTGCCGCACATCCCACGAACATGCACCAAACCGCAGTTTCCCTTACATACCATTTTAGCACTTTAAAATTTCTTCTGTAAGTGTTTTTAAAACAGAAAAGTATTTTTCGGCACTTTTTATGGTAGAAGCCGCCGCTCTGATTGTGAAAATCCACTAAATAAAACTATGTCTGAAAAAGCGATTCCTAAATAATACCCCTTACACTTTTATATTTTCCTGCAGACTGTCCGTCTTTCGGTACAGTCGCAGGGAATCAACGCGCCTTAAAATTATCGCAGATAAATCTGGTCTCCTCCATCGGGAAAATACGGATCATGATACCCTTCACCAGCTTCTCCGCATCAAATCGGGACAGAATGATGACCATTTCATTCCCGGCAAAAGGAAGGATATCTATAGAATCTATATCCTCTTTTGCATTGACTAACGTCGCCTTCGGCGGATTGATGTCTATCGTCTTGCCGATCATTTCCGTGAGGGAAATCGCGGAAGCTCCCATCATCTGGTTCATGACTTCCGACACGCAGGACAGATGCATCTCGTTGATATCTCCGGGAGCCGCCGTTCCCGCTCCTCCCATCATCAGGTCCATGATAACCTTGACATCATTTTCCTTAAACATCAAAAGATTGTTTCCATGAAAATCGTCTTTATAGTCTATCTGGACCGTCACACTTCCCATGCCAAACGCTGTCAGGATATTTTTAATATCTGCACTATTAACAACCTTCAGCGAAGGCGGGCTGACAGTTACTTTTTTTCTGGTTAGTGTATTTAATGAAATAGCGGAATGCGACATACAAATATGCGCTGCTTCTGCCATTTTATCTTGATCCACTGGTGATAGTTGTCCCATACATTGCTACATCCTTCTCCAAAATAGTTACTTCCTTCGGTGCTAATGTCTCAATATTACTATACCTTATTTGCGCCCCTTCGTGCAACATTTTATTTGGAAAAATGTAGATAAAATATTTTTATTTATAGTATTTCCTCATTCAGCCTCCCGTAATCGCTCTACCACGGACCGTTTTACCACATAGCGGTATGAGATGAGCGGGATCACCGCCCCCAGAATGAGGAAAGCGGGAGCCACCACAAAAATCGGCGCAACAGTCAGATGATAGGTGAAAAACCAGAACATCCCCTCCAGGACGCTGCTTGCCACAGGCCCCATAACGATCGTCAAAACAAAGGTGATCACAACGGAGCTGCCCGCAAACACCATGCCCTCCGTGATCAGCATCCGATTCAACTGTTTGCCTGTCATGCCTACGGATTGTAACACCGCAAACTCCCTTTTTCTCGTCATAATGCTTGTGAGGATGGCATTCAGGAAATTCAAAATTCCCACCAGACCCACGATCAGAGCCGCGCCGCTGCCCACCATCATAAACATATCGCGAAAGCCGTAAAAATCTTCCTCGTAAGTCTTTCTGCTCTCATAGTCATACTCGGAATCGTCACTGCCCGCAAAATTCTGCATCCACTGTTCCGCCGCATCTACCTTATCGTCCTCACAGTCGAAAGCGTAATAGAGCACATCTGACGTNCCGGAATCCCGANTAAAGGTATCGGCTCCCATCACGAACTCATCGGCTCCGTAATAACGGTAGGAAAGAGTTCCCGGCACCTCCACAAGTGCGGCCACCTCATATACCTTATCCTCGTACACCTTGGCCCTCGCCCGCCAGGGCTTGCCGTCGGTGTCCTCATTTTCCTCGTAAATCTCACCGGTCTCCGGATTATAATACTCATACTCTTCCACGTAGCGGATGGTTATCTGATCTCCCATCTTCGCCCAGTGGGAATCCCCGTGGATATTGCCGTAATCGTCCGCNAANTANACCGCCGCNACATAATTGCCGCCCTCNTTCAGCTTANNGAGATCNCCTTCCAGAACATTGAGNTTATCCAGAACAAAGTCCTCCATCCCGTATAACTTTACACGCTCAGCATACAGATCGTCCTCTTTTTCCAACAGCTCCAAATACTGATCCACCATCTCCGGGCTGCTCCACTTGCCCTGTAGTTTTCGTATCCACTCCTCTGTGACAAACTCCTCTGCTGCAAAGGTTTCCTGGTAGGTTCTGCCTCCGATTACACCCTCCATAGACTCGAGCTGTGTGATCGCCTCCTCGGGGAAAGGTTCTATGGTAAAGCTGCCTGCCTGAAAATAAGAGGCATCGGCGGTAATAAAGTCTACTACCACATTGTTTAAATACTTGTCCATATCNAACCCGTTTGTCAGGATAAAAGTGAGATTCAAAACCACCACNGCAAAGGACAAAGAGATTACTGTAATCACCGTCTTACTCTTATTCCTGCCAAGATTCGCTACGGCNATGCGNAAAATGGAAGCACCCTTCTCTCCCTTTCTTTTTTTCTTTTTACTTCCGCCCCCTTCCGTGTACCGCACCGCCTCCACAGGAGAGATCTTCGCCGCCATTCTGCGGGGTTTCCGGCAGGAAATCCATACCGTCACCAGCGAAAATACCGCTGCACCTAAAAAAATTACGGGGCTGACCGAATAAGTCAATNTGACACCGTTAAGCTGTGACACGACGATGCGTGTCATAATCACACCCATGCCGTAACCAAATGCCATACCAATAGGAATACCTATCGCAGAAAGCAGAAATGCCTGCTGGGAAATGATNCGTTTNATCTGCCGNCCCGTNGTGCCGATGGTCTTTAACAGCCCATAAAACCGCACATCATTGGANACCGAAATCTGGAAAATATTGTAAATAATGAGATAGCCCGTAAATATGATCAAAAGCATGACCACAACTAATGCCAAAATCGTCTCCAGATCGATATTGTCCTCAAACTGCGCAGACACATAGCCCCAGTTCACGCCGATAGGAATAAAATTATCGCCCTGATCTCTGCCCTCCGTCTGNTANCCNTGCCGCTCCAGAATCGTCTTCAGATTTTCNTCTATGTGGGAGGCATTTTTAAACATCACATCCATATTGAAACGTCCCGTCATGCCATCGTTTCCCTGGGTATTCAGNTTTTCAAAGATCTCCTGCGTCCGGCTACAGGGAATCAGCACATGATTGGCTACGATCACTTCATCGTAATCCCAGTAACCGCACAGAGTAAAAGTCTCCGTNGTCTCCTCGCCATCTACCATGAAGGTCATGGTAAACTCATTACCGATCACCGGCTCTACCCCCAAGAGGGACAGCACCCGCAAATCCGTGGCCGCCTCGTTTGTCCCTTCCTGCGGGAAACGCCCTTCCTTCGGCTCTAAGAACATCCATTTCGCCNCGTTTTCATCGCTGTAGCTGATTTCCACATGACTTTTCTGAAAAGGCGCTTTTTCCGGCATACCACAGAATANCCTCATGCCATATTCTTTGATCANCGGATCATCCTTTAACTCCTCGAACTGTTCCTCTGTCAAATACTTAAAACNNCCGTGACTATAACCGCCCNCCTGCCGAAAGTTCGACTGCTCGAACCCATGTTTGATGGACATGGCAACCGNAAAANTAACCGTAAACAATATAGTAGTCAGCGCTATCGCCGCTATCGCAATGATATTTCTGACCTTCGCCGCCTTGAAGCTCGCCACGCTGAGACGACGAATACATTTTCTGTTTGCAACATTCATAATCCTAAACCGCCTCCTTTGTCACAATCTTGCCATCCTCAATNCGGATNATGCGGTCTGCAAGCTGGGCGATCTCCTCGTTNTGGGTGATCATAACGATGGTCTGNGAAAACTTCTGNCTGGTCACCTTCATCAGNCTNAANACATCCTGACTGGTCNTNGANTCCAGATTNCCNGTCGGCTCATCCGCAAGGATNATGGCAGGCTTNGAAGCNANGGCNCNNGCNATNGCNACNCNCTGCTGCTGCCCGCCGGAGAGATTGTTGGGNAGGTTNTNCAGCTTCGANGNNANTCCCAGNGTATCGATAATCTCTNTGATATAAGCCTGATCNGGAGTAACTCCNTCNAGCTGTATCGGCAGAAGAATGTTNTCNTNGACATTCAGCACCGGNACCAGATTATAATTCTGNAANACNAANCCNATNTTNCNNCGNCGNAATATGGTCAGCTCCTCATCNTTCAAGGTAAAAATCTCNTTNCCGTCCACCGTCACACTGCCGGATGTNGGNCGATCCAGTCCGCCCANCATNTGAAGNAGNGTNCTCTTGCCGCTTCCGGANGTCCCNACGATGGCTACGAANTCNCCCTTTTCCACCTGGAAGTTNACTCCATCCAGNGCGTGCACTTCATTTTCCCCCGCTCCGTATATTTTTTTCAAATTTTGTGTTGACAATATTGTCATTTTTAGCTTTCCTCCCTTTTCCCTAATTGCACATATTAAAAAATCTGCATCGTGGAAATCTCTCTCCACAATACAGATTATCCCATAACATTCTTTCCACAATCTTTCGGCGATATAAAAAAATGTGACAGTTTTGTAACTATTCAGAGCCATTCGCAACAGGCAGATACATAGAAAAAACCGCGCCCTCTCCCAACGCAGAAACCAGCTTTATATAGCCCGACTGCTGCCTCAGGATCTCTCGTGTAAGGTATAGCCCAATACCCACACCTACCCCATCAGCAACCTGTGCGGAACGGTAAAAACGCCCGAATATCTTCGCCTGCTCCTCCTCCGCAATGCCGATCCCGGTATCCGCCACCTCGATGCAGACAAAAAGCTCATAGGCTTTGACCCGCACCGTGACGCCTCCTGTTTCCGTATATTTGATGGCATTATCAATCAGATTGCCCAGTGCCTCCTGCGTCCACTTAGGATCAAAACAGGCGCTGATTCCCTCCGCCTCCTGCCACAGCACACGCAGATACAATCCTTTTTCCTGTGCCAAAGCCGCATACTGGTCTCCGGCCTCCTCCAAAAATGCAGACACTTCGTTCTTTTCCGGATGCATTATAAGAATTCCCGTCTCCAGTCTGGACATCTTCACCAGCGACTGAATCAGAAAGTCCAACTTCTTCGCTTGGGCTTCCAACAATTCTCTATTTTCGTTATTCCCCAGACCTTCTTCCTTCAAAAGTTCCGTGTAGAGCAGAATATTAGCAAGCGGTGTTTTAGTCTGGTGGGAGATATCCGCGATCAGCGTTTTGATCTTTTCCTTCTCCTCCGCTGTTTTCACCGCCTGAACCTGCGATGTGGCGATATACTCCGCCAACTTATTTTCTACGGAGGCAAACAGAGATTCATCATAAAGACCCGCCTGAAAAGTGCCGTCCATGGCAGACTGTATCATGGCATACATCCTTTTCAAACTGCGTCTTCTGATCAAAAAGTCAAAAATAACAATTCCTGCCGCCAGGATCAGACACAATATGCCAATGATGAAAATAATGATTGCCCTATCCTCTGTCATGCTCTACTCCCACCGGTATCCAATCCCGTACACTGTCCTGATCCGGTCTTGCGCATTCAGCTTATCCCGCAGACGCTTGACCGTGACCGACAACGTATT
Source organism: Lachnospiraceae bacterium (assembly GCA_014804615.1). Classification (GTDB taxonomy): domain Bacteria; phylum Bacillota; class Clostridia; order Lachnospirales; family Lachnospiraceae; genus UBA3282. The sequence goes on from JAAUZL010000009.1 coordinate 39,649, forward strand.
TTCATCCACAAACTCCGCATCCACAGACCAAATATGATCGAGCAGTTTCTCTCTGGTCAGCGTGATGCCCCTGTTTTCCAGGAAAACACGCAGCAGCTTCTGCTCGCTCTTACTCAGCTCAATCTGTTCTTCGCCATGCATAAAGAGCATTTTCGGAAAATGAACGCGGTATGGGCCATCTACAATCCAGTCGTCATTATCCCCCAATGCGTTCCACCCGTTCTCCTCCTGCAAGCGCTCCCCTTTCTGCCGGGCCTGCGCCTGCACCCGGCGAAGCTGGGTCTCCACCCGCGCCCGCAGCACCGCCAAGCTGAAGGGTTTCGTGATATAGTCGTCCGCTCCGGCATTCAGTCCCGCCACGATATCCGTCTCCATATCATTGGCAGTCAGCATTATGACGCATATGTCATATTTACTTTTGATCTCCTGTAAAAAATCAAATCCGTTTCCATCAGGCAGATTCACATCCAGCAGCACAAGAGCGTATTGCTCCCCTGCCGTCTGTTGCTTTTCCAGCAGCTGCCTCGCCTCTCGCAGGGTTGTGCAGTACAAAACTTCTGTTCCATTACTCTGCAAGGCTCTACACAAACCACCTGCCAGCGTGACATCGTCTTCAATGATCAATATATGATGTTCTGTTTGACTGTTCTGTTTCATTTCGATTTCGTTCTGCTCTTCTCTGTATCATTCCAATGTTTCGTGGTCCGCTCTACTCTGATATTGCGGTTTCCAAGGTTCGAATTCGCTGTTCTCTACCAGCCGCTTCTCCTGTTCTTCCTCCACAACAACATCATCGGATATTATTTTCCATTTCCATATGGCAAAAATCATGACTGCTGACATGCCGATTCCAAAATACAGAACATTGTGTCTATTGCTGAAAGAGATCTGTCTGATCTCATAACCGTCCAATACTTCTTCCTGTGGATTCCTGATCTGTTCACAATGCTCATACCACTCAATGTTACGTTCGGTCATCTCTCTCACGATCTGGCCTTCCATATACACGCCTTCGTTATTTCCATCTATCAGGTCATCCATGGCATTCTTTGTATCCTTATCCGGAAGCATGATCCTGGTATAGTGTGAATCTGCCATAGGAATCGTATAGCAATCGAATATCCCTTTCCCAGTGATAAAAGAGACAGATACCCCCAAATCTTTGCCCTCAGTGCCGAGCGTTTGAACATGGTTCGTCAGACAGGAGTCGATCGTACCCGCGACATAGGCTCCTTCCCGATAGTTGTCCATGGTCAGATCCTCGATCGGGACACATCGAAACTCCCGGTATAACGACAGAATCCCATACAACGTACAGTATACCCCAATAGCCAAAAACAAAATGGCAATCACAAGTTTTTTTGTGATATATATGGTTGTTTTCATAATACTGCCCCTCACTATTTCAACTCGTTCGCCGTCACATAGAAATGGTGATAAATGCCGTTCTGTGCAAGCAATTCTTCGTGGGTGCCCTCCTCCACAATCCCTTCCTCTGTCAACACCAGAATGCGGTCGGAATTGCGAATACTGGACAATCTGTGCGCGATCGTAATAGTCGTTCTCCCTTTGGCAAGCGCCTCCAACGATTTCGCCACTTGAAATTCACTTTCATTATCCAGCGCGGAAGTGGCCTCATCCAGAATCAGAATCGGCGGATTTTTCAAGAAGACTCTGGCGATGCTGATCCGCTGCTTCTGTCCCCCGGAGAGCTTTACGCCGCGCTCTCCCACATAAGTATGATACCCATCTTTAAGCGCTGTAATAAACTCGTGGGCGCCCGCCTGCTTCGCCGCCTGGATCACCTCTGCCTCTGTGGCATTCTCCCTGCCGTAGGCAATATTCTCAAAAACCGTACCGGAGAAAAGATATACGTCCTGCTGTACCATACCGATATTCTGGCGCAGACTCTTGATCGTATAATGGTGAATGTTCTCGCCATCCAGCAAAATCTCCCCTTCGTTGATATCGTAAAACCGGGGAATCAGATTGCACAGCGTTGTCTTGCCGCCGCCGGAAGGCCCCACGATCGCGATTTTTTCTCCGGCATGGATATCCAAGTCCAGATTCCGAAATACTACGTTATGGTCATCGGGATACTCGAAGCTCACATTGTGGAACGCAATATTCCCCTCAGGGCGCACACACTCCACCGCATCCGGCTCGTCAAAAATCTCGATATCGCTGTCCATGATCTGCACAAAACGCTCGATTCCCGTCATGCCCCGCTGGAACTGCTCCGCAAACTCGATGATCCTGCGGATGGTAGCGATCAGCGTTGTCACATACATCACATAAGCCACCAGATCCGCCGGCGCGATCCTTCCCTTTATCATAAAAATGCCGCCCGCCACCAGAAGTACCAGATACATCAATCCGTCAAAGGCTCTTGTGGTGGTCTGGAAAAATGCCATAAATTTGTAGGTTTCCTTTTTAATCAGGTAAAAGTCGAGGTTGTCCTGCTCAAATTTTTCTTTTTCCTTCTCCTCGTTAGTAAATGCCTTTACCACCTTCTGTCCCAAAAGGCTGTCCTCAATGCGCGCATTCAGTTCACCGATCTGCACCCGCTGTTTGCGAAAAGCCTCCCGCATCCGCAGATTGATCATGATACAAGTCACCGCCATGATCGGCACGATCACAAAAATAATGAGTGTCAGCCCCAGACTGATCCGCGCCAGAATGATAAAGGAGATCACCGCCTTGATTCCCGCAATAAAAAACTCTTCCGGGCAGTGGTGGGAAAATTCCGTCACGTCAAAAAGATCATTGGTGATCCGCCCCATGATCTGTCCGACCTTAGTGTTGTTATAGTATGTATCCGACAGCTTCTGTAAATGACTGTAAGCGTCCCGCCGCATATCCGTCTCAATCTGTGTACCCATCACATGGCCCGTGTACGCCATATAGAAATTTGCCACCGTATCGACGATGCGCAAACACAGATACAGCGCCCCCAGCCTTATAATGACTGATATAGTCAACGACACCAGATCATTCATGCCGGTGTTGGTGATAAACCGGATGATCATGGGCAGTACCAGCTCACAGATCGTAGTCAAACCTGCACAACATAGGTCAATGACCACTATTTTCCAATACTTTTTATAATAGGGGAGAAATCTTTTCAGTAATTCTCCGGATTGATAAGTTCTTGCGCTTGTTTCCATGTGGATGCTCCTTTAATATAATTCACTCACCAAAAATTTCTTTATATAATTCCTCATATTCACTCATGGATATTTCCTCATCCCGATAGGTAAACTTACTTTTTTCATCATATTTATCATCGGGAGAATCCCAATATTCTGCCCCAAACTTAAATGTGTCAACAATCTTCCCCTCTCCATTGTACCGTGTCAGCCAGTGTAACTCCCTTCCCCAATGCAGAATATCACTATGTACGATCCATGTCGCATTATCATAATTTGCATAAGACAAAAGCCCTGTCGTTCCCTCTCCCTCTGCCAACACATAGACTTTACCGTCTCTTGCATCAAAATACTTTCCTCCATAAGGGCCATTCACGATCTGCTCCACTTCCCCATCATTATCCAGATCAATCCGCTCTCCGACAGAATAACACTCCCAATCATCCTCATCATGTGGCAGTTGGTCATACATTATGGTGGTTTCTTCTATATAGTCATAATATGCCGGAATTTCACCCGCAAGAAAAGCATCCAATAATTCCTCCGGTTCCATTTCATCAACAACTGTATCGTCCACAATAGATCCTTCGGAATTATCCTTATCATTCGCTTCTTCTGTATTGCTTTCCTCAATATCTGTTTCCAACACTTCTGGAATGATATCGTCTTCCTCATCTGTTTCCTGCGCAATCTCCTCAACGTCTGATAACACTGTTTCATTATCTTGCAATGCGCCACAACCGATTAATAAGAATATGCATAATAGAAACACAGCCATATTTTGAATCCGCATAATTTTAATCAAAATCTCTTAACCTCCGTGCCTCATATATGCAAAGTAAATAATGGAAGCAGCTCTGTCAAAGTATGTATCGTCTTGTCCTGACCATAATCTTTGACAACGTCGTCTCTATTGATAAGAACTGCATATGCTCCGGCATTTCTTGCACAGACCATATCTTTTTCTTCATCCCCTACAAATACAATGTCAGATAAATCTGTCTGCATTTTTTCACCCAACATCTCTAATCCTTTTGCACATGGTTTCCTGTATCCGGCATCGTTTGATGTGAAAGGATATCCTATATATTTTATGATGGAAGCGATATCCTCCAATGCATATATATTATCCATGCCATACGCCACATCCGAAAAGGTGCCTATCCTTATTCCTTCCGCAGAAAGTGTTTTCAATGTTTGTTCAACATCAGGAAACAACGAACAATCCTGCCTGAAATAAGTATAAAAGCTTTCTTTAATCTGTTTCATTTCTCCTAAATCTATGTTCATATCGTTTAATATTTCAGTAAAGATCACTGTCGAGGAAACCTCGTAATCCCTTGGATGAATTCTCGTATTATACTTGGTCAGCACACTTCCGGCATTTTGATATTGTTGCTCAGAAAAAGAATAATTATATTTTTTTGCAATATGTTCAAACGCCGGTCTGTACAAGCTTGACCAGTTCATTGGCATTCTATAATCAACTAATGTCTGTCCTATATCAAATACAACTGCCTTAAACATATTTTTAATATCCTTTTCTCTCATGCTTTTTTGTCAAACGAAGAAGTATTACCACCGTTATCCGTCATATTTACAAAGGCAGATTTATCGTTATGCGGAAACAACAATTCCATATATAAATTTCCAAGTAAACTTTTTACTTTGTCAGCATCAACATCGGAAATGGGAATATCATTAATTTCCAGACGTTTCAGATTATCCAGAATATTTTCTATGNCNCGCCATTCAAANGANTNNGACGNAGNCTCNTTCTNNAAAGCTCGTGACTNCNGNTTATTCCTCAAAGGTTTCGNGGTATCCGGCTCCATAATGGGTTTTACTTCCGGAATGTTATAGACAACATTTTTACATGTTTTCTCAAAACATTCCGGATCATATTCNGCCANATANCTCATATCATCCATNGTCAGTGGCTNCTTATTATGTATTTTAAGNTATATATTTATAAGNCCNGTGTCTTTTNNCATAATTCTCCTATACGCCTTTCCANACCGNAATTATATACTGAGAGCAAAATACTTGTCAAAAATAAACGAGCCCNCCGGTCGGAGGGCANGAATATCAGAAAAANAAAAGAATAAAAAGGNAAANTCCACTATTGCATATATTTCCGCAATAGNANCGCTACTTTNTGNACATCGATCGGCTTGGAGNTATGGTCNTCCATACCACAGTCNATACATCTTTGTATATCATCTGAAAACGCATCAGCGCTTGCGGCAATGATGGGAATACGCTTCGCATCATCACGATCCAGAGCGCGTATCGCTGCAGCGGCCTCCAGTCCGTTCATAANNGGCATNCGGATATCCATCAGGATAGCTTTATAGAATCCCTCCGGCGACTGCATGAACTTATCCACACAAATTTTNCCATCTTCCGCATGTTCNGGGGACANGCCGATTTCGGAAAGCAGCGCACCNGCAATTTCCCAGTTCAATTCATTATCCTCGGCCACCAGAATACGTTCGCCGTCGAAAATAAGCGGATCTTCGCCAACGGCCTTCTCTTCTTTTATTTTATTCAGATTATAGTACAGCGTGGACTTAAACAACGGCTTGACAACAAAAGCGTCAACGCCCGCCTGCCGTGCTTTTTCCTCTACCTCGCTGTTATCGGCCGCAGAAATCATCATAATATGAGGCGCNGTACCGTATCTGTTTCGGATTTCACGGGCTATTTCAACACCATCNTTCCCGGGAAGTCTCCAATCTGCAAGAATAACCTCATAGTCATTGCCTTTCTGATGCTGTTCCTCAATCATCTCCAATGCGGCCTGTCCGTTCAGGGCACACTGCGCATGAATGCCGATGGACTCCAGTGTAGCCAGCGTGTATTCACAAAACATCTCGTCATCATCTATCACCAGCGTTCTCCANGAGGGAATATTAATTTCCTCCTCAGGCAGAATCGCCGCCTCCATATCAAANGACACATGAAATGTGCTTCCCTTTTCCTGCCTGCTTTCCACNTGAACGGACCCTTCCATCGCNTCAATGATATGCTTGGTAATGCTCAGTCCGAGTCCCGCGCCGTGAATCTGCTGAACACGGTCGTTATCCTCGCGCGCGAAAGCCACAAAAAGTTTCTCCTGGAACTCCTCGCTCATACCGATACCATCGTCACTGACAATCAGGTGAATCCTGACATAATTATCTCCCTTTTCCGACGGCGTCTGGTACACATCCAACAGTATTGTACCGTTCTCCGGCGTAAATTTTACCGCGTTCTCCAAAAGATTATGNAGCACCTGNCCCANCCGCACACCGTCACCCCATACGGTTTCCGCAATAATATCATGTACGTGAAGATTAAAACGCTGATTCTTTTCCCGCGCACCGGGCATTATGATATTGACAGCATTGTGTATCAGCTCCGGCATCAAAATCTGCTCCACATTCAATATCAGTTTGTCGTTTTCNATTTTGGACATATCCAGTATATTATTGATGATCGCGAGCAGCTGTTTCCCGGATGCAGAAATTTTGCGCAGGCAGGATTCCACCTTTCTGGTATCGTCTATATTCGCGGCGGCAACTTCCGTCATGCCCATGATCCCGTTCATGGGNGTGCGGATGTCGTGGCTCATGTTGGAGAGAAATTCATTCTTCGCTCTGTTGGCGCGTTCAGCGCTATTCTTCGCTTCTCTTATTTCCCTGACCTGCCGACGTGTCATCTGAATATAGCATATGAATACGATNATAAACAGGGNCANGATGAAAACACCGTTTCTCAGTGCGGCAATGGTCCACTTGTCTCCAAAGTTTTTAATCGTTTCATCCAAATCATCGTAAGGCATGGAAAGAATAAGATACCACTCTGAATAAGGCAGGCTCCTGCCGTACACCTGCCGTCTGCCGTCCTCTAAATACACTTCTTTTGCGTAGTTCTCNCCCTTCGACATAGCGNCCTTNAANCCCTCNGTATATTCTGCCAGNTCNCGCTNTGTCNGGNCNTTCCCCGCNCCGGTNTNATANCGTTNTTNNANTCCATCNAAATAATTGCTTTCATTCCTCGCATCACTTTGTATGATGACCAGACCATCTCGTCGGATCACAAAATAGACCATGGAATCCGACAACTCCGCAGAAAGCGTTTCCGCTATGTATTCCATCGGAAANCCNGCTACNAGGGACATACTTTTCCTGCCGTCCGGCAATTCGTANACCATAGGAACACTCAGTAAAATATCGTGTTCATCCGCTTGATTCGTCCCCATTATCATGCGTTCNTCACCGTTTTTGATCGCATTCATGAAAGTGGNGGAATCAATCTCCCCAATATCCTCCCCATACAGAAGTTCAAANGTACCGTCCTCCATGCAAAAAGCAAGNCGGTCAAAACCTCTTGCCTNTGCATTATGGGATANNAGACTGCNTACCTGTACATATCCNTTNAGCTGATTAGGCGNAATATCATNGACAAGCCCNTNCACCTNTGACAANCGCAGTTCCATNATCGTTNCGAAATGCAGAGTCGTCTGTTCGCTCATTCCGGCCATATAGATCTCTCCGATTTCGTTTATTACCTTGGTGCTCTTTTCATCCATGTCTTTCACCTGCCAGACAAAAGCACCACTGCATAANACGATNACGATAATAAGACTTACCACCAGAAAACGAATTGTTTTATGACGCATATGTCAAATACCCCCCCCCCACGANAAATCTGNATAACNGNNAGNNANCCACGCGATATAAGTNCAGGTACGGGTGGCTCAAAAACCGCCAAANTATNTNTGATTTTATTGTACAANAAAAGCTTGTGTAAATCAATTGAATTGAAATCAAGGTTTACAAAAAAGACCGCCTGTTTCCAGGCAGCCTTTTACATTCCTGTCTTTGCTCTATTTCTGTTTCCCGTTATATTCTATCACCCGAAGATAATTCTCTTCCGAAACACGCGGCCATATATCCCAAAGCTGCGAATCTGTCAAAACATTTCCCAGATCGATGTAGTGGTAAATGCACTGCATCGTCTGTTCTTCTCCCAGATAAGGGATTACACAGTCCAGCAGATCATTGAATGTCAGTTCATCCTTTCCGAGCGTCAGGACAAGATCCACCAGATCATCCGGCGATATCCGGAAACTCACCTGAGCCAAAAGCTTTCCGTTAAATTCGTTCATTTCGCCTTTCTTTATTGCTTCAACGAGATATTGAGAAGACAGATCGGTGTCGGAATAAATCAAGATATCTTCCAAATCAGATTCTGATACCTTGCCGCGCTCCAAAAGATACCGGAAACACTCGCTCACATCCTCTCCTCTCATATACGGTGCAATCTTAATAAGTATCCCGCTGTCAAATTCTCTGATTCCACCAGCCTTCAGCTCCTCCAGCAGATATCGACCCGCCTCTTTCGCATCGGAGTAGATAAACCAATCCTCCCAGTTTTCCTCGGATAAAACCTCGCCTTCCTCCAGTGCTTTTTGAAATAATCTGCTTACCTCCTCTGCTGTCAGGTTAAAACTGACTTCTTCCAATCTGGAAACATCGATCGGCTTTTTTCCCTCCAACACCTGATAAGCATACTCCTGATTCACATCGCGGTAGACAGCATCCACATCTTCTTCTGTCACGCCTCCATACGATATGCTGACATCCCTCACCTGTGCCTTCTGTCCCACCATCTTGATCACGTTTCTTCCCTGTGGCAGAGTAATCTTCACGGTGTTTTTCCCTCCGCTCTCGTTGAGCGTCTGCACGGTCTGATCCGGCCTGACCCAGACAAACTTAAAACGCCCGTCACGAAGATCAAACATCGAGAATATTTCCAACGTGGTCTCTTTATTTGCGTGCACGATCCACACCTCATCTGAACCGTTCAAAGAAAATTTTCCTATATCTACGCTTTTTCCCCCGCCACAATAGTTCGATGCCTCCCAGGTATCGTGCGCACTCTCCCCGGCGATCAATTCGTCATCATCATACATCCGATAAGAATTTCCGCTCTTATTTACCAGCATCGGCTCTCCCAAAGAGGGAGTCGGAATATCCGGTATGTTTTTCAAAACACGATCCACAATGCCAGGGGAATCGTTGCGCATCACAACCACATCACCCGAATCAGTATGAACACCCGCCACACCGCACACCACTGCCAGCACAATAAATGCCGCCAATACCAATGCCGAACAGAAGCCGATTATGAATCCCTTTTTTTGATATCCCGCAATTCCCTGTAATCTCTCCTTCAACGTAGCTTTCTCCTCTAATAATGTCATTGCCGGCACATTCCTGTGCACCGTAAAAGTTTCCTCGGACAGATTCCTTTCCGCCACATCCAGAAGTACATTCCCATAAATTCTGCGCCCCTCCTCTGAAAGAAGTGTCATCACCACCTCATCACAGGACAGCTCACAATCCACATTAAATTTACGGTTAAACAAATAGAGTAACGGATTAAACCAGTGCACGCAGAGCACCNCCTGAAACAGCCACTTGTACCAAATATCTCTCCTCTTGTAGTGGATCAGCTCATGGTGCAGTATCAGACGAATATCATTCTCTCGCACGTCCATTTCCGCAAGAAGCTTTGACGGCAGTACAATATGCGGCTTTCTGAGTCCAATCAGCATGGGAATNTTAACATCCGTATTCTCATAAAGCGGNACCTCTTTTATGATCCCCAGCCTNGTTTGAATTTCNGCCGCTTTGTTTAATATCCTTCGATCAGTAACAGATATACAGCCNGCNTTTATCCCTCGAACAAAGCTTTTGTAAGTACATATCCNGTATACCGCCGTCAAAAATACTCCAATAATCCAGCAAATACCTGCTATTTGGAAAATATCTGCTCTNCGATTTGTTTTCTGTCTGTCAACGGACTCTGCAACTGCCGTTTTATTCAGTCCGGCATTCTCGATATCCGCCGCATCAAATGTCTCGTCCGCGATTTCCGCNNTTTCCATNCCCGTGGNAATCCNCGACAGACCCTCCGCCTCCACATTCTCGATTTGCCCTGCCTCTGGTCCTTCCACGCTTACCTGTCGGCTGTCCGCCACCGCTAACATCTCTGATAACTGCCCCATCAAATTGATGTCCGCATGTATCGGCACAAGCAGTCTCACAAGCAGTAATAACCAAAGATAATAAGTCCACCTTTTCGCAAAAAATCGTCTGGTCACCGGGCGAAACAGCAGAATCAAAAGCCCGACCAGTCCTCCGGATATTGACAATGATAAAATCACACGAAATATNTGTTCCATAAGTCTCCTCTCCGGCAATCTTAGCCCTTCTACTGAAAACTGTCCCGAAAATACGCTCGCAGTTCCTCTATATCATCCTTGCTCAAATCCTCNTCCTCGATGAGCGCCGCCGCCAGNTTCTTCGCATTNCCTTTAAAAAATTTATTCANAAAACTTTTCGTCTCCTCTTTCACATAGNCNCTGCGCTCCACNAGNGGAGAATAGTAATAGACNTCCTGCTTCTCCTGTGTGATCACTCCNTTATCTAACAGCCTGCGTATNAGNGTCAATACCGTAGTGCGTTCCCANTCNTTCTTTTCNTTCAGNCGCGCACGNATCTCATTCGCATTCANCGCNTCCCCTGCTGTCCAAAGCACTTCCAAAATTTCCAACTCCGCATCCGATATCTTTGTATCTTTCATNTNTTCCTCTCCCATTTGTTTACAGATGTAGACNNNCTGNGTATATNGAGTCTACATCTGTAAACTTNATTTGTCAATACCCTGCAAAATAATTTATGAAAATTCTTTCATTGAGATATGGGAAATACTTATGATAAACTTTGAGCAAGCGAGAACAGGACTTTTCGGATACAGTGAAATACAATAGACATACACAAGGAAATCGGTCTCGGAAAGGCAAGTATTTATATGGCAATGCATCTTATTCAACAGGCAATTAACTATATGGAAGAACACATTTATGAAGACATTAATTATGCTGATGTTGCCAAAAACATCCATATGTCAAGTTATAACTTTCACCGGACATTTAGCTTTATTGCCGGAATGACAGCCAATGAATACCTCCGGAACCGTCGTCTTACTCTGGCGGCGCAAGAACTACAGACCACGAATTTGTCAGTCATTGATGCCGCATATAAGTATGGCTACGAATCACCNGAAAGCTTTTCCAAGGCCTTTTCGCGCTTCCATGGTTCCACCCCAAAACAGGCCAAGAAACCGGGCGCGAAGCTTCATTTATTTAACCCCCTTGTGATAAAAATTACAATGGAAGGTGGTAGTATTATGGATTACAGAATGGAACACAGAGGACCGCAGCAGTTTCTTGCAATGGTAAGAGCTTTTTCCAATGAAAGCATCAATGATGACAATGACCACAGCATCCCGGATTTCTGGACAGAGTGCTATGATAAAAATCTGGTTGAGCCCATGAAGCAACTTCGGAAACAGGGAAAACGGGATGTCTACGGCCTGTGCAGTCCCACACAGGAAAATGAAACACACTTTGATTACGGCATCGGTGTGATCGTTGACGAGGACACCGATTCGGCAGGCGTAAAGAAATTATTGGCTAACGGCTATTCCTTATGGAAAAGCGCAGCCGCCGATTATGCCGTGTTTCAGTGCCTCGGCATCGACGGCGACTGTATCGGCGAAATGTGGAGCAAATTCTACAAAGAGTTTTCTCCCCAGACAGGATATGTGCAGACAGACGATACGGACTATGAAATCTATTTTGAAAATGGCAGAGAGGGGCTGTTTTGCGAATTGTGGATTCCTGTTAAAAAGAGCCTCTCCTAAATAAAGTAATAGCGATAGAGGGAGTAAAATCTCTCTATCGCTTTTTATGCCGCCGAGTAAATCACCTATTATAGATATCCTCGTTTCTTTGCTTCTTTCATCAAATGCGGTTGAATATCCGGATATGTCCACCTCTCCGGCAGTTCACTCGTTATGACANTTTTTTCAATCTCACTATGTAACTCTGCTTCAAAACACTTTATATCGGCAAAGAACAGCATTCCAAAACTTTCCTTGCCATCAAAATTATTAGGCGCTGTAACAGAATATACACAAATGGGCTCCATATCAAATTCCAAAGCACCTGTTTCCTCATACAGTTCTCGCTTTGCTGTATCTGTAATATTTTCCCCTTGTTCCCGGTGGCCTCCGGGAACTTCCCATGTATCTCTATCCTTATGTTTGCAAAAGACGTACTTATTCTGTGTTTTGGATATGATCACAGCAAATTTGAGCAGTTCATCTTCTATATCATCATAAAACTTGACCTCTGTCATTAACTCATTCCTCCATTCGCCGCTTTAATTCATCCCTAATGGTTCGAAAATATTCGTTCTTACATATTCATAATAGGGAACACCCGAAACACGCTCTTCAAACCCGGCATTATTATTCATCAGATTTAACATTGTAATAGAAGTATCATATGTTCTGTTATGCAGAAATCCCTCCGGTAAATAGGTATTTACATCGGCATCTAAATCTATTTTCCCCTGCTCTGCAAGCTGCATGACGCTAATCCATACCAATAATTTGGAAACAGAACCCCATTCCATCACAGTATCTTCCGTAACCGGAATACTGTTTTTTACATCCATATATCCAAAACAGTTTCGATAGATTGTGCCGTTTTCGTTAAATACAGCTACGCTCATTCCTGCTGTTGTATCGGTATTTTCATCAACACTAAAACTAAAATACAAACAAAAATCAAACGATTTCTTTTCATAAACGGTTTTTCCTTTTACGTAAGTCAGAACCTGGATTTATCGTCTCCTGATTCTCCCAACAACCGCAAGCAGNNCANAAANGCTCCCGCATACGCNTACNATNNANACCGCATACTGNCCAAANCCTTCCCATTCATTGNGATACATTCTTTTTATNAAAGGCAANGCCAANACGANCAGAAGATACCAGAATACGGGTACCGGCAGCCNGCCGCATTTCTCAGNGCATCCGCGCAGCCAACATGCGACCAAATAAATCACACATAAAAACGAAAAATACGTTACAGTTCCAATCAGCGTGTGAAGCCTATCGGGAGTCAGCCATCCGTCCATAAGATGCGCCCTTTCCAAAATATCCGGAAGATAAACGGAAGCAACGATCCGAATGCCGTTTACAAAGACAGTGGATATATAAGAAAAAACAATGCTGAACCCAAACCACAGATATTCCTTTCGCATATTAATGTTCTCTTTATNATCACGCTCCGAATCTACCTGTCTATTCCCACATAAATAATCCGATAATCGGAAGGAAAATGCCAGCATCAGAAACGTGAGCAGCATAAACCGGATTCCCGCGCAAGACGGCGCAATCAGAAACTGGTGAAAATAATTGACATAGCCCTGATGCGGAAGATATTCAAAATATATGCCGCCAAGAATACCGGCCCACCATGCGGTGGGGGCCAGTATCCATTTCAGTGCGTCACTGTCGCTTGTTCTGCAAAAATAACTCATTATAAAGATAATCACAGCAGCCGCCGCAATTTCTCCCGATATCAATAATTGATTCTGTTTCATATATACATCACCCTGCGCCGCTTTTTCAAGACTACCGCCAGCATCATAACAACTACCGGTATACCAAAAAGTATCACACCACTCGGCTCCGAACCGATCCTGTAACCCACCGCCAGATTAGAGACTTCTAACGGCAGTGGCAGCGGCTGATCCACATCNGTGCTGTCACCGTCGGGATTGCGGACAATATCCAATACCGCGATAAAAGATGTATAAGGCGTTATCATATGATGCGTCAAACCGATCTGCGTCACTTCCGCCCGTACATCGGGGTCGTCCGTGCTCTTGCCGTAATCGGTCAGTCTCTCCACCCGTTTCCGCGCCCACAGGTGGCCTACCGCATCATTTTGACTGACTATGGAATCTTCGATATTAATACTCTGAGAGTATTCTCCCTCCCCGGTCATTCCGCTGATCTTAATTGTCCCTTTCGCCTCCCCTTTCCATTTTCCAAGCAGAACAATGGGCTTCTGCGCATAGAGCGTGGACAGAACTGCGGGCTCCACATCATAAGTATCAAATCCTTCAAAATCCACTTTAATATCCGTCAAAACAGGCGACTGTATATAAGTCCGGAACTTCTCCGCCGTCTTTGCAGCTTCGTCCTCGTCTGTGACAATAAAAGGTTCCCCCTGCCCGATCGCAGCAATTCCCTCGATCAGATAACGATTGACGGCAGAACCAATTCCAAAGGAAAAAAAGTCAGCCTTGTTCAGATTATCATTCACCAGATCAAAAACTTCTGATTCACCGGATATGTAACCATCACTTATGATGACAATGCTGCGGGATGCATTTTTATCCTCAGGNATGCGCAGGGCATCCTGCAATGCGGCGTTAAGTTCCGTGCCGCCTGCTCCCTTCTGGTTCTTGATCAGGCGAAGTGCCTTGTTAATGTTTTCCTCCGTTGCGGGAACGGAACGGTCGGACATCTGCAGCGAAGTGCCGGAAAACAGGATCAGATTAAAGGTATCCGTTTCCCGCAGACCGGAAACCAGATTATTGATCAATTCCTTAGCCGTATCCAACGGGAATCCGGACATGGAGCCGGATACATCCAGAACGAAAATATACTCCCTGGGAGGGATCTCTTCGATTTCATAGCGCTCCGGCGGCTGAATCATCAACATNAAAAANTTTTCATTTTCACCTTGATNNGTAATGAGTCCGGTGTTGATCTGTTCACCNGTCAATTTATAATCCAGAATAAAGTCCCGNTTGCCTGCATAATCTNAAGGGTTAGCCAGACTGACATGCGCCGNCGTNTTATTATTCCANTCAATATTGATATCGTGCGAACTGCTTGTAAGTGNTGCGATCGGNACNCCNGCGGAAACCGTTACATTAATNTTGTAANTATCANACGNNGANGCTCCTTCNGGCAGATACGGTGTTCCCNCCCATTCCTCCCGATTGCCGGTATCATCTAACACAGGNCCCACATAACGGGGTCCCNNCACGGTCGGATAGACAAACTCATAAGTCCCTTCAGACGGGGTGATCAGCTCCGTATAATGCAGTTCAATATGCACCTCGTCACCGGGCATAATATTAGCCACATCCATCGTAAATACATTTGGCCTCTGTTCGGATAACATAGAAGCACTTTTTCCTTCACTCTTGGCCGCCTCAAATTCTTCCTTTGCCTCTTCCTTTTCCTTGATCGTCGCCGTTACGGTCTGATTGCCGATCCGCATCTGCATACCATGGATCGTGACCTTGGTCGATGCCGGGAAAACATAGCTTGCGTTGATCGGCTTCGTCCCCTGATTGGCATAAGTCTGCACCACATATGTGTCGGCAATAATACCTTCTATTGTGGTTGTTACGTTCGTACTCTTCAGCGGAAAACTGTCCACCCCCACTTCTTCACTCTCCACATAGAAATAAGGCGAACGGGTCCTATCCTCATTTGCTTCCTCTTCCTGCGCATGTATTGTCGGCGCATAACCCGCAAGCAACAGTATTACGGATAAAATGCATAATTGTCTTCTGTGTCTTTTCATGTTGCACATCCTTTCCTGACAAAAAAATATTTTATGATTGCATGTGATCTCTACGTATGATCTTTATATTTATGCTAAAATATAAAGGCATCGTTTCTGCATCAAACTTGCATCATAAAAGCATAATCTTTGCATCAAAAAGCATCAAATGTGCATCATAATTGCATCATGGAATCATCCAATAGGTAAATTAAAACTTAACCTCTGTCATTAACTGGTTCCTCCATTCACCGCTTTGCTATATCACATTCTTCTAAACGGTGTAACTTCTATTCCGGTTGCCTCATATATGTAGCGGAACAAAGCTTCTGTTTCCTTTCCATAATACACCATATTAAAGCCAACTTTCCTCCCATCTTTCAACAAAAAACAATATTCTATCTGGTACTGCCTAAATCTATTATGACATTCTACAGTCCTGCTCATTCCAAGTAATGCCCACGAATAACCGTATGCCTCTATCTCTTCCAGCAAAATCTCATCTTCTTTGCTTTTCCATTTCCCTGTCGGTCTGCCATACATACTGGTGGAATAATCCAAATCCTTACTGACACGCCGTATTATGACCTTGCCTTCTCCATACTTGATCCAGTTTTTCCGATATATATTTATACAAAGGATACTGGTCCATAAAATAAGCCCAATCTCTATGGGCAGCCAAAATTTCCATTCCTTTATCCCCATAAAAAATATCATGATCGCACCAACAAACGCCACGATACTTAATTCTGGCACGATTAGTCCCTTTGCATGTAAAGTCTTCATCGCTGCGCTCCTTTCGCTTTAAGGATATTTTATTCTTTGTGGTAATAAATATCAATGTGATATAATGATCGCAGAAGAAAAATAAGCGACGCGAAGCGGCATTTATTTTTCTGCGATCATTAACGAGCAAACGTCCGATAGAATCGGACATAGAGCGCTGTAGGCGCGGGTTTGCGAGTTTAGATAATAGGCACACTTTCAAATAATTTTGAGGTAAACGAATGAAAAATTGTAAGTTACTTTTGTTTGATCTGGATGGCACATTACTTCGCAGTGATAAAACCATTTCACAAGCGACGTTAAGAGCGCTGCAGGAAGCCCGGAAAAAAGAAATATTAATTGGTGTATCCACATCCAGAGGAGAACAGAATGCGTTATCTTTTATAGAGGAATTACAACCGGATGTATTGATCGCAAGCGGGGGAGCCTTGGTAAAATATAATGGTGAATACATATACAAAGCTGAATTTTCCAAAGAGGAAACAAGACAACTGATCGCCGCTGCCAGAGAAGTATGCGGTATGGATTGCGAAATAACGATTGATACCATAGATTCCCATTACTGGAACTATAAGATTGATCCAAAAAAACAAGACCAAAGCTGGGGAGACAGCATTTATACAGACTTTAAGGATTTTGAAGAAACTTGCTTAAAAATGTGTGTCGAGATTTTTAAAGACAGTCAGGCGACACGGCTTCAGGAAATGCTGCATGACTGTGACTGCATACGTTTTTCAGATGGATATTGGTATAAGTTTACAAAAAAGGGAGTCACAAAAGAAAAAACCATCATGGAAGTATGCTCCGCATGTGGAATAAAGACGGAAGAAATTATCGCATTCGGCGATGATTATGCCGATATCGGAATGCTTAAGTTATGCGGAAAAGGGATTGCCATGGGAAATGCTATAAACGAGGTCCGGGAAATAGCAGATCTGGTAATCGGCAGTAATGATGAAGATGGTATTGCGGAGTATTTAACACAGGCAATCTTGTAATGTGCGGCCACTTAACGAGCGGATTACATTATGTAGTAATGATGGAATCGCCTTATGGACGATTCCATCGCTTATTAACAGCCAAGTCCTTGCAGAACCTGTAATGTCCCTTTTAAATTCTTCGTATGCCAGTTATGAACAAATGTATAATCCTCGATGCTCAAACATCCCGAAGCTCGATGTGCGCTTAATTCTGCCTGCTGTGTCATCAGTGAAATAACCTCATTGTCAAGCTGTATATCAATACGATAATCCAATCCCGACTCTGACACCTCTACCCCACGAATGGAAGAAAACGGAAGTTCCAACGCCACTTTCTTTTTAACGTCCGGCCAGTAAGCAGAAAACGGAAGCAATACGATAGATTCCTTGCAGAAAGAAAGGGCGTAAAAGTTATTGTAGCTGAAGATACCCTCAAAAAATCTTCTTATCCTATCGCTTAAATTTTCCGGTGCATAAGAGACAACGATTGTCTTTCCTTCTTCCGGTTGATAACTCAGTTTTTCTAAAACCTGGTTTATTCTTTTCGTATTTGCCATAATGGTCACGCTCCTTTGTTTGATGATGAACCCATTATAGCAATGACACTCTTTCATGGCGCATTTCTTTCGCAGATTGTTCATTTGGCTTCGCGCACGGCAAGTTGCGTCTTATACTCTGACTTTGCCGTGCGGGACAGGGGGCACTGCTCTCCCGTGTCCAGTTCCACGCTCTGTTCTTTCAAATGCACTGCCCGGATATGTTCACGATTCACCAGATATCCCCTATGGCATCTCCAGAATCCCTCCCCCAACTGCTCGCTGAAATGGTCGAGACTACTGTTGAACTCCAGCAGTTCGTTGATCAGATGCAGGCGCAATGTATGTTTATACCCCAGTGCTTCAAAATATAAAATATCCTCCACCGGAATATGCCGCACGGTATCAAATAATTTCAACGTACAATACCTGCCCTGACCCGCAGGTTCATCGCGAAGTCTGTCCTGAATACTGACAAGGCAGTCCCGCACCCGCACGGACATTGCATCATAATCTCCTTTTACAATGTAGTCCAGCGCCTCCATTCGCAAACGGAATGTCTCAAATGCCAGATCACCATGTGCCGTTATAAAAACAATAAAACCTCTGGGATCATATCGCCGCAATTCCTGCGCCAGCGTTAGACCACTCATTTGCCCCGGAAAATCAATATCCAGAAAATAAATTGCAGGAACCGTATCCTGCCGCTGCAATCCCAACAACTTCGCGGGACAGTCCGCGACCCGCACCGGTCCCATATCGCCGTCCAGAATCATAATCTGATCCGATATGATCTTTTCAAGGCGCACACTGATTGCCTGTTCATCGTCACAAATATACACGGGAATCATAATCTTTTCTCCTGTCGATCTACATTATACCGCCGGCACATGAAGCTCTTGAACGAAAAATCCATCCCTTAAATAAGTCCTTGAGACACAGCCGGGATAACGGGATATGATTTTACGATAACTGGAAAGTCCGGTTCCACGGCCGCTTCCTTTTGTGGTATATCCCTTTTCAGACAGCGCGCTTAAATCCGGTGCCACATCATAATTATTCACAACTGCTATATAAAGCTCTTTCTCTTCCTGCAGCATGACAAGACGAATCTCCCCATTCTTTCCCGGAACGGCTTCCATGGCATTGTCAATCAGGATGCCTAATCCCCGCAGAATATCCGCTGTCTCCATCATCTGCCGCTCCTGCACCGGATGAAGTACCTCCAATGCACTCTGAATATGTTTCTGGCGCATTGCTGCCAGTTTCGCAGTAAGCAGGCTGCGAACAGGATAAAGCTTTATATTATTCAGACCGTCCATCTGCTTAATCTCATTACCTAACTTTTCATCAAAATAACCACTCGTCTTTTTCATAAACTCCTGTATGCCATCCAGATCGCCCTCCTGCGCCTGCAGCGTTAATCCCGAAAAAAGATTCGTCACATCGTGCCGGAAAGCCCGGATTTCCTGCTGTAATTCCTCTAATAACTCCATATGCGCCTGCTGCTGGGCTATAGTCTCTTCCTGTATATGTATCTTTTCCTGACCCGCCGTATACATTGCCATAAACTGCACCCACAATAAGACCACTGTGATCAGGGAGAAAAAGAAAATCGCATACAGAGCGTTCGGCTCTGCATTCGGATAAAACCAGTCAATGACTGTCCAGACAAACATCAGCGTATAACTGACCGTCATAATCAATGCAGTTTTTAATTTGTTGTAAAACAGAGCCGCAAAATGGCGGTAAAACCCGCTTCTTCTTAAAACATATGCTGCCAGAAAGGCAACGAAAAATGCCCACAACTTGGGAAGTACAATCGTAATAAAAGTGTAGAAATGCATTCTGTCAAACAAAGGGCTGTAAGTCGCTGCCGCCTGAGACACCACATCATCCGCCGTATAAATAACAAAGTGGCTGAGCATCGCTGCTTCTATTCCATGTAAAACCGGAATATCATAACACTTCCAAATCAATATGCCAAGAACAGCCACTTCCATCGTGGCACTTATAAATGTAACTATCAACACAAACAAATCAAAGTTTGCATCCTCTGCAAATACCAGCGCACCAGCATTTAAGAGATAGATAAGTGGTATAAAAACAGCACAGAGCAAAAAAGGAACCATCCGCACTTTCTTTCCCACGATTCCGATGCTCAGCCAGAACATACCAAGCCCCTGTAAAATGTAAACAAAAATAAAAACAGATAATCGAAATGCAAGAGACATAGCTTCTACTCCTTTTGCCAGATTGCGATTTGTCGTATTGTTTAACACCATTATTTTACCACAGCAACATAAACAACTCCATTGCATTCTGCTTGGTTTTGCATCTGTTCACTAAATTTAATCTTTAAATCAAAATTTCATACGCCCGCGAAGCAAACGCTTTATCGTTTGTATTTCAATATAATTTTATGTTGACATTTATATTCTCCTCTGCTACAATTTACCTACATATCTGGGATATCATCTTTTAAGAAGTCGTTCTGACTTCGTTTTGACAATCCCCATATGAACAATTAAATATGGCGGATGTCGTTGGAACAGATGTGTTGCTTTCATTTCTTCTCTTGGCATACCGCTGGAAGGAGAAGAATAAATGAAGAAGAAACTTGAAGAACTGAACTTACTGGACGATTTTCTGTTCGGGACATTGATCTCACATCCGGTTTATAGGGAACGCTTCGCCAGAATCCTGATCAAGACCATATTAAACAGGGACATAAAAATCCTTAAGATCATCCCGCAGATGAATTACTTCGGGCAGGATACGGATCGACACGGAACAAGACTCGACGTGTACATTGAGGAAGAGGGCTACGTGGTACAGGGCGATGTGCAGTTAAGCAGTATCTATGACATTGAACCAGATCAGAACAGCAATGAGACTGCAAGAAATGCCCTACCGCGTAGGGTACGTTTTTACCGCTCCACTATCGATACCAGGAACCTGCAATCAGGCGCAGCTTATAACCGGCTGAAAAATATTATCATCATTATGCTGCTTCCCTACGATCCGTTCGGTTATGACAGAATGGTGTATACTGTCAAGAATATGTGCCTCGAAGAGCCAGAGATGGAATTTGACGACGGCGCACTGAACCTCTTTATATATACCAGAGGAAAGACCGGTGTTATTCCACAGGAATTGAAAGAGTTGCTACAATATCTCGAAAACACGACATGGAATAATGCGGTAAATGAGCCGCTAAGGGAAGTCCAGAGAATGGTAGACAAAGTCAAGTATGACAAGGAGGTGTCTATTTCCTATATGAAATCTTATGAGAGAGATTGGATGATGAGGAATGAAGGGCTGGCAACAGGCAGGCTTGAAGGAGAATATATCAGACTTATAAAAACTTTAAAAGATTTCCTTTCTGATTTAGGCACGATTCCGGAAAAAATCATGACACGAATCGATAACGAGACAGACATAACGATTTTGGAACGTTGGATGAAACTCGCCGCCAAGTCAGATTCCATTGAAGCATTTATAGAAAGAATGTAGTATGATATTGATGATGGGTCTCATCTTAAATTGACGTTGAGGTACAATCTTTATGTGGAATGATAAACAAATCACTAACGCAATCAAAAAGAATATTTTAACCAGTATACTTATTTTGCTTGCATCGTTTCTGGTGTATAACCACAGCTATCTGTTCACGTATCTTCCTCACAGATTTATGTATGAACAGAAGGAAGCGTACGTACAGTACAGCAATCTGCGCAATAAGTATGTGGAAGTGGTTGTAATGGAACAGGACAAGGCAATAGCAAAAGGCACCGTGAGGCGTGCTCCTGGCGAAAAGTTTGGCAGCGTAATAACTGTGGGATATTCGCCGGAACGTAAGCCTTCCATAGTCAGAAGCGCTCCGGTAGTGACAGGAGGACAGATAGTTATTTTAGTGGCATTGATTCTGGGCAACTTAAGGTTTATATGGAAGATTCATAAGGCGTGAAAAAAATTTTAGAAAGGGGACTTGTATATGAGAAGATATGTTATGTTTGCATAGCACTGGCTATTGCAATAAAAACAACGGATGCTGCGTTTTGGCGGATCATCCTTATGTTCATTAAATTGTTATAGCCAATGCTATTCCTAAAAAATATTAGTTTAGGAGGCAGACATGGGCTATATAAGAGCAGAAGAAATTCTGCCCATTGAAGTAATAGAACTGATACAGCAGTATGTTGATGGAGAAAATATTTATATTCCGCGCAAGCCATCAAATAGACAGGCGTGGGGAGCAGGTACACAGATTAAACAAGAGCTTTTGAGACGTGACCAACAGATTTACAAAGATTATCTTGCAGGGCACAAGGCTTCAGAATTAGCCTGTAAATATTACCTGTCGGAGAAAAGCATACAGCGTATCCTAAGAAAAATGAGCGAATGAAAATATGAGCTGATACTTGGTATTGGCTCATATTTTTTTATAAAAATACGTGAGGTAGAGGACCGCATTAAAAAATGCTACACTAACAAAGGAAATGGCAGTTTGATCACGATAGTGTTATGGAAAGAGAAAATTATCATGCAAGAGTTTGAACAATATATGCGGGAGGGGTTTATCGGATAAATGTGTGATATATTGAGTGAAATTATGGAAGCAAAGTATTTTGGAATGGACTTTGCCGAAAGGATGGAATTTTATAAAGTTCCCGGATTGTCACTTGCTGTGGCAGAAGAAGATAATATTCAAACAAAATGTTTTGGTGTCTGTGACAAGGATACCCGAAGAGCGATTAATGATGAGACTTTATTTCAGGCAGCCTCGATAAGCAAGGTTTTGTTTGCGGTTTCGGTGCTGCGTTTAGCTGAGGCGGAAATCATCGATTTGGATCAGGATATACGGCAGTATTCAGATGTTGATTTTTATAAGACATTTGATGCGAAATCCCATGTTGTTACATTTAGAAATTTGCTGGGGCATGTTTCAGGATTTAATATCAGTGGATTTACAGGTTATTTGAATACGATGGAGATTCCTACAATTGAGCAGATTCTAAAAGGGCAATTTCCAGCAAATAACATCGGCCTTTTTATGCAGGCTACGCCAAATACAGGTTGGATGTATTCAGGTGGTGGATATATTTTGGGGCAAAAAGTGATTTGTGATATTCTTAATGAAACATTTGAACATATTATCAGGGAATGGGTTCTGTTACCGCTGGGTATGTGGCAGAGCACATTTGAACAGCCATTAAATACACATATTCATACAAATTATGCGAGTGGTTATGATGTGTATAACATGAAGATTAATGGTGATTTCTGTATCATGCCGGAATTAGCAGCGGCAGGTTTGTGGACTACTCCAAAAGAATTGCTGCTTCTTGGGATAGAGCTTATGAGGGCGGCAGAAGGACAAAGTAACTTTCTAACCAGAGAAAGCGTTCACGCAATGATGACGAAAACGCTGCCGGGTGCTTTAACCGGACTGGGCCTTTTTGTTCCTGATGAAAATTCGAATGGATATTTTGAGCATTCCGGCGCAAATCTAGGGTATGCTGCCGAAATGTGTTTTCAGATAAAGTCTCAAAAAGGATTGGCTGCAATGGTTAATTCAAGTATCAGCAGTGGATTTTTAAACGAATTGGAAAATGCAGTGAAAAAATTGTTTTGATGGGGATTCCCGGAGGAACAAATATATATGAGGAGAAATATTTTTATGACGACACCCGTTTACTTTGCATAGCATGGCTATTGCAAATAAAATGAAATAATGTAATAGCCCATGCATCGTGATATGAAATTAACAGGAGATGCAAATGAGCTATTTAAAGAAAATTGAATATGAAATTGTCCTGAAAGATTCCTTCCTGGTCATTCACGGATGTCCCAAATGTGACAGAAAGACACATTTTAAAAACACAAAAAAGTTTCGTGTCAATGCCAATGGTAATAAGCTGGATATCTGGCTGATTTATCAATGTGAGAAATGTAAACATACACTCAATCTTACCATTTATGAGCGGCAGAAAGTTTCTTCTATACCTAAGGAAGAATATCAGGGTTTTTTGGACAATAATGAACAGCTTGCGGAAATGTATGGCAGAAATATGCAATTATTTCGGAAAAACAAAGCGGATATTAATTTTGATAGTTTAGATTATGATTTTGTCAAATTGCATGAAACCCTGGAAACCAATGAGTCCGGGGAGCAACTTCTGATTACAATAAATAATCCTTATCAATTAAAAATCCGTCCGGAAAAACAAATTGCTGAGGTTTTAGGATTATCCCGAAGTCAGGTTAAAAATCTATTAGAGAAGAAAGAAATAGAATTAAAAATGGAACTACCGCAATTTATTTCTATCCGTATCAATTCCAGCCGGTTTTATATGGATGAATAGCAGCTTAAATAAAATCATTACACAAATGGCTATATGGAAACATATAGCCATTTTTTGCGTGGGAAACTAACTCAATCATCTTTAATATTACCTTTTTTGACGTGCTTTTCAATTATTTCCCTTGCGCGCTCCCATATTACATCTGAACCCAGTTTCGTCTTAGTATGTCTTTTCATTACCTGGGTTTTTCCAATTTCATGCTCTCTCCAATCTCCGCCGTCATTTGAATCATTCAAAAGTAACGGCTGAAAATTATCCATTGCACGAACAAATCTGGCTTCTGGAGTTTCAGATGCTTCAAATTCCTGAAACAGACTTTTCAACTCTTCTCCCTGATCATCCGGCAACAAGCCAAAAATACGCTCTGCCGCCTGTTCTTCCCGTACTTTTTGAGTCTCAAGCCCTTTTGTATCATAAGCGTATGTATCTCCCGCGTCGATCTCCACAATATCATGAATCAAAGCCATCATCATCGCTTTGGCTACATCAATTTTCTCATTTGCATACTCTTTTAGCAAATAAACCATCATTGCCATATGCCAGGCATGTTCAGCATCATTTTCACGTCTTCCGTTTCCACTCAGATGTGTTTGCCGAATAATATTTTT
The DNA here is from genome assembly GCA_014804615.1 of Lachnospiraceae bacterium. Taxonomy (GTDB): domain Bacteria; phylum Bacillota; class Clostridia; order Lachnospirales; family Lachnospiraceae; genus UBA3282. Next base: position 64,572 of record JAAUZL010000009.1, read on the forward strand.
TTCTTTATCCGCTTCCAAAATAAAATCAATTTGTTTCTCCAGCCGTTCCTTTTCCATGGTGTACTTCCTTTCTTCTCACTTACTATTACATTATATAAAAATCCNNCNGGAAAACAACCTGTTCNCATAATAATATTCAGTTACTGCATAGGTNAAATTTTTTTCCTGTATTGTTTCTGGTTGACAGCCTAACNGTTGTTAGATATAATTTAACCTAACAACTGTTAGGGNGAANGGGCATGAATGATACNAAACAAAAAATATTNAATGTCGCATTAGATTTATTTTCTCAAAAAGGGTTTTCTGCAGTTTCTATCAGAGACATTTGTCAGATCGTAGACATNAAGGAAAGTTCAGTCTATTATCATTTCAAAAATAANCAGGCTATTTTTGATGAACTATTGCGACATTTTGAAACAACAGCNGCTGATCTGATGTTTCAATTAGAGGAGGCATTAACGACTACACCNAAAACTANNGAAGGNGATTTCTTTAAANANACNTGCGATTGCTTTTTTGAGAAGTATCTAATGGACGAATATTGCAACAAAATTATGAGATTACTTTCCATTGAACATTTCTGCAATANTGAGATACAAAAAATATATGATGATTGGATNTTNGATAAACCATTAAATTTTCAGACAAANGTATTTTCCCTGTTAATGACAATAGGAATGATCAAGCCGGCAAACAGCANNTATTTAGCANTNAAATTNTATTCGCCGATTTTTCTGTTTATGCAGCGATGGCTTTTTTGTGGAACATTGACAGATGAATGTAAACAAATCTTTCGAGAAAATGCGTATGAGCATATAAACAGCTTTTTTAGTGAATTGGAGGAAAAATAGTATGGCAAATGTACTAATTGTTGGCGCTGATCAAGGCATTGGGTATTATCTTGTAGAAAGATTACTGGAATTGGAGAATACGGTAACGGTATTGGATCTTCAAATTACTGCTATTGACATATTAAAAGAGAAGTATCAAGACACAGTCCTGCCAATCGTAGCGGATGCACGAAACCTTTCCAGTATTGAGAATGGCGTGCACAGTGCAATCGAACATTTTGGAGATATTGATATTGCGATACACAATGCCTGTTTATGCACCTTTGCAAGTGAGCATGACACAGGATATGAAGTGTATCAAAATGTAATGGACGTAAATTATTTTGGAGCATTGAGATTAACAAAAACAGTTCTTCCACATATGCGCAAGGCAAAAAAAGGGCGGATTATATTTACAAGCTCAGGTGTCGGTGTTACCGGATTTTCAAATATTTCCCCATATGCCGCTTCAAAAGGGGCAATAGAATCATTGGCTAAATGTTTGCAAATAGAAAATGAAGAATATGGGATTTCTTTTCACTTGTTCCATCCGCCCTTGACAAATACAAAATCAGCGTCGGGGATCTCCGTTCCAAAAGAATTTAAGGCGGAAGCAAAAAAAGTGGGCTACGGATTGGCTAATCATATCTGGTCAAAGAAGTTTATAATCTGCCACTCTGCAAGTCAGACAGCGCAGATAAAGTTTTCTTATCGGCATCCGCTTTTTATAGGAAAAATGATGACTCAGGCAACTAAGAGGGCACTCAAAACAGAAAAATAATTTGACATTTCTGTCTGCCAGCGGTATGATTAGTTATACAAATCATACTTTTGGAGGAAAGAANATGACAGCACCAAGAGGGAAATACGCGTGGACAGCTACCGTAGGAGAAAAAGGTCAGATCGTTATTCCAAAACAGGCACGAGACATATTCGGCATCAAGCCGGGAGATACGCTGCTCCTTCTCGGTGACGAAGAGCGTGGTATTGCCATTCCCCCCAAGGGGGCATTTGCCGAACTATTCGGCGTTGCTTTTAACGAAAAGGAGGATGCTGAGAATTGAAAAAAATAGCATTCTTCTGTATACCGGCTCATGGCCATACGAATCCGATGCTTCCTGTCGCCGCGGAACTTGTGCGGCGCGGAAATATAGTCCGTTTTTATTCTTTTAAGGAATTTGAAGAAAAGATCAAAGCCACCGGTGCAGACTTTATATCCTGCGATCCGTTCCTGCCGCAGCTGACCAAGCAGGAAGAGGCCGGTCTGAAAAACGTCTCCACTACCGAAATGACAATACAGGATATCCGCATTACGCTTGGCATGGACGATTTCCTGAATAAAGAGTATGCCTCTTTTCAGCCGGATGTGGTGTATACGGACTCCGTCTGCTTCTGGGGCAAATTAAGCGCCTGGAAACATCAGATACCGATGGTAGTATCCACCAGCACTTTTGCCTTCAATCAGATGTCTTCACAGTATATGAAAAACAGCCTCAGAGAACTGGCGGATCTGATTTTCGGACTTCCAAGGGTCTCTAAGGAACTAAAGAAACTGAAGCCTTACGGTTATCATGTAAAAAGCGTCCTTTCCCTTGTACAGAGCGATAATGATACAGATTCCGTCGTATATACTTCAAGAAAATTTCAACCTTATGCTGAGAGTTTCTCTGAGCACTATACTTTTGTCGGCCCGTCTGTCTTTTCAACGGTTATGCCCCAAAAGGAAAAAGAGAGACCGCTCATCTATATTTCCATGGGAACCGTTATCAATGATCGGCCTGATTTCTATCATAAATGTATTGACGCATTAAGAGATATCGATGCAGAGGTGGTTATTTCCTGTGGAAATGCAGTGGATCAAGAACTTCTCGGCACTCTTCCTGACAATATCCGTGTTTATCCCTATGTGGATCAGTTNGACATTCTCTCCAGAGCGGATGTTTTTATCACCCACTGCGGAATGAACAGCGTTTCCGAAAGTCTGTATATGGCGGCACCGATGCTTCTCTATCCGCAGACTGCAGAGCAGCGTGCTGTAGCAAGAAGAGTTACCGAAATCGGCGCAGGAATTCTACTACAGAAAGAATCCTCTGAAGGGATTCGAATTGCTGTACAGGAGATTCTGAACAATACTGCATATGCAAAAGCAGCGAACGAATGCAGCTTGGATTTTCGTGCCTGCTCCGGCCCGGCTGGTGCCGCAGAATTTATTGAGAAGCCTTTGCTTCCCAAATCGCATCTTTAAACTTTTGTATATCTTCCAAACAGCGATTTTTATAATCCATATTAATGAAAGGTCCTCTTCCTGAAGACGCCACACCTACACTGGTTTTTTTACCACTGATTGTTATATCAAAATACACTCCATACGCATAATCTTTTCTTTTTCCGGTAGAAACCATCGGCTCTATTTTTTCAACGCTGTCTAAGGGAAAGTACTGCACTTTAAAGGGATTTAGCATACATATTACAGCTAACTCCTTATGAACCGCATCAATCCAAAAATGCATTGTCAACACTTCATATTCATAATTTGTGCAAAATCCTTTCCGCACTCCCCTCTTCTTGTTATATGTATAAAAAATACTTCCGGAAAACAGAACCCATGCCAAATACACCATAAGTAAAGCCATTGCCTCTAAAAACATCATATAACTCGTTACTTTCAGCAGCACAAGCAGTAGTAACAGCAACACAAAATAATATTTCCAATTAATTTGCTTCATTGCTGTTAATCCTCATAATACGCCCGAAAAACCTTTTCTGTATCCACAAAATCCGCCACAGCCCCAAATTCCCGGATGGAGTGCATCGCCAGAATGGGCGCACCCATATCCACCGTAGGAATCGTGGTCAGGCCGGACAGTGCAGGCCCGATCGTGGAACCGCCCGGAATATCATTTCTGTTTACAAACTTCTGGAACGGCACTCCCGCCCGCTCACAGGCTTCCATGAAATAAGCCGCGCTGTATGCTGTCGTGGCATACCGCTGAGCCGCCGAATATTTGATCACCGGCCCGCCGCCTAAAACAGGACGGTTTTCCGAGTCATGTTTGTCGCTGTAGTTAGGATGCACCGCGTGAGCCAGATCGGCGGAAATAGAGGTCGAATTGGCAACTGCCTGAAAATAGCCATCATCCGTCAATCCCAGATTCTTACAGATCCGATTCAAAAGATGCAGTAAAAGACCGGAATGGGCNCCCTGNGCNGAGGTGCTTCCCACCTCCTCATTNTCAAANGCNGCAAACACNCTGGTCGCNTTTCCTCCCTCNNNNGCTTCCGTCAANGCCGTAAGTCCGGCATATACCATAGAGAGATCGTCAATTCTTGAGGCAGANATAAATTCCTGTTTCCTGCCGGTAAAGATGCCCTTCTGATATTCATACAGGAANAATTCNTANTCCACAATANTTGCTTTCTTAATCNCTGCTTCCTCTTCNAGCAGATTCANCAGATAATCGCCCTTCTCCACATTCTCCCTCTTTCATNGACANAAGCGGNACGATCTCGGTNTGTTTGTTGTAGGNNCACTTNTCGTTTACGTCCCGGTGCAGATGGATACANAGATTCGGCAGNATAAAGACAGGTTTGTCTATTCTAANCAGCTTTTNCTGAAGCGTTCCGNNCTCNTTCACCACAACGCGTCCCGCCAGCGCAAGAGGTCTGTCAAACCAGGTACTCAAAATAGCNCCGCCNTAAATCTCCACATTTACCCGGACGTAGCCCTCCGGCGTNATACTNCAGTCACCCGGTTTGATCTTGAGCGCCGGAGAATCNGTATGCGCCCCGATGATNCGGAACCCCTCTTNTGCCGGATCNCCTTCCCCGANGATAAANGCNATCACTGCNGAGNGNTTTTTCACNACAAAATACTTNCCNCCCTTNCNCAGNGNCCAGCTCTCCGTCTCNTTCAATTCCTGAAAACCACTCTTTCTGAGTAATTCTGTCCCATTCTCCACCGCATGATATGCCGTAGGACTGTCATTCAAATACTGTAATAAATTCTCTGCAAAGCTTCCCTGTGCTGTTTTATTCATTATTGTTCTGCTCCTTTTACTCCTTTGATAGGATATACAAAAAACAAAGCCGCATACATGCCTCACAATTCTCGGCACAATGCGGCCTCATTTGCCATAATTAAAACACTTAAGTAAGAATTGCGCAGCAACTCTTTGGTCGCAGACTGCTGAGTCTGCGCCGATTATACTGTATAGCTGTTCAGATATTTCTCCTGCTCAGGTGTCAGCACATCGATCTCCTTGCCAAGGAACACCAGCTTACGCTTCGCCACATCCTTATCTACTTCCTCCGGCACATCGATCAGCTTCTCTGTCAGCTCACTGGCATGCTCCACCAGATATTTCGCGGACAGCGCCTGAATCGCAAAGCTCATATCCATGATCTCTGCCGGATGACCATCGCCTGCCGCCAGATTCACAAGACGTCCCTCTGCCAGCACGAAGATCCACTGACCTGTGGGCAGCTTATAACCCATGATATTCTTCCGCTGCTCTCTGGTCTCCACCGCGTTTGCCTTCAGCCATGCCATATCGATCTCACAGTCGAAGTGGCCCGCATTACAAAGGATCGCGCCCTCCTTCATCTCCGCAAAATCTTCCTTATCAATAACCCCATCACAGCCTGTCACGGTAATGAAGAAATCGCCAACCTTAGCGGCCTCCTTCATCGGCATCACGTCAAAACCATCCATCACTGCCTCGATTGCCTTGATCGGATCGATCTCTGTAACGATCACGCGGGCACCCAATCCCTTAGCACGCATTGCCGTACCCTTACCGCACCAGCCATAGCCCGCTACGACCACAATCTTGCCTGCCACGATCAGATTGGTCGTTCTGTTGATGCCGTCCCAAACGGACTGCCCTGTGCCGTATCTGTTATCAAAGAAATGCTTACATGCCGCATTATTAACGCGCACCATAGGGAATTTCAGTTCTCCCGCCTTGTTCATTGCCTCCAGACGGATAATACCTGTGGTCGTCTCCTCGCAGCCGCCAATAATGTTCGGAATCAAGTGCTGCATCTGTGTATGCACCATTGTCACCAGATCGCCGCCGTCATCGATAATGATATTAGGCCCGACCTCTAATACGTGACGGATATGCGTTTCATACTCCTCCTGAGTCGCATCATACCAGGCGTGTACCTCCAGCCCAGCCTTTACGAGCGCAGCCGCCACATCGTCCTGTGTGGAGAGAGGGTTCGACCCTGTCACATACATCTCAGCGCCGCCGGCCGCCAGCACAAGACACAGATAAGCGGTCTTCGCCTCTAAATGCACAGACAATGCCACCTTTTTGCCCGCAAAGGGTTTAGATTCACTAAATTCTTTCTCCAGAGTGCGCAGCAGGTCACAGTTTCTCTTAACCCACTCTATCTTTCTCTCACCGGACTCGGCAAGACTGATATCTCTGATTTCGCTGCTCATTGACTACTTCCTCCTTAATCTACTTACTCTGTCTCAAAAAACATTTCTTTATACCAGCAAACCGTCTCGGTATATGCCTGATAGATTACGTCCGTGTCCACATTCAACACGATAAGCTGCCTGCTGATCTCCTGCCAGTCCGCCGCCTCATAGCTTACAACAAAGGAATAGATATTCGCCAGCTCTCCCGTACCGCGCACCAGCGCTTCTTCAATTTCTTTAGAGACCGTGACCATCTTAAGCGCTTCTTCCATGGGCATATTCAAAATGATATTTAAGATGGAAAACAGCCCCATCAGGAAAACTTCTGAAGACTTCATGCCCAGTCCAAACACCGGCGCCAGACACTCCATAAACTTCGCGCGCAGCATGGAGGTTCTGGAAACCTCATTAGGCCTGTCCGCACACAGCTCCTTTGTAATCACGGTATTGATCCACTTTTTCAGTTCGCGCTGTCCCAGGATCGCCGCCGCATGGCGAATGGATGTCACCTGAGAGTTGACTGCAATGTGATTTACCATCTTAAGAAGATCCACCACCAACGCAGTGTCACGACCGATCACGTCCGCCGCCTCCGTCAGCTCAAAATCCGGAGCATTGACGATATTCATCAGCTCCAGATAATTGATCTTTAACGGGGATACTTCCGTTTCACCCTTTGTGATCGGAATGCGGTAGAACTTGCCCTCGAACCAATGGAAATTATCATCATCCTTTAAACTGTCAAAGATATCCTGACTGTCAATATTCCCCACGCAGATCTTGATCTGCGGATACTGCCTTCTAAAATAGATCTTGATCTTGGTAAGATCCACCTCTTTCTGATCCAAGATCACGTAATCCATCAGCATTAACAGTTCTTTACACTCTTCATAACGGCTCACCGGGAGTTTCGAAATAGCCAGTTTATAGCCTTTCTCTTTTAACTGGGTAAACCGGTTTCTGTAGGCATCGTTGTTTTCCACTTGATCGTCAAATACCAGCACCAATCTGCCGCGAAACTCCTCGCACTTCGACTCCAGATCGGAAAACACCGCAATATGGGTCACCGGAATCAGAACGTCTGTCCCGGGCGACAGGGTATCGATCCCTATATTATGTACGACCTCCACGCCCCCGATCTCCGCAAGCCCATTCGGGCTGCTTGTACCAAAAATCGGCGGATTTAAAAGGCTGTTCTCTCTCTGTGAAACCAGAGCATAAGCTGAAACTTTCATATCCTTATCAAAATACGGTATCAGTGTTGCCAGCATATCTCTATCCCCTTTCCAATACAAATTCTTATCAAAACCTACCTGCGTATATTATAACAAACTTCTCTACGGAATGCCATTAAAAAATCAGATCCCTATCCGCTCAATGGTTTCCTGCACTTTTTTATAAACCAACTTTTCATCCATCGTCAGAATCTGACGGTTCTCCATTGTGATCTGCCCGTTAATGATGACCGTATCCACTTCGGAACCGTTAGCNGAATANGACANNCCNGCAAGCAGATTNTTTCTGGGTGTAAGGGANGNNGTGTTCANNTCCAGNATTGCNAGATCCGCNTTTTTCCCTACCTCGATNGANCCNATCTCNTNCTCCAGCCCCAGCGCCTTCGCNCCNTTGATGGTCGCNATCCGGAAGCCCTCCTTNGCGCTGANNCACTGCGGTGTCTTGCCNGTGCCNTTNTGGATCANTGTCAGCAGACTCAGCTCATGGAACATATTCAGGCAGTTATTGCTNGCTGCNCCATCCGTGCCGAGACANACNTTAACACCNTTTTCCAGCATNTTTGCAATGGGCGCAAACCCGTTCCCNAGCTTCATATTGCTGGCAGGATTCGTCACCACGCTGACATTTTTGCGTTTTAATATATCGATATCGTCATCTGTCACCTGAACACAGTGAGCCGCGATCGTTGGCACATCAAAAATACCGCTCCGCTCCGCCAGCGCAATGGGTGTACAACCATACTTCTCCTGAATCTGCCCNATCTCNCTTTCACTCTCGGAGAGATGAATATGGATACCCATGTTTTCCCGCTTCGCCTCCTCCGCCACGATCTTTAAGAAAGCTTCATCGCAGGTGTAAGGCGCGTGGGGCCCCAGNTTGAAAGTGAGCCGGTCACAGTCAGCCGCCGCATCTCTCTCCTCATATGCCTGCCGCAGACGCATCTGCCCTGCCTCGTCATTCCCGCTCCCTACAAGCCCGCGGCAGATCACNGCACGCATACCGGACTCCTTNACCGCCCGGGTNGTCTGGTGAATATTCATCTGCATATCGTTAAAGCAGGTGGTCCCGCTCTTCATCATCTCAATNATCGCCANATTCGCACCCCAATAGGTATCCTCATCNGTCATTTTCTGTTCGATGGGATCGATCTTTCCGAAAAGCCAGTCCATAAAGGANAGATCNTCCGCCACATTTCTCATAAANGACATATAAGANTGNGTATGACAGTTGATCANTCCCGGAATCACCAGCTTATCNGTNCCGTCNATCACCTTATCCCGGCTNAANCCCGCCGGCGCACTTCCAATCNCTGNGATCTTATCTCCCTCGATATANAGCGANGTCTCCCGGATCACATCCTCNGCNCCNTCNGGCAGTNCCACCAGTGCATTTTCAATTACNATTCCCATTTTCTTCCTCTCCTCCACGCTTCTTTTTATCAGNTCACAATATTCCGTTCTTTTCCGTCTAAAAATGCCTCGATATTTTTTGCGACCTCTGCCACAAGGCGCTCTCTGGATTCCGTGCTCGCCCANGACATATGNGGTGTGATGATCANCTTCGTACTGTCNTTGATCTCGTTCANCGGATTATCCTTGCTGATCGGTTCCTTCTCCAGCACNTCCAGTCCTGCTGCCGCGATNTTNCCTTCTATCAACGCTTCATAAAGAGCCTGNGTATCCACAACNGGNCCTCTCGCCACATTGACCAGTATGGCCGANGANTTCATCCGGGAAAACGCCTCCCTGTTGATCAATCCCCTGGTTCTGTCACTCAAAGGACAGTGCAGGGACANAATATCCGATTCCTGTAAAAGTCTGTCAANCTCCACCCGCTCATACTCTGTNCANGTGCTCTTGCCGGACGCAGAATANAAGATNACCTTACANCCNAANGCNGTNGCCAGACCGGCTANCTTATGANCGATACCGCCCATTNCGACAATNCNCCAGGTCTTTNCNTCNAGCTNGTTAAAGGGTTTGTCAAAATTNGAGAAACGNTCCTGNGCACCGTAGGTTCCGGACTTCACNTAATCATCNTAAAANGCCAGNTTCTCCGAGAGTGCCATGGCTAACAGAAGCGTNTGCTGCGCCACCGCAGCAGTACAGTAATTGACCACATTCGCNACCTTGATACCACGGCNCTTACAGTANGCCAGATCCACATTATCAAANCCTGTCGCAAACANNCAGATCAGCTTNACATTNGGNGCNTTTTTCAACGTGCTCTCNTTCATNGGCACCTTATTCACAATGACAATATCCGCATCCTGAACCCGCTCTGCCGTATTGTCCGCCACCGTATTCGGATAGCAGACAACCTCCCCAAATTTTTCCAGGCAACCCATGTCGATATCTGTTCCGACACTGTTGCGCTCCAATACCACCAGCTTCATAGCCACCTCCCAATATTTGTCAGTCCTTTTCTTCCACTATATCACAGCACCGAGAAGGATTCAATTTGAATGAAACAAAACCCGCTATGTCATAGAAAACACAGCGGGCATATCTGCTCTAAATATTAGGTATATAGAAATACGCTTAACTTATGTAATTGTCAAAATATCCCTGAATCAAGATTACCGGCGTACCCTTGTCACCCGAACCGCTTGTCAGGTCACACAGGGAACCGATCAGGTCAGTCAGTCTTCTGGGGGTCGTTCCCTGAGATGCCATATCACCTACCAGATTATCCTTCTTCTCCCGGATACGGTTAGAGATGGCTTCCTTGAGCGCCTCACCGGACAGATCCTTAAAATCATTATCCGCCAGATATTTTAATTTCACTTCGTTGGGCGTACCTTCCAGTCCCGGCGTGCTGGCAGGCGACACACAAGGATCTGCAAGCTCCCAGATTTTCCCTACCGGATCTTTGAAAGCACCGTCACCGTACACCATAACTTCCACATGTTTGCCGGTTTTGTCCAAAATAGACTTCTGAATATCCATCACCAGATCAGTGCACTCTCTCGGAAACAATTTGATCGTGTCTTCCGTGGACTTATTGGAACCGAGCAAACCATATTTCTCATTGCATCCGCTTCCGTTTACGGGCTGGTTCAGAATATCATCCATCCCGACCACTACTTCCGCCCCTGCTTCCCTGAGAAGCCTCTTGGTGCGCACCCTTGTATGAATATCACAGTTTATCACCTTTTTCGTATAAGGAAGAATACTGCGGCAGTCGTTAGCAAAGATGATCTCCACCTCCGCTCCCGCTTCTTTGATCAGTTCTCCATAATACGCTACATAATCCACCCCTGTAAACGGGTGTTTATTTTCTCCGAAAAGCTCACGATACTTCTCCAATGTCAATACATCGCTGTAAGGATTGATCTTCGCCTTATCCAACTGATCCAGCGAAACAAGCTCATTGCCCACTTCATCACTGGGATAGCTGAGCATCAGCACGATCTTCTTCGCTCCCATTGCGATACCCCTCAAGCAGATTGCAAAACGGTTTCGCGATAAAATAGGAAAAATAACGCCAATCGTCTCACCGCCAAGCTTTTCCCTCACATCCTGGGCAATCGCCTCCACCGATGCATAATTGCCCTGTGATCTCGCCACAATGGACTCCGTCACCGCAATCACGTCTCTGTCACGGATCTCAAATCCTTCCGCTTCAGCCGCTTCCATAACACTATTCACAACGATCTCTGTCAGATCATCTCCTTGTCTGATGATCGGGCAGCGTATCCCCCTCGATACAGTTCCAACTTTTCTTTCCATCTGATATCCCTTCTCTCTTAGAAAATTAAATCCTTTCTTATTTTGCCAAAAAACGTCTGAAAAATCAATAATATGCCGAAAAAAACTGCATGAATTTATATCCACCACATAATTGCTTTTGCAAATCGCGCTTCAATATCGTGAAAATGCCCCCCTTCATTCCACTCAAAGAATACCTTATTGCTGTTTCGTCCATCGGAAGACAGAATTTCTATCGCTTTCTCCGTACACTCTGCTATCCTCTGCATCCGTGGATTTTTGCTGCGGCTTTCCTTTTTCCCAAGAGACAAATATACCCGAAGGTCTGTCCTAAGCGGCTTTTCCCGCTCCATAAATTCACAGAAACCATCATACCACAAAGATCCTGACAAACTGGCAGCCGCACCGAATACATCGGTTTTGTAACCGGCATAAACCGCTGTAAGTCCTCCCAGAGAATACCCGAACAAGGCCGTTTGCTCCGGTTCCGGCTTCGTCCGATAATGGGCGTCCATATAAGGCTTGATTTCTTTTGCCAAACATTTTAGATAATCATCCGCTTTTCCCATAGGCGCTTCCTCTCCCCTGCGAAAAGCGGGAGCTGCCCATGGTGTAAAATCATCGTTCCAACTTCTCGGTTTAACAGAGAGAAGAATAAAATCTGTCCGCGCACCCGTGTTGACTAGTTTAGTCATTATCCCTTCAATCGGAATTTCTCCATTGACATAGATTGTGGGATAATATTTCTCTCCCTCATCATAATCCGACGGCAGATACAGGTGACAAATCATGCCTGAAATTTGAAGCTCTTGTATTTGAAATAATCGCATATCTATTTTATATGCGTCTTCCGCAAATATGTCAAGTAAACTTAAAAACCCCCGGCGCCGTATTTCATAGCGTCAGGGGTTTCGGGGGAGCGTATTTATACTTTAAAAGAATCCACCGTCTGATTTAAAAGCTCGCTTAACCGGAACAGTTCTTCCATCTGTTTCACAACCATTCCGGAATTTTCGTTGGAGCTCTTTGCCGACTGATTCATCTTCTGCATCAATTCCGCTATTTCTCCCACAAGTTCCGTGATCGAAACCATCGATGCATTAATTTCCGTCATATCCGCATTCATCTCCTGGGATGCGGCTCCCAGATCAACGGATATGCCGCTGAAAAAAGCAGCATCCTTTTCGTACATCTGCGCAAGTTCCGTCATTCCCTGATAATCTTCCATGACCTTACCGGACATAAATGTAAGCAGTTTTTCGGAACTCTTGGACAGGAACGCCACGTTTTTCACCACGCCCTCTGTCACCTGACGGATCTTATCTACCGCCTTTCTGGAATTATCCGCCAATTCTCTGATCTCATCCGCCACAACAGCAAATCCTCTGCCTGCCTCACCGGCTCTGGAAGCCTCTATGGACGCATTCAACGCCAACAGGTTTGTCTGGGAGCTGATGGACAGTATCTCCTCTGTCAAGGCGTTGATCTCTCCCACTTTCTGACTGTCTTCAATGGCCTGTTCCAGATCCGTCTTTGTCTCCTGATAGAGTGAAATAGCTTCTTCAGCAGACTGATTGGCCGATTTATAATGATCACCTGCACGCTGTGTAATGTCATTTGACTGCCCTGCCGCTTCTCCCGCCTTTCCGGCTACATCCTCAATGGCAGTTCCCAGTTTCTGCCCGCTGTTCTTTATGCTTTCCGCCAGTTCCCTTGCCGTCACGATCTGTTTCATGACAAAATCGGCAGACTCTGTAATATCAGAAATATCCTTGTTTAAAACCGCCATTGTTTCGGACGTTCCCTCGGCAATGTCACCGATATTCCCCGCCTCCTGCTTTGTATTTAAGATAATCTCCCTGATCTGCTGTTTTACCTCCACAGTGGCTTTACTGATCTGCTCAGTCTCATTTTTATATTCCTTCGGAATGGAAGTTGCAACGACGGCATTTTCCGAAAAATCGCCGGAGGCAAACTGCTTCAACATTTGCACAGGCGCCAGCATCCTGCCGATCAGTCCTGTCATAAATACTGCCACAAATGCGATAATCACCAGAGCAGTCACAACCGCTATCACAATCATTGTCACAAGGGATCCTGTGACATTGGCCGTAGGTACTACGACTCCCAGTTTCCATCCACAACCGCTTATTTCCGTCAATGCAAAATAGCAGGTACTGCCATCATAGTCCTTGAGCTTCTTTATATCGTGCTCCGAACCTGTTATCATTCCGCCAAGCTCCGGAAGAATATTTGCTGCAAGAACCGTCGTTTCCGCCGTGGGTTCATACTCTTTGTTTTCATGTGCCACATATTGTCCGATGCTGTCCAAAAGAAATCCGTATACGCCATCTTCATAATTAATACTTCCCGTCAACTCTGTCACCGTTTCAAGAGTCACATCCAGTCCGATAACGCCTGCCAGCTCATTCTCTATCATTACCGGTGCCGCAATAGTCGTACACATTTGCCCTGTCAGAGCGTCACAGTATGGATCCGTTACGATAACCGTTCCCGCCTCCGCTGCCTGCTGATACCATCCCCGCTCTACCGGATCATAGTCCGCCGGCATCTCAATCTCTCTGTTGGACCAGATAAATCTGCTGTCATTCGTCCCGCAGTACAGATTTAAAAGTTCCGCTCTTCCCTCCGCATGTGCATCCACTACAGACTGAATAAACTCTGTCTCTGTTATTTTTCCGGCAGCTATGCTCTCCACAGCGCCGTCTGCAAGCATCTTTTCGCTCTCGATCCATGTATTGATTTCTTCGGCATATTTATCCGCGTTCAATTGCAGCGCCCGCGTCTGATCCTGAATCGTCTGCCTCCCCGCCACTGTGATAATTCCCACTGTAGTCAGGAGAATACTTGCCACAACAATACCGATCATACTGACCGTAAGTCTTCCTTTAATTGTCCTTAACATTACATGCACCTCTTTCTATTCCGAATCGTTCAGAATTTGTCATTTTAACAGGTTTTACAGAAATAATTAAAATACTGCTCTCTCAGCCCCTTATATGCACCTCTCGGCAAATAAATCTTCCTGCCCCCCGTCAGACAGATATCCTGCGCGCTTAGACTGTCAACATATTCCAGATTAACAATAAAAGCCACCCCAATCTTCACAAACTCCTGATAGGGAGAGAGCAGTTCATAAAGCTTCATCATGGTCATGCACTGCCGGTATTCTCTTCCATCGGCAAAATACAAGCATTGCGTTTTCCCCTGCGCTTCGCAGTATACAAGATTATTTACTGCCACCTTCACAAATCTTCCTTCCTTTTTGAGCAAAATATATCTCTTCCGTTCCTCCTCCTCGCCTTCCAAAAATCTGTCCAATGCGCCGAACAAACGCTCCTGTGAGATCGGCTTCAGAAGATACTGAAACGCATCCACATCAAAGGCCTCCAACGCAAATTCTCCGGATGTTGTGAGAAAAAACAACTTGGCCCTGCTTCCCATATCCCGCAGTTTTTTTGCCGCATCCATCCCCAGAGAATCCGATACTCCTCCCGGCCCCGGCATATAGATATCCATAAAAATCAGGTCCGGCGCATAATTTTTATCCTCAATTCTGTAGATCAATTCGTCCGCGCTCTCAAAGCGTTCAATTATGAACTCTACTTCCGGATGTTCCTGTTCATAATCATTCAATATCTTTTCTGTTTTGTTAAGCTCCGCTGTCTCATCATCGCAAAGTGCTGTCAGATAGGTCATTTTTCCTCCGTTGCAGGCTGTGCATTTTCTTTTTGTTCAGGCTCTGTATTCATAATCAGCCTGAATACAAAGACGCCGTCGTCATTTTTAAAATCATATTCCCCGTCGTACTTCTTTGCCGTTCTGATAATACTGGAAACCCCGACACCTCCCGTAAATTCGGTTTCCGGTTTCCCGTCCTTCAGTATCGTTTCCCTCCTGCATGTATTGCTGCACAAAATAATCAGTTTATTCTTTCGCTTTTTGAGCATCAGGGAAATAAAACACTCCCGCTCCTCCGAATGCTTTTTTACCTCCATGCAGGCGTAAATCGCATTTTCATAAGCATTTGCGAGTATCGCCACCAGATCAATACTGGGTATTGCCAGATTTTTTCCAAGCTTCACATCCAGCGTAACTTTAATCTGTTCATGCTCCGCTTTTCTGGTATAAGCAGACAGAATATTGTTGACCGCGGGATTGGCGCATATCATTTTCGGCACATCCTGATCAGTTTCCCTGTCATATTCTTTCAAATACTGTAAAAGCTCTTCCGTCTGCCCTCTGCGCGCGCACTCTGCCATGACAGCGTTATGGTGCCTGATATCGTGACGAAGCCGCCTGCTTGATTCTACGGATTCCTCCAGGATCTCCACCTGTCTCTCTAAAAGCCGATAGTTCATCTGTATCAGCTGGTTTTCTCTCTCATACTCCTTTTCCTTCCCGACGTGCAGATAAAACCGAAACACAAGAAACTGCAGCATTCCTGTCAGGAAAAAATTCACCAGAATCTGATAAATTCTCTGAAACGTCATTTCTCTGTTCAGACTCGGATTCAAAATGTAGCCGATACCCAACAAAATGCAGACGATCATCACCACAACACTGAACTTGTCCGCTTCGCTCTCCACATACTCGCCAAAATCCTTCACGGATTCTTTAACATATCTGTCGAGAAGAAATGCAATAAGCAGGATCAGCATAATGCGCAAAATAATATCCGCCCATATATTACTCTCGAAAAAAATAATGGAAATTTCCAGCCCGCCGACCACAAACACCGACATCAGGTAAAACCCCAGCGCCAGCTTATAAAACGTCAGATAAACGGAATCCTTGCTCATAAAAATCGCAAAGACAGAAAAGCATATATATATTGTAAATGGCGCCATCCGTACATAGCTCTCCCAGCTCACCACATACCAGACACTTGCAAGTACGCATATAGCCGTGCAAAAGCACACATAGCCGATCACCATTTTTTTTCTGTCAAACCGCGACTCGGAAAGCAGAAAAAATAACAGAATCACGCCCGCAAGGTTAATTACTAACCGAAAAAAAGCTATATATACGGAACCGCCCAACATACTTTATGCCCCTTTTCCTGCCGACTCATTTTAAACAGATTTTTAACTTTAATAGCATTATTCTACAATATTTTTCAATTGAAAAAAGCGTCAGGCGAAGATTGTTACCTGACGTTTATTTTCGCGCTCCTTTTCTGTATGAAAAGAACAGCCCAAGGGAATTTTTTATGCTATACTTGATTAAAAATCAAAGATTTTTAATCGTGAGATTTGGGCTTACACCCAAACTCACGGGCCAAGAAAAAAAGGGAATGAATATGTACAAGATTTTAATGGTGGATGACGATCCGATGATATTAGAGGATAATAAGACATATTTTAGCACTGTGGGCTATGACGTCGTCTGCGCAAAAACTGCGGAAACTGCAGAAAAAATCATTCTATCCAATGCACTCGACTGTGTCGTTCTGGACGTGGATTTACCGGATATGAGCGGCTTCGCATTATGCGAAAAAATACGCAAAAAAACAGGTCTTCCTATTATTTTCCTTTCCGGCTATACCGAAGAAGAAAACCGTATCCGGGGACTCTCAATCGGCGGAGATGACTATGTGTGCAAGCCATACAGCTTAAGAGAACTGGAACTTCGGGTACAGGCGCGCATCCGTTCCGGCAGAGCTGCCGAGCCGCCCCAGTCCCTTACTTATGGGGCGCTTTCCATCTGTCCGTCCTCGTGCAGTGTAAGCTATGGCACATACTCCGTTGATTTTTCATCTTATGAATTTGATGTACTGTATTTTCTTGCAAAACATCCCAATGAAATATATACGCCGGAGCAGATTTATGATTCGGTGTGGAAAGCGCCAATCAACAAAGGACAGAAATCTCTGCAGGTTATCATGGGGCGCATCCGCAAAAAACTCTATGATATGTGCCCGGATCATGACTACATCCAAACCAAGCGCTATAAGGGTTACCTGTTTGTTCCCGATCGGGAATGAACATAAAAGCCTGCTGCTCCGGCAATAACTGAAAGCAGTACGAATCCTAATACGATAACGATATAATTGTTTTGACGGGTGTCCATATGCAGCGTCTGCGCATTCACTTGAGGAGAAGCCAAAGCCAATACCTGTTCCTCATTAGTATCCGGAACCTGCGCATATAATAACGCTTCCTCATCAGTATCCGGGATCTCCGCATATAACGGCGGCTCTATATCGGTATCAATCTGCCCTGCAACAACACCGGGCAATTGGGCCTTTGACAACTGCTCTGTATTGACGTCAGTAGTTTCTGCACTAGGCGATTGTCCATTATTTGCCACACCGGATCCGCTATCGGAGCCTCCTGCCTCCGTTTGGACTGCACCTGACAGAGTCTCTGTTTTGTCATTATTTGAATGGGTATCAGAGTTTCCCTTTTTAGGCGGGTTTTCGTCTTCGGCAGGCGTACTGCTAATGCTTTCCTGTGGCTCATCCGGCGGATTCGTGATGGAAGTGCCACCACCCCGGCTTCCCCCTATATCCTCCACAGATTCCAGATCGTCAGCCGCATAGCATAGCACATTGGAAAAATATGGAGTTCCGTTATCATTCCACTGCAGACGAATATATATGTTGGGCTGCCCTGCCCTGTCGCGCTGTTCAGATTTAAAAGCAATGAAAAAGCCCGCGTAAATGTCGGTTACCTTTTTTTCTTCGTATGTAAACCAGCTTTCATTATCGAAGGAATATTCTGATATTACCGTGATAGGCAGAGCCTCCACCGGCTTCGTATACCCACCCTGAAACGTATACTGGTTGGCGATTATCGATGCCCGCACGTCCGTAAAGGTCAACGGGTAATCATTATAAATTACCGTACACTGCACCGGTTTAGCGGATGCTGCATGTAAAAAAGAACCCTGCAGCTCAAAGCGCTGCCTTTCTGCCTGCTGTGCTTCGGTGCCCTCCAGATTCCATGACAGCGGAACCCTTTCGTTATTCCTTACATCTCCCTGCCTGTTGACGGAACAGCTGATTTGCGCCGGAAGTACATCGCTTAACGTTTGTCCCGCTTCCACGACAGCACAGACAGAATTCTGATATATCACGAAAGGCGTATCCGCATAATGAATGCTCCCCGATATACGACAGTCGGAAATCACCAAACCCGCGCCTTCCTCCTGCCACAGGGCGCACGATTCACTTTCCACTGCAACGCCCTCCATGGAAAGCATGCCTTTTTCTGCCACATAAAAGATACTTTTACCGTCCGGCTGTCCCGAAAAGATAAGATGATCGTCACTCAAAAGCTCTATTTCTCCGGTTACGGTGATTGTATATTTATCAGTATCAACATAAACGGCCGGCATATTTATACCGCTAGGGCAAAAACTGTATTCACCGTCCAGGACCACATGATCTGTCAGCTTTATTGTACCGCCAATATTCTTGTGTGCCTCCAGCCATTCCATCAAAGCTGGACCGGTGGATACGGTTTGTTCCGGGTCTGATACAGCTGCGAGCTCCTGAATCAGTTCCAGCTCCGACTCTGACTCCACAACAAGTTCCTCGATGGATTCCTGCTCTGCCTCGATCGCAGGCTCCTCAATGGGCTCCTGCTCCAATTCTGTCTCGACAACAGGCCCCTCGATGGACTCCTGCTCCGATTCTGTCTCGGCAGCGGATTCCTCGATCAGCTCCGGCTCGATATTTTCTTCTGCTGCCATTGCTACAGCAGCATCGGCCCTATAAAATAAAATTGCAATTACAAAAATCAGTATAAATGGAAATTTGCACTTACTTCTCATATACTTTTTCCTTTGTAAAATTTTAGGAGGTTCAACAATTATCATGAAGCAGACCATATTTACAAAAACTGCATTTCAAACAATTCTCATAACCGCAGGCGCAATTATGATAAGCCTGCTTGGACTGCTGACTGTTACTCGATATGATAATAAATATATAACAAAGGCGGCGCTTACACAAGATAATGTTTGCATAGTTCCAGAAAAAGGTTATTGTTCTCTCGTTGACGGCTGGGAACTTTATCCGGATACTATGCTCTTTCCGGAGGATTTTTCTGCCGGATCAAAGTCTCATTACAACACATGGGCCGGCGAATATCCTAATCTGGCCTTATTCCATGAAGATAAAAATCCTTACGGGATCTCCACATGGCGTCTGCATCTACAGGGAAACGGTAATGTCCTTCTCTATCTGCAGGAGCCTCTCTGCGCCGCCAGAGTTTATGTAGATGGGCGTTGTCTAGGCGAGACCGGCGACGTGTCTTTTGATTTTCATAATTATACTCCTCTTATTAAAGACACCGCTTATTCCTTTTTTCTTGACGGCGAACCAGAGCTGATCATCCAGACTGCCAATTATTCACACTATTATGGAGGAATCTGGTTTGCACCCATAATAGGCGATGCGGACAGTGTCAGCCATCTTATCGCCTGCCGTATGATTATCTACGGGCTGCTGTTTTTTTCATCTCTCACACTCTCTTTATTTTGCATTGTACTTTGGATGCGCAGGGATGACCACGGTAAGACCGCCACTCTTTATTTTGGCATGTTAAGTCTGTCCTTCGCCCTGCGAATATGCTACCCTTTCTTAAGACTGTTTGGCGTGCCGCTTGTAGGCACCCTTTATGCGATAGAAGATGCTGCCGCCGTATCCGGCATTTACTTTTCCATGCAGATTGCCCTCCTGCTATTTTTGCCGGACGGTTTTAAGCGCCTGAAAAAAGCACTCCGCTTTCTTTCTCTGGGTATCTGCGGTATTGTTGTAATTGCTCCCTTATTTGTATTTCCCGCCATTCCCGCTCTTATATTATGGTATGGCCCGTTCATTTCATGGTATAAAGCAATCATGGCGTTCTCTCTGATCAGCCTGACTGTCTATGGCGGTTTTAGAGGACTGCAGAACATAGGGATCGTTCTCGCCGCCGCTGCCGCAAATGGCGTCGGTCTGTTTTACAGCGTACTGTCAATCGGGGCTTACGAACCGTTTGTCGGCGCTTACCCTGAAGAATATGGTGCTTTTTGTATGGTGATTGCTTTCGCCGTCCTGATGGTGCGGCGTAACCGGGAAATGGCAGAGGAAAACATAAAGCTTACTCTTCATCTGCAGGAGGAAGTTGAGCAAAAAACAGAACATCTGCACCGGCTTCTCACGGAAAGAGGACAGTTGATCGCAGAATTGGGACATGATATGAAATCTCCCCTGACTTCTCTCTCTAATATGGCACAGATTATACGATTAAATGATATTATGCTGGATGAAGACACCCGCAGAAGAATGATTCATATAGAAGAACAATGTCATATTTTATCTGAGCGTCTGAAATCCATTCAGGAAATAGCAGCCCATACAAGTTTCCCTTTGAAAATGGAGTCTGTGCAGCTAAATACATTCCTTTCGGATTTTTATCACAACTGCCGCCCTATCATAGAACTTTACGGGCCGAATTTTCTTGAAGATATTACCTCGCGTCCCTGCCATATCATGGCAAATCGTGAACAGCTTTTCCGCGCATTAGAAAACCTCTTATACAATGCCGCCGACTTTACGCCGCCGGACGGTAAAATCACGCTTTCCCTTACTGCGGATGATTCTCTTGCCTATATCGCCGTTTCAGACACAGGCTGCGGTATACCGGAAAAAGATCTCCCTAATATTTTCCACCGTTCCTACACCACCCGCAGCGACAAGGGCGGCCAGGGATTAGGGCTTGCCATTACCCGCACTATTGTTTTAGAACACGCGGGCAAAATAGATGTCATTTCTAAAGAAGGAGCGGGAACGACGTTTACGATTTGTCTTCCGCTATTGATATCTTAATACCATAAACAGACCTCATACTTCCATCTTGTTCCTGTCTTGGTAAAGAGAGCGGTACTCTGACGGGCTGCAATTCATAAACTTACGGAAGATTTTTCCGAAATAGCTGGTATTGGAAAAACCGCAGGAGTACGCAATATCCGTGACAGCACGACTGGTGTGTTTTAATTCGTCTGCAGCCTGACGAATACGGTACTCCAGAAGATAAGTGAATGGTGTCGTATTCAAAGACTGGTTGAAGCAGCGCAGACATTCTCTGCTGCTGATGTTTGCGGCATCTGCAATTTGCTCCAGACTCAATTTTTCCTGAAAATGCTGCTGAATATAGAGCAGCATTTTTTTAATGCGCTCTTCACGATGATCCGCGATGACGGGCTTTGAATGGAGAATCGTTTCCGATTCTTGAAATAGCAGAAACCAGGCATCGGAGAGGTGGTTACGCACGGTGAATTCATACCCCCGCATACCGCGATCAGCGGCATCATAGGCGCTTCGCACATGTTCCAGCAGGGTGCGCTGGTTTGTGACGGAGGGTGTTAGGGGCATAACCTCCAAATCACGGCATGTCAGGATAGGTTCGATATACTTCTGCTCGTAGACGCTTCTGTGAGAGCCGGAGATCAGGAGCGGATCAAACAGCAGATCCAAGGCGGCAGGGACAGTACCCGGAAGAAGTTCCTTGTAGTGGAGGGCGTTAGAATTGATAAAAGCACCGTCTCCCGCATGGAGTGTGATCGTTTGGTTGTTTGTGCACAGGCGGATGCTGCCCTGAAGAATCCAGGTGATTTCCACATCAGGATGCCAGTGCCAGGGAACGCGGCCACCCTCGTGCAGATCAAAACTTTCATAGAAAGCCCAGACAGGAAACGCCTCATCGGGCCTCGGAACCATTTCCTCAAGATTTTCATTGAGCTGTAAGGGCATTGCAATCATATCGCCAGCCTCCTCCTTAAATTGGCTATATAGTTATACTATATGGCTATATAGACATTTCAAATAGTCTTTTTGTTTCATATAATTATATCATCAAGAGAAACAGACTACAATCTTTTCAGAAGAAGGAGGGCGTTATATGAAGATTTATAATATCAACAATACAAAGGAACTTTTTGACAAGCTTGCGACATGCCAAGGCATGATAAGACTGGTAAGTGAGACGGGAGAACAAATGGAGATTCAGCCTGGCAAATTTGATAAAAGCCTGCTTCCTATGCTCTATGTGCAGGGAACAATTAAGCAGATGGAGCTGCTTTTTGAAAATGCCGGGGATTGTGAACGGATTTTTAACTATCTGGTAAATAGGAGAGGAACGGCTGCGTAGGCCGTTTCTTTTTTATAATTGACTTTTCCCTCTCTACATGCTATGATTCTTCAAACACAATTGAATAGTGATAATGTCTTCAGGGCAGGGTGAAATTCCCGATCGGCGGTTATAGTCCGCGGGCGCGAAAGCGCGGGGTTTGGTGAAATTCCAAAACCGACGGTATAGTCCGGATTAAAGAAGGTGTATTGAAATCGTCAGAGTAATCTGACTATGATTTTTGCACTCTTTTTTGTCACACTGCTCTGTTGACGTTTTCAATACACCTGTTTTTAACACCTGAAAGACATGCAGATCTTTTCAGGTGTTAATTTTATTTAAAGGAGGTATTCAAAATGAATATCAAAAAGACAAAGAAACTCACAACAACAGGTATGCTGTGTGCGCTCGCCTATGTCGCGGTGGTTGTCGGACGCATTCCGCTCATACTCTTTTTGAAGTATGATCCCAAAGACGTTATCATCGTAATCGGCGGCTTCATCTTCGGACCGTTCACCTCATTTACCATAACGGTGATTGTCTCTGTGGTGCAGATGCTCACAGTCAGCGGAACCGGAATTTTAGGCTGTATAATGAATATCATTTCAAGCTGTTCCTTTGCCTGTACCGCCGCATTTATCTACAAAAAGAAACATAAACTGTCGGGCGCCATACTTGCGCTTTTTTGCGGCTGGTTCTGTCAGGTTACAGTAATGATGCTCTGGAATTACTTGATTGCCCCGATCTACATGGGTTATCCAAGAGAAGCCATTGTAGAATTATTGCTCCCGGCATTTTTACCATTCAACTTGATCAAAGGAGGCTTAAACGCTGCCATTACAATGCTTCTATATAAACCTGTCGTTACTGCTTTACGCCGTTACAACTTAATTGAACCCAGTCATCGTTCAGAGAAAATACAGATTAAACTTAGTGTTTTGTTAGTAGCCTTGTTAATGGTCATAACCTGTGTGTTATTGATTCTTTCCTATAACGACATAATTTAATTTATTCTCTCAGAAGCTCTGCAATTTCTTCTTTATATGGCGGGAGCGTTTTCTTGGCGCTCCCCTCCTCGCAGAGCCAAGGTGTCTCGAGGATTTTAGGTACCGCAGCAAATCTGTCATCATGGACGATCCTTTTTAAAACGTCCTTCCCGATATAACCTTTGCCGATATTGGCATGACGGTCTTTATGCGCTCCACAGGGATTCATGCTGTCGTTGATATGTATGACCGCGATCTGATCCATTCCGATCACTTGATCAAACTGTTGTATCACCCCTTCATAGTCTCCCACCAGATCATAACCGGCATCATTCACATGACAAGTATCAAAACAGACGCGCAGCCTGTCCTTTTTATGTACGCCATCATAAATCATTTTCAACTCTTCAAAGGTTACACCCAACTCGCTTCCTTTTCCCGCCATTGTTTCCAACGCGATGAAAACGTCATCCTCGTTATCATCCAGAACCTGATTAAGACCCTTTACAATCTGCGCTATTCCGGCCTCTGTACCCTCTCCCACATGGGAACCCGGATGCAGTACCAATATTCTGCTGCGCATAGCCGCCGTCCGTTTTATTTCTTTTTCCAGAAAAGTCACTGCCAACTCAAATATCTCCGGCTTCACGGTATTTGCCAGATTAATGATATAGGGCGCATGAACCACGATTTCTTCAATTCCTGCTTTTTGGGCATATTCCCATCCAGCCTCTATGTTCAGCTCTGCAATCTCTTTTCTTTTTGTATTTTGCGGCGCTCCCGTATAGAGCATCAGGACATTTGCCCCGTAAGATTCGGCTTCCTTTACCGATCCTAAGAACATTTCTTTTCCTGCCATTCCCACATGAGATCCGATTTTGATTTTTGACATTTTTATTCTCCTCATCTGCGCATCTTAAAACCATTTTACCATGCCCTTCGCCCAGGTCTTAAAGAAAAGCCAATTTGATGACACATGCGCATCAATCAGACGACTAGCGTTTTCATAGTCAAAAGGTTCTCGGTTGCTTACCTCCGTGTAGGTACCCACGGCCCGGGAATATCCCAGCGCGATCTTACCGCTTGCCACATCTCCTACCGCCACCTGCGCCCCATGAGCTGAAGCGCCGAAAGCAAACTGCCCGAAAGTCATTGCTCCCATTGAAAAAATCCCAAAGGCAAAAGCCCCTATACTGATAACGCCCACGGCAAAACTGCCAAGCGCAATTATTCCGAAAGCAAGATTTGCAAGGACAAGGATGCCCAGCGAAACGATTCCAATAGAAAATCCTCCCATCGCCGCAAGTCCGACAGCAAAACCTCCTTGCGCGACCGTGCCCACAGCGATAATCCCCTTTGCCCGATAGATACCCGTTCCCAGATTGATATGCACAAGAGGAAGTTTACCAATCATTTTTTTGCTCTTATACTCATAGTGAAATCTCCGGTCACGATGATATACCTCTCGCGGTTCTTTTTTCTCCCAATACGCTTCTTCCTTTTCTTTTAACAAATAATCCGTACTGACCCCAAAAACCTCACTGATCGCTACGATCTTGTCCAGCTCCGGTACCGATTGATCCGTCTCCCATTTTGACACGGACTGTCTGGATACCCCTAGTTTCTCCCCTAACGTTTCCTGCGAAAAGCCCTTTTCTGTTCTCAAGTTAAAGATTTTTTCTCCAAGCGTCATCATAATCCTCCATCTTATCTCCTTTTTCTGAAACATCATTTTTATTATGAAGAAAAATCGATTCAAAAACTATATAGAACACTTGGAAATCTGTCAACTGACAGTTGCAGGGGCTCGTTGGTGAAATTTTTCAGAGCATTCTTGTCTGAACAAATTCTGCAAATCGCGGCAGAGCAAAGGACACTTCTCCATATGTTCTTGTGTCCAAAACACCCTTTCGCTTTAACCGATCTCTGTATACAGAAAACAATTCAGATTTCATTCCAATATTCTCTCTGATATCTTTGACTTTGGTTGCCTTACTTTGGGATATTTCAATCAATATATTCTTATCCTGTTCAGATAACTCGGACCATATTTTGTCGTATACATATTCTTCAAGATATTGATCATATTCCGGCAGTATTTCCTCTATTGTTTTTACTTCTCTGTTTTCCCAATAAAGATAACCCAATACCTGAAAGGCAAAAGGATAGCCCTTTGTCAATCCTGTCATTTCTCCTGCCACTTCCATGTCCAACCCAAAAATATCCATATAGTGTTTTCTGACTGCCGTATAATTTAACGGCTCCAATATCATTTTGGGCGCTCTATATAAAAATGTGAGAGAATCCTCATTTTGTAAATTATAAATATTGTCATACAATCCCGTCATTAATAAAAAAATCGGGTATTCCTGACGCATAAATATTTGAAATGCGCTTGCAAATACTCTGACATATTCACAATTTGTGACTTCATCAATTGTGATTAACAACCTTTTTTTCTTTTTTTGTATCTCTGCCAGCATCAACGCGATGGCATTTTCAATATCTGTAATCGGTGTCGCATTTTCCAAAGATACGCCCAGCCCTAATATCGAAAAATCCAATTTCGCCTGCACAAAATGTGCATACATTTCCGGTAAACTATATAATTTTGCCGCCAGGCTCTGCAAAAGATCTCTGGTAGCATTTAACTCTACCACAATCCATTCTTCCATTTTATTCAGTTCATTCGCTATCCCTGTCATCATAACCGTCTTGCCGGAACCTCTTACCCCGGTAATCATATATATTTGACTGGTCGGTTCTAGCGCATTGAAATTTTCAAGTATCTCATTGGTCTGGGGAACACGTGAAATATACTGTAGGGGTTTTTTCCCAAAAGATAATGTAAAAGGATTATTCATACGGCGCTCCTTTTATAAGCTTATATAACTTTTTATAAGTTCTCTTGTTTTATATAACTTTATATAAGTTTATATAACTTTTTGTTTATTATATAAGTTTTTATAAGTTTGTGTCAACAATTATAATCTGCGCCTATATCTCATTTACATACCTGCTTGAGACTACAATAACATCTGTCAATACAAAACCCGCTGCACAGAACGCCAAAAGCCATACAATCCCGTATTGGTTCAGAATAATGCCCGAAATCAGAGATGCCAGAGGAATAAGGCCCTGAGCGGCTACACCGATCAGGCTCATAACTTTACCGAGATAGTCTTTATCCACCGTAAGAAGCACCGCTGTGTTTGCGCGAATATTTATCTGGCAGCATATCATTGCCGAAAATATAGAGAAAATGCAAAAGGATATAATAAACGCATTAAGTGACATGCCTTTCTGCACAAAAATCAAATATGACACAGCGATTAGAATTATCACACCGCTAAATATGGTAATCCATATTTTCATGCTCTTTCCAAACTTATCTTTTTGTTCCCGTTTACTGATCACAATTGCAGTAACCGTAGATGCGACTCCCCCACAGATACTGAATATGGATAACCACATTTCCGGAGTTACCACTTTATCAAACAAATAACTTTGCGCATTTTGTAAATCTGTTTTTACAAAATAAGGCGTGATATTACTATTTATTGGCGTCACAAAAAAGTTGATCAGAGTAAACATGAGCAAAACCATAAACAAACTTTTCTGTCCGTAGAGATAAACAAATCCTTCCTTCATATTTCTAAAAGTTCTATCCAGTGTTAATGGCTGTTCACTTTTTATATAATCATATTTTATGAACATTTCCGACATACCGGAGGCAAGATAACAGATGCCGGTAATTGAGAATAAAATGTATGCCGGCAGTAACGCATATAATATTCCTGCCAGCAAAACACCCGCTATACCCTGAATGCTGTTCATTGCGCTGAAATACGACTCTGCTTTTTGAAGCTGCTCCTTGTCAACAATATCAGGTAAAATCGAATTGGATGCAGGATTGAAAATTCCGCCTATTATATTGCCGCAAATACCCATAACAAACAAAATAACAAGAGCGATATTTACATTCTCCTGCATAAGGAATAAGCCGAGCGTTGCAAAAAGAATCAGTACACCCTTCATATAATCACAGATAAACATGATTCTTGCTTTGTGGTAATTATCACTCATAACACCTCCAAAAAGCGAAGTGATGAGATACACTATGCTGCAAACGGCAAGATATGTTCCCTGCAGTGCCGCATTGTTATTTGTAATTTCCAATATGTAAAAACTCACGGTAAAACTATAGAACAGAGACCCTATATTGGTCACCAATGCCCCAAAGAATACCAGAGAATAGTTTTTGTTTCTAAATATACTTGTAAGCTTCTTATCTTCCAAATTTCCTATACTCCCCCAACAGCACCGCCTTAGAATCCGTCCCATGTCCGATATACGCTGTTCTCGCCACAGGAACCGCCGGGCTGACAAACCGCCGAAGCAATTCCCACACATTCGGCTCACATCCCTCCTGCTCCATCTGCGTAAAGGTCCCCAGCAAAATACCTTTCACCCGCTCAAACACTCCGAGCTGCTGCAGCTGACTGAAATAGGTGAGCATCTGGGGTACTGTGCCGCCCAGGGATTCTAACAGCAAGATTTTATCCGCTGTTTCGGGAAAATACTCTGTCCCTGCCAGCTTCAAAAAGCAGCGCGCATTTCCGCCCACGACAATCCCTTCCATCTCTTCTCCCTGATAAAATTTGCAGGGAAAACGGAACAGCTCATTCCCTTGTCCAAAAACAAAATTTTTAAAATTCTCCTGCTGTAATGTCCCGTGATCGTACAACAGGTTACAAATCTGATACAGCACGGAGGTTTTTCCCGTTTTGGTATAGATCGCATTTATCACCGTGGTCAGATCGCTATAACCCCAGAACCGCTTATCGCAGGCCGCAATCACCTCATAATCCAGATAGGGCAGTATTCCATTTCCAATATCCCCGCCGGAAATATCAAAAATTCCCTTAATGGAATCGTCACAATAAAAATCCATCAGGGCACGGGCGCGCTCTATGGCGCTTCCGCTCTCTGCACTTTCTCTCTCAAAAATATAAGGAGAAAATACCGGAACAAGCCGCATGCCAAGAAGAATCTCTTCCAATCGCCTGATCTTCGTTTCTTTTCTCTTTTCCCACCCGTTGGAGCAACAAACGATTCCTATTTTATCACCTGGATTCATAGTTTATACGCCTTTCTGTCTCGCCTTCAAGTTCTCGTTTGTATAATGCTATTATTATAATAGCTCTCCATAAATATTGCCACTATTTTTGCACGATCAACAGACATCCGAGTACAGCCCCGCCTGAATCTTCCACATCGCTGCATACTTCCCATCCTCCGCAAGCAGCTCCTCATGGGTGCCCGACTCTACAATCCTTCCATTTTCCATCATATAAATGCAGTCCGCATCCCGAACTGTGGATAACCTGTGGGAAATAAAAATAACCGTCTTATCCTTCGCGATCTCATTCAGTTCCTGATTCAGCCGATACTCCGCCAACGGGTCAAGCGCACTGCTTGGCTCGTCCATAATGATCAAATTCTGCTTCCGATAGAGAGTGCGGGCAATGGCGACCTTCTGCGCCTCCCCGCCCGACAAATTCACTCCGTCCTTCTCAAACTCCGTTGTAAGAGGTGTCTCAATCTGGTAGAAAAGGCGGTTATTCTCCAGAGTAAAATGCGCATCATACAACGCCTTTTCTACGTTATAATTCTCATCCCGGCTTCCGTCCTCCACATCCATCAGTACATTCTCCTTAAGGGTGGCCGCATAAAGTTTGAAATCCTGAAATACGGAGCCGATGCTGCGTCGATAAGACATGACCTGATATTTCTTGATATCTTCTCCATGATAACAAATCTTTCCCGCATCAGGATCGTACAGCCTCAGCAACAATTTCACCAGCGTTGTCTTGCCGGAACCATTATAACCCACCAGCGCGATTTTCTGACCCGGCTCGACTGCAAAGGTGACATCCTTAAGTACCGGCCTGCCCGGTAGATATCCGAAATCCACATGATCTATGGAAAGACTTCCGCTGCCCTCCGGCACAGCCTTCTCATTCTCTGAAACAATAGTAGGTTTCATCTGCAAAAATTCCCTGATCCGATAAATATAGGCCGAATTTTCCGCCACTGTCCGCAGGCTGTCTATGATTACCTCTATATTACTGGAAGTCCTCCAGATACAGGACCGACTCGTGACAAGCTGTGCGCCCGACAAGACCCGCAGAACAAGCATCTGGTATAATAAAAGGCTCCAGACGGCCCCCTCCTTGACAATACGAGACAACAAAACATCATGGAACAGACCATAGGCAAATAATTGTTTCCCATACTTCTTATTGACCGCCTCTATTTTATGATTTTCTTCCGCATAATCTTCCCTGCATGTATCTTTCATCTGCGGATACAACCGAAGCTCTCCGGCGTAATCGGACAGATAGAATACCCTATTCCCGTATTCCCGCTGCTGTTCATGGGGAAGCCGTTCCAACCGTGCAGCCACTCTCTTTTTATTTTCCTGTGCAACACAGAGCAATTCCAAAGGAACCACCACCGCCATAACAAGCAGTGCCGCCGGATTGATATAAGCGCAATAAATGATACTGCTTAATGCACCGACAGAACGTGCAATTATGGAAGTTTCAAAAGCCAGATACCTGTCCAGACAGCGATCTGTCTCCTCTGTTGCCAGAATAAAATTTTCATAGAAATCCTTGTCATCATAGCAGGACAGATCAATCTCCTTCGCTTTCTCATAGATTTCCATCCGCAGTGCTTGATACAAGGTCTGCTTCCCTCTCGGAAATACATAATGTTTATAAATAGCAAATGTCACCGTGGAGACGGCAATTGCTGCCATCAGGATTCCCATACACCACAGAACTTTCCGAAAGTCTCCGCCCTGTTCCACCACCGTCAGAACATAGTTCACTGCCCAGGTAAACTCCATAAAAATAGAGACCTGAAGCTTGATGCACTCAAACAGATGATACGCCATAAAGCCCGGTGCTTTCTTAAAACAAAATTTTGTCAGATACCATTGTTGCGCAATGATCTGGCGCCATGTCAATGTTTCTTTCATAATTATTCCCTCCTGCTCGAGTTTGCGAAGCAAACCCCGCAATCGAACATTGCTCGATTTAACCTTGATAATTCTCCGCCTGCAGTTTGTACAGAGAGGCATACTCTCCATTTCGACTCATTAACTCGACATGCGATCCTCTCTCCTGAATCCTGCCGTTTTTCAAATAAAAGACCAAATCCGCATCTCGGACAGAAGACAGCCGATGGGAGATAAAAAATAAAATCCTGTCTCTGCCATATTCTCTTATATTTTCAAACAGATGGTACTCTGCAAGGGGGTCCAGTGCACTGCTTGGCTCGTCAAACACCGCGATGGGACAGTCTTTCGCAAAGGCTCTGGCCGCCAGTATCTTCTGATTCTGCCCGCCGGAAAGTACCACTCCTTCTTTAGAAAATTCACGTGTGAGTATGGTCTTTTCCTGTAACGGTTGATTTTCCACTTCCTCATAAATATCTGCAAGTTTAAGTGCCCGCTGCACTTTCTCGTGATCCTTTTCTTCTTCTGTGTGCCGCCCCATCAAAATATTTTCCTCTATGGTGTTCGCAAAAATCCTGCCATTTTGAAAAGCCGCCGCAAACAGATCCCTGTAAGCTCTTACCTGATATTCCCGGATATCAATTCCATTCACCAGGATCCGTCCTTCACTCGGATCATAAAGCCGCATCAACAGCTTCATCACCGTGCTCTTCCCGGCTCCGTTATACCCTGCCAATGCTATGCTCTGATTCCCTTCAATTTTAAAGCTAATATCTTTAAGAACATAGTCACTTTCTTTATAACCAAAGGACACATGCTCAAATTCCACACTTCGGATTGGAAGTTTCGGAAGCATTCCCTCCTGATCTTCGGGAATTGCCGGCTGATATTCCAAAAAATGCTGTGTCTGCTCTAAATATAAGCTGTTTTTTACAATGGCCATCACCGAATCCGCAAATCCGATCAACGTCCAGGTATTAGAATTCATTGTTGTCTGAATCACCGCCATCTGAGCAAATACCATGGTGCCGCTCACCAGCACCCGATATCCGGCGTAAAGCACCGCCCCCTCCTGCAGCAATGTAAACGTAAAATACTGAAACAGCCAGAAAAGGATCATGTTTCCCAGAGAATACTGCCCGATCACCTTTCGAATGGCGCTGACTGCTCTGTCATACTGTTTTTTCAGCAAGCGAAAAACATTGGTCATCCTTATTTCCTTGGCATACTCGCCCAGATGAATCGTGCGGTTCACGTAGTCCGCCATTCTCTGAAACACGATATTCTCCTTTTCCATGCGGAAAATCCTACTATTCAGAATCCCATAAAAAACGAAATTGCCGAGAATCGGAAAAATAACAAACAGAACTGCCAACGGGTCAATCTGATAAATGATAACCGTTCCCACGATCATTGCAACAAATCTCGCCAAAATCTGACACACGCCTTGCAAAGTTTCCGGCAGTTTTATATGCGCCTGACTGACTGCCATCATGTACTCGTTGTAAAACTCGCTGTCTTCAAAGCAGCGCATATCCACCTGGCAAGCCTTGTCATACAGCATTCTATTGATTCCGTCATACAGTTTCACATCCGTAACCGGCTTAACATAGGTCTCAAAAAATCGACTGTATATTTCAAGCAGTGCCTCCAATGCCACAACACTCCAGACATACAGCATCATTTTTTCAAAGGAAGTCTGTTTCATCGCCATATCAAGAATAAACCGGATCAGAACGCAGGAAACAATCAACCAGTCCACATGAAATATAATCCATTGCAAAAATTCCAGAATAACCCTCTTTTTGCTGATTTTCCATCCAACTTCCAATGCGAATTTACAGGATGAAAAGGTCCTGTACAGGAAATTATCTTTCACGCTGTTTCCCTCCACTTTTAGCTCCTGACTACTTTCTTCATTGCAGTACATCCCGGAAAGCTTTCGACTTTCCGGGCTTACGGGCATTGCCCTGTGTGTGTGCGTACTGCTATAGTATTGACTACGTGCACAGTATATCATAAAAAATCAGCATATAACTTTACCTGTCCTTCAATCTGCTCTTTTTGTCCCTCAATTTTCATTGCATGTGGTTGAAATATTTTCTATACTTAAGGAAAGAATTCCTATTTAATCTTGAACTTACGGAGGAATCAGCATGGAAAATTGTTTGATCTGTGAGAGAATAGCGTTGATAAAAGAGAATAGGAATCCATACTTTGTTCGCGAGCTTAATACAGGATATGTTGTAATAGGTGACCAACAAAGGTTTAAAGGGTATAGCTTATTTTTATGTAAGCAACACGCATATGAGTTACATCAATTAGAACCACATTACAGAGATGAATTTCTCCATGAAATGGCAATCGTAGCTGAAGCAGTATATAACGCATTTCAACCAGATAAATTGAATTATGCACTGTTAGGTGTGGGTCGCGGTTTACATATGCATTGGCATATATATCCGAGAAGAGATGGAGACACTCCCGTTCCCGGTCCCGTTTGGCAGCTTGGCAAGGAATTAGTCGATGAAAAATATACGCCTACAACCGAAGAATTAGAAATTTTAAAAGATAAATTGAACAAAGAGTTGGATAAACTTTTATAAAAATTCCGGTTTGCATGGAATGACTGCCGCGAAAGGAAAATACTTATGAATACGTTAAAGTATGGCGATACCATCGGAATTATATCACCAAGCTGGGTAGCAGATCAAAATGATTATGAAAAGTACGCAAAAGGCATTGAAAAATTAGGGTTTCAGGTCAAATTCGGCAAGAATATTTATAAAGACACCTATGGATATACTGCAAGTGTAACAGAGCGTGTCGATGATTTGAATGAGATGATCTATGACGAAACCGTAAAGATGATATTCTTTGGCGGGGGTTATGGAAGTGTAGATCTACTTCCATATATTGATTATAAAAAAATAAAAGAAACCCCGAAGCTTTTCCTGAGTTATAGTGATGGAACATCAATACTTAATGCTATATATGCCCAAACCGGCATAACGACATATTATGGTCAGACACCGGGATTATTCGATAATATCAGCGAGTATGACAAAAAACAATTTATTTCACATTTGATAGAAGGAAATGTAACCGATTATACTAGTAATAGTGATTGGTACACAATAACAGAAGGACGTTGTGAAGGAAGCCTTGTCGGAGGGTATTTACTTAATTTTGTTTTGACTCTAGGAAACAGATTTTTCCCCTACCAA
The DNA here is from genome assembly GCA_014804615.1 of Lachnospiraceae bacterium. Classification (GTDB taxonomy): domain Bacteria; phylum Bacillota; class Clostridia; order Lachnospirales; family Lachnospiraceae; genus UBA3282. The sequence continues at coordinate 98,160 of JAAUZL010000009.1, forward strand.
ACAGGCAGGAATTATATATTGTTTATTGAGGAATTAGATAAATTCCAATCGGTTCAGGACGTCAGTATGTTCTTGACTTGTATAGGACAAAGTCGGTTAATGGAACAAGTTACAGGATTGTTGTTTGGGCATTATTCGGATGAGGTTTCACCTCTGTTATTTGAAGTATTGGAAAGATTTGGGCAAAAATATAATATTCCTGTTGCCTACTGTGATGATTTCGGACATGGTTCCAATCATGCAATTTTTCCCATCGGAAGAAAAGCTGTTTTAGACACTGGAAATAAAACATTGTTATTTCAATAGAGCATATAAATGGTTAGAAATTGACGACTGACAGCAGAGGAGAACCAAGGCAGTTATGTTACAGATTGGAATTTGCGATGACGAACCGCTTCTTATGAATGAAATAAAAGAAATTACAGAGGACTGTCTGCAACAGCAGCAGGTCTTTTCTATCCTGTCATCCTACACGGACGGTAAAGCACTCCTCTACGAAATTCAGGACGGCAAACACTTTGACCTCCTGCTTCTCGACATAGAAATGCCGGATCTTTCCGGCATGGAACTTGCGAAACAGATCCACGAGCTTTTACCGGATGCCCTGATGATTTTTGTAACAGCTCATTACAAATATGCTGTGGATGCCTATGAGCTTCATATCTTCCGTTACATTCCCAAAAATCAGTTGAAAGAACGCCTGCCCCATGCACTGAAAGATGCGGTTTCTCTTCTGGAGATACAGAATACGGATTCCTATATTATCAGTAATCAAAACCGCTTTGAAAGGATTCCTCTCAGAGAGATCCTTTATATCGAAAAGGACGGCAAAAACGCTATCTTTCATATGACTGCTGCCGAAAATCAAACAGACACCACACGACGGCTCCGCAAAACATTGACAGAAGTTTTTGATGAGCTGCATTCGGAAGAGTTTTATTTTATTGAGCGTGGATTTATCGTAAATTTACGACATGTAACGGGAATTTCTCACAACGACTGCATTCTCACGGATCAAACTCGACTGCCAATCTCCCAGAGCCGCCTGTCGGAGTTTAAGAAAAAACTGAACAGCTATTGGAAGGATAAAGTGTAAGCCTATGCTGCAGACACCTAAGAACAGAATCCGCTTTCTGGAGCGAAAAAATCAGGTATTGGAAGAGAACTACCATCTTCTCACGGATCTTTATCAAAAAAATGAACATCTGTATCACGATATGAATCATCATTTACAGATGATCTATCACCTTGCCAAAAAGAATGGGACACCGGAAATTGAAGAATACGTCAACTCCATCAGCGCCCCCATCAACGAGTTATCCGACACCACATGGAGCGGCGTTGATATCGTGGACGCTATTTTAAACCATACCGTTCTCGAGGCGCAGCGACAGGGAATCGAGATAGATGTGAACGCGGAATTCCCGAAGGATTGTAATATTACATCGGATGATTTGTGCGTTATCCTGTTTAATCTGCTCGACAATGCTATGGAAGCCTGTCTGCGCCGCATGCGGCAGACAGGCAATCCGCCACGCATAGAAGTGACCATTCGCAGAATTCACCAGTTTCTGATCATCAAAATACAAAATCCCTGCATCCCTCCCCGAAAACTGTTTGGGATATTTCCCACCACCAAGGCGGATGCCCGCCATCACGGAATCGGCCTGCGCAATGTCAGGGAAAAAGTGGAAAAATATAATGGCAGTCTGGAGATAGAAGTGGAGGATGATGTGTTCACAGCGACCGCACTGCTATTCTATGATTAGAGCAATGCAAAGACATCAATATGCTATCTTTACCTCCATTTCTACCGCCTCAGCTTTCTGGCGCATACAAAAACTGCCGTCGCCGTGGCAAGCAAAAACTCAGCGATTAGAACATGCTTTCCTACCCATTCCCACTCCCAAAAAAAATTTTGTTGCAGAGAATACACGGCAAAAAGCACCAGATAAATAACAATTACATATAAAACGCACTCCCTGATCTTCTGCTGCCTCTGCTCCCGAACAAGCATCTGCTGCTGTTGCTTTTCCAGCATCTCTGTCTTTACCGACAGGTCATCTATCTCTGATGACTTTAATAAATAATCCGTTGTGACATCAAAAACCACGCTCATCGCCACGATCTTTTCCAATTCCGGCACCGCCTGACCGCTTTCCCATTTAGAGACAGACTGTCTCGAGACATTCAATTTTTCAGCAAGCTGCTCCTGTGTCAGATCCTTTGCCTTTCGTAAGGTTAATAGTTTTTCTGAAAAATCCATATCATTTTCCTCCTTGTTTTGATACCTAAACCCTACCAAAACCTTCTGTCCCTTTCTATGTCGTCTCCTGTACATCTGCGCAACCGTCGGTAGCATTCCGAAACCAATTTATAAATGTATAATATATTTATTAGGTTAAACTATGTGTTACTAAATATATCGTGGGGAATTTACATTTTTCTAATAGTTATGCCTAATTTCTCTATATTGCCGCTATCGGCAAAAGCTATAATAATAAATTTGGAATTTATAGATATTTTGCCGATAAAATGATATAATATATGCGATGACAATGAGGAAATCGCAGACTTCCGAATTTACACTGCGAAGGTAAATGATATACTTTGGAGGAAAAGAAATGGGGTATCTTTCTGTTGCAGAAATAGCAAAAAGGTGGAATATTTCGGAACGCAGTGTGAGGAATTATTGCGCACAAAACCGGGTGGAAGGTGCATTCCTTACCGGAAAAACATGGAATATCCCGGAAAATGCTTGTAAGCCCGAGCGTTCCAATAAAAAGAAAAAGGAGCCTGTTACCTTATTAGAAATTTTGCAGGACGAGAAAAAGAAAAACTATTCTGGCGGGATTTATCATAAAACGCAGATTGACCTGACATACAATTCAAACCACATCGAGGGCAGCCGTTTGACACATGATCAGACCCGTTATATTTTTGAAACAAACACCGTCGGTGTGGAAAATGATGTTCTAAATGTAGATGATATTATCGAAACAATGAATCACTTCAGGTGTGTAGACAAAATTATTGACGATGCCAAGGTTATTTTATCAGAAAAATTCATCAAAGAATTGCATTCCCTGTTAAAAAACGGAACAAGTGATGCAAGACTTGAATGGTTTGCGATAGGCCATTATAAGAAACGTGCAAATGAAGTCGGGGGAATGCCTACCATATTGCCGAATCAGGTAGCCAGCGAGATGAAAAAACTGCTTTCTGAGTATAATAGAGGAAACCATAAAACCTTAGAAGATATTCTGGAATTCCATGTGCAATTCGAAAAAATACATCCATTTCAGGATGGAAACGGACGTGTCGGCAGATTGATCATGTTTAAGGAATGTCTAAAATACAATATTGTTCCATTTATTATCGAGGATAATATTAAAATGTTCTATTATCGCGGCTTAAAAGAATGGACCCGGGAAAAGGGATATTTAAAAGACACCTGTTTATCGGCACAGGATAAATATAAAATGTATTTGGATTATTTTGGTATCCAGGGATAGACATAAAAGTGATGAGAGTACAGCTGATGTGCAGCTGACTGCCTTGTCACTCTGTCATAAAACCCCATTGCACACCAAATTTATCAACAAAATTAACCGATAATTCACTGTAAGGTAATTTTTCGAACGGGTCAACAATTGTGCTTCCTTCTTTGAAAAACTCATAGCAAGCAAGAAGTTCTTCGACAGATGTAAACATAACAATTAAATGAACAGCACAATTAAGAGATTTATCCTTGTTGCCAAATCTATCATTCAGAAAAACTTTTTGTCCGTGAATGTTCATAACAGCGTGCGCTATTCTGTTATTGTCTGGATATTCTTTAGATTCATCATTACAATTGTCTACGATACGCGCATAATCATGGCTGTATACGATATTTTCGGCTTTTGTATTAAACGCTTTCTCATATATAGCAATCGCTTCATCGCAGTTGCCACAAAAATGCAAGTGTGGTATCAGCATAATTTACCTCCCCAACTATTAAATTAACGTCAACATTTTCTACGAATTGATTCTATCATATTGTGAATCTATTGCAATACTTTGGACGCAAAAGTGGCTTCTGCAAGTCTTTCGGTATTATCGGTTGACTGCATAACGGCTTCCATTGCTTTCCCTTTACCGCCATACCATTTCAGTAAAAATCATATATATCGAAAAAAGCGGACTGGACACAAATGCCCAACCCGCCTCTTTTACTTCTCTTATAGTCTCTTAAGCAATTCCTCTCTCTGTGCCTCATAACCCGGCTTGCCAAGGAGTGCAAACATGTTCTTCTTATAGCTCTCCACACCCGGCTGGTTGAACGGATTCACACCGAGGAGATATCCGCTGACGCCGCAGGCAAACTCAAAGAAGTAGAACAGTTCACCCAGATAGAACTCATTCACTTCGGGTATATTGATCATAAAGTTCGGAACCTGTCCGTCCGTATGTGCCAGAATCGTGCCGTTCATAGCGCTCTTGTTGACAAAGTCCACATTCTTGCCCGCCAGATAGTTCAGGCCGTCCAGATCTACCGGTTCCTCGCCGATGATGATCTCTTCTCTGCTGGTCTCAATATTGAGCACGGTCTCAAACATATTTCTGGAACCATCCTGAATGAACTGTCCCATGGAATGCAGATCTGTGGTAAGATCCACGCTTGCCGGGAAGATACCCTTCTGGTCCTTGCCCTCGGACTCGCCGTAAAGCTGCTTCCACCACTCGGATACATAATGCACGCTGGGCTCGTAGTTGGCAAGAATCTCGATCGCCTTGCCCTTTCTCAGCAAAATGTTACGCAGCGCCGCATACTTCACCGCATCGTTCTCCTCGAAAGGAGCCTCCAACGCCATCTTTCTGCCCTCTGCAGCACCTTCCATCAATTTATCAATGTCCGCACCGGACACTGCAATGGGAAGCAGACCTACCGCTGTCAGCACTGAGAAACGGCCGCCTACGTCATCCGGAACTACAAAGCTCTCGTAGCCTTCCTCATTGGCAAGATTCTTAAGGGAACCTCTCGCCTTATCGGTAGTAGCGTAGATTCTCTTAGCAGCACCGTCCTTGCCGTATTTCTTCTCCGCCATCTCCTTGAATACACGGAATGCAATGGCAGGCTCGGTGGTCGTACCGGATTTGGAGATCATATTGATGGAGAAATCTCTGTCGCCAATCACATCGATCAGATGCTTGATATATGTAGAGCTGATGGAGTTACCCACAAAGTAGATCTCCGGTGTCTTTCTGATAGACTTGTCCACTACATTATAGAAGCTGTGGCGCAAAAACTCGATAGCCGCTCTGGCCCCCAAATAGGAGCCGCCGATACCGATCACAACAAGCACCTCGGAATCGCTCTGGATCTTCTCTGCCGCCTTCTTGATCCGCGCAAACTCCTCCTTGTCATAATTCACGGGAAGATCGATCCATCCCAGAAAATCGTTCCCTGCGCCGCTCTTGCTTACAAGTACCTCTTTCGCATCCAGGGCAAGCTTTTTCATAGACTCTACTTCATTCTCTCCTATGAAAGATGCCGCTTTTGAATAATCAAACGTAACTTTACTCATCTCGTCCTCCTTTTATTTTATATTCAGGTGCCGTATCGTACACCTTATTTTACAACCTAAACCTTTATGATACATTGACCGTATCTTCGATCAAACCGATGATCGTACCGATCGCATCGCGCTGACTGCTCTTTTTCATCGCATCAATATAAGTAAATCTGTTAAAATACAGCTCCTGTATCTTCTCAAGGAGCAGCTTATTGGTCAGATCATCCTCATCAATCACAATACTAAAGCCCTGCGATTCAAAAGATTTCGCGTTAAGAAGCTGGTCTCCTCTGCTGCTGGATGCGGGAAGCGGAATCAAAATGTTCGGCTTTTTGAGCGCTAAGATCTCGCTGATCGCATTGGCGCCTGCTCTGGAGATCACGATATCCGCCATAGCAAAGATATCCTTCATCTCGGACTTCACATATTCAAACTGTTTATAGCCCTGCGTGGTGAGCAAAAGATTATCCACCTTCTCCTTACCGCACAGATGCACAACCTGAAAATCCTCTAAAAGCTCCGGCAGAACATCCCTGACCGCCTGATTGATCGCCGCAGATCCCAGACTTCCGCCCACTACCATGATGACCGGCTTCGAATTATCAAACCCGCACAGCCGATAAGCCGCTTCCTTATCTCCCATGGCAAGCTCCTTGCGGATCGGAGAACCCGTCAATACCGCCTTCGCCGCAGGAAGCTGGCTAAAGGTTTCCGGGAAATTACAGCACACTTTTTTTGCCACCGGGATGCAGAGCTTGTTAGCCAAACCCGGCGTCATATCTGACTCGTGAATGATACAGGGAATCCCCAGTGAAGCCGCCGCACGCACCACAGGCACACTAACAAATCCGCCTTTGGAAAAAAGCACATCGGGCTTAATCTCCTTGAGATATTTCCGTGCTTCTCTCACTCCCTTGATCACACGGAAAGGATCCGAAAAATTCTTAGGGTCAAAATACCGTCTGAATTTACCTGTCGCAATCCCATAATAGGGGATATCAAAATCCTCCATCAGCTTTTTTTCTATGCCGTCATAGGATCCCATATACACAATATCATACTCCAGCTCTTTCAGCCTCGGAATCAACGCCATATTCGGCGTTACATGTCCGGCTGTGCCGCCGCCTGTCAGTACGATCTTTTTACCCATAACAATATCCTCCGCTTAATGATCCAATATTTCCTGCAAAGCACATGCCAGTTGATCCGGACAGGATGTATTCTTAAAACCGCACTTGATGCCGCGCAGTCTGCTGATCGCTTCCTCCGCTTTCATGCCAACGACCAGTTTGGAAATCCCCTGCGTATTGCCGTTACATCCACCCGTGAACTGGACAGATTTAATAATGCCTTCCTCTACTTCCACATCTATCGCCTTAGAACAGACTCCCTTCGGTTGGTAGATCATATTCACTTCCTCCTTATCTGCATTAATCATCCACAGCCTATCATTAGTAGTATATCCTAACACAAGGCAGAGTGCAAGAAAGCAAATATCTCTTCTCCACCTTTCGGTGAAAAATTTGTCGATGCCTTACGGCTTTTTCTCCGGCAAAATACTAATATAATATAAGTATGCACTCTATCGAACGGAGGTAACCATGTTCACAATCTTTTTTCGTCACAAAAATTTTATGATCGCCATCCTGGCACTGCTCTCCTGTAGTATTTTATGTCAGGTTCTGATTGGTGTGCTATATCACAAGCTGATCCGGGAGACGGAGAATATGTCCGCCACAAAAAATAAATCTCTCCAAAAACTAAAACTGAAATTTACCAGCTGCAGGCAGCTGCACGAGAGTATTCCCAACGTTTCCGTCTTTGTGGACAAGTATCTGCATCAGATCCGGATCGGTCGGATCTCTCTGTCTTTCCTCAAGCATCTTTCCGGGCAGCTTACGCTTCTGGCTGTATTGGTAGCAGGCATCGGCGCCTGTCTGGGCATCATTCACGGCGAAAGTTTTCTGATGATCGCTCCTTTTTATCTGATCAGCTTTTTCGGCCTTTATCTTTATTTTGCTGTAACTTCTCTGTTGGATATCCCCGGGAAAATAAGCATTCTGCGCACAAATCTGGTGGATTATCTGGAAAATCATTTGGCCGGCCGGTTGGATCAGACACAGCTCGATATGCGTCTGGTTGGTATGGAGGTATCAGCCGAACCGGGGACAGATAAGGCAACCGCCCTAAAAGACACTATGAAAAATACGACTACGGAAAAAGAATTGCACACAAAAAATTCTCTTGCCTTCACGCCCTCTGAGGCAGAGGAATTAGAACTGCTCCTGCGGGAATTTTTAGTTTGATTCGTACTCTCGTTTCAGAACATCCAGCTTCTCCAGCATTTCTGCTCCCATACTGTCGTCAACGGCGCCATTCATATACGCCGCGTAATGCAAAATTTCTGCCACATGGTCAGATTCTACTGATGTAACGTCATACGTCATACAGTCATCAAATAAAACGCAAAGCATCCATTTTTTGCTTTCCATACTCTGAAGCGGTATCCAATGCATCTTGTAGTCATCCTCCGCTTTCAGTTTAACATTTCAAAAAATGTTTTGTAAGCAAAATTTTTATGGATTTACTGAAATAACCGTTGAAAATTTACTGATAAATAATAACTGTGGGACCTACACTGTACTCTGACGGAGAACGCAAAAACACGTCAAAATACCCGATCCGGTATTTCCACTCACCGCCGTAGGAAAGCCCCTGCCAGCTCTCCATTACGTTATAATTTCCTGTCTTTTGCTCGTACATTGCCTTTTTCTCCGGGTACATATCTCCTCCCTTAAAAAGCAGATAGTCCTTTTTCTGAGAAAAATACCCCGTGGCATATTCCACATCGATGAAATACTCGTTCTCTCCAAGTTTGTCCGGCAAAAGAGTCATATCCTCTCCAATGTCCGTGATCTCATATTTTTCTACATCCAGCACAGGCATGTAGGAAGTACAGAAAATCTTTGACCCTGCCGGAATATGCTCTTCAATGTATGCGGATGCAGGGTTGTAGCTTAACCCGTAACGGTAATTGCCCAAAACCGTGACCACGTTGCAAAGCACCAAAAACACCGTAAACGCCGCCACAATACCCGGAAATTTCTTCAGAAGCTCCTCCGCTTCCATCAACCCATATGTCATAAACAAAAAGGAAAAAGGCAGAACCAGAGACAGATTTCTTCCCAAAACGATCTGATATTTTGACAAAAGCAACACGATGCAAACGGGCATGAGAGAAAAGAGCACCAGACTTCCCCAATCCTTCCTGCGGATCAGGTACACCATCCCCAAAAGAAGCAGCGCACCTCCGAAAATGCCATAAGAGGAAAGTGCATAAGCCTCCAGATACCCTAAAATCGGCAGGTTGTGCTCGATACCGGGATGCCCCCAGGCATAGTGATTCAGATTATACAGATTGTCCCCGATAAAGGTCTTGAAATAAAAGAACAGCGAATAATTACAAACTACAAATGTAAGTGCAAGTACAATACAGTTCAGGAAAAAGAGAAAATCGTTCCGATAGCTTTTCCAGTATTTCTTTCCGATATGCAGCGCCAGCCAGAAAACGCCGAACACGATCCCATGATACTTGGCCGCCATCGCAAGCCCGATGCAGATCGCCATCAGGGGATACCAGAGATAGACAACCCTCTCCTCCGATCTGTCCCGCCAGATCAGGCATCCCAACAATAAGATCCCGTTGGCAACGGCATACATAAGGGTATCCGGCCCCGTGTAGTACAGATAGGCATAGCTATAGAGAGAAAACACAGAAAGCAGAAAACCCAGATAGCCGAATTTGCGGCTTCCCGTCATGATCTTAACGCTGAAATATACAAGGACATTTGATAAAAGAGCAGTGCCGCAGACCACATAACGCAAAAGAATGACGGTATCCACTTCCGCCAGAAATTTTCCAAGGATCCGCGCACCCACCGCCGCGTAATAAAAGGTAAGATGAGGATAGCGGAAAAAGTCCAGCACATAAATATCCCCCGCATAGAGGTGCTGGCTTAACAGCTCATAAATACAGCCAAGCGACAGCTGTTCATCCACGTTCGGGTACAGCGGCAATTCAAACTGCCAGTGTCTGTAAAATAAAAGCATTCCGGCAAACAGGGTAAGCACAATAGCCGCTGCCGTCCCCAGTCTTTTCTGCCATTCTTTTTCCAATCTAAGCATCCTTACCTCCATGTCAGAATTTATGACGCCTCCGCCTTACATCCAGTCTTTGATATGATAGCTCTTTGTACAGACAGCATCGAACTCGATCCCCTGCTCTCTGATATACTGCTTATATTCAGCCAGTTTTTCCTCCTGACCCTCCAATTCCGGGGAAACGAAGCAGAGCTTATACCCCAGCGACTTTAATTCCCGATAGCTTTCCCGGTCGATCGGCACCTTCGTAAAGCAGTCCACCCAGACCCATTCGGCCCGTCCCGCCATATTGCGGATGGTATCTAATCCTTCCAGCTCACTGAAACGCAGCGCCACCCGGGTAACTCCCATATCCGTGAGAAGCTTGATCATGGGAAAGGAGGAATCCAGAAAGAAATAGTTCTCAATATGATATTTTTCCATCAATGCAAGCGCCTCATGTTCAATTCGCTCACTCTTAATATTTAAGATCATCGTCCCGTGGCGGTAGGCCTTACAGTATTCCTCAAAATCCTCCCCCGCCTCAAAAGGATTATGGGAGATGTAGATCCGCCCATTCAGATCGTCTCTCAAGTCAAGTTCGACACCATATTCTTCAGGGAGTTCCAAAAGCTCCGCCATCGTATTGATCCTGTGCGCTATGTATTCCATCTTTTCCTCCAAATTCTAAATGATTCTCGTCCGAGTCCGCAAAGCGGATCTCGTGGAGTTAATCCCGAAGGGATTTACTCCGGTTAATTCCGAAGGAATTTACTTCGTTTTAACTTTACACTGAAATCCAGAGTCCGCTTGATAAATTTCCACTTGGATGCAAGTCCTGTATTCCACTTAGACTCCCCGTGTACCCGCTCCGGGAAATCCACCGGGAAACGCAGTACCTTAAGCCCTTTCCTGCGAGCCATATACAGGGCATACAGATCCAGCGAAAAGTCGTAGGGCGGCTCCTCCCACTCCAGATAAAAGATCCTGGGGAAAATATTTGGCTGGGCATTGATATCATAGAGCCTTTCATGCAGATAGCAGGTCTCAAACAGACTCATACCCCATGTAAAAAACTGATCGAAGAGTGGGCGCCCTTTTCGATTTCCTTTCACAAAGACGAGTCCCCGCTCCTCCTGAATAATATTATACGCTCTCAAAATATCCCCCGGATCCGTCTGCATATCCGCATGGGTCCAGCCGATATACTCGCCCCGGCACTCCTTTAATCCCTGTAAGATCCCGTAACCGTAACCCTGATTTACCTCCACGGTCACTGTCCTGGCAAACGAATAACGGGGAAGCAGTTCCTCAAGCACCTGTGCACTGCCGTCTGTGGAGCCATTATCCACCAAAATAACCTCCAGATCCTCCCCGTTTATTACTCCGCTAAACCGCTCTAATATCAACGGTATATTGTCTTTTTCATTATAACATGGCACTACGATGGAAAGCTTCATCTTTACCTCCCCGTCAACCTTTCACTAAAATTTTTGAAAAGAATATCTCCCGCAGGGTATCATAATCCGGCACGATATCACAAATCTTCTCCGCCTCGCTTCGCTGTGCATCCTCCGCTCCTTCCGGGCAAAACCAGATGGCGCGCATCCCTACTGCCACCGCACCCTCTATGTCTCTCTCGTATTTATCCCCCACGAAACAGGCTTCCTCCGGCGCGATCCGAAGCTTTTTCAGGCACCGCTCAAAGATCCCGGGCGAAGGTTTTTCCACACCCGCTTCCTCACTGGTCACCAGGCAATCTACATCATCCTGAAGCCCTAATGCCAACAGCTTCCTGTGCTGGATCTGCGTTACCATATCCGAACAGATCCCCACGCGGATATTTTCATCGTGCAGCGCATCTAAAAACTCACGGCCCCCCGGATAAAGCTTCATCTGATCCAAAAAAGTTCCCCAATATGTCTCATACATCTCAAGAGTCAGATAAAGCGGCCGGATATCCAGAAACTCCATTGTTTTCTGGCAGTACAACATTCTGTTGTGGGATGCCGCTACTTCCCCCAGAATTCGTTTTACCTCTTTCCTTGCCCGCCCAAAAGCTTCCTCGTATTGCTCCTCCGTCACACCGATTCGCTCACGCACCAGTACCCCTACCCGTTCAAAGGCCTCTTTTTCCAGCGTATTGTAATCATACAGTGTGCCATCCAGATCAAAAATTACCGCCTTTATCATTTGTTCTCCCCCTTAAAATTCCTTCTATATGGTTCTTATATATCAGAGCGTGTATTAATCACGCCTCATGATCTCTCCTATCACCAGAAGAAGCATGAGCTGTACAAGACCCTCTGCACCGTCTTCCCACACCATATGATCTCCTGTCAGATCTTCCATCTGCGGTATGGACGCTGCTGCCGTCCTCGCCCAGATCCTTCTGTCCACCGCAAGATCTTCTCCCCGGAAGGAAACCTTCTGGTGCAAAAGATCGTCGTAAGCCAGCGTTCCGGAAACGCCGCGGCCCTGCAGCAGCGAAAGCACCGGCTCCACGTTGATCCCCACATCCATGACAAACTCCACACCCAGACTGACCTCTGAAATGCGCCCGGCCTTCTCCGGCATTGCCATGAGTGTTTCATCAAAATACCGGATCACCAGATCGGCATACTGCCTCTGGGGCTGGATGTATTTCTTCGCATCCTGTTGTCTCGCCTTGATCTGCTCCATCACCGCTCTTCTCTCATGCCCTCTGTGTTCCTGATCTCTGCATAGCTTCCAGTGACATCTGAGCGCCTCGTCAGTATCCAGATACACCTTCATATCCAGCACCTGTCTCATCTGGGGCAGATACAGGGAATGCAGACCGCACAGAACCACATAGGGCTTCGGCGCCAATCTCTTTTTTCCGGTAAAGGTACCCGTCTCATGATCATAATCCGCCCGCTTGATCGCATTGTTACCGCGCAGCACCTGCAGATCCGCCGCCTGTCTGTACAGATAATTCGCGCGGGGATTCAAATGGGTCATTTCCTCCCATTTCTGATCCCCTCTCTCCCATCTGTGGTCACCGTCCCCTTCCACAGCGAGCACCCGCTCCTTCGACAAGAGCGCCTCCAAAATCTCTAAAAGCCTGCTCTTGCCCGCACCGCTGTCCCCGGCAATGCCGATGGTGAAGGGACGATTTCTTCTGCGATAGTAAGAGTTGCTGCCCACACCGTAAAGATACATGCAGACCACCAGAATCAAAAAGATGCCCACCATCAACGAGAATACAATATTTTCAAATCCCTCATCAGACAGCTTTAAAAAGCTCAGATCCTGCCCCAGGAAATACAGATCCACAAATTCTGTCCGATGGAAAAAAACATAATATAACAAATAGAACAGATTAAAACCGCCGTAAACCAACACCATCTTGCCGCGGTTTTCACTCTGTCCCGCCAGGTACAGCATCATAAACGGCACGACCCAGATAAACCAGGCCGGCATCGCCGGGACAAGAGCGAGAAACACAGAAAAAAGCAGGCCCGTCATACTGATCAAAAGATCCCTGTTCATCTGTTTGATCTGAAATGCCTGAAAATAGAGAAAGAGCAGACCCAGTACGGTGAGAAGCAGATGGGCTCCCCCGTAATCCAGATAAACGGTGTCGATCACCTGCTGTTCCCTGTTAAACAGAACCATATTCGCAAACCCGCTCCCCCAAAAAGGCAGCACGACAGCCACCGTGAAAAGAACCGGGAGCCCTGTCATGCGCACGGCTTTTTTCCATCCTTTTCTCTTACAGATATAGAGATAAAAGAGAGGAAGCGCCGCCGCAATATGGAACTTGGAGGCAAGCGCCAGGGTGAGGAGCAGGATAAACCGCCACTCAAAAGCCGTTTCCTTTTTAGCCGCAGAACTCATCCTCGTCAGATAGTAGACTGCTCCCACCAGAAATACCGTGGGAATGATATCCAACTGCCCATGCATATAGGAAGCGTACAGAACAATAGGCGATAAAAAATATAACACTAATATATATTTTCTTTTATTGCGGGAAATGCAGAACAGATAATACAGTCCCAGAAGATCCATCATCAGAATCGGCAGCTTAAAGAGCAGATTTCTGAAAAAGACGGGCATGCCGCCAAAGAACGTAACGAAAACACCGCCAATGCATTCTAAAAAGAGCATGATAGGCGGGTAAGGAAAGGAAGAAAGCAGAGCATTATCATAATAATACTGATAGGGATTCTTTCCGCTCAGAAAACATTTCACAAAAGGAATGAACATGAGATCCTGATAATCGGAGGAAAAAAGCCCCATCAACAGTAACTTAAACAAAACCCCCACAACAATGGCAGTCATTAAGTATTTCCGGTAATTTTTTTCCACATCGAGCGTATGTAACATCCCACAGCCCATTTCCTTTANTATAATAGTTCTGCCGGGCTCATTTGTAAGTACCGACGAGTGATCAGATCAAGCTCTCCTGCGCGAGAAACGCCTTGAAATAAGCATATGTATTTTGATATCCCTCGTAGTCCGCGGGTGTTCCCCAGCCCACATAGCGGTCAATATCAAAAATTCTGGCCTGATATCCTAAGTCTAACACATGTTTTGCTGTCTGGTCTACATAGAATTCCCCGTTGATCCTGTCGTTCTCCCGGATCATCTTCGCCGTGGCCTCTAAGAAAACCTTTGCCTTCTTAAACCAGAAGGTGGCCACCACCGCCGGATCCTCCATGGGCGTATCAGAAATTGCCTTCTTAATAGAGGTACCCGTGATATTTCCCTGCTCATCGGTGATCATCCAGCCATAGGCATTGGGATTTTCCAGCACAGCCTCGTTGTGCCGGTAGGTAAAGACAAGACAGTCACATTCCTCTGCNGCTTTTTCAAAGGCTTTACCATCTATATCCATGCCATTATCACAGCCTGCGATCAGCAGCGGTTCCTCCGGATCCAGATAGCTTTCCGCCAGCATACAGGTACAGGCCTGCCCCTCCGTGAGATGATCTATCGTGATAAACTGTGCTTTGCCATAATGGGCTTTGATNGTGTCCTCCACGCCGTCTTCCTTATGGAAGGTGCGGTCTACATAGATCACATTGCTGCCCTCCGGGGCTACTCCGGGCAAATCTTTTGTGGCACAGACCACCATAGGCCGCTCTGTGCCATCGTGTCTGTCTACCGTCAGGATAGCCGGTTTATGTACACGGTAACCCGCATCCGTAAAACGCTGTCCCGCCCCCGCCATAGGAATCAGGATCTTTCCTGCACAGGATGCGGTCTCCGCAGTCCTCTTTTGCCCGGCGCCGCGGATCAGATCTGTCCAATACACAAATTCCTGCAGATCTTCAGGCGTCCCCCACTGGCAAAAATACGTCACATTCGTGGGTACCCACACCTTCAGTCCATCCTGCACCATAAAATTGTAGGGGAGACTCGCGTAATATTCTCCGTTTATGGCACACTCTTCATGCTCTGTCAAAATCCGGCAGTATTTTTCCATGATGCCGCCGTTTTTAAAATAATAGACACCCGGAGAATGCTTTGCCTGTGTCTTATCCGCCGCAAAGGAATATTTTTCCCGGATCTCCACTAAGTTATCGTCATCATCGGTAAGGCAGGAAGCATAAAAGTTTTTGCGGGGCAGGAGATTGGGATGAAATCCCGTATAACAGGGCACACTGCCGTCACAATCCCGCTCCTTCGCCTTNCTTGCAAAATCCTGAAAATCCCAGGTCATATAAAAATCGCAGTAATTGATGATAAAACCATCACGGGNGTCCATATCTTCGGGCCCTTTTTCCACCTTCACGCCCGTCTGGTCCGTCCCGCACAATGCCCGGTAAGCCCGCAGCACATCATAGACAGGCCCTTTCTTCACCCAATCCTCGATAGATACGATATCTGCCCGGGGCGCAAGGGCGAGAAGCCTTTCCTTCATGGAAGAATCCTCTTTTAAATGCTCTCCCCGACACACAAAAATAAAATGTACATCCTCCGGGTACATCCTCTTCACGATCCATTCTATGATAGGCGTTCCCATCACCGGGATAAAAGGCTTCAGCTCCCGGTAGCCCGCCGCCACAAAGCGGGAGCCGTAACCTGTCATGGGTATGATAATATTCATGCTCTTACCTCTCCTTTACACTCGCAAACCCGCGCTCGGTCATTTCATCATTCGGCGGTATTTCTCGCTGTCCCAATTTAACAGCTCGTCCTGCTGCCCCTCGCTCAGGTAGTTCATTTCATGGGCGGCATTTGCCAGCTGTACCTGCGCCGCAAAGCTCATCACATTCTCAATCTCCTGCGCCTTTTTCACGCTCTCCGCCAGAATGTAAAAATGTTTTTGATAGCAGACCATCGCCGGTGCCAGATTCTCCGCGATAAAAGTTTCCACAAACTCTTTATCAAAATCATCGGGCAAAAACAGAGGCTTCTTTACCCCATAAACAATACAGTCCGGGCAAAAAGCATGGTTCCAGTTTTCAGATACTGCTTTATCCCCCAGCATATCCCAGGATAAAAACCGGTTTTCGGAAAGGTATACGATCTTATCCTGCAAAGCGGGAATCTCCCCAAAAACCTTCCAAAGCTTCGTGGCATTGGGACATGCCTCATAGGAAACCTGCAGATACGCCGCAATCTTATGTAATATCTCCTCCGTGCGGTCGATCACCTGCTCCGCCCGGTCACTGCTCACCACCAGCCCGTGATTTTCCAGAAAAATGACCTCCGCTCTGCCTGCTGCCGCCTGCCAGATCCTGTAATAGGCTTCCGCCAACGCAGCACCCGGCTTTCGATATGGTACGAAAATGGCTTCCGGAAAAAGCTGTTTCAGTACCTCTTCGCCGTCCTTTCTGGCTGTCAGAATATTCACAAGAGTGGGATGGGAGTGTAACGTATACTTGCCCGTCACTGCATGCAAAAAGGTTTCGATGGAAGCACGGCCGCCCTCGATCTGCGCCTGCGCCAAAAGTTCCTTGCCCGCTTCTTCCGTCAATATCTGCCCGCCGTCCATCGTTATATTTTTCTCAAAATAATCCACGATGTGTCTGTAATCTATCTTTGAGTAACCGTTTTCTTCGTTCACATCCGCAAGCTGACAGCCAGAGCTTTTCACTAACATAACCCTGTCATCCAGCTTGACAGAGGTATTGCCGCCACCCGCCTGCGCTAANTCNTTTCGCATGCCCGCATANTTTGAAATATGAATAAAATCCTGCATAAATGTGTCCTGCTTTCTTTTGTATATTNTTTATGATGATTATAACACAATAATAAATACCNCAGGAATAAACTTTTTANTCNTTNAAAATTGCCTGNTCCAGCACATACAACGCCTTCTCGTTCTCCTCCAGGCAGTATGCCATCACCGCCTCCTGCCCCTTATCCGCCAGAGCTGTGGTATCCGCGCCCAGCTGCACAAAGCATACATAGTCATCGATGGTTTCCATACGGGAGGCCTGTGCCTTACACAAATTCTGCGGATAATTTTTGTTTTGCTCGATAATGCCGCTGCGATAATCCTCAATAGCCTGTTCAATCTCGTCTACATAATCCTCCTTTGCGTGAATCAGGATCAAGGTGTCTATGTGGGCGTCAAGAACCTGCCTCTCCGCCAGAAAATCCACATACATATCCTCTGTGATCCCTGTCAGCTTCTCCAGCTCTTCCGCCGTGAGATTGACCTCCGGCCAATATTGATCCCCTAAAAGCGCCTTTACTTCCCCTTTTAACTCTGACAGTGTATAAAATTTCCGCTCTCCCTGATATCCTCTTTCCGAAAAAAGGGGAAAACTGCTGGCCTGAAGATCCCCTCCATCCTGTTGTACACCGAAGGTTTCTTTTCGATTGACCAGCTCATCCTCCGGCAGATTCTCTTTGCAGCCCGTCATAAGAAGCGTCCCCAAAACCGCCATTATCATAATTGCTTTTCGCATGATATTCCTCCCTGTCATAAATGTTTGATAGCCGCGGCTGAATTTGATATACTACTATAACAATCATTATTTTTTACCTATATTTAGAAAAATATGTACCGAGGTACTCTATGTTATTTAATTCTTACATTTTTATCTTTATATTTTTGCCCATCGCACTAATTGGCTGGTACGGCCTGAATCGGCTTGGGAAATATAAGACGGCGAGTCTTTTTCTTGCCGGCATGTCCCTGTGGTTTTACGGCTACTTTAATGTCCACTATCTGGCTGTCATTCTATGCAGTATCTGCCTAAACTATTACTTAAGCTTCCTGCTTACGAAGCTTCCCCATCCCGAGCCGGCACAGGCTGCGGATCCGGCAGCACATAAGCCCCCTCTGCCCTTGAATAATCGCATCGTGCTTCTCGCCGGACTTGTTTTAAATTTGAGCATTTTGTTTTACTTTAAGTATTATGATTTCTTCATCGAGAATATTAACCTGGCCTTTCACACGGACTTTACTCTGAAACATATCCTGCTGCCTCTGGGCATCAGCTTTTTCACCTTCCAGCAGATGTCTTTTATCATCGACCGGGCGCTGGGCAGATGTGAACACTATGATTTCATCAATTACCTGACTTTTGTGACCTTTTTCCCGCAGCTGATCGCAGGCCCTATTGTGCTCTATAAAGAGATGATCCCTCAGTTTGAGGATCTGTCGAGACGTCGTTTTGACAGCGCTTCTTTTGCCAGAGGCATCTATCTTTTTATTCTGGGGCTTTCTAAAAAGGTACTCTTGGCGGATACCTTTGCCCTGATGGCCAATTACGGTTTTGCACAGACCTTCTCGCTGGACGCGGTTTCTACCGTTTTCGTTATTTTATCCTACACCTTTGAGCTGTACTTCGATTTCAGCGGCTATTCAGATATGGCCATCGGTCTGGGCAGAATGTTTCATATTGAGCTGCCGTTAAACTTTGATTCTCCTTACCGTTCCTGCAGTATCAAGGAATTTTGGCAGCGATGGCATATCACGCTGTCCCGCTTTTTTATCACCTATGTATATATTCCACTGGGAGGCAGCAGACGCGGAAAGGCCCGCATGCTCTTAAACACTTTTCTTGTCTTTCTTTTAAGCGGCTTGTGGCACGGCGCTGCCTGGACCTATGTAGCCTGGGGCGCTATGCAGGGACTTCTGGTAGTCTGGGACAATCTGGGCATTGTGGGCATCCGCGGCAGGGAGGAGAAACGTCCCTCCCGCTTCCACATTCCCGCATGGCTGGGATGGATCTTTACCTTCACGCTCTTTAACCTCTCGCTTTTCTTTTTCAGAAGCGAGGGTATGCTGGCAGCGATACAGTTGTTTAAAAACCTTACCTCCATCCGTTTCAGCGGTAAGCTCTTTGAAGTGGCCGCCCAGCTTGACATTTCCGAGATCTATGTGATCAGACAGGTTTTGGATCTGGCTGCCCCAAGTGTAGCGGGATATCTTTATCTAATCGTTATGCTTGCGCTGTTTGTCCTCGCCTTTTTTCTGGTGTTTCGTAAAAACGCCTATGAACGCGCAACCTATAATGAGCTGACCTCGATGAAATGCTGGGGTATTTGTATTCTTTTTGTATGGTGCATCATATCCCTGTCGCAGGTGAGCACGTTCCTGTATTTTAACTTTTAGGAGAAACCTATGGAACAGCAATTTATCAGAAGATTTTTCATAAGAACTCTTATTCTGCTGGCAGCAGTGGTGGCGGCAGTGGTACTTTTTGACCCTTTTTACCAGTACCATAAGCCCCTGCCGGGTCTGAAAGCCGTATTGACAGACAAGGAGTATCAGTGCGTGGGAACGCTGCGAAACTTCGATTATAACGCGCTGATCGTAGGTTCCTCAGTTTGTGAAAATTATAACAATGGCTGGTTCGATCAGGGATTCGACTGCCGGTCCATCAAGGCTATCCGCTCTTACGGTGCTACTGCGGATCTCAAGACTCTGCTGGATATCGCTTATGAGGAGCATACGTTGGATTATGTCTTTTATAACATAGATCCTTCCTCTCTCTCCGCGGATGCCGAGCCTACCTTTGTCTCCACGGGCTGCCCTATGTATCTGTACGACAAAAATCACTGGAATGATTATCCCTATGTATTGAATAAAGACGTGCTGATGGAAAAGCTGCCCTATATGCTGGCCTACTCCTTTATCGGAGATTACGATGAGGGGGATTCCTATAACTGGGCGCAGTGGAAGTATTTCGGCGCAGATCTGGCCACGGGTATGTATGCCAGAAAGCCCACCATCGCTGAGATGCAGCCGGAAAATATGAATGAAGAAGTGCTCGCAGAAAATATCGCCCTTCTGACAGAGCTGGTAGAGTCCCATCCGGAGACCAATTTTAAGTTTTTCTTCTCTCCCTACTCTATGCTCTGGTGGGATAACGCTTACCGGACCGGCGAGCGGGATGCCGTCATCTACAACGAAAAGCAAGCAGTCAAAACACTGCTTGCCTATGAAAACGTGGAAATCTATTATTACCAGGATGCCAGAGAGATCATTACCAATCTGGACAATTACATGGACATGATCCACTTCTCCAAGGATATTAACTACTGGGTTTACGACCAGATCGCCACGGGAGAAGGATTGCTTACAATGGACAATTACGAAGAGAGACTGGAGGGTATGCGCACCCTGTCACAGGAGCTCGTGGAAACGGAAATTCAGCGCAGCCTAAGTTCTACCGGACAGTGATCCGATCCCATCACCTCATGGTGGATCGCAGCGTCCTCCAACCTATCCTTTAATGCTTCAGAGACAACAAAGTAGTCAATACGCCATCCCACATTCTTTTCCCGCGCTTTAAAACGATAAGACCACCAGGAATACACATCTTTTAGATCCGGATAAAAATAACGGAAGGTATCCACAAAGCCATTCTCCACAAGCGCCGTGAATTTTCCTCTTTCCTCATCCGTAAATCCCGCATTCTTATGGTTGGATTTCGGATTCTTCAGATCGATCTCCTTGTGTGCCACGTTCAGATCCCCGCAAAAAATGACAGGTTTCTTCTCTTCCAGCTTTTTCAGATAAGCCAGAAAATCATCTTCCCACTGCATGCGATAGGGAAGCCTCGCCAACTCGTTCTGGGCGTTCGGCGTATACACTGTGATAAAATAGAAATCCGGATATTCCAGCGTAATGACACGTCCTTCATGATCATGCTCCTCTATACCGATACCGTAGGTGACCATCAAAGGCTCTTCTTTTGCAAAGATCGCTGTCCCCGAATATCCCTTTTTCTCCGCATAATTCCAATACTGATGATATCCCGGCAGATCCAGATTGATCTGTCCCTCCTGCAGCTTGGTCTCCTGCACGCAGAAAATATCCGCGTCTGCCTCCTTGAAAAAATCTAAAAAACCTTTGCCCACACAGGCTCTGAGGCCATTTACATTCCATGATATCAGTTTCATAAGATTCTCCTTAATTGATTTATACTATCACAATTTCTTATATAAAAATAGTGTAGTGAAGAGTATCTGTCAAGTCCCGCTGATGACCCGCAATTTATCATACGAAACACGCAACATACTGTTCTCTCAAGGCAGCTTATCACAAATTTATTGTGGAAAGCTGCCTTTTGCTCTACCATGACTATCATGATACGCAGCATACAGATGAGAAAATGCTTGTATGCTGATGCAATAGAAAAAGGAAGGTGACAACAACATGGAATCCGTAATTAAGGTTAAGGGTCTAAAAAAATATTTTGGAAATGTAAAGGCTGTGGATGATATCAGCTTTCAGGTGGAAAAAGGAGAATTGTTTGGATTTTTGGGTATCAACGGCGCCGGAAAGTCTACCACTATCAATATGCTCTGCACCCTTTATCCGCCAACAGACGGGGAGGTAGAAATTTGCGGTTTTCAGGCCGGGAAAGCGGATGAAGATATTAGAAAGCGGATCGGGGTAGTGTATCAGAATAACTGTCTGGATGACAAGTTGACGGTAAAAGAGAATCTGTTTATCCGGGGCGCGCTCTATGAAAAAGACCGCAAAAAACTTATGGCGGACATTGAAAGAATCTGTCATATTCTGGATTTGCAGGAGGTATATGACAGAAGATTTGCAAAGCTGTCGGGCGGACAGAAAAGACGATGCGAAATTGCAAGAGCCTTGGTTAATGTCCCCGAAATCCTGTTTTTAGACGAACCAACGACCGGCCTCGACCCGGCCACAAGGAAAAATGTCTGGGAATGCCTGGAAAGGCTGCGCCGGGAAGAAAACATGACAATTTTTTTGACAACTCACTATATGGAAGAAGCGGCAAGAGCCTCCCATATTGCTATCCTGGATGCCGGACATATAAAAGAATACGGAACGCCTTTTTCTCTGAAGGAATGCTATGCAAAGGACAAACTCAGATTGTGTCCTGCCTCATCCGAAATCGAAAGACAGCTGAATGAAATGCAGTTAAACTATACGAAAAAAGAAGATTCCTTTGTCATATCCGTTGCGGACAGCCTAGCGGCGCTTCCCATTTTGTCTGAGATGAAAGAACGCATCGACGGTTTTGAAATGGTCCAGGGATCAATGGATGACGTGTTTTTGAATGTGACAGGGAAAAAACTGGAAACTGCTTGAGAAGGGAGTATAAAAATGAAAGAAATCTACTATTTGCTAAAAAGAAATATATTGCTTTATCTGAGGGATCGCGTGTCGGTATTCTTTTCCATACTGTCCATGCTGATCGTCCTTGCATTAATGGTCATTTTCTTAGGAAATATGAACGCTGAGAATGTGGTGGACGCACTGGCAGAATCCGGGAGCATGCGGGATACCGCTGCCGATGAAAAAAATGCTGTTTACCTGATTCAAATGTGGACTCTGGCAGGCATCCTGATCGTTAATGCCGTCACCATCACCTTGACCGTTATAGGAACCATGGTGCAGGATGAAGTTAAAAACAGACTGGCAAGCTTTTATATGGCTCCCGTCAAACGAATCAAAATAGCGCTTGGCTATATCCTTTCCTCCTGGATCGTGGGAATCGGTATGTGTATACTGACCCTTATTCTGGGAGAACTCTACATGGCGTTTCGTGGGCATCCCCTGCTTCCCGCCGCAGACTGCCTGAAATTATGCGGGATGATCGTGCTCAATACCTTTGTCTACGCTTCTCTTTCCTATTTCATAGCGCTTTTTATCCACAGTGAAAGCGCATGGAGCAGTATCATGACCATTATCGGAACCCTTGTGGGGTTTGTGGGCGCTATATATCTGCCCATGTCTATGCTGCCGGAAGGCGTAAGTAAAGTGTTGAAATGTCTTCCTGTTCTGCATGGGGCTGCTATGATGCGGATGGTCTGCACAAGGGATGCGATCGACCAGACTTTTGCCGGTCTTCCGGAAATCGCAGGAGACACCTTCCGGGAGCAGATGGGAGTGTCCGTCTTTATGGGCGATAGGGAAATCGTCCTGTTTGATCAGATTTTATTTCTGGTCATATGTGCTATAATAGCTATCATAGCGTCCGCCTGGATCACCAAAAGGCGAAAATTGCGGGATCGCTAACACCCACAGCTTGGAGGCTTTATGAAAATTACTATTATGGATGTGCCGGACGGGGAAGAGGATGAGATCATCGTTCGCTGCCGGCATATAGACAAGCAGTTATTAAAGCTGATCTATGCCGTAAGGGCGGGACAGGAAAAAATACTCGCCCTGCGGGGAAATGAATATATCCAGATTTCTCCTGAAAAAATTTACTATTTTGAGGCAGTAGACAACAAGGTTTTCCTTTATCTGGAAAAAGATGTCTATGAAGTGAAACAGAAATTATACGAACTGGAGGAACGATTTTACGGAACGGACTTTTTTCGCGCCTCCAAGTCCTGTATCGTCAATCTGGCAAAGGTAAAAAGTTTAAGCCCTGCCTTTAACGGGCGCTTTGAAGCGCATATGCAGAATGGCGAAAAGGTTATCATTTCCAGACAATATGTTCCCATCTTGAAAGAAAAGCTGGGTTTATAGGAGGGGCAGAAAAGTGAAAAAACTAAAAGATCTTTTTTTTGTCTTTGTATGCGTAACCACCTGTGTGGTCTTCGTGACAGCTGTATATATTACCATATTCTGGCCGCAGGTATCTCTCGGTGTGGAAATTTTATGGCAGATCCTGGGCGTTTCCTTTGTAAGCAGTTTTGGAATATATATCTATACGGAAAAAGAACGCAGTTCAAAATCTGTCCTGATCCGCTACATTTTACACTATATTTATACCAATGCCGTGGTCTTAGGCTGCGGTGTCTGGTTTGGATGGTTTTATGCAGATAATCTTGCGATGGTGCTGGCGATGGTTGTGGTCATAGCTTTGGTTTTCTTACTGGTTTCCGTTATTGTATGGAACAGAAATAAAAAAATGGCAGCCCTTATGAATGAACGGTTAAAAGGATATCAGCAGGAATGATCCCCTTCGCCCAGTCGCTGCCTCATATCGCATTTTTCTTAATCTGAATCACATTTACAGAATGCGGTTTCAGAAAAATCTCCATATTTTCCCTAAAATCGCCCAGTTCTGTCTCCTCTATCTTCACCTCTTCATGGCCAATATCATTATAGGATTCAATGCTGCTTCCGCTGACTGTATACATCTTCACCTGACTGTCGGAAGCAGAGAAGGAAAGAGATACAGAGCAAGTTTTGGAAGAATCTTTATTCACCACAGCGAGAGCAAGATCAGAACGTCCGGCCCATTTTGTAACCAACACATCCAGCGTATTGACCTTCAGTTCCTCACCCTTTTTACTTGTCACATTTAACGTCGGTGCATCCTCCTCCCACGAGTCAAGTACCACATCACCCAAATAATTCACATACAGATCAAATATATAATAAGTCGAGCGAAGGACGATCCCCTCCGGATATGTATAAATACATCCTCTTGTATTTACAATCGGCGCAAAATTCGCCATGCCCACAATATCACAATTCCGGTTAAGTTCATTCAAAAAGCATGCTGTAAATACAGCGTCAGCCATAGTATATTTCGTGTTATCATCATTTTTATCTCTCGGATAGAGATATTCTTCCTTCGTGACACCCTGCTTGATCGTGTGTACATTGGGATGATACCAACCGCGAAGATTCCATTCATCAAAAGCAATTTTTATATTCTTTTCCAGCTTCATAGCTGTCAGAAGCCCACGCACCTCATCAATGGAATGCCCAATGCGATAAGTATAGGCCATTGTCTGTTCATAATTTGCATAATCGTTGGTTTGATTAATGCCATCCCAATACTCATGAATGGATATCCAATCCAAAAATTCCCCGCAATTTTCCAATAATTCCAGATTCCAGTGAATATCCGTCAATGCCGCAGCGCTGAGCTCAATCGTAGGATCCACATGCTTCATCATCTTAGCGGATTCTTTCACCAGACGACCCCACTCCTGTGCAGGTTTTGCTCCGATTTCCCAAAAACCATAATTTTCGTTGCCAATGCTCCAATATTTGACACGATGAGGCTGTTCATAACCATTGGCAATTCTCCATTTGGCATACTTTCCTTCCTGCTCCAGATTGCAATACTCTGTCCAGTCACTCATCTCCTCAGCCGTACCGGTCCCCGCATTGGTGCAGATGTAAGGTTCACAGCCAATTTTACGACACATTTTAATATATTCATCTGTCCCAAAAGTATTGGGATCTTCTACACGCCACGCTTTATCAAAGAAAGGCTGACGTACTTTTCCGACTGCATCTTTCCAATGATAAGAAGAAACAAAGCAGCCGCCCGGCCAGCGCAGAACAGGCACTTTAATTTTGCGCATCGCTTCAAGCACATCCACCCGAAATCCATCTTCATCCGAAAGCGGCGATCCGGGATCATACACCCCTCCATAAATCTGTCGGTGAAAATGTTCAATAAAATGTCCATACAGCATCGGACTGCGAGCACCAATTTCGCGCATTGCATTTATATGTACTTTTAACATAACCACCTTTTCTCCTTCTTGGCATTATATATATTTCAATTAACGCAAATTTCCTACCTCAAAAAGTCCACGGATATCACCTTGTCCGATTTTGTGATGATCTCATAAATCTCCATATTTTCTTTGGGCTTCTTCATATAAAGAACCAGATGAACCACCACGCTGTCACCATTTGTACGTGGTGTACTGATTTCCATGGAATCAACAGAAATATCCACCTCTTTGAGATCCTGAATGATCCTGTGAATATACCGGCTTTCTTCCAAATCAATGATCACGTTGCAATAACGGGATTTTCTGGTGGCAAATCGTTCAATAAAAGGAAGCACATGAAGGGAGAGCAGCATGATCATCGTAATCAGCACAGCGCCGTCAATAAAGCCGATTCCTACTGCCAGTCCAACGCTTGCGCTGGCCCAGAGAGTAGCTGCCGTGGTCAGCCCCTTGACCCGATGATTCGATATGATGATCGTACCCACACCCAGAAAGCCCACGCCGCTGATGACCTGCGCCGCCAGACGGTTCATATTAGCCAGCCCCGGAAAATTGACCTGAATGTACTGCTCCGTCAGCATAACGAGCGTAGAGGCAAGGCAGACTACGGTGATGGTTTTTGTGCCCGCACCGCGATGCTTCATCCCACGATCCAGGCCGATCGTACCGCCCAGCACCACAGATACCACGATCCGTATGATTAAGTTCTGTGCTGTCCACTCCGAAAAATCCCCAAATATCATATGTATCTCCTCCGGTTCAGCCAAAAACTGAACTACATCTCAAACAGATTTCTGAGGGGATTGATCCCCTTCGCCTGCTGCAAAATCATCTCTTCCTCACCCGCAAGATAGGCTTCCATCTTTTCAATTTCTTCCTCACTGAAACCCTCAGACTTTTCAATCCGACCGCCCGGTACGATCCCTTCCGCCCAGTCGCTGCCTCGCAGGAAAGAAACTCTCGTAAAAGACTCCTCTCCCTTATGAATCATGCTTGTGACCAACATCTTAATGTCATCGGAAAGCGCAGGCGGCTCATTTTTTGATTCATCTTTGTTATCGCCACCCTCAACACTGTCATCAACGATTATTTTCTTTACGATTACCTTACCGTCTTCCATACTTGTCTCCATCTGCTATAGAAAAATCACGTCTGCATATAAAATTAGTACGTATAATCAGTGTAACATAGATTTCAAAAAATACCAACAACACGGTAAACGGCCCATTCCTTCCACAACAAAAAAACGGCCTTTTACAACATTTTGAACTGTGTGCCGTTAGTCGTTCATTGCAACCCACTTGTGTTTATGCTAAAGTTGACCTATAAGTATTGCCAGGGGAAACAGTGGAGAAACTGACTGATGATAGGATGCGCAGGAGTTTAGAAAGTGAAGACAGTAACCATTACAATCTGTGATGACGACAAGACGCTGCAGGAATTCCTGCAACAGAAAATAAGAAAATTTTGTGCAAACAAAAACACCTCCTGCCGAATCATCTGCTGTGATTCGGGAGAAGAACTGCTGAATCTGCCGGCACCGGACATTCTTTTTCTGGATATTCAGATGTCCGGAAAAAACGGGATGGAGACCGCGCGGGAACTGCGCAGACGGCATGAGGATACCATTTTGATTTTTGTGACAGCAATGTCAGAATATGTCTACGAAGCTTTTGACGTGGACGCGCTGCATTATCTGATCAAGCCTTTTTCTGACGAAAAACTACAAGAAGTCCTCGAAAAAGCCCTGCGGCAGCTACAGAGTCTGTCAGAAATAAAAGAAGGGCAGCGTAAATCAGAGAAACCCTTGGAAAACCAAGAAAACTCAAAAATTCTTCTCGTAAAACGAGGTGGCCTCTCCACAAAAGTCTTTCTCTCAGACATCATCTACGCGGAGGTCTTTAACCGAAAGGTCATGCTCCACACAATAAACGGCGAGATCGAATATTACGGAAAGCTGACGGATCTCTCCGAACAGGCCGGCGTGGACTTTTACCGCACCCACCGGGCTTATCTGGTAAATCTGAAATATGTGGAGAAATACAATGCCACCACCGTCTGGCTGGAGCAAGGCACGGCACTTTTGTCAAAAAAACAGTTCTCCGGATTCGTACAGCAGTATATGCAGTATATCAACCGGCAGAGGAAAAAATAATGGGAAATTCAGCGTTTGTTTATTCAGAGTTCTATGATAATATCATTTCTTTGATCGACTGTATTTGTAAAGCCCTGATAGACGCTTACTGCTGCGTAGTCTGGACAAAACCCTTTCTGGACCGCAAATCAAAAGCATGGCTGACCGGTGGTGTTTATGCAGCCATTATGCTTTTTTTTGATTTTATACCTTGGAAGGCTCCCGTGTTGGCCTATGTACTGGGTGCAGCAGCTATATTTTTTGTAATGTTCCTGACTGACAGGGAATACATTGCCCAGAAGCTCTTCCTCGCCATCACTTATTTCTGTCTGCGATCACAGGCATACCGCACTGCTATCTATAGTCTTGGTGGAATTTATGAAATCTTGATTCGCTCTTTTATCTCTATGCAAGCAAGCGATTTATCTTGGTTTTTATTAACTGTTTTTATGGTATTTTGTGGATATGACCTTTTAATTCTTATATGTTTCAATGGCGCTGTCAGATGTATTTTATGGTCCTACGGGCGCAGACGTGAACTTATGAACAGTAAGGAATTTCTGCTGCTTTCCGTACCTTCCTTGTTGGGAGCGGTTTCCTACGGCCTGACCAGCTATTACAGTTACATTTATGAACGGGATACCGGTGGAAAATATGTTTATGACCTTATAGGCAGTTATGATCTTATCATGTTGCTGTTTACACTATTCTCTTTTGCTGTGATTTTTGTGATGACCTATGTATTCCGCCAGTGGAAAACCCAACAGGAGGAGGACAAACAACGGGAAATATTTTCCACACAGATGACGGATCTGCAAAGCCATATCAGTGAGGTGGAGCGGTTATACCGGGATCTGCGCGGTCTGCGCCATGACATGGGAAATCATCTCATGACTCTGGAACAGCTCTATGAAAGTGGAGAGTATGAAGCAGCGGAACAATACGCCGGAACTCTGAGAAGAGAGATACAGAACGTTTCCGGAGATGTTGCGAGCGGCAATCCCGTGACAGACGTGATCCTCTCCGGCAAAAAAAAGGAGATGGAAGAGAAGGAAATCTCTTTTGTCTGCGATTTTCACTATCCAATGACCGATTCAGTCAATTCTTTTGACGTGAGCATTATCCTGAACAATGCTCTGAACAATGCCATCGAGGCGGTGGAGCGGGAGCAGGCCGGGTCTGATCAGACAGCACACATTTCACTCTCCTCCTATCGCAGAAAAAATATGTATATCATCGAAATATCCAACAGCTACACAGGGAATCTGGAGCCGGATACCACGAGTGGCCTGCCCCGCAGTTCTAAAGGCGGAGAAGGCCACGGCTTTGGTCTTACCGGTATCCGTCATGTGGCTCGCAAATATCTGGGCGACATCGAAATCGGTAAGGAAATCTGTGAAGGAGAGGAGCGCTGCGTGCTTCGGGTGATGCTGCAGATCACGGAAGCAGTGCCGCTGCAAAGGGGCCCGGAAGACAGGAAACACCTCGATGCTCTCCAAGATAATCCTTGTCAAAAATAATACTGGATCCGTCCGGATTCTCAAATCTTTCTTCCGGCTCAAACGCATATCCCAGAATGTCACTGTTTATGATCTCGCATCTGAATTCTTTCAGGAAATCATACACATTCGTTTTTATGGTATACTTCCCATCCGTTTCCACAAGCTCGACATAGACATTGCTCTCATCTTTCACAAGATTAGAACTTTCGTTTTTGCAGGCTTTGGCGCCATTAAAGTAGGCGTTGCCGTTCACCCAGACCGGAAGATGGGAAAAATGATAGTCCTGAAGCTTCATCATATCCGCAGGCTTGTCCATCTCAAACCAGCTGATCCATTCGTCATAGGTAGGATACTCGTCAAACACGGCTGTTCCAACGACTCGGTTATCCATCATCGTAAATCCCATATCTTCTTTCAGATCCGATTCCTCTACGGGCCAGTTCTGAATAAAAATGTTGTTATAAAAACGGTTATCCCCATGAAGGATCGACATAAAGCCCGCCACCTCTGTACGGTGTGGAATATGATAGGGAGTGTATCGGGGCTGATTCAGGCCATTTACTGTCGAATCTGTACCACCTCCAACAGCCGTAAAAGAACCCAGCATCAGATTATGCACACATGCCACTCCCTGTGTGGCCATACGCAGAGATACTTTAGAAAGCATAATATTATTGTCAATCAGTGTAGGACCATGTCCCACCTCGATGAAAATATCCTGATTCTCCATGGCGCCCTGCGCTGTCGGTGTATTGTCCGGCGCGTGATTATCGTGCAGCAGGTTCTGGGTGATGCGGGTTCCCTGCGCCTGCCAATCGCACCAGATACCCATTGTAGAATGGTGGATGTGATTGCGGCGAAAGATCACATCGATCGCGGCATGGAATTTGATGCCTGAAATTTCTGCTCCGCCAAGCTGCTGCATATTATTGATATTGTGAATATGGTTATCTTCAATGATACTGAACACACATCCCATACGTCCTACAATACCGGTCTGCTCACAATGGTGAATATGACAGCGGCGCACGATATGACTGCCCACATTTTCTTTTAACCATCCGTGATACTGCCCGCGGCACACTGCGTCACGCTCCATCTGTGTGGGACTTTTTACATGTTTATTCGTAAAATAATGATCGTTCTCAGGGTCATAATATTTCCCCAAAGAAATGCCGCTGCATTTGCTGTTGCTGATCTCGCAGTCCTCAATGATCCATCCCTTGGACCAATGCGGACCTACCATTCCGTCTTGGTAAGCTGCCGGCGGAGCCCAGGTAGTAGCCGCTTTATTTACATTAAAACCGGAAAAGGTGATGTATCCCACTCCTGTTTTAGAGGGCATGAAACAGTTGCGGCGGACATTGATCTCCACATTCTCCTTATTCGGATCTTTTCCTTGGAAATTTGCATAGATCACGGTCTCGTCTCCGTCCTGTTCCGTATACCATTTATACACAGAATACTCCGGTTCCCAGGAAGGTGCATATACCTCTCCCTTGATACACTCTTCCAGTGTCTCTGCCTCATATAACTGACGGTCATTTAAATAAACCGCCCCTGTATGTCTTACCACGGGCGCAAAATACCAATCACCGCCCACAAATGTGGTATAAGGGTTATAGCTTCCGAACACACCGTTTCTGATGCGGCACATCCACACGTTATCCTGATACTTTTCCCAAGATTTTACTTCTTCCGCACCGGTGATCACTGCGCCCAAAGGCTTCTCACTGCGATAAACTATGCGGGCATCTTCCGTACCGCCGTTTTGCGGGTCAACATACTCCCGATAAATACCGGGCGCTACAACAACCTCATCACCCGCCTTGGCGATCTGTGCCGCCGAATTGATGTGTTTAAAAGGCATTTCACAACTTCCGTTTCCGTCTCTTTCTGCCAGCGCATTCACATAAATTATCATAGCAAAACCCTCCTTTGCTACAGCATATCAAAATCTTTTATTGTAAGCAAGATTTTCAGCGATGGAGAAAACGTTTACAACCGATAAACGCCCTCCCACAACATCTCCACTTTAATAAAGTGTAAATTAGTCCGAAACAAAATACAGCAGACAACAAACATTATTAACAGCTATGACAAGGAGGTTGCTATGAATATCAACGGAATCGGCGGCGCAGGGATGCAGCCAAACACAACAGGAATGGGCGCAGACGGACAGATGGATCCCGTCAGTAAGGATCTGCAGAAACAGATAGAAAAATTAAAAAATGATTTGAAGGAAATTTCCGCTAATCAGGAAATGCCTACAGACGCCAAAATGAAAAAGCGGCAGGAGATTCAAAAGCAGATCAGTGAACTGGAGGTACAACTTCGCCAGCACCAGATAGAGGCGAAACGGGAGGAGCGACAAAAGAAAAAAGAGGAATCCTCCTTTGACGATCTTATGGGAACTAAATCCCAGGGAAAACAGGGCAGTGGACAAAATGTGGGAATGTCCGCAGGCAGCATGGAAGCTATGATCTCAGCAGATCAATCCGTAAAACAGGCAAACGTAGGCGGCAGTATCGCTAAAAAGATGGAAGGCCGGGCAAACGTGGTGGAAGTGGAAATACAGCTGGACGTCGGCAGAGGCGGCAGCAGTAATGTAGATCTCAAGGAGGCAGAACTTGCTAAGACAAGGGATGCAGCAGAAAAAGCGACAGCCTCTCAGATGGAATCTCTGGCAGAGGCAAGCGATACATTACAGAGTGCTGCGAAAGATGAAAAAGCAGACGGAGAGAAGACAGACGATAAGAAAGCATCCGGTACGGCAGAAAATGAGGAGAAAGAGAATGCATCCTCTGTTGCAACTGATGGAGAGACTTCTGAAGTTTCGGAGGCAATGGAAAACAGTTTTGCCTATCATCCCGTGGATGTGAGACTATAAAAAAATAGAAGTATCGCTTCATAAAATGACAACTGTGAAGCGATACTTCTTCCTAATTTTATTGTTTCTTCACCACAGGTATCCACACTTCATACTGTGCATTCTGCGGGTCGGGATTCAAATAAACCTCCACATCGGGCGCATCGCCATACTCATATCCGGAAGTAGGCAGCCACTCCGTCACAATACGCCGCTCCAAATCTTGAATAGACTGGTTGGTTCCTGTTCCGGGGAATACCGCCCAGGTAGCCGCAGGCACAATATATTCTTCCAGATCTCCTTTTTCCTGTGAAGAGGATACGGCAATATAATATCTCCACGGTTCTGTGTCATTGCAGGTGCTGATACCAAGTACACCCATCGGCGGCGTATCCATCATACCAGTCAGTCTCTGCAATGTCCCGTTCATGGATATTTCCTGCCATTTAGAAGGGATCACTTCAAAATTTTTCTCAATATCCTTATTAAGCGGCACAGACACTCCTACAATACGGAAAGCTTCTTTTGTCTCGATTCGATAATTCATCTCTTCCACTCCTTTGACTGTGATTTTAAATGTGACAGGTGGAAAGGATTTTACCGACACTCCTTCATCTTTTACAGCAGATGGAGCAATTCCATGAACAGAATGAAACGCTCTGTTGAATGCGGTCGGAGACTGGTACCCGTACTTGCTCGCCACATCAATGATTTTCATATCTTTTCCCTGTAAATCCACAGCAGCAAGTGACATTTTCCTTCTACGGATATACTCGGACAGAGGAACCCCCGCCATATAAGAAAACATTCTCTGAAAATGATAAGAGGAGCAGCAGGCGATCCTGCCAAGCTGTTCATAATCGATCTCGTCTGTCAAATGTTCCTCGATATAGCCTATCGCATCATTTAATCTCTCAATCCATTCCATACCGTAAAATCCTCCTGACAGCTTTAGTATAAAACAACCTTTCCGTTTTTTCCTCTTTATCCATGCACAAAAAAGAGAGATTAAATCTGTGCTTTCGATGCTTCTATCGCCGCAATCACACGATCACACCAGTCGTCAAACTCAGGATCTTCCTTTTGACATTCTTCCGGATGGGACAGCACATAGGCAAGCGCGATCCTCACTCCCTGATCAAACCGAACCTGTGTCCGCATATCAGGTGCCAGTCTTTTGAGCTTACTGTTATCAAACACCACCGAGACAGATTTATCCCCAATCAGGCTCCCCTCGAAATCGTACCCGTATTTATCTCCCACTGCCGCCAGATATTCAGAAGCCACATGATACGCTTTCAGTTCTACATTAAGCGCATCTGCAATCGTCTCATAAATTTGATTCCACGTAAGAGTCTCATCTCCTGTAATCTGAAATGCCTCTCCGATGGCATGATGATTTCCCATCAGACTGATATATCCGACAGCAAAATCCGTATTGAAAGTCAGAGTCCAAAGTGATGTTCCATCTCCCTGAATAATAACGGGTTTCCCGTCCATCATCCGCTTGATCACCTGCCAAAAACCATTTTTCCCGTGGACACCGAAAGGGATATTTCTCTCATCATAAGTATGGCTCGGACGGACAATAGTAACCGGAAATCCCTCTTCCCGGTATTTCCGCATGAGAAAATCTTCACTGGCAATCTTATCTCTGGAATACTGCCAATGTGGATTTGCAAGCGTCGTTCCTTCACTGATAATGTAACTTGCCGCCGGTTTATGGTAAGCCGATGCGGAACTGATATAAATATACTGTTTGGTTTTATTCTTAAACAGCCGGTAATCTCTCTCCACATCTTCCAAATGGAATCCTATAAACTCACAGACTACATCAAAGGTGAGATCCTTTATTTTTTCTGCCACTGCCGCCTCATCATTGATATCCGCAATGATCTGATGGACATTCTCAGGCACGACACCCGCCCTGTTACCACGATTAAGTAACCATACCTCCCAGGAAGGCATACTTGTCAGCTGTTTCACGATCGCTGTGCTGATCGTTCCGGTACCACCAATAAATAATGCTCTCATTTTATACCAATCTCCCTTCTATTTAAATTTTTTGTTTTATCTTATCATATAGATCTGAATAACTGCAAATTCTTAAAATGTATGCGCTCTTCTTTTCAAAGGAAAAATTTCCACTTATAATCGACAAAAAATAATTATTTATTGAAATTCGATAAATTTTTGTTGACTTTCATTTTTAACCGTGATATTTTAAAAATACAGAATCCCAAAATTAACCTGACATGGAGGAGCATTATGAAAGATAAACTGACACTATTCACCAAATTTTTATTAGACTTTATGTTCTATGCGGGAATCGTTGTTATTGTAACGCTTCCTCTCAGCATTAAGTTTTACGGCAGATTTAATACTTACTTTGCAGAAAATTTCTACTCGCTCTGCGTGATCTTTTTCTTATCGGGAATTTTCGCGGTACTGATCCTGCAGCAGCTTCGGAGAATGTTCGGCACCGTGCTGAACGATGACTGTTTTGTGCGGGAAAACGTGGCGAGTCTTGAAAAAATGAGTATTTACAGCTTTTTCATCGCGGTGATCACTGCCTGCCGCCTTTTCATCTACCTCACCCCGGCCGTGCTCGTGATCATTCTGGTCTTTGTGATCGCCGGACTGTTCAGCAAGGTGCTGGCCGGCGTCTTTGACAAGGCCGTCACTTATAAGCAGGAAAATGATCTGACTATTTAAGAAATATAAGAGGTACTATAAAACTAGGAGGCACATATGGCTATTATCATAAATCTGGATGTTATGATGGCGATGCGCAAAAAGGGACTGACCGAACTGGCAGGCGATATTGATATCACCCTTGCGAATCTGTCCATCTTAAAAAATAACAAGGCGAAGGCGATCCGCCTGTCCACCCTAAATGAAATCTGCAGGGCACTGGACTGCCAGCCCGGCGATCTTCTGCAGTACGTGGAGGATGAGGACGTCCCGGCAAATGCCGACGATGACACTTCCAACACATAAAAGTAACACAATCATTATTTTAACAGATGCTAACGCCCAAACAAGAAAGGAGTCAATTATGGAACAGACAGTTTATTTACAACCCTTAGAACCCGCAGAAAAAGCTGAGAAAAAACCTGATACCGAATACACCAAAAGCATGAAACGGCAGTTTCCCCTCTTTGGCATAAGCAGCCTGCTCTACTCTGCATTTTACGCTTTTTGCCTCTACAAAAACGCTTCGGGGATCACTTACCCTTTTTTCGTCATCGGAACCCTTTGCTATTTCTTCTTCTCTATGCGAAAGTTAGGGGTTCCTTACAAAAAAGACAGCATCTTTTATATCGTTAGTGTAGTGCTGCTTGGCATCTCCAACTGCATGACCGCTTCCCCACAGATCCTTTATATGAACAAGTGCGGCATCTTTCTTCTTACTTTTACCCTGATGCTGCATACAGTATACAATGACAAAGCATGGAATCTTCCCAAATATTTTGCCGCCATTTTTCAGACCATAGGCTCCTGTTTGGCCTGCCTATTCAGTCCCTTTGGCGACATGGTTTCTTATTTTGATGCCCAAAAACAGGAAAAACCCTCAAAAAAGAGCTATTTTCCGGCCATTTTGATCGGCATAGCCATCGCAATTCCGCTCTTAGTATTTATGACTATGTTACTTGCCAGTGCGGATGTTGTCTTTGGTAAAATACTTGTTTCTCTCACAAAGGCCCTTAATATATGGACGATCACAGGGATTCTCTTTCTTATGACGGTTGTTTTTTTCTCTTCCTATGGAATTTTTACGGCGCTCTGTAAAAAAAGCGTAAGAGAAGAACCCAGAGAGAGAACGCTCCTTGACCCCATTATTGCAGTCGTGATAACCTCTCTGCTCTGCGTCCTTTATGTATTTTTCAGCGTCATTCAGATCCTCTATCTGTTCATCGGCAACATGGAACTGCCGGCAGGCTACACCTATGCGGGTTATGCCAGAGAAGGATTTTTCCAGCTTCTCGCGGTCTGTATTATCAATCTGTTCATTGTCCTGACATGTCTTTATCTGTTCCGCGAGAGTAAGGTTTTAAAGGGAATTTTAACTGTGATCTGCGCCTGCACATTTATCATGATCTTTTCAAGCGCACTGCGGATGATCCTGTATATCAACAGTTACGCATTGACATTTTTGCGGCTTTTCGTACTCTGGTCACTGGCCGTCATCTTCTTTTTAATGGCCGGTATCACCGCTGCTATTTTCTGGAAACACTTTCCGTTGTTTTTCTATGGAGCGGTCACGGTGACAATATGTTATATTGTCCTTTCTTTCTCACACCCGGACTATCTGATCGCCCGCTACGACTTAAGCCATGACGGCAGCCGCGATTACCTGTGCCAGCTGTCAGCAGACGCTACGCCGGCCATTTTGAATCCAGACATAAACCTTGATTTTACTGATATTCAGGAAGCATTGGTGGTATCTGAAAATACAGCCTATGATGATACTTATTATGACTTATACTGGATCCGCCGCCATTATTATAATATAGAAGATCTCACAAAAAACATGCATTTTAGGAATTTTAACTTTTCCCTGTATAAAGCGCAGAAATATATAGAATAGATTACACCACTGAGGAATCTTCTCCCCTCTGCATCTCCCGGATCACACTCACACCCAGCGGTATAGATACTGTCAGCGCAAAAATATCCGACACCGCCTGACAGATCTCTACCCCGGTGAGACCGAAAAAGTACGGTAAGATCGCAATGAGCGGCAGAAAGAAAATACCCTGTCTGGCGGAAGCCACAATGGATGCCTTCAATCCCTTACCAATAGACTGCAGCATCATATTACACATGACGATCCAGGAGCTTAAAGGCAGAGCCAACACAGAATAACGCAGGGCGGCAGTTCCTACTTTGATCACATCCGCATCATCTTTTCTGAAAATAGTTACCAGACCGGGCGCAGCGAGATACACAACCACTGCAATACCAAGCAGACAGAAAAAGGCCACCTTCACACAAAACCAAAAGGCAGTCAGTACCCGTTTATATCTCTTTGCGCCGTAATTAAATCCACACACCGGCTGAAATCCTTGACCAAACCCGATCAGCGCGGAGTTCATAAACATCATGATACGGGATACGATCGACATGCCGGCAATAGCTGCATCACCGTACACACCTGCTGCATGATTCAGGCAGATCGTAGCCACGCTTGCAAGTCCCTGCCGGAACAGAGAAGGGATACCGCCGCGAATAACTTCTTTATAAATATCCAGACCGGGTTTAAAATTCTGAAAACGAATCTGAATATTCCCGCCCCGTCTGATCATAATGAGCAGAAAGATAAAGCTCAGATACTGGCTGATCGTGGTGGCAAGAGCCGCTCCGGCAACTCCCATACCACAGCCGAAGATCAGGATTGGGTCTAAAGCGATATTGATGACAGCTCCCGAAACAATACCGATCATAGCATAAAAGGCACTTCCCTGAAAACGCATCTGATTGTTTACCACCAGGGATGCCGTCATAGCGGGGGCACCTATCAGAATGATTCTCAGATAGGCGACAGTATAGGGCTGGATCGTCTCCGTGGAACCCAGCAGATAAGAAAGCGGTTCTATAAAAAGCAAGCAGCTCACCATGATGACCACACCTGCCAGAAACGCCGTAAAGAATCCTACCGCCGACATTTTCTGCGCCTCTTCAATATCTCCCGCACCAAGTTTTCTGGAAATATAATTTCCGGATCCGTGTCCAAACAAGAAGCCCACCGCCTGAATGATAGCCATAAGAGAAAATACCACTCCTACAGCGGCTGTGGACTGTGTATCAAGTCTGCCGACGAAAAAAGTGTCAGCCATATTGTAAAAGGAGGTCACCAGCATACTTAAAATGGTAGGAAGCGCCAGCCTGCAGACCAGTTTTTCTACAGGCTCCTCCAGCATATAATTTCTTTTTTGTTCCGCACTCACAAATTTCATAGGACTTTCTTTTCTTTCTTTCATTTTCTCCAAAGCGATGTTTTCCTTTATTTTAGTTCCTTTTTTTTCGATTTGCAAGCACGGCAAAAAGCAGGCTTTACACATTCCTATTTTTATTATATTGTAGATGCAGCGAATAATCCCATTATTTTTTCATATACTAAGGCTCATATCAATAGAGGGGAGGAATCCTATGAACACAAAAGCATTATCTCAACTTTCTTACGGCTTATATGTAGCTGCATCCAAATTTGATAAAAAAATGAATGGATGCATCGTCAACACGGTTATGCAGGTGACAAGTAATCCTCTGCAGATTGCCGTCGCTATTAATAAGGATAATCTGACCTGCGATATTGTACAAAAATCAAAAGTGCTTTCTCTCTCAGTGCTCTCTGAAACAGCTCCATTTTCTCTCTTTCAGCATTTCGGGTTTCAGAGCGGACGCTCCACAGATAAATTCGTAGATTATCCTTTTGCCCTTACTGCCCAGGAACTTCCTTATCTGAAAGAGCATGTCACCGCTTTTATCGACTGTAAGGTGCAGGATGTTATAGACCTGGGAACGCATATGCTTTTTATCACATCAGTGAATGATTGTGAAATCCTCTCCGGTGAGAAGGCAATGACTTATTCTTTCTATCACGATTTTGTAAAACCCAAACCGGAATCCTCCTCCGCCAAGGGATGGCGCTGTACGATCTGCGGATATGTCTACGAGGGAGAGGAACTTCCCCCGGATTTCATCTGCCCTTGGTGTAAGCATGGGGTAGAAGATTTTGAAAAAATCATCTAAACTCATAAAAACCTCTATTTTAGGGCAATGCAACTATAACTTTACATGAAAAAACTAAAAAGCAACATCAAATTGATAGAGTTTACATTCCTGTCTGCCTAAAATAAAGCATGTGACCGGCACAAAAAAAGTGCATATGACATGCGCAGAAAAGAGGATTATATTATGAGTTTAGGACAAAATCTACAGTTTTTAAGAAAACGGGATAATATCACACAGGAACAGTTAGCGGAAGCCTTAGAAGTATCGAGACAGTCCGTTTCCAAATGGGAATCGGACACAAGCTATCCGGAAATGGATAAGCTTTTGCAGCTTGCCAGCCTCTTCCACTGCAATCTGGACGATCTGGTACAAAAAGATGTCAGTACACAATATGTAGAGGATAAATGTAACTATGATGAGTTTATGAATCAGTTCAGCAAGAGAATCACACTGGGTGTAGGGCTGATTTTAAGTGGTTTGACCTTCATTTTGTTTTTGATGACATTTATTTCTGAGATACAAGGTTTTAATATGGAAGAACTCTCAGGCGTTATCTTTCTCCTTTTTGTAGTAGTAGCCGTAGCCATATTTATCGTCTCCGGCTCACAGAGAAATTATTTTGAAAAAAAATATCCGTACATAGAAAACTTTTATTCAGAAGCGGAAAAAGATGCATTTCACAAAAAATATACTATATTTATCACAACAGGAGTCGTTCTCATTATTTTTGGCATGATTTTGGCGGCTGCTTTCGATATTGTAATTTCTGCTGATCATATGATAAATAATATAATTGACTTTGATATCCTCGGCGGCGCTGTGTTTATGCTGCTTGCTACTATCGCTGTCATACTTTTTGTCTATGCAGGTACACAGAAAAGTAAGTACAACATTGACCATTATAATCTGATGCATGACCATAATTCACAGATCTATAAAAACAGTAAAAAGAATAGCTCGGTCAGCGGTTGTATTATGATGGCGGCAACAATCATATTCCTCACATGTGGTTTTATATGGGATTTATGGAAAATCGCATGGGTTGTTTATCCTATTTTCGGAATTGCCTGTGGTATTGTATCCACTGTTATCAATCGCAATAATGATGATGAAGACTAAATAATACCAAATTCCTTCACCGCCTGCTGCCAGTATTTTTCCGGAATGTCGGGCCATGTAACAGTTCCTTCCGCTTCCTCACAAAGCTGCATGGCTCGATTCAGGCAGGCCAAATTATGATCCTTTCCCGTGCGAAGTGTATGAATCGTGATTTTCGACCAATAAGGCGCCTTTTCCAACAATCCGGAATTTTCAAAATCCTTCACTATCTTTTCCACATCATATTTTAACTGAAAGAACTCTGCTTCCCATCCGTTTTTATCTCCATGAAGCATCATATATTGCGTCTTCCCATCAAAATACCAGGAAACGCCCACTGCGCCGGGATGCAATATTTTTTTCTCACCATATGACTTTTCTTCCTGAAAATGCACATGACCGGATACCAACAAGTCTACATCCAGATCAGACATAAGCTGTACTGTATTTTCGGCCCCGGGCTCTAGTATCTCATTGGAACGCACAAGGGATCCGTGACAATACCGAAAAGGCTGATAGCCTTCCTTTTCATAATATCCTTTGATATCTAGGCTTTCAAAAAAAGAAAAATCCTTTTCCGTCAAATTTTCGTAAGTATAGAGCAGGCTGCCGCTGGCGGAAGAGTAAGTCCAGCGTTCCTTCGGATTTTTCCGATGATTTAACATGTAGTCCTCTCTGTTTCCCCTTATAAAACTACATTTATAGTTATTATTCATCTCATAAACGATCTGCATCGTCTTTTGGGGATAGGGACAATCGCTGATATAATCTCCCAAAAACAGAAATTCATCTGCTTTCCGGGAAAGTGCGTGTTCTATACATTTTTCCAAACCAACATAATTGCTGTGAATGTCACCTATGACAGCGATTTTATAATCTTTCATAATTCTTCTCCAAAAATAAGTACCTCAGAAATATTTACTTTTCTGAGGTACTTCTCCTGTTTGATAAAACTTTAATCCTCTTCCTCTTCTTTCGGAAGATTCAATTCTTTACCGTCGTCGATATCCTCAGGAATATTATATTTTTTCTCCTCAGGTATCTCTTCCATAGCATCATCGATATTCTCAAACTCTTCCTCGCCGTTACTGATTTTCTCCCGTACCTTGGCAATCTTAGCTACCTTAGTACCTTCATCCAGATTGATCAGTTTTACGCCGGAGGTAATTCTCTTTAACTTGGAAATTTCATTCATGCGAATCTGAATGATAATACCACCGTCAGTGATCATCATGATCTCATGGTCATCATTCACCGCTTTTACGCCGATCACATAGCCTGTCTTTTCCATGATCTTATAGCACTTTAAGCCCTTGCCGCCACGCTTCTGAACTGTAAATTCTTCCAGATCAGTTCTCTTACCCATACCATTTTCCGATACGATGAGAAGAGAATCGCCCTGATGATCAAGCTGCATACCCACGATCTCATCTCCATCAGAGAGATTCATACCGATCACGCCCATGGAAGATCTTCCTGTAGGTCTTACGTCTGTTTCCTTAAAGCGAATACACATACCATGTTTTGTTACCAGGAAGATTTCCGTATCACTGGAAGTAGTCTTTACCTCAATCAATTCATCATCATCCCGCAGATTGATGGCCGCCAGACCATTCTTTCTCACATGACTGAATTCCATGATAGAAGTCTTTTTCACGATACCATTCTTCGTTACCATGAAAAGATTTTTATCTTCCTCATAATCCTTAATCGGTATCATGGCGGAAATTTTCTCACCGGGGTTTAGCTGTAATATATTGACAATGGCTATTCCTCTCGCCGTGCGGCTCGCCTCAGGTATCTCATAAGCTTTCAGACGATACACTCTTCCAAAATTCGTAAAGAACATGAGATAGTGGTGCGTAGTCGTCATCAGA
Organism: Lachnospiraceae bacterium; assembly: GCA_014804615.1. Classification (GTDB taxonomy): domain Bacteria; phylum Bacillota; class Clostridia; order Lachnospirales; family Lachnospiraceae; genus UBA3282. The sequence continues at coordinate 139,931 of JAAUZL010000009.1, forward strand.
AGATCTTCGATATAATCTTCCTCAATGGTTTGCATACCTTTAATGCCCTTGCCGCCACGGTTCTGGGATTTAAAATTATCCACCGTCATACGCTTGATATAGCCAAGACTGGTCATAGCGATCACCGTGTTATCTCTCGGAATCAGATCTTCCATATTGATATCATAGACATCAAATCCAATCTTACTTCTTCTGTCATCGCCATATTTCTCAGCAGTAACAAGCATCTCATCCTTGATCACACCGAGAAGCAGTTTTTCATCTGCAAGTATTGCCTTTAACTCAGTAATCTTTTTGAGAAGCTCCTCATGCTCATTTTCAAGCTTTTCTCTCTCCAGACCTGTCAAAGCACGCAGACGCATATCTGCAATAGCCTGCGCCTGTGCGTCGGAAAGCCCGAATCTCTCCATCAACCTTTCCTTAGCAATAGCAGTGGTCTGACTGCTTCTCATAATCTTGATCACTTCATCAATATTATCCAGAGCAATGAGCAGACCTTGTAAAATATGATCTCTCTCCTCAGCCTTGTCCAGATCGTATTTTGTTCTTCTGGTTACAACATCCTTCTGATGCTCCAGATAATAAGTGAGCATGTCCAAAAGATTCATTACTTTTGGCTCATTGTTAACCAGAGCCAGCATGATAACGCCAAAAGAATCCTGAAGCTGGGTATGCTTATAAAGCTGATTTAAGATGACATTAGCATTAGCGTCTTTTCTCAGCTCGATCACGATTCTCATACCTTCACGGTTTGTCTCATCCCGCAGGTCTGTGATACCGTCTATCTTTTTCATTTTCACCAGATCTGCGATCTTTAAGATAAGATTCGCTTTATTGACCATATAGGGAAGCTCTGTCACGATGATACGGGTTTTCCCGTTATCCATCGTCTCAATATCTGTCACCGCACGGACTCTCACTTTTCCGCGCCCCGTACGATAAACTTCCTCCGAACTCTTGGTCCCCAAAATAATACCGCCGGTAGGAAAATCAGGAGCTTTAATGATCTGTAGAATTTCTTCAATATCTGTCTGACGGTCTTCGTCAATCTGATTCTGAATGATTTTTACTACGGCGTTCGTAACCTCTCTCAGATTATGAGGAGGAATATTAGTTGCCATACCTACCGCTATACCGGTAGTACCATTTACCAAAAGATTCGGATACCGGCTTGGAAGCACAACGGGTTCTTTTTCTGTATCATCAAAATTAGGTACAAAATCTACCGTATTTTTGTTAATATCAGCCAGTAGTTCCATGGAAATCTTACTGAGTCTGGCTTCTGTATAACGCATTGCTGCGGCACCGTCTCCATCCACGGAACCAAAATTTCCATGTCCGTCTACAAGAGGATATCTGGTAGACCATTCCTGCGCCATATTTACCAGAGCGCCATAGATAGAGCTGTCACCATGAGGGTGATATTTACCCATAGTATCACCGACGATACGAGCACTTTTTCTGTGAGGTTTATCAGGCCCGTTATTCAACTCTATCATAGAATAAAGAACGCGGCGCTGCACAGGCTTTAGACCGTCTCTCACATCAGGAAGTGCGCGGGCGGCAATAACGCTCATGGCATAGTCGATAAAAGAATCTTCCATTTTTTTCTTAAGATCGACTTCTTCTATTTTGTCAAAAATCTTATCATCCATCTTACACATACCTTTCTCGTTAATGGCGTAATAATAAATGCCAATTTGCGTCGCGTATTTTTACTATGTTTAGATGTCTAAATTCTTTACAAATTTTGCATTTTCCTCTATGAAGATTCTCCGAGGTTCTACCTTATCTCCCATCAACGTATTAAAAGTAAGATCTACCTCAGACTCTTCTTCCTCATTCATATTGACACGAAGGAGAATCCTCTTCTCAGGATCCATAGTTGTTTCCCAGAGCTGATCTGCATCCATCTCTCCAAGCCCTTTATACCGCTGGATTTTATTATTCTGATCACGACCCACTTCTGCCAGAATTGCATCCAGCTCATCATCACTGTAGGCATACCAAACCTGTCTGTTTTTTTCAAGCTTATACAAAGGCGGCTTTGCCAGATATACATGACCCTGTTTGATCAGTTCCGGCATAAAGCGATAGATAAAGGTAAGCATCAAAGTTGCGATATGAGCTCCATCTACATCGGCATCTGTCATAATGATGATTTTATCATAACGTAATTTTGTTATATCAAAATCTTCATGGATTCCTGTGCCGAAGGCCGTTATCATTGCTTTAATTTCTGCATTGGCATATATCTTGTCAAGGCGCGCTTTTTCTACATTCAAAATCTTACCGCGAAGCGGCAGAATTGCCTGCGTAGCACGGCTTCTCGCTGTTTTTGCGGAACCGCCTGCAGAATCTCCCTCCACGATATAAATTTCACAATTCTTAGGATCTTTGTCAGAACAATCTGCAAGTTTACCGGGAAGAGCACTTCCTTCCAAAGCAGTCTTACGGCGGGTCAAATCTCTCGCTTTTCTGGCTGCCTCTCTCGCACGCTGCGCTAAAATAGATTTTTCACAGATAATCTTAGCCACAGTGGGATTCTGCTCTAAAAAGTAGGTAAGCTGCTCACTCACTACACTATCCACAGCTCCTCTGGCCTCAGAATTTCCGAGTTTCTGCTTCGTCTGTCCTTCAAACTGCGGATCTTCGATCTTAACACTGATGATCGCTGTGAGACCTTCCCTGATATCTTCACCGGAAAGATTTGGCTCACTATCCTTTAACAGCTTATTTGTTCTTGCATAATCATTAAAGGTTTTGGTCAGAGCATTTCGAAATCCCACCAGATGCGTACCGCCCTCCGGTGTATTGATATTATTTACAAAAGTATAAACACTCTCATTATAAGAATCATTGTGCTGCAGAGCCACTTCCACATAAACACCGTTTTTCAAACCTTCAAAATACATGATCTGCTCATACAAAGATTCTTTACTTCTGTTTAAGTAGGTGACAAATTCTTTGATACCACCCTCATAATGAAACTCTTTCTTCTGTTCCTGTTCTCTTCTGGCATCTTCAAGAACGATCTTTAAACCCTTCGTCAGAAAAGCAGTCTCACGCAGTCTGGTTTTTAATGTATCAAATTCAAATACAGTCTCCTCGAAAATAGTTCCATCAGGTTTGAATTGAATTCTGGTACCGGTTTTTTCTGCATTGCATTCTCCGATCACCTTCAACTCATTGCAGACATGTCCTTTTTCGTAACGCTGATGATAAATCTTACCTTCGTTATAGATATCCACTTCCAGCCAATCGGAAAGTGCATTCACAACAGAAGCGCCTACACCATGTAGTCCTCCGGATACTTTATATCCTCCACCGCCGAATTTTCCACCTGCATGCAAAATTGTAAAAACTACTTCTACAGCAGGAATACCGGCTTTGTGATTGATACCGATAGGTATCCCGCGGCCATCATCCACCACCGTAATGGAATTATCCTGATTGATCGTAACATGAATTTCTTTACAGAATCCGGCCAAAGCTTCATCCACTGAATTATCTACAATCTCATAAACCAGATGATGAAGACCTCTTAAAGAAGTGCTTCCTATATACATACCCGGTCTTTTTCTTACTGCCTCAAGACCCTCTAATATCTGTATCTGATCCGCACCATATTCACCATTGATATTTTCTTCAAAATGTTCTTCCATTTCTGCCTCCATTTCAAAGCATTCTACATTGAAAACATATATGATTAATCTACAATACTTCCGTTTTCTATCTTAAAAACCTTGTCAATCTCAAATCTGTTATTCACAAATTCATCAAGACCGGTACAAGTAACAATAGTTTGAATTTCTCCAATGGTACTTAACAGATAATTTTGTCTGTTACTGTCAAGCTCCGATAAAACATCATCTAAAAGAAGGACAGGATTATCGTTTGTTATTTTTTTAACAAGTTCTATTTCTGATAATTTTAAAGAAAGAGCTGCCGTTCTCTGTTGGCCTTGAGATCCAAATTTCCGGATATCAACATCTCCTACCATAAAAGAAAAATCATCTCTGTGAGGACCGACTGTTGTCTGTTTTAATTTAATATCCCTTTCCTGACAAGAAGAAAGAGCTTTTTCATAATCCTCTATCAAAATATCAGGTTCATATTTTATAGTAAGTTCTTCTTTTTCCCCCGATAATTTTTTATGAATATCATAAATAATCTCATTCAGCTGTTCTACAAAAAGTTTTCTTCTTTCTATGATTTTACTTCCAAAAGAAACAAGCTGAGAATCCCAGATATTTAAGGTATCTCTCAAAGAAGGATTAAAATACATATCTTTCAAAAGTTTGTTTCTCTGATTTACGATCTTATTATAATTATTTAAATTGTAAATATAAAACTGATCAAGCTGACACAGTTCCATATCTACAAATCTCCTTCTCTCTGCAGGTCCGTTTTTTATGATAGAAAGATCCTCGGGAGAAAAAAAAACGACATTTAACAATCCCAAAAGTTCAGAAGCTTTTTTAATTTTTTGTCCGTCAATAGCAATTCCCTTCGTTTTATTTTTACGAAGGTGCATATCTACCCTAATCTCTGATTCTTCTTTTTCCAGATAAGTTCTTATATGAGCTTCTTCTTTATTAAAATTAACAATATCTTTATCTTTACTTCCTTTATGAGACTTTGTGGTAGCCGATACGTAGATCGCTTCCAAAATATTTGTTTTACCCTGCGCATTATTTCCATACAGGATATTGGTTCCCTTACTGAAATCAATATGTAAAGAATCGTAATTTCTAAAATCTGCCAATTCCAATGATTTAATTATCATTTATTCTCTACCTTAATCTGCTGCCCATCTAATTCAATCACATCTCCGGGATGTATTTTTTTACCGCGCTTCACTTCCACTTCGCCGTTCACTTTCACGAAGCCTTCCTGAATCCTTATTTTTGCATCCACTCCGGATTCCACCAGACCGGACAGCTTCAAAGCCTGGCCAAGCTTAATAAAATCATCCCTGATCGTTATTATTTCCATTTTTTACTCATCCTAACCTATATCACTTTTCACGTTATTCGACATTGATAAAATTAACAGGCAGTATCATATAAATATAGCTTTCCTTCTCATCCTTAATAAAGCAAGGAGCTTTCGGATTCACCATATAAATCAAAATTTCCTCTTCTTCTATCACACGAAGTGCATCAATCAGGAATTTAGGATTAAATCCAATCTTTAAATCTTTTCCTTCTTTATCAATGTCAATATCTTCATCCATGCTTCCTATAGTAGAATTCATTTTAAGCTGCATGGAACCATCCTTAACATCAATGATGACAGGTTTTTTATCCCCCTCTTTTACAAGAAGAGTAGCTCTGTCAATACAATTCAAAAGTTCTTTTTTATTCATTTTGATCTTAGTCTCATAATCACTGGAAAGCATCTGATCTATCTTAAAATACTCTCCCTCTATCAAACGAGATACGACCACTGTATCATTAAACTCGAATAAGATATGTTTATCTGTAAAGAAGATATTAACATCCTTATCCATATCCCCCGAAAGGATCTTACTCACTTCACTTAATGTCTTTCCCGGAACAACAACTTTTTTACTGTTATAAGAATTCTTAAGAGCTATTTTTCTGATAGAAATCCTATGTCCATCCAAAGATACCACTTTCAATGTATCATCCTGGATCTCAAACAATTCTCCTGTCATCAGCTTATTGTTTTCATTATCTGCTATAGAAAAAATAGTCTGTCTGATGATTTCCTTTAAAGTAAATTGAGAAATCACAACAGAATCATTTCTTTCAATCTCAGGAAGATAAGAAAAATCTTCTCCTGATTTTCCAATGATATTAAATTTTGCTTTCTCACATGTAATAGTAGTTTTAAAGGAAGAATCTGTTTCAATCGTAATATCATTATCAGGAAGCTTTCTGACAATATCTGAAAATATCTTGGAGTCGAGAGCTATCATTCCTTTTTCTACTATTTCACCTTCAATAACAGTCTCAATACCAAGTTCCATATCGTTGGCAGTCAGTTTAATATTACCTTCTGTAGCATCTACCAAAATACATTCCAGAATAGACATGGTAGTTTTATTAGGTACAGCCTTTGATACAGTGAGTACACCAGTCAGTAGATTAGATTTTGTACATACAATTTTCATCTGTGAATAACTTCCTTTCTTAACATGTGTGTAAATGTGAGTTCCGTAATGAGTTATATAATAATAAATAATTTCGTAGTAATCATAATAATAGATGTTGATATGTGAATAACCTCATCTATTATACTATTTCAAAGGAAAAAAGA
>JAAUZL010000010.1 GCA_014804615.1 Lachnospiraceae bacterium
TCCGCATTAAACACGTGGATATTTAATGAGGATACCATAAAGCAAGTGTTAAATATCCTTATGACAAATGGAATCAAGATTGATTATGGTCAGAAGATTGGAAAAACAATTATCTTTGCCAAAAATCATGATCATGCAGAAAAGATATTAGAAGTATTTCATAAAGAGTATCCGCATTTGCCTGATTATGCAAAAGTGATTGATAATTATATAACATATGCACAGAGTGCAATAGATGAATTCGCTGACTCGAAGAAAATGCCGCAGATTGCAATTTCCGTTGATATGTTGGATACGGGTATTGACATTCCGGAAATTTTGAATCTTGTGTTCTTTAAGAAGGTTATGAGTAAGGCTAAGTTTTGGCAGATGATAGGACGTGGAACAAGGTTATGTCCCGGCTTGCTGGACGGAGAGGATAAACAGAGATTTTATATCTTTGACTTCTGCGGGAACTTTGAATTTTTCCGTATGAATAAAGGAAAAGCCACAGCAAATATGATTGCTCTTCAAGGGGCTGTCTTTAATTTACAATTTGAGATCACTTACAAGTTACAGGATATCGAATATCAAGTGGAACGGTTGATTGCCTATAGAAATGCTTTGGTTAAGCATATGAGTGAAAAGGTGCAGGAACTGCCGCGGGACAACTTTGCAGTAAGGCAGCATCTTAAGTATGTTGATTTATATTCGCTGGAAACAAATTATCGGGCATTGACATATGAGGATACCTTGATTGTGCGAGAGGAAGTTTCACCCCTGATTCTTCCGGATAGAGATGAGGCAAGTGCGGTTCGGTTTGATGCGCTTATGTACGGAATAGAGCTTGCTTACTTGATAGGTAAGAAGTACACAAGAGCGCGAAATGATCTGCAAAAGAAAGTTGCCGAAATCGCCGGTGTGGCAAATATTCCCGAGATTCAAGCACAAGCAGATTTAATCAATCGGATTCTGAATACGGATTATATGGATAACGCCGGGATTCATGAGTTTGAAGAAATCAGGGAAAAACTTCGTGATTTAATGAAGTATATTCCTAAGCACAAGGTGCGTTATGATACAAATTTTGAAGATGATTTGTTGTCAACGGAATGGAAGGAATCGGAACTTGAAAACGATGACTTAAGGAACTACAAGGCAAAGGCAGAATACTATGTAAGGCAGCATCAGGATAATATTGCCATTGCTAAGTTAAGAACAAATCAACCTTTAACGAGTACTGATATTAAGAGTCTGGAAGAAATCCTATGGAAAGAAGTCGGAACAAAACAGGATTACGAACATGAATTTGGAGATAAGCCGCTTGGGGAATTTGTTCGTGAGATTGTTGGACTTGATATGAACGCAGCAAAAGAGGCATTTTCAGAGTACTTGAATGGGGTAAGCATGGACAGCAGACAGATATATTTTGTCAATCAGATAGTGGAATACATTGTCCGTAATGGAATGATGAAGGACCTTTCTGTGCTGCAGGAATCGCCATTTACAGATCAAGGAAGTGTAGTTGAAATATTTACGGATTTGACCGTTTGGGTGGGGATTAGGAAGGTTATTGATACGATAAATTCCAATGCAGTTGCATAGGGGGATGATACTTCTGTATATTTTATAACAAAGAGTAAAAGAAACGGATGGAATATTATTCACTGAACAAATATTTAAAGGATACTTTTGGAGAAAAGGTATATAAGATCGCGTTAAACGGCGGTTTTACCTGTCCGAACAGGGACGGTACACTGGATACGAGAGGATGCATCTTCTGTTCCGGGGCAGGTTCCGGGGAATTTGCCGGAAAGATGGAAGATTCTATTNCCGTTCAGATTGAAAAAGGAAAAGCAGCGGTTAAAAGAAAAAATAGANAACGGGAAATATATTGCCTATTTTCAGGCGTTTACCAATACCTATGCCCCGGTGCAGANACTGAAAAANCTCTATGAAGAAGCGATATCCCATCCGGATATCGNAGTCCTGTCCATAGCCACAAGACCNGACTGNCTTTCNGANGAGGTCNTGCAGCTTTTNCGGGAGATGAACGANCGAAAGCCGGTGTGGGTGGAACTGGGGCTNCAGACGATTCATGAGANAACNGCNGANTATATTCGGAGAGGGTATCCGCTGCCTGTTTATGACGAGGCNGTAAAGAAACTGAAAAAGGCNGGGATACAGGTGATTGTCCATGTGATNCTCGGGCTTCCCGGAGAGACGATGGAAGATATGAAAGCAACCGTGTCNTATGTCGGAAAAAGTGGCGCGGACGGGATAAAACTGCAGNTNCTGCATGTNNTAAAGGGAACNGATTTAGAGAAGGAATACAGAGAAGGAAAGTGCAGNGTGATGGAACTGGAGGAATATGCNGCCCTGACAGCAGATTGTATAGCGCTTCTGCCGGAGAAAATGGTCATTCACCGCTTGACCGGGGACGGAGATAAAAAGACGCTGATCGCGCCCGAGTGGAGTAAGGACAAAAAAAGGGTACTGAACGCACTGCATAAAGCGATCAGGGAAAAGGAGAGGGANTGATGCAGTTTTATCTGGCTCCAATGGAAGAAGTGACAGGGTATGTATATCGGAATGTGTATCATACGCTGTTTGANGATGTGGATAAATATTTTACACCGTTTATTACACCGACACAGAAAAAGAAATTAAAAACCAGAGATCAAAAGGAAGTATCACCGGAGAATAANNGGGGAATCCATGTGGTGCCTCAGATTTTGACCAATCATGCGGAGCAGTTTGTTGATACCTGTAATATGCTGATGGAGTTTGGGTATGATGAAGTGAATCTNAATCTGGGATGCCCATCCGCGACGGTTGTAAAAAAGGNAAAGGGAAGCGGATTTCTGAATGATACNGAAAGGCTGGACCGATTTTTTGAAGAGGTATTNCAGAAACTGGANCAGGAACAGAGTCCGCTGAAAATATCTGTCAAAACAAGGATAGGNCTGGAATNTGCGGAGGAGTTTGCGGATATTTTGAAAATATATAACNGGTATCCGNTTTGTGAGGTCATCATACATCCAAGACTGCAGAAGGATTTCTATNATCATACTCCGGATCTTGACACATTTTCNGNCGCGCTTGANAGANGCNTTCATNCGGTCTGCTATAATGGAGATATNTTTACAAAGAAACAGTATGAAGCTTTTGTAAAAAGATTTCCGACGGTGGAAAGAGTNATGCTGGGACGCGGCATTGTGNNGAATCCGGGNCTGGTTCGGGAGATNAGGANNGGGGAGAAGATNTCCGGAGAAGANCTANNGCAATATCACGATANGTTGTATGCGGCTTACAGGGAGGCTCTTGGCAGTGANAAGGATGCGCTTTTTAAAATGAAAGAGGTCTGGTCTTATCTTGGAAATAGTTTTTCGGATGCGGACAGATATTTAAANAAGATACGGAAAGCGGNCCGGTCGGAAGAATATCTNTCGGCGGTCAAAGGGNTGTTTGAGTGCTGCAGGATAGATGTGCAGTGAAATNNGCACTGGCAGATAATTTCNGCCAGTGCCGATAGTACTCATTTCTATTTTTTNAGTTTGAGACCGTCTTTGAACGCTTCNCCTATTCTTTCTGTTACCTTATANTAGCCATGCGTATAAGGGTCAAATGCGATCGCATTTACTAAGGACATATCNATTTTCCCGTCAACCATAATGCTCTCATCTGCNGTAACGTTTACTACTTTACCNATAACACCACAGCCGTATTTTTCGNNTTGATATTCNATAAATTCACANTCNANGCAGAGCGGAAACTCNTTNATNACCGGTGCATTTACCATTTCGGCTTTNCTTGCNGTAAGTCCGCTGTTTTCAAACTTATTNGAAACATTGTTNCCTGATACNACACCAAAATAGTCTGCTTCCGTTACNTGNGCAGCATCNGCAATGCTTACCGTAAATGCACCGGTTGCCTTGATATTTTTTACTGTTTTGTGTGTTTCTGTTANATTGAGAGCGACATTGCCTCTCTCCTGCATAGTACCCCATGCTGCATTCATAACATTNACACTGCCATCTTCNTTGTANGTNGCTACCATTAAAACCGGCATCGGGAAGATACCTTCTGTTATGTCGAGTTTCNTTCTCATAATGATTNCCTCCNTTTCTTGTATTGNANTGACAGNTAAATGATAACGGAGACGATGGTACTTGTCAATCCCACGCATGCCTCATAAGGGATGACGGCGAGTCTCTCCTTGATAGTCATATTGACGGAGCCTCCCGTTGCATGGAAGAACGAGCCGTGCGGCAGCGAATCAATGACGGTGGCACCGGCATGGATCATGGCTGCTGCGGAAACCGCAGATACACCTTTCTCAAGCAGTACGCCGGAAAATGTCTGTGAGGCTACGGTAGCGCCGGCTGTTGTGGAGGCTGTAGCGCCTGCCATCAGGATGCCGGATAAAGGTGCAAGGATAAATGCGGGCATATTGAGTACTTCAAGGATATTAATTACGTCTACCTGCAGGGCGGAAGCCTTGATAATTCCCGCCAAAGTACCGGTTCCGATAAGAAGAATGGATACGCCGATTACTTTGCTCAAACCGAATTCCGCAAAAGAAATCGTATTTTTTATATTTCGGGTTGCAAGGGAGCAGACGATACCGCCGAGAGGCAATGCGATCAAAGGATCCACACTGATTCCAAACAATGGCCGCAGTGCAAGCAGGCACACAACGACGACCGGTCCTGCGATAGCGGCGATGAAGGAGGGCAGATTACTGTTTTCCCGTTTTTCCAGATCCGCATCCGAAATCATGGTTTTCCCCGTCTTTTTCGTGAGGATCGTTGCAAGTACAATGGTTGCCATCAGCGCAAAAAGCGCGGGAACNACNTTTTTGATCATAAGCGCNGTAAGGTCNACNCCGAATGCNTCCGANGCGGCGATTGTGTTTGGGTTGGGNGAAATGATGTTGCCGGCCTTGCCGCCTCCGATCATGGCAAGGAGGACNCTNGCCTTGTTAAAACCGGCTTTNTTGCCGATNGCAAGCGCGATGGGTGCTACNGTGATNACNGAAATATCAACGAATACACCNACTGCGCAGATNATCATTGTNGCGATTGCGATTGCGGNAACCGCTCTTTTNTGTCCGAGTTTTTGCACGATGANATCCGCTATCTTTTCCGCAGAACCGGTTTTGATCAGCATACCGGCGAGTATTCCGGAAGTGAGGATTCTGAGGACAGAGGACATCATTCCCTGTGCTCCTGTGACCATTGTGTTGACAGTTGTAGTAAGTCCGCCNCCTCCAATGATGCCGCCGATCAGGGCACCGGCAATCAGGCTGTATGCGGGATGAATCTTTTTGATAATCATAAAAATGGCAATCGCCAGGCCAATTATGGCACCAAGCGTGGTAAATTCATAGGTCATTTCTTTGTTCCCCCTGTTTGTTTATTTTATAAATTAGGAAATAGCGTTGGCTTTTTCAAGTTTGATTCATTTGGAGAAGGTATGGACTAATCGGAAAGCCTGCTCCACCGTGTCGCTCATGTTGGCAGCNGCNTTTTCAGCTNTCATCGCTTCCTCTAATGTTACGACTCCGCGCAGAATAGGGAAAAATGCATCGATTCCGGATTCATTGCACGCAGTGGCATCCTTTGTCACGCACCCGGCGAAAGCAATGACAGGTTTTNCNTATTCNTTTGCGATTCTCGCGACTCCGATNGGNGCTTTGCCCATTACGGTCTGCCCGTCAAGCCGCCCTTCCCCGGTNATGACAATNTCAGAGTCTTTTATGTATTCTGACAGACGGGTTTCGTCGAGGACAATCTTGATGCCGGANTCGAGAACNGCATTGGTAAANGTGAGNAATGCGAANCCTAANCCTCCGGCAGCGCCTGTGCCGGCCTGTTTCATNTTGGCTTTCGGATATTTTTCTTTGGCCAATGCCGCATAATANGCCAGCCATTTGTCCATCTGCATNATCATGGTCGGATCNGCNCCTTTCTGCGGGCCNTANACCGCACTGCAGCCCTGTTCCCCGCATAAGGTGTTTGTCACGTCACAGGCAATTTTAAAGGANCATTCCGCTAATTCCGGAATCACNTGTTCNTNTGTGATCTGNTCAAGTACGGATAAGCCCTTGNCTCCGAAGGGNACCTGTTTTCCNTCTTTGGTGAGCATTCCGTATCCAAGCGCCTGAAGCATNCCGATTCCGCCGTCATTGGTCGCACTGCCGCCGATTCCCACAATAAANCGTCTGCACCCGCGTCTGATTGCATCCACAATCATCTCTCCCACGCCATAGGTGGTCGTATTCATCGGGTTGCGCTCCGCCTCCGATACAAGCGTGATTCCGGCCGCCGCTGACATTTCGATAATCGCTGTCTTGCTGTCCCGGATGATTCCGTAGCTGCATGAGACCGGCTGCCCCAGCGGACCCGTTGCCTCCATGGTGATCCATTCACCACCCATGCCTGTGGTCAGCGCATATGCNGTTCCTTCGCCGCCNTCGGCCAATGGACGGACATTAACCTCTGCCTGCGGATAGACTCGGCATATACCGGATTTGATTGCCTCACCGGCTTNCATAGAAGTGAGGCTTCCTTTTAAAGAATCAATTGCTACTGTTACCTTCATATTGATAGNACCTCCTTTATTTTGNCTGTTTCTGTTTTTTATGTAATTATAGTAGCATGAATAGTATGTATATGATATATTATATATAACAAATAGAATGGATNNAGAAATATANNAATTTGGTANATNTAATATATNTGGAGGNNTATCATGATTCTGAATATCAGNCAAAAAACNGCACAGCAGATTGTCGAGTCAGTCAGGGANGTGTGTGGNCAGCATATNAATTACATTGANATGAANGGCANNATTTATGCCAGTACGGACAAGAATCGAATTGGAAAGTTTCATGAAATTGGCAAACAGGTTGCATTGACAGGNGAGACAATCGAAGTGGAGGATGACGACACCTTTTTTGGGACACATGCNGGAGTGAATATACCGATCATNTATAANGGGGAGCTGATCGCGGTGATCGGCATCAGNGGGATACCGGATGAAGTCAGGAAATATGCGTATCTTGCGCANAAAATTACAATNTTGCTGCTCAGAGAGCAGGAATTTGATNATCAGAATAATAATCAAAAGAATCAGATGAACTANATCATCAGGANCTTGATNGATGAGGATAGAGCGAAAAACAGGCATGTGACAGAATATATGAANGAGAAGGACATCAATGAAGCTGCGCTGTATCAGCTTGTGCTGGTGAAATTAGACAATCGATATCATCCTAACAATTTGAATATGATAGAAAATATGATATTCCGCGCATTCCAGTTNATGCGTTCGGAACTGTATACATTCAGCTATCCAAATGAGTATATCTTNATCATAGAACAACAGGAGCTTAAGAAATGTTCTTATATATTGGAAANGCTTGCNGANGAAAATGAGAGAATACTGCGGGTNGCTGTCGGGGNNGCTCATGNNCTGTATGANCAGTATCAGTCTTATGATGAAGCCAGGGTGGCAGCAGAGTCNCNGCAAAGAGGATGNGTAGCNTATTATTCNGCACTNGGACTGGAGATGGTTTGNGCCAATGTGGATGANGAGATCAAAGAACTTTATATCAATAAGTTTTTGGGAGATTTGTCNGACAAGGATATTCATTTATTGAGAATNTACTATAANGAAGAGATGTCTNTGNCCCGGACATGTGAGCANATGTATATGCATAAAAATACGATACAGTACCAACTCGACAGGATCTATAGGAAGTGCGGTTTTAATCCGCGCAGTTTTAANGATGCNTGCGGATTCTATACNGCTTTGGTCATGTTGGAGNGTGTTTGAGAAANTTGGCAGAGATTTACCATAGAAACTTTCTTTGTTTGAAATATAGATTTTTTATGGATTTATAAAGCCTTATATGGTAGTATATAGATTGTTGTATCAAGGATTTTTATATGTCCATGTGACAGCTGAAGAAAAAGAAAAGGAAAGGCAGAAAATTACGAAATAAGGTTTTCTGAACAGGGGAAAATAAAATGAAGCTCGGCATAGTGGGGCTTCCCAATGTGGGAAAGAGCACTCTTTTTAATTCACTGACAAAGGCGGGAGCGGAGTCTGCGAACTATCCCTTCTGCACCATTGATCCGAATATCGGTATCGTGACGGTGCCGGACGAGCGGCTTAAGCTTTTGGGAGATATGTATCACTCTAAGAAGGTGACTCCTGCAACTATCGAGTTTGTAGACATTGCGGGACTGGTGAAGGGCGCTTCCAAGGGAGAAGGGCTTGGCAACCAGTTTTTGAGTAATATCAGAGAGGTGGACGCCATCGTGCATGTCGTTCGCTGCTTTGAGGATACTAATATCGTTCATGTGGACGGTTCCATAGATCCATTGCGGGATATCGAGACTATCAATCTGGAGTTGATCTTTTCTGATATTGAGATTCTGGACCGAAGGATCGCCAAGACGGCCAAGATCGCAAAGATGGATAAGACAGCGGCGAAGGAGTATGCTCTTTTAGAGCGGATCAAGGCTCATTTGGAGGAAGGAAAGCTTGCCAAGGTATTTGAGCCGGAGGATGAGGACGAGCTGGCTCTGCTCGCGTCCTACAACCTGTTGACCTATAAACCGGTGATCTTTGCAGCCAATGTGGCGGAGGAGGAACTTGCGGACGATGGCGCAGGCAATGCTGGCGTTGCCAAGGTCAAGGAGTTTGCCGCCGCCAATGACAGTGAAGTGTTCGTGATCTGTGCGCAGATCGAGCAGGAGATCGCGGAGCTGGATGAGGAAGAGACCGCTATGTTTTTGGAGGATCTGGGGCTGTCAGAATCTGGCCTGCAGAAGCTTATCCGGGCGAGCTATCGTCTGCTGGGACTTATGAGCTTTTTGACGGCGGGAGAGGACGAGACCAGAGCCTGGACCATCAAGGTGGGAACCAAGGCACCCCAGGCTGCCGGCAAGATACATACCGATTTTGAACGGGGATTCATCAAGGCGGAGGTAGTCAACTACAAGGATCTTCTGGAGCAGGGTTCTCTCGCTGCCGCCAGAGAGAAAGGTCTGGTCGGTATGGAAGGAAAAGAGTATGTGGTGCAGGATGGGGATGTGATCCTGTTTAGATTCAACGTGTAGGTGAATAAAGTATGCAGGATATCATGGACAATATGGACATAGCCTTTCCCAATCTGGGAATCTATCTGCGGAATGTGCCGAAGAGTTTTTCAATTTTCGACTTTCGGATCGCGCTGTATGGAGTGATCATTGCCGTGGGAGTGCTTGCGGGAGTACTTATGGCGGCTGAGGTGGCAAAGCGGGAGAAGGTAGATCCGGATGTGATCTGGGATTTTGCGATCTATGCGATCATTTTTTCCATCGTTGGGGCAAGAGTCTATTATGTGGTGTTTTCCTGGGATAGATACCGGGATGATCTGCTTGGCATATTTAATTTGAGAAACGGCGGTCTGGCTATCTACGGGGCGGTGATCGCTGCCTTTCTCACTCTGTGGATCTACTGCTGTTTGAAAAAACAGAGCTTTTTGCAGCTGGCGGATATCTGTGTGCCCGGTCTGGTACTGGGACAGGTGATCGGACGGTGGGGCAATTTCACCAACCGGGAAGTGTTTGGAGAATACACGGACAGTCTTCTGGCAATGCGGCTGCCGATAGAGATGGTCAGAGCGGGGGATATATCGGATACTATCTCGGCGCATATCGTGGAGGGAACGAATTACATTCAGGTGCATCCCACCTTCCTCTACGAAAGCCTTTGGAATCTGGCACTTTTGTGTCTGCTTCTCCTATATCGGAGGCATAAAAAGTTCGAGGGAGAGCAGTGGCTTTTGTATCTGGGCGGTTACGGGATCGGAAGAGCCTGGATAGAGGGNATCCGCACGGANACNCTTTTTATTCCTCANACNGGTTTTGCGGTATCNCAGGTGCTGGCNGTATTGCTGGTGGTGGTTTCGGCAGCGGCGGATGGATTCGTCAGATATCGTNTGAAAAAAAGGGTTANGACCACAGAAAATAGCGAAGAAAAAGACACATGATCGTGTGTCTTTTTTTTATGCAAAAGAAATGGGAATAATTCTATATTTTCCTTGCATTCTGCTCTCAAATGGGGTAAAATGGGTTTAAAAGTGGTGAAAAGTGGAGTGAAGTGGAACAAAGTGGTGNTCAAACTCCCTTTTCGTGGCAGACTGCTTTCTTACTTTACAGATAACGGGAAAGCATTGAGAGAGAAAGAGAGTTGCACAAGGTTACATTGGGCAGGGTGATTGCACATGTTCATGGGAGAATACAATCACACAATTGATGCAAAGGGCAGATTGATCGTCCCTTCTAAATTCCGGGAAATCCTGGGAGATGCCTTTGTGGTGACAAAGGGACTGGACGGCTGCCTGTTTGTGTATGATAACGANGAGTGGAAGCTCTTTGAAGAAAAACTGAGAGCCCTGCCCATTACGAATAAAGAGGCCAGACAGTTTGTAAGNTTTTTTCTGGCGGGAGCCACAGAGGCGGAAGTGGATAAACAGGGAAGGATACTGATTCCNAATGTGCTGCGGGAGTTTGCNGAGCTGATNAAGGATGTGGTGNTGGTCGGCGTAGGCAGCAGGATAGAGATCTGGNGCAAAGAGCGGTTTGAGAATGAGACGGTCTTTGAAGATATGGATGAGATCGCAGAACATATGGCAGAGCTGGGGCTTGGGATCTGAAAATGGGTGATGGAAAGATGGAATTTAAACACACCTCGGTGCTCCTGCAGGAAACCATAGAGAATCTGGATATCAAGCCGGAAGGGATCTATCTGGACGGTACGCTGGGCGGCGCAGGACATGCCAGTGAGGTAGCGGCAAGGCTTACAGGAGCAGGACGGTTGATCGGCATCGATCAGGATGAGGATGCGATAGCGGCGGCGGGAAAACGCCTGCTTCCCTATCAGGAGCGGGTCACGCTGCTCCGGGACAATTATGTACATGCAGTGGAGGCACTTGCACAGATCGGTGTTTCTCAGGTAGATGGCATCGTGTTGGATCTGGGTGTTTCCTCCTATCAGCTGGACAATGCGGAGAGAGGGTTTTCTTACAAATACGATGCGCCGTTGGATATGCGGATGGATCAGAGGCAGTCTCTGAGCGCCAGAGAGATTCTGAATGAATATTCGGAGAGTGCCCTGTATCGGGTCATACGGGATTACGGGGAAGAACAGTTTGCCAAGAATATCGCAAAGCATATCGTGGCAGCCAGAAAGGACAAGCCTCTGGAGACCACGGGAGAGCTGAACGAGATCATTAAGGCGGCGATTCCGGCGAAGATGAGAGCCGGCGGAGGACATCCCTCCAAGCGGACGTTTCAGGCCATAAGGATCGAGTGTAATCAGGAATTGGAAGTCTTGAAAAGCTCTCTGGATGCNCTGATCGGGCTTCTGGCTCCCGGCGGGCGGCTCTGTGTCATCACTTTCCATTCGCTGGAGGATCGGATCGTGAAATCGGCTTTCCGGCAAAACGAGAATCCCTGCACTTGTCCGCCGGATTTTCCGGTATGTGTGTGTGGACAGGTATCCAGAGGAAAGGTGATCACAAGAAAACCTATTTTACCATCGGAGCAGGAGATGGCGGAGAACAAGAGAGCAAAAAGCGCAAAGCTGCGCGTGTTTATGAAAAAAGAAGCCTGATAAAGGCATGAGGGGTATTGAGGAAAATGGCGGCGACAAGGCAGAACAGATATTATGTGCAGGGCAATACGGTGAGAAAACTGCAACAGCAACAGGAGATCACCGAAAGACCGAAGAAAAAAGTCAATAACAGTATCAGAAAGAACAGAGAGCGCGCAAAGCACATGAGCGCCGGTTATGTATTGTTTTTGGGGGCTGCTCTTGCGGCCTGCGGTATGATTCTGGTATACTATATAGGGTTACAGTCGGATATCACAAACAGTGTGAAGAATATTTCCAGACTGGAGAGCCAGTTGAATGACTTAAAGGTTGCAAATGAGGAAAATTACAGCAGAATATCGAGCAGTGTGGATCTGGAAGAGATCAGACGGATCGCGATTCAGGAGCTTGGCATGCAGTACGCACAGGAGGGACAGATCATTTCCTTTGCCAGCGAAAACAGCGATTATGTGAAGCAGATGGCTGCGATTCCGAAGGCGGAATAAGTAGGTGATTTTTTGAGCGATCAGAGAAAAAGAGGAAAGTCTGTACTGAGATTTACAATAAAAATGCAGAAAAAGCTGGTGGTGCTGTTTTTCTTTATCCTGCTGGCTTTTGTGGGACTCAGTGTCAGATTGTTCCTGATCAACAGGGACAACGGCGAGGAGTATAAAAAACAGGTATTGTCGCATCAGGAGTANGACTCCGCGATAATACCTTTTAAACGTGGTGAGATTCTGGATGCCAACGGCACGGTTCTGGCGGTGAGCAATAAGGTTTACAACGTGATTCTGGATACGAAGATCCTGCTNCGNAAGGAGGANTATCTGGAGCCGACCTTGAGNGCCCTGAACCGTTTTTTTGATATTGATTCCGGCANNGTAAGGGCATATATNGCNTCCCANCCGGAATCCTCCTATTATGTGATGGCAAAGCGGGTGGANTATGAGCAGAAAACTGCNTTTGAAGAGTTNTGCGANGATNCNGANNAGGGAGCCAACNTAAANGGNGTCTGGTTTGAGGANGAGTATAAGAGAGAGTATCCNAACGGGCGGCTTGCCTGTGATCTGATNGGTTTTACCACCAANGANAACACGGGCACNTATGGNTTGGAGGAGTATTATAACGANATNTTAAGCGGNACCAACGGGCGGGTGTACGGTTATCTGAACGATGATTCGACNCTGGAGAGAACNACCATAGCCGCNATAGACGGNAATAANATNCAGACCACCATAGACGCGAACATTCAGACGATCGTNGANAAATATCTGCGGGAGTTTAATGAGGAGTACAAGGATGGCGCAAGACCCGGCAANGGGGCNCAGAATATCGGCTGNGTCATNATGGAGGTGGATACGGGCAATGTGCTGGCTATGGCAAGTTATCCGGATTTCGATTTGAACGATGTGAGAAATACAGAGAATCTGCTGGGTATGCCATTGCTTGACAAGGACGGTAAGAAAGTGAGCCCTGCGGAGAGTGTGACCGAGGAAGCCATAGCAGGGATGAATGACGAGGTCATGTACCAGCATCTGAATGCGCTCTGGAAAAATTTCTGTATCGTGGATTCCTACGAACCGGGATCCGTGGCGAAGCCCTTCACGGTGGCGGCGGCCATCGAGAGTGGATCCATCACCGGCAAAGAGACCTATCTCTGCGAGGGAAAGCTCCACGTGGGAGATCATGATATCAAATGCCACCAGAAGTTCGGGGATGGTCAACTTACGGTACAGGAGGGCATTGAGCGTTCCTGCAATGTGGTGTTGATGAATGTGGCCTTTGCGATGGGCAAGAATACGTTTGTGGATTACCAGCATACCTTCGGTTTTGGCTTAAAGACAAATATTGATCTGGCAGGAGAGGCGCGCACAGCCAGTATGGTCTATAATAAAAATACCATCGGCATGACAGACCTTGCCACCAATTCCTTCGGACAAAGCTTCAATGCCACTATGATCCAGATGATCACGGGCTTTTGTTCTCTGATCAACGGCGGCAATTATTATGCGCCTCATGTGGTGAGCCGGATCACGACAGCGGATGGCGCTACCATCGAAAATATTGAGCCCAGAGTCTTAAAGCAGACCATATCCCGATCCACCAGCGAGACGATCATTGAATTCTGCAATACGGTGGTGACCGGAGAGAATGGTACCGGTAAGACGGCCCGTCCGGCGGGATATATGATCGGCGGTAAGACGGGAACGGCGGAGACGCTGCCCCGCGGTAATGACGAGTACGTGGTCTCCTTCATGGGTTATGCGCCGGCGGATGATCCTCAGATCGCCATCTATGTAGTGGTGGACAGGCCCAACGTGCTATATCAGGATGACGCCAAGTATGCGACCAGGATCGTTCGGAAGGTGTTGACAGAGGTGCTTCCCTATCTGAATATCTTCATGACGGAGGAGCTGAGCGATAAGGAACGGGAGGAGCTGGAACAGCTGCAGATTCAGATCAGAACGCCCCAGGGTGCAGAGGGCGAGGGCGAAGGAGAGCTTGACGAGGAGGGCAATCCGGTAGAGCCGGAGGAAACCGGAGAACCTTCGGAGGGAGAGGAAGGTACAGAGGAATCGCCGGAAGAGAATCAGGAGCCCGATGAGACGTGGAAGAGCTTTCCGCTGGATCCGACGACAGGCTATCTGGTGGATCCCGACACGGGCGAGTATCTGGACCCTCAGCTTGGTACCGTGGTGGGCGGTGACAGTCTGGTTGGAGAGGGATCAACGCCGCCACAGGGGGGAGACGATGAGTCCGCACCGAAAGGTGCACCGTGAGGAATAGAATAGCGTAAAGAGAGAATAACCTTATAAAAAGGATAATAGATTATATTAATACCTTTTTGTGAGGTTTTCTTTATGGATCATAAGACTTACCACAGAAGCAAGACGGTGACAGTTTTTTTCCTGTGTGCTCTGGTTCTTCTCGGCCTTGCAGGCAGGCTGGTCTATCTGATGGTATTTCAGTCCGAATATTACACGCTCAAGGCCAGACAGCTTCATGAGAGGGAGAGGAGCATCAAGGCGGCCAGAGGGCGAATCATAGACAGAAACGGCAAAATTTTGGCGGATAATAAGACGGTTTGTACGGTGTCGGTGATCCACAGTCAGATCACGGATGCGGATGAAGTAACTGCTGTTTTGGCAAAGGAGCTGGGGCTGTCAGAGGAGTATGTCAGGAAACGGGTAGAGAAATATTCTTCCATAGAGAAGATCAAAAGCAATGTGGACAAAGCGACAGGGGACGCCATCAGGGCACGAGGACTTGACGGGGTCAAGGTGGATGAGGATTATAAACGGTATTATCCCTATGATACGCTTGCTTCCAAGGCGCTGGGATTTACCGGAGGAGACAATCAGGGAATCATTGGTCTGGAAGTAGTCTATGAGGAATATCTGAAGGGAGAAGCGGGAACGATCTTAACGGTGACCGACGCCACGGGA
This sequence comes from Lachnospiraceae bacterium, assembly GCA_014804615.1. Classification (GTDB taxonomy): domain Bacteria; phylum Bacillota; class Clostridia; order Lachnospirales; family Lachnospiraceae; genus UBA3282. Next base: position 15,078 of record JAAUZL010000010.1, read on the forward strand.
GTGGAGCAGGATGAGGAGGGGGAGGAGAGAGTGGAGCCTGTAAGCGGGCGCGATCTCTATATCAGTCTGGATATCAATATCCAAAGCTATGCCACTCAGCTTGCCATGCAGACTATGGAGACCAAGGAGGCGGACCGGGTGTCCATTCTGGTCATGAATCCGCAAAACGGTGAAATTTTGGCAATGGCAGATGTGCCGGAGTTTGACCTAAATAATCCCTATACTCTCTTGGACGGCATGGACGCTATGGCTTTTTCCGAGAAAAAACGGCAGGAGCTGTTAAACAGCATGTGGAGAAACGGCTGCATCAATGATACCTATGAGCCCGGTTCCACCTTCAAGATCATCACGGCTGCGGCGGGGCTGGAGTCCGGTGCTGTGAAGCCCACAGATACCTTTAGCTGCCCTGGGTTTATCATGGTGGAGGATCGGAAGATCCGTTGTCACAAGGTGGGCGGTCATGGAGCGGAGGATTTTGTGCAGGGCACCATGAACTCTTGTAATCCGGTCTTTATCACTGTGGGACTCAGGATTGGCGTGGAGCGGTACTACTCTTATTTCAGACAGTTTGGATTGTTAGAGAAGACGGGGATCGATCTGCCGGGGGAGGCCGGCACGATCATGCACAAGATGGAGAATATCGGTCCTGTGGAGCTTGCAACGATCTCTTTCGGACAGTCTTTTCAGATCACGCCAATCCAGCTGGCTACAACGGCGGCCTCCATCGTCAACGGCGGCAGGCGTATCACACCCCACTTTGCTGTGAAAGCAGTGGAGGCAGGCAGCGGGGACAGCGAAGTGTTTTCTTATCCCGTGAGAGATGGCGTGGTTTCGGAGGAAACCTCGGAGACCATGCGCTATATTCTGGAGCAGGTGGTAGCGGATGGCAGCGGAAGGAACGGCGCGGTGGAGGGATACCGCGTGGGCGGCAAGACGGCTACCAGCCAGACTCTGCCCCGCGGAAGCGGCAAGTATATCGCTTCCTTTCTGGGCTTTGCGCCGGCCGATGATCCGCAGGTGCTGGCGCTGGCGGTCATCCATAATCCCCAGGGGACCTATTACGGAGGGCAGATTGCGGCACCGGTGGTCAAGCAGCTCTTTGAGAATATCCTTCCCTATTTGGAGAAAAAGTAATATAATAGCCACATAGGAAAAATAAGCGGCTGCGAAGCAGACATTTATTTTTCCTGTGGCGTTAACGAGCAAACGTCCGATGGAATCGGACAGGAAGCGCGTAAGCGCGAGTTTGCGAGTAAAAGTCAGAAATGCTTGCATGATCAGCAACGCGATTTTGCGAATGGCGCGTGCTGAACTAACGGATGTCAGAAATATTTGGAGGAATGATGAATAGCACGATTTTAATTTCGGTGATGGTATCCTTTGCGATCAGCGTTCTGCTGGGGCCGGTGGTGATCCCTTTTCTGAGGCGTCTCAAGGTGGGACAGACGGAGCGGACGGAGGGACCGGAGAGCCATCTGAAAAAAAACGGCACCCCCACGATGGGAGGTATCCTGATCCTGATCAGCGTAGTGATCACTTCCCTTCTTTTTGTGCGGGACTATCCGGGGATCATTCCGGTGCTGTTTCTCACGCTGGGCTTTGGTCTGGTGGGATTTCTGGATGATTATATCAAGGTGGTATTAAAACGTTCCATGGGGCTTCGGGCTTGGCAGAAGTTTGCCCTGCAGATTCTGGTGACGGGGATCTTTGTCTTTTATCTGCAGCGTTATACGGATGTATCTCTGGAAATGCAGGTGCCTTTTATGAGCGGCGTCTATCTGGATTTTGGGTGGATGAATATCCCTATTCTGTTTTTTATCGTGATCGGCACGGTAAATGGTACGAACTTTACGGACGGTCTGGACGGTTTGGCAAGCTCTGTGACGGTGCTGGTGGCGACCTTTTTCACTGTGGTGGCGATCGGAACGGACAGCGGGATCGAGCCGATTACCTGTGCTGTGGTGGGAGCGCTTCTGGGATTTCTTTTGTTTAATGTGCATCCGGCAAGTGTCTTTATGGGGGACACGGGTTCCCTGGCGCTGGGCGGTTTCGTGGCTGCGGCGGCTTATATGATGCAGATGCCGATCTATATCGCTATCGTAGGCTTTATCTATCTGGCAGAGGTGATGTCGGTGATCCTGCAGGTGTCGTATTTTAAACTGACCGGCGGAAAGCGGATCTTTAAGATGGCGCCGATCCACCATCATTTTGAGTTGTGCGGGTGGTCGGAGACACGGGTGGTAGCCGTGTTTTCCATCGTGACCGCGTTGTTATGTCTGGTGGCATTGATGGGAATCTGATCGAAAGAGCATGTTTTTTATTGGGGAAAGGCTTGGTTATTGCTATGGACTTAAAGGATAAGAGAGTATTAGTGGTAGGTTCGGGCATCAGCGGGATCGGCGCCGTGGAGGCGCTGCACCATGCGGGAGCCAGAGCGCTTTTGTTTGATGAAAACGAGAAGCTGAACATAGAGGATGTGCGGGCGAAGATCAAACCGGGTGTCGAAGCTGACATTGTGATCGGTGCTTTGCCGGAGGAAGAGAAAGCGCGCATAGAGCTGGTGGTATTGAGCCCGGGTGTACCGACGGACACGGCCTTTGTGGAGAAGTTCAGAAACAGGGGCGTGAAAATCTGGGGAGAGATCGAGCTTGCCTATGAATTGGGGCGGGGGACGGTGATCGCCATCACGGGAACGAACGGGAAAACCACCACCACTACTCTGGTAGGGGAGATCATGGCGGCTCACTGTAAGGACGTGGACGTGGTGGGTAACATCGGGAATCCTTATACGCTGACGGCACTCGATGCTACGGATGAGACAGTGACGGTGGCGGAGATCAGCAGCTTTCAGCTGGAGACCATAGAGCGGTTTAAACCGCAGGTATCCGCGATCCTGAATATCACGCCGGATCATCTAAACCGCCATCATACCATGGAAAATTATGCGGCGGCCAAGGAGGCTGTCTGTAAAAATCAGACACGGGATGAGGTCTGTGTGCTCAATTATGAGAACTCCTACACGAGAGCCTTCGGAGAGCGGTGCCCGGCGCGGGTGGTGTGGTTTTCCTCCGAAAGAAGGCTGGATGAGGGATTTTATCTGGAGGGAGAAGAAATTTTTCAGGCAAAGAACGGTGTGAGCGAAAGGCTTATGAACATTCATGATATGAAGCTTGTGGGGATCTGCAATGTGGAGAATGTGATGGCGGCGATGGCAATCACGTTCTCCTGTGGTGTGCCCATGAAAGAGATCCTGTCGGTGATTCATGCCTTTCATCCGGTGGAGCACAGGATCGAGTTCGTGGCGACGAAGCGGGGCGTAGATTATTATAATGATTCCAAGGGGACGAATCCGGACGCGGCGATTCAGGGGATCCGTGCCATGGACCGGCCGACGGTGCTGATCGGCGGCGGTTATGATAAGCAGAGTGAATACGATGAGTGGATAGAAGCCTTTGATGGCAAGGTCAAATGTCTGGTACTGATCGGCCAGACGAGAGATAAGATTGCGGAGTGCGCAAGAAAACACGGCTTGCAGGATATCGTGCTGGCGGATACCTTTGAGGAGGCGTTTGCGGTCTGCGTGGAGAAGGCGCAGCCGGGGGATGCAGTGTTATTGTCACCGGCTTGTGCAAGCTGGGGTATGTTTCCCAATTACGAGGTCAGGGGACAGCAGTTTAAGGAAATGGTAGGTAAGATGGAGGAGAAGGAGTAAGTGGCACAGAGAAATGCTTCCCGCAGAAGACAACAAAAAGGTGAGAGTTTCATGGACTACAGCCTGTTGTTTATCGTGCTGTTTCTTGTGGGCTTCGGTATGGTCATGGTGTTTTCGTCTAGTTCCTACGAGGCGAATCTGAAGCTGGGAGATTCCACGAGATACTTGAGACAGCAGCTGTTTGCGTCCATTCTGGGTCTGGTGATGATGATGGTGGTGGCCAACATCCCCTATCATTTCTGGGAAAGATTTGCGGTACTGGCTTACCTGGGCTCCGTGGTGCTCATCCTTCTGATCATTCCCTTCGGTTACAGTTCCGGCGGCGCTACGCGCTGGCTTTACATAGGGCCGATTTCCCTGCAGGTGGCGGAGGTGGCAAAGCTGGGTATGATCCTGTTTTTGTCAAGTCTGATCTGTACGCTGGGAAAGGGGATCAGGTCCAACAAGGGTTTTATGATCGTGCTGTTGTCTCCGGCACCGGTGGCAATCATGCTGTGGCAGATCACCAACAATCTGAGTTCGGCTATCATTGTCATGGCGATCGCGGTTCTGATGCTGTTTGTGTCCTGCCCGGACTATAAACGTTTTGTTTTTCTTGGTCTTTTGACAATAGCTGTAGCGGCAGCGGTGGTCTTTTATGTGGTGCAGACGGCTCAGGCCCATGTGGATGATCTGGATTTCCGGGGAGCTCGTATTTTGGCCTGGCTGGATCCGGAGGCATATGCCAGCGATAAAGGTTTTCAGACCTTACAGGCGCTCTATGCCATCGGCAGCGGCGGCGTGCTGGGCAAGGGGCTGGGAGAGAGTATGCAGAAGCGCGGCTTCCTGCCGGAGGCGCAGAACGATATGATCTTCTCCATCATCTGTGAGGAGCTGGGGCTGTTTGGCGGTATCGCGGTCATTGTCCTGTTTCTGATGCTGATCTGGAGACTGATGATCATTGCCAACAATGCGGCGGATCTCTATGGGGCGCTTCTGGTGGTAGGCGTGCTGGGGCATATCGCCGTCCAGGTCATCCTGAACATTGCGGTGGTCACCAACACGATCCCGAATACAGGAATTTCCCTGCCGTTCATCAGTTATGGAGGCTCGTCTGTCATGTTCCTGCTGATAGAAATAGGGATTACCTTAAGTGTGGCGAAGGGGATACGGTTAAAAGATTTATGAGGACAAGATAATTTTTAGTCGAAAATCCATATAGATAGAATAGGTCATAAATAGANATAGAGGTAAGTTTATGGACGCTGTTCGTATCTATGGTGGAAAAAGTCTTTCGGGACAGACGAAGATACAAGGGTCAAAGAATGCNTCGCTGCCGATCNTGGCGGCGACNCTTTTGATAGACGGNACCTGTGAGATAGAGAATTGTCCGGANATNNCNGATGTATATCATATGCTGCGGCTGCTGGAGAGNCTNGGCTGTCTGGTGGTCAGAGAAANAGATCTGCTNCGCATCGACACGGGNCGGTTGGCGGAGGGAGATATGCCTGCGGATTCCGTGGGCGTTATGCGTTCCTCCATCATGCTTNTGGGNGCGCTTNTGGCACGCACGGGTGCTGTAGATATGGANTATCCGGGCGGCTGNGTGATNGGGAAACGCCCCATAGACCTGCATCTGCATGCGCTGCGGCGTATGGGAGTNGANATCACGGAGGATCNGGANGGATTTTGNGCNAGAACNGGNNGGCTTCGNGGTGCCNTGCAGGAGCTTCCCTTTGTCAGTGTGGGTGTGACGGAAAACCTGATCCTGGCAGCGGTGCTGGCGGAGGGNNAGACAGTCATTCATCCCGCGGCCAGAGAGCCGGAGATACAGGCATTGTGTGAGTTTTTGATCNGCGCCGGAGGAAAGATCAGCGGCGTTGGNACAGATCGTTTGGTGATCAGCGGCGTGGAGAAACTGCATCCGGTGCGGTTTCGAGTGCCTGCNGACCGGATCGTGGCGGGNACTTATCTGGCCGCCTGCATGTGCGCNGGAGGCCGTGTCTTTTTAAGCGAGGCGCCCTGTGACCACATGGAGAGTGTGATCGACACCGCCAGAGCCATGGGAGTCAAGNTTGATACCGCGCCGGANGGCCTTCTGGTAGAGGGCCGGGNCTGTGATAAGATAGAGGGNGGACTGGCGACAGCGGTTTATCCGGGATTTCCNACAGATCTGCAGTCGCTATTTATGGCGGTGATGGCTTCCACAGGGCAGGAGGGATGGATCGAGGAGACCGTGTTTGAGAACCGGTTCCGCATCGTACCNGAGCTTGCAAAGATGGGGGCTGATATCAGGATATCCGAAAACCGGGCCTATGTTCGANATAATGGCCCGCTTCGTAATACGATCGTGGAGGCGAAGGAACTGCGGGGCGGGGCGGCATTGGTGGTGGCGGCTCTGGCGGCAGAGGGCACAGGNATTGTGCGAAACCGCCATTATATAGACCGGGGGTATGAGGACATCACCATGAGTCTGCGGGAGCTGGGAGCNGAGATAGAACTGGCGTAAACAAGGATGAGGTTTGTAGATGGGNAGTAAAAAACCGACCAAAAAAGTGAAAAAAAGGAATCCCAATCTGCGCCTTGTAAAGAGTGAGGAGACGGTACGGAAACCGAAAAAAAGGCAGAAGGAAGAAAAGCAGGAGAAACTGCGCTTTGGAAGATCCAAGCGGGTGCTTATCCTTGCTTCGATCCTTCTGGTACTGNTTTTTCTTGTGACCGGCAGTTATCTCTATATTGTAAATAACTATAAGGTGACAACGGTTCATGTGGAGGGGAATATCCACTATACCAGTGAAGAGATCAAGGACATGGTCATGGGAGGGAGATTTGGAGACAATTCTATCTTCCTGACCATGAAGTATCGNGATAAGGGTGTCGATGATGTGCCCTTTGTNGAGACGATGGATGTCTCCATTGAGGCGAAGGATACGATCCGCATTACNGTGTATGAAAANGCGCTGGCAGGATATGTGATGTATCTGGGGCGNTGCGTGTACTTTGATAAGGATGGTATCGTGGTGGAAACCTCCGAGGAGNAGACAGAGGGNATTCCNCAGGTNACAGGACTTGCNTTCGATCANGTGATCCTGCACGAGCCGCTGCCGGTGGACGAGCCNGAACTCTTTGANGAGATCNTAAATATCACCCAGCAGCTTGCNAAGTATTCGCTNGTGGCGGANNGGATCTANTTTGACAGTTCCTATCAGGTGACNTTGTANTTCGGGGAAGCGAAGGTAGCNCTGGGAGAGAATAAGGATATAGACGAAAAGATTCAGAAACTGCAATACATACTGCCCAGCCTGTTGGGAAAAAGTGGCACNTTGGATATGCGGGAATACAGTGAGGACATCAAAACCTACAGTTTTGAGCAGGATTAGGNTATCCTGTCAGACTGTANNATGATATAAATCGTGATAAAAAGAAAAAAATAGGTTGCGAAGTTTGGAAAATAATTATATGATAAACTATATGAGTTTATTCGGAGTATTTGGGAGTAGGAGGAGGAANNACCTTGCTGGAGATTAAGTCGAATGAAGCGGAAGCCGCGGCAAAGATTATTGTAGTCGGTGTTGGCGGTGCGGGCAATAACGCTGTAAATAGAATGATAGACGAAGANATAGACGGCGTGGAGTTTATCGGGATCAATACGGATAAACAGGCACTGCAGCTNTGCCGGGCGACCAGATTGTTACAGATCGGTGAGAAGCTGACGAAGGGACTCGGTGCGGGTGCAAAGCCGGANATCGGTGAAAAAGCNGCNGAGGAGAGCTCGGAGGAAGTGGCGCAGGCTCTNAAGGGGGCGGANATGGTGTTTGTCACCTGCGGTATGGGCGGCGGNACNGGTACGGGTGCGGCTCCGGTGGTGGCCAAGCTGGCGAAGGATATGGGTATNCTGACGGTCGGTGTGGTGACGAAGCCTTTCCGGTTCGAGGCGAAGACTCGTATGGCTAACGCNCTCTCCGGTATCGATAAGATCAAAGANAATGTGGACACGTTGATCGTNATNCCNAATGATAAACTGCTGGAGATCGTGGACAGGCGTACNACGATGCCGGAAGCCTTAAAGAAGGCGGATGAGGTATTGCAGCAGGCGGTNCAGGGCATTACGGACNTGATCAATATGCCGGCGATCATCAATCTGGACTTTGCGGATGTACAGACAGTCATGAAGGACAAGGGTATCGCCCATATCGGTATAGGTACCGGTAAGGGGGATGACAAGGCGACTGAGGCGGCAAAGATGGCAGTGGAGAGTCCGCTGCTCGAGACGACGATCACAGGAGCTACGCATGTGATCATCAATGTTTCCGGAGATATCTCGTTAGCGGATGCTTCCGATGCTTCCGATTATGTGAGGGCGCTCACGGGAGATGAGGTGAACATCATCTTTGGTGCGATGTATGACTCCAGTATGACCGATACCTGTAATGTGACTATCATTGCTACGGGAATTGAGGAGAAGGCGGCAAGGCAGGGCGGCCTTGGCTTTAAGAGCGGATACATAACTCCTACCTCTCTGCAGGGGAAACCGGTGGGAACAGGCGTTGGCCTTGGCGGTTTCACAACGCAGGGCGTAGGTCTGAAGCAGCCCATGGTTGGTCAGCAGGGTGGACAGCCTAAGGGGCAGCCCGGTTTAAAGGCGATCGGCATCCAGAAGACGAACGATATCAAGAGCTCGGTGGAGGAGAAATCCTTGGATATCCCCAGCTTCCTTAGAAAATAAAAAAAGATTTCCCGAGAGGGAGAAGAAAACCACAGGATAATATCCTGTGGTTTTTTGTTGGTATCTGTCTGGAAAAATATGGGAAATGCTCCCTGATTGTGACAGAATATGCATCTTGTTTTTTTTATAATGGAGGTGAAATACGGAGGTGTAATGTGTATTACAAATTATATATTGACAGTGTTTTTATCCTGCAGATGATAACGGATCTGTATCTGTTGTCTCTGGCCGGACAGCTTTTACGGCGTACTGCCACGCGCCGGAAAAAATGGCTGGGGGCTGTAGTGGGGGCCGGGATGAGCTGTCTGTTTCTTATGTTGCCGGTATTTACGGTGGGAGGCAGACTTTTACTCGGCGCGTTGCCTGTCAGTATGTGCATGATGTGTCTCACCTATCGGATATATGGTGTGCGCAGTCTTTTCCGGGCATCCCTGGCGATGGCGGCTGCAGGCTTTTTTTTCGGCAGCGCCATGATATGGATTCTGAACCGCCTGAGATTCATTATGAAGGGGAGGGGCAGTCTCTTTTTGAGCTTGACAGCGGCTACCCTGGCCTATGGGATCCTCAGGCTCCTGACAGGCAGGCTTATGAGAAGGAGGACGGACACCCTGCGGACGGTGTGTCTCTATGTGCCGTCGCCGGGACAGGAGATCCGGGTGCAGGCGCTTGTGGATACAGGGAATCATCTGACAGATCCTATAAGCGGGGCGCCGGTGAGTCTGATCAGCAGGCGGATCGCCGGGTGTTTAGCGCCCTGTCTGGTGGAGGAAAAATACCATGCGATTCCCTATCACAGTGTGGGGCGGCAAAACGGTATCCTTTCCGCTTATGAGCTTCCCGGGATGCGAATCGAGGAAGCCGGAGAAGTGCTTGTGAGAGAACATATCATAGTTGCGATTTGTGATGCGGGCATATCGGAGGATAGCGCCTATCAGATGATATTACACCCTGGGTTATTAGAAAACTAGGAGGAAGAGAAATGGTTTTAAAAGTGGCAATTCCCGGTAAGATTCAATTTAAGATGGTACACAGGGAGCCGAAATTCCTGATGGCCAGACAGGGAGATATTCATTACATAGGAGGGGCCGAGGTGCTGCCGCCACCCCTCGAGAGCGACAGGGAAACGGAGATCATCGGTGACCTGGGAACAGAGTATGAGGATGAGGCAAAATCGATTCTGATAGAGCATAACCTAAGATTGGTAGTGTACATAGCCAAAAAGTTTGACAACACGGGAGTGGGAGTGGAGGATCTGATCTCCATAGGGACCATCGGGCTGATCAAGTCCATCAACACCTTTAACCCGGAGAAGAACATTAAGCTGGCGACTTATGCCTCCCGCTGTATTGAGAATGAAATCTTAATGTACCTCAGAAGAAATAACAAGCACCGGATGGAGGTCTCCATCGACGAGCCGCTGAATGTGGATTGGGATGGCAATGAGCTGCTGCTCTCGGATATTCTGGGGACGGAGGAGGATGTGATCTACAAGGATCTGGAGAATGAGGTGGAAAAAAAGCTTCTGATCCGGGCGATCGCAAAGTTGTCCGAACGAGAACAGACGATCATCCGGCTGCGGTTCGGCATCGGCAACGCAGATGGGAAGGAGCTTACCCAGAAGGAAGTGGCGGAATTGTTAGGAATTTCTCAATCTTACATTTCCCGGCTTGAGAAAAAGATCATGCGGAGACTGAAGAAGGAAATGAGCAAGGATACCTAAACCTATATTTGTTTGCTTTTTATATCGGTTAAGCGTATAATGGAAAAAAGTACCGCTTTCAGGGATTGATTTGGGGGACAAATGAAAAAAATTATTTTGATCGTCGATGATGACAGATTGACATTGGCTACGGCCCAGAAGCTTTTGGAGAGCGAATACAAGGTAGTGGCGGTAAATTCAGGCAGTCAGGCATACAAATATCTGGAGAGGCACACGCCGGACCTGATCCTTTTAGACATCAATATGCCGGAGATCGGCGGTTTTGAGGTAATGGAGACACTGCAGAAGGATCCTCGCTGGAAAAAAATACCGGTGATCTTTCTGACGGCAGACCGCAGTGCGGAGACGGAGATCGAATGCTTCCGTGTAGGAGCAAACGACTATATCTCCAAGCCCTTTGAGCCCAATATCCTGTTAAGCCGCACCAAAAGCACGATAGAGCTGGACGGTTATCGGAAAGATCTACAGCGCAGACTGGATGAGAAGACGAAGGAGATGGAGCGTGTCACGATCCAGGCGATCATGACGGTTGCCAATACGGTGGATGCCAAGGACGACTACACCAAGGGACATTCCATGCGTGTGGCGGCATACGCAGAGCTTCTGGCGCAGCGTCTCGGCTGGCCGGAGGAGGAAATTCAGAATATTTATTATGTGGCGATGATGCATGATGTGGGAAAGATCGGAGTCCCGGACGCTGTGCTCAATAAACCCTTCAGGCTGACCGATCTGGAGTTTCGACTGATCAAGGGGCATACCATGGTAGGAGCGGAGATATTAAGCGATTTTAAGACTTTTCCCAATATCAGTGTGGGCGCCAAATATCACCACGAAAGATACGATGGCAAAGGATATCCGGAGGGGCTGAAAGGAGAATCGATTCCTCTGGTGGCACGGGTGATCGGGTTGGTGGATTCTTACGATGCCATGACCAGCAATCGTGTTTACCGCAGAAGGCTGAACGACGAAGTCGTCATGGAGGAGCTGGAAAAAGGGAAAGGAACCCAGTGGGATCCCGAGCTTGTAGATATTTTTATAGAGTTGATCAAGGAAGGGGCCCTGGAGAAGGTGTGGATGCCGGAGGAGGATATGGCCACACCGATCTTTGACAGTGGTAAGATCGTGGGCATCACGATGGGAGACGAGGAAATCCGGGAATCGCCGATCGATTATCTGACAGGTCTTTTGAGTAAAAGAAAGGGAGAGTATGATATCTCCGTGGGCCTGCGGGCAGAAGGAGGAACCCTGATGCTCATAGATCTGAACCATTTCAGTCAGATCAATGATATGCACGGGCATCTGATGGGAGATTATGCTTTGAAAATGGTTGCCGATGTTCTGCGGGAGGTATGCGGAAATGATCTGGTCTGCAGAACCGGCGGAGACGAGTTTTTATATTATCTGGCAGGCATAACTGACGAGGAGATCGTCAGGGAAAAAGTAGAACAGCTTCTTGCCGCTTATGCAGAAAAACAGAAGGAAGTGGAGCTGCTTAAGGAAGCTGAACTTTCCGTGGGTATCAGTATATCGGGCAGAGGCTGCAGGGAGTTTGAAGAGCTCTACAGACGGGCTGACAAGGCGCTTTATCTGGTAAAACAGAATCCCGGACAGCGATATGGTTTCTATCAGAAAACCGGAGTTTTACGGACGCCTGAACAGTCTCAGGGCGATCTGGATAAGATCATGGATGCCATCAAGAATCAGGAGACTTATCAGGGTGCCTTCCAGGTGGACTATAGCGACTTTAACCATGTTTACGATTTTGTGACACACATGTCAGAACGAAATAAAAAAGAGACACAGCTCCTGCTTTTCACGTTGTTTTCTTCAAATGGCGGGGATGTGCAGCTGGAGCGTATGGAGATGGCCATGCAGTGTATGGAACAGGCGATCTGCAAGTCTCTGCGCGGCGTGGATGTGGGCGCCAGATACAGCAGTTCCCAGTTTCTGGTAGTGCTTTTGGGAACGGAGAGAGAAAACGTGCGCGTGGTGACGGACCGTATCATACAAAATTATTTTAAGCTTTATGGCGAAAAGGATATCACGATCACATTTGATATCGCGAAATTTAACTGATGTGACAAGGAGCCGGGAAATGTTTCCCGACTCCTTTTGACTGCTTATGGATCATGCGGTCAGGTAGAGCCGCATGGTCTTTAAGGCGTTTTTTTCCAGCCGGGAGACCTGAGCCTGGGAGATTCCGATTTTCTCGGCAACCTCCATCTGGGTCTTCCCCTCGAAAAAACGCAGGGAGATGATCTCGTGCTCCCGCTTGGTCAGTTTTTTCATGGCTTCGCTCAAGGAGATATGTTCCACCCAGACCTCCTCACCACTCTTCTTGTCGCTGATCTGGTCCATGACGTAGAGTGTGTCGCCGCCGTCCGTGTAGACCGGTTCATAGAGACTTAGGGGACTTTGGATGGCATCCAGCGCATAGACAATATCCTCCTTGGGGACGCCGATCTCGCTGGCGATCTCTGTGACGGTGGGCTCTCTGGAATTGGTGCGGGTCAGATGCTCCTTGGCATAGATGGCCTTGTAGGCGGTGTCCTTTAAAGAGCGGGAAACCCGAATGGAATTAGCATCTCTGAGATAACGACGGATCTCCCCGACGATCATGGGAACCGCATAGGTACTGAATTTCACGTTCAGCGTGCTGTCAAAATTGTCGATCGCTTTGATCAGCCCCACACAGCCGATCTGAAAGAGATCATCCACATTTTCGCTGCTGGAGTGAAAGCGTTTGATCACGCTTAAGACCAGGCGAAGGTTGCCTTTGATATAGGTCATGCGGGCATCCTGGTCTCCTTCTTCAATCTTTCTAAACAGTTCCTCTTTTTCCGTGCTTTTTAAGAGCGGCAGTTTGGCAGTGTTCACGCCGCAGATTTCTACTTTGCCCTGTATCATAACTGTACCAGCCTTTCGTATGGATTTTGCCCGCGGGCAGGCGCTTTGTGATTCGTTTGGTAACAAGGATGCGCGATTGACAAGAATTTATTCATAAAATTTTAAGGAAAAAAGTCTGGATAGGATTTTACAAAAGGGAAGTTTTTTGGTACATTATTGTAAGAACAGAACGAATGAAAAAATGATTGAGGAGAGATAAGTATGGTATGTCCAGAATGTGGCGCGCACCTGGAGAGTTCGGATCAGTTTTGTCCGGGATGCGGTGTCAGGATCATAAGAAAAAAACGCTGTCCTGAATGCGGAGAGATGCTGCGGGAGGGGACCCGGTTCTGCCCCAGCTGCGGCGAGGAGATCCCGGAGGATTATTTTACGAGAAAAAAATCCTCAGCCGGGGCTGCACCTAAAAAGAATGCGGCACCGCCGCCGAAAAAGCGGCCGGTCAGAGAACAGGAGGAAGAAGACTGGGACGATGAGGAGGATGAGGAGAGCGTAGATGTGCTCACCATCATGACGGTTGCCGTCGGCTGTATCCTTTTGGTGATCATAGCAGTGCTGGGCTTCAATCTGTTTCAGCGGTATATGCCGAAAAACTATGACAGGGCAGCCAGGGAGCAGGAAGAGCAGGAGGAAGACGTCGAAGGAGAAGAAGAGTACGGAGAAGACGGTCAGCAGCTGGCGGAAGACAACAATGAAGAGCCGGGCGCGGAAGTGAGTGAAGGCGGCGGTACTCTTGTCATTGCCTCCAATGTGAATGTCAGAGACAATCCGGATACGCAGGGTACTACGGTGATCAAGGTAGCGCAGGCGGGAGAGAGCTATGAGTACACAGAGGTCGTGGGCGGCGGTATGTGGTATAAGGTCCTTTTGCCGGATGAGGACGACTATGAATTCGGTTACGTCTATGCGGACTACATAGAGCTGCAATAACCCCCGCGACAGTCGCCAAATGACTGCAAGCAGTCGCTTGGCTCGTTGTCCGCGGGAATAAACAGGAACCTTTTTCGGGCGGAAACATAAGATAATAAAAAGCCCGGGGAGGTTCCTATGTTATTTTCGGAATTAAAGAAAAAGGAAGTCATCAACCTGAAAAACTGCGAGCGGCTTGGCAAGGTGGCTGATCTTGAATTCGATGAATGTACGGGACAGATTTGTAAACTGATCATTCCGGGGGAGAATAAATGGTGCGGATTTTTCGGGAATGAACCAGACTATGTGATCCGGTACAAGGACATCAAAAAGATCGGACCGGATATTATCGTGGTAGATATCTGTCTCTAGGGTGGTTACCATAAAGTAGTTGACATAATGATTATTTTCCTCTATAATAAACCTATTGAGAGGTACCAGAACGGTGGATAAGGAGGATATTCGGGATGAAATGCCCATTTTGCGGCCATGAGAATACCAGAGTGATCGACAGCAGACCGGCGGAGGACAACAGTTCTATCAGAAGGCGTCGCGTCTGTGACGAGTGTGATAAGCGTTTTACCACTTACGAGAAGGTAGAGACGATTCCGCTGATCGTCATTAAGAAAGACAATAACAGGGAGACCTATGACAGGTCAAAGATCGAGGCCGGTGTTCTGCGCGCCTGCCATAAAAGACCGATCAGTGCAAATCAGATCAATCAGCTGGTGGACGAGGTGGAGACAGAGGTCTTTAACCGGGAGGAGAAGGAGATACCCAGTCAGGTGATCGGTGAACTTGTCATGAACAAGTTAAAGGATCTGGAGGCGGTAGCTTATGTCAGATTTGCCTCAGTCTACAGAGAGTTTAAAGATATCAACACCTTTATGGAGGAGTTAAAGAAAGTGCTGGAATAAGACGCTTCTTTTGGAACAGCACGGTAAACGGGTCATATAAAAACACCTTGCACAACTGCAGGGTGTTTTGTTATGATATTGGGGCGGAGGAAAAACCAATGCTTGAATGTTTTTACCCGGATGTATATCTGGATTCTGCATATGAGATTGACTATGAGACGCTGTACCAAAAGGGTATGCGGGGCGTGATCTTTGATATAGACAACACACTGGTGCCCCACGGTGCGCCGGCGGATGAGAGAAGTATCGCTCTTTTTGAGAGGCTGCGAAAGATTGGATTTGAGAGCGTTCTCTTGTCCAACAACAAAGAGCCACGGGTGAAGAGCTTTAATGACCGGGTGCATTCCCGCTATCTCTATAAGGCGGGAAAACCGGGGAAAAAGGGGTATCTGAAGGCTATGGAGCTTATGGGCACCGGCCCGGATACCACGCTTTTTGTGGGGGATCAGCTTTTTACGGATGTCTGGGGTGCGAAACGGGCCGGGATATTGACTTATTTGGTCAAACCAATTCATCCCAAGGAGGAGATACAGATCGTAATAAAAAGGCGGCTGGAATGGATCGTGTTGTTTTTTTATGCAAGATCGCTCAGACGGCAGGGAGGAAAGCATGAAGATAGACGGTAAGACGAGAACCTGTGGATTGATCGGCAATCCGGTGGAGCACACTTTATCTCCGATCATACATAACACGCTGGCGGAAAGGTTCGGGCATAATCTGGTTTATGTGCCTTTTCCGGTGGAGACGGGACGGCTCGGGGCGGCTGTGGAAGGCGCTGCGGCACTGCAGCTTTTGGGGATGAATGTGACGGTGCCTTATAAAAGTGAGGTGATTCCCTTTCTGCAGGAGGTCGATCCTCTGGCAGCGGCCATCGGCGCGGTCAATACGCTTGTGTCGGTAAACGGCGGCTATAAGGGTTATAATACAGATATGGAGGGTCTCTACCGTGCTATGGAGACCGAGGGCATCCGGATCGACGGGGAAGAGATCCTGTTACTCGGTGCCGGCGGCGCATCCAGAGCGGTGGCTTATCTGTGTGCGGTAAAGGGAGCCGAACGGGTGTATCTTTTGAACCGGACGTTAGATAAGGCGGAGCGGGTCGCAAAGGAGGTAAACGATGCGGCAGGGCGGCAGGTGATCGTACCCGTGGCGCTCTCGGCCTACAACACTCTGCCCGACCGGCAGTTTCTGGCGATTCAGGGGACTTCCGTGGGGCTGTATCCGAATGTGGCGGACGTGGTGATCAGTGAGGACGCTTTTTACAACAAGATCCACACCGGATTTGACCTGATCTATAGCCCCTGGGAGACTACCTTTATGAAAAAGGTAAAAGAGCATGGCGGACACGCCTGCAATGGCCTTAAGATGCTTTTGTATCAAGGTGTCATTGCCTATGAATTGTGGAATGGAGTAAAGGTGTCCGAGGAGGATGCGGGAGCGGTTTATGAGAAGTTGAAAGAGCATTTTATTTAGGCTTATGGCATACGGCAGACAGAAGGGCAGTGAGGGAACATGGGAAATGTCATATTGATCGGGTTTATGGGAAGCGGCAAGACAACGGTAGGGCTTCGGCTGTCTTATCGCCTGCGGCGGCCGGTTATCGATACAGATAAGGAAATTGAGAGAGAAGAACAAAGAACCATATCGGATATTTTTGCCACAGACGGCGAGGCGTATTTTCGCGACAGGGAGACGGCCTGCCTGCGAAAGCTGATAGGGAGTGCCAATCAGCAGATCATATCGGTGGGCGGCGGCCTGCCTGTGCGGGAGGAAAACAGAGCGCTTTTGCATGAGCTGGGACAGGTATTTTATCTGCGGGCGAAGGGAGAGACGATTTACGAAAGAGTGAAAGATGACACGACAAGGCCGCTTTTGCAGGGGGGAGATCCACTTTCGAAAATACGGGCTCTTTTAGATGAGAGAGATCCCTATTATCGGGCGGCGGCGGATGTGGTGATCTCTGTGGACGGCAAGAGTTTTGACCAGATTTTAAATGAGATTGAAGAACATGTGAATGAGAGGGAAAGAAACATTTCGACGGAGGGATGAGAGATGAAAATACTGGTAATCAACGGACCGAATCTTAACTTTCTGGGAATTCGGGAAAAGAGTGTGTACGGTGCACAGGATTATGACTATCTGCTGCAGATGATCGCCAAAAAGGGGCAGGAGACGGACAGCACGATCGAGGTGTTCCAGAGCAACCATGAGGGAGCGATCATCGATCGGATTCAGGATGCCTATTTTGACGGCACAGAGGGAATCGTGATCAATCCGGGCGCTTTTACGCATTACAGTTATGCGATCCGTGACGCGCTGGCGAGCATTACGGTGCCCAAGGTGGAGATTCATATTTCGGACATCACAAAACGGGAAGAATTTCGGAAAGTTTCGGTGACGGCGCCGGTCTGCGACAAGCAGATTTACGGTCAGGGGCTTGACGGTTATCTGCAGGCGATCGACTTTGTCCTAGATTTTTTTGCCAAAGAGGTTGAAAAATAGAACTTTTTAGTATAAACTAGAAAAGAATTATATTTGTGAAAACGTAGGAGGAGATAGCGGTATGGTATCAGCGGGTGATTTCAGAAATGGCATTACCGTCGAGATGGAAGGTAATGTTTATCAGATAATTGAGTTTCAGCATGTAAAACCGGGCAAGGGTGCAGCTTTTGTCAGGACCAAGCTGAAGAACATCATTAACGGCGGCGTGGTGGAGAAAAGCTTCCGGCCGACGGAGAAATTCCCTCAGGCACGTATTGACAGAAAGGATATGCAGTATTTATATTCAGACGGTGACCTGTTCAACTTCATGGATACGGAGACCTACGATCAGATCGCTTTAAATGCGGATGCTGTAGGCGATGCACTGAAGTTCGTGAAAGAGAACGAGATGGTTAAGATCTGTTCCTATAACGGTAATGTGTTCGCGATCGAGCCGCCTCTGTTTGTGGAGCTGGAGATCACGGAGACAGAGCCTGGCTTTAAGGGTGATACGGCGACGGGTGCAACGAAGCCTGCCATCGTGGAGACCGGTGCCAAGGTTATGGTACCTCTGTTTGTGGAGAATGGTGAAGTGATCAAGATTGATACCAGAACAGGAGAGTATCTGTCCAGAGTATAAAACAGAGCATATATGTGAAAAGCCCATGAGACAATATAGATTAAAGTCTATATTGTCTTTCTTTTTGCCCGGAGAGAGTGGGAAAGAGGAGAATATGGATTTTCAGACATTTGTAGATCATATCGTGGACTTATTACAGGACAGGATGGGAGATGCCTATGAGATCAGGGTGGTCAGGGTGACGAAGAATAATGATGTGGAGTTGACCGGCGTTGCCCTGACAAGACAGTGCGACAGCATTTTCCCAACTATTTATCTGGAGGGACTTTACGAGGAATACCGGGAAGGAGAGACTTTTGATATTCTGGTAGACAGGATCATGAATTGTCATGAGGAGCAGGCCATGGCGCTGGATCTGGACATGACGTTTTTTCAGGATTATGACAGCGTAAAGAGCCGGATCTATTATAAGCTGGTCAGTTTCAAGGAAAACAGAAAATTTCTGGCGGATGCCCCCAGCATCCGATGGCATGATCTTGCCGTTGTTTTTTACTATGCCTTGGAGGAGGATGTGGCAAAACGAGCCTACATTACGATCAACAGACAACATATGTTGATGTGGAAGCAGAGTGCGGAATCTCTTTATCGGATCGCCGGACGGAATACCAGACGGGATATGCCGGAGCTTCTGGTATCCATGGGTGAACTGGTGCAGGAAATGACGGGAATGCATCTGAGGGATGCGGAGGAATTGCCGATGTATGTGCTTACGAATCGGGAAAAGCGTTATGGTGCCGCCGCACTGCTGTATTCCGGACAGATCAGTGCGCTCGCCGATCAGGTTGCATGTGACCTTTTGATCCTGCCAAGTTCTGTGCACGAGGTGCTGTTGCTTCCGGATGATCACAGGCAGGAATATGCATTTTACAGACAGATGGTGAGAGAGGTGAACACAACCCATGTGGAGCCGGAAGAGGTACTTTCCTACAGTTTATACCGCTATAATCGCAAGAATTCGGAAATTGAGGAAATTATTTCTTAGACTGAAACACTAGACAAGTGTGCCCGTATGTGGTATGATACCTAAGATGTAACAAATTTGTAACAATTTTGTTCATCGAAGCGGGCACCCGTAGTCTAATGGATAAAACGTAGGCCTCCGACGCCTTTGATGCAGGTTCGAGTCCTGTCGGGTGCATAGAGCAGTGAATATTTCCCGGACAGCAGATCATACTGTCCGGGAGATGAGGCTGCTTGGGGAGTGGCTTTTAAAATGCCAGTACCGTTCCAGGTCGATGAGGGGGGACTGTGGTTCCGGGTCGGCGAATGGAGGAAGTTTCATGGAAACATCAAATAATATGAAAGCGAAATTAGAGTCGCTGAAAAATTGGTTTATACGATATTCCAAGATTTTTCTGCCGATTATTCTGGTACTCTGCGTGGCGCTTACAATTGTGATCGCGATTCAGGCGAATAAGCGCAAGGTGGAGCAGGAGGAGTCGGCGGTTGCCTCAGAAGGGGACAATACAGAAGTTGGAGTGTTAGAGGAGGTGCCTCAGGTACCGATGGAGGAGGCATCACCGGAGATCACAGAACTGTTTAATACGTACTATACTGCGATGGTGGAGGGTGATACCGAGACCATGACGCAGATGGTGTATTACCTGGATACTACGGAAATTTTAAGAGCAGCGGAGACCAGTAAGTATATTGAGTCCTACCCGCCTCTGGAGATTTATACCAAAGCGGGACCGAGAGAAGGGACTTACATTGTCTATGTTTATGCGGACTTAAAGTTTTACGATTATGATCAGCCGGTTCCGGGTATGCGTACCTATTATGTCTGCACGGATGAGGATGGCCAGCTGTACATTAACGAGGACGGTGAGGAGAGCGAGAGCGAGCTTCATTATATGCGGGAGATCCAGCTGCAGGAAGATGTGGTTGACCTCAATAACAAGGCAGCTGCAGCCTACAATGATATGATCGCTGAGGATAAGACTCTGGCGGACTTTTTGGTAAATCTGGCAGATGAGATCGAGAAAAATGTGGGTGAGACTCTGGCTCGCGCGGAAGAAAGAGAAGAGACAGAAGACGAGAACGAGGAGTCTGATGCAGCGGAATCTGAGGAAGCCAATGCAGAGGAAGTGGTAGTGACCAAGGTTAAGACGACTGATGTGGTCAATATCAGAACCTCTGACAGCGAGACGGCGGATAAGCTGGGCAAGGCAGCTGTGGGAGACGAGTTCAAGCTGCTTGAGACGAAGGGTAACGGCTGGAGTAAGATAGAATATAACGGTAAAGAGGCCTATATCAAGAGCGATTTTCTGGAGCCTTCCGAGACAGAGAACGCAAGCGCGGATGATGAGGAGGATACCTCTACGCAGCAGGCGGATAATGAGCAGACGACGACCACCACAGGGACTGTGACCGTCAAGGAGAATGTCAGAGTTCGTGCCGGTGCCAGTGAGACGTCCGAAAAGATCGCAACAGCCTATGCCGGCGAAAAGCTGGAAGTCATCATGAAACAGGCTGACGGCTGGACCAAGATCAAGTATAACGGCAAGACAGCTTATGTAAAGTCTGATTATGTAGAATAACAGTTCAGCCAGACCAAATTTGTTTGACATTGCATTTGTTTAAAACACAATAAAAGGGAAAGACTAAACAGATGAGAGTAGAATGCTCTCATCTGTTTTTTGCGCGCATAAGCAGCGTCAGGTAGAAAGGAGTGATCTTCATGAAACATGATGACGAGATGATCTTAAAAGAGATACAAAAAAATACCCAGATGGGCATGACTGCGATTGACACGATTCTCGACAAGATCGGAAACGATGAGTTTTCCGTGACGCTGTCCAGACAGTCTCTCCATTATGCAGATATTCATAACAGGGCGCTGGATAAGATCCTGCAGCAGGACGGGGAAGGGTATCGTGCCAGTCAGATCGGAGATATGATGCTGAAGGGAAGCATTCATGCGAACACGGCCTTCAATATCAGCACGGAGCATCTGGCAGAAATGATGATCCAGGAGAGCAACCGGGGGATCACCAGCATGTGGAAGAGCCTGAAACATAACGGGATGGCAGCGAACGATACCGTAGAGCTGGCAAAGGAGCTTATGGATTTTGAGGAGAAGAGCATTGCGCGGTTGAAGGAGTATTTGTAAGCGGCATTCAAAATAGCAGTAGAGTAAAACATTTAGGAAAAAAGCGGAGCTTTTTTTGACGATGTATGACAGCACTTCGCCTTGTATACAAGTATTTTGGTATTATTGTACAATATTTCTAAAAAAACGAAAAAAATTTTTACACTTTAATATGCTAAATCGCCCTTGTGGATTTTTATATGACATACTATAATTAGACGTGGTAATGTATACAAGCAAGAAGGAGGAAATAAAGCAATGTCATATGTTGATGAGGTTTACGAGTTAGTAGTAGCGAAGAATCCCGCACAGCCGGAGTTCCATCAGGCAGTCAAGGAGGTTTTGGAGTCTCTTCGTGTTGTGATCGAAGCGGATGAGGAGGCATACAGAAAGGATGCCCTTTTAGAGAGACTGACAGTGCCGGAGAGAATCGTGCAGTTCCGTGTTCCGTGGGTAGATGATAAGGGACAGGTGCAGGTAAATAACGGTTTCCGCGTACAGTTTAACAGCGCGATCGGCCCCTACAAGGGAGGTTTGAGATTCCATCCGTCCGTAAACCTGGGCATTATCAAATTCCTGGGCTTCGAGCAGATTTTCAAAAATTCCCTGACAGGCCTGCCTATTGGCGGCGGTAAGGGTGGCTCCGATTTCGATCCTAAGGGTAAATCCGATAGAGAAGTGATGGCATTCTGCCAGAGCTTTATGACAGAGCTTTGCAAACATATTGGTGCGGATACCGATGTGCCTGCCGGAGATATCGGTGTGGGCGGCCGTGAGATCGGTTTCATGTTCGGACAGTATAAGAGAATCCGCAATCTCTATGAGGGCGTGCTGACAGGTAAGGGACTTACCTACGGCGGTTCCCTTGCAAGAACAGAGGCGACAGGCTATGGTCTGTTATATCTGACAGAGGAGATGCTCAAGTGCAATGGTAAGGATATCGCAGGTAAGACCATCGCGGTTTCCGGTGCCGGTAATGTGGCAATCTATGCGATCCAGAAGGCAATCCAGCTGGGCGGCAAGCCTGTGACCTGCTCTGATTCCACTGGCTGGATTTATGATCCCGACGGCATCGATGTAGCGACCCTGCAGGAGGTTAAGGAAGTGAAGCGTGCCCGCCTGACAGAGTATGCAGCGAAGAGACCTAACGCAGAGTATCACGAGAAGAAGAACGGTGAGCATGGCGTATGGAGTGTGAAATGTGATATCGCGCTTCCTTGTGCAACCCAGAACGAGCTGGATTTAGAGGATGCCAAGGCACTTGTAGCGAACGGATGCTTCGCAGTAGCCGAGGGTGCAAATATGCCTACTACGATGGAGGCAACAGAGTACCTGCAGAAGAACGGCGTACTGTTCTGTCCTGGTAAGGCTTCCAATGCGGGCGGTGTGGCAACATCCGCTCTGGAGATGAGCCAGAATTCCGAGAGACTTTCCTGGACCTTCGAGGAGGTTGATTCCAAGTTAAAGGGTATCATGGTCAACATCTTCCACAGCCTGGACGAGGCTTCCAAGAAGTATGGTAAGGAAGGCGATTATGTAGCAGGCGCGAACATCGCAGGCTTCTTAAAGGTGGCTGAGGCTATGCGCGCACAAGGTATTGTATAAGGTAAAATTGCACAAAAACATTAGCGCTGTAGTAGGATAAAAGCCCTAATTACAGCGCTTTGTTTATGCATAATTACTAATAGTTGGAAGAAAAAATTGACACTTGAAATTTATAATAGACGCGCAATAGACTTATAATAGACATGAAATTTTACAGGTAGTATAGATGCTGAATCCTTAAGATAATGCTAGAAGGTGTGAAAGATCGTGTGAGAAAGTAACATATACCAATAAAAAGATTGACTAAGATATGGGAATTGCGTATACTATAAGTGAGCAAAGCGATTTGTTCGGCGCGAATAACGCCCAGAATATTATTCACTTGTATGTATGGTCTCCGTGAATGACGGGACTTGAATGTAGAATATCATTCATTAGTATGTTTAGTCTCCGTGGGTGACGGGACTTGAATGTAGAATATCATCCATTAGTATGTGCATGAGCCGCCGATGAGGCGGCTTATGTTTTTAGGAGATACAAAAGATGCAGATAGTGTCAGTTGACAAAGATTTTTTTGCTAAATGTAAAAAGTACGGAACAGACAGGGAATTACTTTATGACAAACAGGGAAGACCGTGTGTTTTGATTGTCGATCTGGTATATAAAGGACAGAAGCACACGTTTGTAGTGCCTTTGCGTTCTAATATAGCTAAAAATGTACCCAAAAGTCAGTATTTTCCTTTACCTCCAAATGTGTCTACGCAGCCGGGAAAAAGGCACGGAGTGCATTATATTAAATTATTTCCGATGGATAAAAAATATGTGCATCCATATAAAATATCGCAAAGTGCATATCTGGTAATGGTAAAAAGTATTTTGGATAAGAATGAGAGCAAGATTATAAATGATTGTCAGATCTATCTGAATGAATACGAAAAAGGACATGGCAGTTCCATGACGCCGGACATAGATGGAATATTGTCTTGGTTATATGGTTAAGAACCATTATAGAAAGGTGGCTTATAAAAGAGTGTAAATGGATGTAAGCAGGTGAAAGAAGGAGATAGTAATAGACTTATAATAGACAAAAAATCTTGAAAGTAGCATAAATACTGAATCCATAAGACAAGGCTATGAAGGCGCAGGGGGATCGTATAATCGCAAATTTCTAAGATAATATATGATGTGAATAAGTCCTGTAAACGTTAAGTTTATGGGACTTTTTTTATCCGGCATTGACATAAAGTATAAATTTGTGTAATAATAAATATAGATTGGTTTTGTTGCCGGGAAATATTTGATAATCTGAGGACGATGGATATGAGAAAATTTATTAAAACATGCAG
Organism: Lachnospiraceae bacterium; assembly: GCA_014804615.1. GTDB lineage: Bacteria > Bacillota > Clostridia > Lachnospirales > Lachnospiraceae > UBA3282. The sequence continues at coordinate 39,048 of JAAUZL010000010.1, forward strand.
AATAAATGCCGGACTGACACAGGAGCAACTGGCAGAAAAGATGGGGGTTTCCGTTGTATCGGTTCAAAACTGGGAGAGTGGAAAGACAAATATTGAAATACGCAGATTCAGGGATTTGGCGGCTGTATTTAATGTTCCGGTAGAGAAACTGATTAAGGAGATGATCATTGAAGAGGATAAAAAATGTCCAGATCGATGGCCGGGGTTTTTGTTTGATGATGATACGAATGCCATTATTGATATCTTGCATCTGAATCTGGCACAGCAGGATCTGTTCGGACTATTGTATATTTACGATGCGGAATATTTGAAGAAGACGATGATTGACTATAATACGTTATATGATGACCTGCAAAAGATTCCGTATGGATTTATTGAAAAGGTGGGAAGTATCCAGTTTATGAACCAAGTGGACGGTCTTCATAAGGTGATAAAGTATATCAAGACCGAATTTCTGATGAAAGTGCTGAAACAGAATCCGGAGTCTGAGTTTAATGTGAAGAAGCTGCCGAAAGAACAGATTTGTGAGTTTATCGATGAGGGAGTCAAACCGGTAGATGATATAGCAGGGTGGTGGGATGATTCTGAGAGATATGAAGCCGATGACGGTCTTTTTATGCGGATATCCATGAAAAAGGCAAAGATGATCCTTCCTATTCTGGAGAAAGGGGAAATCCATTTTAGTGATGGACATTGGGAGAATCCTCCCAGAAAAGATGCACCGGAAGAAGAGATTTTGATGCGTGGGTTTAAATCGGATTTATGGCGCGCGGGCTGTTATAACAAATTGTTGAATCCTATCACTATTCGAGACGGACTGGAGAATGTGTCAAATTATCGGATGTTATCCGGACAGAGGGCAGTCGATAAGTGGATTTTAGAGATAAATGATAGAGGACGTCAACTGCTGGAATGGTTTCGGGAAAAGTAATACATTTTCACGCAGTTTGCAAGATCGATTGAAATGGAGGAAGAGGAATATGAGTCAAAAAAGGGAAAACACAGCTCTGTTCATAGATGGGGAAAATATCAGTTGTAAAAAAGTAAATGCTATTATGGATGCTGTAAAACAACAGGGCGTTCTCTTTTCCGGAAGGGTGTATGGGATCCAAAAAGATAAGAGAACCAGAAGGTGGTCAGATAAAGCAAGAGAATACGGCATAGCAGATATCCGCTTATGCGGCGGGCCTGAAAAAAATAAAGTAGACAAAAAAATCCAAAAAGATATGAAACGAGAAATTACCCAACATAAGAATGTTGATATAGTTTGTCTGGTAACATCCGATAAAGACTATGTTGTTACAATTTGTGAACTTCGTTCATGTGGAAAAAGAGTTGTTGTGATTGGAGAAGACAGGGCACCGGATCAATTAAGAAATGCCTGCAGTGTGTTTATAGAGATATAGATGATTACCAACTGTTTCGAGAACATAATCTGCAGTTGATTCGTGTAGAAAATTCATATGCCAGAAGGTATAATCATATAAAGGAAATTTTGATTAATTATTTCTCGATTTCTCACTGATGCTTACATGTTTTGACTGGCGTGATGAATGATTTAAATAATTGAAAAATATGCAAAGCTTTAGTATGATAACAAATAATAGCTTGATTTATATTAATAAAGTGTGAGGGATGAGGAACTGCTGGAAATGAGCAAGGAAATGTTAAAAGGTATGATTGAGTTGGCATCAGATGAAGGCGTAGGGTATTGTGTATGATTAGAGGCTTGATGTAGAATATCGTCTATCAGTATGTACATGAGCCGCCGATAAGGCGGCTTATGCTATTTAATAGATACAAAAGATACAGATTTTATTATACTTTGTTAAGTAGGGGCAGAATTTATGAATAAAACGGAGAAGATTATGAGAGTTATCATTATTATTATTGTTATTTTGGTTGTACTTTTTTTATTGATATACATAAATCATAGGGTCCATTTGGAAAAAGAGTCCGCACTGCGTTCACCTATCGGGCAGATTGTAGAGGTGAATGGACATAATATGAGCGTTTACATTGAGGGAAAAGGAGAAACAACACTTGTATTTATGTCAGGCGGAGGAACCAGCTGTCCGATATTAGATTTTAAGTCTCTTTATTCCCTTTTGTGTGATGATTATAAAGTTGTAGTAGTAGAAAAGTTTGGATATGGGTTCAGTGATGTGATTGATACAGATAGAGATATTGACTCCATACTGGAAGATACGAGAGCGGCATTGGAAGCGGCAGGATTAAGCGCGCCTTATGTTTTATGCCCACATTCTATGTCAGGGCTTGAAGCCTTATACTGGGCACAAAAATATCCTAATGAAGTGTCTGCTATTATTGGGCTGGATATGGCTGTGCCGCAGTATTATGACACCATGAACATTAACATATCAACCATGCGGATTGCAAGCTGGGCAGCAGGTATGGGAGTTACCCGCTTAATACCCGGAATCGCAGAAAGTGATGCGATACAGCATGGCACGTTATCTGATAGGGAAAAGGAGATTTACAGAGCTGTTTTTTATAGCCGCACGGCAACTGTTACGATGATCAATGAGTGTGCATCAGTGAAAGAAAACGCAAAAAAAGTGGAAAGTGCAGGCGTTCCGCAAGTGCCAATGCTGTTATTCATTTCAGATGGTTCTGGCGGAACTGGTTTTGATAAAGAAACATGGCGCAGGATACCGATAGAGTATATTTCTCAGGTGCATAACGGAAAGTACATAGAATTGGATTGTCCGCACTATGTTCATAATTATGAGTATGATACGATCAGTGAAACTATCATGGAATTTTTAGCGGATTGAGAAGTGCTGCGAAACACTTCCAGCTCTTTTGAGAGACGGATATTCTTTCAAACCAAAATTCGAACGCGATTGGTATGCTCAATGGCAGGAAGCGGTTCAACGTATCATGGTATGAAATGATAGTGAAAATGTATGAAGAATTGCGAGGAAAGACAGAATGAAGATCTTATTGGTTGAAGATGATACCGAGATCAGTGATATGCTCAAAAATTTTCTCCTGACAGAAAACTTTGAAGTAGTACAGGCTTTTGACGGGGAGAGTGCCTGTCGGGAATTTTTTGCAGAGGAGTACAGTCTGGTTTTGCTTGACCTTATGATACCGAAAAAAAGCGGGATGGAGGTTATGAAGGAAATCCGGGAGAAAAGTACGGTGCCTATCATCATCCTTTCTGCGAAGGATACCGATTCCGATAAGACTCTGGGTCTGGGGTTAGGGGCGGACGATTATATTACGAAGCCCTTTTCCGTCACGGAGGTACTTGCGAGGATCAAGGCCAATATCAGAAGAAATACGCAGTATGCAGTGCAAGCCGTTAAAGAGGAGGTTCTTACCTGCGGCGGTCTTACTTTGAATGTCAATGACTATTCCGTGACAAAAAACGGGACGAGGATCGAATTGACAGCAAAGGAATTTGAGATTTTAAAGCTGCTTTTGCAAAATCCGAAAAAGGTTTATACCAAGGAGCAGATCTATTCTCATGTCTGGAATGATGCCTATTTAGGAGATGAAAATGCCGTCAATGTCCATATCAGCAGACTGCGGAACAAAATAGAGGAGGATCCCCGCAATCCGCAGATCATAGTTACGGTTTGGGGAATCGGATATAAGCTGGGGGATATGGCATGAGCGAGGGCTTGATTATTTTTTTCCTGACAGGCGTTGTCATGATATTGCTGTTTATCGTGATATACCAGCATTTTATCTATACAAGAGGCATAGAGGCAAAATTGAAGAAGATCAGCAGAGAGTTGTCTGCGCTTTTGGAAAATGACAGTGATGAAATGATCATGGTGTTTACGGACAACGGGACGCTGATGGAGCTGTGCGGGCAGATCAACCGTCTGCTTTTAGACCGTCAGGAAATAAAAGGTGACTTTAAAAAGCAGGAGATTGCTTCTAAAAAAATGCTCTCCAACATATCTCACGATATCAAGACGCCCCTGACGGTCATTTTGGGGTATCTGGAAATGATGCGTTTGGACCGCCCGGAGGATGAAACATTACAGAAGGTGGAAGCAAAGGCTTTGCAGGTGATGGAGCTGATCAACCAGTTTTTTACACTGGCGAAGCTGGAAGCAGGAGATACGGATCTGGAGATTAGTAAAGTAAATGTAAGCGAGCTGTGCAGGGAAAATATATTGAATTTTTATGATATTTTGCAGGGGAAAGATTTTGACGTGGAGATATCTGTTCCCGAACAGGATATTTTTGTGCGGGGGGAAGAGAGAGCGATCAACAGGATCTTGTCAAATCTGATATCCAATGCCGTGCGCTATGGAAGTGACGGAAAATACATGGGTCTTACTCTGCGGGAGAGTGAAACGCATGCGTATATTGATATCGTGGATAAAGGAAAAGGTATCGAGAAAGCGTTTGCCACGAATGTATTTGAGAGGTTATATACGATGGAGGATTCCCGCAATCGCAGAATACAGGGGAATGGTCTGGGGTTAACGATCGCCAAAAATCTTGCCGTTCAGCTCGGCGGAGACATTTCTCTGGACAGTGAACCGAATGTGAAAACAACATTTACGGTGGAATTAAAGAAGTTCATTTATTAAATTTATCATGAAAGAAATTTGTAAGAATTGGGCAAGAGTTTTGAAAACCTTAGCCGTTACAATAGATTTCAAGAGCGGAACAAACTCTTGAAAGGAGACAGATAAGATGCCATATATTTTGCAGACAGACCATCTTACAAAAGTCATTGACGGAAAGGAATTGGTAAAGGATGTAAATATCCATGTAAAAAAGGGAGAAATCTACGGCTTTCTGGGGCCCAACGGAGCGGGCAAGACTACGGTCATGAAAATGATCACAAACCTTTGGAAACCGACGGAAGGGACGATCGAGCTTTTTGGGAAAAAACTCACACCGGTGTCCTATGAATTTCTGAGAAGAACGGGGAGTATCATTGAATTTCCTGTCTTTTATGAGCATTTAAGCGGAAAAGAAAATCTGCGGCTCCACCGTGACTACATGGGATACTATCATCCGGGAAGTGTGGAGAATGTTCTTGCCATGCTGGAGTTGAGCGAGGCGGCAGATCAGCCTGTTAAAAAATATTCCTTGGGCATGAAACAGCGCTTAGGCATTGCCAGAGCGATTTTATGCAGACCGGAGCTGTTGGTGCTGGACGAGCCTACGAACGGGCTGGATCCTGCCGGCATGAAGAAGCTGCGGGATCTGTTCAGAATGCTCTGCACAGAGTATGGGATCACCATTATCCTATCCAGTCATATTCTTTCCGAGGTGGAAAGCATCGCTGACACGATCGGTATTATCGATCATGGAAGCATGAAGAAAGAAATATCCATGCAGGAAATAGCTGAGATGAATACGGCTTATATTGAAGTTGCGACGCCCGATACAAAGAAGGCGGCCTATGTGCTGGCGGATAAGCTGGCGCTGGACAATTTCAAGATACTGGATGAGCATAACATTCGTATCTATGACAGCCGGATCACAACAGAGGACATTGCAAGAGCGTTGACACTGCATGAGGTGGAGATCAGCGCTATCGGTAAGAAAGCGGAGAGCCTGGAAGATTATTTCTTAAAACTGACAGAGGAGGGAAGTAGATCATGTTAAAGCTTATCAGACTGGAATGGAAGAAGAATAATATTATGAAATATATGCGAAATGCTTGTATCATGGTAAGCGTCCTTTTGCTGCTCCTCATAGCGATAGCAGGGGAATTGGAAGCGGACGAGACAAGGCTGGCGTACGGGGTCAGTATGTTAAGGTCGGGAGTTGAATTGTTCACTAATATGTCATTTATCGTTTTTACAAGTGCAATGTTGGCATCTTTTATCGTAGGTGCCTATAAAAATAAAACAATGCATGTAATGTTTTCCTATCCTATCAGCCGGAAGAAGATTTTGTTATCCCAGATGCTGTCCGTGTGGATTTTCAATTTTACAGGACTGGTCTTATCCAAGATCCTGATTTACTGTGCGCTTGCTGCGGTTAAAAAATTTACCTATATCACAGCGGAGGGGATTGATCTGGGAAACCGTATGTTTTATATGGAAATACTGGTAGATTCTGCAGTGATGATCAGTATCAGTTTTATTGCTTTGTTGATCGGGCTATGGATGAAATCATCCAAGGCGGCCATCATTACCGGCGTTATTATTGTGTGCTTCACGCAGGGGAATATCGGCACATATTCGCTGGTCGGTAATATTCCCTTTTATATCACATTGTTAGTGATATCCGGTGTGTCCGTCTTTCTCGCACTTTATAAAATAGAGACAAGAGACGTCTTATAAGAAAACTATTCGGTCTTGTTGTCAGATTCCGAAAAGAGGAACGCGGGCAGAAAATGAAGCAGACGGGACAGCGTGCGGGCCGTGTAGCCCACCAGAATAGAAGCGATCAAAGTGCCCTCGCGGATGCCCTCCAGCCGATGTGCAAAAATAAGGGAAAGCAGGCCGGCAGTGACAGACATGGACACATCACATGCGATTTTGGTAAGGCCAAAATCCGTTGCCCAGGTGGAGCTAATTGCACGGACTAAAGATTCCCCGGGCAGCATGGCCACGTCTGCCAGCATCTCCAGATAAACGCCGGAACCGAGAATGACACAGCCGATCAACAGATAGATTACGGCTGAGAAGTAGTGTGTCGGTGCAACGAAAGAGAGCAGGAGCATGGTCAGATCGATAAAATATCCAAATATGATGGAAATGGGTATCTGCAGAATATGCTCCAGCTTAAAATTTTTTCGCAGGACCAGCAGCTGCAGCAGGATCAGAAAAAGACTGAAAAGGATCGTAAACTGCCCTAGCGTCATCAAAAAATTCAGGCTTAATACATAGGGGATAGAAGAAATGGGAGAAGTGCCGAGACTGGCTTTTGTGATAAAGCTTACCCCCAGTGAACTGATAAATAATCCAATCAAAAAAACAAGATAACGTTTTACTTTTTCCATGCTGTAACTGGCTCCTTCCTTGGTACATAAGTCAATATGTCGTGCTGTCTATCTCTATCTGCAAAATATCTTCAAACCGAATCTTGGTATTTACGATCTGTAATAACCGGCTGGTCTCGTCGATGCGGGCAACCAGACCGGTTATCTTGATATATTCCCCCTTCTGAAAATAGATGACCGTCACCATTTTCCCTTTGGTGATCAAGTGCATCCGACGGTCTAATTCTTCTTCCATCTCCGGAGAGAGTTCGACCTTGGGAACAAGGATTTTTTCCTTGGCGGCCAGAGCGTCTGGCAGACCGCGCAGCGCCGCAAAGGGCATGAACTGTTTTGCCCGCTCCTCGATGGGCATTTTGGTTTTTGGTTTACTCGCCACTTTTATGACCTCCGATTTGGTGATTCCGCTCTCTGGTGGTGGCGCCTTCCTCCAGATTCATACCCTTGAGAATGGCGTCCTTGCCGAATTTGTTCTTGATGCTGATAACGGCCTTCTGTACTTTCCTGTTTTTTTCCAGTTCCTCGGCATCCACGAAAAAGCTGTATTGATGATACTCTTCCGGCATCACATGATTACAGGTGATGTTGACGCGGTGAATCTGCCAGTCCGGGTTGACGATCTTGTCATACAGAGCCGTCACTGCAGGCAGGATAATGCGGTCCGAGTTGGTGTCCGTGTCCAGATTCGCGGTGCCGTGGGCGGAGGGAGCGTTCAGCCGGTTGGAATAGCCTACGTGGAGGGTGATGGAGCGGGTGACCAGATTCTTTTCTACCAGATCAAGACACAGCAGATCCATCATTTCCTTGACGATGAGACGCCCTTTGTCGAAAGGGTAGTCGCAGCCCAGCACCTGTCCGCTGGTGAGACAGTTGGTGCGAGGGCGGTAAGTCTTGATATCGGAAATGGTGACTGGTTCCCGGCCCCAGGCGTGGTCGATCAAAAGCTCCGCGTCTATTCCGAACAGGTGATACAGGAGGTTTTCATCAGCGGCGGCGATATCGCCCATGGTGCGGATACCGAAGGTGTCGAGTCGTCTGGCAGTGCCGGCGCCGACGCGCCAGAAATCTGTCAGGGGCTTGTGCGTCCAGAGAGTTTTCCGGTAGCTTTCCTCGGTGAGTTCTCCGATAAAGTCATTGGCGTGTTTGGCGGTAATATCCAGAGCCACCTTCGCCAGATACAGATTAGAGCCTACGCCGCAGGAGGAGCGGATGCCGGTCTGCTCGTAGATATCCTGCATGATGCGAAAGCCCAGCGCTCTGGCAGAGAGACGATAGAGGGAGAGATAATCCGTCACATCCATAAAGACCTCGTCGATGGAATAGACATGGATATCTTCCCTGGAAATATATTTCAGATAGATCGCATAGATATCTGCGGAAATGTCCACATATTTCTGCATGCGGGGCGGTGCCACAATGTAATCCACCGATTTTGAGATCTCAAAGATGCGGCAGCGGTTTTTAATGCCCAGCGCTTTCATAGCCGGGGTGATCGCCAGGCAGATGGTCTTTTCTGTCCGGGTGGGATCCGCCACCACCAGATTGGTCGTCATGGGATCCAGGCCTCTGGCCACGCACTCTACCGAGGCATAAAAAGATTTTAAATCAATGCACAGATAGGTGTGGCTCATGGGGAACTCCTTTCTTTTTGCAGGTTACAGGGCAGAGCCCCGAAAAACCTACGGTTTTCCGGGGTCGCTTTGCTCGTCAAATGAACGAAGATATCTCTGCCCTTTGCGCACATTATACCATAGGAACGTATGTTTGGGAACGGTATATTTTGTATTTTGTATAGACGCGACAGGTCATATTGTAGGAGAGTGTGTCTTGACATATGTATAACGTTGTGTTATATTAAATGCATAACAAGTCGTTATACATATGGAGGAAATAGGATGATACAGAAATTATCGGATGCGGAACTGGAGATTATGAAGATTGTGTGGGGAAACCATGACAAAGAGACGCTGTTTTCCTATATTATGGATAGTCTGACCGAGCAGGGCAGACCCTGCCAGAAAAATACGCTGATCGTCCTTTTGTCGAGACTTGTCAGTAAGGGCTTTTTGGGAGCCAGAAAAATCGGACGTAAGAATGAATACACGGCGCTCATTTCAGAGACAGAATACCAGACGGCGCAGACGCAGAATTTTCTTGATAAGATATATGAGGGTAGCATAAAGGGGCTGGTTTCCAATCTGATTTCGGGGGATCTGCTGACGGATGAGGAATATGATGAACTAAAAAAACTGTTGGAGGGGGGAAAGAAGAGATGACGAATATGATTTTTAGAACTGTTCTGGCCATGTCTGTTTCCGGTTCTCTTCTTATTTTGGCTCTGCTTGGAGGGAAACAGTTGTTTAAAAATATATGCAGCCGGCAATGGCAGTATTATATTTGGCTCATTGTTATTTTGCGTCTGCTGCTCCCGTTTGGCCCGGAGATAAGTCTGATGAGAAATTTTTATCAGGCCTTCGGTCAGGCGATGGTGCAGAACGTCCCGGCTGCATCGCAAGAAAATCAGCCGCTGGATGTGGAGGGTTTTGCGGCATCCTCTGAGAACTCTGGACAGGAAATACCGGAGATAAAGTGGGCAGACAAGGCGTCGGACGACAAACAGGTGCAGGAACGGTTGTCCGACGGAAAAGGGAAGTGGGAAAGTACTATATCGGTTTTCCTGAGCGGTGTGGGATGGTTTTGGCTGATTATCGCATTGGGAATACTGATACGAAAAATAACGGCGTATCAGAGCTTTCTGCGGTATGTAATGGCCGGAGCAGAACCAGTTTCTGATATTGCGCTTTTGGATGAGCTTGCGGCGGTCGAGAAGCAAATGGGTATGAAAAGAAAAATGGAGCTCTGTGTGAATCCGCTGCTCTCATCGCCCACACTGACAGGTATATTACGCCCCTGCATCGTTCTGCCAAGCGGGGATATATCCCTAAAGGATTTTCGTTATATTGTACTTCATGAACTGGTGCACTGTAAGCGGTGGGATATTCTCTATAAGTGGCTGGTGCAGACTGTCGTCTGCCTGCACTGGTTTAACCCGCTGGTGCATGTGATGAGTCGGGAGATTACTAATGCCTGTGAATTTTCCTGTGACGAGGCGGTTGTCGCCAAAATGGGGTATGAAAAAGCGCGGGATTATGGAAAAACATTACTGGATGCTATGGCGGCGGTAGGAAAATACAGGGAAGCTTCTACTGTAGTCACTTTAAGCGCAAACAAACGGTTATTGAGAGAAAGGTTAGGTGCCATTATGAGTTGTGGAGAAAAATCTGTGAAAGTCCGTATTTCAACGGCTGTGTTGACAATCTGTATTATTTTGGGAACTGTTTTCATCGGTATCTGTCCAACCCGGGCGGATGTGGCGAAGGCTTCTGAAACGGAGGCACCGATGGTGGATACGAAGGAAATCTCTCCTGTGAAGGTTTCGGAGGAAAAGGGAGACCGGGAAAGAGAGGAGGCCGCCGAACAGATAGAGGAATTTTATGGGGCGGACAGTATGCCCATGTTTCAGCTCGCTTTTGGCAGGCTTGATGAGGAAGACCAGAGCGTATGGTTGGACAGAATCTATCGGGATGGAGAGATTGCCTTTTTCGCAGTCAGTTTAGACCAGTTAAATGCGGACAGCCCATTGATAGGGCACTTTGCACGAAAGGCTTACGCGGATGGTTCCGCTTCCTTTTTCTCGGTTCTGGCGGATCATATGGACGAGGAGACGCTCGAAGAGTGGCTTGACCTGGCGATGGCAGATCAGGAGAGTGCTTTCATGTCGATTCTGTTTGACAAGTTGGATATGACAGAGGAGAAGGATGAGTGGGAAAAGGAAATGGAAAAAACGTTGGCAGAGGAATACCGGACGGCAGGCGTGACAAAGGAGGGAAAAGAATATTATTATCAGGGACAGCTTGTCAATATTTTTTTGGATATCAGACCTAATAATGCTTTCTACACATTGAGCATCAACCCGGCGGGAACGGTCAATGTAAAGATACTCCGCGGGGAAAACGGTCAGATTACGGGCGCGGCCTATTTGAGTGAGGAGGAGTTTGCAGAGCTGTTTGGAGATGATTTTGGAGAAGATGAGGAAAAGGAAGAAGCCAAAACATATCCCCGGACAATGTATGTGAACTGCCTTGTATGCAAAGTGAGGGAAGGCGCAGGAGAGGAGTTTAAAGTCGTCGGCCTGATGGCGGAGGAGGAAGAGGTCACCGTTCTGGATCTGGTTGAGGGGAGCGGCGGCCGGAGCTGGTACAGAATTGATAAGGAATCTTTGCCGGAAGATATGGATATATCCGCAGAAGAATGCTATATCCGTTCGGATCTGCTGCGGGAAAAGTGAGATAAAATAAAAGAAAGTGAGGACAAAATGTCCAAATAATGTTAAAATACCCTTATACAATGGAAAGGGTATGTAAAAATGAGCGTTATCAGCAGCAAGGATGTCAACGAAATCATCAGAAAGACGCTTGGCATCATCAACAATAAAATCATGAATCACGGGGAGATCACAGGGTATATCTTATATAAGATGATGGAATATGAGAATACCTATACGGAGCAGCATTACACCGAGCAGGAGCTGGTGGATTACACTATGCTCGGTATTTTGCATGATATCGGTCTCTACAAGGAGGATAATGTTAAAAACGTGTCTGACTTTGAGACGAAGAACCTATGGCCGCATTCGATCTATGGCTTCCTTTTTCTGAAATATCTCTCACCTATGGGGGATAAGGCGGAGATCGTGCTTTACCATCATCTGGACTATAATAGGCACAGCATGGTGCAGAGCCGCTATATGCATGTCATTGAACTGTTAAATCTGGCGGACAAGATGGATACGGTTCTGCATTTGAAGGATGAGAAGCTGGAGCCGGATTATTTTGCCAAGTATCGTGATATCAAATATTCCGGTGCGGCGCTGGATCTGTTTCAGAAGGCTGAGAAATGCTATGGAATTACGGAGAACCTAGTGAACGGAAAGTATCGTGAGGAACTGGATGTGCTTCTGGCGAAGCGGGCTTTCTCCGAGCAGTATAAGCGCGGCTTTCTGGAAATGCTGGTCTACACCATTGATTTCCGTAGCGAGCATACGGTGATCCATACGCTGGCTACCGTAAATTTTGCAGAGCAGCTTGGCAGACTTGCCAGAATTTCCGGTAAAGATATGAGAGATCTGCACTATGGCGCGCTGCTCCATGATCTGGGGAAGATTGCGATTCCCTTACATATTCTGGAATCCACGGGGCGTCTGAGCGATGATGAGATGAAGATCATGAAAGCGCATGTGCGGATTACGGAAATGATTCTGGAGGGTGTAGTGGACGATGATGTGCTTCAGATCGCAGTGCGTCATCATGAGAAGCTGGACGGTACCGGATATCACAAGGGGTTATCAGCGGCGGATTTGACTTTGCCCCAGCAAATCATTGCGGTGGCGGATATCCTGAGTGCCCTTTACGGCAAGCGCAGCTACAAAGAAGCGTTCAGCAAAGAAAAGATTTTAGATATCATGAATTCCGATGCAGATAAGGGGAAGATCAACCGCAATGTGGTGACAAGTTTGGAAAATAATTATGACAAAATTATTGCGGAGTTTGAGAAGGAAAAAGAAAGCACCATCGGGCTGTATCTGAAGATCAAGGAGCAGTATGCGATCATGATCGAACGGTTTGAGCGCTTTGACTAGCTTACAGCATATATATATCATAACGAGGAGGCAAATAGGACATGGAACAGGCAAAGGTTTATTTTACATCATTTAAGGCGACGGAGCATGAAAATCTGCTGCAAAAGTTACATCGTCTGATGAAGACAGCAGGATTTGAGAATATCGACTTTACGGATAAGTATGCGGCCATTAAGATACACTTTGGAGAATACGGCAATCTGGCGTTCTTGCGTCCGAATTACGCAAGGGTAGTGGCAGACTATGTGAAGGAGCTGGGCGGCAAGCCCTATCTGACAGACTGTAACACTCTCTATGTGGGAAGCCGCAAGAATGCCCTTGACCATTTAGAGACCGCCTATGTGAACGGCTTTTCTCCTTATCAGACGGGATGCCATGTGATCATCGGTGACGGCCTGAAGGGGACGGACGAGACGCTTGTGCCTATCAATGGAGAATATGTGAAGGAAGCGAAGATTGGTCATGCCATTATGGACGCGGACGTGTTTATTTCCCTGACCCACTTCAAGGGACATGAGATGGCGGGATTTGGCGGCACACTCAAAAATATCGGCATGGGCTGCGGTTCCAGAGCGGGTAAGATGGAGCAGCACTGTGACGGAAAGCCGGAAGTGGATCAGTCGCTTTGCGTGGGCTGTGGCGCCTGCGACAGGATCTGTGCCCACGGTGCGCCCATCATTGAGGGCGGCAAGGCCCATATCGACCATGATAAATGTGTGGGGTGCGGTCGTTGTCTGGCAGTGTGCCCGAAGGATGCGATCGCGGCGAGCTTTGAGGATTCCATCGCCATGTTAAATTATAAGATGGCGGAGTATGCGTGGGCTGTCTGCAAGGATAAACCCTGCTTCCATGTGTCATTGATCTGCGATGTGTCGCCCAACTGCGACTGCCATGCGGAGAATGATATCCCGATCATTCCTAATGTGGGTATGCTGGCTTCCTTTGATCCGGTTGCACTGGATCAGGCCTGTGCGGATCTTTGCAATAAGATGGCGCCGGTAGAGGAGAGCGTGCTGGGAGAGAACCTGCACGAGCTTGGCAATGAGGCGGGACACGACCACTTTTTCATGACCCATCCGGATACGGAGTGGGAGTCCTGTATCGCCCATGCGGTGAAGATCGGGCTGGGCACCGATCAGTATGAATTGGTGACGATTTAAGATTGGTTTGACAGATAAAAGGAAGGCGGAGAGTTTTCGGACTCTCCGCCTTTTTAGAACAATGCATCATAATAAATAGTACTAGTTGTCCTTCATTAAGACAATAAAATCATCCGGAGAAATTGCTTTAACCAGTCCCTGTTGGTAGTCCTTCATATTTCTCGTGATAATAAAATCCATATCTGCTTTTACAGATACCCGTTCAACTACAGCATCTTCATAGTCGCTGACGGACGACGCAAGTGCATCTATACATTCGGCGCCCGACACTGTGAGTATTCCAATAAGAGAATACAGTTTTTCCATGACCCGTTTAGCTTGATCTGCACTGTGAAGATATTTCCTCACCAGATAATAAATATCTGTAGCAGAACTCGCCGTAATATACATATCCATCATATGATTGGCGGCCATAATAAAGATTGTTTCGGCACTTTCATTCCATGGTTCTCTGGATGTCAGTGCATCTATGATCACGTTTGTATCGATCAGCACTTTCATTTTATTTTGCACCAAGCCTCTCTTTTTTAGATCCCTCTATATCAGCATCTTTGGGTAGGATGCCAAATAAGGATTTTGCTGTCTCCACTCTGTCCTGATAGGGATTGGTAAGTTTGGCTACTACTTTTCCGTTTTTTGTGATAAAGACATCCTCTGTAGCAGATATGATCAGATATTTTCCAAGATTATTTTTAAGCTCTGTTGCTGTGATAGACATGTGACCACTCCTTTCTTTGTACTACTATTATATCCAAATCGTCCGATTCTCGCAACTATATTAGCTAAAATGTTTTCTCCAAAGATTCTTACATATTTTTTAAAGAGTGAACCTTCCTGTCGCCACCTGCTCCCGAAACCGCACATCGTGCTCCACAAACAAGATCGTTGGCTGGTAGGCAAGCAGCAGCTTTTCAATCTGCATTCTGGAGAACACATCGATATAGTTTAGCGGCTCATCCCAGATGTAGAGATGGGCGGGCGTCAGCAGGCTTGCCGCAAGCAAGACCTTTTTCTTCTGTCCCTCCGAATACTGTTCCATATTTTTCACAAACTGCACCCGCTCAAAATCAAGCTGTCTCAGGATAGAGAAGAAAAGACTCGTGTTCAGCTTGTGGGCTTCGCAAAAATCCGTAAGAGAACCCTGTAGGTGGGAGGTGTCCTGACTGCAATAGGAGATCACAAGCCCTGCCGTCGTTTCACAGAGGCCTTTCTCTACCACCCACATATTGGAGTCAGCAGTGCCTGCCTTTTGTAAAAGCAGCTTGAGCAGGGTGGTTTTTCCACAGCCGTTTTCTCCCTCCAGGGCAATACGGTCTCCCTGATGCAGGGTGAAAGAAACATCGGTAAAAACAGGATGTGCCGCATCGGCGTACTGTACACTGTAATCTTTTAGTCGGATCAGGACATCTTTGTGATGAGAGAGTTGTACCAGTTTTAAGTCCACTGGCGTCTCCAGATCCTGTAAAAGCCCCTCTTTTTCCGAAATCTCCCGATCAATTCTTTGGCTCATCTGTTTGACCCGGCTTTGCATCTTTTTCGTTTTTGCACCGATATAAGCCCTGGAACTGATACTTCTGTCATGCTCCTTCGTGGGATCAAAGCCGATCTTAGTGCGTTCGTTTTGGTCTGCCCAGGAGGAGGCACGCTGGGCTGCCTCTTTTAGTTTTCGGATTTCCCGCAGATGCTTCTCATTTTCTGACTGGGCGAACTGATCTTTTCGCTGTTTATTCTCCCACCAGCTTGAAAAATTCCCGCTCTGCACCTCGATGGTCTGCCGGTTCAGCACTAAGACATGGTCGGTGCAGGCGTCTAACAAATCCCGGTCATGGGACACCAGAATAAAGCCTTTCTTGGAAGATAAATAGCTTTTCACCGACTCTCTGGCGTTATGATCCAGATGATTGGTGGGCTCGTCGATCAGAAGAAAATCATTTTCACCGGAAAACAAAACCGCCAGTAAAATCTTAGTCTGTTCCCCGAAGCTTAATGTATCATAGGGACGGTAGAGAAGTTCCGCGCTTTCTCCTAACTGCGTCAGTTCGCAGATTACGCGCCATGTCTCACAGCCGACTTTCAGATCTTCGATAAAGTCAGCCGCGGGAAGTTTTCTCTGGCTTTCCGTGACGGGATAGGGGAAATAGTCAAATACCGCCGCGGTATCGATAGAGCCCTGATAGGAATACATTCCAGTCAGCAGATGCAGAAAGGTAGTCTTGCCCTTTCCGTTGCGGCCGATAAAGCCCAGCTTCCAGTCGGTATCGATGGAAAAAGAAACATTTTCAAAGACAGGATCGAAGCTGCCTTCATAACAAAACGTAAGATTATTTACACTGATCTGTGCCATACACATCGCTCCCTTCATAGGTTCCATAAAAAAAGAACCGTTTGCCGCCAAACAGTTCCATTACATACTCTAACCTCACAGGGATTGATAAATTGCAGATATCACCAACAAAATATGCACACAAAAAGAGAGGTTATGAGAACATAATCCACTTTTGGCGACATGAAAAACAAGATAGGGATAGTCGTCCCTACTGTCAAAACCTTCATGTGATCAAAAGTAGATTATCTCTTCATCCTTTCACCTCTCTCTGTAAAGATGAAGTTATTTTAGCACTGGATTTCTTTTTTGTCAAACGTCTTTTTCCAGATACTTTTCAATATAGCACTGTTCATAAACTCTTTTGCCTAATAGAGTGATCGCTTGTGTCGGACACAGACTGATACAGCGATAGCACATGGTGCATCTTTTGTTTGGTACAGCCTGTTTTTCCTTTAAAGTTATATTTTTCATAGGGCAGACGGACACACATTTTCCGCAGCCAATACACTTGTCCTTGTCAATTCTTAATCGGCTGGAATAGTTTCTGGTTTTATTATAGAAATATAATCTCTGTCCGAATAACCCGGCCAAATGATGATACCAGCGCAATCCGTTTTGTGGCGGTTGCCCATTTTTCAACTCTTGCACAGCCTGCGTGATTTTCTGTTCCGCTTTGCACACCAGCGCCCGGTTTTGGGACAGCGTTTTCTTCAATGCTTTTTCATCGCCAATACTATCGGGCATCTGTAAGTGAAGACCGCCTGTTATCATGGCGCCGTAGCCGGTCAGTAAACGGGCAAGGATTCCGGCCCCGTCTCCGCTAAACAATCCCATCGTTGCAATGATAAATATTTTTTTGCCATTCCACAAACTTGCATTATCTGTAATGAAATCCTTTACAAATTTAGGAATGTTACTGAACTGCACCGGATATCCCAGGATGATCTCGTTGTGCTCGCTTATTTTTAGCACGGCATTTTCTGCTTCCATAGGAAATGTTTCTGCAGCAGAATCGTATTCCTGCATAAATTTTTCAACACAGTATCTTGTGTTTCCTGTTCCACTAAAATATATTCCGATCAAATTAGGAACCTCTCCTTGTCAATTTATTTGCAGAATGTATTTTATCATGTGTATTTTTTTCAGGCAACACTTTCGTCGTAAGGTGGAGGACTTTTTTCGTTGAGTAAATTATTCTATAAATTATTTATCACCTGTGCTAATGTTAAGCTGTACGGAGCCATTGGAGGAAATGTTAAATGACAAGGAAAGAGCAAAAGGAAGTCAGAAGATTACAGATCATACAGACGACACTGGATCTGTTTGTGGAGCGTGGATATTATGGAACGAAAACCAGTCAGATATCCAGGCGGGCAGGCATCAGCGAGGGACTGCTGTTCCATTACTTTCCTACAAAGGAAGCGCTGTTGGAAGAATTGATCAATATCGGACTGGAAGGCATGCGTATGCCGATGCAGATCCATGCAGAAAGTGGTCTGGATTTTTTCTATCAATTTACAGAAATGCTGTTTGCCAACGTGAAGAAAAATCGATTTATTGCGCAAATGTTTGTGTTTATGGGACATGTGGTGTGGGCCGAGGACATCCCTGAGAGACTTCGAAAATTGGCGGCTTCTGTGGATACGATCGCACATAGTCAAAGATGGGTGGAAGCGGGGCAGCAGGACGGGAGCATTCGGCAGGGGGATGTGATGGCGTTGTCCAATATGTACTGGTGCGCGATTCATGGAATCATGGAGCAGTACGCTTCACGCCCCGAGATTATACTGCCCGAGCCGAATTGGGTGGTAGATATGCTGCGGAGTGATAAAAAGAGCAATAAGTGATAGGGAGCAGATAATCTGTAGGAGGAGAGATATGAGAGAAGAGAAAAAGAAGATTGTGATCGTAGGAGGTGGGATCGCGGGACTGGCAGCAGGCATTTATGGAAGACTGGCGGGTTATGAGCTGGATATTTATGAAAAGAATCCCATAGCCGGCGGGCAGTGTACGGGATGGAACCGGAAGAACTGTCATATCGATAACTGTATTCATTGGCTTACCGGAACGAAAAAGGGAACAGCGCTTCGCGAAGTGTGGGAAACAGTAGGCGCCTTAGAAAAAGATACAGAATTTGTTGACAGCGACAGTTTTTATACAAGCATCACAGGAGGAAAACGGGTGACCTTGTGGAAGGATCTGGAGAGAACGGAGGAAGAGCTTCTTAGATTGTCGCCGGAGGATGAGACGGAAATCAAGAAATTTATAGAGCATGTGAGATATGCAACAGCATGTGAAATGCCGGTTGAAAAGCCTATGGATGCGATGGGGATTCGTGATTATATTCATATGGGTATTTCCATGGCGGATATGCCGAAAGTGATGAAAGAATATGGCTCCATGGATCTGCAGGAGATGGCGGGCCGTTTCAGACATCCGGCATTGCAGGCGCTGTTTACTGATTATTTACCGAAAGAATACGTGGCAAGTTCCTTTCTGGTTTCTTACGCCACGATTGTATCCGGTAACGGCGAAATTCCCAAAGGCGGTTCCATGGCAATGGCAAACCGTATGGTGAAACGCTTTCGGCAGCTGGGCGGAAACTTATATTGCGGCACGTCTGTAGTAAGGATTCTGATAGAAAACAGAAAGGCGGTGGGCATTGAAACAGAGGAGAAAAAGGTGTCGGCGGACTATGTGATCTCGGCAGTGGACACGATGGAAATGTTCGACCATTTGATCGGGAAAGACAATATGGATGCAAGATGGCGGAACTGTTATGCAGATACCGAAAAATATCCTCTTTTCAGTGCGGTTCAGGCGGCTTTTGTGGCGGATCGCAGTGCATATGAGGAACAGGGAACCATTTTCTTTGACTGCATTCCTTTTACAGTCGGAGGAAAGGAGGTAGATCGGATTTCGATAAAAAGTTATGAATATGAGCCGGAATTTGCCCCTGCGGAAAAGATGGTTTTGCAGATCAATATCCCGCAATTTGACAGGGAATACTTATATTGGAAAGGATTGCCACGAGAAGAGTACGAAAGACAGAAAAAAGAGGCGGTAAGGGCGATAGAAGAGAGGCTGTATCTTCAGTTTCCCGGTCTCCGGGGACATGTGGAATTGCTGGACTGTTGGACGCCGGTTACCTACGAACGGTATTGTAACGCATATCACGGAGCCTATATGAGCTTTATTACGAGGAAAGGAGTAAAGTCTTTCCGCGTGAAAGGAATGATAAAGGGAGTCAAAAATTTGTATATTGCCAGTCAGTGGATCATGGCGCCGGGGGGACTTCCGGTAGCCGTGACAGCGGGGAAATTTGCTGTCTGGCGGATCGCCCGAAAAGATAAACGTGTCCTCCCATGACAAAAATCTGCCCATTGACAACAAAGCATCTTTAGAAATTCCCGGGCTTCTCCGAAATAAAGAATAACCGAAGCAAAAGCAGGTAGAAATCGGTTGACGGTCAGATGAGAAGAAAGGTGGTTATCTTTATGAATATATCCTGGGAACAGACCAGCGGGATCTTACGGCGAATGAACTCTGCGGGGATGTTAAAGAGCACGCAGGACAGACTGGAACGGCAGGAAGAGACCAGCAAGCAGGTCGAATTTTTTGAGAAGCAGAAAGAGAATCTGAAAAATGTCACTGCCGGGAGTGTGGAAGAGATCGCGGAAAAGTTAAAGATGTTCCAGTCCTATGAGGACCAGATCGCGTCCATCAAAGCGGCTTACAATCATGAGCAGATGTTTCATATTCTGGATGAGTCCACAGAGCGCGGTGAGAAGATTGCCGAGGCAGTCGATAAGATGGCGCCCAAGACGCCGGAAGAACGGCTGGAAGAGATGGTCGAGGAAGCGCTGGGCATCGAGGAAGGCGGCGAACTCGAGGAGATCATGGAAGAGATCGAGGAGCTTGCAGAAGAGCTGACCGAGGAAGTGACAGAAGAGATCACCGAGGAACTGGAGGAGGCGCTGCCTGAGAGTGCGGAGCTTTCCGCAGAGGAGGTCGCAGAAGCTGCGGCTGCGGCAGAGGCGGCCCAGAAGGAAGCGCTGCCGGAAGGGTATCTGCCTTTTGATGTGAGACTATAAAGAGTAGTCGTTCTGCGGCGGTGATTAAGAGGAGAATGATAAAGGAGACCGTTTGAAGCGGTCTCCTTTTTGAGTGCGCTTTATGCCGCACGCTTTATGCTTGATGCCATTGGTTTTGATCCGGCAGTTTTGCTATGGCAAATCCCATAAATACCAGAGTGATGACAATCCTGATATAGTAGGGCACTGCGAAGGTCCCGACAGGAATGATACTCAGAACTGTCGCCACCGTGAACATCAGCACTTTAGCATATACTGCCGCTCTGTACAGCGCTTCTGCCGGCAGCTGCTTTTTCATAATGCCGGCAATGGCCAGCCCGAATAGCAGATAGATTGCCGCACACAGGAAATACCAGAGAATTCTTCCTATAAAGAAGATGATATATCCCACTATGATAAAGAAAAATATCATAGGCACTAATGTTTCAACGATCATGTCTCTGCTGATATCCGTAGTGGCATTGCTGAAATCAAACTGTTGGTACTCTCCGTTTTGCATGAACGAAAGTCCATCCCGGCCTACCAGTATGATTTCCTTATAGCCCTCGCCCATGAGCATAGAGGCATCGTCATAAGAAAAATCACTGATATCTTCTGTCACATATACGAATATTTCGCCTTCATCATACAGGAACTCTTCCTCGAGATACAGCCGGCCATTCTTTACCTCAAAATCCGGCAGCTCGTTTATCCAGCCTTTTATATCGAGAGACGCAAATATGATCGTAAAATGAACAAATGAGATAATGGTTGCGATCAGAGCCAAAAGCGTCACAAACCCGATCATGCTTCCGGTCTTGACCTTCGTCAGCCTATTGTACTGGGGCGGTATGAAGGAAAGAACAAACTGCTGAAAGATGTTGGGGGCTTTCTGTTGTTCTTCGGGATTGCCGCCGTAATTTCCATAACCGTTATTCATGTAAGGACCTGACTGTTGATAAGGATTTTGCTGATAAGGATTGCCCTGTTGGTAAGGGTTTCCTTGCTGCTGGTAGGGATTTCCCTGTTGGTAAGGGTTCCCTTGCTGTTGGTAGGGATTGCCCTGCTGCTGGTAGAAATTGCCCTGCTGATAAGGGTTTCCCTGCTGCTGATTGTAATTGTTGTAGTTGTTGTCCATTTTTCCTCCCTCATTTATTGCTTTTTTCTATTGAGCGAAGCTCAATTTCTAAATGGTGAATTGTTTCAACAATGCAGATAATTCCTCTGCTTTGGCATGTAAATTGTCTGCTGCGTCTTCCAGAGTCGTAATAGCTTCCTGCTGTGCCGTTGCGGTGCGGTATACATTGGAGGAACCGGCCGCCGTCTGTGCGGAGACAGAGGAGATACTTTCCACAGCGTTCAGAGTGGCATTTCTTGCTTCTTCCATGTTGCCTACATTCTGTGTAATATTTGACAGGGATGTCATTAAAGCCTTGATCTGTGTGTCCATATCGTGGAAAGAGCTGGCTGTGTGCTGCATTGCTTTTTCCTGGGAAGAAACAGTCGCAGAAGTTTCACGAGCGATCTGAACAACCTCTTCCGTATTATAGATAATATCGTCGATAATATGCTGGATCTGCCCCGTGGAATCACTGGACTGCTCTGCCAGTTTGCGAATCTGTTCCGCAACGACTGCGAAGCCTCGTCCACCCTCGCCGGCTCTTGCGGCCTCAATAGAAGCATTTAAGGAAAGCAGATTGGTTTCTTCGGCAATATTGTCAATGCTTTCTATGATCTGTCCGATCGAACGTGATTTCTCAGACAGGACTTCAATCGCCGAAATAACGTTCATAGTCATTTCAGATGTCTTCTTGGCGCTTTCCGTTAAGTTCTGCATAGAAGTAATGCCTTCTTCTATGGAAGCGCCCGTAGAGTCGGTTAAAGCGCTGATCTCTTCGGTGCCGGTGGTAACATCCTGTATTTTACTGGACAAGGTATCCATCTGTGACATACAGTCTGCGGAATTGGTATCCAGATGGGATGCGCCGGATTCAATATCGGAAATGGCATTCTGGATGTCCTTGGAGGTTTCCACAAAAGTTTCTGCGGAAGAGGATACCTGTTGTGCGGAATGGGTCAGCGCGTTGCTTGCCGCAGTGATGTTCGTGATCAGATCCTTCATACTGAGGATCATGCCATTCACGCCTTCCGCCAGCAGTTTGAATTCATCCTTTGCTTTCACATTGAGCTGGTCGGTCAGATCACCATCGGAAATTTTTTGCAGCTGATGAAAGATCAGGTAAATATTCTTGTTGATATGCCTGGACATAAAGCTGCCAAGCAGGGAGGCGATCAAAATAGCAATGATCACGATAAGGATAGTAAGCGTCTGGATGCCGGATACCTGTGTGATGATCGTGGATCTTGGGATCAATGTGCATATCATGGCATTGTTGAACGGCAGGAGAGAGTAGAGGAACAAATAAGTTTCTCCCTGCCATTCCACATATTTTTCACCGGTTTCTTCTTCTGAAGCGAGCGCCGCCTGATAAAACTCTGTCTCGGTAAAAATCGTGTCGGAAACGGACGAGGTGCCGTCCGGATATAATTCCGTGCCATCGGAGGTAATAAAAGCGGTATAACCGCCCTCTCCGGTGTCAATGGAAGATAAAGTGTCGACAACAGCGTTCTTGCTGATATCAATGATCATCAATCCCGTACCTTTATTAAAGCCGCGGACCAGACGGAGTGCATAGCGGGAAGAATCCGTACCCAGCGCCTCATTTACAGAGGACTGGTTTCCCAGAAGATAGTAATTGTATTTATCACCTTTTGCGAGTGCCCCTTCCGGTGTGTCCGTGAAAAGCGAATAGAGCATTTCCGTCTGCGTGGAAGTGGTAGTAATGGATGGCACACTATCGGAGATCAGATAGATATTGGAAACCAGATCATCTGTATTGACACTGGAATTTAATTCTTTGGCGTATGTTTTGTTTGTATTTGTGCGAAGAGCAGTGTCGGTATCATAAATACCCTGAAAATATTTTGTGACTTCATCTTCGTTTAAATAGGATTTATAGGTAGAGCGAACCGTATTGATCGCAAGAGTCAGATATTGATTCGTCATATTCATTGTCTGGGACGCAGACGTCTCATAACTTGCAATGATGGCATTGGAAGCTTTTTGATAGGAAACAACACCAAGAGCAATAATGCAGAGCGCCGGAATCAGGAAGAAAACAATCAACTTGAAACGTAATCGCTGATAGATCGGAATATCTGAATGAGAACGTTTTGATTCTTGGCTCATATGTAAATCCTCCTAAATGACAGATCACTGCTACGTTTTTATAGTAACACAAAACAAGACGAAATTGTAGTGATTCAGTAAAAATGGGGAAAATATTTCAGTCTTGCGTTTCAAAGGGCAGGGGAGTATAGTAAAATTTGGATTATCATATGATGAGGAAAATGTTTGGGAACGGAGGACATTATGATTTTACATTTTGACACGATCGAGGAACAGATCATCCCTAATTTTAAGGGAGGAGAAAAACAGTTTAAGACCCATATGTACACGGATGAGGGATGTAAGATCATGCGGGCGTCTTTGGAGCCGGGCGCGACCATCGGCGTACATACCCATGACACGAACAGTGAGATCATTTTTATGCTGAAGGGAACCGGTGTGGTCCTCTATGATGACGGGCAGGAGATCCTGCCTGCGGGAAGCTGTCATTATTGCCCCAAAGGGCATACCCACAGCCTGCGCAATGAGAGCGATGAGGTGATTGAGTTTTACGCAGTGGTGCCGGAACAGTAAGGCGGAGGAGAATGAAGGCATATGGAATCCATGACACAGAAGAAAAAATTTGACGTAGATCTGCTGAACGGGCCGATCCTGAGAGCCATGCTTATTTTTGCTGTTCCGATTTTCTTTTCAGGGGTGTTTCAGCAGCTCTATAATACCATGGATACGGTGATCATCGGGCATACGTTGGGAGATGAGGCGCTGGCGGCTATGGGTGCGGCTGCCGCGATCTATGATCTGCTTGTCGGATTTGCGCTGGGAATCGGCAACGGGCTTGCCATCGTGACGGCCAGAAGTTTCGGCAATGGCGATCTGGATCATCTGAAACGATCTGTGGCGACAGCCCTTGTGATCGGACTTGGCACCACAGTGGTCATGACGGTGGCGGCGCGTTTTGTTGTATATCCCCTGCTGGAGATCCTGAATACACCTGCCGAAATCATAGACCAGTCCTATGCCTATATTTCCACGATCACTCTGTTTATCGGAGTCATGTTTGCCTATAATCTGTGCGCCGGGCTTTTGCGCGCCATAGGCAACAGTGTGATGCCTCTTGTTTTTTTGATTCTGTCATCGGTGTTGAATATTGTACTGGATCTGTTTTTTATCAAACAGGTGGGTATGGGCGTGCAGGGGGCGGCGGTGGCTACCGTGATCGCCCAGGGCGTGTCAGTGATCGCCTGTTTGGTTTATATTGTGAAAAAGGCGGACATCCTGATTCCGAAGAAAAAGAACTTTGTATGGGATAAGGCGCTGTACCGGGAGATGCTGGCGCAGGGTCTTTCCATGGCCTTTATGAGCGCCATTGTCTATGCGGGATCAGCCATCTTGCAGTCCGGGATCAACAGTCTGGGGTATCTGGTGATCGCGGGGCATGTGGCAGCCAGAAAGCTTTTTAGCTTTTTGATGATGCCCTATATGGCGATCAGTCAGACGGTCAGTACCTTTGTGGCACAAAACTTCGGGGCCGGACAGATGGGGCGAATCCGCAGGGCCGTAAAATATGCCTATCTGTGCGGAGCGGTTTTGACGGCGGTGATCACGCTGTTTACCATTCCTCTTGCGCCTTTGATGGTACGGCTGCTGTCCGGCTCCTCGGAGTCGGTGGTGATAGAGAACGGTGCATTGTATCTGCGGGTGGTAGCGCCCTGCCTGATGATCCTGGCGCTGTTAAACCCCTCCCGGTTTGGACTGCAGAGCATTGGGAACAAGATACTGCCCACCATTTCCAGTGTGATCGAGTTGATCGGGAAATATCTGTTTGTGGTGCTTTTGATACCGCGATTTCAATATATGGCGGTGATCTTCTGTGAGCCGGTGATCTGGTTCTTTATGGATATCGAACTTTTGTGGGCGTTTTGGAGAAATCCGCTGGTGGCTGCGGGGAAAGAGGAGGAAAAAACGATATGAATACGGCGGAAAAGCTGACGGCGCTTCGGGCGGAGATGAGAAAGCGCAGACTGGCGGCATATATCGTCCCTACGGATGATTTTCACAGCTCTGAGTATGTGGGGGATCATTTTAAGGCGAGGGAATACCTGTCCGGGTTTACGGGTTCGGCGGGGACGCTGCTTGTCATGCCGGAGAAGGCGCTGCTCTGGACGGATGGCAGATACTTTTTACAGGCGGAGAGNCAGCTTGTCGGGAAGCGGGATCGAGCTGATGAAGAGTGGNCAGCCGGATGTCCCTACNNTGCCNGCNTATCTGGGAGAGGANCTCTCNCAGGGGGATGTGATCGGATTNGACGGGCGGACGGTGACGGGCGCCTTNGTGNAAGAACTTCGGGAAAAAACGGATAAAAANCAGATCACNTTTTANGGGAAAAGAGATCTGGTGGATCTGATNTGGGAAGACAGNCCGCCGCTTTCGGCAGAGCCGGTGTGGGAGCTGGAGATTTCCTATGCGGGACTTACCAGAGAGGATAAGATNCANAAAGTGCGNGAAAAGATGGAGGAATACGGAGCGGATGCTNTTCTTGTGACAGCGCTGGATGAGATCGCCTGGCTTTTGAATCTGCGCGGCGGGGATGTGAAGCATACGCCGGTTTTNCTGTCCTATTTATTTTTGACGAAAAAACGTGCTATATTGTGTGCCCAGAGAGAGGCNTTTTCGGAGGAGATCTGTCGNGATCTGCAGCGGGCGGGCGTAACCTTGCTTNCCTATGAAAGCATAGAGGAGATGGTGTCNTCCCTGCCTGCGGGGCANCGNATCCTGGTGGATGAAAGGAAAGTGAATTATCGGCTGCTGCAGGCAGTTTCTAAGGGAGTGGAAAAGGTGAANNGGCCAAGCCCCATTGCCCTTATGAAAGCGGTCAAGACAGCCAAAGGAGATCACTCACATTCGCTCAGCTCATGTGAAGGANGGGNTNGCNGTGACNCGNTTTCTNTACTGGCTCAAAACNCATGTGGGGAAGGAAACGATCACGGAGATGGGAGCNGCNCAGAAGCTGGAGGAGTTTCGNNCCGAGAGAGAGGGATATCTGGAACCCAGNTTTTCCCCGATCATAGCCTATGGCGCTCACGCTGCCAGTCCCCATTACGCGGCGACNCCGGAGACNGATGCGGTGATNCGGCCGGAGGGCTTTTGCCTTGCAGATACGGGNGGTCACTACAGTGAGGGTTCTACCGATATCACCCGCACCATTGTGGTGGGAGAGGTGACGGCGGAGGAGAAGNGNGCTTTCACNCTGGTGTTAAAAGGGCATCTGCGGTTNGGNGCGGCGAAGTTTTTAGAGGGGGTCTGCGGGCAGAATCTGGATATTCTTGCCAGACAGCCNNTGTGGGANAACGGNCTNGANTATAATCANGGGACGGGACACGGNGTGGGNTATCTTCTGAGCGTNCATGAGGGNCCNCAGAANGTNCGNTGGCGGATTCNGNAAGGNGANGGACTGTGTGCCNCTTGANGAGGGNATGATCCTNTCCAATGAGCCNGGATTATATATGGCTGGGAANTTNGGTATNCGCCATGAGAATNTGGTNNTGGTCAGAANGGGAGAAAAGACCGATTGCGGACAGTTTATGTATCTGGAGCCGCTCACCATGGTGCCCATTGACAGAGAGGCCATCGATACGGCGCTGATGACGGCGGAGGAGCTTGGACTGTTAAATACTTATCATAAAAAGGTNTATGAGACGCTGGCGNCTTATCTTGCTGATGAGGAGCTTGTCTGGCTGCAGAAAGCCACGGCGCCGTTGTGGTAGANTGCAGNTACGGCGCTGCATAGCACAGGACAGAAGAGAACCGGAAAAGGAGCGGGACATGCAGAAGGAAAGNGAGCTTCGCGAACAGATNTGTGAGATCGGAAGAAGGATGTANGANCGGCGCATGGTGGCGGCCAATGACGGCAATATTTCCGTGAGACTTTCGGAAGATGAAATTCTCTGCACACCNACCGGNGTCTCNAAAGGATTTATGAANCCGGAGCAGTTGTGTAANACAGATCTNTCCGGAAAAGTATTGGANATGGAGGAAGGCTTCGGACCNTCCTCGGAAGTNAAGATGCACCTGAGAGTGTATCAGAAGCGGCCGGATATCAAAGCGGTGGTNCACGCCCATCCGATNTTTGCCACCAGNTTTGCGGTGATGGGNCAGGCGCTGGANCGNCCNATCATGCCGGAGGTGATCGTCAATTTCGGCAGGATACCCTTAGCCCCNTACGGCACNCCNTCCNCGGCGGAGATACCGGATGCTGTCGAGCCTTATCTGGCGGAGTACGAGGCGATCCTGTTAGANCATCACGGAGCGCTCACNTGGGCGAAAGATCTGCTCTCGGCCTATATGAAGATGGAATCTGTGGAATTTTATGCNGANCTTCTCTATCGGACCACGCAGCTTGGCGGTCCCAGNGAGCTCAGTGAAGAACAGTTGNANAGATTGTATGAAATAACGGGAAGGAGGCNTTAAGCTTCTTTCCCGTTTNTATTTCCNAGNACAGCTTTTTTGATGGCNTCAAAGCTCTCCTCGCTCAGATCATGTTCTACCTTGCAGGCNTCTTCAAGNGCCGTNTCCTGNNTTACGCCGATGCTGATGAGCCAGTCGGAAAGNATGGTGTGNCGNTCTAANACATTTTCGGCNCGCTTTTTNCCGCTNTCNGTGAGAGNGATGTAGCCNTCTTCNGAAACNGTNATGTAGGNTTTCTCNCGCAGATTTTTCATGGCNACGCTGACGCTNGGTTTTGAAAAATTCATTTCTCTGGCGATGTCTATGGAGCGNACCTGTCCCAGCTTTTTTTTCAGCTGCAGAATGGTTTCCAGATAATCCTCCACAGATTCGTCGGCACGGTGCTGTATATANCTCATAGCTTGTCTCTCCGTTTTTTTCTTTAATAATACCATTTTCCATTCAGAAAAACAATGAAAAAAGGGGTTGACAATCAGAAACAGTTATAATAAACTAACTATATANGTTAGCAAGAACTAACTNTNGNTATTGNNGTTGTAATAGAATGGTGCTTTATCGAAANCAGAGAACCAANATCAGGAGGCCGCNTATGAANTTAGTCGATGCAAAGGTTGGAGAAGAGTATATTGTCAAAGATATTGATGCGCAGGANGAAGAGTTGAAATCCTTTCTTTTTTCGCTNGGCTGCTATAGCGGNGAGCCGATCACNGTGATCTCCCATATCAAGGGNGGCTGNGTNGTCTCNATCAAGGACGCCCGGTATAACATGGACAGGGATCTGGCCGGGGCNATCTCTATATAATATTAANNTAAATATAAGCGATCAAGTGCGGGGAGGGAAACCTTCCCCGCAGTGAGTGAGAGACAGGAAACACTCATTTTTTTAACAGACATAGTTAGTTATAACTGACTGTAGGTTAGTGTTAACTAATATAATAAGAATTAAGAAAAAGCGGAAAGAAACCGCATAAAATGAGGAGGAAGTGTTATGAGAATTGCGTTGACGGGAAATCCNAACAGCGGAAAGACCACAATGTACAACGCCCTGACCGGAAGNAATGAAAAGATCGGTAACTGGGCGGGCGTTACCGTAGAGCGGAAAGAAAGTCCGATCAAAAGTGCGTATTATAANGGAACGGAGGAGCTGATCGCGGTGGATCTGCCGGGCGCTTANTCNATGTCTCCGTTCACATCGGAGGAGAGCATCACAAGCGGTTATGTGAAAAACGAACATCCGGATGCCATCATCAATATCGTGGATGCCACCAATCTGAGCCGAAGCCTGTTCTTTACGACCCAGCTTCTGGAGCTTGGTATCCCGGTGGTTGTAGCTTTGAACAAGAGCGATATCAACGAGAAAAAGGATACGAAGATTGATATGGCTCTGCTTTCGGAGAAGCTGGGATGTCCTGTTTTAAAGACGATATCAACCTCCGCAAATGGGCTGAAAGATGTCGTGGAAAAAGCGGTATCCTTAAAGGGCTGCGGACAGAAGGCGCCTTATGTACAGGGAGATATCGACCTGCATAACAAGGAGGCGGTAGAGGCGGCAGACAGGAAGCGTTTCGCCTTCGCCAATGAGATCGTGAAAAGCGTGGAGACTCGTAAGGTTCTGACGAAAGAGAGAAACAGTCAGGATAAGATCGATGATCTGCTTACCAGTCCCTGGCTTGGGATTCCTATCTTTGCTGTCGTGATGTTTTTGGTATTTTATATCTCTCAGTCAACGCTGGGCACCTGGATCGCCGACTGGCTGGTAGGCTGGATCGAGATCTTCCAAGAGTGGGTGGCAGGTCTGGTGGAAAATGCGAACCCGTTCTTGCAGTCCCTGCTGGTAGATGGTATCATCGGTGGTGTGGGCGCTGTGGTAGGCTTCCTGCCTCTGGTTATGGTGATGTACTTCCTGATCGCGCTGTTGGAAGATTGCGGTTATATGGCGCGCGCTACGGTGGTGCTTGACCCGATCTTTAAGAGAGTGGGACTTTCCGGTAAATCCGTGATCCCGATGGTCATCGGTACGGGCTGCGCTATTCCCGGTATCATGGCATGTCGTACCATCCGCAACGAGAGAGAACGCAGAGCTACGGCGATGCTGACGCCCTTTATGCCCTGCGGCGCGAAGCTGCCGGTGATCGCCCTGTTTGTAGGTGCCTTTTTCTCAGATACGCCCTGGGTGGGCACGCTGATGTATTTCGTGGGCATTGTGCTGATCTTGCTGGGAGCATTGCTGGTGAATGCCATTACAGGATATAAGTTCAGAAAATCCTTCTTTATCATTGAGCTGCCCGAGTATAAGATTCCCAGCCTGAAAAGAGCGGTGATCTCTATGCTGGGACGCGGTAAGGCGTATATTGTCAAAGCAGGAACTATTATTCTGGTATGTAATACTATAGTACAGATCATGCAGTCCTTTACCTGGCAGCTGCAGGTGGTGGAGGAAGGAATGGAGAACACCTCTATTCTGGCAACCATCGCCTCCCCCATAGCTTATCTCTTGGTGCCGATCGTGGGTATCGTGGCATGGCAGTTGGCGGCGGCAGCAGTGACCGGCTTTATCGCAAAGGAGAACGTGGTTGGTACGTTGGCAGTCTGCTATGGTCTGAGCGCCTTTATCGATACGGAAGAACTTGCTCTGGTGGGCGATGGCAATGTGGTGGCACAGGCAATGATGCTCACCAAGGTAGCAGCGTTGGCCTTCCTGATGTTCAACCTGTATACGCCGCCCTGTTTTGCGGCGCTGGGCGCTATGAATTCTGAAATGCAGAGCAAAAAATGGCTCTGGGGCGGCATCTGTCTACAGTTGGGAACCGGATTTACCATCGGATTCCTCGTATATCAGATTGGTACGCTGATCACCACAGGGAGTTTTGGAGCCGGATTTGTACCGGGTCTTGTGGCAGTGCTTGTGATGGCAGGAATCGTGGCTGCGCTGATCCATAAGACAAACACAGAGTTCAGTGTGAATTACGAACTGAAAAAAACGGCATAAAATGAAGTAAATCTGGTATAGAAGCATGAAGAGGAAAAGCAGATGGCAAATGTGATCATAGTTTTAATTTTGCTTGTTATTGTAGGTGCGGCCGTGCGTTCTCTCGTCAAGGCAAAGAAACGCGGCGTAAGATGTATCGGCTGCTCTGATTCCGGCTCCTGTGGGAGTGCGGGAGAAAATAGTAGTGTGTGTTGTCAATGCGGATGTCATACCAAGACAGAGTAATACCGCAGGCGAGAGAGGCGTGCCCCGGAAAACTATAAGTTTTTCGGGGCTTTGCCCTGTAACTTGTAATCTTTCTTAAATGTTTTATTACAGCGGCATCTGAGATATGGTATTATAATAAAAAAGGAGGGTTTCTACGATGGAAGAAGTATATGAATTTTTAAAAAACTGCGGGATATATTATCTGGCTACGGTCGAGGGGGATCAGCCGAGAGTCCGGCCTTTTGGCACGGTGGATCTGTTTGAAGACAAGCTGTATATTCAGACCGGACTGAAAAAGGAGGTTGCCAAGCAGATGCTGGCCAATCCCAAAATAGAAATTTCTGCAATGTATAAAGGAAAATGGATCCGCCTTGCGGCGCAGGCCGTTCTGGATGAGAGAGTGGAGGCGCAGGCGCACCTTTTGGCAAATTACCCCAGCCTTGAGAAAATGTATCAGGCGGGAGATGGAAATACGGCGGTGTTTTATTTAAAAGATGCAGTTGCCGATATCTGTTCGTTTACAGAAGAAACCAGAACCATACGTTTTTAGAAAGCCGGCGCAACTTGACATTTGGCCTGCTCAGTGATATAAATATAATAATGGTTTTGTATGACAAGCATAAACGAGAAAGCGGGATAAGATTATGAAATTACAGGATTTTTGTGATATGCAAAAGTTCGAAGAGATCATGAGAAATTGGGCACAGAGTACAGGGCTTGCCACAGTGGCTGTGGGGAGTGACGGAGAATATATCAGCCAGTGCTATAATTTTACGGATTTCTGNATTAAATTGACCAGAGGAAGCGNAGAGGGATGCAAGAGATGNGANAAAAATGACNGGGANGGCAAGGGNGTNTATTCCTGNCATGCNGGACTGGTGGATTTTGGCATNCCGATCACGCTGGATGACGGCACAGTACTCGGAAGCNTCATTGGCGGACAGGTTNTGCCGGAGCAGCCGGATGANGAAANATTTCGGCAGACGGCGCGAGACCTTGGAATCGATGAGGAAGAATACATACGGGCGCTTCATAAGGTAAATGTAAAGACAAGGGCGCAGATAGAGGCCTCCGCGAATCTGCTGGGAGACGTCATAAATATGTTTGTCAGAGCGAGTTATGCGACGAAACAGAACCAGCGGATTTTTACCGATCTTCGGGAAGGCATCAGCAGGGCGGCAGAGCAGATCGTGGTAGCTAACGAGAGTACGAAGCAGATAGATAGTTTCAGCAAACGCCAGAAGATGCTTGCGCTGAATGCCAGCATAGAGGCGGCGNGGACAGGCGAGGCCGGAAGAGGATTTGCCGTTGTNGCNAAAGAGGTTCAGGCGCTNGCACAGGGGATGGGTGTTACCAGCGTGCAGATNACAGAGGCGCTGAANGTGGTTACAGAAACGATNATGGCNTTAAATCAAGAATAGCATTTGAACAACAAAACAGGCTGTCGGCCCNATCAGGGTGACAGCCTGTTTTTTATGTGTCGTNTTTANACTGTNTTGAANTTTTCAATATAAACCGGGAAAGTATCNGTACCTTTCAACTCTTTACCGGCTGTGATCGTCACGTTCTTGTCGGTGATAAGATATTCTACATTGGCNCCGGCCTCGATCACAGTGTCCTGCATCAGGATGCAGTTTTTGATCTTAGCGCCTTTGCCTACCTTAACGCCTCTGAAGATCACGCTGTTTTCCACTTCACCTTCGATCACGCAGCCATCGGCCATCATCACGTTCTGNATCTTTGCACCGTCCTTGTAATGGGTCGGGTTATCGCCACGGATCTTGGTATAGATCGGAGCGGCGGAGAAGAGCGCGTCCAGATTATAGTCGTCCAGAAGCTTCATGTTCTCTTCAAAGTAACTCCGCATACCGCTGATGCGAGCCACATAACCGGTATACTTGTAAGCCTGTACGTTCAGCTTGCTAAGCTGGGGCATGATGACGTCACGCATAAAGAAGGAACGGCCTTGCATGTACGCTGTGCTGATAAGGTCGATCAGCAGTTCGCGATCGATGACAAAAATACTCATAGAGGTATTCTGTACNCCCTCTGTCTTTGGATTGATGTACACTTTACGGATACGTCCATCTTCCAGATCAAAGGTGTAATAGAAAATTCTGTCAGTAGCCTTAAAATCCAGAAGTTCCTGGGGCAGTTCCTGCTCGTTGTAAGCGATTGAGATATCTGCACCGCTGTCTATATGTGCCTGCAGCATGGCATTGAAATCAAAGTTGACCACNACATTGGTATCTGCCATGATCACATATTCTTCCTTCTGGGCTTTCAAAAAGCCAAGGAGNTTTGCCAGAGCACCGGCACGTCCGATATAAGGGCCGCCAACCTGCTTTTCAGCAAAAGGAGGAAAGATATGCAGGCCGCCGTTTCTGCGAACCAGATCCCACTCACGACCGGANCCGAGGTGGTCCATCAGTGAGTGATAATTCTTGTTTACCACAACGGAAACATTGTCAATGCCGGAATGGGTCATGCTGGAAAGAATAAAGTCAATGACACGGTAACGGCTGGCAAAAGGGATGGAAGCCATCAAACGCACGCTGACCAGTTCCGGAACCACATCGTCATAACTGTTAGGGAAAATAATACCGAGTACATTTGTGTTTGATTTTATCATTGTACTTCACCACCTTCTACATTATTGTTCACCATGGCATTGGGGCCGACCACGACATTATCTCCTATGGTAACGCCGGGACCNATGGTTGCCACACCTTTTTCGCTTTCGGTGGGCATTGCGCCTACTACAGCGTTCTCACCGACNGTCACGTTTTCTGCCACGATACAGTGTTTNACAACGGCACCGCTCTTGATCGTCGTGCCGCCCATGATGACGGCNTCCTCNACTACCGCATCGGCCTCTACCTTGACGCCGCCGAAGAGAATGGAATGTTTAACGTTGCCCTTGATCCGGCAGCCGTCTGTGATCATGGAATTTTCCACCACAGCGCCGGCATTGATCTTGTGGCCTGTCATACCGGTGTTGCGGCTGTAGATCTTCCAGCCTTCATCAAAAAGATTGATACCGCTGTGCTCAGGATCCAGAACCTCCATGTTAGCTTCCCANAGGGAGGAGATGGTTCCNACGTCCTTCCAATATCCCCGGAAGCGGTATGCGTACATCTGGCGCTGNTCGCGGAGCAGATTGGGNATGATGTTGTTGCCGAAGTCATTCTCNGAGTTCGGATCCGCTTCATCCTCCTCCAGATACTTCTTCAGGATATCCCAGTTGAAGATATAGATACCCATGGAAGCCAGGTTGGACTTGGGCTGCTTGGGTTTCTCCTGAAATTCNGTGATCTTATCGTTTTCGTCGGCTACCATCAGGCCGAAACGGGGCGCCTCTTCCCANGGCACTTCCATAACGGCAACGCTGAATTCCGCGTTTTTGGCCTTGTGAAAGTCCAGGAAATCGCTGTAATCCTGCTTGCAGATCTGGTCACCGGAGAGAATGATGACATACTTAGGGTCGTAGCGCTCGATAAANGATATGTTCTGATAGATCGCATTGGCAGTGCCTTTNTACCAGTTTGANCCGTGGGCCTGCTGATAGGGNGGNAGTACATGAACGCCGCCNTAGAGACGATCCAGATCCCAGGGCTGTCCGTTGCCGATGTATTCGTTTAATACCAACGGCTGATACTGNGTCAGGATGCCCACCGTATCGATGCCNGAGTTGACGCAGTTNGAAAGCGGGAAATCGATGATNCGGTATTTGCCGCCAAAAGGAACTGCAGGTTTTGCAAGTTTCTCGGTNAGGGCATAGAGGCGTGAGCCTTGTCCGCCGGCAAGAAGCATTGCAATCATTTCTTTTGCCATAACACTATTCCTCCTCTTTTACATAGTAATTAAATTATACAACAAAATCATNAAAAGAGATAGAAAAATCANANAAATTATACAAAATTTTACATNTGGTGNNATATTCTGTCGTTTTGNTAAAACAGAAATTGATTTTGNGCCAGGTNTTTTTTATAATAATAAGTAATCCANACAGAGCNGGAAGGGAGAACTGGTNTATGAATGAGAANAANAAANAACATTTGTCTGCGTTGGATGAATACATCAACAATGTGTATGTNCTGGTTNTGTTNCTGATACCGGGNGCNTGNCAATGNGCGGGAATNATATANACTTTTAATAAGATCATGGGGTGGCTGCCNACAGTGAGCTGGATCGCGNTGATNGTGTTTGACGCGACCTGNCTGATCTATCTGATCACGGGGATCATCNTGATCAAGACAGGATTTTCGGACGGNGTGGTNAAAAAGTCCAGTCTGAAGGCNGGNAAGATTTTCNTGCTCGTNCTGGAGATNNTNCAGTTTAATTTTATTGTATATATGATCCCGGCNAAGGACTTTTGGGGATTTGCCTTTTTCTTCGTAGTGCTCACAGCTTTTTTCCTGGATTATAAGCTGGTATCTCTGGTTTCACTTGAAATCGGCGGTTCACTGGCGGTGGTATGGATTGTGAGAGCCCAATTGTTATTGCCGGAAAAGGATGATATGTTCATTACCAACATGATGGACAGAGTTGTCTGTGTAGTCTTGTCCCTGCCGACGATCATACTTCTGACATATCTGATAAACCGTTTTCTTGTGAATGCGAAAAAGGACGAAATGGAGCGGAATAATGAAAAGGTAAAAACGGTGCTTTCCTCTGTACAGTCTCTGTCAGAAAGTCTGTTGAGCGCAGGGAGCGCGCTTTCTCAGATATCAGATAATGAGAGCGCTTCCGTGGAAGAGTTATCGGCCACGAGTACACAATTACTGGAAGGCAGTAATATGCTGGACAGTAAAACAAGAGAGAGTATGGAGAATCTCAATGAGCTTGACGAGTGGAAGAATGTGGTGGCGGATAATGTGGAAAAGGTTGAGATGACATCAAAGGATCTGTTGAGCAAGTCGAAAGAGAACGAAGCGCTGCTTGCCGATCTGCAGACAATCAACGGGGAGGTATCAGATTCTCTGGTTGCTACGACGGATGTGGCGCAGAAGCTGGCGGAAGCGATGGACGAGATCGGAATGACCTTAAAGCTGATCAGCGATATTTCCAATTCAACCAATCTGCTGGCTTTGAACGCGTCAATCGAGGCAGCCAGAGCAGGGGAAGCCGGAAAGGGCTTTGCCGTAGTCGCTCTGGAGGTCGGCAATCTGGCGAAAAGCACTAAGACCTCTCTCGATGAGGTGGAGATGGTCATACAGAGAGTGCGGGAAAATGTAGAAGAGATGACCCGGTATGTGCATGATAATGCCAGCAAACTGGAGAAGCAGAATGAGTATTTTTCCAATGTATTCGCCGGAATCCAGGATATGACACAGCTGTTAGGCGTGTCGGTGGATGCGGTGAACACGATGGGCGAGGCCCATCACAAGCAGGCGATGGTGATACAGAATACGGTATCTATCAATAAGGATCTCGCGGAAGATATCGGTAATGAGAATGCACAGTTCCAGTCCATCAATAAAATGGTGGAGAGCAATGTAAATGATATTTCAGAAATGGCTGCACAGATCAGTACGATCAATGAGATGGTCGATGAGATGAACAATCTCCTGAGAACAGAGGGTTGAGAAAATGGCGATAGAAAAGGTTAGGATGTATTTCAGGGAACAGGGGATAGAAGACAGGGTACAGGAATTTGACGTATCCAGCGCNACNGTGGANCTTGCCGCAGAGGCACTGCACTGTGCNCCGCAGAGGATNGCGAAGACNCTTTCTTTTATGGTNGGNGAGCAGGCNATTCTGATCGTGGCTGCCGGGGATGTCAAGATTGATAANGCNAAATACAAAGCCCGGTTTGGCAAAAAGGCAAAGATGCTNTCNCCGGAAGAAGTGNAAACACTGGTGGGACANGCNGTNGGCGGNGTATGTCCNTTTGCNNTCAANGAGGGTGTGGANGTATATCTGGATGTGTCCCTGAANCGTTTTGAGACCGTTTTNCCNGCCTGNGGAAGCGCAAACAGCGCGATAGAGTTNACNATNCCGGAGNTGGAAAAGTATTCCGGGTATACAGAGTGGGTGGATGTCTGTAAAGAGTATTAGAGAGTAGATATTGACAAAGCAAAATAGAGATTTGTTTGTCGGCATTATCCGATTGTNAACTTTAANNATNAATNGGTTGACAATNGGATTTTTTTATTATATAACTATTTTATTGTATGAATAAGAGAGATTTTCAGGGAGAGGAGACATTATGAAAAAAATGACAGTATTTGAAATGTGTATGACAGCTTTTTTTGCGGCCNTGACGGCAATCCTAACGCAAATAGCAATNCCCGTTGGTCCGGTGCCGATCACCCTTGGGACCTTTTCCGTTTTTTTGGCCGGAGCCNTGTTGGGNGCAAAATTAGGCGCNGTCAGTCAGGCCGTATATGTGCTGCTGGGNGTCTTCGGAGTGCCTGTTTTTTCTTCGCTTAGAGCNGGTGTCGGCGTATTGCTCGGGCCAACCGGCGGTTACATAGCGGGATATATTCTGGCGGCAGGGCTTGTCGGTTTTTTTGTGAAACGGTATGGAAATAAGTTCTGTGTTATNATACTGGCAATGCTGGCAGGGTATTGCGCTTATACATTCACAGGAACCTGCTGGTATATGTACAGCACGGAAACGGGAGTGGCAGCGTCATTGATGGTCTGTGTTGTGCCTTTTATTCCGGGTGATGTGNTGAAAATTGTTTTGGCGACAATATTGGCGCAACGGTTGAATCCGGTGTTGCAAAAATATCTGAAATAGACATGTTGGGAAAAAGCAAGAGGGTAGTTCCTCAAGTTATTTCATGACTTTTAGGACACCCTCTTGTATTTTCTTTGAATACACTAATTTTGTAGAATGTCAGTTTACAGATCGGCTCCATGATCGATGACGATAACCTGACCGGTGATGGCGGAAGACTCATCNCNNGCAAGGAANAGGATNGCATTTGCNACNTCCTGNGGCTGACATACNGGCAGGGATAGNTCGGCATGCTTNGCCATNGCGCCCATCATATCCGGATCCAGNTTNTCTTTTTTCATGCCCATCGTCATCGGTGTCACGACGCTTCCCGGACAAAGNGCATTACANCGTACATTTACGCTGGCACAGCGCATGGCGATATTTTTTGTCATGCCGATGACAGCCGCTTTGCTTGCCACATAGGCAACTCCGCCGCCGCCGGTATAGCCTGCTACGCTCGAAACATTTACGATGGAGCCCGCTTTTTTCTCAACCATGACCTTTGCGGCTTCTCTTGTCATATAAAGGGTTCCCTTTGTATTGATATCGATCAGGGTATCAATGGTCTGGTCAGTTACTTTTTCAATTGCTTCGATCCCGTTATCTACAACACCGGCATTGTTGACCAGTATATCAATGGTGCCAAACGCTTCGACTGTCTTTGTGATCACGGTTTTGCATTGCTCCTTGTNTGAAATATCACAGGGNACTGCAAGAGCNTCTCCTCCNGCGGCTTTGATCTTTTCTGCCACAGCTTCCAGCTGNTCTANTCTGCGGGCNGAAATGACAACCTTTGCGCCCTCTTTTGCAAAAAGNTCNGCGGNNCAGGCTCCGATNCCNGAGTTTCCNCCTGTGATAACCGCCACTTTTCCATCAAGTCTTCCCAATGTTATCGCCTCCTGTTNTCNTTAAGATTTTNTNACTGNCNTTATNATGNNACAGTCCTTTTCGGTTGNTTATATANAANTATANCACATTCANNGACGCNAANATNNTAATANCAGNTTCAGAAAGANTTNCGANGNAAAAGGAATTGACACTTTTTGCGGAAACTTTTATAGTAGATTTATAGGNTATCCCAATGGGACAGGAGAGATTNGNTATGGGATTTTTTAGNCAGGCAGGAAAGAGAAAGAAGAAAGATAAAGATCGTAAGGGAAAGTCTCAAACGGAGGAGCTGGAACAGGAATCTCTGGAGCGGANTGAATCNGAGAAGACCATGTTCCTNACACCGGAAGAGCGATATGTTTCTGAAGCCGGGAANAGCGATACTGTTTCGGAGGAGGGTGAGCTGCCCGATTATACCAANAATAANTTATTATTCCGNGGAGATCCGATCCTTATAAACGGGCCGGATTACCTTTTGCGCATCAATGAGACGCGTATGGAGGCTCTGCTTACTTTATACCGCCGTTTTTCCAGAGAAGAGATTCANCGTCTGTTAAAGGAGAACGGGGTTGTTTTTGGTGTNCAGGANAAAACGGTAGANGANCTTGCGAAGGGGACACAGAATTATGAGGAGACCATCGTTGCGGTCGGCATTGCCCCCAAAGACGGGCGCGATGGTTATTTTGAGTATCACTTTAATCCGGAGCCGGAGACGAAACCGATCATCCTGCCGGATGACTCGGTAGATTACAATGTGCTGGGGAAAATAGAACTCGTGAAAAAAGGGCAGCTTCTGGTTACCTATCATGCAGCTTTGCCGGCGGTGAAGGGCAGGGATGTTCTAGGGAATACCACGGATGCCTATGAGGGAAAAGACCTGCCGCCGTTACAGTGTAAACGCTGTGAACTGGATGAAAACAACAATCAATATTATGCCTCCACCGAGGGAAATGTCACGGTGGCGGGAAGAACCTTGACCGTGACACCGATCTATGTGGTCGACGGCGATCTGGATGCGGCAACAGGGGACGTGGATTTCCACGGAGATGTGTTGGTACAGGGCAACGTATTTGCCGGAGTTACCTTGAAAACCACCGGAAGTATTACCGTGAACGGTCATGTGGAGACGGCGAGTCTTTTTGCGGGAAAGGATGTTATCTTAAAAAACGGAATGCAGGGATCGGGCGCCGGCGTCATTCGCGCGGGCGGTAATGTTATGGCGCGTTTCCTGGAGCAGACGCGGGTTTATGCCGGGAATGAGATCAACACGGGAGCTATCTTGAATTGTGATGTGGAGTCGGGACATAATGTGGTGATCGCCGGGAACAAAGGCACCATCATCGGCGGCACGGTTTCAGCAGTGGAACAGATTTCGGTGGCATCTATCGGAAACCGCGCCGGGGTAACCACACAGCTGGTCATCGGTCTGGATTGTGAATTTAAGAGCAAGATGGGAGAGATCGACCGCCTGACGGATGAATATCAGAATAACATGACAGATGCCGCGAAGGCTTTAGATCGTCTTACCTATCAGCTGAAGGCACAGCCCGGCAACCCTAAGTTGAAGCAGGAAAAGGCGGAGCAGATGCGCAGAAAGATCAACTATCAGTTAAAACTGCAGGAGATCTCTGAGAAGAGAGAGCAGTTGATCGATATCAACCGTCGGTCTGCGGAAGGTAAGATTATTGTTAACGGGATTGCCAATGTGGGATGCGTTATCATTATAAATGGAGTGCGGGAGGCGCTACATTCGGAATATCGGAATATTACCTTTAAAAAGGGAAGACAGGAGATTAAGATTACATCGAACAGGCAGTAATCTTTTGGGGGATAGGGCATGGAAAAAAGAACAACACGTTTTCTAAATATAAGCCTTGTTCTGGTATCGGTTTTTTGTATATTTATATTTGTCATCCAGGCAGTCTGCGCGAATCTCATGGGAGAGGACGCTGTCAGACAGCTGGGTGTCTTTTATATGTCAGGAATCAGTGAGCAGGTAGCGGCTCATTTCGGAACGACCATCGAGCTTCGCCTGTCTCAGGTAGAATCGCTGGTAGATGCCGTTCCGCCCGGACGTGTTACAACGGAAAGTGCCATGCAGGTGGCGCTGAACTATAATGCACGTTCGGTTGGCTTTGAATATCTGGCTCTGTATGCGGAGGACGGAACCTTTCATATGCTTTACGGCTCCCAAGTGAAGGCGGATGTTCCGGAGGATCTGCACCGTTCCGTTCAGGGAGGACAATATAATGTCTGTGCAGGAACGGATGCGGCAGGGACACCGGTCGTCTTAATGGGTGTACCGGCTGTTTATCCTCTGGGTGACGGGAATCAGAGTATCGCATTGGTTGCGGGACTGCCCACCAGCTATCTCAGTGATACATTAGAGACCAATATTCAAAGCGGCATCATAGATTATTCGATCATCCGCACGGATGGCAGCTATGTTTTAAATAACAAATCTTTTGATGGGGAAAATTATTTTGATCGTATCAAAAATTTATATGAGACCTGTAATGGAAAAGAACCGGATCAGTATGCGAAAGAATTTCGTGATGCGTTGGAAAACGACAGGGACTATACCAGTGAAGTTATGATCGCGGATGCGTCCTGGAATGTCTATTGCACCAGTCTACCCAATTCAGACTGGCATCTTCTTTTGAAAATCTCCCATAATACGCTGAATGAGACGGTGGATCTTCTCCAGAGAAAATGGGCTTATGTTTCTGTTGGCGGCGGTACACTGATCATTGGCGCACTACTTTTTGTCTTTTTTGGATATTACCGTCTGAACAAATTACATATGCGGGCTTTGGAGGAGGCCAGGGAAACTGCGGAGCAGGCAATGATGCTGGCGGAGCGTTCTAACAGGGTGAAAAGTGAATTTCTCTCCAATATGAGCCATGATATCCGTACTCCCATGAACGGCATTATGGGAATGACATCGGTTGCTATCAGCAGTCTGGACAATCCGGCCAGGGTACGTTCCTGTTTGAGGAAGATACATATATCCAGCAGACATCTGCTGGGATTGATCAACGATATGCTTGATATGTCCAAAATTGAGACCGGCAAACTTACCTTAAATATGGAGCCGCTTTGTGTTCGCGATATTATGCAGAACATTGAAACGGTCATCCAGCCGCTCGTTCAGGAAAAAAATCAGCATTTTAATATTTATTTACATGATATTTATCATGAAAATGTGTGCTCAGACAGGATCCGTTTAAGCCAGATCCTCTTGAACATTCTTGGAAATGCGGTTAAGTTCACTCCGGAGGGAGGCACCATAAAGGTGGATCTGTATGAGGAGGCTTCCCCGAGGGGAGAGGAATATATCCGTTCACATCTGCACATCGAGGATAACGGCATAGGTATGTCCAGAGAATTTCAGGATAAGATATTTGATGCGTTTGCCAGAGAAGATAACGCCCGCGTGGATAAAACAGACGGAGCCGGCATGGGTCTGACGATCACCAAGCATATTGTGGATGCGATGGGCGGCACCATCACGGTAGAAAGTGAGCAGGGACAAGGCAGTCATTTTCATATTATTCTGGATATGGAAAAAACAGCGCAGGAGGAGAAGAAGCTGCAGCTGCCGAAGCGGAATATTCTGATGATCGATGATGATCAAACGGCAGGAGATCTGGCTGTCTCCGCATTGGAATCCATCGGGCTGAAGGCGGAGACGGCGGCAGGTATGCAGCAGGCTTTCCGCATGATAGAGGGGCATCGTGGCAAAAACGAGAGCTATCATATGATTCTTCTGGATTGGGATATGCAGGGACAGGATTGGATCAAAGCGGCGGAAGAGTTGTCCGGTCGGTTTGGGCAGGATCTGCCTATCATAATTATCACTGACGGAGAATGGGATGAGCTGGAGATAAAAATGGAAAAAGCCAACGTCTGTAGCTTTATTTCAAAGCCCCTGTTCCGTTCCAGTCTCTATTATTGCCTGCGTCAGTTGATAGAAGCGGAAGCACCGCAATCGGAGCAGAAAGAGGAAGCCGGCATTGACTTAAAAGGCAGACGGATTCTTTTGGCAGAAGATAACGAATTGAACGGGGAGATTGCGAATGCCATTCTTTCTGAATTTGGACTGGAAGTGGATTGGGCGGAAAACGGGCAGCTCTGTGTGGAGCAGTTCGATCAGTCTGCTCCGGGATGGTATGACGCTATACTAATGGATCTTAGG
This sequence comes from Lachnospiraceae bacterium, assembly GCA_014804615.1. Classification (GTDB taxonomy): domain Bacteria; phylum Bacillota; class Clostridia; order Lachnospirales; family Lachnospiraceae; genus UBA3282. The sequence goes on from JAAUZL010000010.1 coordinate 81,923, forward strand.
ATGCCTGTTATGACAGGCTTTGAAGCGGCAGAGGCGATACGAAAGCTGGAGAGGGAAGACGCACAGACCATCCCGATCATTGCGGTCAGCGCAGATGCCTTTGATGATGATGTTCAAAAATGCCTTGACTGCGGAATGAATGCCCATACGGCAAAACCCTTAGACCCGCAGGAGATATTCTCCCTGTTAGGACAGTATTTACAGTAAGGATCAATAGGAATGGAAAGGTAAGTTTGCTATGAAAAAAAGATGTGCTCTGATAAGTGTGCTGCTTCTGGCAGTGCTTTTATCTTCCTGCGGCAAAACCTCGAGTATGGAGTTTGAGGACGAGGGCAGCAGCGCCGATACAATAGAACTGACCTTGTGGACGTTCCCGATAGGAAACTGGGGAAATCCCACGGCGGTGGGCAGCATGCTGACTGATTTCCATAAGAAATATCCGGATATCCATGTTTCTGTGGAATATTTAACTTACGATAACGGAGATGAAAAGATCAATCAGGCGGCGGCAGACGGAACCCTGCCGGATATGATCATGGAAGGGCCGGAACGCCTCGTGGCAAACTGGGGAGAAGCGGGGTGGATGGTCGATCTGTCCGATCTGTGGGAGTCTGATACGGCAGATGAGATATATGATACGATCAGAGATGCCTGTCATCACGGAAACGGAGAGTACTATGTGTTTCCCATTTGTATGTCGGCACACTGTATGGCCATCAATTATGATATGTTCCGGGAGGCAGGCGCACTTCGCTATATAGATGAAGAGACACACACCTGGACGACGGAGGATTTTATCCAGGCGGTAGAGGTACTGAATACCTATGCAGATGCGCAGGAGCAGGATATCAGTGCGGGCATTGTATACTGCAAAAATCAAAGCGGCGATCAGGGAACACGTGCTCTGGTGAACAATCTGTATGGCGGCACTTTTACCGATGCCGCACATACGGTTTATACAGTGGACAGCGAAGAAAATAAAAAAGCCCTTCAGCTTCTCTATGATTTAGAGGGTATCGTCTTTGAACCGACCTTTACCTCCGGCGATGCAATCGATGTGTTCTGTAAAAAGGAAACTGCCATGTGTTTCTGCTGGAACGGCTCGCTGGAAGTACAGCAGACCATCAATCACCCGGAACTGGATTTTGAAGTTTTCCCTATGGCATTTCCGACTGATCAGGAGACGCCGAAGCTGCAGGGCGGTATCTGGGGCCTGGGGATTTTTGACACCGGCGATCAGGAACGGATCACGGCAGCCAAAACTTTTATCAGCTATATGACTGAAAATGATGCTCCCTACACTCGGGCGGTAAGGGCTTCCTCCTACTGGCCGGTGCGGGATATGGACAATTTATATGAGAATGACAGACTAATGACGGAGTACAGCATTTTTATGCCGTACATGGGCGACTATTACCAGATCACGCCCGAATGGTCCACGGCGCGTACCGCATGGTGGCAGCTGCTTACGAAGATCGGAGACGGGGCCGATGTCTCGGAGTCGGTAAAAGACTTTCCTTTGCCGGAGTGATCAGAGGAAAAGCCGTGTCGTATCAGATAAGCAGCAGAGGTATATCGTATGAATGGATATGCACTATTAGTGTTTTTTCTCATTGCTTTTTTTGGAATCATAACAGCAGTCCTATTTTTTATAATGATTATTATCGCAGGCATACAAAAGAATAAACCGTTAGAAAAGTTAGCGTTTAAGGTGGTGCTTGTGTATGGGGTGGCTTTAGGCATATTTATTGCCGTGGAGATCGTTCGGAGCATTCGGTTTAGTCTGATACCACAGTTGTCGGTTAGTGGTGATCAGATGACCATCATAAACGATGGAGTCGATCAATGGGGAAGCCAAGCCATTTATGTCTGTTCTGAGGAAGGCATTCTTGAGGAGATTGATACACCGCATTATCGGCATCAGATGACTGCGGACAGGAAATTCGGCTATACTTTTGAAAGCAGGGCTGCCGGTGATCTTTATGTAGTGGTTGTTGAGAATGATCGTGGCGATCTGTCATATGCTGATGTTTATGAAGTAAAAGTAGATCAGGATGGTTCTATAGCGGCTGAAAAGGTGGAGCATTTCTATACAGAACAGAGTAAGTATAGACTCAATTTAGAAGAATTGATAGAACATCTTGTGGATGAATATGGTTTTTCGAAAGAAGTTTTAGAGGAAACCTATGGTTATTATCTGAATCGTTAAGACATGTGGTAATACCCCGACCATTGCGGAGGGGTATTTGTCTTTACAGCGATATCGTTGGTTCCTTTTGCTTCGGTGAGGAATGCGGAAGTAAGGAAAAGGGAGGAGCAGAATGCCAAAGGTTTTATTTGAGGTGAGTTATATAGGCAGTCCGAAGGGTTTTTTGCTCATTGTATGGATATGTGCTGTATCGATTTTCGTATGGATAGGATCGATACGTGATATCAAAAAAGCGAAAAAGGAGAATAGCATGTGTGTGGGATATGTGGGTGTTGTTCTCGTTGGGATGGTTGGCTCTGTGACAATAGTCGGAAGGGTAGTGACATATGGCAGGGATATTCTCGGATATAAGTGGTGGGGAGAATATCGTGAAGTGGAAGGAATCGTGGAGGATTATACAAAGACTAAAAACGGCTACACTTTTACAATTGATGGGGTAGAATTTGAAGTTTCCGTGGCTATCCCCACATGGGGATATTTTTATAGTCATAAAACAAATGTAATAACAGAAAACGGACAGCAATTGCGAATAAGATATACGAATCCGACAACTATTTTATACATTGAAGAGATAGGCCCTCCTTTGGCGGGGCCCAATGATACAGAAGAAGCGCAGCAGGAGCGTATGGTACAGGAAGAAGTCGGGAAAGGAGATATGGCAGAGGGGGAGGCAATCGAGGAAGTGGTTGTCCCTATAGATCAGGACGGAATACGGAGGAGGACGGAAGAAGAGACGGATCTGATCCGGAAGATCCTTTCCCAGGACAAAGAGGAATTTCAGAGTTTTTTTACGGCAGACAGGGGATATCCCTACAAGGAAACGATTCGGATAAGCGCTTATGATTTTACGGGAGACGGGAGAGACGAGCTCCTGGTATCAAAATACTATGTGGATATGAGTGCAGAGCTTACTTACAATTATGTATATGACCAGACGGGCAGGAGAGTGCTGGAATTTGTGGGCGGAGGCGATACCCGGATCATCGACGGATGGGATGGCAATGGGACCTTTCTGTTATATGATAAAAATTACTATTTCTATGCACCCCGGTATAATACAAACACATATACCGAAATCAGATGTGAGGATGGTGTGTTGACGGCGGAGGTCATACTGGTGGAGCTGGATCGCAGGCCACCCGGCGATTATGGAAAAGAGGAATACTATATTTTCACGGACTTTACGAAAGAAGAGGAAGGGAAGCTTTGGGAAGGCGGCTTAGGAGTAAATGAACTGACGGAAACCAAGGCGTATGTCAGAGCGGATAAGAGAGCGGAGGAATATAAGCGGTTGTTTCAGGAGAGGGAGACAACAGGTTTTTCGAGGATCACCATGATCTGCTATTCGGAGAGTGATGGATTTCAGGAGTATGTAGAAGCGGATTGAGGTTATAATTTCGAAAAGATTTTGCAGGGAGCAGTTTTATGAGAAAAAGATATGTCTCAGGCAGACTTGGGAAAAAAGCAGGAACCATATTGTGTGCGGCTGTTATGCTGGCAGCAGTCATAGTATTGCCGGTAAGGGCAGATGGAGTGAGTGATGATCTTGTGATCGCGGAGGGACTTGAAATCAGCAATGGCGCCAATGGAGGACCATCCGGCGGTACCATTCAAAAAAATCCATATGCGGACGATTATATATCGGGTTGTCAGTTTGAAATTCCAAGCGGTCTGAAGGAAGGTCTGGGTGGGTTTGACTGGTTGAAATTACAGGTGACTGCCACCGTTAAAAATTACACGCCCCTGACAGGAGAAAATTACGATGCATACGGCAGTCCGTTGACGCCGATCGTGTACATATACGGGATGGATTCTAAGTATGAAAATTGGAATCAGTCAAACTGTGATCTGACACAGGATCCGCAAAGGGTGGAAATAGAGCTGGATCTGGCACCCTATATTGCGGAAGGAACCCTGGGTGAGATTGGAATGAAAGTGGCAGGATGCGAGGTCGGATCCTCTGTCGAATGGGAAGTGGAATCTGTCAGGATCATAGGCCAGGGGGAAGCCGTTGAAACAGAAGGAGGAAATATGGAGCTGAAGTATGAAGCTTCCGGCACAATGAAGGAGATCGCTCCGGAAGATACAGAAGTCGGAAAGCATGGGCAACTGTCTATCGCGGCCGTGGATGGGTATACCGCGCCCGTGATCGTGGACAAAAACAAAAATCCATATCAGCTTCTTGGAGTCAGCACGCATGGATTATCCTGGTTCCCACAGTATGTGAATCAAGAGGCGTTCCAGACATTTCGTGATTATTGGGGCGTGAATCTGATCCGTATTGCGGTGTATGCCCATGAAGGGGAGAATGCCTATGTGGATCGATATGCAAAGGAGGAGACAGAAAAGGAAGGCCGTGCTTATGTGGAAGGGCAGAATCAGGCGTACAATGATAAACTGATTCAGGAAGGAGTACAGGCAGCTACCGATCTGGGTATGTATGTGATCATTGACTGGCATGTGCTGAACTATAATCCAAACGAAGATTTAGAGGACGCAACTGCATTTTTTCAGAAATATGCGACAATGTACAAGGATTATGACAATGTCCTATTTGAGGTTTGCAATGAACCGACAGGAACCGCATGGTTTGATGGTTCAGACAATGACCTGTATTCCTATTGCACCAAGCTGACGAATGTGATTCGTGAGTGTGGAAGTGATGCGATCGTGATATGCGGTACAGACAGTTATTCTTCCAAGGTGGATGAGGTGGCAGGTCATTTGCTGGATGATAAGAATACCATCTATACCTGCCATTTTTATGCCGCATCCCACTATGCGGAGCCCATGAAAAAATTGACGGATGCGTTGGAAAACGGAGTGCCTGTCATTGTCTCGGAATATGGCGTATGTACAGCCAGCGGCGATGGGCGCTATGATGTGGAAAATGCGGATGTATGGTTAGATATATGTGACAAAAATAATGTGAGCTACGTCTGCTGGGCAATCAGCAATTCTTACGAGTCGGCGGCGTATTTCCAGGAGAATCTGGCCAAGTATGACGGGAACTGGACCGAGGATGAACTGACGACTACCAGTAAATACATCATTAACCGTTATAATGACCGCAAGGCAGAAACAGAGGAGCTGCGGGTGGAAGAAGAACTGCAGATGGAAGAGGCGTTGCGGTCGGAGGAGGATGCGCGGACGGAAACGGATTTCCAGGCGGATGAGGAGACGGCTGGAGCAGAACGAAATCAGGCGGATGATACTGTGAGCACACCCGCAGAGAGGACGAAGAAAAGTCCGATGATCCCGATTGTGATCGCGGTCATGATTATAGCGGCAGGAACAGCAGTAGGAGCAACAGCAGGAGCTGTCGTTATCATGAGAAGGAGAAAGCGTGAAAAGTAAAGTATCAAAAGTGATAACAAAAGTTTTGATAATCGGGTACAATATTTCTTGAAATGAGGTGACGTGCAAAAATGAGGAAAGCGTATTGTAAATTCTTTTTCATAGTTATCCTGCTGGCGGCGTTATTGGTCGGATGCGGGGGAGGAAAGCGGGCGGATACTTCGGAGAGCGGAAACGGCATGGGAAACAGTTCTGCGCAGGATACGGCGGAGATATCGACTGAGAATGGCGTGGAAGAAACATTGACACAGGAAGAGGCGAGCGGGGCTTCTCAGATTGCTTTTACATGTCAGGATATGGACGGCAATGCTGTTTCTGAGACGGTTTTCTCGGAATCGAAGCTTACTATGGTAAACGTATGGGCGACATACTGTAATCCCTGTCTGGGAGAGATGCCCGGACTTGGAGAGCTGGCAGGCGAATACGAGGCGGGAGAGTTTCAGATTATTGGCATTATCAGTGATGTGATGGAAGGCGCAGATGCGGCAACAATGGACAATGCGGCGGCGCTGATCGAGATGACCGGCGCAAGCTATACACATCTGCTTTTGAATGAATCCGTCTATTATGCCCTTCTGACAGAGGTGACAGCAGTACCGACTACCTTTTTTGTGAATGAAAACGGCGAGGTGGTAGATACGGTGATCGGAGCGATGGAGAAAACAGCGTGGGAGGAAAAAATCAATGCGCTTTTGGAAAACAGTTAAGCAGAACGTGTGGCTTTGGGGCCTGCTTATTGGAATTGCGTTTCTCGGCATCGGCGCTGCGCAGGGGCAGTTGGCCGTCATATGGAGAAAGGCAACGATGATCTGTATGGAATGTATCGGACTTGGGTGAGCACATGAAGAAATTGCGGCTGATCGTACAAATTGTTTTTACTGTTCTGACTAACGGATACGCCTACGGTTTTACGAGTGGAAAAATATATCAGGGCGACTTGAAGTATGCCTGTGTTCCTGGGTTAAACTGTTATTCCTGTCCGGGAGCGGTTGCTTCCTGCCCGATCGGCGCGTTGCAGGCATTATTGAACCAGCGGGGATTTCAGATTCCTTTTGCGGCGCTTGGATTTTTCTTTCTGTTCGGAAGCTTGCTGGGGCGTTTTGTCTGCGGCTGGCTGTGTCCCTTTGGTCTGGCGCAGGATCTTTTACACAAGATTCCGCTTTTTCGCAAGAGAAAAAATCTTCCGTTTCATCATATTTTAAAATATGGAAAGTATGTGGTTCTGTTTTTGCTGGTGGGCGTCGGATCGCTGTTTTTATTTGGAGGATTTGCAAAGGTGCCCGCATTCTGCAAATATCTGTGCCCGTCGGGGACGCTGTTCGGTGCGGTTCCGCTGCTTGCTACAAATGAGATGCTGCGCAGTCAGGCGGGCGGGCTGTTTTTCTGGAAACTCGGCATTTTGCTGCTGATCGTCCTTTTATCTATAAAAGTATATCGTCCGTTCTGCCAGTATTTGTGTCCGTTAGGCGCAATCTATGGCTGGTTCAACCGTTTCAGCCTTGTGCAGATCCATTGGGAAAAGGAGCGGTGCGTTTCCTGTAGGGCCTGTGAGAAAGCCTGTCCGGTTTCGCTCTCTGTGCAGGAAATATCCCGGTCTCCGGAATGTATCCGATGCGGGAGGTGTGTGGAAGCGTGTCCGAATAAGTGCCTGAGGGTTGGGGATAGCCTTGACAGAAAGAAATTTTTCATCCAATAAATTGAATTTTCGTCCAAAAAGACTTATAATCGGACGAAAAAATTAGTATCACTTGAAGTGATGGTCACTGATTTAAAGAAAGAAGGGATTCACATGGGAAGCCGTATGGATATGATAAACGGCTCGTTGGGAGATAAGATCATCAAATATGCGATACCGCTTGCTGTGACTGGAGTTTTACAGCAGTTATTTAACGCAGCGGATCTGGCGGTAGTCGGAAATTTTTCCGGCAAAGAGGCTATGGCGGCAGTGGGAGGCAATGCGCCTGTCATCGGACTGCTGGTCAACCTTTTTGTCGGAATTTCTCTGGGGAGCAATGTCATTATCGCAAAGTCTATCGGTCAGGGAGATGACGAAAGTATTGCAAAGGCAGTGCACACATCTGTGGTTGTCGCTTTGCTCGGAGGATTGTTTCTTGCCGTGGGGGGAGAATTTCTGGCTCCCGAGGTTGTAAAAATGCTGGATGTTCCGGGAGCTGTGTACCCGTTGGCAGTAAAATATTTAAGGATCTATTTGGCCGGGATGCCGGTGATCCTGCTTTACAATTTTGAATCAGCCATTTTCCGAAGCTGCGGAAATACACAGATGCCTTTGATCGCTTTGGTAGTCTCAGGTGTTTTGAATGTGATCCTCAATCTGTTTTTTGTCATACAGCTTGGGATGGATGTGGATGGTGTTGCGACAGCAACGGTGATTTCTAATCTTATCAGCGCAGGGATTCTGTTTGCTGCATTGATGAAATCAGAGCTGGCGATTCGGATTGAACCACGGAAACTGCGGGTACATAGAGAGGTTCTGGGACAGATTCTGAAGATTGGGATTCCGTCAGGCATACAGGGAATGATCTTTTCGTTTGCCAATATTATTATTCAGTCTGCGGTCAACAGCCTTGGGACAACGGTAATGGCGGCATCTTCAGCAGCATATAATCTGGAAATTTTTGCATTCTATATCATGAATTCTTTTGGGCAGGCATGCACCACATTTGTCGGGCAGAACTATGGGGCCGGGAAGGGGGATCGCTGCCTGAAAACGTTAAAACTCTGCCTGATACAAAGTTTGGTGAGCACTATGGCGGCCAGCGTACTGATTCTTCTGTTCAGTCAGCAGTTACTTGGCATTTTCAACCCAGATCCGGACGTGATCGCAACAGGACGGATTCGCTTAGAATACATTTTCTTCGCGTATCTGTTCAGCTTTGCGCAGGAGGTTTTGTCGGGCTATCTGAGAGGCTTTGGTGTTTCCTTCATACCGGCGTCCTGTTCGGTCGTCGGGATCTGCGGAGTGCGTCTTACATGGATATTTACCGCGTTTCGGCAGAGACCATCTTTCACAACCATTATGCAGGTGTACCCGATCAGTCTGGGGATAACAGCGGCGGTTATTCTGGCGGTAACGTTGTTTGTGAAGCCGTCGAGGAGGTTTGTTGGTAAAGTGTAGCGGAATGTGAAAGGATGGAATTGACGGATGGAAACATTTTATTTGGTAGATTTCGAAAATGTTCATGATGAAGGGCTTGAAAACATCGGTTCCTTATCGCAGACAGATCATGTACATATTTTTTCTACAAAGAATGCTCCTAAAATTCGAATGGATATTGAGCATATAAAAGAAGTTGAAATTGAAGGACATCTAGTTCCAGCTTGTAAGCAATCAGTAGATATGCACTTGGTTTCATACTTGGGATATTTGTTATGCAGTCATGGAAAGCAATGTGCTTATGTCATTGTCAGCAAAGATAAGGATTATGATAATATAATAGAGTTTTGGAAAAAAGAAGGTTATTCGAATACCTCAAGAAAGCCGAAGATACCGGGCGCTTCGGTAAAACAAAAGAAAACTGTACAGAAGACTGCTGCGGTTGCAACTACTCAGACTGTTAACAGCAAAATTAGTGCAGGAATGGATTACATTTTTTCCGGAGACGATAGGAGCGAATTGAATTTATTTATGCAGCGTGGACTGGCTGCAAAGGGGTATTCGCATAAGCATACAAATAGAATTTGTATGTATGTAGTAGCGCATTGTAATGATGAGAGAGTTCTAAGTGGGATACATAATGATTTGAGAGAAGAATATGATGATTACTTGGAGGTATATGAGGATGTAAAAGCTATTCTCGAAAAATTTGTATCTTCCAAGAGTAAGATTGCAAAAAGAGAGTCACAAGTGCGGTCTTTCTTTGGACAGCATTTTAGGAAGAAAATTTATACTGATAATAAAGAGGAAATCATAGGAATTATTTTAAATGCGGAAACAAAACAGCAGATTAACAATGAGTTGATGAAACTGTATGGAGATGGTAGTGTTGTAAAACATATTTATCAGACGATACAGCCATTAATAAAAGAGTTACCGGGGAAATAGAATAATAGTTGTGTTGATTAGGAGCATCGGCAGAAATGTCGGTGCTTTTTATGCCTGTATTGTTTTTATCTGCGGTACTTCGAAATTTGTTACATTTACAGTTTTTTGTCATTTAATTGATTTTATTGACATTATAGGATAATAATGGTATGGTAAAAGACTACAATATTACGTCGTTTTAAAAAATATTTGATGACAAAAGACTATAAAAGGTCATGCATAGGGTGTTTATGGGCTCTTCATATTGATATGGAGAAATGTTTTTATTAAGAAAATTGATAAGATAATTCTCAACAGATAATTATTAATACTCCCCGGCTTTTGGGATAAGGGGATGCAGTGTATTTTTTTGACAGTATAGTTGTTGCTTGCAGAATAAAAGGAGGTTTGCTACAAATGATAGAAGTTTCTCCAAAGGAATTATATGATTTTTTGTCCAGTAAAGGATTCAAATATTTTTTTCATGCCAATACGGTAAGAACTTCTTGTACACTAATTCATCAAAAAGGACTTTTATCTAGGGGAGAAATAGCGAAAAGAGAATTGCCAATGACGGCGCAATTATCTGATGATATTGATAAGGAATTTGATGAGAATATGAAAAATGATAGTATCCAAAAGAAGATGTTTACTATCCATAATACGGCCAAACGTATTCCATTTAAAAAATATTTAGTAGAAATTATTTTAGATGATCCAGCGGTTGAAGTAGATGGAGTGGAATTATACCCCATTGCTAAACAGGCGCTTGCTTCTTCTCTTAACGAAGAAGGATTTAGTACGGATTTATTAAAAATGCGAATATGTAATAATTGCTTTTGTAAAGACAATTATTCAAGCCAGATTTCTACTGATGAGTTGCAAAAATTATTTAATCCGTAACTTCTAATATGCATTGTGTTGAGTAGATTAAAAAATGATAATAAAAAAGGAAGGAGCTGCAAGGCTCCTTTTTTTATTATCTTGACATTTCCATTAACTTAATATATACTTTTCATAAAAATATGAAAAGTATGAATAATATGAATTGAGGAGATGAGATACAATGTCAATGCCAAAGGGAAAACACATATTTGGGACTGTCAAGGTTGGAGAACGCGGACAAATTGTTATTCCGAAAGAAGCACGGGAGATATTCGAGATAAATCCTGGAGATACTTTGCTTGTTTTGGGTGACGAAGAACAGGGAATAGCAGTAGTCAAAGCTGATGTGATGAAAGAAGTTGCTATTAAAGTTTTGAAAGGATTAGGTAGCTTTAAGGGAGAAATTGATGATGAAAATGAATGAAACAACACTTTCCTTTTTAGAGAATGATTGTGTTCAGCAGTTTGGCAACGAAAAAGGGACTACTATTTTTCAGCGGGCAGAAATAATATATCAGCAGCTTCTGAATAAAGCCGATTATCGTAATAGTGCTGCAATTCAAAATCATTTACAATTTAAAATGTTTCCAACTATGGCCTATTATAAAGCACTTCGAGCAGAGGGAATAAGTCAAGAAAAAGCACTGGAATATGTCAGGAAGGAAACCCACAAAGCCGCAAGTGTTCAAAAAGAGGAAATGAGTAAATTGGGAAATATGCTCTTTGCTTATACCTTTTACCGACTGGGTGTAAAGAAACATATGAGAAAGAATTTTCCAGATGAAGGATGGAAAACAGAATGGATAAAATGCAATGGCAAAGAAATACACTTTAATTTGCATAGTTGTATTTATTGTGAACTAACAAATATGTATGAGTGTCCGGAATTATGTTGTGTATATTGTGAAAATGATGATATTTCTTTTTCAGGCTTATTACCTCAAATTCGCTTTGAGCGGACTGGAACATTGGGAAGCGGATCACCCTATTGTGATTTTCATTTCATAAAAGCATAATACTATTAGGTGGAATGACGAGAACTGACAGGAGCAAAAGATATATGCAATACTACCAATGTGAAAAATACCCAATCGAGTTCGTATTGTCAGAAAATATAGATAAGCACTTTACTTCCCATAACCATGTAAGGCATTATGTCATATCCATGGTCATGCAGGGAGCGGTCACGGTTTATTTGGAAAACAGGGAAATGGTATGTCATAGAGGGGATGTGTTTATCATTCCACCCTATACTGTGCATTCTGTGCGTCAGACAAAGGATACAAAACTGTTGTCTATGTGTATAGGAACGACTTTTATTGAAGAGGCCAATTTAGAGACCGTAGAGGTGATTGTGCAAGATTTGTTAAGGGATGCGGTGGAGCGGGGGATTTTTGGGAACGAGCAGAGTGGGAAATTGTTGGATTCCCTGCGGACGGTTTACCTTCTCCGAGATAAAGACCGGAAAGAAATGGATGCGGACATAAAAACTCTGACTGATAAAATAACCAGCCACCCGGAACGGGATATGTCCATAGAAACATTGGCGACGGATATTTATGTCAGCAAATATTATCTCATACGAAAGTTCAAAAACTGTATTGGTATGACGCCGCATCAGTTCTGTATTCAAAACCGCATACGGAAATCGCAGGGATTGTTGGACGCAGAAAGGACAGTAGGTGAGATATCGGCTGAAATGGGGTTTTATGACCAGAGCCATTTTGACAAGGCGTTCCGGAAGATTGTCGGGATATCCCCGTCAGAATATATCTGTTCTAAAAATATCATGCAACAGATTACATAGGTCAATTTTTTACAAGACATGATAGCTTCCGAAGAATATGATTGAAGTGTAAGAAAAACAACATATTATTCGGAGGTGTCAGAATGGATACATTTGCATTATTTGACAATGGAAAATTAGTTTTGCCGGAAAAGGAGGTTGGCTTTGCGGAGATCGAATGGTCTAAGCATTCGACTTTTGCAGGGGTTGAACTAAAGCACATCATCACGGCAAAGGACACGGAAGGGATGTTCAGTTATCATCTGGTGCGGATTGCTCCCGATTGCAATATTGGGAATCATATCCATGAAACTCAGTTGGAAACGCATGAAGTGATAAAGGGAAACGGAAGATGCGTAAACGCAGGCAGTATAATCTCGTATGAACCCGGAACAATATCCATCATGCCGGCAGGCACAGCCCATGAAGTCCATGCGGGTTCAGAGGGGCTGTATCTGTTTGCTAAGTTTATGCCTGCCCTGTGTTAAGTGACAGCAGGTATGCTTTCGCTCCGTGTTTTCCGATTTTTATGCGGATAGTATTGTCTGTGGAAAAGCTGTCTCCGCTCCACAATTCGCAGACCGTAACGCTGCCGTACAACTCCAGATCGGCAAGGGGAATTTCAATTTCGATCTCGGTATTGCCTGTGTTGAAAACTGCGGCATACTGTCCGCCTTCACGGTTGGCGGCGGTCCACAGGATATACTCCGAACCGTCTATGGTTTTCCTCCACACCGGATGAGAGTGTCTCGCATTGCTGTGCATTTTCAGTATCGCTTCGTTGGTGAGAAGTCCCATAGTAAAATCGTCAAAGTCGGTCATTTCTCCGCCTATCATCAGGGGTGAACGGAAAATGCTCCACAGGGTCAGCATGGTAATCTGCTCGTTTTCCGTAAATTTTGTGCGGTTGGACTTGTCATAGTCCTGCAAGATCGGTCCTATGGGAAGCATATCCGCGTCGGGGAAATGTCCCGCGCCTGTATGGATACACCATTTTTCCGCACGTTCAAACATGGCGTAGAGAAGTTCCCACTTGTCCCAGAAATCGTCGGTAATGCGCCACATATTTGAAGTCTGCTTATAGAGCTCCGCTTTTTCCAGAAGTGCAGGCCCCGGGGAGAGACTCAGTATCATTTCCCGTCCGCAGCTTTTCAGAGACTCGCTCAGCATAACAAGTTCGGTCTCCTCGTGAGGCATTTCACGGCAGATATCGTCCACCTTTATAAAGTCCACACCCCATGAAGCGTAAAGTTCAAAAAGGCTGTCGTAGTACTCCTTTGCGCCTTCCTTGGCAGGGTCAACGCCGTACATATCCGTATTCCACTGACAAATGCTGCTTGTCTTTGCAATTTGTCGAGCTGTCTTGTCCGTGCCCTTTATGGGAGTATTTTTATGCACCGCCTGTCTGGGAATACCACGCATAATATGTATGCCGAATTTAAGCCCGAGAGAGTGAACATACTCCGCAAGAGGCGCGAAGCCCTTTCCTCCCGCCGCAGAGGGAAAGCGTTTTTCAGCGGGCACAAGACGGGAAAACTCGTCCATGCAAAGGTCGGTGAACGGATCGTATTCATGAGAGGACGCGTTTGGCGCACTCCACTGAATGTCCACAACGATATATTCCCAACCGTATTGTTTCAGGTTTTTGGCCATGAAATCGGCGTTCTTTCTGACGGTTTCCTCGTTTACGGATGCACCGTAACAATCCCAACTGTTCCAGCCCATAGGTGCTTTTGATAAATTCATAGTATCGCTCCTTTTAATATGATTTGCTATAAATTTGACTGGTTTTCCGTTTTTTCATCTGCTGTGCTATAGGAATATCATAAATATTCCTCATAACAAATGTCAATACCGTTATGGCTAATGTTATATAAATGATATTTATTCTCATTGGTCTTATTTCTTTTAGTTTTGTGCAGTTTGCTTAAAAAAACTTTCCATGCTATACTGTTCTGCGAAACGATAACTGCGGGAGATGAGGAAAACAGGAAAAATCAATGAATGAAAAATCATTTCAAAAATATTTTATTTTGTGGTTAAGCCAGCTCATATCCGGATTGGGAAGCTCTATGACCGGGTTTGCCCTTGTTTTATGGGCATATGGGCAGAGCCATTCTGCAATGTCCGTTTCGCTTATGTCCTTTTGTAATTATGTGCCGTATGTGCTTTTAAGCCTGTTTGTTGGCGGGTTCATAGATAAGCATAAGAAAAAAACGATCATGTTGGTTTCTGACAGCATCGCGGCGGTTGCTTCCTTGGCTATATTGGCATTCTTTCTTGCGGGGCATCTGGCAGTCTGGAACATCTATATCATGAATGTGATAGTAGGCGTAACAAATGCCTTCCAGCAGCCGGCATCCGCAGTGGCAACAGGACAGCTTGTACCGAAGGAAAAGATTTCAAATGTGAGTGGTATGAATTCTTTTTCTCATAATCTTATCGTGGTATTCAGCCCCATGTTGGCGGCTTTTCTCTTTGCGACGGTCGGACTTCCGGTTATCCTGCTGATAGATTTGGCGAGCTTTGCTTTTGCCTTTTGTGCATTGCTGTTTTTTATCACGATTCCGGAGCGGTTCCGGGAAGAAACGCACAGTTCTCCGTTTGCCGGGATAGCGGAGGGGTTTGCTTTTCTGAAAAAGGAAAAAGGCATTTTATACATTATGCTGACAATGGCGCTGATCAATTTCTTTTCCAGGCTGACCTACGAGAATATTTTGTCGCCGATGATTCTGGCGAGAAGCGCCGGAGACAGTATCGCACTCGGAACGGTAAATGCCTGTATGGGTATGGGCGGAATTGTCGGAGGAATCATTGTTTCTTTAAAAAAGGAAAGCCGCCATAAAGCGGTGGCAATTTATGTTGCAGTAGCATTTTCATTTTTGTTTGGTGATCTGGGAATGGCAATTGGAAAAAATGTCTTCTGGTGGTCGGCTGCTGCGATTGCCGCCAGCATGCCGATTCCTTTTGTCATGGCAAACCAGAATACAATACTGTATAGAAAGATACCTGTGGACATGCAGGGGAGGGTGTTTGCAGCCAGGAATGCCATCCAATACAGTACAATTCCGGTCGGCATTATCCTCGGAGGCTATCTGGCAGATTATGTTTTTGAACCATTTATGAGTTCCGGAAACGGGCTGGCAGGAATGCTGAAAATGATAGTAGGGGATAGCGCCGGAAGCGGCATGGCAGCAATGTTTCTATGTACCGGGATATGCGGATTTACGGTGAGCATGGCATCCTGTTTTAACCGGGAAATACGGAAATTAGACTGAAGCGGTTAATGTAGAGGGGCGGGTTATCCTGCCCCTTTGGTTTTAATTTAATACCTCTGATAGACATTGTAAATAGTCCACTTGCGTACACCAAAAACACTATTCTAAATATTATTTTATTTGTGCCGCTGGGATTTTTAGTTCCTGTTATTTGGAAGAATTATCGTTCTCTAAAAACAATGTTTTTCATGGGATTCGCTTTGTCAGTCAGCATTGAACTATTACAGATATTTACTTTCAGACTTACAGATATTGATGATTTGATTACTAATACAGCAGGAGCAGTGATAGGTTATTATATAGCCAAAAGATGTTCTTTTAAATTACCTTTACAATTTTCCAATCATAAAGAAGATTTGATGCGGTATGAACCTGTCATTATTTTAGTAGTTATGATTTTAATCGCGGCTTTTTTGAAGCCGATTGTGTCTAATGGCATGTGGGATATTGTATTATCCAGCTCATGGTGGGAAAAAATAAAGTAACTTAGGAACAAGACGGAACAGTAAAAGAAATGATAGACCGCCGCTATGGTTTTATTCCATATGCGTTGGTCTGTTATTTCTCATACGGATTCTGATAATCTGGACAAAGATATTTCTCACTCCATGTCATCATCGTCTGCAAAACAGGGATGAAGCTCTCCCCAAATTCAGTCAGTGAATACTCCACCTTAGGCGGGATTTCCTTGTAAATCTCCCGGTGGAGGAACCCGTCGCTTTCCAGTTCCCGGAGCTGCTTTGTCAGCGTGGACTGTGTGATTCCGTCAAGACGACGCAGCAGTTCTCCAAACCGTTGGACTTTGTAAAAGGATACGTACCATAAGATCAGTATTTTCCATTTACCGCCGATCACGGACTGGAGCTTGCCCATGGGAACGCAGCGGGCGATCATTTCTTCGTTATTGAACTTATTTTCGGCCATTTCATTCCACCTCTTTCCCCATCAGTATATTCCGGCAACAGAGCAAAATCAAGATACGGTTATTTTAGATAGATAGTATGAAAAAAGATACTACTACTAAAAAATGACAGTACTTGAATCTGTGGAGTTTTGGAAGTAACTTAGTGCAAAAGAGGATAGCTGAGAGGAGATGATACAAGTTGCATTTTACAGGAAGAACGTGGAGACCGCCTTATGAGGCGCATTCCGTCATCATCCAAGCGACATCCGGCTGCGCATATAAAAAATGTCGTTTCTGCAGCCTTTATAAAGGCGAGTGTTTCCGTATGTCCCCGATGGAGGAGTTCGAGGAAGACCTAGAGGAGATCAAAAGCTACCAGCCTTATGCAAGGCGCATTTTCTGGACGGGAGCAAACCCTTTCGCTATGAGCTATGAAAACCTGAAACTCCGTGCGCTCACGGTGCGGGATTACCTTATCAAATGTCAGATGATGGCGATGTTTGCAAGCATAAGGGATATTAAAGACAAGGAAGTATGGCAGCTTAAGAAGCTTCGGGCAATGGGAATAAACGGACTTAGCATCGGGACGGAGAGCGGGGATGATGACACGCTTGCACTGGCGGGCAAAGGATACACGGCGGCTGACATTCTGGAACAGTGCCGGAAGTTGGACGAGGCAGGGATTGAATATTATTTTGTCTATATGACCGGGCTTGCGGGAAAGGGCAGGGGATACCATAATGCGGTAAACAGTGCAAAGCTGTTCAGCCGGTTAAATCCGTATTTTATCTCGGTGGATTCTCTTACGCTGTTCCCGGATACGGAGTTGTACCGTATGGAGCGGGAGGGAGGGTTTGTTCCTGCCGGGGAAAGGGAGCGCCTGCGGGAGTTACAGGTGTTTATCCAGAACCTGCAGATACGGACGCATCTGTTTGCCAATTCTGTTTCCAATTTTTATCCGGTCACTGCCTATCTGCCGAAGGAGAGGGATTCCGTGGTCAGTGAGCTGCAGCATATCATGGACACGGTAAGTGAGGAGAAAATGGTGGAATACCGCAGGAAGCTAAAGTCTTTGGGGTGAGACCATGTGAAAACTATCCGCTGACAACTTAATGCCGTTCATACTCAAAATAGAGCTATTCGCTCCAAACCTATGAAAAATTTGCGCAGACGGGCGATAAATACAGCAGACGGCATATTTCGAAAGTTGTATGTTGGGAAAATTTTTTGAATGGGATGGAGGGCGAAAAATATGGCAGTAACAGGATTAAGCAGCGCTTATGGGAATGTTTATGAGAGCAGGTACGCTTCCTCAAAAAAGGAAGTAGCAGAGAAACAGGAAGCGGAGCAGGCAGCAGGGAAAAAATATACGAATGCATCAGAGTATTATGCGTACCTGAAAGATAAGTATCCTTGTTTGACAGCTCCTGATTATAAAGTGACGATATCACCTGTGTATTTGGAGAAATGTGTAAATAATCCGAAAGAAGCCGAGGAGTTGGAAAAGAATCTGGCACATATACCTGCCAGCAAACAGTATTTTACGGCACTTTGGAATGCCTTAGGAGCGAAACTTGTGAACGACGAATTGATTTTTGACGAAAACGGAAATTGCTGTGGCAGCCCTAATACATATGTTACGAACAGTAATTCATCATATGGAAGAAACGCTCAGGATAAAGAGATAGAGAAAAAAGCAAGGAAAAAGTTCGCACCACAAAATCATTATGAAAAGAGAAAATATTTACGGGAGCAGTTTGAAGAAAAGCAGGCCAGGAAAGCGCTGATCAGAGGACAGCTTCAAGAAAGACAGGAAGAGAATGAAATACATGAGAGTTTGCAGGGAAAGAGTGCTTTTTCAGGAAAACGAAATGCAATCAGGGCAATGGAACGATATGAAGCCAGCATTTTAAAATCATGATCAGGAGGAAGATAAAATGATAAAAACAGCTTTTGCAGGCACAAATAAAATGAGCCAGCCATTGTTACATACTAAAAAGACAAACAAAATAGCAAGACAGCAGGCAGCACTCCACCTATTGTTAGGATCAGGAAACGACAAAAAGAGGGATAGTTTAAGCATTTCCAGCAGAGCACAGAGTTTTTCAAAGAAATCCATAGCGGCATTGGTAGACAAAAGTGCAAATGTATCCGCAAGTGAATTATCCTATTATTTTGCAAACTATAATAATCCAAGAGCGATTCTGGATGCAATCAATTTTGGGACGAATGTGGAGTGCGGATATAATCCTGAGTTTAAGGATTATGGCGTTATGTGTTTTGATTATAATGGAAGCAGGCAGGTAGTGCCAAATTATGCGGTGCCCAAGATCAATACAGGCACCTTGTCAGGCATTCATGCGGTAAACAATTCCCTGGTTCTAAATAATAAAAGCTATTACGTATGGACTGCGTCTGATGGCAGACGGTATCCTTGGGACGTCAATAATGGTTATATAGGATGGGCAGTGTCAGAATCTCTGTTAACAGAAAATAGGAATCCGGGAGAAAGAGACTCCAGATGGGAAATGAGTAAGGCAGGGAATATTCTGTCGAATCTGGCACAGGGAAGGGAGCCGTGGGAGGGATTATACAGCAGGAAAGAAGTGTTAGCGACCTGTGAGAAAGTCGGTATTACTCCGGGTTTCTTTTCCATAGATGCAGGCGCCGGGAAGCATACCTATATCCTGCAGGAATCCGGTGACGTGATAAATGTGGATAAGAACATTGAACGGTGGAATCACATGAATTGGATAGCGGCTGGCTATAAAGAGGGGGACATATTTTCCATTTATGGCAATGAATATGCAATAGACAGCAGCGGACACATCCATGTTTCAACGGATGATACGTTTACATCAACTGAAACCAGGTATCCAAGCAGACATAGCGTAGAAGTATAAAAAACAATAGGTTACAAGGTCAAAGGCAGGGGATTCACCCTGCCTTTTATGATGAGAAAAAAGATAGGAGAAACGAAACTTTTTTGAGGACTGGTTCGTATTATTATTAAAGACGTCTTTGACCAACAGAGGAGCCACAGAAAAATATTTAACAGCAATGGGGGATGAAAAATGGACATTAAAAATTTAGGGTGCATAAACCCATACACAGGTCTGCTTACATCAAAAAAAGTTACAAATGTAGAAAACAGAGCAGAACTAGGTAAATTCATGTGTAATAGATCTTCGATCAGGGTTATTTCCCGCGAAGATTTGATGGCAGGAATGGGAAAACCTCTTAATTTAGCGGAAAAAACAAATGTAGATAAACTACGTAATTCCATCGATATTGCGAAAGGGGCAAAAGTAACGGTAGAGGGCGGATTTGTGTTGACAGTTGGGGAAGAAATTGTTGATATATCCGGAGGCGATCTTTATAATCGCAAAGCATCCGAGAAGGCTGCCGAAATGGCAAGCGCTTTAATAATGCTGCTCCGGAATGCCGGCGGAACAGCAAATATAGTTGCATTCAGCACTCCCGAATACCAAAAGTGGACGGAAAATGTATCCAGAGTAATGAGCTATTTTGGGATAGATGTCTCAAAAGATTTTACCGTAAATGGTATGAAATACAGCAAAAATAAAGATGGATGGTGGGAGTCGGCGGCAAATGCCGCAGCACAGGAGGCCTATGAACAGCAAATAGCAGCAAACAAAACTTATGAATTTGCTGACGATCTTATGAAACAGAGGATCACACATTTAAGCAATTACTATTTATCCACTGTTCCAGAAAGCGTGAAAGAAGCATGGCAAGAAGCAATGGAAGAAAGCGGAGTGAATCCGTTTTCGGACGGTTTCAGTACACTTTCGCAGCTTGTCATGGAGCATGATCTTATGACAGGCGGAGATGATAAAATTTTCGGGAATACTGTAGAAAGCAGTCTGTCTGCAGTTAAAAACATTCTGGATAGAAATGAAAATCCATTGGGAAAAGTGGATGAGGATAAGGCAGAGTCGCTTCAGAGAGAAAAGAAGTTTTATGCAACGTTATTAAGGAAACTGGAAAAGATCCAATAGATGTTTCGGACTGATAGATGCGCAGCCAATATAATCGAAAGGAAAACAAGATATGGAAATTACAAACAATACAACTTCCGGCATTTATACAAATGAATACAAAAGCAAAAATATGACAATGCAGGTATCCTATGAGGATACCGTAAATAGTAAGGCGTCCAAGACTACAGGCAAGACTTTGGGAATGGGATTCACACATGACAAAAACAGTTCGGTCTCTTACGGGATGGTGGCTAAGTATGCGGAGAATTCTACGGAGAATAATCCGATTATCAAAGTGAGTGTGCGGTCGGAGGAATATTATATCAATATCAATGAGGTGAATCCGAAAAATGCTTCGGAGATCGAGATGTTCGCGTTGTGCTGTTATGCTGATGACAAAGGAATCGGGACTGGCGGCACGTTTGGAAGCTGGCAGACCCTGAATTATTACAAGGACAATGCGGCGCATAACGGTTACTTTGAACCGTCAGATACGATGGAGCAATTTAAGAGTCTGAGGAAGGACTGGAGTGCTATGGTCAATGCGATGATAAGCGATTACATGAATGGCGGTTTGTATAAGCAGGCAATGGACGGGAAGATGTTGCTTGGAATGGTTCAGCATTTTATGCAGGATTAAGGCTTTTGGCTTCAACAAATAGTTTTGTTTTTTAGGGGAAAATAGAAAAATATTTGACCACAATGGAGGATATTTGGAATGGGTATTGGTGGAGTAGGAAGTTCTAATTCTTATCTTTATGAAAACGTGAAAAGAAGCAATAGACGGAATAGAGGGACGGCTTTATTTGACCAGGCCGGAATTACAACTGCTTCTAATTCGCGCGGCGTGTCAGAACAGAGTAGTAGATTTTCGGCAAATGATGCGTATAACAGCATGAAAGTGAAGGGGGATGAAGGAAACGGCCCATGGCTTATGATGAGTGGCGACGGGCAGCAACTTGATAAATTGCAGGAGCTGGCGGATCTGTATAAAGAGAAATATCCTAACTTAGTGAAGAGTGATGGTCTTGCAATGGGGCTTGCTGAAGCGGAGGCTGCAGGTCATGTTGTAAGAACAGAAAATGGTTTTATGATGATTGCCTGTAACGGAATACAATACATGGATAATAATGACCAGTCAAAAGGATGGGGATTTATGTATTCAGAAAATGATACAGATTTATATAACGAGATTATGCAAGCAATCAAAGAGGGTAGTATAAAGGGTGGTATTGAATCTGTTTCCGGCTGGGAGGAGTGGTTTCAGGAGAAGGGGCATTCTTATGAAAGAATCTTTTCGGATGAAGAATTGGCTGCCATGGTAAATGGGAAAGAAACTAATTGGAGATTTGAAGTTGATCGCCACTCATAGTATAATATCAAAAAAAGCCCGAGGTGATATAAGCGATGAACAATAAAATGCTTTCACAGAGTATCGCAGACACGATATTATCTATAATCACAATAGAGAAACGCTTCACAGCCGGAGATAAACTGCCAAACGAGAATGAACTGTCGGCGGAACTGAATGTCAGCAGGACAACCCTGAGAGAAGCTATACGGATTTTGGTTGCTTATGATGTCTTGGAAATTCAAAGGGGAAAAGGCACTTTTGTCACCCGGACGGCATTGGAGCAGAAACCGGCATTAGGACAGCTGTCTGACATAAAAGTAAATGCGAAAGATCTATATGAAATGCGGTTGATTTTCGAGCCGGAAGCGGCATATCTGGCTGCGACCAGAGGGACGGATGCAGAGATTAAAAGAATTATAGAATTTGGGAAGAAGATTGAGCAGGAAATCAAAGCCGGACAAGACCGTACAGGTAACGAGCATTCCTTTCATAAGGCAATCGCTCAGGCAACTCACAACGAGTTTATGAATCAGCTTATGCCGATTCTTTACCAGGCGATTGCAAAAGGCGTTACCCTGTCAGCCATGAGCCAAAAAGCCGTTTCCGATACCGTGAATGACCATCGGATGATCATGGATTTTTTAGAACAGAGAAACGCGGAGGGAGCTAAAAATGCCATGAGAATCCATATCATGCACGCAATACGGGAACTGGGAATTGAATAGTGTTCTGGGATTGGACTTACGGAATGGGTAAGTCCTTTCTTTTTAACTATACACATAATACAACACATTGACATCATACAACATAGACGTTATAATATCACAGAAGAAGATATGACAAGAAAAAAGAAACAAGAGCTTCAAACCTTGACAGGAGGAAAACAGTATGAAAGAAATCGATGTGACAACATGGGAAAGAGCGATGCATTGTCAGATATTCAGGAACAGTGTACAGCCACAGTATTGCGTAACTTTTGAACTGGATATTACAAATTTTTTGAAAAGAATCAAAGAGCGAGGGTATTCCTTTACTTTCTCTTTTGTATTCGTCGTAACAAAATGTGCCAATGAGATTGCAGAATTTCGATGTCGCTTCTTAGATGGAAAGCCTGTTATTTACGAAAAGATCAACACAGCATTTACTTATCTCGACCAAGACAGTGAGCTATTCAAAGTCGTCAATGTAGAAATGCAGAACACCATAGAAGAATATGTTGCTCTTGCCGCCGATACGGTCAAGAACCAAAAAGAATATTTTACGGGTCCTATGGCAAATGATATTTACCAGTTTTCTTCCTTTCCGTGGGTGTCATTTACGCATATCTCCCATACAGAATCCGGTAAGAAGGACAATGCAACGCCAATGATAGATTGGGGAAAATATTTTATCCGGGATAACAGGGTGATCCTGCCATTTTCCGTGCAGGTGCATCATTCTTTTGTAGACGGTGTGCATATCGGGAAACTGGCAGATGCTTTGCAGAATTATCTGGATCATTTCGAGTAAGCAGCAGGAGCTTTTCCATCAGATAATACAAACAGGAAATAAAACCGATAAAACTAAAATGAAGATATTTTACAAGACGCGCAAATCGATAAAAGGTAAAATGGCTGTGACAAGGAGGAAACGCACATGGAGAAAGAAGCAAGAACAGTGGTATATGATGACGATTTAAGGATGGAAGTATACCGCTTTGAGGGAATCGTACAGCCGTTTCCGAGCCATTTCCATGAGCATTATGTCATAGGGTTTGTGGAGAAGGGGGAGCGCGTGCTTTCCTGCAAAGGCAGGGAATATGACATAAAGGAAGGCAGTATCCTGCTCTTCAATCCGGGAGACAGCCATGCCTGCGTCCAGAGTGACGGAGGGACGTTTGATTATCGGGGCTTCAACATTTCCAAGGAGACCATGCTGGATTTGGCGGAGGAGGTCACAAGGAATCGGGAACTTCCTGGCTTTTCAGAGAATGTGATCTATGACGAGGAAGCTGCTTGTTATCTGCGCCCACTGCATGAGATGGTCATGCAGGGAGTTGGCGGCTTGGGGAAGGAGGAGGCCTTGTTGTTCTTGATCTCTCTTTTGATTCAGCATTACGGACAGCCTTTTGAAAGCTGTGTTCCGGAGTGCAGGCGGGAGATTGAGAAAGCCTGTGAATATATGGAGCAGCGCTTCTCGGAGCGCATTTATTTAGATCAGATATGTCATCATGCGGGGCTTAGCAAGTCAACCCTGCTGCGCGCCTTTACGAAAGCAAAGGGCGTCACGCCGTATCGCTATCTGGAGACGATCCGTATCAATGAGGCCAAAAAGCTGCTGGCGGCAGGGGTTCCGCCTGTGGAGGCGGCAATCAGGACGGGATTTTCAGACCAGAGCCATTTCACAAATTATTTCAATCAATTCATTGGGCTGGCACCGGGTATCTACCGTGAAATATTCTCGGGCAAGGGTGAGGATGGAGGGCAGCATGGAAAATAAGAGATCAGCCGGACATCTGGCGGCGCTGTTTACAATCCTTATCTGGGGAACTACATTCATATCGACCAAAGTTCTGCTTGTGGATTTCAGACCGGTGGAAATCCTGTTCTTCCGCTTTGTCATGGGATTTGCGGCATTGTTTCTGATTTGCCCACATCGGTTGAAAGCGGTGAGCCGCAGACAGGAGGCAACATTTGTGCTGGCGGGGCTGTGCGGGATATGCCTGTATTATCTTTTGGAGAATATTGCCCTTACATACACGATGGCTTCCAATGTAGGGGTTATCATATCGGTTGCACCGTTTTTTACAGCGATATTGTCGCGGTTGTTCCTGAAATCGGAAGGGAGGCTTAGGGCAAATTTCTTCATCGGTTTTATGGTGGCAATGACAGGTGTTGCTCTGATCAGCTTTAGCGGCTCTCAACTGGAGCTGAACCCTGTGGGTGATCTGCTGGCAGTTCTTGCGGCTTTTGTATGGGCGTGTTATTCCATACTGACAAGAAGGATTAGCAGTTTTGGATATCCGGTCATCCTCACCACGCGCAGGACATTTTTTTATGGCATTCTTTTCATGGTTCCAGCATTATGCCATTTTGATTTTAAAATTGGTCTGAAACGATTTGACGATGTGATGTATTTGCTCAATATCCTGTATCTGGGATTAGGAGCATCCGCACTNTGTTTNGTNACATGGAATCTTGCGGTAAAGANNCTTGGNGCNGTNANNACCAGNGTNTATATNTANATGGTNCCCGTCATAACGGTTGTGACATCTGTGCTGATNNTGAAAGANCCGATGACATGGATTTCTGTTGTGGGGACGGTTATGGCTGTGGTCGGGCTTTTCCTTTCCCAATATGGTGGAANGGAGCGCGGGAAAAGTGAAAAGGAGGATACAGNAAATGGATTTACAGAGTGAGAAATGTGTCATGGTGATTGACGAGAATCTGCCGCTCGGCATTATTGCAAATACGGCGGCTATCATGGGTATTACGCTTGGAAAGCAGATACCGGAAGTTGTGGGAGCAGATGTGTATGACAGCACAGGCAACGGNCATTTGGGGATTATAGAGTTCCCAGTNCCGATTTTAAAAGGCAATGTGGATGTACTTAAAGCGATCCGTGAAAANCTGTATGAGCCGGAATTTTCGGATTTGACGGTGGTTGATTTCTCTGATCTGGCGCAAGGATGTAAGACCTATGATGAGTTTATAGAAAAGATGAAGGATGTTACAGAAACAGAACTGAAATATCTTGGGATAGCCATCAGTGGTGAAAAAAAGAAAGTTAACAAACTAACCGGAAGTATGGCATTGCTAAGATAATCTTTGAAGTGCGAAACCGCCGCTATGGTATTACTCCATATGCGGNGGTTTTTGNAACAGNGAGTGCTTTTCTATAATGTCCAGTCACTACCTCCAAATGTCCAGATACAACACCACGACTTCCTTTCCGAGGATTTTAGCCGATAAAATAGGTGAACGGAAAATATCGGGCATAATAGAAGATAAACATGGGGTGAGACGGATTGAATATTGCGGTCTGCGATGATGAAGAGAACACACGCATTTATATAAAAACACTGATAGAAAAGCAAAAGNCGGACTGCCGGATCATGGAGTTTTCCTCCGGCAGAGAATTACTACAGTTTTGGCTACAGGAGGACAGAGAGCAGATCGATCTCCTTTTTCTGGATATTTCTATGGGCGGCACTGACGGGATGGAAACGGCGGAGCAGATCAGAAAGTGGCAGGAAGAACGGGGGGAAGCTGTTTGGGGAAGNCTGCCGCTTTTGATNTTTGTATCNGGNTATCCGGAGTATATGCCNNNGGCTTTTTCGGTCAATGCTTTCCAGTATCTGGTGAAGCCGATAGATGAAAAGGAATTTGAAGAAGTGNTCGCACAGGCCGTGCGGGAATATCGCTATCTGGAGACAAAGAAGAGCACGGAGCCGAAGGAAATACTGATTCGCAATGGGAATGAGACAAGGAATGTTTCGGTGAATGATATCTACTACATTGAGAGCAGTAACAGGAAGATCATCGTGTACATGAAGGANGGGGAAGTTGAATGTTATGGAAAGCTTGGCGAACTGGAGAATGAACTGAGGGAGGGATTTTTCAGGATACACAGGGGGTATCTGATCAACATGAAATATGTGGANAGATACAACCGGACNGANATACGGATGAAGAACGGCAGCAGCCTTTTGATCTCNAAATACAAATATCAGGATTTTATCAAGGCATANCTGGGTTATATTTCAGAGGATAAGTAGATGAGTCAGGCGGGATACGAGTTATTCAACAATCTATACGGNTTTTACTTTGTATTCCTACAGGTCATGCTNTTTCTGGTGACATGGAATATTTTTTACAGTCCNGAAAGGAACAAAAAAACATTGGCTTTGGCCGGTATCTTTGCAATTATCAATGTGGCTTTGTTTTTTGGACCACCCGTTCCGAATATGATGAGACATATAGTATCGGCAGCTCTTGTTTTAGGATACTGCCGGATAAAATATGNGAGGCATCTGGAAAAGGCGATTTTTACGNTGCTGCTGTTTTACAATTTTCATTGCATGAGTTTTCTGATCTCAAACAGCATTTACCAATGTTTGACAGATGATATGCTGGGCAGGATTGATGTTCGGGATGCTGAATATATGNTTCTCATGTATAAAACCCAGATGATTTGTCAGAGTATGAATGTTTTATTTTATACGTTGGCATTTCTGCTTATGATAGGGATTGTTGGAAGAATTGTAAAAAAGCCGTTTTCCATGAACTGGCAGGAAGCCATGTTTCTGTCAGCACTTAACATTGTGGGAAGTATGCTGACATGGATGGTTGTGGATCTTTCTGTGGTACAGATGGATCAGGATATTTTTTTCCTTTTTACCGAGCGAAGAGAGATGATATGGAAGATACCGATGATCGCGGTTTTGATCTGTGTCGGTGAAATCTCCGCCATTTATATTTTTCATAGGTACAAGGAGTTACAGGACGAGAGAGAAAAACATTTTGTGGAAGAACAGCAGATGAAAGCCATGAGAAGGAGNCTGGAAGAGGCAGAAAACTTCTATGGAAGTATCCGAAAAGTACGGCATGAGATGAAAAGCCATATGGCAAATATCAAAGGGCTTGTTGCCGGAGAAAAGTATGGGGAAGTGGAAACATACGTTGGCAGGCTGGATGAAACAATGCAGGAACTGGACTATAAGTTCAGTACAGGAAATGCGGTGACCGATGTCATCATCAATGATAAATACCAAAGGGCGATAAAGTCCGGGATCGCATTCCGGGTAAAGTTTGATTACCAAGGGACAGATACCATAGAAGCATTTGATATGGGAATCGTATTGAATAACCTTCTGGATAATGCAATAGAAGCTTGTGAGAACGTGGAGCAGGAAAAGCGTTATATCAGCCTTGTCCTGAAAAGAAAAGATTCGTTCCTTCTGATCGAGGTGGAGAACAGCTTTGACGGGAAATTGGATTGGANAGACGGGGAGGGTATTCCGGCAACAAGGAAACAGAGCAGTCTGCCGGATATATTGATNGAGCATGGTATNGGTCTGAAAAATGTAAAAGATGTGGCNGACCGTTATCTNGGNTATATGGATATGAAAGCGGAGCGTGATCTATTCAAGGTCACGGTTATGCTTCAACAAAAGGAAGTACAATAAAAATTTATGAATCAGGAGGACTAAGAACATGATGAGAATCACGACACAGATGCTGAACAGATCAGCAAGGAGAGCAGGGATGCCAATCCATAGCGCTTCACTCTTAAACTACATTAAGGGTAATTCCGGGAACACCACGCTTGGCGCTCTGAACAAGAGCAGTAAAACGAATGCTGCCACTAAAATCAAATATGAGAAGCTGGAAAAGACGGCAGATCAGTTATCGGAGGCGGCATCTGTCTTTATGGAGAGCGGGGAGGATTCCCTTTTTTCCAAGGCACGGGAGAGCGGAGACAACAAGGACATTTACAATGCGGTAGAGGACTTTGTGGGAAAGTATAATGATACGCTTTCTGCATTGAAGAATACGTCCGGCACCTTGAATGATTATTACAGCCAGATGTTAAATTCTGCGGCTGTCAATAATAAAGAGGCGCTGGAGAGCGTCGGAATCAGTGTCGCAAAGGACGGAAAACTGAGTGTTGATAAGGATAAGCTGAAAGGGGCAGATATTGATACTCTGGAAAAGGTGCTGGGGAATACCACAGGCTTTACCAAAAAGGCGGCATATGCGGCGGGCAGGGTTTCCGACAATGCAAGAACCAATCAGAGAAGTTTGTCCAGTCAGTATTCTTCTACCGGATCGCCTTATTCTTCGCTGGCAAACAGGTATGATTGGTTTGGTTGATCCAGAATCAGAGGGGAATGTTTCGGATATAAGACAAAGTTGAATATAGAGCTATGGATGGCGTTGTTTTCTAAGGATAGAAATTATGATGGAGAGTAACGCTATTTTTATGCAGAAAAAGGGGGACTGAGAAGTGGTGATCAGTGGAGTAGGACAGAATTATGATTATCTGGGAATGACAACCAATTATATGCAGGAAAAAACAACTGTTAGAGAAGCAATTCCCAAGACGGTTAAGCAGTCAATACATTTTTCTGTTTCTGATGATGGAAGAAAGACGATGCGGGAAATGGTAAGCAAATTTGACTCTGATTCAGATGATATCCATGCCAGGGAAGTGACAATACAAAATACAAACGAGGTCGCATGGGAACATTATACGGCAATGCGGAGTATCAGCAGTCAGACGCTAAAAGATGGAAACTATAATGTGGAAGATGTGATGAAATCTATCATGGATACCTATGAAATCCGTTACAACGAAATTGTAAAAGAACATGAAAATGGAGACCGTGAAGTTTCCTATGAGCTTACGGGGAAAAGGTCGCTGATACTGAACGAGGACTTGGCTGGATTGGAGGAGGCTTATAAGATGCGGATGACAAATTTGAAAGGGTATATTGTCTGTCAGCAGACAAATAAGGCGTTTGAAAATCCGGACAGCTCATGGTATTTCCATAGAAATAATTCACAAAAGTGAAACTTTTCCGCGCGCTGATTCGTATTATTTACAGAAGACAGGTCTCATCTTTTTGACAGAGAGCTGTCATTCAAATAATTGATGATGCTGGAGGATGGTTATGAGTATTAGTGGAATTGGAAGTCAGAATACATACATCTATAATTCACAGACAAAGAGGCTGTCAACCAAGGACGGCTCAAAGGACGCCTTTGTAGATTATTTTAACGGGGAAATATCGGCGGATGATGCCGATTCCTTAAATGG
Organism: Lachnospiraceae bacterium; assembly: GCA_014804615.1. Classification (GTDB taxonomy): domain Bacteria; phylum Bacillota; class Clostridia; order Lachnospirales; family Lachnospiraceae; genus UBA3282. The sequence continues at coordinate 111,542 of JAAUZL010000010.1, forward strand.
ATTTGATGCTCGCAGGAAGGGCGATATAGAAACAATGATCGAGATCTGGTCGTCGGAAGAGAAGGGTAATATTTTTAATGACCCCACAAAAACGGAATTTGAGATCACGGCGAAAGACATTGATGCGGCAGAGTCATCTTATTACATCGATGGAAAGAGAGCGTTTACAGGCTATCATTGCGGTTTTTTTCAGTGTATCGATCAGGCTGAATTGAGTAAAGCATTTGCAGAAGAATTGTTCAAGAAATATAAACAGGCGATAGGGCAAAAGCCGGACATAAGTAGCGTAAACGATACGTCACAAACTGTGGCGACGGAAGAAAAGACCGAGGGGAAACGCAATCGATTTGGTATACCTGCCTGGTTGGAGAATAAGGCGCTCAGTGCATATGAAGAATGGCTTTACAGACCCCTTTCAGAAAGAAAATCTGCGGGAAGTCAAAAGCAATAGAAGTATTAAGAGAAAATAACGGAGGAATGTTTGGAAATGGGAATCAATGCGGTAAATGACCAAAGCGTAGAATGGGGAGCGGCTTTCAGAAAAAGGCCGGTATTCTTCATGTCGGGTAAAGAGACAGAGGCGTTTTTTGATGGAAGATTGAAGAAAAATATGGTGTTGCAGGAGGATACCTGTACGCTCAGCAGCAATGACACTTACCGCAGGCAGCATACCACTTATGAGGTTTCCGATCGGGAGAAAGGCAGCACATTTCTGGACTTGAACTTTCTGATCAAGGACGAGACCAGCAGTCTGAGAGGTAATCTCAGCGATGCGAAGGATGTGGATTTCTATAATTTCTCCATCCCGTTTTTGAGCTTTCAGCGAAATTATTTTGGTGTGGAAGCTTATATTGATATGCCGAAAGGCTGTGATTACGATCTCACCCTGTATGATGAATACGGCAATCAGGTGGGAAAGGCAGAGTGGGACGGAGAAGGACGGAAAAAGCTGAGCATCCCTAATTGGGATATCGCTACCAACAAATATTGTATTAAGGTAGAAAATGGAAACGGGGAGGCAGTTTCCCCAGATGATTATTATCAGATCAGCTTCCATGTTACAGAAAATAAGGAGCATGAAAAGACCGATGCCATAAGGGAAGCGTATGGGAATTTACAGAGCGCATACAGCCGGAAAGATGAAAACTGGCGGGACTATCTGGATCGATATAATGCAGTTCTGCAGGAGACAGAGCAGAATTACATAAAGGAGCTGGAAGAACTCCATCGGAAGCAGTTTGAGAGCTTGCCGGAAGAAAAGCAGTATAAAGGAGACCGCACGGTGGATGAACTGCTGCAGGATATGGCGGAGGGAAAAGATTTAAGCGACGCGGAGCTGGAATATGTCAAAATTTTTGCCAATCTGAAAGACGTTGGGAAAGCACAGCAGAAAGCGGATCTGAAAAACAGTTTTTCGGAAGATTTTGTGAAAGAGTTGGAAGATATGGGTATCTCCCGTGACGATATCGAGGGGATGCGAGTCAGAATTGGAAGTAACGGAGTTGTAACCGTGGACGGGATAGAGGAGGAAGCCGTCCGGGAGCGGGTGCAGAATTTGATAGAGAAAAAGTACGGTGATCAGATGTACCAGTATTACATAGGGATTGCGGACAGTGTAGGAAATCTGCCCTCTAATGCGTACCAGTATGCTACGGATGTGCAGGAAGTACGGCGTTACCTGAAAGGAGTTACGGGAGAGGATATATCTTTGGAGAACCTTTATCTGACACCTGACGGGAAGATTGGAGGTCTGCCGGAAAAAGCGTCTAATCTGATTAACAAGACGAAGGATAATGCCAAAATAGATCGGATGAAGGATGCGCTGAGAAAAATCATAGGAAATATTAGGATAAGCGGTGACTTGGGGGTTTCGGATTTTACCTCACAGTTCCAGTTCAGTAACGGTGCGTTTTCCGTGGTGGACAGCGGATTCGCGGTGGATATGAATGCATTGAATAATCGGCTGACACCGCAGTATTCCGGCAATATGTATTCCGATATGTATCAATATCAGTTCAGGAAAGTGTTATAAGTGGCAATAAGGGAGGACTTGTAAAATGAGTGTCAATGGAATTGGAGTAGGTTACCCAATGGCAGGATATACCGCTCGAAAGACAGAAAAAAGTGCTGGTTCTGAGACTGCGGAATTCATGGAAATTGTGGAGGAAAAAGCAGCACAGGACAATACGGTCGATCATGACGAACAGGCATTTGAGATGGTTGGCCCGCATGCGCCGCAGAAAGTAAAAGATGCATGGATGGAGGCGGCGAAGGAAGTCTATGCGAACGGTATGGGCATCCAGAAAAACGGCATGCTGAGCCATATATCGCAGATGATGGTGCAAAGATGCAACAAAATGCTCAGGGGTGAGGCAGATTATTCGGATATTCTGGGAAGTACTGTGGGATCTGCCATCCGGGCAACGAAACAGGCTCTGTATGATTTAGATCATCCTCTGGGGTCTGGGTATAGAAGTATCGAGGCGCAGCAGGCCCGCGTCAAAGAGCGAGAGTTTTATGTTGCTTTTTTGTATAAGTTGGAGAAATTATAGGGCGTATATCACCAATAGGCAGGAACGGTGGCACTATTAAAGGAGGAGATTGCTTTTATGAATTACGGTATTGTTCATTTGGGGGAAAATAAACCTGATCCAATTGATATCATGACTGTGGCAATAAGATGCGGGGATCGTTTGCGTTATCAAGAAAGAGGAAAGCAGACAGATTTGACTGTGAGGAAAACGGTGGATTCTTTGGAAACAGCTGAAAAGATCAATGAGATCATGTGTGAGTGCTATCCAAATTATCAAGTTGTGAAAGGAATGCCTCAGAGTGTATTTGCCGATCCATTTGGATATGATATGCAAAATGATATCTATTATTGTATGACGGATTATTATGCGGGAAAGATCAGTGAGAGCGATGTGAAAGATTACTTGGAAGAATGTTGTGTTTCCATGAGGATATACAGGACACAGAAATGTCAGACATCCGGGCATAATGTAGAGGATAATCAGCAGATCGTAGGTCAGGTGTATGAGATTTTTGCGAAAATGAACGCGAGAGCAGGCGGGAATGCGAATTATGAAGAGGGATTGGCTGAAAATCAGAAGTATGGCGGCAGGTCAGACGATTGGGTTTATTACAATTCTGATTATTATTATCAATGTGAGGAAACGAAAGATTTTTTGCGGCAGGCAGCCCTGTATGTGACAGATCAGTGGGAGATTCCTGCTATTGATGCAGAAGAAATAGAGAAAAATACTGGCTATACATTAGATGGAGGGTTAGATTTTAACAGCGGCTGGAACTGGGAATATAGAAATCAAATGGCCAACGGCAGCATGGAAGATGAATCCGTGGCGCCCCCTAAAGATTTCAAGCTCTTTTTTAAACAAAATTCTTTCGACGGGACTTTATGGGTCTCTTTGAATGGTGATCGAAGGGACGTAGATGTTCCGTTTTCCATATCTCATTCGGGCAGCTTAAAGGGGCAGATCTATCGTGTATATGACCTGTTGGATGATACTTTTAAGGCAGAACATAAGAAAGACAGACAATTTTTAAGTGGACTTACCGTATTTATGAGCGAATATACTCTTGGCAGCGGAATCAATAATATATTCGGTAATCATGTCCCGCGGCTTGAGTGAAATGTAGGATGACAGACGAGAACTTATTTTCTGTATACAGATGGAGTGTATGAAAGGCTATGGACAATATTTTGTCTGTAGTCTTTTGGTTTTTGCGTTTGAAAATAAACGAAAAAAGAAGCGCGGTTTTTACCTACACTTCATTGTATAGTTTAGCACAGAATAAAATAAAAGTCTATTATTTTTTTTCGCTTTTCGCTACAATTAATAATCATACGAAAAGGAGGTACGCATATGAGCCAGGGCAGGAAAAGAGAAGTGGCGGGAATATCCGAGAAAGCAGAAAAGGAGTATCTTGAAAAAACGCTTGCCGTCGTTCGTGACAATGTGGAAAACTATAGCAAAGAGGTTGCCCGAATGGGAGCGGACATTGATGAGATGCTGGCGCATTATCACGACAATGATGCGGAGGTCTATACCATCCTGAATAATACGATCACACTCCATGACCATATGAAACGAGCGTTGGCAAGAAATGCAAAAGCCGCAGTCAAACCCTATTTCGGCAGAATCGTATTTCACGATGAAACCCTAGATAAAGAGGAATCCATCTACATTGGAAAAGGCGGCGTTTCAAAAGATACAACGCATTGGACGGTCGTTGACTGGCGTGCGCCCGTAGCCAATGTCTATTATGAAAACGGACTTGGAAAATGCAGTTATTCTGCCCCGGAAGGGAAACAGATTGCCATTGACCTGGAGCTAAAACGTACCTATGAAATTGAGGACGGCAGACTTCTTGATTTTTTCGATACGGAAGTTGTCGCAAATGACGATCTACTGACCAAATACCTTGCCAAAAACAAGCAGGCGGTACTGAGTGAGATCATTGCAACGATTCAAAAAGAGCAGAATGATATTATCAGAAAGTCGCCTTATCACAATATCATCGTACAGGGCGTTGCCGGCTCGGGCAAAACCACTGTCGCCATGCACCGAATTTCATTTATTTTATATAATTATCAGGAACGTTTCAAACCGGACGATTTTTATATTGTGGGCAGTAACCGGATCCTATTGAATTATATTACAGGCGTGCTGCCGGATCTGGATGTATACGGCATCAGGCAGATGACTATGGAGCAGCTTTTTGTACGGCTTTTATACGAAGATTGGGATGAGAAAAAATATCAGATCCAGAGTTCCGATAAAATGACCGCAAGAGGAAGCGTCAAAGGAACCTTGCAATGGTTTCATGATTTAGAAGCTTACTGCCGGGAACTGGAATGGAAAGTCATCCCAAGAAAGTCTGTTTATCTGAATCCAAAACAGTTTGTGGAGGGTATTCGGGACGGGAAGACCGGTGTTTTTGATGAGACGATCGGGAAACAGATCAATCCAAACGATTTAAAAACGCTAATGTCATACGAAACAATAGAGCGCTATATCAGGCAGAATCCTACCGTCTCTGTACAGAGCAAAATCAATATGCTGAATGACCGTCTGATGACCAAAGTCAAGGACGAATTTCTGGGAAAGGGTGTTTCCTATACAGAAAGTGAGCGGAAAGCGATTCGCAAAGCCTACCGGGGTGTGTTCGGCAAAAAAGTCTGGCAAAAATCAATCTTTGCAATCTATCGGGAATTTCTGGATGCTCAGTTTGTCAAAGGATACGATGTCAATGTTTCGGATACCGCGTTTGATGTGTATGATCTGGCGGCGCTTGCCTATCTGTATAAGAGGATAAAAGAGACAGAAGTCATCAGCGAAGCACACCATGTGGTCATTGATGAGGCACAGGATTTTGGCATGATGGCGTACTGTGTCCTGAAATTCTGCATCAAAGACTGTACTTATACGATCATGGGCGATATTTCCCAGAATATCCATTTCGGTTATGGCCTGAATGACTGGGAGGAGTTAAAAACGCTGCTTCTGACAGATGAAATGGACAGCTTCGGCGTTCTCAAAAAAAGCTATCGGAATACAGTGGAAATTTCCGAATTTGCCACGAACATACTGTATCACGGGCAATTTTCCATTTACCCCGTGGAACCGATCATCCGGCATGGCAGCGCCGTTCAGGTCTCGGAAATCAAAGACAGGGAAATTTTATGGCAAAATGCTGCCAAGGTCTGCCAAAACTGGCAGGAAAAGGGTCTGGATACGATCGCGGTGATCTGTCGGAATCCGGAAAATGCCAGGACAGCCGCCACAGAACTTGGTAAATACATAAGTGTGATAGAAAGCGATTTGGAGAAAGCCGTCTTTGGAAGCGGTATTATGGTTCTTCCGGTAGAATATACAAAAGGATTGGAATTTGACGCGGTACTGATCTTAAATCCTACCAGAGAAGAATATCCCGTGGACGACGGACACGCCAAGCTTCTATATGTAGCGGCAACCCGCGCCCTTCATGAACTCTGTGTACTGCACTCCGGAGATCTTACCGGACTGATTGCCGATCCGCTGCCGGAAAGAGGCCCTGAAAAGATTCTCGAAAAGACTCCGGAAAAGACTCTGCCGCTGTCACAGGGACAAGATCGCACCGTCAAACCGGAAAGAAAAAAGATTTCCATCTCGCATTCTTCGGTGGCAAAAGAAGTATCCGTAAGCCCGGTGGAACGACAGAAACCGGTGTCTGTGACCAAGCCTGCCGAGAAGAAGATTCCTGAAATGCTGTTCGGAGATATGCCGGCAACGGAAATGCTGCGCCCCGCCGGGCATTCAAAAATNGATNTNGCNGTCCGCTGGGTCANNAAGCAGCCGGACGGGCTATACTTGCAAAGCCGATATGGAGTACTGCGTTTGTCCCCNGTCGGCANCGCNATTATCCGGATCACCTTNGCNAAAGGACAACAGCCTGCNAGTGCCGCCAATTCTAAAATTGCCGTCCGGCATANNGACNGTATGTGGATGTATANAGAATCGGGNAAAAGNGTNGAACTGGTGACTGACGAANTGATNTTGCAGGTNGATAAAGGAACCGGNTCNATTCGNTATNTGACACGGGATAAAAAGCTGCTGCTTGCGGAGCGCGGCAAAGAGAGCCGCCAAATNGAAACAGGGTTTGATGGGAGAAATAAGTCCTGGCTCTTCTTAGACTGGCAGAAGAACGAGAATCTNTTCGGAATGGGAGCACAGGGNGAGAGCGGNATNAATCTGCGCGGCACAGCAAGNTATATTTCCCACGNNAATCATNCGGACGAACTTCCNNTCCTTCTCTCAGATCATGGATACGGAATNCTGATTGCGGCNGANGGNCCGACAATGTGCTGTAATATTGCTGCCTATGGTTNCTACCTTTATACNGAAAATGAANNGCAGATGGATTANTACTTTATNGCAGGNAAAAGNCAGAATACCATTATGAATGCTTATGCGTATCTATGTGGGAAATTATCAATATAAAACCNGCNATCACCATCATTGGCAGCATACAGATAAGAAATGCCGCCGCACTGTCTGAACGCCACCCGGTNATTTTATCGCTGTTTATAAAATACTGAAGAACAGACGGCGATGCATTGTTGATCGCATGCAGGAACGTNGCCGGCCATATGGAGCCGGATCTGCAGGTCAAAAAGGTAAGGATGATGCCCATAAAAATGCATATGACACACATNGCTGCAAATCCCGTAAAGGGATATCCGGCGTATTCCATTCCGAAATTATGNCCGACATAGGTGAGAGGCCAGTGCCATATGCCCCATAGAATTCCGCCGATCACGACTGCCTTTTTGACGCCCCAGAGTTTNATCATCTTAGGCATCATGTAGCCCCGCCAGCCGGCTTCNTCNCCNAGAGCCGCAAAAGATGCTATCACACCGNAGACGATCGCCGCGACCGGCTGTATATAAACGATTGCACGTTCGTTGTCCGCCANNCCCAGCAGCTCCGGATGATGGAGATCAAAAGCATNCGGGGAGAGCAGGAGNGTCANANCNTTGCCNAGNTCCATGTAGACCCAGGGCAGAAGCAGAGCGGTCACAAAATAGATCCACTTTTTATCCTTAAAACTGATTCCGAGAAGCATGGAGTCTTTTCCTGTGACGGCAAATCCTTCTCCGGTCACATATCTNGTGAGTAACATNGNNAGNGCNGGNCAGAGCATTCCAAGACTCACGANCTGGTCCATACCGGAGATCTCACCGTCCGCNGCCCAGATATNGCCNGAGANAATATAAGCAAAAAAGATGACCCATGTTAAGCCGAATGCGAACGCAAGATAAAGNAAAAGTCTTTTTGNATCTGATTTTCTATCCATCAATTTCCACCTCCCTGTTNTGGTTGATCCGGCAGGTGAGCCGGTANNAGANCNAAAANANGAGAATATCCGCAATCGGTGACAGGATAGAGATNAGCGCTACGATNACCAGGTGCTCCTCANACCAGTTCACAAAAAAGTAGATATTAAAATTTNCAAATACGTTCAGGTCACCGAAGAACAGATACGCTATCACAAGAAAAGCGATTCCCTCTAGGATGGCAGTCTTTAATACGCTTCCTCCTTTTACCCCAAGTGTGAGAAAAAACGGCAGTTCTATAGATGCGAGCAAAAGGGAGATGCCGCAAAATGCCATCAGTAACGAAGAAATGTATGNTAATACTTCNCGGCTTAAATTATCCCCTGCCACGCTGTTAAAGATTATGATCCATGTTGTTTCCAGCGAAAACANGACATAGACAGAGATTGCGATAAATAGGTATTTTGAGGNAATATANGCATTTTTATCNAGAGGNAGNGCGCCGGTAAACTGTCTCGTCTTATTNTTCTCATCATTTCTGCAGATGGCGGCTGTCCATGTGGATGGCAGCGTAATNCCAAAGACTATCAATAGCATNGGCAGCGTTACCAGGAAGGAATCGNGAAGNTCACCAACCGTNAGNTCCACCAGTTCCCCNGTTTCAAGNTCNTTCATTCCNTNTGCCATAACCGTGCTCACATTTCCNGGNAATGCNAATCTTAATGCCAGAAATAAANTCGTACATCCCAATAAGATCCATACGATTCGTTTCCCNTTAATTCCGATGAAATCTTTATATAACANTCCTGCCATTATGCCACACCCCGCTTTCTTGCGGCGATATGTACGGCCGCAAAATAGGTTCCGCCGGAGACAAGGATCGCAGCGATCAACAGAATATATGACCTATGGAATATAAATTCTGTTGCCTGATCATACAGTTCCGATAGGGCCCTGTCATTGACACCGGTTATGAAATCCTTCAGATTGTCAAAATTAGCAGATACATAGATGGCTGCCCCGATCAACAGTGGAATTACATTCGCATATGTAATTTTTCCGTTTCCCAGAAAATACGCCAATAAAATGAACATACTGATATAGATTAGCATGAGTGATGCAAAGGTGACGATCGCTCCGCAAAACTTTCCAAAAGAAATGATATTCGTGAGAGAGGACAGTATGACCGTCATGATCAAATCGACTGCCACACCGATAGCAATAAACAAATAACCTGCGATGAATCGGCAAGCCACTCTTTTGCTGATGGAAACCGGAAATGCTGCGGCCACTTTATAAAAAGAGGCACCTTCATCATCCGTAAACAGATTCGACAAATCCGCCGTACAAGCGATCGGAATCAGCATGAACAGCAGCATTGCGCCGCTGGCTATCTGAACGACCACTGTCTCTGGATACCGACCGGATTCTATGATCTGCGTAAATCCTGCGTGAATGTTTCCAAAGTTATAACTCAGGACGAACATAATGGAAATCACAATGACTCCGACAATGATAAACCCATAATTGATCAGTTGTTTTTTCAGGCAGTAAAAATCTTTGATCAATAATCCCTTCATACTTAACCCTGCCTTTCTGCCGCATGGTGTCCTTTTTCTTGGTTTACATAATGTATCATAATCTCATCGAGTCCTGCCGACTCTATGATCATTTCCGGATACAGCTTTTCGGCAGTTTTTCTGTCGTTTACTAAAACCTCGGCTCCGAGACTGGAGCTCTCTGCCGACACGATCAGAGATTCGTTTATCGTCCTGAGTTCGTCTTTCCTGCACCGCAGAATGGCATGTTTTTCAAGAATTTCATCTTTATTTCCCTGTAACACGATCTTACCGCCGTCAATAAAGACAACTTCATCCGCCAGTTTTTCCAGATCTCCCGTGATATGGGAAGATAAGAGAATCGTATGATCTTCCTCGATCACATATTCGCGGAAGATCTGAAGCATCTCGTTCCTCACGATAGGGTCCAGCCCGCTGGTAGGCTCGTCCATAATGAGCAGTTTTGCTTCATGGGACAGTGCAGCAGCAATCTGCAGTTTCATTCGCATACCCCGTGAAAAGGAACCGCAGGCCTTTTTCGTCGGGAGGGAAAATCGTTTCAGATACTCAAAATATTTTTCTTCCTTCCAGTTTTTATACACATTCTTCATGATCGTATTGATCTGTCTGGCAGTCAAAAAATCATGAAACCCCATCTCGTCAAAAACAACGCCGATGTCTTCGCGAAGCGATGCGGAGCCGTTATCGATGCTTTTGCCAAACAAATAGACTTCGCCGCCATCTCTGTTAATGGCATCCAGAATGATCCGGATCGTAGTTGTCTTTCCGGCGCCGTTTTGCCCGATGAATCCGCATACGGATCCTTCCGGCACAGTAAAGCTGATGTTGTCTAATTTAAAATCCCCATAATCCTTTGATACGCTTTTAATTTCAATTACATTTGCGGTTTCTTCCATGGCAGATCCTTTCTTTATATGTTTTTTTCTTCATATAGCAGCTTAAGCATCTCTTGCAGTTCGTCAAGAGTTACTTTGCCCATAAAAGCTTTATCCACAGCCGTTTCCAGCAGCTCCTGAATGGCAAACAGCATGTTTTCCTTAACGATATCGCTGTTTATTCCTTTGACAAAACTGTCTTTGCCGGTAACGGATTCGATAAAGCCGTCCCGTTCCAGATCCTCATAGGCACGTTTGGTTGTGATGATGCTGATCTTCAATTCCTTAGCAAGTATTCGCATGGACGGAAGAGCGTCCCCTTCTTGCAGTTCACCTGTCATGATCTGGCGTTTGATCTGTTCCTCAATTTGTTCATAAAGAGGTACGCCTGAGCTATTGCTGATAAGAATATCCATATGGGTTTCCTTTATGTGTGAGTGAAATGAATATTGTATATACTCAATATATACAATAAGAGGAGAGGTGTCAAAAGAAAATCAGGAATGATTATAGGAGTTTCTGGCAAGTATAATATCGGGCACACTCCATATACTAAAGGGTAAAAACGATATGGAGGATCGCATGAGCAATCGCCTGATAAACGAGTCAAGCCCCTATTTGCTGCAGCACGCGGAAAATCCCGTGGACTGGTATCCCTGGTGTGAGGAAGCCTTTGAAAAGGCGAAGAGAGAGGATAAACCGATTTTTCTGAGCATCGGTTACAGCACATGCCACTGGTGTCATGTCATGGCCCATGAGAGCTTTGAAGACAGGAAAACGGCTGCGATTCTCAACAGACATTTCATTTCTGTCAAGGTGGATCGGGAGGAACGTCCCGACATTGACAGTGTGTATATGGCGGTGTGCCAGGCCTTCACCGGAAGCGGCGGCTGGCCCATGAGCATTTTCATGACCTGGGATAAAAAGCCTTTTTTGGCAGGCACCTATTTTCCCGTGCGTGCCAGATTCGGCATGCCGGGTTTTTCTGATTTACTGCGCGTGGTGGCGGAACAGTGGAACAGCGATCGCGAGACGCTTTTGCAATCGGCGGATGAGGTGATCGCACATCTGAAGCGGCCGGAATTCCATTATGGAGATGCAGACAATGAGAATCTCTGTGTACAGGCAGTTCGGCTGTTTTCAGAAAGCTTTGATAACATATACGGCGGTTTTGGGGACGCGCCCAAATTTCCTATGCCCCATAATTTATTGTTTTTGCTGTGCTATGCAGCACAAAATAAGGCTCCGAATGTTCTGGAAATGGTGGAAAAAACACTCACCCAGATGCGCAAGGGCGGCATTTTTGACCATGTTGGATACGGATTTTCCAGGTATTCTACGGACAAGCATTTTCTTGCGCCGCACTTTGAGAAGATGCTGTATGATAACGCTTTGCTGATCATCGCATATGCATCGGTTTATGCAGTGACTCAAAATGTGCTCTATCTGGATACTGCGGAAAAGACTGCACAGTATGTGCTACGGGAAATGACCGCTCCCGGCGGCGGGTTTTACAGCGCACAGGATGCGGACAGCGAGGGAGTGGAAGGGAAATACTATACCTTTACCTTCGCTGAGATCATGGAAGTTCTGGGGAAAGAAAAGGGAGAGCAGTTCGCCGGTATATTTGATATCACCGTTGGTGGGAATTTTGAGGGTGTCAATATTCCTAATCTGCTAAAGAGCAATGATCTGCATGCGGATTTTGAGGAGGAGATACAAAAGCTGTACGATTACCGCAAAAAACGCTCCAAGCTGCATCTTGACGATAAAATTCTGACGTCCTGGAATGCTTTGATGATCGCTGCGTTATGCGTACTCTACAGAGTGGCGCGGAAGGAAGAATATCTTGGGGCGGCAGTCAATGCACAGGTATTTCTGGAAAAGAATGTAAGCAGAGGATTATGTCTTTTTGCAAGCTGGCGAGAGGGAAAAGCATCGGAAAAAGGTTTTTTGGATGACTATGCTTTTTATACGGCTGCATTGATGGAGTTATATCACGCTACTCTGAACAGAGAATATCTGGAAAGGGCGGAGCAGTTTTGCCGGGAAGCGGCAGGAAAGTTTGTCGATAGCGAAAACGGGGGTTTTTATCTTACGGATGAGGACAGCGCGGAACTTTTTATAAACCCCAAGGAAATTTATGACGGCGCTGTTCCCAGCGGCAATGGGGTCATGAACTATAATTTTGTAAGGCTGTATCAGTTGACTGAAAAAGAAGAGTATCGAGAGCTTGCACAAAAGCAGATTCATTATATGGCGGGCCGTGCACAGGAATATTTGACCGGGCACGGTATGTTTCTGTTTGCAAAATTGCTTTATGATAATCCGCCGGTGCATATTGTCGTTGCCTTAAAGGACCGTTTGGAACTGGAAAATATCAGGGCGCAGCTTCCGTTTCTGGCGAATGTGATCGTGGTTTCTGAGAGCGGGGAGTATCCGCTGGTCAATGACAAGACTACCTTTTATGTTTGTAAGGGGCATGTCTGTTTGGAGCCTGCCAATACGCTTTCCTGATAAGATTTTGTTTGTCTGTAATTTCATAGCTATGTATGATAAAATATATATGTTGCTATTTATAGAAATTTTGGATGATTGGGAAAGGAAATGGATCATGTACAAAAACATTGAGAAGCAGGCAAAGATACAGTTAAAGGATCAGGTTGCATATCAGTCCGGTCAGGTGGTCAGTAAGACGCTTGTGCAGAATGATGCGGTCAGCATGACAATTTTCTCGTTCGACAAGGGAGAAGAGATATCCACCCACGCAGCGGGCGGGGATGCGATGGTAACTGTTCTGGAGGGAACAGGGCGCTTTACTGTTGGCGGAGAAGTCTTTTTCCTGAAGGCAGGAGAGACACTGATCATGCCGAAAGATATTCCGCATGCGGTATATGGGGAAGAGAGATTTAAGATGCAGCTTGTTGTTTCATACTAGATATTTAGTTTATATAAATGTCTTGAAATGACAAAATATAGTAGATAACACAAGGAATAGGAAGCGACAGTTTCTTCTTCGAAAGAGGATACTGCCGCTTGTTTTATTGCAAGAATTGTTTTGCTGTGCAACGGAAAGTAGCATGAAAAAACTAAATGTATACAAATGTTGCTGGCGCAGCTAAGGCTTTTTCCTTATGATGGTCACATCATAAAGGAAAGGCGGTTGTATCATGGACAAACAAGTAGTCATATCGGCCAGGCATTTGAAAAAAGCTTTCGGCAAAGGCGAAAATATTCAGGTTATTTATTCAGACCTGAATATTGATATTTACAAGGGAGATTTTACTGTCATCATGGGTTCATCAGGGGCAGGCAAGTCTACCCTGATGTATTCCCTTTCCGGGATGGATAAGCCGGACGGCGGGGAGATCCTCTTTGACGGAACGGACATCACGAAGCTAAGTAATGACAAGTTAGCTGTATTTCGGCGCAAGGAGTGTGGATTTGTATTCCAGCAGATTTATCTGATCGATAAGATGAACCTTATGGATAATGTCATGACTGCAGGGGTACTGACAAGCAAGGACAGGGAAGATATCAAAAACCGTGCAAAGGAGCTGTTTTCTTTGGTAAATATTCCTGAAAAAACCTGGAGAAAAACATCTTCCCAGATTTCAGGAGGGGAAGCGCAAAGGGCAGGCATTGTCAGGGCCGTGATCAACAGTCCCAACGTACTTTTTGCGGATGAGCCGACAGGCGCGTTGAATTCTGCGAATTCAGGGGCGGTACTTGATGTGTTTACTTCACTGCACCAGAAAGGGCAAAGCATTGTCATGGTTACGCACGACAAAAAATCGGCCTTGCGGGGAAATCGTATCCTTTATATCAAAGATGGGAAAATCTTCGGCGAGTGTGATCTGGGAAAGTTTGAGCAGGACGATGCCGAAAGAACTGAGAAACTTGACAGATTCATCAAAGAAATGGGGTGGTAGCAAATGAAGAAAATATCCACTCTTACTCTGCATAATTTGAATAAAGCGAAGGGACAATATCTATCCTTTGGGGTGTTTATCTGCCTGACCGCATTTATTATCCATATTGCCCTTGTGCTTGCATTCCAAACATTTGATGCTTATGACAGCCTGTTTGACAAGCTGAACACAGCTGATATCAATTTTATCATTCCACAGATTCAGGATAGTAATGAACTTTTAACAGAAGTCGGAGAGATTGACGGAGTATCGATTGTTGAAAAGCACGGCGGGGTATTTACGCCGGTAACTGTCCGTGAATTTGCAGACTCTGACTTTGACATGAATACTGTTTTTTATAATCTCGATGAGAAAAGAACGCTGAATCTGCTTGAGGTTACGGCAACTTCCGGGGAGAGTGACAGTTCTGTTTATATCCCCATGTATATGAAAGAATTAGGCGGTTTTGCAGAAGGCGGCAGTATTGCTTATTCCATAGACGGCAAGGAGCATACCTATGATATTGGCGGAATCGTATTGGAAATGCAGTATGGTAATTACGGTACCGGGATGATCGGCGGCTATTTTCCCGAAGCTGTCTATGAGGATTTCGTGGAGGAATACAGCGACAATGTCATTGCGGAATACTCCATTAAAACAACTCGCACAGCCGATTTGAATGAAATGAAAAATACCATCTCTGAAATGTTAAGAGAAAAAGGGATCGCATTATTAAATATCAATGACAGGGATACCGCAAAGCAGACCAGAACGATGGTATGTACCCTGCTCATCGTTATCTTTTTAGCGCTTGCGGCTATTATACTGGTAGTGAGTATTTTCCTCAGTAACTTTCGGATACGAAGCGCGATAGAGGGTGAACTGGCACAGATGGGGGTATTAAAAGCGGTTGGTTATACAAGCAATCTGATCATTGCTTCCACCATTATGCCTTACATGCTGGTGGGCATTGCTGCCACGGTAATCGGAATCGCCTTGTCTTATGCGGTTCTGCCTTCCGTGGCGGGTATTTTAGCAATCCAGTCAGGATTTTCTTATACGCCTGATTTTGATATCATGGCCTTACTGATTGTCATACTGACATTGACATGTGCCATATTACTTTTTTCCTATCTTTCAGCAGGGAAAATACATAGATTAGAGCCGATCAATGCCATAAGAGGCATTACCGGAGACGAGTCGGCGGGACAAAATATATTACTATTTATTGTCTCATTTGGTATCATGGTGCTGCTGTCTTTTGCGGGAACACTCCTATACAATGTAAGTGTTAAACCGGATAATTTTATGAATACGCTTTCAGAAGAATTACCGTCTGTCATTTTTATGGCAGAGGACGATAAAATGACGGAGCTCAAGGAACTTCTTGCAAACGACAGCCGTGTAAGACTTTTTATGGAATATGCTTCCGTACCTGTCAGTTATGAAGACGGAAGCCTTACGGCCTTTGTGTGTGAGGATTTTTCAAAAGCGACTAACGATATCTGTTATAAGGGCAAAAGTCCCGTGAAAGAGAATGAAATAGCAGTGGGAAATGCCATTTCAGATCGGTATCCTATCGGTAGTGAGATAGAGCTGACAGTTGGCGAGCAATCGGCAGAATACATGGTGACCGGTTATATTCAAAGTGTGAATCATGCGGGAGCGGTATGTCAGCTGACAAGCAAAGGATACGGGAAAATCGGCGATACAACAAATTCCGTCAATGTTTACTTATATAATAAAAATGCCGATGTGTTTATAAAGGAGTATGAAGAAAACTACGATGCAGTCATTAAATCATCCGTAAATTTTGAGCAGATGAGCGAAAATGGGCAAATGATGTATACGGGTATTGTTTCGGTGATCGTGATGATCCTGTTTGTGATTTCCATTCTGATGGTGCTGCTTGTGCTGTATGTAATCATACATTCCATGATAAGCAGGCGAAGACAGGAATTCGGCATCTATAAAGCGATCGGGTACACAAACAGGCAGCTTACGGTTAAGACCGCGCTTGCGTTTATTCCCGTTGTGGCGGTGGCGTCAATCCTTTCGGTGATAGCCGGGCTGTGGTATCTTCCCGCAATGAACAATATCATTTTTTCTCTGATCGGGGCTGTAAAAAATCATTTTGAAGTATCTGTCTGGATATTGATCGTATTTGCCGTGATGTTCACTGTGGTGGCATTTGTGATCAGCGTGCTTCTTTCAGCACCAATTAAAAAAATTACGGCATATTCACTCTTAAAAGACTGATGGAATGGAGGATTAAATATGAATTTTTCTGATAAATTAAAGGAAATACGAAAAAAGGAAGGAATCTCACAGGAGCAGCTTGCCGAGAGAATCGGTGTCACAAGGCAGGCTATCACGAAGTGGGAGACTGGGAAAGGGTTGCCGGATGTTGAAAATATGGTAATCATAGCGGAGATCTTTAAGACGACCATAGATGAGCTGCTTACGGATTCCGTCACAAAGGAAAATTCCAAAGAACTTGTGTATACCAGTGAAACCATTTATGACATTGACTGCGAGAAACATTTTGATGTCAATATCGGCAGTGCGGCTGCGATCATGCTGTCATCAGGCGATGATGAGAAGCTGCATGTTAAGCTGTCCTCCGAAACCCTGGAGAATATAGGCTCCATGTATAAGATAAAGCTGGATGACAGGAAAAACAAACTGGATGTCATTTGCCTTAACAAAAATAAGCTGAGCCGCTATGAGGCGGAGGAGGCGCTGACTGTTGAGATCATTCTTCCGAATAAATATTCTGACCATTGCGAGATCGCAGCCAGCGCGAAGCTTCTTGCAATAAATAACCTTCATCTGAACCGCTTGGAATATGACGGTGACGCAGAGCAAGTTTTGATTTCAGACAGCAGCGGGAGTCTGGAATTCACAGCAAAGACAGATTATGAAATTACGATTGATCAGATTACGGGAAGGCTGGATCTTAATCAGTGGAAGGCAAAAACAATTCTTCATATTCCGGAAGAAAATATGGTGAGTGTTATCAATAAAGGCAGAAAATGTAATGTCTATTATATAAAAGACGGAAAAGCAGCGGAGTGTGAAAATATTGCTGACAGTGAAAATGAAGTCTGTGTTTCGGGAGTGTTTTCGGAAGTGGTTGTAGATTTGGTGAGGTGACAAAATATAGAGAGCAAAAGCATTGCAGCCGTCTGGTTCATACAGATGGCTGCAATTGTGTTTGCTACTGCATATTAATTTTTTGCTTTATTTCAGAAATAATCTGCGTTATCGTGTCCAGTGTTTCAATGATGGATTCCATTTTTATTTTCTCATCATCGTCAATGATGCCGTCCCTCATGATTTCTATCAGCTCTTCTGAAATATGGTCCATGTCCTTCGCAAAGCCGAGAAATTTCAAGACTACGCGGTCAAGGCTGTCGTGGCTGTCGCACTGTATATTGTCTTTTAACAGATAGTCTGTTGATACTCCGAAAAAATTGCTGAGAGCAATTACCTTGTCCGTTTCAGGCAGTGTTGCGCCTGATTCCCATTTTGAGACAGCCTGTCTGCTAACATTCAGCTTTTCTGCCAGTGTTTCCTGAGAATATCCGTATTCTGTTCTCAAATTCAGTATTTTTTCCGCAAAATTCATTGTAATAACCGTCCCTTTCCTTTTTCTATAGGAGTTATATCAGCATGTGGATTTCATATCTTCCCTATGAATTATATTTTATCAACGGTATTTGTTCAACCATTTGGTGTGGCAGTTTCAGGGTTGGTGCGCAACTTCGGGTTGCGGATTTTGCAGCTGCATTTTTCTTTTTATATATGCTATGATAGGCCGCCCGTTATTTCATATTGTGAACAAGCTGATTTGGGCTGTTTTTATTCGAAGAATAGGTTTATAATGTTAGTGGCAGCAAGGAAAGGCAGGCTTATAAGAGCGAAGGAGACGTTGGATAGACTATGGAAACGGTAATACTGGAAATATTGGAAACGGCGGCAATCACAATCGGCGGATTCCTGATAAAAAAATATGTATTTTTAGAGCCGGATATGGAACCGAAGAGGCAGCGCAATTTTTACATACTCAGTTTTTTCCTGATCGGTATTGTGTTTTTGGCCTTTGGGAAAGATGTTGCATCGCTGGCAGCACTATTTATGATAGAATTAAATATTTGTCTTAGGAGGGACAAACATAGACTGCGGAGTTTATTTTTGCTGATTCCGTTTTTGGGCATTGTCAACGGGCTTTTGCTTCCGATTCTGTTTGTGCCGCCGTATCTGCTGTCTTTGTCCACGCAGGAAGCCTTTGTTTATCAGGTTGTGGCTTACGGACTCCTATTCGCGCTGCTGGTCGTATTCTATGTGAAAGGGCAGAACTGGCGGCGCTGGTTTTATGAGAATATGCGTGACAGGAAACTGCGGAAATCAGAGAAGTATCTGCTGTGGATGGTCGGTATCTTAATGCTGTTCTTCTCAAATGTAGTGGCAAAGCAGATTTTGGAGGCTGACGGAAATGTGTGGGCGGCGGACAAATTGTACGGACAAAAGTTTGCGCTGTTTGTCGGTATCAGCAGCATTTCAGCATTTATAATGTCAGTCACGATTATAGTGCTGATCATGCAGGGCAATAAGCGTTCCTTTTACCATGAGCAGGTTTCCAATATGCAGTCCGGCTTGATTAAGTTCATGGCGGAGGTTGTGGAGAACAGGGACGACAATACGGGTGGACACATCAGGCGGACGGCGGAATATGTGGAGGGCATTACAGAGGAACTGAAAAAGCGGGGAATATACAGTGACATTCTGACCGACAGGTATATGAGTGACATGATAGTGGCAGCGCCGCTTCATGATATCGGGAAAATACATATACCGGACGCTGTCCTGAATAAGCCGGGGAGACTGACAGAAGAAGAATTTGAGGTTATGAAAACGCATACCACAGCGGGTGAGGAACTGCTTATCCATGCAAAGGAAGAACTTGGGGAATCGGGATATCTGAATACGGCGGTTGAGATGGCGGCGTATCATCACGAGTGGTGGAACGGAAAAGGGTATCCCTATGGTATAAGCGGAGAAGAAATACCGCTTTGTGCGAGGGTTATGGCTGTGGCGGATGTTTTTGACGCACTGACTTCTAAACGCTGCTATAAAAGCGCTATGCCGCTGGAAAAGGCATACGCAATCATCAGAGAGGAATCAGGTACACATTTTGATCCGGCAGTTGTGGAGGCTTTTTTTGCGGCAGATATTGGCAGGCTTGACGTTTGATTGCGTTTTTTGCGGCGTTTATTGCTGCAGGGATAACCATGGAGAAGAACCTGCCCGCGATGATTTTGCTTTTTATTTCGCTTTCATGAACTCCCTTTAATAATATTCTCTATCATATTGATCTTCTTCTGTAAAGGCTCCCTCCATAATAAGTTCCAGAAGAATATTTACAATGTCCTTATCCAATTGAGTGCCGACAACCCGTTTTAGTTCGGAAATAATATTTTCCATTGGCATTCTCTCTCTATATGGGCGGGTTGAATGCATGGCATCAAATGTATCTGCAACAGCGATAATCTTTGCAATTTGCGGAATATCTTCTGCCTGTTTTCCGTTTGGATACCCCCTTCCGTCTAAACGTTCATGGTGGTATCCGGCTCCTAATGCCAGATTCGGCAGGCAGTCAATTTCCTTGAGAATATCATAGCCATATTGTGCATGTTTTCTAATTGTTTCAAATTCATCGTCTGTCAGCTTCCCTGGCTTGTTTAGAATTTCTTCCGGAATCACAACCTTTCCAATATCATGAAGCAGTGCAATATAATATACATTTTCCAGCGTTTTACCTGTATATCCCATTTTGCCTGCAATCATTTTGGCATACTCCGCAACCCTAAAGGAATGTCCCTTTGTATATTGATCTTTAATATCAATGCTTTTTGCAAAAGCACGTATCATTTGGTTAATAAACACTTCCCCGTTTTTTTCTTCCTGAATGGCTCGCCTTAATTCCGTATTTTGCTCCTTTAACTGAACAGAAAAATTATGTATTTCATCCTTCATAAAGTGCACACAGTTTTTCGGTATATTGCTTCCATTAAAAATTGCCGCTGCCATTTCACGACAATTTCCATAGCCGCATGCTCCGCAGTTAATATTTCTTTTTTCCTGGTTATTTTTATTCATCAAGATGAAAATGGCATCCAAATCCTTATCGCTTGGATTACGAAAGGAAATGCTGCTTGATTTATCGGTGTAACTCCGTATAAAATCCCGGATATCCAATTCTGCAAACTGCCGGTTAAGCTGTTCTAACCGTTGTTTTGGAGTAAGCTTTAGGGAAAACGGGTCTGTGTCATTGTTTTTCTTACAGTCTTCTCGTATTTTATGCAGATTATAAAAGTTATCTTCGGAATCATTTTTAGTTATTTCAATACCCGTTCCGTAAAGGCAGCCACGGTCACAGTTTAGAATATCAACCATAAATGGTAGTCTCTGTCCTCCGGCAAGTCTTTTTCTGTAATCCTCCAAAAAGGCATATGCCCGCTTTTCGCCCTCTACCTGCCGTATCATCGCTTCTTCGCCGCAAAACCAGTAAACATTCTCTTTCAGCCCTCCCGGCATGGGGTAGACAGACCCCAGACCATATTCAATTTCATCTGCGGCATCCTCTCCAAAAATATGATACTTGCCTACATATTCCATAAAATGTTGAAAAGTTAGATTATAAGCTACATAGCCTTGTGTATTTGAATCGGTAATTTCCACTTTTTTTGCAATACATGGGCTGATAAATGCAAGCTTATCCGTAATATGCATATATTTCTTCGCATAAATCGCCGCACACAGCAAAGGACTGTGAATCGGCATCAATTTCGGTATCAGGTCAGGTGCATAATGCTCAATATAATTCACTACCGCCGGACATGGCTGGGAGATTCCTCCTTCCAAATTATGTTCTGTAATATAGTTGATATACCCCCACGTTGTAATGTCGGCGCCAAAACTGACACTGATGATCCGATTGACACCTAAATTTTTCAATCCACCTAAAATAGAGGCATATTCTTCCGGATAATTCGCTTGAAAGGATGGCGCCAGCAGTACGGATATCTGCTCTCCGCGCTCTAAATCACAAAAAAACTGCTCTGTATCATCATAATATTCTCTGGCCTTATGCTCACAAACATCAAAGCAGGCTCCACACGCTATGCAGTTTTCACTATGCACTTCTATCCGCTGCCCATTCTCCGACTGAACGGAATAGTTTGCAGTTAAAACCGGACAGACAGAAATGCAACGGTTACACCCCTGACACTTTTCATTTGTATAGACTAACTGGCTCATTATTTTGTATTCCTTTTTACTATCTCCTTAATATTATTAAAAAACTGCTTATGGCTTGATTATACTGTTTTTTGCCGCATACCGCAAGCCGGGTGTTTGACACTTGACTATTAACTTCATATTACACATGGTCGATTTTTTGAAAATATCCTGTTGATAAAGGTCTGATTGAGAGATCTGCCAGAGACGTTTATATTTTACCGGAAGTAACACCGAACAGATATCATATGACGTTTCTAGTGAATTACAATTTGACGAAGCCAAAGGAAGAGGATATTCAGGTAGTGACGGAAGCATTTAAACGTTATGCATCTAGGTCTGATTAAAATATACCGATTTTATCGGAATATGCAAAAATTTTAAAGGTCGAAACAAGAGTTAGAGTGTATCTAGAGGTGCTGTTATAAAAAATGCAATGTATGGGAAAGCAATATTGAAGGAAAAAACTGAGGATGAGAAAATTGGACATAGTTATATATGATTTTGAAAAAACTAGCTAGGAAAAGATAAATAAGCTATAAGAAGGAAAAATATAAGTTCATTATTTAAATTTTTCGTCAATAATATGCAAAAATTGACAATGTTTTATAATAACGGTATAATAAATAGACTATTAAATGTAGTCTTTAGGTTGAAATATGGACTGGGAGTGGGAAATCATAAAATTATTTTGAGGCTTATCGAAAACTGAGTAAAATGTGAATGAAAAGCTTTACAATTAGTAAGACGAGATTAATTTGATAAATTTAATGCTGTATATATAAAATCTGATTTCATAGGAAACAAAAGAAGAAGTCCATATTCCTGTTAGCGTGTATGTGTGTTTTTGCATTAGAATGTATATATAATTCATAAAACTCATAAGGATATTATAAAATTTTTTCTATATATAATAGCAATAACATTATAGAAATTGTAAAGATGATAAGAGAGAATTTGGTGAGTTTGTAATAATCGTTTCAATATCAGATGTGATAAGAAAGCTGTGTGAGAAACAGTATATTAGGATTTCGGAATTTTATAGATGAATTGGACAAACTTTGCAGAATTATAATAGAAAATTGAAGTGAGGGACAATTCGCTATGAAGATATTTTGATGATTGAGGGAAATCTAAATGTGGAATATGAGGCTCATATTGTTTCATATTGTAGATTTATGTCAAAATTCAACAGTATTAAATATCCCAATTCTTACTACATTTTACTACTTTTGACGGCATCAATTTGCCACGGTTTGCCATGATTTATTAACCTGGTTACATTCTAACAGGTTCTGTGGAAAAGACATACCTCGATAAATGCACAAAAGCAGGAAAAATGCAGCATTTTGGGAGAGAAAATCAATGTGATTAAGATGTTTTATGTATGTCATGGCAGACTATAATTAAGTGATGAGAGGCATAATAAAAAGACGTATTCACCGTTTCTTTAGTTTTTATCTTTGATTTGCATATTTTTCTGTAGCTAAGTAAAAACTTCAGAATAGCATTTAAAAATAATGGAAATCCGAAATGAATATTAGCGATATTGAAAGTAATATGTTAGTAGAAGATATTTCAGGAATTATTTCTAGTATTGTTGTTACTAGGATATCTATGTTAATACAAATTTACGTAGAAAAGCTTAAAAAAACTTTAGAGAAATGCGCGGCGTTTTAAAAAGTTGAACTTATTGACCGGTTTTTTCTATAATTATACAATATGAATTAATTGCTATATAAAAATTATATATAAAAGGATGGAAATTATGAAAAAAAAAGTTTTTCAAAAAAATGAATCTCAACTTAATCAAATTTGTGATTCGGGATCGACTATTATTACAGTTAAAAGTAATAAGCCAAAAGTAAAAATGCTTGCTGGGCGTATTTTTGATTCTATGGCATCAACGATTGTTAGTGGAATTATAACAAGTTTGGTGTTTTGTCTTATATATGTTCTTCTGTCTTCTATGACTAATATATCCAAGATACAAGAAAATATAGAACGTTTAAATGATCAAATAAATGAATATTCAGAGAAACAAAATGAGATGGAAGATGTCCTTAAGAAGGTAGTGGTAGTTCAATCAGATTCGTTGAACATAGCAACCTCAGGAGACAAAGCTATATCTATATATGCTAACGATTCTTTTTTAGAGGTTATAAACAAAACATATTCATCAGAACAAGCGATTTGGGATACAGCAGAACAAAATTTATGGGAGGATGAAAACTTAGTTATTGGTCAAGATATGAGGAGTGGAGAGATGTATACTGTGGGTGATTTAATGAAAGAATCTATAGTTACATCATATGTAGATCAAAGCACAGGAGAAATAGTTGTTTTTAAAGGACAGTATGATAAATATAATCAATGGAATGGTAATTGTATTATAAATCGTTATAAAGATAATAAGTTGATGTTTATTATGGACGCTGAATACATAAGTGGAAAACTAATTAGATATAAACAAGTATTTTCAGGTGTAAATGCTAGGGGGGACGATCTTTGGATGGTTTCTGAGAGAGAAATTGAGGAATATAGAAATAAAGGAGAAACATGGAGTTATTTTAAGGACAGTGAATATGAAAAGTATATTGATATAAATTCTATAAAGGATTCTGACATTATAGATGCGAATTCGTTTCGTTTGATTTTGTCTCCAAATTTAGAAGGATATTATAATGGGTATACATCGGATGGACTATTTAATGATGACACGGGCCAAGCATACTTAGTTAAATATGCAAGAGAAGGATATATAAGGACTTTATATGTAGGGGAAATGAAAGATGGCTATTTTGAGGATGCAACTAATAATGCCTGGTATATAGCAAAATCAGAAGACACTGAGTACATGTATTATAAGGGAGCATTTGATAGAGGGCATCCTGTGCATAATGATGAAAGCATATTTATAAATAATATTTCTATTGAAGAAATAGAAAAGATTTTGCAGGATAATAATTTTAACACAGGCTTATGCTGGTATGGTGAGTCTGAATAATTCAGTGATATAGTGAAAATATGTTTTACAAATGAGGGAGATTACATGCGCTTTTATGAGTATATAACTTCTCTAAATCGGAATTTTGATGGAGTGACTGTAATAGGGATTCTGGGATCTATAGCATCTATATTAGGATTAATACCGCTTTTTAAAAAAATACGGTTACAAAAGAAACTGAAATGTATATTGCTAAATGAAGCAAAGATTACAAGTGGATTTTCTGTATACAAAGGATTGGAGATTACATATGATAATAAAAAGATAGAACGATTTACAATTACAAAGATTATGTTTTGGAATGATTCTAAATCTACGATATATCAAAAGGATGTAGATGGAGAGCATCCTTTTGAAGCAATTGTAAATGGCGGAAAAATATTGAGATATAAAATTGAAGCAGGAGATAAATCTGAGAATAAAATTTCAGTAAACATTGTAAATGAAAATACTGTAAAAATTGCTTTTGATTTTTTGCATTACCTTGAAGGAGGTATAATAGAAATTTATCATACAGGGGCAGAAGATTCTGTGAGTGTTCCTAAGGAAATAGATGGCGGAAGAATAAATGCGATAGTTAGTCAACAGAAAAAAACAAAAGTAGGTAGACTGATAAGAAAAGTGATATTTGGTGTGATAGTTATTGTAATAACTGTGTTGTTTATTTTGTATAGTATTGGTATTATAAAAGATATGATTATAATGGGAGGAATGTTAGCAATAATTTTATTTATAGCGATTTATTTAATTTTAAGTGATAGAAAGAGGGAAAGATTTATTCCGACTAATTGTAAAGCGGAATGATGTCATCAAATTTGAGGAGGAATGCTTTATCCGACAGCATTTGGCATCAGGGAAAGTTGATAGAGGTAGAAGTTTCAAATTATAAGTCAATTCATAATCATAAGGTAAATGCTATTTTGGAGAATAGAGGCATCTTTCAAGTTATGAAAGGATTGAACATAAGATTAAATAAATGCACACGACTTTGATTACTCATATTTTTTGACAATTGTAATGAAATGGTAATTCTGATTTGCAATGAGATGATAGAATTAAGAGTCGGTATTGGCTGAAGAATATATTATGAATTGCAATAATCAAAAGAAATCTATTAATAAAGCAAATTTGAGAAGAATTTAAATCTAGTTCAGTTATGTAAACAAAAGAAACAGAGTAATAGAATGGCAAATTCCGAGCAAGTGGAGTTTGATGACATGAATCAAATAGATTGGTTTTCTATTGATCCATATTGTGATTGAGAATTCTAGTATATGAGGTTGATATAGTAGCGGTTAAACTATCGGATTGAACAATGATATGCATGCAGAGAGCAGGAATTACTCTTGTTCCTATATATTCGTAACGCAGGAGGACAGGGGACACTTTTGATTAAAAGAAACATTCGTTTTCTGCTATAATTTGGCAGCAAAAACTGAATGTAGGAATTAACGACAAATTGACAAGGGAGAAATGCTATGGCTATTGAATTATCAGAAGAACAAAAGATTAAGCATAGAGAAAAAAAGATGGCGGTTGCTGTGTTATATGAAGCAAAAGTTAAAGATGATGAGATTATACGAATATTGCAGAAGTTTTGTGATATCGATAATGGAGAGGCAATGGATATACTTCGTAATGAAAAAATTATTGAAGCCCCTAGCCGGAAGCTGACACAGTTTCTGCTTTTGGAAAAGGGATTTAGTGCTGATGATACGGACAGATTTATCCATAAGTATGTTAAAAGAAAATTAGCGAGCAATACTGAATTGTGTAAATTACCGCCAGAGAAATTATATAATGAGATTCAGAAAAATATAGAACAAAAATAAAATAGGTTATTTACATAGGCACTTGTCATAACAACAGGTGTCTTGCTAGGACTATCCCAAAGTTTGTGTAAACCTTCAAACTGATGTAAGATAAAATCACTCAGTTTGGAGGTTTTATCATGGCAAGAAAAAAGGAAAGTCCACAAAAAGCAGCAATGCAGGGATAGTGTCAAGATTTTTTCGCAAATATAATTTCAGCCGTTTGGTGTCCGGTGATCAGCCGGCTATGATATCAGATAGCATTTTATCTTCTGGGTTGGTGAGATGATCCATGTTCATGTGGCGGCGTGTTCCCTATTGGACTCAGCTACATAACGAGTCTGGCGCTTTCCTCCACACTGGAGCGGAAAAGATTGCTGACTTGAAATTGTAAATTCCAACGAAGAAGGGAATTAAGAATTTATGTTCGGAGGTTTTTTGCTAGTATTTTATATTTCACAAAGGATTGCATTTGTGCTAAAATACGATAATAGTATTTTAGCAATAGAAAGTGTAGCATATATATATAGTTTTGGAAGAAAAGGATGTGAAGTTATTGATGGTAGACATGGAATGGGAAAATGCGGATATAAAAATTGGAAAGAGGTCTTCTTTTCTTCATGAAAGAAATGCCAAAACAAATGAGCTTATTGTGGAAGATATATGCCACTAATTGAGCCTATTACGAAAAATATGATCTTGGCTGCAGCATCGTCTCCTAATAGAAATTTATTTGATTATGTAATGTATATTTTTAGGCATGTGACACATGATTTATTAGAAAATGAACAGTTGATGTTTTCCTAAAATATGATATAAGTTTTCTGTAGGAGCATAGCAGTGTTGATATATTGTTTTAGTAAAAGATTTTTCTACATAAGATTGTTGTTATGTTATGCCGCTATTTTAATTGCGTAGTAATGTTGATACAGTTAAGTAATATATTATAGGTCATTGTAGAAGGGGAATCAGTGTGGGAGATTTTAATTTAAAGCCTATTCAAAGGGCAGCACTATCTTTAATTAAGAGTGATTTGCGATATTTGTATACTGTTATAAAAAATATCGATCCGAATCAGTCAAATTATATTCCATCTCTTTTGCCTTATATGGGAGTCATCGTTGATGGTGTGGAAGACTGGATAAAAGCTGTCAATAATTCAAGCAAAGAAAAATTAGAGGTACCGCTTTTTAACGAATCAGAACGGATTTATTATGAGAAAATGAGGGACAGTATTAAGTTGTGGCAGAAGGAATATGATGATATTTATGAACTGCTTCAAGATGCATATAATGTAAGTGATGAATATTTTGGAAATATATGTAAGCCCATTGCAAAGAAAATGAGATTATATGATATTTTTGGAGTTGATATAGCAAACGGAGTGATATGTGGAAATACCATTTTGTGCTATTACTATAACCCCTTATTTTCATATAATAAAGATAATGGCCCTTATGTGAGAGAAATGGCGACTATTGGAGGTAAGTACATAGCAATTTTAGGTGCAACGGAAGAGTATAAAATCAATAATTATATAAAGTTTGATGTTTGCGATTATGGTGGATTTGTTAAGTCACCTGTAGGAAATCAGTTTAGTGATAAGTTTGTGCTTTTTTCTATTTTATGTCAAATAAATTTTGTGCTTTATTGTGTAGAACACTGGATAATAGAAGAAATACCAGCAAAGATGCGTTTCGCATATTTGATTTATTATTCTTTGCTGCATATTGTGCCGCAAATAAATTCAAGGATAAATACGAATATAGGCATAAATGAAAAATGGAAATCTCAAGAGTTCAGAAATGCAATGGCACACTATAAATTAGGTGTTGCATTAAAGGAAAATGAGATAATACACGAGGATATAATGTATGGCTTGGCTCAAAAATATTTTGAATTAGATTATTTGACAGTTAAAAGTAGAATTATACAAGAGTTAGAAAACGTTGCGGTTCAGATAGGACAATATCTTAAGTTAAATGATAAAATGATAAAATTAATGAGTTGAGTAGTAAAAGTCCCCAATTTCTACTACGTTTGACGGCATCAACTTGCCTCATTTTGTCTCGATTTGCCATTTCCGTTACATTTTTAACAATCTCCACAGAAAAAGCAAACCTCGCAAATCGCGCCAAAACACGGCAAATCAGAGCATTTCAGGAGGAAAAACAAACATGATTTCGATACTTTTTGTATGTCACGGCAGTATCTTGAAATATTTCGGAAAAGCTTGTAGAATCAATGATTTTTTGGCAGAGAAAGGCACTTACTACACCACTACTACACCATTTTAAATTTTGGTTAGAGCCTTGATAAGACAAAGATAACAAAAAGGAATTAATTTGGAAATTTTGTAGAAATCTAAATATTGAATTATGATATAAATTGGGTAGACAATGTCTGCCCAATTTGACTAGAGAAACGTATATTTGTTGACTTTTACGCCTTGTAGGCATAAAATAATAAGCATAAAAGTCAATAAAAGGTGGATGATTACTGTGGGAGCAACTGAAGCGATTATAAAGATGGCGAAAGAGAATAATGGTATAGTTACCACTGCAATGGTGGTTGCGGCAGGTTTTTCTCGTGGGAATATCAAATATCTTGTTGATAAAGGTATGATCGAGAAATCTGCCAGAGGCGTTTATATTTTGCCAAAAGTCTGGGATGATGAGATTTTCAATTTGCAGAATCGATTTAAGAGAGGGATTTATTCTCATGAAACGGCATTGTTTCTATGGGACTTAACAGATAGAACACCGAACAGATATCATATGACTTTTCCGGTGAATTACAATTTGACAAAGCCAAAGGAAGAGGATGTTCGGTGTGTGCAGTGTAAAAAAGGATTATATGATTTGGGAATAGGAGAAGTGACTACGCCGAGTGGACATGTAGTAAGAGCCTATAGTGTAGAGCGCACGCTTTGTGATATCTTAAGACCTCGTAGCCATGTGGATATACAGATTGTGACGGAAGCATTTAAACGTTATGCATCTAAGTCTGATAAAAATCTTCCGATTTTATCGGAGTATGCAAAAATTTTAAAGGTCGAAACAAGACTCAGATCGTATCTGGAGGTGCTGTTATGAAAAATGCAATGCAATTAAAGGCAATTATCAAAAATCTTGCAAAAGAGAAACATATATCAGCACAACTCATAATGCAGAATTTTATGTTGGAGAGATTGTTGGAACGAATATCTGTTTCAAAGTATCAGCAAAATTTTATTCTGAAGGGTGGATTTTTGATTGCTGCAATGGTGGGTCTTGATACCAGAGCAACTATGGATATGGATGCGACGATAAAGGGATTGCCTGTAAATGGACAGACTGTTCGGGAAATGTTTGAAGAAATCTGTAAAATAGAATTGGCGGATGATGTAACATTCAGTTTTCGGAGTATCGGAGAAATTCGTGAAGGAGATGAATATACAGGCTATCGTGTTTCACTATCAGCAAACTATCCACCAATGGCAGTTCCTTTGAAATTAGATATTACTACAGGTGATAAGATAACTCCAAAAGAAATTGAATATCAATTCAAACTTCTTTTAGAAGACAGAAGTATTTCTGTGCTTGCTTACAATTTAGAAACAATAATGGCAGAGAAATTGGAAACGGTAATATCTAGGGGCGACCAGAATACAAGACCAAGAGATTATTACGATATATACATATTAGCTAAGCTGCAATATTCAAACATAGAACCCAATGTACTAAAGGCAGCATTGAATGCAACAACGGAGAAACGTGGTTCAAAGGCAGTGGTTAAGGATTATCGTAGAATTATGGATACTGTTAGGAGCAGTGAGATTATGCAGAAACAGTGGGGGAACTATCAAAAGGATTTTGAATATGCAACAGATATTGCGTTTGAAGATGCGTGTGATGTGGTTGTGCAGTTAATGGATAGTATTATGAAAAGTGGAAACTGATGCTGAGCTTTTGATTTAGAGCTAAATTTGCAGGTACGAAGGAAGGGCACGGATATAATATGAAGTTAAGTGAATTTAGAACAGCCCATAGTATTTTGATGGAACATTATCAGTTTATAGAAATGCATCTGGAAGGAATTTATGCTGCTTTAAGCGGAAGAAGCTTTTATGACGGATTAAAGGAGGTTGAGAGATACAATATCAGCAAGATTATCATAATGATCCAGGAGCAGGAAAAAAGGAATAGAAAAAGGGTGATTTTAGATTCAGAATATGAAGATTTAAAATCTATTTATCAAAGAAGAAATTTTTGGACGCACAACTGCTATACAAATATGGTTTTTGACAGGAAAACAGGAGGACCAAAGAAGGAAACCGATATCAGACAGTTAGATCAGGACACAAGAGAGGCAGAGCAAATGAGGGACCTTCTGTTTGAGAAAAAAATTAGACTGATGGAGATTATCAGAGACAACCATGCTTTTTAGCGATACTTGTGTATCGGATTATCAAAAAATATAGATTGGATAAGCTGGAATTTTAGATGTAATCTTTTAGATAAGAGGAACAAATGCGTTCATTAAATCCTATTTATTTCCTGTGAAAATCACTCACCTGGACATTAGAAAAATTCAAACAGATTTTAAGAGATAATTCACACAGCGTACGGGCGGTTACAGACCTATAGGAAAAGGTCTGGGTTGCCTTTTTGTATGGGTCTTAGATTGTTAATGACATTGGATTTTTTCGTGTCCCGAAGAATGGAAATGCCCGAAATCAAAACGATCAAGTGAAGAACAGCCTTTTAAGAAGAAAGCGCCCAAGCTGTTTTGTTTGGGAGTCTAATTTTAGGATTGCAAAACTGCGGCATCCTTCAAATGCCCCGTCTCGACAGATTTTACGATGTAGAAATATGCTTCTTTCAGGTTTTTGAATCCTTTAGGGACATCATAAGAGATTGTGTTTACACCAAATTCAGTATGAATCGTCTCTATTCTTTTACAGTTTAAGAAAGTCTCTTGGGGAAGAATATCCGTAAGCTGGCTGTTTGCAAAGCACCGTTCACCAATCTTCATTCCTCTTGGCAGCTTAGCATTACAGACAAATGCATTTTCCAAAGCACAATCCTCCAGATATTTTACACCATCCTCTATGCAGAGATAGTTGATAATCAGATCATTAAAACAATGAGATCCTATGTTGTGAATCTGCATTCCGTTATACTTATGCGGAATGACAAGGTAATCTAACCTTTCTCCATATACAATGTGCTTGCATTTGATCAAAGTATTGGTAGCTTAATCGACAATATGTCTATTTTTCATAAACTTTCCCTCTTTCTTATTTTATTTTCTAATGATATTGTCCCATATAAAAAGTGAACATTCCAGAGAGAAAGGATTAAATACGCGCTGCTTGGGCACGAAACTAAGAAGGCAAGATGAGAT
Source organism: Lachnospiraceae bacterium (assembly GCA_014804615.1). Classification (GTDB taxonomy): domain Bacteria; phylum Bacillota; class Clostridia; order Lachnospirales; family Lachnospiraceae; genus UBA3282. The sequence goes on from JAAUZL010000010.1 coordinate 143,256, forward strand.
AGAAATGTGATAATCTTTGAGTCTGATCAAAAGAATTTCATTCTGTAGATTTTTCGACACTAATTGGCAACAATTGACACTGAATTATATTAGCGATATAATAAAATGACTTCCAAACGTAGTCCGATTTCTGGTTGAGCTTTATGTGAAAAATATGGAACACTTTGAGCTTGGTCAAAGGGGAACAGGATGTTTTAGATATACAGTATTATTTAAACTTAAGATATGTAGGAAGAAACTTAAGCTAAAAGAAGGGAGAAATTATGAAACTTGCAGAGTTGCAGATTAAGAATTTTGGTTGTATTGATGAAAAGGGAATTACTATTAAAATAGATAATATTGTTGTTTTAATAGGGCCTAATAATGTCGGGAAAACAACGGTGCTAAAAGCATATGAGGCATTCAGAAGCTCTGGTGTAGCACAACCATTAGAAAATTTCTTTCAGCATAATGAGAAAAATCCTATTGAAATTATAGGAGTATTTGACGAGATTAGCGAAGAGGATAAAACTCAAATAGGTGAAAAGTGGATATATTTAAACGAAGATGGTGAAAGCGTAATTAAATATAAATGGATGTGGAAAAAGAGTGAAGAAAAGGGGAAAAAGTTTTCTTGGAATAACGAAAATGAGGAGTGGAATGAAGGGGGTATGGGAGGCTGGGATAGCAAAATTGCAAGTTGTATACCATTACCGTTAAAAGTAAATCCTTTTGATGATTCTGAACAATTAGAAAAACAAATTGTTGATTTATTGACATCAGCAGTGAAAGAAAGTATTAAAAACAAACAGTCTGAAGTTGCCAAAATGATTGACCAAATAAATGATATAGCGAAAGATGTAAAGAGAGAAATAAGTGAGGATTTAGAGCAAACTACAGGGAAATTACAAGAAAATTTGAGTGCAATTTTTCCAGGAAACAAAATTGATATTGAGCCGCAGGCAGGAAAATTTGATGTGGATAAAATATTAGCAACAGGTACACATTTGCAAATTGCTAGTTCTGATGGGAAATATTATCCGTTAACAAATCAAGGGAGCGGTTTACAAAGAGCATTTTTATGGTCTGCGATTGAGGCATTAGCAGATTCAGGAAAGATGAAAAGCGGGAGAAATTCTGTAAAAAACGAAGAACCTAAGATTCTTTTGGTAGAGGAACCAGAATCTTTTTTGCATCCACCAGCAATCAGAGCAGCAAGAGAGGCACTATATAAAATCGCAGAATTAGAAAATTGGCAAGTTATGCTCACAACGCATTCTCCTATTTTTATAGATGTTTCTAAACCGCATACAACAATTATAAGAGTGGAAAAAAGCGAAGAAAATGCAACTAAAATATTTTCAACAGAAAAAGCAGAATTTTCTGAGGATGAAAGAGAAAGATTACAAATGATAAGAAATTGTCATCCTACTATTAATGAATTCTTTTTTGCAAATAAAGTTATTTTAATAGAAGGTGATACGGAACAAGCAGCTTTAATGCAGGTAAAGAAAGAGGATGTTTCAATCCTAAACTGTAGAGGAAAAGCTAATATTCCAATGTTTGAAAAAATATTGAACCATTTTGGCATGAGTTATATAGCCATGCATGATCTGGACACTCCTAAGGTTAAAAGAAAAGATAATTGGATAAAGAATCCGATGTGGTCAATAAATGAAAAAATATATTTAGAGGCACAAA
>JAAUZL010000011.1 GCA_014804615.1 Lachnospiraceae bacterium
TGATATTAAAAAATTCGGGATAAGATTTTATTTCTTCCATATACTAACCTCAGCTTGATTAGCAAAACACTATAACTATACGAGGAGATTATAGATATGGAAAAAAGCACTGATATATCAGAACTTCTTACCCTGACTTGCCAGAAACTCATCGCGTACGGCGTAAAACAGCATGTTGCCTGGCAAGATTACAGTTTTAATTATCTTCCTGTCCTGTATTTCTTTCAGGATCATGGCAGTTCCCAATACGATGGGGAACTGCTGGATCAGTACTGTAGAGAGCTCCGGGATCGCTATGACCGCGAAGAACTGACTTATAAAATTTATCTGAGCAAGCTGCGGGCAGTTTCCAGACTCCGGGAGTTTTTTGAAAAAGGAGACATTTCACATGTCGCCGCAGACGGAAACGCAAGGAAACATCTCAACCCTTCAAATGAAGCCCTGCTTCAGGAATTCCTTAACTGGGACGGACCGGTAAACCCCAAGACCCGGAAAGATATGGAATGGGCTGTGCGCCGCTACCTTTCCTGGCTGGAGTATCAGGGCATCAGGNANGCCCTTGATGTNAATGCACACAGTTTTTCAGGTTTTATGTCCATGGCNGCNGGCNGGTATGGCAGCGGNAGCCTGCATGACCTGCAGCTTTTCTTAAAAAAGTTCCATCACTTTCTTAATGANGNGAAAGGGCTGGATATCCCTTACGAGTTTGTGCTGTCCCTNCCAGTNGTGCGGGAAAAGAAGGTCTTCCATCCATTGACACTGGATGAGATCCGGCGTACCGTTGCACAGATCGACCGGTCAACGCCCATGGGGAAACGTGACTANGCNGNCATCCTCCTGAGCGCNCGNTGCGGTCTGAGNGGCAGTGACATCATCAGCCTCAGGCTGGGGGATATCGACTGGNGNGGNAACAGTATNAANCTGGTCCAGAAGAAAACAGGGAANCCCATTGTCCTGCCGNTNTTANCAGATGTGGGGGAGGCATTGAAGGAATATATCCTGAACGGGAGGCCGGATGTGCCNTCAGAATATATTTTTTTGAGGGCCGTCCATCCATANCTTCCATTCAGGAGGACCATTGTGCTTGCACATCTCTGGTCCGGTTACCAGAAAAAAGCCGGGATCGAACGTTACGCACATGATGGGAAAGGGTTCCATGCCTTAAGGCGTACCCTTGGNAAGGAGCTGACCCTGGCTGAAATACCTGTTACGACTACAGCCCAGATCCTCGGCCACCAAAGCCCGGATTCCTCAAAACAATATATATCCCTNGACAGCNTCCATCTGAAAGAATGCGCNCTGGANCTTTCCGGGATCGGGNTCCCNATGGAGGGCCACAGCCATGAATGATTACAACAGCTGTTTTTCAGAATATATCCAGGGGATGCTGGATTCACGNAAGANCCTTGGCTATTCCAACGNGGCATATNAGNNGTCTCTCCTCAGTTTTGACCGTTACTGCACAGAGCAGCATCCTGAAAGCAGGGAGCTCACGGAACATTTAATCATGCCATGGCTGCTGAAAGACAATAATGACANAAAAGGTATCCGGGTCAGGGCTTCTGCCATACGGCAGCTCGCGCAATACATGAACCTGAGCGGGGAAAATGCCTATCTTCTTCCGGACCGTTATTTTGGGAACNCCANGCCGAAAGANACCNATATTTTNTCGGATTCTGAACTGGCANGNNTGTTTTCCATNATTGACTCCCTNCCGGAAAACGAAAAAGTCCCTTATGCCAGGCAGATGCTCCCTGTGCTGTTCCGCCTAATCTATACTTGTGGGCTGAGGCCGCGCGAAGGCAGGGAATTAAAAAGGGAAAATATCAACCNCANTACGGGGGAGNTCTTCATTACNAACACNAAACAGAAAAAAGANCGTTTTGTTGTGATGTCGGATGNCATGCTCNCTGTCTGCAGGAAATATGAAAAGATGCGCCAGTTCTTTTANAANGANAACCCGTATTTCTTCCCCGGGGNNCCCAGCGGNCCAATGGACAGCCAGTGGCTGAACCGCCAGTTNCATAAATGCNGGGTGCGCGCTAACCCGGGCATTCCTNAATGCCAGCTTCCCCATGTCAGNATTTATACGCTCAGGCATCAGTTTGCTTCTGCCAATTTAAACAGATGGCTTGATGAGGGNAAGGACCTGAACGCCATGCTCCCACGGTTACGGGCATACATGGGGCANTATACTTTGGCGGAAACGGCGTATTATATCCATCTCATTCCCGAAAGCCTGTCCAAAAACAGGGGGATNGACNGGGATGCCTTTTCCNGCATCATNCCGGAGGTGGNATCATGAGAAGGATGGCAGCAAACCCTTTATACCCGCTGATCCATGATTTTCTGACAGATTACCTCCCGCTGAAAAGAAACTGCAGCCCGCATACGGTCAAAGCCTACCGGACAGCATTGAACCAGCTGCTCGATTTTGCAAAGGAGCAGAAGGATATCCGGCTGGCAGAAGTTACATTTGACATGCTGGACGGCGGGATGGTTGCCGCGTATCTTGACCATCTGGAAAACACGGGGGGCAGCGTACAGACACGCAACCATAAGCTGAACTGCCTCAGGGCTTTCTTTGGATATGCAGTTATGAGGGATCCCTCTTACGTTGTGTACCAGTCCGGCATACTTGGCATCCCTTTTAAAAAAACAGAAAAAGCAGAAACCATTGACTACCTGAGCGAGAAAGCTGTCACAGCTTTGCTCAGGCAGCCGGATACCCGCAGCAAAAAGGATATACGGAACCTGTTCCTCATGATCCTCATGTATGATACCGCAGCAAGGGTACAGGAGATCATAGACCTGAGGATCTGTGACCTCCGCCTGGGGGATACGCCGCAGGTGAAACTCCATGGAAAAGGAAATAAATACCGCACCGTACCGCTGATGGCAGACACAGTTGCGCATTACAACAGGTACCGGGGGCTTTACCATGCCGGTGTGCCTGACCATTCGCAGGCTCCATTGTTTTATACTACCCGTAAAAATATATGCAGTCCCATATCGGACGACACCATCCGGGTCTTCCTGAACAGGTATGCAAAAGCGGCTCACCAGCAGTGCCCGGAAGTGCCTGAAAAGATCCATCCCCATATATTCCGCCACAGCAGGGCAATGCACCTGTACCAGCATGGAATGGACCTGACGCTGGTATCCCAGTGGCTTGGCCACGCAAGCCTTTCATCGACGCTGATTTATGCATATGCCGACACGGAGATGAAACGGGCAGCCATTGAAAAAGCAACCGGCAACTATTTCCCGGAAGTATCCGGTGAGGAATCTCCTTACGATATCAATGATGATTCCGTATTAAAACGCTTATATGGTTTGAAACCATAAAAATCTTATCCCGAATTTTTTAATATCACCTCCCAACAGTGTGTAGAAAACTTATCCCGAATTTTCATGTGTAAATCCCAACGAAAAAAGCGGTTATTCAAAAATTCGGGATAAGTAATTTTTCGGTATAACTCTTCGAGAACTGAAAGCCCCTCTATAATAAAAGCCGATTTGAGAGAAAATATGCTACCGCATGGAAAAAATTTTAGAGTAAATTGGGAGAGATTGTCTGAAAACCCATGAGCTGCCATGTTGATTGAATGATAAATCCATCCAGTCTTATTGTGGATGATTTATATAGATACTGCACTTTGAAAACTGAATAAAGTACACTAAATAAGCGGGGAATGCGGCATTATTCCTTAGCATCTGGTAAAATAGAGGTATCTCAGATAATAATCTTGGAGGATGCTATGCCGTATTTTGCAAAGCATAAATGAAGAACAAATAAAGGCGAAGCTTGAAAATATGGGATATGCTGAAAGTAAAAGGGGAAACAGTGGACTTATATCGGTTACGATATGTATAGGTGCAATTATTTTCCTTTTGTCAGTCTTGTCTGTGTTAAAAAAAAGGGTGCCTGTGCCAGCAGTCGGTGATAATGCTGCGTTCGGTTTGATATTTATCGCAGGGTTCTGTTCGGGAGTACATTGCATTGGCATGTGTGGTGGAATTATGCTGACGCAGATAGCGGGTAATATCAGAAAACAAATGCTCATCTCAAATTTGTTGTATAATGGCGGACGAATTGTGAGTTATACACTTGTTGGTGGGATATGTGGGGGAGTTGGAACTTTGCTTTTATATGAAACGAATATCAAAAGTATGATATTTACTGTTTGTGGTGGACTTGTTCTTCTGATGGGAATACAGATGTGGGGCATTATTCCCGGACTTAGAAGAATCACTATGAGCATAGGAAGTGCCTACTTGCTTCCTGAAAGGATAAGAAAGAAAAGTATGGGAAAGCCATTTATAACCGGATTTCTTACAGGATTTATGCCATGCGGGATGCTTTCTGTGATGTAGGCTTATGCATCAGGAATGGGGAGCATAAGCGGTGGAACTTTTGTTATGCTGGCTTTTGTGTCTGGCACACTTCCAATCATGTTTCTGTTTGGAATCCTTGGAGTTTTGATACCGGGAAAGTATATGAAATACATGTTAAAGGCTAATACGGTTCTGATTGTAACACTCGGCATTAATCTTATGATGAAAGGGATTAGACTTTATCCGATATTTGATCTATTCAATTTTTGCGGCATGTAATTTGTCTGCCGGAATACAAAATGTTACCATTGTACTCTCATCAAGAATACTTTGTATTTTCAAACCATACTCTTCGCCGTAAGTCAGTTGGAGGCGTTCATTCACATTTTTTAATCCATATCCTCCTGACTCGGTCAAAAGGAGAGTTTCTACTTTTTCAGGCGGAATACCAAGTCCATTGTCCAAAACAGTAAAATGGATCTGATTCATTACATTGGAAATCGTTAAAAACAGCTTTCCGCGTCGGGACTTATTTGGCAGGATACCATGCACCAGTGAATTTTCAATCAAAGGCTGTAGCAGTAGATTGGGTATTTCCAATTCGGGCAGAGCCTGATCAATCTGATAAGTCACGTCAAAAATATTGTCGTGAAGAAGTTTCTGGATATCCATATATGATTTTACGTTTTTTATCTCGTTTTGCAGGGTCGTTTCTAATTTGCCTTTATTCAGTGTTGTCCGGTAAAATACGGATAAGAGCCGAGAAAGCTGGCTGATTTCCTGCTGTCCATTCACCAAAGCCTTGCTGTTGATCATGGAGAGACAGTTGTACAGGAAATGAGGGTTAATCTGTGCTTGTAACGCTTTTAATTGTGCTTCTTTCAATATGATTTTATTTTTGTAGTCTTCTTGAATCAGACGGTTGATTTCATTTATCATATCTTGGAAGTTGTTTGTCAGCTCACCGATCTCGTCAGGCATTTCATCATGGATTGAAATGTCAAAATTTCCGTTTTGAATCTGCTGCATCTGGTCATGCAGGACATTGATTCGATGCACGAAGAATGAGGAAAGGAAATTGCTCATAAACAGCAGGATGCCAAGACATGCAAAAATAATCAGAATAATGATTATTGCCATTTTGTTGGCAGGCGCTGAAAGGAAACGGGTTGGTTTTTCCAAAATAATCGTCCAGTCATGAATGTCAGTTTCGCTGGAAAGCATGGTCCAGTGTCGGGTTCCTAAAGGTATTTCGGACACAGAAGGCGATGTATAGGAATACATGGTCTGTGTCGGTGAAGTAACCTGAATATGATAGTCCTTGGAAATATTGTTCAATGATTTGAATAATACATCGGGATCCAGTTTAATACTGATACAGTTTTCAGAAAAAGACTGTACATACTTTTCAAAGGGATCAGGTATTTTCTGTATGACGCAGATTGTTCCATCATTATTCAAATACCAGGATGGGAAAGGAGTCACTGCGGTTTCGTGATACCAGGTTTCCTGTTCAAGGTCGGAGATTGGACGGAGCTGGAAGCCATGGGAAAGAGCTGTGGTGGCATTGTATACAGTAATCTGGAGAATTTCGGGATGTTGCACATAAATACCCTTTAAAAAGACATCAAATTTATAATTTAACTGTTCATAAGTTTCATAAATTCCCTGATAATTTTTGGAAGGCGTCTCAATAATGTATTCTTCACAAGACAGATAGGTAAGAAGATTTTCATACAACGTAATCTGTGAGTCAATAGAATTGGTTGCTGTTGCAATGGCGGAACTCATGGAAGTCATTTCCTGTTCTAATAAAAGATTTATTGTTCTGTTATAACAGAAAATGCCCATGATGCTTAAGGGCAGAATACCGACCGAAAAGCAAGCCACTATCAGTTTTCTTTTATAATTGAGGCTTTGTATCAAAAAGCGAATACGTTTCATAAACAGTCTCCATCCTTTAACTAAAATTTTCTTGTCGGTATTTTTCCGGGGAAGTTCCGTAATATTCGCGGAAGCTCTGGCAAAAATAAGAGTAGTTGGAGTAACCGACATCAACTCCGATCTGGATTACTTTTTTGTTGGTATGCAGTAAAAATTCCTTTGCTCTTTCCATGCGGTATTGGCGGATATACTGGGAAAGACTCTTTCCGGTTGCTTTTTTGAAAAGACGGCTTAAATAATCCGGCGTGAGATATACGATGGAAGCCAGTGTTTCAACAGCCAGTTCTTTGCTGTAATTTTCGTGGATATATTCTTTTATCAGAAGAATTTCTTTGCGGATATAATCTGTATTTTGGGAAAACGAAGCAGAAATCCGGTCTGCCAGTTCCTGAGTCAATGCTATGATTTCAGAGATGTCCTTCTGAAGATACACACGCGAAATGAAAGTGTCAAGAGAACCGGCATTATCACAATACTCTGCAGGCAGGTAAGGGTAAAAAACCGTTATTAAATTTGAAAAGATAAACTTGACGTATATTTGCGATTGGTTAGAGGAAAGACGGTATTTCTGGAAAAGGATATCCAGATTCTGCTGCAGTGCCTCCGCGTTTTTGATAGACAATGCGGTTTTTATGAGGTTTATTTGCTGGTTATCATCGATATTTTCCGGGCTTTCCGGCGTGCTGTTTTCTGAAGCTGATGTAAAGACTCTTTTATCCGGCATCCAGAAACGCTGCTCCATCTGTTGTTCCACAGCACTAAAGGCATCCTTTAGGGAAGAATACTGGGAGAGCGGATTGCTGACAGAGAGATAGCAGTCTACTTGAAAGTGCTGGCGGATAAACGGCAGAAAAACACTATCCCAAAAAGTTGGAGGTTCTGGGATAGTGCGCAAAAAGAGAAGCGCCTGATTGGGAGACGGATTTAAAGACTCCATGTCTGGCAGAAGATGTTCTTGCAGAGTATCATAAAAAGCAGAATAGTTTTTTTGGAGAAAAGAGGTATTGAAATCAAGCAGTATCATAAGCTGGAATGTGTCAAGCTGTTTCAGGATAGCTGCATCTGCCTTTTCATATGCTAAATTATCGGAAATGGCAAGCTGGAGCGTATACTGCAGCAAAAAAGTCTGCTGTCTGTCCATCTGCAGACGGGAGTCCCGCTCTTCGTCGAGTTGGCGGATCAGCGTACTGAGCATATTGGTAAGCTCTTCGGCCACGACAGGTTTTAATAAGTAATTTTCCACACCAAGAGTAAGAGCTGTCCGTGCGTATTCAAAATCAGCATAACTGCTGAAAATAATCAGCTTGAGCTCCGGCATCAGTTCCTTGGAACGGCGAATTAATTCGAGACCATCCATTACAGGCATCTGAACATCTGTAAAAAGTATATCCACAGGAGTAGACTGCAGAATATCAAGGGCGCCGGCACCGTCATCAGCCTCCATAATTTCCAACGAAAAATCAGACGATTCAATTAAAAATCGTATACAATCACGCTCAAATTTTTCATCATCCACGATTAAAATCCGATACATATTTTTCCGTCCGCTTTCATGAATATAGTGAAATATTATACCAGAAGTATATAATTTAGCATTTACAATGTCAAATATATCTAAACGCAATGGTAAAAAAGCAGGATTTCTGATATATTTTACGCTTTTTTTATATATGCCGGAATAGAGGAATTTGATAAATTATTAATAAATAGAGCGATGTGCGCTGTTTTACGAAACATAGAAAAAAGCTATGTAAAATAATGAAAGTGGAGGAGAGGAAATGAAGAGAAGATGTCAATGCTTAATGTTAGTTGCCGCGCTGACAGCAACGGTTTTAGGCGGATGCGGTGATTCAGGTTCGAGCCATACTGAGTTAAGCGAAGCAGAGCAGGCGGCATGGGATGCGGCAGCAAATGATCCTTACGGTAAGTATCCTGAGCTGGTCACCTATACTTGTGGGTATAACCTTACGAATCAGGGGGCAGATACGTTGGCAGGTACTCCATATGAGTCGGACACCGCGGAAGATAATGCTTACACACGCTATTTAAGGGAATTATTGAATATCCAGAATGAAAATGAGTTCGAAGCGATTACCGGGCCGGATTATGATCAGAAGGTATCATTGTGTATAGCTGCCCAGAGTGTCCCGGACATTATGTATGTCAGTGATTATGCGACGCTGGTAGATCTGGTTGAGAATAATCTGATTGAAGATTTGACAGATGTTTATAATAATCTGGCATGTGATACGGTTAAGGCTTCTTATGAAAGTTATGGCAGTGAGAATAATCCGCTGAATACAGTTACTTTCGATGGGAAAATTATGGCGATTCCCAAAACACAGCTCAGTGATGGACAGGATTTTCTATGGGTGCGAAAGGATTGGATGGATAATCTTGGTTTAGAAGAGCCAAAGACTTTAGGGGACTTGGAAGAGCTTCTGCGGGCATTTATTAATGATGATCCGGATGGTGACGGGCAGGATGATACGGTTGGTCTTGCGGTGCATCCGGAAGTATATGGATATTATCCGAATAACACATTCGCAATCGATAATATATTTACCGCATTGGGGGCGTATCCTTTCGTGTGGATCACGGATGAAAATGGCAAAGCTGTCTACGGCTCCGTACAGCCGGAAATGAAAGATGCGCTGGCTCTGGTGCACGATTGGTTTACAGAAGGCCTTTTGGATAAAGAGTTTACTTCACGTACCTATGATGATGTTGTAGCTATGATTTCAAGTGGACAGTGTGGCGCTTATATCGGACCATGGTGGTCTCCGTTTAATGTGGCACAGACATCCACTTATGCCACACAGGATGCCGAGTGGATCAATATTTCCTGTCCTGTAGGGGCAGAGGGGAAGATTAACGGAATTAATACAAAACCCTATGCCGGATTTGTAGTTGTGCGCAGGGGATATGAACATCCGGAAATTGCCATGAAAATTGTCAATGTCAATTCAGAGTATTCTAAACAGGATAAGAGTGATGCTACGAAAGAAATCATAGAAAACCAGTCTATTGCCTATTTCAACTGGCCGCTGTATTGCGAGGTTCAGCCGGGAAATAATGCGGAGATTATGACAGGGCATGTGCAGGATGTATTGGATGGAAATGCAGGGGTGGACAGTCTGACAACGGAAGAACAGAGTTATTATGAGGCAGCAATTAGATTCAGTGAGGCAGAGGCTGCCGGGCAGAAAGCGGAATCGGCAGACTATTCCCAGTATATGTCAAGAGTGGTATCCATGAAGCGGATGATTGATGAACCGGCTAATTTCCTGACCCCCTCTTTCTTTGAAACAACAGATACCATGAAAGTAAAGTGGGCGTCTCTGGAAAAGATCGAGATGCAGGCAATTTTGAAAATTATTGTAGGCGAGGCAGATGTATCTTCTTTTGATACATTTGTAAATGATTGGAACAACGCAGGTGGGGCGGAGATTACAGAAGAAGTAAATGAAGCGATTCAAAAATAGACAGGAGGTTACTATGAAACAAGAAATGACAAAAAGTATTCCAGCATCGCAAAAAAAGCGAAAATTAGGAAATGAAGAGATGTTCCTGCATCTGATGATTTTGCCAGGAATGATTATGCTTGGCATATTTGTGTTTGTGCCTTTGTTTGGCTCGCTGATGGCGTTTGAGAATTATGTACCGGCAAAGGGGATTTTGGGATCAAAGTGGGTGGGGCTTGATAACTTTAAGTTTCTGTTCAGCCTTCCGGACAGTAAGCAGGTATTCATGAATACGCTGATCATTGCATTTGCAAAACTGGTTCTGAATATTATCATTCCTGTTACATTTGCGATTTTATTAAATGAAATCAATGTGAAGATATTTAAACGGATGTTCCAGACAGTTGTATATTTACCGCACTTTCTCTCATGGGTCGTCCTGGCAACAGTTGTGACCAATATGTTCTCTCTTTCAGGGCCTTTTAACGCGGTGATTACTGCGTTTGGAGGAGATGCGATTCAGTTTATGTCAGATAATAGCTGGTTTAGGAAGGTGATTATAGGGACGGATGTATGGAAGGAATTTGGTTATAATTCGGTTGTTTATCTGGCGGCGCTTACCGGAATTTCCCTTGATTTTTATGAAGCGGCATCAATAGACGGTGCAAACCGTTTCCAGCAGATCTTACATATAACTGTTCCGGCGCTGCTTCCGACCATTATCCTGATGACTGCCCTGAATCTTGGTAATATCCTGAATGCAGGTTTTGATCAGATTTTCAATTTATATAATCCGTTAGTGTATGAGACATCGGATATTATTGACACTTATGTATACCGTATCGGTATGGTGGAGCGGCAGTACAGCATCGGAGCGGCAGTTGGTCTTCTAAAATCAATCATAAGCTTTATATTGATCCTGGGTGCCAATAAATGTGCGAAAAAGGCTACAGGATCAGGAATCTTTTAGAAGGGGGCAGATGTAAATGAAAAAGAAAATGAAGTTGGGAACGTTAATTTCAAAGATAATTATTTGGGCAGTTGTTATCTGCCTTACTCTGAGTTGTTTGCTTCCATTGCTGAATATGGTTGCACTTTCCCTAAGCGGAAGTGAGGCGGTGGCTGCCAATGAGGTCAGCTTTCTTCCCAAGGATTTTAATACGGCCGCTTATAAGAAGCTGCTTGGAGATACCCAGTTTTGGAAATCCACATGGGTTTCAATAAAAAGGGTGGTGTTAGGTACACTGATCAATATGTTCTTTACAAT
>JAAUZL010000012.1:0-48727 GCA_014804615.1 Lachnospiraceae bacterium
AACAGAACACAAATAAGCACAAACAGAACCCTTTCCGTTTGTGCCTGCCACATGCACTACCTTACTCTTCCGGGCCGGATATCCCAGATGCTTCCAGAAGCGTTCGGTATTTTCCATGCTGTTTTTGGAAGTAAATTTAGGGGTGGCGTTGATATACTCTTCCGCCGCCCCATAAATATCAAAAGTTTCTTTCATGTTTTGCCGCATCAACTGTGTACGATGACCGTTCCCTCGATCACGCCCTTATCCGCCGAATATTTCATAAAACAGGTATTCCGGTCAAGCGTCATCTGTTCGGCGTTGATACCGATCACCACATTCCGGTAAATATTGCCATCCACTTTGATGAAGGACTCTCTGCCTTCCTCCATGGTGGTCTCCAGCGCCTCTCTCTCCTGACCGACTTTATCCAGCTCTGCGAAATACTCATCCTTTAAATGGTTCCACTCTAACAGGCTGTTCTCCGTGGCCCTGGAGGTACTCGCCCCGCGCATACGCTTTTCACGCAGAGCCTCCGTCATGGTATCCACCAGCTTGGAAAGCTTCTCCTTAATATCTGCCTCCCGGCGTCTCGCCTCCAGCAGCTTGTCAAAAGACTCCGGATCATAACCGCAATGCAGAACTGTCTTCAACTCCACATCATTCCCCGCCGTCATGACCTCAATGCTCTTGAGCGCATGCGTGTAACCGCCGATGATAGCGCCCCTCTTACCGGTGGTGATCACCTTATCCTTGGCATTCACCTTAGCATTCAAGATGACATTGGACTGTACCAGGCCACCCGCATCCACCGTGGTATTCTCTATAAATTCGGCATATACATTTCCTCTGGCGGAAATCTTACCGCCGCCCTGAATACCGCGCGATAACATCACATCGCCTCCGGCAAACAGCGTCGCCGGACCCGTAGTGCCGTGGACCTCTATGTTTCTTCCGGCGCGGATGACGATACCGCCCTCCACATTGCCGTTGATGATAATGTCGCCAAAAAACTCTATCTTACCGATGATCGCATCCACATCTCCCATAATCTCATGGACATTCTGAATATCGATTTTACCGTCCTTGACTTCAATCTTGCCATCGCTCTGGGCATAATAAATACCGTTTTCCCTAGTGATTCCCTTTCCCCTCATGGGAGGCAGGTCTCTGACAGGAGACGCCTTCATCTCGCCACCCATCACGGTATAGCCATCCTCACCCTGTACCGCATAGTGATAAATCGCCACTTTATCGCCCTTATGCACATTCTGCAGAGCGCTCATGCTGGAGTAATCCACCGAGCCGTCCTCATTGACCTTAGGGCCGCTGTGTTCCTCCGGAGCAAAAAGATACTCAAAATAGCCATCTGTTCCGGGTTTGGTCTCCGCCCCCTTAGCCACAAGGATTTCTCTGTTATAGACCCTTTTCTTGATCATGGCCGAGAGATTAGAATTATGGAAACCTTTGACCACACCGCTCTGTTCCAGATACCTCTCCAGTTCCCGTTTCGTATAGGTCTGACCCTTATCGGGAGGCGTAAGGTAAAGCCACGCCGCCATCTCATCATCATCCACCCGCAGATAGGTGCCTTCCGCCAGATTCGTCTCAATGACAGGCGGCTCATCTTCTCCGCTTTCCGCCGCTGCCAGTTTCGCCTCAAATTCTGCCGCCAACGCTGCCGATGACTTCTGCGGTGCCGGTGTCTCGGGCTGCGCTGCAGTCTGCGCGGGCTGAGCGCCTGTTACATTCGCTTTGGCCATAGCCGCTTTCAATTTATCAAGCTGCTCCGATGATAAATTTACTTCTGCCACGCGTGACTCACCTCCTTTCCCGTTACATCTTATACCTATTTATGACATTTATGTCACTTATTGTCACAGTATTTCTCTCATTTATAACTTTACACCAAATTGACTTACTTTTCCAGTGGTAAGATGGATTTTTTTGTCTTTCTTCTATATAAATTTTATTCAAACTCTATCCCAGCTGTGCAAGCCGTTCTTCCACCTGCTCCTTCATCTGCGTATACTTCGCAAGTTTCTCCCGTTCCTCGGCGATTTTCGCCTCGGGCGCCTTGGAAATAAACTTCTCATTGCCGAGCATTCCCTGCACTCTGGCAAGCTCTCCCTCCAAACGTTTCTGTTCCTTCTTAAGCCGCTCGATCTCCTGAGCGATGTCCACCAGCTCTTCGAAAGGAATATACACCGTGGCATTCGGGATCACCACAGACACGGCACTGTCATCAATACCGCTCCTGTCCGCCTGCACGGTCACCTGGGAAGCCGCCGCCAGAGCCGTGAAGAATTGTCTGCCCTCCTCAAAGATCCGGCGAACTCCCTCATCCTCGCTGACCACATATACGGCCGCCTTTTTGCCGGGCGCCACGTTCATCTGTGTCCTCACATTACGGATGCCGCGCACCGCCTCTTTCATCAGCTCGATGGCGTTTTCTTCCTGCGCATAGCGTCTGTCTTCACGGAAGAGGGGCCACCGGGAAACCATGATGGACTCCTCTTTCGTCTGCAAAGTACAGAAGATTTCCTCTGTGATAAAAGGCATATAAGGATGCAGTAGCTTCAAAGCGTCGATCAGCACATTCTGCAGCGTCCACAGGGCCGCCCGCTTTCCTTCCTCCTCACCCGCTTCTGTGCTGTAGAGTCTGGGCTTCACCATCTCGATGTACCAGTCACAGAACTCGTCCCAGATAAAGTCGTAAACCTTCTGCACAGCAATACCCAGCTCAAAGCTGTCCATGTTGTCGGTCACATCCGAAACCAGCGTATTCAGTTTGGAAAGGATCCACTTATCCACCGGATACAGACTGTCCCTAATATCATCATAGGAAGTCTCCCAGCTGCGCTTTCCNGTTTTTTCCTCCTCCTGATCCATATTCATCATAATGAANCGGGAGGCATTCCACACCTTATTGGCAAAGTTTCTGCTGGCNTCCACTCTCTCATAGTAGAAACGCATATCNTTTCCGGGCGCATTNCCGGTGATCAGCGTGAGCCGCAGNGCNTCNGCNCCATACTTGTCAATGATCTCTAAAGGATCNATGCCGTTGCCNANNGANTTNCTCATCTTCCGTCCCTGAGAATCCCGCACCAGACCGTGGAAAAGCACTGTCTTAAAGGGCTTCTCNCCCATCTGCTCGTAGCCCGAAAAGATCATGCGGATCACCCAGAAAAAGATGATATCATATCCTGTCACCAACACGTCNGTGGGATAGAAGTAATCCAGATCCTCCGTCTTATCAGGCCACCCCAGCGTGGAAAAAGGCCACAGTGCGGAGGAGAACCAGGTATCCAGCGTATCGGGATCCTGTGTAAAATGTGTTTTGCCGCATTTCGGNCAAGTTCCCGGCATCTCGGCTGCCACCACGATCTCCCCGCAGTCGTCACAATAGTAAGCCGGNATCCGATGGCCCCACCAGAGCTGACGGCTGATACACCAGTCACGGATATTGTCTGTCCAGTTATAGTAGATCTTTTCCATGCGCTCGGGGATCAGCTTGATTTCACCCTTCTGTACCGCTTCCACGGCGGGCTTNATCAGCTCGTCCATCTTCACAAACCACTGCTTCTTGATGAGCGGCTCGATGGTGGTCTTACAGCGGTCATGGGTNCCNACATTGTGAGANTAATCCTCGATACGGACAAGAAGCCCCTCCTGNTCCAGTTCTTCCACNATCCGNTTTCTCGCCTCGTAGCGGTCCANTCCTTCATACTTGCCGCCNTTTGCGTTGATGGTGGCATCGTCGTTCATAATGTTGATNTCNGGCAGGTTATGCCGCTTTCCTACCTCGAAATCGTTGGGGTCATGGGCGGGCGTGATCTTCACAACNCCNGTCCCGAACTCCATATCTACATATTCATCTTCCACCACNGGAATCGCNTTNTTCACAATNGGAAGCCACACCTGTCTTCCTTTCAGGTAGGTATANCTTTCATCGTTAGGGTTCACCGCCACCGCGGTATCTCCCAGCATNGTCTCGGGACGGGTGGTCGCAAACTCCAGAAACTCCGTCTTNCTNGGCTGACCATTCNGGTCAACCAAGGGATATTTGATATGCCAGAAATGNCCTGCCTGCTCCTCGTACTCTACCTCCGCNTCGGAAATGGAGGTATTGCAGACCGGACACCAGTTGATGATACGGCTGCCCTTGTAGATCCAGCCTTTCTCGTGCATCTTNCAGAACACTTCCGTNACTGCNNNNTTNCANCCCTCATCCATGGTAAAGCGCTCTCTGTCCCAATCGCAGGAGGAGCCCAGNTTCTTGAGCTGAGAGACGATCCGTCCGCCATACTCCNTCTTCCAGTCCCAGGCACGCTCCAAAAAGCCNTCTCTGCCGAGATCGTTTTTATCNATNCCTTCCTCCTTCAGCTTCTCGATGATCTTCACNTCTGTGGCGATNGANGCATGATCCGTCCCCGGCTGCCAGAGAGCATTGTAGCCCTGCATCCTNTTATAGCGGATCAGAATATCCTGCATGGTATTGTCCAGGGCGTGTCCCATATGCAGCTGTCCCGTGATATTCGGNGGCGGGATCACAATGGTGAACGGTGTTTTCGTCCGATCCACCTCCGCGTGGAAATANTTCTTNGCAAGCCACTTNTGNTATAATCTGTCCTCTATGCCCTTNGGGTCATAGGTTTTTGCCAACTCTCTGCTCATGTGCTGTCTCCTCCTTTTTCATCTTACTGATCTGCTCATAATCAGACTCGAGATGCCTTCTGACTCTGCTTATTCGCGCAAAAACGCCCNNTGCCAGTCNCCTGACAAAGGGCGCAAACACGCGGTACCACCTTCATTTATCACTCAGCGATCCCGGAACATACCGGCATCTATCCGCTAACGGGGATAAGACGGGAGCGCTTACTGCNGNTTTCCGCACTTTCNCNAAAACNCTTCTGCACCCCGGCTCCAGAGCCACGTTCCACAATTCCTGTCCGAAGAAATCTCTCAGCTTCCNATTNCTCTCTCTGGCGGCGGTCCCTGTGTACTCTTCTCTGTCTTTGCCTTTTTATTATACGTTTCTCACACAATTACTATAGTAAATTCCTAAAGTTTTGTCAATTCTCATTTNCCCCTCAGGANACCTTTTCTTCCTTGAGCACCTGTAAGAATACCTCCACCAGATTGGGATCAAACTGTGTGCCGGCACAGCGGCGCAGCTCCGCCTCCGCTGCCTCNCCGCTCATGGCCTTATGATAAGGTCTGTCATGCACCATCACATCGTGAGAATCCACCACCGTGATAATGCGNGATAACAGAGGAATCTCNTCTCCCACAAGGCCGCCCGGATATCCCCCGCCGTCCCATCTCTCATGGTGATGCAGAATATACTGCCCGATGGGCTGCAGCTCCTTGGAGGCAGAGGCAATGCGATACCCTTTCTCTGTGTGGGTCTTCATNATCTCCCACTCCGCATCCGTAAGCTTGCCCGGCTTNANNAGNATCGAATGCGGGATNGCNATTTTCCCGATATCATGNAGCACCGCCANAAGCGCCAGTTTNCCCAGATCNCCATCGGTGAGNCGAAGNGCCTTTCCCAGACGGATNGCCATCTCCCTGGTACGCTCCACATGCTCNTCCGTCTCNTAATCGCTCTCNGTNAGGGTCTGCGTCAGAGAATCGAGAAGCGAGCTCTTCTGAGANGACTGGTTCATCAGCTTCTTNGTNCGCATACTCTCGGAAGCCTCCCGCAGGGCATCNTCCATACTCANGGAAGCATCCCGGATCACNGCGATACCATANTCGATATCCGTGTTGATNCCGGTGTCGTTNCNNTCCTGATACTGTTCNCTGATATTCTCAAAGAGACGCTGTGCATACTCCTGCTCTGTCTGCACAAGCGCCGCCACCATATCGCCGTCCGCCAGTCTGGCAAGAACCGCCGTATGCGGCAGNTTATCCCGCAGAAGATCCGCCGCCTGCCTGAGAANCTCGTTTCCTTTTTTCCAGCCGAAAACATCGTTGACCAGTCCGATNCCGTTGGCATTACAGATCACCATCGTCACAGGGTACACATCTTTTGTCAAAAGCTTNTCCATCTCACTGTAAAAACTGTTTTTGGAATACAGCTGNGTCAGCATATCCCGCTCTGTCTCCATATTTCTCATAATGAGAAGATGCCCTATGNTCCNCCCCTTCNCATCCTTTAANCAGGTAAAATTNCAGTGATACATNCGCGCGCCCACNGTNCCNGGATTTTCCCATTCAAAACCCTGATCCGTGTTTGTATTCCGCAGCTCCACAAAGGCTCCGATCTGCAAAAAGTCGAGCAGACTAAGCCTTGTCTCCTGATTATTCAGGACAGGGAACAGGTCACGCATATCTTTGTTCGTATCCGCCACATGACCCTCATAATCAAAGAGGATCATCGGCGTGCCCATNTATTCCANAATCATTTTACGGGTGGTATTGAGCATCCCCTTGGAAGAATANTCAAANGTATTCCTGTAAACCAACGGACAGACNNCCCCNTAGACCAACACCGACACATCCATGGCAATCTGCAGCCGGCCGGTCATATAAAGNATCGTGAGNAGCCCTATCCCNCAGAGCGCCAGAAAGGTATTCATATACCTGCCTCTGTAAATTTTCGGAACGCTGAANGTTTTATANAGCAGCANAAANAACATCACAGCCACCAGCAGATACACAAGAACCAGATGCAGATAGAATCCCGGTTCCATCTCATACATATACTGTATCGCATAGACAGAATCGCTGTGATACTGATAGCGCAGNATCAGTTCNTGAAATACATTGATGATCAAAACCATCGAATCCACAAAGATCATAATACCGGCAAACAGCAAAAGCGCTTTTCTGGTGCGGGCCTTGACGATCCTGATCTGTGTAAATTTCAGCATATAATAAAGCATGGACAGGATCAGGATATCCAGGCACACAAAATATGCGCTTGTGGAGAGGGATGCCGCAAAATAAGTCTTTGCCCAGATCCGCGAAAGATAGGTGAGATTGACGGCGCAGGCGCTCATAAACATGATTCCCGTCACCAACGCCATATGATTTTTTCTTTTAAATGTGACTATCGCACTGGCAAAGGCGCAGAGCGCCGCCANGCCACANAATATACAATACCAGACCATGAATCTATCCTCTGCCTAATTTATCCTNTTTTTTAATGGTATCACATTTTAANCCNTGTCTGCACCNTCCCCCACACCATAAATAGCCACAAACTTTATTCTTTCATTTTGTCTATATTTGTCATCTGGNATGGTCAAAAATTCTCGAATTGGTACTTTTAAAGAAGCCATATTGTCCTTATGATAGGGATAACATCAAGAAAGGCGGAACNGAAATATGAAAAANGAGAAATTGNTAAAGGTTGTATTTACNGGNATCTTCGCNGCATTATCCTANGTGGTGTTCACNTTTTTNCAGATNAANNTNCCNCTGCCNGGCGGTGANGCCNNCTCTATCCATCTNGGAAATGCGGTNTGNGTTCTGGGNGCGCTGCTTCTGGGTGGTGTNTACGGCGGNCTGGGCGGCGCCATCGGCATGACCATAGGCGATCTCTTCGATCCCGTCTATGTGGTCTACGCCCCCAAAACCTTTTTGCTGAAATTCTGCATCGGCCTGATCACCGGACTCATCGCACATAAGATTGCCCATATCAGTACGGAGTCAGATAACCGAAAGGTTTTTCGGTGGAGCCTGATCGCCACGGTCGGCGGCCTGTTGTTCAATGTGATCTTTGATCCGCTGATCGGCTACTTCTATAAGCTCCTGATCCTGGGAAAACCCGCAGCGGAGCTGACGGTGGCCTGGAATATATCCATCACCGCCCTCAACGCAGTTACCTCAACGATCGTATCTGTGATGGTGTACATGGCGGTACGCCCCGCGCTGAAGAAATCGGGGTTGTTTTTCACGATACATTAAAAAAACGAGCGCTCGCACACTCGATTTGGATTTTTACACTATAGCGCTTCAAAAAACGCAGGCGATAGGTTTACATAATATCCTATCGCCTTTTTCACATATTTATTCCCAATGCCTACCCCACAACCTGATTATCCTCCGGTATCACGATAGCCGCCACGATATAGAGTATCACCCCCATACCGACACTGGCCAGAGAGCACAGCGCCCAGATCAGGCGCACCAGCGTGGGGTCTACATTCAGGTATTCTCCAATGCCCCCGCATACGCCGCACATCATTCTGTTACCGGTAGATCTCGTTAATTTTTTCATATTGTTGTCCATTCTTTTTTCCTCCTTGTTTATAAATAGAATCATGAATGCTCATTCTCAAAACTGATCGTTACACTGCCCATATTACATTCTATATCAAATCGACTGTCTTTTCCAGAATTCCACGATCTTGATGCGGCAAATCCGCCATGGTCATGGTGTCCCACATGCACCTCTCCCATACCGACCTCCACTTCATAACTGTGGTCATTCTCCGACCCTGTCAGCTCCATAGCCGCAGTCCCCATACCGCAGTCCAGAGAAAGATCTCCCAGAATGGTTCCGTTGACCAAGGCTGTTCCCATGCCTATGGACAGATCCAGCTTATCGTTCGAGACAATATCCTCTATTATAAGTTCTCCGGCTCCCACTACACTCTCCGCTGTCCGGGCAGTCAGAGCACCCACAAACAGCTTTCCTGCTCCAACTGCTATATCCACCTCATCTGCAGATACTTCCATTAGCTCACATTCTCCCGCACCGATCGCTATATCCATTTCCTGTGCATTTAATGGCGTTACTGCCACCAATGCCCCCGCTCCAAAATCAATCTCCAGCTCTCTGAAAGTAATATCAGCCGGAAGGCTCACATGAACTTCATCATTATTATGAGTTTTCGTCTTCCCTGCATTTCTCAGGCACAAGGTGCTTCCATCCGCCAGCCAGTAATACCGCAGGGTATCCCCTGTAACATAGACGCGTATCTGATCGTCCTGGGACTCTTCCAGATACAGAAAACAGTCCGCCATCTCAATGTCCAGCTCTGTAAAGGCGTCCGCATTCATGGAAATGCCGTTTTCCTGCCCTTCCGAAATAACAAGATACCGTTCCTTCTCCCAATCTTTTCCGATCTCTTCATTGCTATGAAAGAAACCAAGATGCCAATTGCCGTCGGCACTCTTATGATATCCGAAAGGAATGCCCCCTATGCCGTCCATCTCCCGGATCTGTCGAAAGCCGCCTAACAGACCACTCACACCGCAAATGACTACCCCCACAAGAAACAGGATCAACGCTGTCATCAGACAGCCCTTGGTAAATTTTTTCATGCCTGTGCACCTCCTCTGTGAAATATTCTATTGCACAAACTTACGATTCCCCGTACCAGTGCAGGAATAGCCATTCCAACAATGATCACCGTCAGCCAGACAAAGACCAGGCCCAGCGCCACCATGATCAGACCGCCGCCCATCAGGCACAAACCGCCAAGGGGTGCGCCGAATATGGCTGCGATACCGGTCACAAACAAAACCGCTCCCACTACTGTCAATACGACACCCACTACCAGAAATGCAACAAAAATCCCAAGCGCTCCGCCCAGCAATCCCACAAAACCTCCAAAGATTCCGCCCAGGACGCCGATCCAGACCGGTGACAACAGTACCGCCAACAGAATGATGAGCGCCAGTTTACCGCCGGACATGGATTCCTTCGTTTTCTGGCTTCCGGAATCCGGCTGGGTTCCGTAGGCATTGCCGCCGGTATTGCCCTGCGGCCCGTAGGGATCTCCCTGCCTGTTTTGACCGTCTCCCTGATCCGCATGCTGCATCTGCTCGGTTGACATAACTTGGTTCTTGCTTTTCTGCTCATAACTGTAAAATCCGGATTCCGTAAATTCTCCTGCATTTTGGCCATCCGTCAGGCCCGCTTTGATGGACTTGGCGATCTCTNCCGGAGACCCCAGCGAAGCTATGGTGCTCTCCTCATTCCCCTCGCCTGCATCATCAAAATAATCATTGTAATATTGTAGCGCTTCCTCTCTCTCCGCAAGCGGTACATCCTGTAAAAGCGANGNCAGCCTGCNCATAAANTCNGCTCTATTCATGCCTTATTCCTCCCTCAAAGATACTGTTTAATTTGGCAGAATACCGATACCATTCGCTGATATAAAGATTCAGCTGTGCCCTTCCCTTCTCCGTGATCCTGTAATAGCGCCTGTTGCGCCCCGCACATTCCATGTCATAGATCTGCAGACATTCATCCTTCTGCAGTCTGCGCAGAACCGGATACAGAGTGGACTCAGATATCTCTATGACCAGCCGCACTTCCTGTGTGATCTTATAGCCATAGGTTCCTTCCGTCTCATGGGACACCACCGCCAGCACAATTGCATCAAGCAGCGCCGCTCCTGTGTTAAAAACCATGCAGTATACTCCTTTCCTCCTTCTCACATATCTCATAAGGATATCTCCATATTTTGAACTATAATATTATTTATCTGTACAATATTATATGCCGTATAATATTGTTTCTGCACATACTATACGACATATAATATTGTTTGTCAACACATATTTTCTTTATTTTGGAAATAAAAAGCACCCAAGGATTTTCCTGCGTGCCTATAATGTCTCTCTATGCGACACATTGCGTTCCGCCTCATCAGGTGCTATACTAAATCGAGCAATATAAAAGGAGTCTACCTATTACAATGACGTCAGAAAACAAGATCTGCTTTCAGCACGGAGTGCGGGACGGCTGCCCCATAGCGCTGGGCTATTTTGCCGTAGCCTTCACGCTGGGCATCGCTGCCAGAAACGCCGGGCTCTCCGCCCTGCAGGCTCTCATCGCCAGCGCTTTAAATAATGCCTCCGCCGGAGAATACGCGGGATTTTCTCTCATTGCGGCGGGGAGCACTTATCTGGAAACCGCAATAATGACTCTGGTGGTCAACGCCAGATATCTGCTCATGTCCTGTGCCCTGAGTCAAAAATTAAAGCCGGAGACCCCGCTGCGTCACCGGATGGCTATCGCCTATGACGTGACAGATGAGATCTTCGGCATCTGTGTGGCTCAGCCGGGTCATTTAAANCCCTGGTACGCTTACGGCGCTATCGCCGTGGCGATCCCCGGATGGGCACTGGGTACTTATTTTGGTGTTATCATGGGAAATGTGCTGCCGACCAGAGTGGTCAGTGCATTGAGTGTAGGACTCTACGGAATGTTTCTGGCCATCATCATTCCACCCGGCCGAAAAAACCGGGTGATCGCAGGTCTGGTGGCCGCCGGATTTGCATCGAGCTTTCTCGTAAGCCGTCTGCGTCTGTTTGAGAACATATCTACCGGCGCAAAGACCATTGTATTGACGATCGCGCTGGCCCTGATCGCGGCGGTTCTGTTCCCGGTCAGCACAGAGGAATCTGAGAAACAGGAGGAAAGCAGACATGAACCATAATATCTGGATCTATCTTCTGGTGATGGCAGGGGTTTCCTACCTGATCCGCATGGCGCCTCTGGCGTTGATCCGCCGGGAGATCACAAACAAACTTCTGCGTTCCTTCCTGTTTTATGTCCCCTACGCCACACTGGCAGTCATGACCTTCCCTGCCATCATGGAAGCTACGCAAAAGCCTCTTGCGGGATTATGCGCCCTTATTGCAGGCATAGTGCTGGCCTGGCGGGGCCGCAGCCTCTTCCAGGTGGCTGTATTTTGCTGTGTCGTGGCTTTTCTGGTGGAACTGCTGCCAATCTAAACGGCACGACACGATTGCGTACCGCTAAAATAAATTCACCTTACCCACCACGCCGTCGTTGATCACATAGTAGGCCGTGAAATCCTCCGGTTTCACATAGATCTGCATATTTTCAATGGGATCCTTATATCCTTTTGCTATGTAATGAGATTTGACCCGTTCAGTCACTGCATCCATATTCACCTCGTAATCACGATATTGCAGGATCACTTCCATATTAACCTTGATATCCTTCTCGTCTTTGNNATCCTTTTCATTCTGTGTGANCACTTTGATTTCTTCCATCTTCTTTTCTCCCTTCNTTTGCATATTCTTACACCCTTATCTTCGNATCCATGTACTCTTGGAGAACAGGATCAAAATCGGAAAGATTTCCAGACGTCCCGCCAGCATATCAACGATGAGCATGACCTTGGACAATACGCTGTAATCTCCAAAATTACAGGTCGGNCCNACGCTNTCCAGNCCCGGNCCNATATTGTTAAAACAGGACAGCACCGCCGAGAAATTGGTCATCGGCGAAAANCCGTCAATGGAAACCACGATAAAACTGAACACAATGATAAACACATANGCCGCCAGATAAGCGTTGGTATTGTCCAGCACTCTCTCCGTCACCATCTGNCCGTTCACGCGCACCACCTGCACCTTCTGNGGATGCAGGATCTGCCGCACATTGCGCCGCAGGCTTTTGATGAGNAGCAGNGCTCTTCCNCACTTAAAACCGCCGCCGGTACTGCCNGCACAGGCGCCCACGATCATCAGGCTAAGTAAGATCGCTTTNGAAAAGCTGGGCCACAGATCAAAGTCCGTNGTNGCAAATCCNGTGGTNGTGACNATACTTGCCACCTGAAAGGCCGCATGGCGGAAGGTCTCTCCCAGCGTCTGNTAAAATCCCCGCACATTCCAGGCGATCAGCAGGATACTTCCCAGTATCGTCCCGATATAGAAACGAAGCTCCTCATCTCGAAATACATTTTTCACCTGCCGGATCGCCAACATAAAATAACAGCTGAAATTCACGCCGAAAAGCAGCATAAATACCGTACAAACATTTTGCAGGTAAGGGCTGTATCCCGCCATGCTGTCATTCTTGATGCCGAAGCCGCCGGTACCAGCCGTCCCCAAAGCCGTACACACCGCATCAAACAGGGGCATCCTGCCGATCAGCAGGAAAAAAACATTCACAATCGTCAATAGAACATAGATAAAGTACAGGATCTTGGCCGAATCCTTCATCTTAGGCACCAGCTTCTCCACCTTGGGGCCCGGGCTCTCCGCCCGAAGCAGGTGCATCGTATAGCCATCGCTCTTATCCCGGCCTCTGCCGATCGCCAGCACAAAGACCAGCACCCCCATGCCGCCCAGCCAGTGGGTAAAGCTGCGCCAGTAAAGATTCCCTCTGGAAAGTGTCTCCACCTCCGGCAGAATGGACGCTCCGGTGGTAGTAAATCCGGAGACCGTCTCAAACACGGCATCAATAAAGTGGGGAATGTCCCCCGAAAAATAGAATGGCAGGCATCCCAAAAGACTCATCACGATCCAGCTCGCTCCCACGCAGACCAGACCTTCTCTCGCATAGAAGCCTTTTCTGGCCTTTCTGCACAATATGCTCAGAAATAGGGCAACCAGCACCGTAATGACCATACCGGTCAAAAATCCGAATACGGTATCCTTTTCCCCATAATATACACTGATCAGCAGGGCCGGAAGCATAAACACCACTTCCACAAAAAGAATCCTGCCGATAAATTTTCCCATCATCCGATAATTCATAATATCCTCCTTCGGCTTCGCTGTGCGTTCTGTTCCTGCTCGCCTCAGGATGCGAAAATGTCGTTGAGCTGGTAGATGATCTCGTCTCTGCCGGTTACAATGATCACGCTGTCTCCCTTAGAATAGAAAGAATCACCATTGGGAATCTCAAAATTGTAATGTCTGTTGATTCCGGCCACACGGACATTTTTCTTTAATTTCAATTTTTTCAGCGGCTCATTGCAATGCTTGGTATTCTCATCCACAATGAACTCTATGGCCTCCGCCTGCCCGTCCGCGATCACATTGACCGCCTGGGCAGCGCCGGTCTGGTTTCGGATCGCCCTCACATACCGCACGATGTCATTACAGCAAAGCTCCTTGGGACTGATGGTACTGCCCACAGGCAGCGTATCTAAAATACTATTATTAGAAAGGTGTCCCAGCTTTGTGATGATCTGCGGCACATTGGCATTGCTGCCGATGAGGGAAATGAACAGATTCAATTCGTCCACTCCGGTCAATGTCACAAGCGCATCGCATTCTCCGATTCCTTCCCGCTCCAACAGAAATTCACTGCTGGCATCGCCGTGCACCACTGTCACCTCGGGAAGCTGATTCGCCAGAGAAAGACATCTCTCATGATCCTGCTCTATGATCTCCACCATAATGCCGTCCTGCTGGAGAAGCTGTGCCAGATAGTAGCTGAGCCGCCCGCCGCCGCACAGAAGGACACGCTTCGCCTTGTGCGTGATGATCCCCATATTTTTGAGGAACACGGTCAATTCTCTGGTGGATGCCGTTACGAAGATCCTGTCTCCCGCCTGCAGCACAAAATTACCATCCGGGATGACCGCCTTGCCGTTTCTCAAAACAGCACAGACCAGAATCTTGCATTTAACCACACTGACCAAATCAAAAAGACTCACATTGCAGAGCTTCGAGTCGTCCTTGATCCGCAGTTCCACAATCTCCACCCTGCCTTTGGCAAAGGTATCTCTCTTCAAAAAACCGGGATACTTGATCAGTCTCTCCATCTCGATAGCCGCCTGCCGCTCAGGATTGATCACCATGGACAATCCAAACAGATGCCGCATCTGATAAATCTGGTCCTTATATTCCGGATTTCGTATCCTGGCTATGGTATGCAGCTTGGGATTCATGCCGTGAGCGATCGTACAGCAGAGCAGATTGACTTCATCCGCCCCCGTCATAACGATCAAAAGCTCCGCCTCCTGCACGCCGGCCCGAGAGAGTGTTGCCATGGATGCGCAATTTCCTTGTACCGCCATGACGTCATATCGCTCCTCACTCAGCTCCAAGACCTCCGCCTTGGAGTCGATCAGCGTGATGTCATGTCCCTCCGCCACCAGCTGTCTCGTCAGCGTAGAGCCAACCTTTCCGTCTCCCGCTATTATGATCTTCACGAAATTATCCTCCTGTATGGTCGCAGTGCACGCACTGCTCATTGCTATCACGAATAGTATATCACTCCTGCAAAAAAAGGCAACTTCTGTATTACGAGTATGCGGAAACTGAAAAACAGTGTCGGTTCCTTGACGAAACAGACACTGCTTTTCTCCCCCAATATGTTTAACCCCTTTTACCGAATGCCGATNTCCTCATCGGACTCTGTGGTCTGGCTGTTTGTCTTAATGTAATCCACGATCTCAGNAAGATTCGTGAACGCAAGTCCCACATAGCTGTCTGCACAGCCGTAGTAGAGGGCGATCTTACCGCTCTCGGAATCATGAATGGTAGCGCANGGGAAGCATACATTAGGNACAAAGCCTCTCTCCTCNTACCACTCTTCCGGCGTCAGCAGGAAGTTCTCACAGCGATACAATACCTTGGAAGGATTGTCGATATCCAGGATNGCGCCGCCGATGGAATAAACAAATCCGTTACAGGTTCCTGTCACGCCGTGNTAGAACAANAGCCANCCCTCNGTGGTCTCNATGGGNGCCGCACCGCCGCCGATCTTGACAGCCTCCCACCANTTGCTGCTTCTGCCCATCACATGTCTGTGNTTGCCCCAGTATACCATATCCGGNCTCTCNCTTAAGAAGATNTCGCCAAAGGGCGTATGNCCGGAATCGGAGGGACGGCTNAANAGACAAAAGTTCCCNTTNATNTTTCTGGGGAAGAGCACCGCATTCCTGTTAAANGGAATAAANGGATTCTCCANTCTCGTAAAGGTCTTGAAATCCGTTGTCTTNGCCATGCCGATGGAAGCGCCNTAAAAGTCCTGACACCAGATGATATAGTAGGTGTCCTCCACCTTTACCAGGCGGGGATCNTANGCATATACCGGCATAAAGTCGTTGCCCTGCTCNTCCTTAAANGGAATCTTCTCCTTGTCAAACTCCCAGTGGATNGCNTCNTTGCTNTGNCCNAGNTAAATATAAGGGATNCCNTTGGTCTGCTCGCCNCGGAATACGCCGATNAANTCGTCTNCNTAAGGCATCACGGCNCTGTTNAAGATTCTCGCNACACCCTCNAAGGGATTTCTGCCGATGATGGGATTCTCGCTGTATCTCCAGATCGGNGCACCCTTGAGATCCGCCGGCTTTTCCTGCCAGGGTACATTCTTTACCACAGGGCTGATCATTTTTACTTCGCTCATTTTATTTTCCTCCATTATACTTTAAAATGTTTCCATTACTGTNTCTTTAAAAATTCCAGANTNTTTNTGTATAAAATCGCATCTCTGCGCCACGCACTCCACAGAGCGGTAGGGATCCTGCGGTGTGTTAAACACATAATCCGTCAGCTTGTCGATGGTNGTNGTCGCCACGTGCATTCTGGTATCGCTGGCNGCATANTANATNTANACNTCNCCGTTGTCNCTNGCNATGGCNCCGTTNGTGAANACNACATTGGACACNTCNCCCACACGCTCCCAGTTTCTGGGNCCGATCAGCATNCCGGAGGGCTCCGCGATCACCTTGGAGGGNTCCTTTAAGTCCGTGGCAAANGCATAGATCACGTAACGCAGTCCNGCTGCGGTATTGCGCACGCCGTGGGCNATGTGAATCCAGCCGTCCTTGGTCCGNATAGGCGGAGCGCCCGCGCCGTTNTTNGCNTCNGTGATGGTGTGGTATCTGCGGATNGAGGTCATCTTCTCCTCNTCAACCACCGCATGGGTGATATCGTCGCANANNCCGAANCCGATACCGCCGCCCGATCCGGTCTCAATGAAATCATCCATGGGTCTGGTATAGAAGGCNTACTTGCCNTCTACAAANTCCGGATGCAGNACCACGTTTCTCTGCTGNGGNGANCGCTTNGTCACCAGATTAGGCAGTCTCTCCCAGTTCTTCAGATCCTTCGTCCTCACGATACCTGCCGCCGCTACCGCCGCAGACAGATCGTTTACGCTGGTATCCTTGCTCTCGGAACAGAACACGCCGTAGATATAGCCGTCCTCATGCTTGGTCAGACGCATATCGTAAACATTGGTCTCCTCCGGACAGGTGTCCGGCAGAAGGATCGGATAATCCCAGAAACGGAAGCCGTCGATCCCATTATCACTCTCCGCCACGCCAAAGAAGGACTTTCTGTCATTTCCCTCGATCCGGGCCACCAGATAATACTTTCCGTTCAATTCGATCGCACCCGAATTCATCACTGCGTTGACACCCAGCCGCTCCATGAAATACGGATTGGTCTCCGGGTTTAAATCAAATCTCCAATGCAGCGGAATATGCTCTCTCGTGAGCACGGGATACTGGTATCTGTCATAAATTCCGTTNTAATCATCGGATTTGACATTCTTCCGCTCCACCAGCTTGTTATATTTTTCCAGTTCTACATAATATTTTTCGTGNAACATTGTNACCCTCCNTTTCNNTCTNCTCNCANCAAGTNATTGACTNNTNTGGTCACNNTCTATANAGCCACACNNCNNNTGATNACNTCTAAGACACATNCNNCCNTTGTGATAAGGACANTTCCAGGGNTCNACGATNGGNTTGTCNCTCACCGCTCTCCCCTCNTTATCNACGTCCCAGAACCACTCGGAACCCGANCTTTTGTCGATGACATGGTCTCTGATAAAAGTCCACTGCGCTCTGGCNGCCTCCAGATATTCCTNGTGNTCCGGCGCCAGCTGATANCCGTTTAAAAATCCTACCAGNGCTTCCGCCTGCACCCACCAGATCCGGTTTTCATCCACCACGCCCTTCTCGCATTCGTTGGCAAAAGACTTCCCGTCAAAGGCTGCTTTATATGTTTGACCAGTCAAGTCAAGAACGATCGGCAGCATCTTTTCCTCGTAACTCTTCTCTCCCAGCACGTCCGTTCCCCGCCGGATCAGCCATGCCGTCTCGATGTCATGACCGTAGGAGTGCAGATCCAGAATAGAGTTCATTTCCCTGTCAAAGAACACCTCCTGCCTGTGCAGCACAGGATTATAAATCTTTTCCGCGATGGTATCGAGAATCCACATCAGGCGCTTTTTCACCGCTTCGTCGCCGTCCACCCGGTACAGTTCCGTGTATGCCTCGAATACATGCAGCAGCGTGTTCATGGTCTTATCCGCGATCACACCGTTCTCGGAGAGCTTATCGTTCTCGATCTCGTGGAACTCTCTGTCAAAAGCCTCCTTATACCCGATCTCGTCCATACAGCGCTCCTCAATGATATGGAAAAGCTCCTTTGCCAGCTTCAGGGCACTCTCATCTTTCGATGCATCATAATAGGAAGAAAGCGCATAAATAGAAAACGCCTGATTGTAGGTGTGCTTCGTCGTATCCTCCGGCGTCCCATCGGCACGCACCGACCAGTAGACGCCCCCCTGTTCCCGATCCACACAGTATTTCCGCATAAATTCATAACCATGCTTCGCCTCTGCCAGCAGAGACTCATCACCTAACTGCAGATACGCATTGGCAAAAAACCATGTGATCCGGCTGTTTAAAATACAGCCCTTCACCGCATTTTCATCCACCTGCAGGTCGTGATCCATGTACCCGTAGTAACCGCCGTTCCTATCATCCCGCATTTTCTTCCAAAAGGGAATGATACCGTCTGTCAGATGCTTCCTGATTTCTTCCACCATCATCCTTCACCGCCTCTTTCTTCCTTGTTGTCCAATCATTTTCCGCAGTTACGATTTCACTCGTTCTTTAGCTTTGTTTAGCTTAAAAAACGAGTGAAATTTAAGTAACTTTGATTAAATTATAAACTAAATAAGGGTAATGTCAACAGATTTTTGCAAAACTGTCATCTTGACTCAAATAAAAATTAATTTTTGTTCAACTTTACTATATCAGCCTTTAACCGAACCTGCCGTCATACCGCTGTAGATCTGTTTCTGGAACAGAATGAATACGATCAGCGCCGGTAAAAGCGAAATGATAACGCCTGCGCAGATCAGGTTATACTTGCTTCCCTGCGGTCCCACAAAAGTGTAAAGGGAAGTCGCCACCGTCGGCAGTGTCTTTTTATCCTGCAGATAAAGGTTCGCACAGTAATATTCATTGTAGGTTCCCACACCCTTTAATATGCACGCTGTCACGATCGCAGGACGCAGCAGCGGCAGAAGGATTTTGTAGTAGATCGTAAAGTAGGAAGCGCCGTCAATGATCGCCGACTCGTCCAATGACACACTGATATTCTCAAAAAACTGAATATAAATATAGATTGCAATGACATCCGTGCCGCACATCATGATGATATACCCCCACAGGGAATTGATAAAGTGCAGCTTTGTCATGATCTCATACACGGAAATCTGCATGGCGATACCGGGCAGAAGGGTCGCAAAGAGGAAGAGGTTTCTCACCAGATTGTTCCCCGGGAAGGAAAAGCGATTCAGCACATACGCCAAAGACGTTCCCACCAGCACGGAGATTACCAGCACGCATACAAGTACAATCGTAGAATTGAGAAAACCTTTCGCCATATTTGCCTTATTAAATGCCTGCAAATAGTTGTCAAAATTCAGCCAGCTCTGCGGCAGCGTCATCACATTGGTGGTTCGATACTCATCCTCCGTCTTAAAAGCCGTGATCACGCAGGATATGATTGGCAGGATTGCCACAAATGAGAAGAATACCAGAGACAAATATTTTAAAAATGTCAATACATATTTTCCGATTTTTTCCACTGTCGTCATTTATCTCCCCGCCTTTCTCGCTGCATATTTTGCCAGCTTTTTATCCCGCCTTGCCGTTGCGTTTCTGTCCTCATCCTCCGCGTTCCTGAACACATACTTAAAGAAAAGTTTCTGCAGGATCGTCGCCGCAAAGATGATAAGGAGCAGCACCACCGCCATGGCCGATGCCAGTCCTACCTTCTGCTGGGTATGCGCGATCTCGTTCATGACCACGAAGTAGGTACCCGTTCCGTTTGCGCCGTCAGTGATAACATAGGGCGGCTCGAATGCACTTAACGACCCCGTGATCGAAAGGATCACATTCAGTGTGATGATCGTTTTAATACTCGGCAGGATAATATATTTAAACTGCTGAAAGCGATTTGCGCCATCCAACATTGCCGCCTCGTATAACTCGGCATCCACGGACATGATCGCACCGATAAAAAGCACCATGTTCTGTCCGAAATACCGCCATACAGATGTACCCACCAGAGAGATATTGTTAATGCTCCGGTCTTTCAGCCAGTAAGGAAGATTATCCAACTGAAATCCGCACCACTGGAGTACCGTATCAAACACAAATCCTCTCGTATAGAAAAACTTAAAAATAAAGCCAATCGCAATACCGTTTATCAAAAACGGAAAGAACATAAATCCTTTAAAAACATTTCCACCCTTTACCTTAAAGCTCAAAACGGTGGCCAGATAGAGTGACAGTGCAAGCTGTACAATGGAGCCTGCCATATAATACACACTCAGTTTCAGGGCGCCAAAGCAGTCCTTTCTGTTAAATACTTTAATATAATTCTTCCATCCCACAAATTTTCTCGCGCCGATATATTTCATTTCATAGAAGCTGTAACCGAACATCTCCGCAAAGGGGAGATAGGTAAATGTGAACAACAGTGCGAGCGGGACGATCATAAACGCGATGATGATGATGACCTGCTGCACTTTTCTGCTCCTTAACCACCGAAGAAATTCACTCTTATTTATTGCCATACATCTCCTCATTTCTGCGCGCCTTTTGCACGCTTCTTGACAATTTGAGCCAGGGAGAGCTCTCCCCGGCTCAAATCTTATCCTCTATCATGCAACCGAAGCTGTTTTTTCAACCGATCAAACTATCAGTTATTCACCTCAATGCCCAGCTCATCCTGCGCTGCATTCCAGACATCCGTCCAGTCATTCATGATATCATCGAAGCTCTCTGCACCGGTAGCTGCCGCTTCCACGATTCTCTGTACTTTACTGTTGCCGCCTGCGTTGAAAGAAAGCTCGGACTCTGCGTTGATCTCACCCAGGAGATCCTCCTCGCCGGCAATAGCAGGCTCGTCTGTCAGCATCGTGCAGCCGTCAAATGCGCTGTACATATCCGGATTCGTTCCGTTCTTCCATGTAGAGTAGCAGCCTTCGAAAACATTCCAGTCAGACTTCTCGATCATCCACTTGATGAATACCAGAGAAGCGATCTTGTTGTCATCTGACGCATTCACATTGACTGCGTAGTTGTAGTCACCACCCGCATTCACATACTGTGTGCCGCCTACTGTCATAGGGAAAGGCATATAACCGATATCTTCACCGTGAACATCGCCCTCAACCATCTGAGAGAACGCCCAGGAGCCAAGCACCATCGTAGCGATCTCGCCTCTGTTGATCATACCTTTACAACCTTCCCAGTCAGTGGTGGTGTAGTCATCCTCGATCAGCCCGTTCTTTACTGCATCAAACAGGATTCTGTAAAGATTGTACGCACCTGTATCGTCGCCGGGATCTTCAAAAGGTGCAGCTGTGTGTGCAAATTTCTGATTCATGTATGTATTATCACCGTTTGACACAATGCCCACGTAAGCATCCCATGCGCCCATGGTCCAGCCTGCAGCATAGTTTGTGTAGAGCGGGATCGCATCCGTGTTGTCCTTAACGATCTGCAGATCTTCCAAAAATTCGGTAGGAGTGGTGGGAAGTGAAGTGATCCCTGCCTCCTGGAAGATTCTCTTGTTATAAACAATACCCTGTGCATTGCCCCATACGGGAATACCGTAGCAGATACCGTCATATGACCATGCACTCATGAAGTTTAACTCCTGGCTCATGTCATCCAGAGATCCTAAAGGCAGGAAGTAGCTGCTAAGCTCCTTCGTGTCAATCGCCGGAATCCACATCACATCGCCCCAATCACCGGCAGAAAGACGAAGCAGTGCATCCTCCGCATAGTCCGTCACACCCTCAGTCTCCACGGTGATATTCGGATAATCCTGATTGAATGCGGCAATCAGTTCTGCCATTTTCCCGTCTTCTTCACGGTCAGTTCTGCAATGCAGGAACTTGATGGTCGTTGTCAGATTCGTGTAATCCTCACCGAGCTTGATGTCCAGATATCCAGGCACCCCGGAATCTGTCGCAGCTGCCTCTGCAGCATCGTCAGATGAACCCTCATCCGCTGCAGGTGCAGAAGCCTCATCATCCCCTGCTGTCTCCGCCGCAGGTGCCGATGCAGTTCCCTCATCGCTGCCGCCGCCGCATGCTGTCAGAGAGAAGGTCATAGCCGCTGCCAAAGTAAGCGCTAATACTCTTTTCAATTTCATAATGTAGTTATCCTCCTTTTTTCGTTTGGTTCTTTTTATAACCATTTGCTAATTATTAGCTTATTTTAAGTATACAGCGCTTACTTTTTTAATCATCAATTTTTCTTGTTTTTTATATAATATTTTTGCCCTCTTTAACACACTTTTACTATTTACACAATTCTATTTTTATTTTTTTAGTTATTTTAACGATAGATAATTGGTTTTTATTCATTATAAACTAAATACACAAAGAAATCTCAGACTAAAAATTAGCTTAAATTTAACTTAATAA
This sequence comes from Lachnospiraceae bacterium, assembly GCA_014804615.1. Lineage (GTDB taxonomy): Bacteria > Bacillota > Clostridia > Lachnospirales > Lachnospiraceae > UBA3282. The sequence continues at coordinate 22,409 of JAAUZL010000012.1, forward strand.
AATTTTTCCACAAAAAATTCCAATATGTTCCTTATAAGAAAGGAGGATCCGCATGGATTTTGTCACCCAGTATACACAAACTCTTACCATAAAATCAGCGGCTCTGTCAGAGCATCTGCCATCGCCCTCCTATTTTGCCGGCGTCTTTTATGAGCTTCTGGACAGCACAGCGGAACAGCTTCCCACCGTCCTAAGCGGCGGCCGCATCGAGATCAGCGAGCCCCTTTCGCTCTCCTACCAGCCTTTGGACTGTCGGATGCTTCTTTATATGGAAGAAGGAGACGCACTGCTGCAGCTGCAGGGCAAGGAGTATCGGCTGACACCCGGGACGCTGCTCTATCTGGACCGTCGTTCAGTTTCCTTTACTCTGACGACCGATCAGTCTCTCGGCCACTTTATCGTTTTTTCGCTAGGGGGGGGGCTTTTTACCGTTTACGAGTCTCTGGTTCCCTTTCAGACCATTCTGACTACATCAGTCAATGACTCTTCTCCCGTTCTGCGAAGCCTGAAGCAGCTCCTCGCCGGNAACGGCGNCGCNATTTTAGAAAATAAGCTCTNTGATGCCGCTCTNATCACGAATCTGCTGACGGANCTTTTTATAGANGGGTATGACTTGAAAAGTGATTCCGGAAAATGTGCTCCTTATCTGAAAGAGCTGAAACACTATCTGGATCATGCTTTCACNCAGCCTCTCAGACTGGACGANCTGGANAAGCGCTTNCATATGAGTAAATANCGNATCTGTCGTGAATANGCGGCNGCNTTCGGNCAGCCGCCGCTCAGATATCTCAACCGNAAGAGANTGGAGGCCGCCGAAAATCTCCTTCTCTCCACAGNAAAAAANGTACATGAGATTGCCTTAGAGACAGGCTACGAGAACACCAACCATTTCATCAATCTTTTNAAAAAGGAATACGGNCAGACACCTCAGGCATACAGAAAGGCGCATCAGTCATGATGCGCCTTAACACTTTCCTTNTAAATNATCCTGCCGCTCACAATGGTCTCNCCCCGCTTGTAAGGTTCTCCCGAGATCTTGCGGATCATGATCGCTATGGTCTGTCTTGCCATTTCCGCCATATCCACCTCATAGGTGGTGATCCGTACATCACAAAGCCCCGGCGGCTGATAGTTATCATAGCCCACCACGGAGATATCCTCCGGCACCCGNTANCCNTCCTGCTCCAGCCGGNTCACCAGCATNGCNGCCGCCACATCATTGTTACAGNCAAAGGCTGTCGGCATCTGCNTGGGNAGTTTATGAGNAAAATCTCCGTCCGACCGTCCCGTCTCCGGATCTCTGTCGTCTATCACCCAGTCNTTTCTGACTTCCACGCCATGCTCACAGAGAGATCTCACATACCCGAAATANCGATCCGTGATAGAATCCGTAAAGAGGACATTNCCCAGAAACCCNATCTCCCGGTGCCCCATATCAAAAAGATAATTGGTCATCCGGTACATCCCGAAATAGCTGTTGGAGACCACCGCNTCGTAAGCGCCNTTCTGATCCATAAAATCNAGCAGAAGAAACGGCACATTCATCCGGNTTGTCANTTCCTCCAGATACTCTTTTTTCAGCTTTCCAATAAGGATCAGGCCCTCNGTCTTCCTCTCATGCAGAAGCTTGGGCATAACGAGCTGATCCTCATCCTCCGCCTGCAGCACCTCCAGCATCGTAAAACAGCCCCGCTGCACTGCAGCCGTTGCCACCGCCTGATAGAGGTTCCAATAGAAAGATTTGTACTTGTCCAGNAAACGATCCGACACGACCACACCNAAGGTATAGCTCTCATTGGCCTCNGCCCGCTCTTTATATCTGGCGGAAGCCGTCTTATAGCCCATCTCCTCNGCCTTTTTCTTGATNNTGGCACGAAGCTCCTCGCTGACACCCTTCTGATCCGACAGCGCCTTGGATACCGTNACCGTACTGACTCCCATTATCTGNGCGATATCCGCCATTTTCACTGCTTTCGCCATAGCACTCCCTCTTCCCGCTGCTTANAAATNNCNCNTACTGTCAGTTTANTTTTAAGCAATTTACTTAAATTATAAAGCATTTTTCAGTATTGTCAAGATNAAGCGCTAAACTGTGCCATGTAGAGACGGTAGTAGACACCCTTCTTCNCCATCAGCTCCGCGGCGTTTCCCTCCTCGATGATCCTGCCGTCATCCACCACAAAAATNCGGTCAGCCTTCTGGATGGTGGAGAGCCTGTGTGCAATGACAAAGGAAGTCCTGCCCGCCANCAGATGNTCNATNCCNTCCTGNACNAGAAGNTCCGTCTTCGTGTCGATGCTGGAGGTGGCCTCGTCCANNATCANTATCTTCGGATCGGAGACCATNGTCCTCGCNAAAGCCAGNAGNTGNCTCTGACCGATGGAGAGACCGCCGCCNCGCTCCNTCANTTCCGTATCNTACCCNTTNTCCAGCTTCATAATAAAGTCATGGGCATTGACNGCCTTGGCCGCNGCCACGATCTCNTCCTCCGTCGCGTCAAGTTTTCCNTACCTGATATTTTCCCGGATGGTGCCGGAAAAGAGAAAATTATCCTGCGTCATGATTCCCATCTGNCTGCGCAGGCTCTCGATNGACACCTTCTTGACATCNTGCCCGTCCACCGCCACAANNCCCTCCTGCACATCATAGAANCGNCTGATGAGATTGACGATNGTGGACTTGCCNGCCCCCGTAGGNCCCACCAGCGCGATGGTCTCTCCNTCCCTGATCCGAAAGNCTCACATCATCCAATACCCTGACTTTGTCGTCATAGGAAAAAGTCACATGATCGAAGGTCACCTCCCCACGGATCGGCGGCATCTCAGTCACACCCGCATCGTCCGTGATTGCCGGCGGCGTATCCAAAATTTCAAAAATTCGCTCCGCGCCCGCAATGTTTGTCACAAGCTGATTATAAAAATTGCTCAGATTGTGAATCGGCTGCCAGAACATATTGAGGTATGTCCCAAAAGCGATAAAGGTTCCCACACTCACGTCTTCCATCCCCAGCACAACGATTCCTGTAAAGTACAAGAGAATGCAGCCTATCCCCCATGAGAGGTCTATCACCGATCCGAACGCATCGCTCATGCGTACCGCATAGTTAAAACTCTCCCGATGCTCCCTGAGAAGCTCGTCAAAAGTTCCCTCCGTCTCCTCCTGTGCATGGAAACTCTGAATGATCCGCATACCCGCCATGTCCTCATGGATAAAGGCGTTCAAATTTGCAGATTTCCTGCGGAAGATCTGCCAGCGTGGATGCGCCTTGATCTGGATAAAAAAGATTCCCGCCGTCATAAAAGGAATGGTCATCAGCGAGGCAAGCGCAAGCTTCGGATTCTTTCCGACCATAATTGCCACCACGGCAAAAACTGTCAGCGCGTCCGGGATCAGCGTGGTCACAAAGTTGGAGAGCACGTCCTTCAGAGAATTGATATCTCCGATAATGCGGGAGAGAATCTTTCCTGTGGGTCTGCTGTCAAAAAAAGCGAAATCCAGCTTCTGAATATGTGTGTAAAGCTCCTGTCTGATGGTGAGCAGAATCCGGTTGCAGACCTTCGCCATGATATACATCCGCAGCTTCACCGTGACCACCAGAAAAAGGTTAATGCCAAGCGCGAAAAGGAGGAGTCGATAGAGTCCGCGCAGATTGCCTTGACTGATGTAGTCATCTGCTGCCGACTCCATGATCAGCGGATTCAGCAGACTCACCGCGACGCCGTAGCCCATGATGAGGAGCACCAGAATGATCTGCCACCTGTAGGCAAGCAGATAGGAAAAGAGGCGTTTTAACGTCTGCGCCTTACTCCGCTCTATGCTGACCTCGTCATCCTTATACGAATTGAAGGACATTGCTCTCACCTCCCTTACATTCTCCATACTGGGACAGATAAGTCTCATAGTAGAGTCCCCGCTTTGCAAGGAGCGTTTCGTGCGTGCCCCGCTCCGCGATTGCTCCGTCCGCAAGGACCAGAATCTCATCCGCATTACGCACCGCACTGATCCTGTGCGCGATGATGATTTTTGTCGTATTTTCAAGTGTCTTCAGTGTCTGCTGGATCAAATGCTCCGTCTCCATGTCCAGTGCGGAAGTGGAATCATCCATCACCAGAATCGGATCCTTTTTGGCAAGCGCTCTGGCAATGCTGATCCGCTGCTTCTGTCCTCCGGAAAGACCCACACCCCGCTCGCCGATCACCGTGTCATACCGGTTCTCCATGCGCTCGATAAATTCGCTTGCCTGCGCCTGCGTGGAGGCCCGCCTGACCGTCTTGAAATCTATGTATGCCTTTTTCCCCAGCTTGATATTTTCCTGAATGGTGTCAGAGAAAAGGAAGACATCCTGCATCACATAGCTGATACTCGTGCGAAGCTGCCTCAGAGAAAGTTTTCTGATATCCACGTCATCCAGATAGACTGCACCATCCGTGGCGTCATACATCCGCTGTAAAAGCTGCACGATGGAAGTCTTGCCCGCTCCGGTCGCCCCCATGATCCCCAGGGTCTTGCCAGCCTCCACCGTAAAGGAGATATCGTGGAGGATCTCATATTGATCAGCCTTGTGAAAGGAAACATGGTCAAAGCATACTTTCCCGCGCACCTTTTCAAGTTTGACCGGATCAGTCGATTCTGTCACAGTGGGTTTTTCTTCATAGAGTTTCTTTATCTTTTTGTTGGATGCCACCGCCGCGGAGAAGCTGTTCGTCAGCCACCCCAGCATCTCCATAGGCCACACAATGCTGCCGGAATACTCCACAAAAGCCGTCAACTGGCCCAGCGTCATTCCGCCGTCTATGACAAGTTTTCCGCCGACCAATATAGTCAATAGCGGCAGTACCCTGGTCACCACGGTGAAACAGGGGTAGTATCGCACGAAGACTTTGGACTGCTCCATATTCAGCTCATAATACCGCTTGTTGTGGGAGAGGAATTTGCCGATCTCAAATTTTTCTCTGGCAAACGCTTTGACCGTGCGCACACCTGCCAGATTCTCCTCCGCCACTGTATTTAAAGCCGCGTTCTCCTCGCTGATCTCCTCGTAGACCTGCCCAAGCTTCCGCTCCATAATGACAGCGAAGGAGCCGCACAGGATCATGGCAGCGGTAGGAATAATGGCCATCCGCCAGTTGAGCAGATACATGCTGGTCAGCGTGATGGCCGTGTGGTAGATCACTTCGATCAGCAGCATCCCGACATAGCCCAGAGCGTCCCAGATGCGGTCAACATCTTCCTTGACGCGTGCCATCAGCTCACCCGTGTTCGTCCTGTCAAAGAAATCTGCTGACAGTCCCTGCACGTGCCGAAAAAGATCCCGCCGCATATCCCCTGAGATCTTGGCGCCGTTCTTATCGAAGGTGTATTCCTTGGTATACTGAAAGATGCATCTTCCCAGACCGATTCCCAGAAACCCCAGAAGCAGACCGGGCAGTTTCCCTATATTGCCGCCCACAACGACATCGTCCACCACCCTCGCCATCAATCTGGGCGAAAGCATGTCAAGTGTGACTGCGATCAAAAGAGACAGAACGGCCCCCAGATAAGAAAGCCGATACTCCCATATATAACTTGATATCTTTTTCATAATATTTCCTCCGTGTCTCCGCAAAACGTGCAAAGGGCTGTGGTAAAATTACCACAGCCCTTAAATACTCTAAAAGCCCAACATATCTATTTATCGACTAAACGAGTCAATGCCCTTCGTTCCGACCGATATCTGTACATGCGGAGGTAATTTCACGTAACATATTTCTCTTTGATTGTCTGTCGTTTTTGATCATTTTATAAAACCGATTGATAAACATGAGACTACCTCCTTCCTTGATTTTTATATGATACTTTCGCTATCTTAATACATGGGATAAGCGTTGTCAAGATATTTTTCTTGTTTGGCTGATTGAATCAAGCTAACATAGCGCTCAGCCCGCGCCATTCGCAAAATCACGCCGATGGCGCTCTCCGCTGCTTCGCAGCTTCTTTTGCTCATGTACGGGCGCTCCCTCAGACCATCGTTCACCTGTCAAATTCGTGCGAGCACGATTTGCCTGGTAAACTTGGTCTGGCTGAGCTGTTATCGCTCCATCTTCCAGAAATATGCGCTGTACGGAGGCAGTTCGCTTCCACCGCCAAAATCGTGAGGCTTGCCGGTGATCAGATCCACTGCCATGCCACAGCCGGCATCAAAATGCGCCGTGTAGCTTTCCCCGTCCGCATTGACTGCCACAAGCACTCTCTCATCATCGCACTTGCGCTCAAAGATACACTGCTTATTCGTGAGCACCACCGACTTGAAATCGCCATAGTTCAGAGCCTTGGAGTTTTTCTTTGCCTCAGCAAGATGACTGATCCAGTCACTCAGCTCATTCCATTCCGGAGCATCGAAGCAGGCTCGTAACGCCGGGTCACCTTCACTCTTATTCGCCTTCGCGCCCCACTCGCTGCCGTAGTATACACAGGGAATGCCCGGCATGCCAAAGCACAGCGCATAAATCAGCGGCAAGTGCTTTTCATTGGTCAGATTGCTGGCGATACGGCTCACATCGTGATTATCCACAAAGGAGAACATGTGCTTGCCCCGGTAGATACACCAGTTTTCCGGACCAAACTGCCGAAGCAGAGAATGATTGATCTCAAACATATTCATACTGTTAAAGCTGGAGAAGAGTCCCTTATAGCACTCATAGTTTGTAGCGGAGTGCAGCATCTGGTCATTGACCATCTGATTATAATCACCGTGCAGCATCTCACCCAGCAGATAAAAATCGGGTTTAAGACCATCTGTGAAGGCCCTGAGTCTTCTCACAAAATCATGATCCAGACAGTAAGCCACATCCAGACGCAGGCCGTCGATATCAAATTCTTCCACCCAGCCCTTCACACTGTCCAGAATGTGGTTGATCACATCCCCGTGACGCAGATTGATCTTTACCAGATCATAGTTGCCCTCCCAGCCCTCATACCAGAGGCCGTCGTTGTAGTTGGAATTCCCGCCCAGATTAATATTAAACCAGCTTAAATAAGGAGAGTTTTCCCGGTTCTTCAACACATCCTGAAACGCCCAGAATCCTCTGCCCACGTGGTTGAACACACCATCCAGCACCACCTTGATCCCGTTGTCATGGAGATTCTTACATACCTCCTTAAAGTCCTCATTGGTACCAAGCCTGCAGTCGATGGTATGATAATCTCTCGTATTATAGCCATGGGTGTCCGACTCGAACACCGGGGAAAAATAGATCGCATCGATCCCCAGCTTCTTCATATGAGGGATCCAGTCGTTCACCTTCAAGATCCGATGCTCCAGTTTTCCATCATTCTCAAAGGGCGCCCCGCAGAACCCCAACGGATATATCTGATAAAATACACTTTCAAATGCCCACATAACTTCCTCCATTCCGAGACAGCGCCGAAGCAGACAGCCGCTTCTCCGGTACAGCCTCTATATCTTGTAGTTTACCAAGCATCAGTATACCACTATTTGCCATTCTACGTCAAACCGCTTCTCCAAATCCTCCTTCGATATGAATTGACCAAACAGGTTTCTGTTTTAATAAACTAAAATCCGTTTATCGACTTTTCCACAATTTTTCTTTTCATTTTTTTGAAAATCAACTCAAAAATGCCGAGAAATCCTCAATTTCCACAAAGTTATCCACATTGACAACATCGTCACTTCGCGTCATTTTCCGTCGCACTTTAAGACAAACTGTCTGTCATTTTCGGTTTTTTCTAACATCTTTTTGTCTGAGGGTGTCGATTTGCCCAAAAATAATTGACCGATTCTGTAACTTCCTGTCTCTGCCCGGTCAATCTCGTTTTGCCCTTTGACGCTTAAAGTCAATCCACAAAGCTTGTTCCCTTTTCAGATTTGCCGTCTGTTTTTCTGTTGACTTGTTCAGATAGCATGAAAAAGCACAAATTTTAGAGCCACTCATCCCAAAAGCGTTCCACCTTTCGACCTATTTGGTCAACTGTTACGATCGCCCGCTCCTTCCATTCTCTCGGAAACAATCTCTGATAAGAAGGACTCAGAAACCTCTCATCTAACAGCGCCACGATCCCGAAATCATCCACGGTACGGATCACCCGGCCCGCCGCCTGCAGCACCTTATTCATACCCGGATACCGATAGGCATAGTCAAAGCCGTTTTCGCCCCAGTTATCAAAATATTTCTTCAGGATCTCCCTCTCGTTGCAGACCTGAGGCAGTCCCGTCCCTACAATGACCGCTCCGATCAGGCTGTCATTCTTCAGGTCGATCCCCTCGCCAAAGATGCCTCCCATCACACAAAATCCCAGAAGGCTTCGTTCCTCCTCCATCTCGATCTCCATCTGAATGACACTTTGCAGATCGCAGTCCTCATTTCCCCGGAAGCGGTTTAAGAAGACTTCTCTCGCCTCCTCATTCATGTAGTTCTCCTGCAGGATGCACTCCACGGTCTCCTCCGCATTAAAATAAGCCTGATAAATCTCATATACCTGCTGTAAAAAGGAGTGGGACGGGAAAAATACCATGTAGTTCCCCTGTCTTTTTTCTATAATATTGTGGATATAGGATGCGATCCGATAATACTCCGCATCACTCCTGCGGGTATAACGGCTGGTCACATCACTGCCTATGTAGAGTCCCAGCTTATCCGGACGGAACACCGACCGTGCATAGACCTCATAGTCTCCCTCCTCCGCTCCCAGAAGCGTCTTATAATACTGGATCGGCAAAAGGGTCGCTGAGAACAGAATGGTGCTGCGGCCTCTCAACATACAGTTTTTCAGATTGCCTGCAGGGTTGACACAGAAAAGCTTCACAATAAAGCTTCCATCCTCCTGCAGTTCCGAATAGGTCACATAGTTTTCGTCTGCCAGCTCATACATCTCCAGGAAATGGGAGACCTCAAAATAAAAGGACAGGATATCGCTCCGCACAGGACTGTCCTCGTGATCCTCCAGATAGTCCTCGATTGCCGATCCCAGACACATGAGCGCCCGAACGAATGAGTCAATCTGCTCCTCCACACGGCAGCCCTCGCATTCCCTTTTTAAGACCAGAAGCTCCCGGTTACACTTGTCGAGATTTTTAGCAATCCGCTCATCGTAAGCCTTCACAAGCTTTTTGACCTCCAGAAAGGTCTCCTTGCACAGCATGGCGCTGTACATATCCCTGCCACGCTCCACCAGATTATGTGCCTCATCCACCAGGAAAATATACTCTCCCTGTACGCCCTCCGCAAAAAAGCGCCGCAGATACACATGGGGATCGAATAGATAGTTATAATCACAAATGACCGCATCGGTAAACAGGCTCATATCCAGACACAGCTCAAAAGGGCAGACCTGATGTTTCCCGGCATACTCCTCTATCTGCTCTCTGGTGTAATTGTCCACATGAGTCAATAAGTCATACATGGCCTCATTGATGCGGTCGTAATGCCCTTTCGCATAAGGACAATTGACTGGATTGCACTCTGTCTCCTCCATAAAGCATATTTTGTCCTTAGCAGTCAATATGACACTTTTCAGTTTGAGCCCCTGTTCCCGGAGCAGGGTAATGGTATCGTCCGCCACGGTTCTGGTGATGGTCTTCGCCGTCAGATAAAAAATCTTCTCGCAAAGTCCCTCCCCCATGGCTTTCACCGCAGGAAAGACCGTGGAGATCGTCTTACCCACTCCTGTGGGAGCCTCTATAAAAAGCTTCCGCTTATGATAGATCGTCTGATAGACATAGGTCACCAGATCCTTCTGCCCTTCCCGATAGGGAAAGGGAAACTCCATCTCCTTGATCGATGTCTGTCTGACCTGCTGCCACTGAAAGCTGTAATCCGCCCACTTGCGATATTGCTGTATCAGGTCCCCGAACCACTCCTCCAGCTCTGTACGCGTGTATTCCTCGTAAAAATACCGGATCTCCTCCGTCTCCATATGACAGTAGGTCATGCGCACCCGGATGGTTGTCAGCTTCTCTTTCTCCAGATAAATAGCCGCATAGCATTTTGCCTGCGCCAGATGCACCGGCACCGGCCCCTTCATCTTTTTCAGATCATGGAAGGTTCCCTTGATCTCGTCTATAGTGACCCCCTCCGGCTCCGTGATAATACCGTCGGCGCGGCCCTCCACCACGATCTCGTATTCCCCCGCATCATAAACATGCCGGAGAGATACCTCCGCCCGGTATTCCGGCCCCATACGCCGCTGGATCATACGATGGATCCGACCGCCCTCCTGCATAGCATTTTCTCCGGACACCGCTCTTCGATTGTCAATATCGCCGGAGCGCAGAATAAATTCTACCAGGCTTCGGACGGAAATTTTGATTTCCATATCATTCCTCATTTCTTTGCTGCATGAAAAATCCCCATGTAAGATAATATTACGTTATCTCACATGGGGAGTCAATGTGCCTGATCCGGCAATCCTTTATACTGCTACCGCCCACTTTCTGAGATGTCTCTCAAAGTCAGCGTCGTAGCCATTATACGCAACGGTTAAAATCTGATTGAAATTAAGCCCTAACACGCCGATGATGGATTTCGCATCCACGATAAAGCTATTGTAGGAGATATCCACATCACATTCGCACCTGGTTGCTGCGGCCACAAAGTCCTTTACCTCGTCCGGCCTAAGCTTGATCTTGTGTTGCATCATTATCACCTTCCTTTTCCATCCTTATGTATGCAAAAGGCACACATAGAAAAACGTTTTCAAGCTCCTCATTTGAGTAGATTATACACTATTTTTTTTGTTTGTAAAGAGGCATTTTTGTTTCTAAAATAATACAATTTCCCTATTATCCAACAACTTTACATAATTAGTTTGGGTTTCAAATCTTTTTTTGTGGAAATTGTCTATTATCTTCCGTTTTGCCAAATATTACCGATTTTATTTTATCCCTTTTGCTCAAATTCCACCATATAATCTTGGTAACGATACGCGCACATCTGTCTCTGCAGCGCCTTGTTTTCCCGGGACTTGATCCCGATCGCTTTGTGAAACGCCCGGAATAATTCCTGGTAGCGCTCCTCTGTCTCTGACCAGGTAAGCTCCTGCAGGGCAAAATCCTCTCCAGCCGATACCAGATACCACATCTCTCTGGCGGGATGAACCCCGAAAAGCTTTCTGTTTTCGTCATAGATCATAAAGTTTTCTATGCTCAGTCTGTCGGCAAAGTGGGGCATGATAAAAGGCACCACATTATTCTTCGGTCCAATCTTGGAAAAGAGAACGCTCTGCCCTGACTGCACACCCGGCGAAAGTTCCTGAAAGCGGAGAAACTCTGTCTCCAGATGAGCCTCATTGGCGGTAAAGCGTGCCAGTTCAAAGCATCTTGCCACATGGGGATTTCTCAGATTTTCCATCACACGCCTGCCGCTGCCCGCTGTGAGAGCATCCACGACCGTCTTATAGACCGCCTCTCCTTTGTCCATATGACAGGAGGCTGCCGCGCGGCACAGAGTGTGATACACGTTTTCCCCCAAACGCTTTTTCAGCGTTTCTGCTACTTTATCAGTTTTTACCGGATCAGGCGAAATATACATATAATGAGCAAATAATCGCAAATTTTCTTCCTCGCCGATCTGAATATGCACCCGCTCATGCCCTTCCCGCAGGGCATAAGCCTCATAGATCCCTGTGAAAATCCCCTCCAGAGAATCCTCACAGATTAAATATTTTTCTTCCATATTATATTACCCCCGCATCAAACAGGGACATCTGCCGATAGCTCGTGCCATCTGTCATAAACGGCAGCTTCTCTCCCCTGCCCATCTGGTTCTGATAGGTCAGATTCCGCACAATGTACCCCTCCTCCAGTTTCGTCGGGTACATCATCCTGCCGTTACAGGTGATAAAATAGAGCGCCCGCTTCAGCACCACACCGATCTTCTTCAGATCATCAAAGGTTAAATTGCCAAAGCGCCTGGCCGCTACGATCCGTCTGGCACTCTTGACCCCCACCCCGGGAATCCGCAGCAGCATCCTGTAATCCGCGCGGTTGACCTCCACCGGGAACTGCTCTAAGTGCCGCACCGCCCAATCCGCCTTGGGATCGATGGCCGTATTAAAATTAGGCCGATCCGCTGTCAGCAGTTCATCCACCTTAAAATCATAAAACCGAAGCAGCCAATCCGCCTGATACAACCTGTGCTCCCGCAGAAGGGGCGGTCCTCCCACCGTTGCCGGCAGATCTCTGTCCTCGTTCACATTCACAAATGCCGAATAGTACACCCGTTTCAGAGAAAACTTATCGTAAAGATTCTCCGCCACCGACATGATCTGATAGTCGCTCTCCGGCAGAGCGCCGATCACCATCTGGGTGGACTGTCCCGCCTCACAGAAATGAGGCGCATGCTTATATAAAGTAAGCTCGTTCTTATTGGCTGTAATGCCGTTCTGAATCTGCCGCATAGGCATCAGGATATTCTTGCGGTGCTTATTCGGTGCGATCGCCCTGAGTCCCTCCGCCGTAGCCATCTCCAGATTCACACTCATGCGGTCCGCAAGATATCCCGCCCGCTGAATCAAAAGCGGATCCGCTCCCGGAATTGCCTTCACATGGATATATCCCTGAAACCGATGTACCGTGCGAAGCCTGTGTACCGTCTCACAGATCAGCTCCATGGTGTAATTCGGACTGTAGAGAATCCCGGAGCTTAAAAATAAACCTTCTATATAATTACGCCGGTAAAATTCCATGGTCAGCTCACACACCTCGTCCGGGGTAAACGAGGCTCTGGGCACATCATTAGAACTGCGGTTGACACAGTAGCGACAGTCATAGATGCACTCGTTGGTAAATAGAATTTTCAGCAATGAGATACATCGGCCGTCCGCGGCAAAGCTGTGACACAGGCCCGCCTTCACGGTATTCCCGATGCCCTGCCCGTCGTTTTTCCGGGAAGAACCGCTGGAGCTGCAGGATACATCATATTTCGCTGCATCCCCAAGTATTTTTAATTTTTCCATGACCGACATCTGCGGTGCGATCCGAAGTTCCATGACAATCTCCTATCGAGCGCCAGCGCGCTCGATTTGGGTTACTACACTGTGGCATTTTTCTATAAAGTAAACAGAACATTTGTTCGTATTAGAATCTTACCACATATTTCTCCGGAACGCAATCATTTTTAGAACATTTGTTCTAATTTAGCCTTATGCAAGCCCGCATTTTTTATAAGAAAAAGTGAACGGGGCCGTAAAAATGACCATATTTATCGCCAAGATACATATATTGTCCATTTCAAGCCGCAGGGCCTTTACCTGATCAAGCATAATGCTGACCTGCTGAGAAAAAATGAATTTTGCTATTTTTGCGATCGTATCGTTAAACATTGACAGCATCGGCATAAAGGAAAAAATCATCATAACGGGCACGGTTATAGAAGTCGCCATCATCTGCGTTTTGCTCCAGGTGCCTATCGCTGCCCCGACCAGCAGAGACGCCAGAATACCGACCGCCATGATACCCATAAAGGCAAGTCCTTCCCGCAGTGCAAAGCCGCCCGCAGCGCAGATGACGGCGGCTCCCAGCATACAGGCAAACCATATACAGCTGCCAATCCCTAATAAATACTCATAGGGCTTTACATTTGACATCATGAGCACCCGAAGCGTATTCTTTTCCTTCTCTTCCGCTATGACAGCCGCGATGCTGGTCAAAGGCGCCATCCCTATGTACATCGTGGCAAATAAATTCACAAAAAAATTCTCCGGCATCCCTTCTATCGCGATCGTCCGATTCATGACCAGCGTAAGAAGCGGAAACATGATAAACTGAATCAAAACCGTTTTGTTTTGGATCGTATCTTTTAATTGTTTTTTGAAAATTGCCGTTACATTACGCATATCAGTCCAGCCCCTTTCCTGTCAGTTCGAGAAAAACACTCTCAAGCGTCGGTTCCGTAGAATGGATCGCCTGAATCAATTCTTTCTCTAAATATTCTTTGATCCGCAGGGCAGAGGTACCGTTATTTTCCACCAAAATCATTTCTCCGCCCTTCAATGTCACCTGCAGCTTGTTCAAATGGTTATATTTTCTGCAGATATCTGCCGGTGCGCCATTTTCTATGATATTTCCCTCGCTCAGCAACGCGATATGGTCACACAGGCTTTCCGCTTCAAACATATTATGGGTTGTCAGAAAGATCGTCGTCCCTTTCTTCTTTTCTTCTCTCAGGATCGCGTGTATCTCTCTGGTCGTAGCGGGGTCGAGCCCGGAAGTCGGTTCATCCAAAAAAAGGATCTTCGGATGATTCATCAATGCCCTCGCCAAAGACAATCTGTTTTTCATTCCTTTTGACAGCTTGGAGACGGCTGTATTCCGGGCCTCATACAGATCAATGCTTTTCAGGATATCCGCGATCCTGTCATGGGAAACCTGATAGATATCCGCATAAAAGGATAAGTTGTTATATACCGACAAACGGTCATACAATCCGAAGTTATCCATCATGATCCCGATCTGCCCATGTTCCGAGGCTCTTAACTCTCTCGTATCTTTTCCCAGAAGTCCGGCATATCCGCCGTCCTGCTTAAGCTGTCCTGTCAGGACCTTTACAAGTGTGGTCTTGCCTGCCCCGGAAGGCCCGAGCAGACCCCAGATCTCTCCCTCCTGTATGGCAAAAGCAATGTTCTTTAACACTTGCTTTCCTGCAAATGTAACAGAAAGGTCTTTTGCGGTAATAGCGTCACTCATCTTATCTTTTCCTCCATTTCTTTTAGTCTCTGCAGCGCCTCATCCATTCGATCATTCTCCACCTTTGCTCTGACTATCATCACGAAATAACTTCCCAGAAACGACAGGATGAAACAGACAAAAAACATTGCCCAGGGCTGCCACATGTCTGCCGGAAACCAGTCAAAGACTATCACAAAAACTGCGATGATCATGACGATCACCGTCAGCATACAGACAGTCCTCAGCCAGATGGGCATCTTCTTTATGACAATATCCGTAAAGAAGAGAAAGCGCACCCCTACAAGCAAAAAGGATACCCCTAAAAACTGAAAGACGATCTTGGCGGGAATGCCCCGGTCTCCCAGTGCAAACATTGCCGAAAAATCCTTTGCGGAGTTTCCGAAGACAAGACAAAAGACATTCAGCGTCAGCATGGCAAACCCAAATATGATCAACACCTGTGCCAGATAATCAAAAACGGTTCGTTTTTCCTCCATCTATATCACCCCTAATCTTTTCTTTAAATTCTCAGCGTACTGCCTGGATGCCATGATCTGTTCTCCGTTCGACATGGTAATGCGAATCTTTCTGTCAATATCCGCTTTCAGAGACTGCACATTTCGCAGCTGGATCAGAAACGATCTGCTCACACGGAAGAAACCATACTCCTCGAGCTGCTGCTCAAACTCGTATAAGCGAAGCTCCGATTCATATACTTCATCAGCCGTGTAGACAAAGCATTTTCTATCCACACTTTCTATATAGATAATCTGCGCCGTATCCAGCAAATGGATTTCGTTATCTTTTTTTGCCGTCACCTGGTGATTCATGATCCGCAATGCCGCTATCATTTTCTCCACGTCAGGCGTTAATTGCCTGCAGGTAACGGAAATTTCCAGATCCGCCGCCGTTTCGTCCACATGGATCTCTATCTTCAAACTGCCACCGCCTTTCCGCATTTATTATACCCCACACAGATTTTCTTTCAATAAAGCCACACACAGGATGCCGTTTTCCCGACATGAACTGCCATTTGAGGTAAAGAACTGCCCGCATGTAAACAGGTTTTGTTTTCCTTATCTTGTTTATTGTATGTTATAATGGACACAGGCTCAGCAACTTATGAGCGTTTTCAGGGAGGAGAAAATGGGACTGAGAATAGAACCTGCCTATGACAATGCACAGGCGATAGAAACTTTATTTTCTGAATATACGAATATGCTGATCGAAGGCGACAGTACCTTCAAGGAATATCTGAATGTGCAAAATTATGACGAAGAAGTAAAGCATCTTGAGCAAAAATATGGTCTTCCTCATGGCAAATTATATCTAGTCTATTGCGACGATGCCCTTGCGGGATGCATCGGCCTGCGAAAAATCGATGAGGAAAACTGCGAAATGAAACGTCTTTATGTCAGGCCGCAGTTCAGAGGACAGCATATCGGCAGCATACTGGTGCAAAAAATCATTGAGGATGCCCGAGAGATCGGCTATTCCCATATGCTCTTAGATACACTGCCGTTTCTGAAAAGCGCCATACATATGTATCAGACATTTGGTTTTTATGAAATCGAGAGCTACAATAACAGCCCCATGGAAGCCTCTATTTATATGCAATTAGATTTATAATGTTCACAGGAGATTACACATGGACCACATCAGAAAAGCAGTCCCGGAAGATATATCGAGAATCGCGGAAATACTGGTCTTTACCAAAAGAATGAACTACCGGCCTATTTTCCGCAATGACAAGGTCTCCTTCGGCGAGATACAGGTTCTTCCCCTGGCACAGGAATATCTGAAAAATCCCGAACTGCTGAATACAATCTGGGTATATGACGATGAATTTGTAAAAGGTGTACTCCATGTGGAAGACAGCCAGATACAGGAGCTCTATGTGGACTCCTTTTTTCAAAATCAGGGGATCGGGGCCAGTCTGATCGACTTTGCGATTCAAAAATGCCAGGCGAAATCCCTTTTCGTGTTAGAGAAAAACACCGGGGCGATCCGCTTTTATGAAAAGCACGGATTTGTCCTGACGAAAGAACGGCAGTTGGAGCCGGGGACGACGGAGTACATTGTGCGGATGGAGCAAGTAAAATTTATGAAGGGATGTCATTAAGATAATTTTGATATGGCTTATCATTAATGGATCCTTTACAGCCTAATTTTTTAGCAAATACTTGAAAAAACAATTTTTGTAATGGACTTAATACATTGTAGAGAAAGATTGTTTTTTTAGGAAAATATTCTGGTTTAGCAAAGTCATTTACCGCTTCTTTATTAAAGTAATTGTTTTGAGCATAATATTTTCCCATATGATAAAAAGGTTCTACCATCTGTTTTCTTACTTTACCATCCATAAAACTGACTGCAAACATATCTCCTTTTAATAAAGTTCCATTATACTCACATCCCAAAAAAGAGGGTAATGTTTCTAAATATGATTCGCAGCACCTTAGTTGAGATGCCTCTCCAAACCCGCCTTGTAATAAAAATCCTATTTTGGTATTACTCTTTTCCTTTGGTTTTAATGATTCCAGAAATTCTGCCATAATTCCCGGAATACACTCTACATATAGCGGTAAAGCAAATAAAATATTATCATTCTCATAAAATTTTTTTCTGATAATTTCCCATTCATTTCTTTTATATAAATAGAATGTCTCTGTTGTATTTCCGTTTGATTCATATCCTTTTTTAAATTCATCTAATATTTTATCTGTATTACTTTTTTCTTTCATTCTGGGAGTACAACTAATCATTAATAAGTTCATCTAAGATTTCCTCCTCATTCTCAATATTATATGTGCCAAGTGATGTTCCATCCAGATTTATCATTACTCTTTCAAACCATTTTTCTAAAAATTCCTGATCCCCATTCCCTTTATAGATCAACCCCATTTTATATTGCTTTTTATATCTGAGGTAATGCCTCATTTGTCCATTTTTAAATCGTAAATTCATTGTCAAAAGAGGTAATAGTCTATCAATAATATTTTTTAACTTATAAGATACGAAGCCTAATTTTAAATCCGTTATAAAAATAACTTGTTTTGATTGTAAAAATTTTATAAGCAATTTTTCATAATCATCTTTTATAGTGCATACTCCTGGTGTTACAAGCCAACAACAATTACAACCTATGCAGCCTTTTATATTCATATCTTCTGCATAAATAATTTCAACATCATTTATGTTTTTTTGCATATTTTCAATTATTTTTTTGCCATATAAATCATCTTTCTTAAGTGCTGAAATAATTAAATTCATAAACTCATCTCCCGTTCAAATTCTGATTTCCTTCTTTTATCAGAGACATTATTCCAAAATAGGCATTAGACAATGTGTTTATACAATATGCTTCATCATAAGCCATTGCATTGTTGGCTAGCAGACTGGCAATACCATGTGTTACAAAAAAAAGTTGAGAAAATATGCTGTATGCCTGTCGATCGTCTACCTTTGCCTGTATCTTCAAAATAGAAAATATAGAAGCCAAATTTTCCGCTGTAAGCCAGTCAGAAAGGGAAACGCCTGTATAATAATTTGAATGAAATAAAAAGCGAAAAAGATTTTTTTCTTCTATGGCAAACTGAATATGTCTCATACCCACTTCCAACATAGGGCGTTCGTATTTGCCGCTTAAATTTGTTACATAGTTAATATGATATTCGAATCCTTTTTTATGTGCCGCAATTCGGACATCTTCAATCGTTTTAAAATGATATAAAACAGGCTGCGTTGAACAGCCTAGTTTTTGCGAAACTATCCGAGCGTTTATGTTTTCTGCTCCCATTTCTTTTGCAATGTCTAAAGCTGCGTCTATAATCATTTCCTTTGTGACTTTTGCGATTGCAGGCATATTTACACCCCTCATTTATAATTCGCGTTATTCATAACTATAGTTATATATAATTCAAATTATAAATCAAAATAAATCTTCTGTCAATCACTCCTGCAAAACTTTCACCCAATTTTCACTCTTGTTGGCTTTTCCATGGATTACAGCATGGGAGATATGATATAATTGTCGCAGGATCAGCAGTTTCAGATTTTTTAAGGGAGTATAGATGGAGAGGAGCACCTATAGATGATTCATATTGCCATATGCGACGATGATCGACCACTGACCGGGATGGTAGAACAGCTTCTGCTCAAAATAGCCTCTGAACAGGGCATTGATATCAGTTGCGAGGTGTTTTTTGACGGCGCATCTCTGCTAAAGGCTGCCACGGAACAGCAAACGGGTTTTGATCTGATCTATCTGGACATTGAAATGGGCGATATGAACGGCATCCACACCGCAATGGCGCTGCGTGAAAAAGAACTCCCTGCCCTGATCGTATACATGTCGGGGCATGAGGAATACTTGAAGGAGCTGTTCTGCACAGAGCCTTTCCGTTTTCTCTCAAAACCCATAGATGAGACAACGTTTTGCTCCGTTTTTCTTGCCGCCTGCGAGCGGATCAGAAAGCGAGCCGGCTATTTCACTTTTTTCTATAAAAAAGCCTGCCACAGGATCCCTTTTGACCGAATCACCTGTTTTGAGAGCAACGGCAGGATCATCTCCATTCACTTGTCAGGAAAAGATGAGATACGGACAGATTCCCTCCAAAATCAATTTTATGGAAAGCTGAACGACATTGAAAAGCAGATCATGGCCCTGAACGAACGCTTTCTGCGAGTACACCAGTCTTTTCTTGTAAACTTCGATTATATTAAAATGCTGACCTCCACAGAAATCGAGATGTTAGACGGCAGAAAGATACAGATCAGCGAAGACCGCAGAAAAAATGTCAAGGCCAGGTTCAGCGCCCTGCTGGATGAAAAAGGAGAATAAATGAATACCAACTTATTTCTGGATGCGCTGATGACGCTTTTCGGATTACACATCGTCCAAACTTATCTGGCATCTTTCAGGCGGGAAGCCGCATACCATAAAGCGTTCCGCTACGCTTCATGGGTCGTATACACCCTTTTCCTGTATATGGTCATGTTTTTCAACTCAAGCCATCCTTTGTTCACTCTCCTGGGAAACATCGTCCTGCTGGCAGTGCTCCTGTTCGCCTACGGCTGTGGGGATAGCAAGACAGCCCTATTTCGTTCCTGTATCTTCCAAGCATCACGAATGATTGTAGAAGTGGTCACTCAGAGCATCCTACTGGCGGCGCTGGGGAAAGACTCCTTCGTTGCCGGGAACATTATCTCCACACTCGCTATGTATGTTATCATACAGATATACAAACACTGGAAGGGCCGGGATCTCACTGTTCCGCTCTCCTTCCGGCAGTGGATCAAACTCTTTCTCGTCCCGGTCTCTTCCATGGGTATCACCTACTATGCACATGTCATTGCCCTACCCAATGGACAGATGGCCTTCTTTTACTTTTTAACCGTCCTCATCATCCTGATCAACTACCTGATCTTCGATCTTTATGACAAGATGAGTGCCCAGACTCTCTTGGAGAGACAGAATCATGCTTATGAACAAGAGATCCTCCTCTGTGTCAGGCAGGCGGCAAAGCGGGAGGAAGCCTACCGGCAGACCCGCACCCTGCGCCATGACCTGAAGGGACGGCTGGTGGCCTTGACCGCACTGCTGGAAGCAGAACAGACTGAGGAAGCGAAGAGAGAGATCACAAGGATGCTTCAAGAGAACAGCCTGAACAGGCATGGGATCGCGGAAACCGGAAACCTGGCTCTGGATGCGCTGGTCAACTACAAATATGCCGCAGCAGACGCAGAAGGCATACAGATGTCCTGCCGCCTTGAGGTGCCCGCAGGGCTTTTCGTGGAGGGTACGGATCTGTGCGTCATTCTGGAGAACCTGCTGAATAATGCGATGGAAGCAGTACAGAAGCTGCCGAAAGAAGAACGGTCAGTCAGTCTTGCTGTCCAGCTTATCAAAGGCGCTCTCTTTATCACGGTAGAGAATCCCTATCAGGGCGAGATCATAATGGACTGGCAGGGAAACATTCAAAGCAGTAAGACCGGAGAGCACGGGATCGGTCTGCTGTCGGTGGAGAAAACTGCCGAAAAGTACGGCGGGGAAGTCACCATTTCCCATGAAGATATGACTTTTCAAGTGACCGTCATGCTCTGCCGGCAGGAAATCTTACCTGAAGAATCGCAATTTTAACATCATATAAATAGCAGATTGAAAATGCGGTATAATGTTTATAGAGTATGCTGCATTTTACATAAGGAGGCTTTACTATGTCATCGATCATATCGTTTATTTCAGATGCCTGCATATCAATCTTTCTGGCTATCGTAGGGTTAATCATGCTGTTTAGTCCTTATGATAAGATTAAAGATATTTTTCCAAAACTCAAGTCAAAGAAAGCTTTAAAAATAGCGGGAGCGTTTTTTCTTTTCTGCGGCGTTGTCACTCTCGTGTTCTCACTTCCGATTTTTTGAGATACATAATGTTTTCCTTGATTTTTTCTCTAAAAAGGGGTTAAATGGTCATATAAAAAAATAAGCGAGGTAAGCTATGGATCATTTAATCATTCCAAACGATTACAAATCCGCCCTGAATCTCTACGACACACAGGTCGGCATCAAGACGGTAAAGGACTTTTTTCAAAATCTGCTGGCAGAAAAGCTTCACCTTCTCAGGGTCTCGGCTCCCCTGTTCGTGGATCCGAACTCAGGCTTGAACGACAACCTGAATGGCGTGGAACGCCCTGTCACCTTCGGTATCAAGGAACAGGACGACGCACCGGCTGAGATCGTGCACTCCCTGGCGAAATGGAAGCGCATGGCTCTTTCCGAGTATGGCTTTTCCCATGGCGAAGGACTCTACACGGACATGAGCGCTGTCCGCAGAGATGAGGTCACGGACAACATCCATTCTATCTATGTGGATCAGTGGGACTGGGAGAAGATCATCTCCCGGGAAGAGCGCACTCTGGAATATCTGAAAGAAACCGTGCGGACTGTTTACAAGGTTCTCAGAAAAACCGAGAAATACATGGCGATCCAGTATGATTACATAGACGAGATCCTGCCCCACGACATCTACTTTATCACGACGCAGGCTTTGGAGGACCGTTATCCGGGCAATACGCCGAAGGAGCGGGAATACCTGATTACCAGAGAAAAAGGCGCTGTCTGCCTGATGCAGATCGGCGATCTCCTGGCATCCGGCGTCAAGCACGACGGGCGTGCGCCCGACTATGACGACTGGGCGTTAAATGCAGATATTCTAGTGTACTATCCCGTGCTCGACATCGCGCTGGAATTATCCTCCATGGGTATCCGCGTGGATAAGGATGCTCTTTTGTCCCAGTTGGATAAGGCGGGCTGTCCGGAGCGGGCTAAGCTGCCCTTCCAGAAAGGCATCATCGATGAAACCCTGCCCTTCACTATCGGCGGCGGTATCGGTCAGTCCCGCATTTGTATGTTCTTCCTGCGCAAGGCTCATATCGGCGAGGTACAATGTTCCCTCTGGCCGGAAGATGTAACCAAGGAAGCGCTGGCAAACGGGATACAACTGCTCTAATAATTGTTACAATTTCTTCTAAAGATATACACGAAGGCAGAAGGTTTTGACTTGTTCGGTCATCCTTCTGCCTCTTTTAATAATAAACGCTATTTCGTTTATATTTTATCCAAAATATTATTTTTTATTCTTGACATACACTTCCAAATGATATATGATAATTCCAACAAGAGTAATCCATGAACCGTGCATTCGCACATTCAGGCAATTTCTGCCGCTTTACTCACAACCACAATCAAACAGCGGCAGAGGTAAACCATAGAAACCTTCTGCCAAAAGAAAAGGAGGATATCTATGGAACACGCATTGATTGAAAGAGAGGAACTTTTTATGACAATCGAGGGCGGCAAAAAAACTTACACCGTTGCTGACATCGAGGCACTTCCGCCGGGAGAGCGGGCTGAACTGATCGATGGCGAAATGTTCGTCATGGAGGCGCCATCCATAACCCATCAGCGGATACTCGGCGAACTCTATGTACAGATCTACACACACATCAAAAATAACAAGGGCTCCTGCGAGGTATTTATATCACCTGCGGTATATGTGAAGGATGACATTCACAACTATGTAGAACCCGACATCACCGTGATCTGCAAGGAGGAACGGCTGGATGAGAAGGGCTGTCATGGCGCACCGGACTGGGTGATCGAGATTGCTTCTCCCAGCAACAAATACATGGATTACGGGCGCAAACTCATGCTGTATCAGACCGCAGGCGTCCGGGAATACTGGATCGTCGATCCCGCAAAAAAGATCGTCACCATATATGACTTTGCCCACGAGGACGGCCCTGACATTCGCCCGTTTACCGAACCGGTCAACGTCGGGATCTATGAAGATTTCTATCTGGATCTCAGTTCTTTTCTGTAGTAACTATACCCTGTAGGGCGACGTGCATAAAGGCGTGTCGTTCCTGATCGATGACGCTCTTAACTTCCGGTTACATTATTTTCCCGCAGCTTAACATCCTCTCCATTGTAGGAAATTTTTTTACATGCTACAATCAAGTCACTACAAAATATAAGCATTGTAAAAGGAAGGCGGCGTACCATGGCAATCCATCAGATCTTACATGAAAAAAGAAAAGAACTCGGCCTGACGCAAGAGCAGATAGCAGCTTATCTAAATGTTTCGACCGCTGCGGTCAGTAAATGGGAAAATGGTCTCACCAGCCCTGACATCTCCCTGCTATCTCCTCTCGCGCACCTGTTAAAAACCGACATAAACACGCTTCTTTGCTTTACTGAAGATATGACCGAGCAGGAAATTCATCAATTTTGTGAAAGAATCACCACTCTGATCAGAGAGAAAAGCTTTGCGGAAGGGTTTCAGGAAGCGACTGAGAAAATCCACGAATACCCCCATAATGAAACCCTGCTGCACAGTCTCACGCTGTTGCTTGACAGTCTGCTCCTATTCACAGAGCCTTCTGCAGACGAGCGGCGCCCTTACGAGGAGACACTCAACGCATGGTATCAGCGTCTCTCCGCAAGCAGCAATGATAAAATACGCAACAGCGCAGATTATCTGATGGCCGGCCGTCTGATCCGGGCAGGCAGATACAACGAGGCGCAGACAATCCTGAACCGGATGCCGGACAAGGAGGAGGTCATGCAGTCTGTTGCAGACAAAGCGCTTCTGCAGGTCCTCCTCTATGAAGAGCAGGGACAGCCTGAAAAAGCTGCCGAAGATCTGCAGCGCATGCTCCTCTCCACCCTGACCAAAGCGCAGCTCCTCCTTAACAAACTGGCAGACGCGGAAGCCGCCGCAGGAGAAATGCAGGCTGCAGAGCGCATCGCGGACAAATCCGCCCAGATGACGCCGCTCTTTGACCTGTGGCCCTACAACGCCTATGTGGCACCGTTGCAGATTGCTGTCAAAAAGCAAGACGCTGACGAGACGATCCGTCTGCTGAAAAACCTGCTTCGGGCTTCGCAATCGCCATGGAATATGGAATCCTCTCCGCTCTTTTGCCGCATTCAAAAGGATCCGCCCGAAAAGTCCGCCCACCCGGAGTTTCTGTCGCAGATGCTGAAATCTGATCTGGAGCGCGATCCCGGTTACGATTTTCTGAGAGACCGGGAAGATTTTAAAGCACTGCTCTCCTCACGACCTTAACTTCGCCTTCCACCCGGGAAACTTCTTCCATGCCATGTACCACCAGAGTCGGTTTTTTCTCCGGCTGATCCGTCTCAAATGTCACTGTATCGCCCCTGCGGGAAACTTTCGCCCGCACCACAATTTGACCGGTTAAGTCAGTGATCTCACAGACCGCCTCCTCGCCATCCGAAAGAGCATATAGGTGCAATTCCAGCCCCTCCGTGTAATCATAGTCCGGCAGTGTCTCATTACCACCCCAGGCCAAAAGAGTGTTGGCCCGCACAAATACGGGCAGCGAGAAATAATCGTAGGTCTCACGGTACCACCGTCCGCCTTCCCGCTCCTCACCACTCAGGAGATGGGTCCACTTGCCCTCAGGCAGATAATATTCTCCCATACCGTCCTCTCTAAAGATCGGCGCAACCAGAAGCGAATCACCCAACATGTACTGCATGTCCAGATCCTTCATGCCCGGTTCCTCCGGGAATTCCAGAACCATGGGACGCATCATGGGAATACCNGTCTCNTGGGATAACNCTGCCTGCCTGTACAGNTAAGGCATCAGACGGCATTTNACNTGCACGAAATGTCTGACCACATCGCAGGCCTCCTCGTCAAANAGCCANGGCACACGATAGCTCTGGGANCCNTGCAGTCTGCTGTGGGAGGAAAAGATNCCGAACTGTACCCATCTCTTNTAGATATCCGGGGGTGCCGTCTTCTCAAANCCNGAGATNTCATGACTCCAGAANGAGAANCCGCTCATGGCAAANCTCAAGCCGCCCCGCAGCGTCTCCGCCATAGACGGGTAAGTAGCGGAACAGTCGCCGCCCCAGTGNACCGGGAACTGCTGNCCNCCGGCGGTGGTACTTCTGGCAAAGAGCACCGCNTCTCCCTCGCCCTTCACTTCCTTTAACANTTCAAACACCGCCTGNTTATAGAGGAANGTATAATAATTGTGCATGCTTAAAGGATCCGCCCCATTNTNATACGCCACNTCAATGGGAATACGCTCGCCAAAATCCGTCTTNAAGCAGTCCACNCCCAGATCCAGNAANGTTCTCAGCTTATCCTGATACCATTTCTTTGCNNCCGGATTGGTNNANTCTACCANCGCGATCCCCGGATTCCAGAAATCNATCTGCTTGGCNCCTCTNCCNTCNGCGCGCATCACAAAATACCCCTTCTCCATGCCTTCNNTAAAGAAGGGTGTACCCTGNGCAATATAGGGATTGATCCANACACAGATCTGTANTCCNTTCTCCTGCTTATANCGGGTCATCATGGCCTTCACATCAGAGAAGGTCTGATCNTCCCACTCGAAATCACACCAGTGCANCGCCTTCATCCAATAGCAGTCGAAATGGAACACCCGNANCGGNATATCCCTCTCCGCCATACCNTCNATAAAGGAGCTGGTGGTNTTTTCATCGTAATCTGTNGTNAANGAAGTNGTCAGCCACAGNCCAAAGCTCCAGGCNGGCGGCAGNGCNGGCTTNCCTGTCATATCCGTGTATCTGACCAGAACCTCNTTGGGNCTTGGCCCNTAGATAAAGTGATAGCGCAGCTCCTCTCCCGGCACGGAAAAGCCCACATANTCCACCTTTTCACTGGCNACCTCAAAGGAGACCGGCGTGGTNTGATCCACAAAAATNCCNTACCCTTCGTTGGTCATATAAAAGGGAACNCTCTTNTAAACCACCTGNGAAGCGGTNCCGCCGTCCTCATTCCACATCTCTACCACNTGNCCGTTCTTCACAAAGGCGGTAAACTGCTCACCCAGACCNTAAACCCGNTCNCCCGCTTTCAGGGAAAGCTCNGTGACCATNTAGGGCTCATGGCGNTCNGANAGATAATTCTCNTTCGGNAACATGGTNCTGGGCTGTTTGTTCCANCGGATATANCCCAGATTNCGGAAGCCGCATTCCGTTATGATTTTTCCNTCCGCCTCNAANCGATAGGTGCCCTCCTGCCTGTTAAATCGCACCGTCACGGCACCGCTTGTCATGACNGCCTCGTCCTCTGTGATATTTACNGAAAAAGG
>JAAUZL010000012.1:48732-77518 GCA_014804615.1 Lachnospiraceae bacterium
TTTGACCAGCCAAGTCAAACCTTGCNTCCCTGTCTTCNTANGCCTCNTAATGTCTTGCNTTNACCANAATNTTGTTCTCNGCAAAAGCGATAAAGTCAATCGTGATCGTTGTGATATTCTGTGCATCTCCCCNGTTTAAGATCTTTCTCTCCGGCGCCACGATGCGCATACCCNTTTCCGTCTNTTCCGCNTAAAATCCCTGAGANGCNTAGGANGGCACCATNTTTTCNCTGCGAACCCAGTAACCTTCCGTGAATTTCATTCTGCTTCCTCCTTATATATATTTGACTTCTTTAGTCAATTTATTTTTCAATCATTTTNATCAAAACAAATCCACTTCCATTATAACCGTATCCATATCCTCTTGCACTATTTTTCCAAAAAAGTGACACGACTTTTTTGCCGTGCCACTTTCACCCCTTTTTATACACCTAAACTTATATGCAGAGAATACCGCTTAGTTAGCTCCGTCGATTGCTGCCCACTGCTCTTCGATCTGTGCACATGCGCCGTCCTTNTCGATATCGCCTGCNATATAGGACTGCATGATCTCNCCGAANGTCTGATGCCAGCTGTCTGTGGAATAGCAGATCGCCAGATCCGCTGCGCCCTTGGATGCGCTCAGNTCATCNCCCTGNTTNATGATCTCAAANNTGCTCTCNGCCTCAGATACGATGGGCGGTACAACGCCTGCCACATCTGTGAACCATGNCTTGCCGTAATCGGAGGTATACCACCAGTTTACGAAATCAAGAGTAGGCTGTAACACTGCGGAATCCTTGGAGATACGAAGCGCCTGATCGGAACCGCCGATCACCTGGCACTGTGCCGCATCATCAGATACCGGATANCCATTGAAGCCNATCTGTAAGTTNGGATCGATAGCNAGTGCATCNGCCTCNATCCATGCNCCCTGNCCACAGNACCATNGCNGCCTTGCCTGTGCCGAATGCGGAAAGCTCACCGTCGAGAGCGGTCTCGAGCGGCTTGTCATCACCATACTTCACAGCCAGATCGATGAAGTTGAAGAAGTTATTGTAAAGCTCAGGATAATCGGAAACCTTCGCCTCACCCTTCTCAAATCTCGCTACCAGCTCTGCGGTAGAGATACCTGCATTCGCTGCAGCCGCATCTACNAAGTGCTGTCCTACATGNTTNAATACCCACCACTCATTGAANCCTGTGGTAAANGGNTTGTAACCTGCTGCCGCNATCTTCTCGCAGGCTGCTTCCATCTCGCTTACAGTGCNGGGGAACTCTGTGATACCGCACTCNTCAAAAATAGCCTTGTTATAGACCATACCNAAGTAGTTACCCTTGATNGCGATACCGTAAAGGCCGTTTCCGTCCTCNGGNGAAGCCATAACAGATGCCACNGCATCCTGCATGGTGCTCTCAAGTGCTTGACCNGATAAGTCAAAAGAGTACTCNTTGTACACNTCGATCTCCTTACCGGATGTGGAAGCGAAGATATCNGGCACNTCNCCGGANTTNANCTTCGCCTTCAANAGGGTCGGATAATCNTTCTGTGTNGTCTCATAGTTGATGGTCACGTTGGGNGCAACCTCTTTGTAAGCGTCGATCAGCTCNCCGATCGCATCCGCNTACTCCGGAGANGAAATGAACATATAGATNTCTGCNTCCTCGTCAGAGCTTGCCGCAGGCGCTTCTGCCNCNGGNTCNTCCGCNGCGGGNGCTTCCTCCGCTGCCGGTGCCTCTGCTGCCGGTGCNTCCGCCGCAGGGGTCTCTGCGCTTCCGCCGCCGCAGCCNGCCAGCATGGNAGCCATCATAGCTGTGCATANCAATGCACTGAGTAATTTCTTTTTCATGTATTTCCTCCTTCTCCCATGNTTTATTATGGTATGGGTNCCATTTGTATATATCAAGAGAAAGCTGTATATCCTNCTCTTAATAACNTNNTNAATATNCTTATCCCTTGACNGCGCCTGCCACAACNCCTTCCACGATATATTTCTGCANNAGGATAAANACGATGACCGAGGGCACGATGGCGAGNACCATNGCNGTCAGGGCNTAATTCCATTTCGTGTTCATCTGNCCCACNAANGTNTANGCNGCCAGCACCAGNGTTTTGGTCTCATTGTTGCTGTTCACCATCANAAGNGGCAGCAGGAAGTCATTCCAGATCCACATCACATCCAGCACGATCACGGTCACGATCACCGACTTNAGCAGCGGGAATATGATCGAGACAAAGGTGCGNAGNGTGGACGCGCCGTCTATGGTCGCNCTCTCATCNAGNTCCCTGGGGATCGTCTTCATAAANTTATAGATGATGAAGGTCGCCATNGGNATGCCGAANCCCCAATACTGAANGCCCAGACCGATCTTNCTNCCGGAAAGGTGCAGCACATTCATNGATTTTANCAGCGTGATCATGATCGCCTGAAAAGGGATCAGCATCGGNGTGATNATGATCGTATGTGCGATCTTCACGTANGTTCCNTCTCTTCTCTCCAGNATAAANGCNGCCATGGANGAGAAAACAACAATGCCGATGATACCGATCACGGTGATGATCACATTNTTTCTGAACANCAGCGGATATTTCATCTTATCNACCACATANGTGTAGTTNTCCAGATTNGCGCTNTTGGGNAGAGCCAGCACATCACCGATGATCTCGCCAAANGGCTTAAAGGAATTCATGACCATCAAAAACACCGGATAAATATAGAANCATGCCACNATCGTNAGACAGATGATCATGNTCCANTTTTTTANTCTTCTNTTGGTTTCGCGACGCATTACAGGTCAACCTCCTTTCTGCTAAANGCTTTCAGNACAAGCTGTGTTATAATAAGCACAAACAGGAAGTAGACGATAGATTCCGCCGAACCGAGNCCGTAGTTATTGCTGGTAAAGGCCTCCTTGTAAATCTGNAGCGTCACACTGTTGGTCGCCGTTCCCGGTCCGCCCTTGGTCAACGCCAGGATAATNTCAAACACTTTCAANCCGTTTGTCAGAGACATAAAGATACAGGTCGTAAAGGACGGNCCNAGNAGNGGNAGNGTCACCTTAAAGAATTTCTGNCTGCCGGTNGCGCCATCCACCACCGCTGCCTCCAGCACATCGCTGGGCACNGCCTGCAGNCCCGCTATNTAGAGCACGATNTAGAANCCNAGAGACTGCCACACGCCCACAAAGGCCACCGAATAAAATACAAGNCTTGTATCGCCGAGCCAGCTCAGATTCCACACNTTCCAATCCGTGATCTCGTAAAGCTTNTCAAATCCNCTGGTAAAAATNAATTTCCAGATAAANCCTACNATCGTCATACTCATGATATAGGGAATGAAAAATATACCNCTGAAAAAGTTNGCCGCCTTAAACTTCTTTGTNAGCACNACNGCAAGNGCGATCGCAAACACGTTNGAGAAGATCACAAAGAAAAAGGTGTAGCGNGCCGTAAACCAGAGGGAACCCAGAAAATCCTCGCTCTCCAGAAAGATNGTTTTAAAGTTNCTCNNNCCGATGAATCTGGCCTCCTTGGAAATACCGTTCCACTCCGTCAGGGAGTANTAGCCGCTCAGNACAAACGGCAGATACATCATCAGACATACCAGTATGATNGCCGGCATTGAAAACAGGACTGTTTCCAACTGTCTTTTTGCTTTTCTGCTCATAGGATGAAGGGTCCTTTCCGTTTTCTTTCTATTTTATATTATTGAATNTGCTAGAAAAATGGAAATTTCCAAACAGATGGGTGCAAATTTCCAAACAAATTTTTATTAGTATTGTCGTGTTTTTTAGAATATAGTAAGATGTATTTTGTAGAAAACGTTAGATATCGTCCAAGGCCGGATGACACTTTGCACAATCACACGTTGGATATTTACGAGGCATTTGACCGACATGAAATGGATAAAGACACGCTGCAAGGCAATCTTAAACCGCACCTCTCTCTGGGTGCAGCTTACCCTGTTTATGATCCTGNTCACCACNCTGGTGGCCGGTTATCTGGTTTATAAAGACTATACNTCCACCAGAACNNTGACCATCAACAACCAGATCAACACCACCCNAACNATNCTNAAGCTGGAGGTGGAAAATCTGGACAANTATCTNTCCGAACTGGCCAATTTCTGTATCCAGCCNTACTATGATTCCCATTTCACNAGNATCGTGGAACAGGATACCCCNCTNTCTTCNGAGCAGATCTCCTACGCCAGACANCAGATGTACTACTATTATTATACCAGAAACGACATCCGGGATTACGANCTCTATCTGCTCCATCAGGATCTNTCCATCGGCCGCAGCGGNCGTGAACAGCANTTTACCGCCAAAGAAGCGCCGCCGGAAGGNGTGGCNGAAGCTCTGGAAGAATGCGANCAAAGCCCTTTAAACCGCAGTATCAAGGCTTCCGATNCCGGCAATCTCATCTATTATCATTCCCTGTTNCAGATCAANGGNAAGGTCAGACAGGCNGTNGTNCGTCTNGAGCTGGATNACAGCTANGCCAANCCNCTTCTGGAAAACCATGCANCACAGGGGGAGATCATCCTCTTTTTAAACGATAACGGAGAGATTCTTTTCTCCAANCNNCCGGAATNTTTTCNGNANNTCACNNATTTTNCNACANTACTGTCNCAAAAAAANCAGCACCCGGACGGCTACTGCACGNTGGAGCTGGCNGAGGAATCTTTTCTCTGTGTGGAAGCCAANGGNCCATCCTCCGGCATCCGGCTTGTCAGCCTGACCCCGCTCTCCTACATTGANTCGCAGATCGGGCAGCTCAGATCTTCCATCATCGTGAGCGGCATCTGGGTCTGGATGCTCACCGTGGTCCTGGTCTATATGCTGCTGCGCCTTCTGACCATTCCGTTAAAAATGCTGGCGGCCCAGATGCAGCGCACCGGCGAGGGAGATTTCCGCACCCAGATCGATGCGGAGGGAAGTCTGGAGATCCGGCATCTCTCGGACAGCTTTAACTCCATGGTGGCCCATATTGACCAGCTCATCCGCCGTACCTATGTGGCGGAGCTGAGTGAGAAAGACGCAAGACTGGCGGCTCTGGAAGCCCAGTTAAACCCCCACTTCCTCTATAATACCCTGCAGGCGATCTCCACGGAGGCCCTGGTCAACGATCAGCCCCAGATTCATAAAATGATCACCGCTCTGGCTTCTAACCTGCGCTACACCATCAAGGGTGATACTCTGGTACCGCTGCGCCGGGAAATGAGTTATGTAAACGATTATATCTTTCTGCAAAAGATCAGAATGGACAATTCTCTGGAATTTAACAGCGATATCGACCCGGACACACAGGACTGCCTGATCCCCAAGATCAGCATTCAGACGCTGGTGGAGAACTCTATCATACATGGAAAATCCAGCGATGTGGAGACCATCCGTATTGAAGTCTCCACCCGCTATCAGGACGGCATCGTCACCATCACCGTGCAGGACAACGGCTGTGGTATCGCCGAGGAGCAACTGAAAAAGCTGTATGCGGATTTTGATATGCAAAAGAACACCGGTAAATACGGCGGCATCGGACTGGCCAACCTCCACAACAGGATCAGGCTGCTCTATGACGAGCCGGCCTCTCTGGAAATTGATTCCAAGGAGGCGGATCACACCCGGATCACCCTGTTCCTTCCCGCCATGAAAGGAGACCCCTATGTATAAAGCACTGATCATTGATGATGAAAAGCCCGTACAGATCGCCATTCAGAAACTGGGCCATTGGAGCGCATATCAGATCGAACAGCCCCGCCTCGCCGTCAACGGCAAGGACGGTCTGCAGGCCATGCGGGAATTTCATCCGGATATCGTGTTCGTGGATATGAATATGCCTGTCATGGACGGCGGCTCCTTCTTAAAGGCTGCCTCTCAGGAATTCCCGGACAGCCAGTACATCGTAGTCAGCGGCTACGATCAGTTCAGCTACGCCCAGCAGGCGCTCCATTACGGTGCCTGTGAATACCTGTTAAAGCCTGTGGAAGAGGAAGCCTTAAACGGCGCCATCGAAAAGGCCATTCTGCGCATTGACCCGGAAGCCACCTTCGGCACCGAAGAAACGGAATCCCGGGCAAACATTTCTCCCGAGGAGGCCGTCACCATCATCAAGGAATATATAGACAACAATTTTTGTCAAAATATCCGCATCACGATGTTTTCGGAAAAATATTTTTTCTCCACCGAATATCTGACCAAGCTCTTTCGGAACCGCTACGGCTACACCATTTACGAGTATGTGCTGAAGCTTCGCATGGAGCGTGCCAAGGAGCTTTTAGAAGATGAGAATAACAAGATCATCGACATTGCAGAACGGCTTGGATATGCCGACAATCATTATTTCAGCAAGGCCTTCCGCACCTACTACCAGATATCTCCCAGCCAGTACCGCAAGGAATTTCAAAACAGAAAAGAATAGCGGGACGGACTCGTCATGTATCCACCGTTTCACCACCCACTAATTCTTCCATGTTCCTTCTTGCTCCTCTGGCCTCAAAATAGAACTCGATCCTTACATAAATCCAGGCTATAAATACACACGCACATATAAAAAGAAATAGCACTTTACACACAACCGGAAAAGCCCTCGCATCCCAAACAGCATATCCTCCCATCCCGAAAAGCACGGGAAAAAATAAATACACCTGCCACGGGAAACGCATTTTCACATCCACTACCGTCTCGTCTGCCTCTGCCCTTATGCTGCCCTCCATCACTACCATAGAATAAGTTCTCCGAAACCACGAAGGTCTTGGCATTACCTTGAAATCCGATCCGCCGACCTCTCCGACAAAGGCACCCTCCCCCAAAGGGAAATGACCCATTCCCCAGACAGTCGTTCCCCCTTTCAGGACAGCGTACACTTCCTCCGGAGTCTTTTCGGTGTAAATTCTGAAACTCTTTAGATACGGAAATTTACCCATGATACATCCTCCGACAAGTACTCCTTGCTCCGTCTCACCTTTTCTCCCATTCGGTAAATGTCGCCTCCATCTCAAGTCCTGTGGCCATCTCAAAGCCTCGCGCCCACTCCTCCGTACAGAAGAAGACAATGGCTCCCTGTCCGTTATCCCATGTAGAATAGAAGAACTTCTGTGAATCTTCCTGTTTCAGCAGAGTATTGAAAACGCCAAGCACATCGCCGTCTATCCAGTCATTGTACGCCTCCATATCCCACTGATACTGCTTGCCGTCAAAGGTTACGCTGACAGTGATCGTGCCCGTGCCGCGCTCCCAGTCCATCTTTTCCGTATCTTCCTGAATATCTGTAACGCTGTCCAGACAGCTTCCCTTGGAAAGCGCCAGCATACCATTCAAAACATCTATATAACCTGTGGAAATGTCAAAACTCTCAAAGTCAAACCAGAACACCTCATCGGAATAGCCCACGATCCTGAAATTTTCGTCATGATCCGGCGCACCCATATCGATCAAAAGCGATGTGTAAGGGCTCCCCTCCACAAACTCCTGCATACCATAGGTTTCCATGCTGTCCCGCAGCGACTCCACCTGATTCTGATCCACAGACAGCCCCAGAGCTTTCAACACAATCACCTGCTGGTCTAAGGGCACATAGTCCGGATAGTTGGTCTCATAGACTGTATCAGTCAATCCTTCTCCCGACCGATGAGCCAGAAAGACAGAAAGACAGCCTGACACGATCAGATACAGAAAAAGCGCCACCACCAAAGCCCAGAGCGGTATATAATGCATCCGCTTTTCCGGAAGCGTTCTTATCCCCTTCTCCTCACAGAGCCGCCGGAAGCAGTGAACCTGATCCCAAGTTTGAAAGCTCTCCTTGGCGATGATGATAAACTGCCTTTTATCCCTGCTGAAAAGATAAAAGGCCTCCTCTGTCTCCACCAGATAAGCAAGATATCCCCAAACATCAAAATTATTTATCTGCCCGGGCGTCTCCACAGTGATTCCCTCCTCCGCAAAGGAAACCTGCCAAAGGCCGCATACCCTGTTTACCATGAGGGGCATCTGCACCTGTTTTCTCAATTGTTTCTCCGGGTCCTGAAAATAAATCCGCAGTATCATCAACGCTGCATAGAAAATACAGAACCCAATCAAAAACCAGCTAAAGCCGCCCACTATAACACTGAGACTGACAGGCAGAACCACCGCGATCAGGCAGCCCCAAAAAGCCATTCCAAGTCTGCGGTCTCTTTTCCCAAACGTCCCCGCCTGAACAATGCCAAACGCCCTCTTAGAAAGACGCACCCACCTTTCCGCATCCATCATATAGCTAAGACGCAGGTACACCTGTACCGACTCCTCTTCTGCCTCCGTCGGAGCATCCGCCGTAAAAGTCTGCCGGGGATTGCGTATCCGGTCTATAAAGACATCCCGCTCCTGCACATCCCGAAAGACCCGCAACGGTATGACAAACCATGCCGGCCTTTGAGGCGTCTGCAAATACCCTAACATCAGCAGACGGCGTGTGATACGAATGAACTGTATGCTCTCACAGGGCATCTCGCTGTAGTTGACCCGTCTCGACTTCAGCTTGCCGTCTTCAATCCAAATCGTCCAATGCTGCCCTGTTATCTGCTTTCGAATGACCACGTTATTGCTGATACTTACTATCCCGAAAACCAGCGCCAACACCAGCACGATCGCAATGCCGCCCCTTTGTGGAAGATAACACGCCTCCAGCAGCAGAATCGCAGTAAGCAATATCCATAATACCCGTCTTCGCTTGAGCCGCTCCATCAGAGCTTTCCGGCAAAACTCCCGAATCTCTGCAGGTTCCAGAATATATTCATATTTTCTGCTGTCGTTCATTGCATCTCCTCTATCTCCGGCTCCAATTCCAGCGGGATCTCCGGTTCTTGTTCCAGCGGAATCTCCGGGAGCGGTTCAGGCTCTGTTCCCGGCAGATGATAACAAATGACCGGAGTATCCTTCTCCACATACTCATAAATTTCCTGCGCAATGGAATAGGGCAGATTGATACAGCCATGTGAACCGCTCGTCAGGTAAATGTTCCCGCCAAATTCGCTTCTCCATGTGGCGTCATGCATCCCTACGTTATTATTAAAAGGCATCCAGTAAGAAACCGGCGTGCTGTAATTCTCTCCGTTTAATGTGGCATTTCTTTCTTTATAGGTGATTCCATAGATCCCCGCCGGCGTATCATTTCCTCTGGAGGCATTGCCCGACACAAAATCGGACTCCAGAACACATTCCCCGTTTTGATATAAAAACAGATGCTGGGCCGTCAGATTGATCTCCACATAGGAATCCCCATAATCCGGAGAATCGTAGGAGGCCGCCGTCTGTCTGTAAACCGGGACGCGCTCCCCGCTCTCTCCGCGCTCCAGAAGCTCCATCAGTTCTTCTGTCTCCTGGCCCACGTCCATCCACCAGCCGTAATCTCCCAGATCGATCGTCACTTCTTCCCCATAGCTTGTCAAGAATTTTCTCTTGTGAAAAACGGTATCATGCTTTTTCCGCAGGGAATTTACATACTCTTTGACCAATTCCGGATCAAGCGCCGCCTGATCTCCCTTCCGTATGATCCAGCCCGAAACGGTGTCTCCATTTAAAACCTCCCGCTCCGTCCCAAAAGTATAGGTAATGACGGCAGTCACATAATTCTGCAATTTCGCATAGGTTTCTTGCAGCCCGGTATCTTCCGCAGTAACCCTTGGTTCCTCATAGCATCCGGCCTCCCCCAGATCCACCTGTTCTTCCAGACTCTCAACCGCTGCCTTTATCACTTCTATGGTTTTTTCCCGGTTCAGCCGATTGCCCGGGTTCTCAGCTACCAGTTCAAAGCCGCTCCCCGAAGCATAATCTCCTATGTAGGCATCCGTCGGCTCCTGAATAAATTCCTTTTGAAATCCGCTCAATCCGCCGATTTTTTCTTCTAATGCCGCCTCCTCATAATAAAGCATATCCTTCGTCTCATAAACGGCGTCCTGCTTTACAAACCACAGGAAGCTGTTCTGTTCCTGTAAAATAGTCTGCAGCTGGTCTATGGAAGCATAAGAAAGCCCAATCTCACTTCCCGGTATTTCTTCCTCCAGGGTCGTGCCATCCGCCTGCCGCTCTATCACCCGCAGCGAATACTGCCCGATTCGTCCTTCTAAGTCCGAAATCGACATATCTGACACATCTACCATATCGATCACCGTGCCGTTCAAAAAGCAACTCTGATAACGGCCAAGACCCGCTATATAGACCGCAAGCAGACAGAAAAGCGGCACTATGACGATAAGTGCAGACACTATCAAAAGTTTTCGGTTTTTCTCTGTATTCGCATTTTCCTGTTCGGATTTTTCCCTGTGTCTGAATTGTAATTTCATTTGCCCTGCTTCCCTTTATATAAATAGAAAAAAAGAATGTTATACCAAGTTAAGTATAACATTCCTTTTCACAGATTTCACTCCTCTTTTTACGGAAAACAAAACTGTTTCCGAAAGATTCTGTCACTGCACATACAGATTCGTGTACCCCATCAGGCTCTCATCCACTTCTCTGGCGCACTCCCTGCCCTGCCGGATCGCTTTGACGACCAGAGACTGCCCTGTGTGCATGTCGCCCGCCGCAAAGACTCTGTCCACGCTGGTGGCAAACCTGCCCGACTCTGTCTTTACATTGGTCCTGTTGTCCAGTTCCACTTTGAAGGCATCCGTCACATACTTCTGACTGCCCAGAAAGCCCGCTGCGATCAGCACGATCTCGGCGTCCAGCGTCTTCTCGGAGCCTGCGATCTCCTTCATGTTCATGCGGCCTGTCTCAGGATCTTTCTCCCAGGAGAGGGAAACAATCTTCACCGCTTTCAGATTGCCATTCTTATCTTTTACAAACTCCTTCACCGTGGACTCATAGATCCGCGGATCGTGACCGTACACCGCAATCGCTTCCTGCTGACCGTAATCTGTCTTACAGACTTTCGGCCACTGTGGCCATGGATTATTGTCCGCACGGGTATCCGGCGCCTTGGGCATCATCTCGATCTGTGTCACTGACTTAGCACCGTGGCGGATCGCCGTCCCCACACAGTCGTTGCCGGTGTCGCCGCCGCCGATGATGACCACATTTTTATCCCTGGTGTCCACATACTTTTTATCCTGGAAATCGGAATCTAACAGGCTCTTCGTGTTTGCCGTCAGGAAATCCACCGCAAAATAGATCCCCTTTGCATCCCTGCCGGGTGCATTGATATCCCGGGGCTGGGAGGAACCGCAGCACAGCACCACCCGGTCAAACTCTTTCAAAAGCTTATCCGCCTTTACGTCTTTTCCTACATTGCTTCCTGTGAGGAAGGTCACGCCCTCCTCCTCCATCACCTTCACCTTGCGGTCGATAATGTGTTTTTCCAGCTTCATATTCGGAATGCCATACATAAGCAGACCGCCAATCCTGTCGGAACGCTCAAAAACCGTCACCTGATGACCGCGCCTGTTGAGCTGGTCCGCCACGGCAAGTCCGGAAGGCCCGCTGCCCACCACCGCCACTTTTTTGCCGGTGCGCACCTTGGGCGGCTGCGGCGCTGCATATCCTTTTTCGTAGGCATTCTCAATGATGGCGTACTCGTTCTCCTTGGTAGAGACCGGATCGCCGTTCAGGCCGCAGGTACAAGCCGCTTCACAGAGAGCCGGGCACACTCTTGACGTAAATTCCGGAAAATTGTTGGTCTTGTGGAGCCGGTAGTAAGCCTGCTCCCAGTTGCCCATGTATACCAGATCATTCCACTCCGGTACCAGATTGTGCAGGGGGCAGCCCGATGTCATACCACATAGCGTCGCCCCCGACTGGCAGAACGGCACGCCGCAATCCATACAGCGCGCACCCTGCAGCTGCTGTTCCTCCATGGGCAGATGCTCATGAAACTCTTTAAAATTCTTAATGCGCTGTTTCGGGCTCACATCCTTTGAAACTCTGCGCTCATACTCCATAAATCCTGTTGGTTTTCCCATGATCTCACTCTCCTTTTCTCCTGTTCAGACGCTCTTTAAAACCTCAGACGTTTTCCTTATCCTTCTTGTAAAACGCCTCTATCTGCGCCTGCTCCGCGCTGAGTCCCTTCTCCTCCATCTGTACGATGAGCTTTAACATGATCTCATAGTCGTGAGGAATGATCTTTTTAAACTTCGGCAGATACTCCCCGAAATTGTCCAGGATTTCCTTTCCCTTGACGGAATTGGTATAAGCCACATGCTCTTTGATCATTTCCTTCAGTTCTAAGACATCATATTTAGAGGTGATCTCATAAGAGGAAACCATTTCCTTATTTGTCTTCGTGTACAGGTCATTGTTCTCATCCAGCACATAGGCAATGCCGCCGCTCATGCCCGCCGCAAAGTTCTTGCCCACAGAACCGATGACTACCACACGACCGCCGGTCATATACTCACAGCCGTGGTCGCCTACGCCCTCCACCACTGCGATAGCGCCGGAGTTACGCACACAGAAACGTTCGCCTGCCACACCGTTTATAAAAGCCTTGCCGGAGGTCGCGCCATAGAGCGACACATTACCGATAATAATATTCTCATCCTGTTTAAACTGAGAACCTTTAGGCGGATAGACAACCAGCTTTCCGCCGGATAAGCCTTTGCCGAAATAGTCATTGGAATCTCCCACAAGCTCAAGGGTCAGTCCTTTCGGAATAAACGCACCGAAGCTCTGACCGCCGGAGCCTTTGCACAGGATATGGTAACTGTCTTCCTCCAGCGTATCTCCGAATCTTCTGGTGATCTCAGAGCCAAAGATGGTGCCGAAGGTACGGTCGGTATTCGACACATCCACCTCCAGACTCCTCTTCTGTCCGGACTCCAGAGCCTGAGACATCTGCTTTAACAGCACTTTTTCATCCAATGTTTTTTCCAGATGGAAGTCATACACCTGCTTCGGATCGAAGATACACTTCTCCTTGCTGCCCTCGTAGGGATTCGTCAAGATCAGGCTCAAATCTATCTTCTGCTGGCGGTCGGTGAGGCCCTCCTTAACTCTGAGAAGGTCCGTCCTGCCCACCAGCTCATCTACCTTCCGCACGCCCAGCTTCGCCATATATTCTCGAAGCTCCTGGGCGATGAAACGCATAAAGTTCTCCACATACTCCGGTTTGCCTGTGAAACGCTTGCGAAGCTCCGGGTTCTGGGTCGCCACGCCTACCGGACAGGTATCCAGGTTGCAGACACGCATCATCACACACCCCATAGTCACCAGGGGCGCTGTGGCAAAGCCAAACTCCTCCGCTCCCAGAATCGCCGCAATCGCCACATCCCTGCCGCTCATCAGCTTGCCGTCTGTCTCGATACGGACTTTGTTGCGCAGACCGTTCTGAATCAGGGTCTGGTGCGTCTCCGCAAGCCCCAGCTCCCAGGGCAGACCCGCATTGTGGATCGAGTTGCGGGGCGCCGCACCTGTACCGCCATCGTAGCCGGATACTAAGATCACCTGAGCGCCTGCCTTAGCCACGCCTGCTGCCACCGTGCCCACACCGGCCTCGGATACCAGCTTCACGGAAATGCGCGCTCTGGTGTTAGCATTCTTCAAGTCATAGATCAGCTGCGCCAGATCTTCTATGGAATAAATGTCGTGATGGGGCGGCGGTGAGATCAACCCTACGCCGGGCGTGGAATGTCTGGTCTTGGCAATCCACGGGTACACCTTGCCGCCGGGCAGATGACCGCCCTCTCCGGGCTTCGCTCCCTGCGCCATCTTGATCTGTATCTCCTGGGCGCTGTTTAAGTATTCGCTGGTGACGCCGAACCGACCGCTGGCCACCTGCTTGATGGCCGAGCAGCGGTTTAGGCCGTCCTCCCCGATGCTCAACCGCTCCTTATCCTCTCCACCCTCGCCGGAATTGGATTTGCCGTGGAGACGGTTCATGGCAATGGCCATGGTCTCGTGAGCTTCCTTGGAGATGGAACCATAGGACATGGCACCGGTCTTAAATCTTGTGACAATCGTGTCAACATCCTCCACTTCCTCTATTGGCAAGGGTTTTTTCGCATAATTGAAGTCCATCAGGCCGCGAAGATTTTTGATACTGTCCTCCTTATTGACCGACTTGGTATATTCTTTAAATAACTCGTAATCTCCCCGTCTGGTTGACTCCTGTAATAAATGAATGGTCTCCGGGTTGTAGAGATGTTCGTCCGCGCCGCTGCGCATCTGGTGATGTCCTATGCTGTCCAGCGTCACATCCGTAGATAGACCGAGTGGGTCAAACGCCATGGAGTGCAGTGCATCTACCTCTTCCTCGATATCCTTCAAAGTGATACCGCCCACACGGCACACGGTATTGGTAAAGTATTTATTGATCACATCCGCATCCATGCCGATGGCCTCAAAGATCTTCGATCCCTGATAGGACTGGATCGTGGAAATACCCATCTTGGAGGCGATCTTCACGATGCCGTGCAGCACAGCATCGTTGTAATCATTCACCGCCGCATAGTAATCCTTATCCAGCATACGGTTGTCAATCAACTCCTTGATGCTCTCCTGCGCCAGATAGGGATTGACCGCCGAGGCGCCAAAGCCTAACAGCGTTGCAAAATGATGCACCTCTCTGGGCTCCGCCGACTCTAAGATAATATCCACGCTGGTTCTCTTTTTCGTACTTACCAGATGCTGCTGCAGCGCCGACACCGCAAGCAGGGAAGGAATCGCCACTCTGTTTTCATCCACGCCCCGGTCAGAGAGGATGATAATGTTAGCCCCGTCACGGTAGGCTCTGTCCACCTCCACGAAAAGCCGATCGATGGCCTTCTCCAGTCTGGTATTTTTATAGTAGGTGATGGGAATAACCTCCACCTTGAAGCCTTCCGCCTTCATCGTCTTGATTTTCAGAAGGTCTGTGCTTGTGAGGATCGGGTTATGCACCCGCAGCATATTGCAGTTCTCCGGCATCTCCTCCAACAGATTGCCGTCCTGCCCCAGATATACCGTGGTGGAGGTGACTACCTCCTCGCGGATCGCGTCAATAGGCGGGTTCGTCACCTGGGCAAAGAGCTGCTTGAAATAATGGAACAGCGGATGATGCGCCTTGGAGAGCACAGGAATCGGCGTGTCCACACCCATTGCCGCAATGGCCTCCGCACCATTTTTCGCCATCGGCAGAATACTGGTCTTCAGATCCTCGTAAGTGTAGCCGAACGCCTTCTGCATGCGCTGTCTCTCTTCATTGGTAAACTCCGGCACGCGCTGGTTGGGAATCTTTAAATCCTTCAAAGCTACCAGCTTGCTGTCCAGCCACTCGCCGTAGGGCTGTGCAGAAGCATACTTCTCTTTTAATTCATCATCATCGATGACCCGCCCCTGGATCGTATCCACTAACAGCATCTTTCCGGGATGCAGCCGCTCCTTCACCACGATCTTCGCCGGATCCATTTCCAGAACACCCACCTCAGAGGAGAGGATCAGCGTGTCATCGTTGGTGATCATATAGCGGGAAGGGCGTAGACCGTTTCGGTCAAGCACCGCGCCCATGATATCGCCATCAGAAAAAAGAATGGAGGCTGGCCCGTCCCAGGGCTCCATCATCGTCGCGTAATATTGGTAGAAATCTTTTTTCTTCTGGGACATAGTCTTATTATTCTCCCAGGGCTCCGGAATCGTGATCATCACTGCAAGAGGTAAAGGCATGCCGCTCATCACCAGAAATTCCAGCGTATTGTCCAGCATAGCGGAATCCGATCCGGAAGCATTGATGGCAGGCAAGATCTTGTGCATCTGCCCTTCCAGATGCTCAGACTCCATGTTCTCCTCTCTGGCCTGCATCTTATCCGCATTGCCCCGTATGGTGTTGATCTCCCCGTTATGTACAATAAAGCGGTTCGGATGCGCCCTCTCCCAGCTCGGATTCGTGTTGGTGGAAAAACGGGAGTGCACTATGGCGATGGCCGACTCGTAATCCTTATCCTGCAGATCGGAAAAGAAGGTGCGGAGCTGTCCCACCAGAAACATTCCTTTGTAAACGATGGTTCGGCTGGAAAGACTGACCACATAAGTCACATCCGTGGACTGCTCAAAGGTTCGCCTTAAGATATACAGCTTTCTGTCAAATTCAAGACCCTTCTCCACATTGTCCGGTTTCTTGATAAATGCCTGCATGATGCAGGGCATACACTCCACCGCCTTGTGTCCGAGAACAGAAGGCACCGTAGGCACATCACGCCAGCCTAAGAACTCCAGGCCCTCCTTCTTGGCAATGATCTCAAACATCTTTTTCGCCTGATTGCGCTGCAATTCATCCTGCGGAAAGAAAAAGGTACCCACACCATACTCTCTCTCCCCGCCGATGGAAAATCCCAGCTCCTTAGTCACCTTGACCATAAATTTATGGGGCATCTGGGTCAGGATTCCCACACCGTCACCGGTCTTGCCCTCCGCGTCTTTACCGGCCCGGTGCTCCAGATTCTCCACAATCTTCAGCGCATTTTCCACGGTAGCACGGCTCTTTTTCCCCTTAATGTTCACGCAGGCGCCGATACCGCAGGCATCGTGCTCAAATTCTTCCCTGTGAAGCGGGGATGCGGGAATATCCGTCTTTACATCAAACATAGCTCTTTTCTCCTCCTCTATGCTGTTATCCCTGTTTTATCTTCAATAAAACGAAAAGATCGCAAAAAAGCCATCTAGCGCCCCTTTGCGATCTACATGTATACAATAATACACCCGTTTCGACAGATTGTAAATATAGACTTTATGATGAATTGTCAGATTGTTTATTAATTTATTCTCTTTGGTAAAATTGTCTGAATATTTTGCATTACTGTGTTACATACAGCTCCCGCAGGATTGTGATTACATCGATGGTATGCTACAATCTCAGTATTATCAATCAATTTGATTGCGTAGATAAACTCCGGTTTATATATCAGATTGCTGGAAAGGAATCATATAAGGTAAATGGACTCAAAAAGCTTCGATTTTCAGAGAATTGCGGAAGGGTATAAAAAGCGCCCCTTTCTACACAGGCAAGTCATAGAGCGCTTCCAGAAAGATGTCACTTCCCGGATATTTTCCAACGGACTGGATATCGGCTGCGGTGCCGGCTTGTCCTCAAAGGCACTGAAAACGATCTGCCGCCATGTAACGGGAACCGATATTTCCAAAGAAATGGTTGCAGTTGCAAAAGAGGTATGCGCAAATGCAGTGGAATACGATTTTTTTGTGAGCAAAGCCGAGGAACTGCCTGAATTTGACAAAAAATTTGATATTGTCACTGCAGCCGGTGCAGTGCAGTGGATAGATAAAGATCTCTTTCTACAGAAAATGCGCAATGTGATGAGTGATCACGGCTATCTGTTGATCTATGATTTCTGGATCTCAGACAAAATGAAAGACTGTTCCGCATACACGACCTGGTGGCACGATGATTATTTAAAAGAGTTCCCGAGACCGCCTCGCAACGACTCCGTCTGGACAAAGGAAGACACGGCACAATACGGTTTCCTGCTGAAAGATCAAATCCAACATGAAATGGAATATGAATTTGATCAGGACTCCTTTATCGAATTCATGATGATTCAGTCAAACGTGAATGCCAGGATCGAAGGCGATAAAAACGCTGTCAAAACCGTGTGTAAATGGTTTGAACAAACTACCGCGCCGCTTTTTCAAGGCGAAAAAAGAACGATAATCTTCACCGGCTATAGCTGGTATATAGTGTTGCAATCGAAATCAAGACAATCCATTACTGCTCCTGTATAACTATGATAGAGCAATCAAAAAGAGGGGCCAAAAGAGATGAGCGAATGGTATAGCCTGGTACAAACAATCGTAGAAGAAATTGATACGTGTATTAAGAAATGCAATGATGAAACAATAACACTGTCTTCTCTTTCTCAAAAATTAGGCTATTCGGAATTTTATATTTCTCGTAAATTCATAGAAATCTCCGGCATGCACTTTCGTGATTACCTGCGGCAGCGCACACTCGCTTTTGCATTAAAAGAAGTTCGGGACAGCTCAAAAAGTCTTTTAGAAATTGCACTGGATTACGGTTTTGGCAGTCATGAAGCCTTTTCCCGTTCTTTTAAAGATGCCTATGGTATAACACCCAGCGAGTACCGCCGTAATCCCGTTCCTGTTGTCCTTCGCACTATCATAAAGCCGTTTGATTGCTACTTAATAAGT
Source organism: Lachnospiraceae bacterium (assembly GCA_014804615.1). Taxonomy (GTDB): domain Bacteria; phylum Bacillota; class Clostridia; order Lachnospirales; family Lachnospiraceae; genus UBA3282. The sequence continues at coordinate 66,826 of JAAUZL010000012.1, forward strand.
ATTGGAGGAACAAGTATGGAAAACACTGCAAATGATGTAAAAGTATATTTTGTGACAATACCTGCACACAAGTATCTGCACATCAGAAATTATGAGAGCAACGGTTATTGGGATTTCTGGCAAAAACAAAGTCAGATTCCCGGACAGGACTGCGAGACAATCTGCGGACTGCTTGACAGTATACAAGGAAAGCTGGATGATCAGGGCGGTGACGAAGCAAACAGTGGAAGCGGTCAGATCATGGCATATATCAACGAACCGACAGGCAGAATCTGCAGTTGGGGCATTCCGCTGGCCGAAAGTTATGGTGTGCGGCTTCCTGTGGATTATTGCGGCGAAATTCCAGAACAGATGCAGATGATGGATGTGCCGGAGGGAGAATACATCGTATTTGAACATGGTCCGTTCAATTTTCAAACACAAAATCAGAGTGTTGAGCAGAAAATGGAAGAAGCGATGAAAAATTTCGACTACAGCGCATCCGGCTATTGCCTTGACACCACACAAGGCAGGGTGTTCTATTTTTATCATGATCCTGAACGGTTTTGGAAGTATATCAGACCAGTCAAAAAACTGTAAAGCAGTTATGACAGCGCTTCCCGGCAAAAATAACAGCTATACCGCGTTCTGGGCTGCATGGGAACCAGATTTTCCGCGCCACAGTAACCGCATTTAACACACCGCTTGCCCTGGGGGATCAGATCACCGTCAAGGTATCTCTCCGCCACGGCAAGCCCGCCTCGCGTCTCATAAAGCCGCTTCTGCTCCTCAAACTTTTCTTTTGCGTGCTGTCTGGCATCCTCTTCCGCTTTCTCCTTCAGATATTCCGTCGTAGATTTACCGTCTTCCTTCGTCTCTTTGACTGTCGGTTTTACTACGGTTGTAGTTTGTTTCGGCACCTTTGTCATCTGCGTATTTCTATTTACAGGCGCCGCCGGTCTAACGTGAGCGCCAGACTGATTCACCGTCGTATTGGGCCCGGCATTATTAATTTTCGTGTCATTGTTTTCCTTCGCTCTCTGTACATTTCTATAAATCACTATACAAATAAATATAAAGAACAATAATTGAATCATATCGTCATCCTTCCATTCTGTCGTATTGGTTCTGCCACAGTTATCCTCTTTGGTTATTCTTCGCTATTTCAGTATACCGCATATCTCTGGATGAATCAATTGAAGTCCGCACATTTTATTACAACACTTACTTGACAGGATTCCGTACTATTGCTATAGTTATCACAAAGCATGAATTCTATTTTTCTATTGAGTTATTCTAACATCAACTCTTTTTATCAAAGAAATCTATGCTTTTATCCACAACAAACTAAAGCAGGGATTTCCTGAATAAAAAGTGTTTGGAATCTCCTGCGGAATGCAAAAGAAAGGAGATTCTACAATGTGTCAGAAGAAATTTGAAGAACTGGAACTACGAGATGACTTTATGTTCGGTAAGGTCATGCGCAATAAGGCAATCTGCAAGAAAACACTGGAGATCCTCTTAGGAATCCAGATTGAGGACATTGAGTATCCAGAAACGCAGAAAGCGATCAACATCACCTATCAAGGAAAAGCGTGCGACTGGATGTATATGTGGAGGACGACAAAAGCTCCATCTACAATGCAGAAATGCAGCAGAAAGGCGATGAGGAGAATATCCGCCAACTGCCTAAGCGAAGCCGTTACTATCAGGGCATGATAGATTTGAATCTGATAGAAAAGGGACTTCCCTATACGGCACTGAACACAAGCTATGTCATTTTCATCTGTACCTTTGACCCGTTCGGAAAGGGAAACTATCAGTATACATTCCGGGCTTTATGCCAGGAGGATACGGCGTTTGCACTGGAAGATGGGTCGACAAGGATTTTCTTTAATACCAAAGGAAATCTGGAAGAGGCGCCGGAAGAACTGCGGGAACTCTTACAGTACATAGAGACCAACCAACCGGAGAGTATGTTCACGAAACAGCTTGACCACGAAGTGAAACGCGCAAAACAGAATGAGAAATGGAGACGAGAATATATGAAGGAACTTCTGCATGATTTCGATATGAAAGAAGAAGGCAGACGAGAAGGTAAAGAGGAAGGTAGAGAGGAAGGCAAACAGAAAGTTAACCTTCTGAATCAACTGCTTGCAGAGCAGAACCGTATAGCAGATATCATCCGCTCTGCTCAAGACGCGGAATACCAGAAAAAACTGTTTGAGGAGTTTCAAATATAATTCATATGAGACTGAAAAATGTGTTGATCGTTGTAAAAGATATAGAGAAAGCAAAGCAGTTCTATCACGACCTGTTCGGTCTTGATGTGATACTGGACAATGACGGTAACGTGATTCTCACAGAAGGACTTGTCCTTCAGGATGAAATAATCTGGAAGAAATTTCTCGGAAAAAATATTATCCCCAAGAATCACGCCTGCGAACTATATTTTGAAGAAACTGATATAGAAGCCTTCGTGCAAAAGCTTGAAAAGCTGTATCCATCAACGGAATATGTCAATCGGCTTATGACGCATGACTGGGGACAGAAGGTCGTTCGTTTTTACGATCCCGACGGGAATCTGATCGAAGTGGGAACGCCGATGTGACTGCGATATCATTTGCTAATAATATTATTTACAAACAAATTTGAATCTGTGGAAAGGATTTTATGAAAATAATCGTTACTATTCAACATACACAATCAGTTCACCATACAAATGGTATGGTCGGTTCTTGGACAGATTGGGAATTATCCCAGTTAGGAGTACAACAGGCAAATCGAATTGGAGAAAAACTAAAAACAGAGTTATCGGACAAGAAGTTTGTAATGTATTCCTCCGATCTGTTACGTGCAAAGCAGACCGCTGAAAATGTTGGTAAATACTTAGGTCTAACACCTATTTTAAGAACTGAATTGAGAGAACGAAATCTTGGTAAATGTTGTGGGAAATCGGTTCAATGGCTTCGTGATAATCTTGAAATGCAGGAAAAAACTATTGACGACAGATTGTTTTCTGATGCAGAAAGCCGCAGAGACGAGTGGAACAGATTGAAACCGTTTTTTGATGAAATAATGGCAAGCAAGGATGAAAATATAATCATTGTTTCTCATGGAGATTTGTTAAGCGTGTTCAATACAATGTTTCTTGGGTTAAATATTGAAATGATAAATTCAAGTGAAATATTCGGACTTGCTGGTGGGGTTTCGCATATGGTTGTAACCAATGATGGGAAACGATTTATTAAGAGAATAAGTGATATGTCCTATATTAACTAAATTGCCATTTGTCAATGAACCAACCAAACTGAAAAATTGAATTTATGGGCAGGAAATGAGTCATATATTGGTACAGGAATTAACAAAAATATTTGGAGAATCATGAAGAATGCTCAGAATAAAAGTAAAATGGATTATATATTTTTTCTTACTACCAATAGGTCTTATCTTATATTCATGGGTTAATGCGTCTGAAGGGGTCTTTAGGAGAAAGAAAAAGGTAATTTTCAGATCAAACATACACAAGATGTTATTTGGCTTCCCAATTTGGATAGAACAAATTGATCGTTCTTATTTATTCTTTAATATTTTTAATGAAATAATGGCCGTATTATCAGTAATTGGCTGGTTTATACTGGATATAGAGAAAAAAGAATATCTTTTGCAAAAGTTTCCAAGTATAGGGATTATTATAATTTTAGCAGAATTGTTCTGGACCATAGCATTAGGTTTACTTGATGCCAGAGATGGTAAAGATCCAGTTTATATTAGAGCAACTATTGATTTACAAGAAAATCAAGGAAGTATAATAGTAAGCGATGCTAATAATTATATTTACCATTATGTTTATACGCATTTAAGAAAGGAAAAAGTAGAAAAGTTAGTAATTATTCTTCCGGAAAGTTATTTTATTACTGAGGATGTGAATGGAAATTTTCGTATACTGCGTAATGGCAGATATGAGATAGTTAGCAATGTGGGAACTTATGAAGAACTTTCAGATAAATTAGTAAGGGAAGGCTTTGCTACATTGCGATGTGAAAGGGAATTTAAAGATTTAAATAATGCTTGTGAGGCAGATGCCAGTAATCTAGGAAAATTATTTTTAGAAATAATGAAAAAGGAAAATTTTTCTGGAAGAATTTACTTGTTAGCACATGGGAGATCTAATAGACTATTGATAGATTTGTTGAGTATTATACCGATAAGTGGAATAGTATCCTTATGTGGTACAGGAGTGGAATTTGATGAAGGGTATATAAATTCTTTAATCTCAAAGAATATACCAATATTGTTTGGTTATGTACAGGAAGATCCGTATTATAGTGAAGCATCTATAGAGTATATTAAAAAGTGTGTCTTGGAATATATAAAGATTGAAAAGTTTGAAAACACAGATTTTACTTTTAGAAAATGCAGAGTAAATAAGAAGAAAAGTATTGATAAAATAGGATATAAGTTAGTATCGGGATTTCAATTGCCGCTTATGAATCCTATTGTAGTCGATAAAATTCTTATATGGTTAAACACTCACTGATATTTAACATTTCTGGTAAAATATTTATTGAATTAATATTCAGCCGTCGAAATGTATGGATACGACGCCTGCAAAGTCCTATGGCGGGCGGCTTATGGGCAGATTGCATGATGGCTGCCATTATGTAAGTCAAATCTACGAAGGGTGATAATATGTTTGAAAAAGACGACTGGCGGTTATTAAGCGACGTTGCATATTTAAGAAAAGCATATCTAAATCCGACTGATGGAGAAGAAATATGTAAACACGCACCTCATCTAAAACGGTGCGAATTTTGTTTTGAACCAGTACAAGATAATATGCATCAATGGTGGTTTGTTCCTAAGGACTTAGCCTGTTGTATTTGTGAAGAATGCTACAATGATTTTAAAGAGGAGTTTGAATGGAAAAAACTTGATGGCTGGGATATCGAATGGTTTGTCCAATGTCCCAAATGTGGAGAAATTCTCCATAAAACTTCATATGAAGATTATGTGTATCAATGTTCAAAGTGCCATACATTGCTCAGAGAAAATTTGGAAAAATAGAGGTCATAGAAAGAAATGAATGAAAATTTTCAGAAAATTTTGGATGATATAAAGAGTTCAACAAAGAGGATAAAAATTCTGCCGAGTATCAACTCTGTTAAAAAAACAATAAGAGAAGAATATAAAATAAATCCCGAAAGTTTACTGGGAATGCTTCTTGAAAATACAGGCGGAATAATCATAGATAACTGGATACGGCTTTATGGATCGGGAGAAATAAATTTTGTTTCCAGAAATGCTCTGTTTCCTTTCGATGAACTGGTGATTGCAGAGGATATTCTAGGCGGCCTATTTGTATATTTGGAGAATGGCAACATCGGTTACTTTGCTCCGGATTGTCTGGAATTAGAAGATATGGAAATACACTTTAATCAGTTCCTATATTGGAGTCTGCATGGGGACACAGATACTTTCTATATGGACTATCGATGGAAAAATTGGCAGGAGGATATTGTAAATTTAAGTTGTAACGAAGGTGTGGCATTCTATCCTTTCCTGTGGGCAAAGGCAGAAAATTTAGAAAGCAGGTCACGCAAAATTACATCAATAAATGAAATTATCAGTTTGGAATTTGACTTTTTGAAACAAATGTATGAATCCAAAGAGTAAAATCGTTTAGACAAATTTTTGAACAGAAATATACGGAGTATTAACATGAACCAGATATATGTACATGGTTTAGGGCAAACGCCGGACAGTTGGGCAAAAACCATCTCGCACATGCAAACCGACGTACACAGTGTATGCCTGGATCTGCCTGAGCTCATTCGGGGAAAGCAAGCGACTTATCAAAACCTTTATGCGGCGTTTTCTGATGCCTGCAATAAATATGACAAATCTGTCAACTTATGCGGTCTGTCTCTCGGCGGTGTGTTAGCGCTCAACTATGCGATTGACTATCCCAAAAAAGTCAATTCTCTGGTGCTTATTGCCACCCCATACAAAATGCCCAGGCATCTCCTGCAATTTCAAAATATGCTTTTCCGTTTTATGCCCAACTCCATGTTTCAACAAACCGGATTTTGTAAAAGAGAATTTCTTCAGTTATGTAAAACCATGATGCACTTGGATTTCAGCGATTCTCTTCCGCAGATCTCCTGTCCTGTTTTGGCGATCTGCGGAGAAAAGGATACCGCCAATAAAAAGGCTTCTGTTAACCTGACAAATATTTTGGCTAATGCCGAGTTTTCTGAACTGAAAGGTGTCGGACATGAGGTAAATACAGAAGCGCCGGAACAGTTAGCTGCCGTGCTTTGCAGATTCTACGAAATTCATACGCAGAGGTAAACTATATGTATACAAATCAGGATATTTTACAGATTGCCATGAGGCAGTCTGCCTTAGATATAAACTGTGACCCGACAGATTTTCTTGCATCGACCAATATTGTGGTAAAATCTGCGATCGGTTCTATGGCAAGAAAATATTATAAGGAACCCATAGCCTGCAACCTGGTGTCCTACGGGAATAACATTGTCGCTTCCGTGAAAGAGGAATACCGATCCATCGTTGAAGAATATATCGAAAAGTTTGAATTCTATCACTGCTTTGAGACGCCCAATCTGCATTGGTTAGACAGTCGGATGAGTGAACTGGGACAGAAAGTCTGCTTTATGGCAGAATATTTTCTCCCGGATATGAAAAAGCTTAGCCGATCATCCTGCAATTATGAACTGAAGGTTTTAGAACATAAAGATTTTATCGACCTCTATCTGCCCGAGTGGAGCAACGCACTGTGTAAGGACAGAGCGGAACTGGATGTTTTGGGCGTGGGAGCTTATGACGGAGACAAACTGATTGGATTGGCCGGATGCTCCGCAGACTGTGACAGTATGTGGCAGATCGGTGTCGATGTGCTGCCGGAATATCGCAGACAGGGCATCGCTTCGGTGCTGACCACTAATTTAGCCATAGAGACCCTGGAAAGAAATAAGGTCCCCTTCTATTGCTGTGCATGGTCCAATATCCGTTCGGCAAAAACTGCGATTAGAAGCGGCTTCGTTCCGGCATGGGTCGAAATGACGGTCAAGCCCCGGGAAGTGATCGAGGAAATGAATCGATAGCTGTAACGTGATTATTTGACAATGTGAAATATCTATGCCAGAATATAACAAAAGTGGCAAACATCAAATTGTATTTCACAAAGGAAAATAACCATGGCAAACAAAGCTAATATCCTAGCTCAGTATGACAAACAGCATAAAAAGTACAAACGTTTTGCAAATGAGGTTGAGCATCAACTTCGATCTATTCTTGAGGAAGAGGGCATTGTCTGTAATGCCATTACCAGCCGGGTGAAAGAACGGGACAGCCTCGACAGGAAAATTGACATTAAGATGGATAAGTATAACGACTTGTCAGAAATCACCGATATTGCCAGCATCCGCGTAATTACCTACTACGATAATGATGTTGACCGGGTTGCAAAGATTGTAGAACGAGAATTTTGTGTAGATAAAGAAAACTCCATTGACAAGCGTGAAGCTCTTGATCCGGAAAAATTTGGCTATTGCAGTGTTCACTATGTGGTCACAATGAATGAGACAAGACTGCAATTGCCTGAGTGCAAGGCCTATGCCGGAATAAAATGTGAGATTCAGATTCGTACTGTACTGCAGCACGCTTGGGCAGAGATTGAACACGACTTGGGCTATAAAAATGAAATAGCCGTTCCCCGGGATATTCGGCGCAGTTTCTCCCGCCTTGCCGGTTTATTAGAAGTGGCAGATAAAGAATTCCAGGAAATTCGCGATTTTCTAGCAGAATACCCCCAAAAAATACAAGCTGAAATGAAGTCGGATCCCTCAGAGTTATCGGACTGCGAATTGGATGCAGTGGTACTAGAGACTTTTATAAATACCAGCAAAACGGTCCAAAAACTCAATCAGAAGATTAGTGAAATTGCAGGTATGGAAATTTGCAACAGCGAATCGCAAGAACAATATGTCAGAACTCTGCAAGAGTTAAATTTCCTGCAAATCCATACAATAATTCAGCTAAATCAGAGGATAGAACATAATTTTGACCTTGCCTTCTTTTTAGCAGACAAATTTTTACATGACAGATATATGAAGGAACCAGAAGGAGCTACCCTGACAAACACAATCGGCATTTATTATGCTTGTTATGCTGAATTATTGTTGAATGAAAGTGACAAGGATAAACTCATTCTATTTATGGAAAAAAATGATATAGGAACCTATACTTCGCAAAATGCTTTTGCTGAAAAACTGTTAAAATATAGTCGCGAGTTTACAGCTTTGCAAGAATAAGTATGTGAAACTTTTTCTACAAATAACCTTCCGAAAGGTCTTCTATGATAAAACCAAAAATCATAGGAGGCCCTTTCTGTTTGATCATGAATTGTAATTGGCGTTACCATATTTGCAGATCATGTTTACAAACCTTCTATTTATTTCTTTTTATGCTAAGATACCATGTGGAGGGAAGATAATGGAGATAAAGACAAGACAAACAGATGATAAACCATTAACAGTAATTATTGAATATCCCATATTAGATACGAAGACCCAAAAACTGATCAAAAAAATAGAATCTCTTGATTTTATGATCAGCGGCATCAGCAATGGGAACATTTTTCAANTACATATATCNGATATATACTACGTGGAATCCGTNGAAAGAAAAACTTTTNTNTACACNAAAGATGAAGTCTATATGACGNATAAGAAATTATACGAATTGGAAGAAATGTTAAGAGAGGCAGGGATCATACGAATCAGTAAGTCGTGTCTAATGAACGTGGATACGCTTTATAGCATAAGNCAGCTGATGAACAGCCAGCTTGAGGCGACATTGCTCAATGGCGANAAGCTGATTGTTGCAAGGACTTATCTGAAAAGTATTAAGAATATTTTAAAGGAGGTCGTATGGTGTTAAAAGAAATTGTAAAAGAGACATTTANATTTGCNGCAATCATAATTTTAGTGGTATTTTTCTTGTCATTTTTGCAGATTGGAATGAAACCGGAGATAATGCTTGTGTTTGAGATTTTTATTTTGTCCTTCTTTGTTACTGTCATCCAGCATTTGGTAAAGCAGGTCATATGTACTTATTTTTTTATAAATATTATGATTGAGTATTTTTCTGTCTCTGTTTTTGTTTTTCTATACGGATATTTNGTTGAATGGTTTTNTAAATCAAATTGGTGGATGGCGTTTGTGTATGTGGCGNTCGTATATNTTCCGGCTTATTTTCTTGATGTGGCGGNCGTTAAAAGGGATATTAACTATATAAATGCACAACTGGAAAGGAANCGGAAAAACAATGATAAAATCTAATGACGGAAAGCAGTTAGTTCTGTTTTTTATTATCACGCTTGCATGGACATGGGGCTTTGGATTTGCCCCTGTTTTTATGGGAATAGAGGGAACNCNGTTGGGAACATTCCTNTTTTATTTNGGCGGTGGCGCACCNTCNGTTACAGCNTTGTTTATCGTATTTTTCACATATTCANAAGAACAGCNAAAAGATTATTTTATGCGTTGTTTTAATTTCCGGTATATGGGCATAAAATGGCTCATTTTAATAATTTTGTTCTTCACATTGATTTCAATCATAGCAATTTGGTTAGGCGTCTNTGTATTGGGTTATGAAATGCCGGGAATGNATTATATTCACGCGATCGTACAAAATCCGNTAAACCTGTTTTNGGTATTGTTCTTCTCTGTTATTTCCGGACCCTTAAATGAAGAATTTGGGTGGCGGGGTTATGCACTGGATAGATTGTTTGTCAGATTCGGATTTACGAAAGCCACTCTATTTCTNGGTTTTATTTGGGGGATTTGGCATTTGGCGTGGTATTTTACACCGGGACAGGCACAGTACGATCTGCTTCAAAATTCTNTGTTTGATGCAATTATGTATATACCAAGTGTTATGCTTCTTAATTTTGCGGTTTCTTATGTGTACATAAAAACAAAAAGGAGTATTTTAGCTGGAGCGCTGGTACACATGTTTGGAAATTTATTGGGAAGTCAGCTTCTCTCCCCATATTCCANCGAAATCAGCATGACGATCCGATATACTAAAATGTTNTTTTGCGGCTGNCTTGCNCTATATTGTATGTTTTCAAANANATTTAAAGCGGAATATGANGCCTCTTTCTTTCNATAAAATAAACGCATCCGGCGGAGACNGCCAACNATATCCCACANCCCCAGGGAGTAAAGAGTGCCTCCTGTACTGCCTGCTCNTGGGCAATACTGTACACAGNCAGATTCGCCNNCNCATGGAAAAGAACNGGAAAGAAAAAGCTTCCCTGCCGTTCATACACATAGGCTATGAGAATNCCCATNCAGGTACCGTAAACGCCNTGCACCAGATTCCCGTGAAAAGCGCCGAAAAAGATACCCGACNCCACCACTCCNATNACCGGCCCGTAAAATCGGCGCAGGCGGTTATAGATNACNCCGCGAAAGACCACTTCCTCNGCNAACGGNGATACCAGTCCATAGAGAACGATCCCAATGCCGAAGGCNACGCCATACTGGCGGTCCGCCACTTCCTGATANGTCTGGGANGAATCCGCAAATCCNGTCAGCGTCAATAANATNTTGAGNCCNAGNGAGGCAGAAANNGCCANCAGAACCGTNNCNNNAANNTTNTTGACNNNNTNAGTCAAACT
>JAAUZL010000012.1:77523-136090 GCA_014804615.1 Lachnospiraceae bacterium
CNNTCTNCAGACNGCNGACTCNCNNTCCNANGCATTCCTCTCCGCNAANTCCCTGCGAAGCATGGACGTAAGCGGCAGTATCCCCAGAAGCATACATANNCCGTTGACTATTCCGGTCATCGTNGCCNCATGCGCCGTCATCCACTGTNCATAGCTCTCTCCCATCCTCTCCTGCAGCACGCTTTGTACAAACACGAAAATAAGATAGGCCGCATTGTAGGCNAGGTAATACAGCAGACAGGGAAACAGCACCGCCCACACCTTCTGTAAAGAAGTCATATCCGTATTCTCCTGTATCTTCTTATCCTCCATCCCAGACTCCTTTTTACGGCGCTGCTACAACAATATCTTACTCAATTCTTCTACTGTCTCAGCGACCACGTCCGCACCGGCTTCTTCAAGTTCTCCCGGCACGGCATAGCCATAAGCCACACCAATGCCTGCGATATGATAGGCATTCGCTCCCACCATATCAAATCTGCGGTCCCCGACCATAGCTATCGCATCATATTTTTGAGCACTCGATGTTATCCCGGCTTTCTCTGACCCCTCCGCCTCACCGCTCTGACGCTTCGTGTCCATGATCTTCTGAAACAACTGCCCTGGCAAAAGCTGCCGCAGCGCCTCCTCCACGACCTCCTCCTTCTTTGAGCGTGCGCCGTTCAAGTCACTGCCCACCACCACATCAAAATAAGTCAGAAGTCCGAAGTGATCTAAAATCCGCTCCACATACACCTGCGGCTTGCTGGATGCCACCGCCAGCTTCTTTCCCACAGCCTTTAAATCCGCTAACAGTCTGTCAATTCCCGGATAGACCTCATTTTCAAACAGGCCCGTAACGCTGTACCGCTCCCGGTAATAGGCCGTCGCCTGTTTCCCCTGCTCTTCGCTGAACCCGTAGAAATCACGAAAACTGTCCATCAGCGGCGGGCCGATAAAGGGCTTCAGCTTATCCAGATCCGGCTCTTCTATCCCCATTCTGTGCAGAGCGTACTGCACGCAGGTCGTAATGCCCGGCTTGGAATCCGTCAGCGTGCCGTCCAGATCAAACAAAATATACTCGTACATAATTCTACCCTCACCTTTCACAATTTCCTTGACAATTCCCATGTAAGACCCTATAGTTAAAAAAGCAGAAAAAACTGCCGCGGCTAGAGCCGCATAACTGAATAACTTGCTAGGGGAGCTTTCGCTGAGATTGAGCCGGGTGCACAGGTACCTGGACTCTAACCCTCATCACCTGATGCGGTTAATACCGTCGTAGGGAAGCAATGAAAACGAAACTGCCGAAACGGCACACTGCGTTTTCCCATCTCCCCTCCTTGTTTATTCTAAGACAAAGGAGGATTTTTTTATGTTTTACAATGTAGTAGTCAACGATTGGGGCGAGACCACCTATGTCCCCACCACTCTGGGCAATGTGCTTTTGGCTGTGATCCTGATAGCACTTTTAGCCGCCGCCGTGTTTTTTGCAAGAAAATACGCAAAGAAGCAGCAACCGGAAGAAACTGAAGCCGGTCAAAGAGGCGGAAAGCTCACTGCCAAGCAGCTTGTCTTCTGTGCTATGTCCATCGCGCTGGGCACCATTCTATCGGAGATCAAGATCATCGACTTCCCTTGGGGCGGTTCCACCACGCTGCTGTCCATGCTCGTCATCTGTCTTCCCGGCTACTTTTTCGGACTCGGGGCCGGACTGTTGACNGGTGTNGCCTACGGCATCCTGCAGCTTCTGNTCGATCCCTACGTTCTCTTCCCCATGCAGCTCGTAATGGATTATTTTCTGGCCTTTGGCGCCCTTGGCCTGTCGGGACTGTTCGCAAACGCAANGCATGGACTTCTCAAAGGATATCTTGTAGGAGTTCTCGGCCGCTATGTATTTGCGGTACTNTCCGGCTGGATNTTNTTCGCCGAATACGCCTGGGAAGGCTGGCCNGTCCTGCCTTACTCNCTGGTTTACAACGGCATCTATATCTTCGCNGAGGCNGNGATCACACTGGTNATNCTNGCNCTNCCGCCGGTACAGAAAGCNATNGGCACCGTCAAGAAAATGACCCTGNCATAAANNTACAGCCCTCANCNGCCANNCAGATGAGGGCTTGTTTTATCTTACNTTCCTATTTNCANCCGCGCATCCTACGCCGTCATAAACATCTCATAGGCGNTGATNGCCTGCTGCATNCGGTAATTGCTGATATCGNTTCCGGNGCTGCCGTTTCCTTCNTAAGCNGCCGTNTGCGCNCNTGCAACAGCCTCTGTCTTNTCNGGCTGNNCNGCATCAGCAGTCTGCTCCCGGCCAAACTGTGCCGTCNCTGCCTCNGTCTGCTCTTTCTCTCCTGCNTCNTNCTGTGCAGGCTTCATGATCCNGGNNGCNTTATTTCTGCCGCGNTGCATCTGCATGGCAAGCATATCCTGAAAATTAAGCGTCTGNCCCTTTTTNANCGGATTCTNATTCTCCGCCTCNGTNAGACCNCTGTAATCAATCTTTTTATCCAGCACATCATCCGANATTCCGGANACCCGATTCATACTCGCCGGGCNGATGGCATTCACATTATACACATACGGTTGAAAACTGATCGCTCCGATTGTCATTTTANTCCTCTTTTCTTAAACTGCCTNATAACNTTTTACATCTGNTTTNATGATATAACTACTGCTCCAAATATGCAAGTCTAAATTTTTCTTCTCAGGCAGACAANCNTGTAGATCCCGAATCCGACCGCNGCTCCCAGACANTTCAGGANCAGATCATCNACNTCGAANGCGCCAAATCCGCTGAAAAGCTGAAACACTTCNATCCCCAGCACAAACACAAAGGCATTTAAGAGCATCACCCAAAANCTCCCGCCATCCTTTGCGACCAGNGGAAAAAGAAATCCAAANGGCACAAAGACCAGCACATTGCCCGCCAGATTTTCCACACTATTCAGTTTGTAAGCATAATCTATATACATTTTTATGGTCTTAAAAGGCGTGAAATTCGCCGTACCCANTCCCCGCAGGATCACNCCNCTCCGCCATGAGACGGCAAGCTTNTGCAGCTCCTCATAGGGATATTTAAAAACAATGACCTTTAAAACAACCAAAATGTAGATAGCAAAAAGAAGTTTCGCAATATTTCTTTTTTGCACAGTCACTCTCCCTGCTGTCTGTAAATCTCCTTTACTTCCCTCTCATACTCCTCTACGACTGCCATATCCTCGGGACGTATCCGGCGGAAACGGTTAAAACCTGCCACCAGGATCCTCAGGCTCTGTCTGGTGGTGTCAAAGACACCCTCCTCGTAGAGATTGAGCAAAATAATNCCGATGGGCACTGCCAGGATCATCCCCAGCACACCCGCCACGCGATACCCTATATAAAGCAAAAACAAAGTCGGTATGGCATCCATCCCGATGGAATCACCCACGATCTTGGGCTGGATCACCTGCCGTACCAGCTGGCCTATAAGCCAGATCGCCAACAGCCCGAACATCATCTTGTAATTTTTAGACAAACACTCTATCAGCGCCCATGGCAGCATGACCGTCCCTGTGCCAAACACCGGCAAAAAATCCAGAAACGCGATACCCAGCGCAACCAAAAATGCAAAGTCCACCTCCAGGATCATCAGCCCGATCACAAGCAGGATATAGATCCAGCACTCAATCTTAAACTGCGCCTTAAAATACCCGCCAATGGCCCTTCGGAAGCTTCTGCGGATCAGATCGAGACGATAGCGCACTGCATCCGGCACATATTTTCTCATCACATCTGCCATATAGCTTTTATCCGCCACGAAAAAGTAAGCAGAGAGCAGACACATCACTACGCTCAGGAATATGTCAGGAATCTGTTTTGCCACATTTCCTACCGCCTCAAAGGACGGCGGCTCGCCCGATCCCATGATCCCACCTACATAGTCTCCCATTTCCAGGATGATATTATCCAGAGTTGCCTGCATATCCGCCGGCATCCTGTCATAAACGCCCTGCAGATTTGCGCCCACTATATTAAGCTGTCCTAAAATGCTGTTCCAGATATTGGGCAGTTCATTGACGAAATGAACCCCTTCTTTGACCAGTTTAGTCATCAGCAGATAAACCAGCAGGATCACCACCGCCAGCACGGCTATGATCACTACCGCAGAGGATGCCTTGCGTCTGACTTTAAGCTTTTCTTCCAGAAAATGCACCACCGGGGAAGCGATCAGGGAAATGATCCAACCCACGATAAAAGGCATGAAAAACCAGATGCACTTGGGCAGTAAGAAGATGCACAAAAGCACTACCGCCAGTGCCGTCAAAAGATTCAACGTCACCTTCAAATAGAGTTTGACAGCCTTTCTCATCGGGTCCGGTCTCCTTTATCTCCTATAAAGCAAGCATATTATCTAACAGCTCATAAATCTCTTCTCTGCCCTGTTTATTCAGGGAAGAATAGGGTATGACAATCGTGTCATCTACTACGTCAAGTGTGTCACAAATCAGCTTCTTCTGCTTATCGATCTGACTGCGCTTGATCTTATCCAGCTTGGTGGCTATGATGATCGGCTGATAGCCCCGATCCAGGATCCAGTCGTACATGATCCTGTCATTCTCTGAGGGCGCATGTCTGATATCAATCAGCAGAAACACCGCCAGGATCTTCTTAGACTGGTGCAGATAATCCTCTATCAGTTTGCCCCACTGCGCCTTCACCTTTTCATTGGCAGTGGCATAGCCGTAGCCCGGCAGATCCACAAAGTACATCTCATTGTTNATATTATAGTANTTGATGGTCTGGGTCTTNCCNGGNGAGGAGCTGGTGCGGGCTAATGATTTNCGGTTCATCAGNCCGTTGATCAGGGANGATTTNCCCACATTACTCTTNCCCGCAAAGGCAATCTCCGGCAGACTGTTCTCNGGCAGCTTGCTGGTGATACCACACACCGTTTCCAAATTTACGCTTCTTATAACCATTTTCTTCNCTCCAAACCGGGGCNGGCGCCCTCTCAGAACCTCTCTGTCAGGATAACAGGGCGTGCCGCGCCACTTCCTCCATTGTCTCCACGAAAAGGATCTCCAGCCCTTCCTTGATCTCTTCCGGGATTTCCTCTATGTCCTTCTCATTTTCCTTCGGCACAAGGACCNTTTTTACTTCCGCCATCTTCGCCGCNAGGATCTTCTCNTTCAGNCCGCCGATGGGAAGCACNCNGCCTCTNAAAGTGACTTCACCGGTCATCGCCANATCCGCACGTACCGGTATCTGNGTCACCGCAGACAGGATNGCCGTTGCCATGGTNATNCCGGCGGACGGGCCATCNTTAGGCACNGCCCCCTCNGGNATATGAATATGAAAATCTTTCTTTTTATAGAAGGTATCCGCNACCTTATACTGACTGCTGACAGANCGCACATAGCTCAANGCNGTCCTGGCCGATTCCTTCATCACATCNCCCATTTGACCNGTNAAGTCAATNTTNCCCTCTCCGGGCATNACATTGACNTCGATCTCCANAGTATCTCCGCCCACNCTGGTCCANGCCAANCCTCTGACGATTCCCACNGCCGGNTTCTCATTGACNTTATCCTGNCTGTATTTNGGNTTCCCCAGATAGTGNTCCAGATTCTNNGGCGTTACCNTGACTTCCTNNNNCANTTTNTCNNTCCGNCGGGNGAGGATNTNNTTTGCCTCTTTNCGGCAGANNGCNCCNATCTGACGCTCNANNCCTCTCACCCCGGCNTCTCTGGTATAGAANCGCACNATATCACGGATCGCTTCATCNGAGAAGGTNATCTCTTCCTCTGCGGATACCGTTTTTCTTCATTGCCTTNGCNACCAGATGCTCTCTGGCNATATGAAATTTNTCATTGGCGGTGTAGCTGTTGATCTCAATGATCTCCATCCGATCCAAAAGCGGGCGCGGAATGCCGTCCCTGCTGTTGGCGGTAGCGATAAAGAGCACTTCCGACAGATCAATGGGAATCTCCACATAGTGATCTCTAAAAGCGTGATTCTGCTCTCCGTCCAACACTTCCAAAAGGGCAGAAGCAGGATCGCCCTTGTAATCGCTTCCCAGCTTGTCGATCTCATCCAACAACATGAGGGGATTCTTGACGCCGGCCTGTTTTAGCGCCGTCACCACCCGCCCCGGCATGGCTCCCACATAGGTCTTGCGGTGGCCTCTGATCTCCGCCTCATCCCGCACGCCGCCCAGACATATCCTCACATACTGCTTTTTCAATGCCTCCGCTACACTTTTGGCGACTGAGGTTTTTCCCGTGCCGGGAGGCCCCACCAGACAGATGATCTGACTGGTCGCGCTGCCTGTCAGCATACGCACTGCCAAAAACTCCAACATCCGCTCTTTGACCTTCTCCAGACCATAATGCTGCTCATTCAGAATTTTTTCCGCCTCGTCCAGATCCTTACTGTCCTTCGAGCGCTTATCCCAGGGCAGCTCCAGAAGCGTCTCAATATAGGCTCTCTCCACCGCACTCTCGGAGCTGCTGCCGGACACATTCTTGTAACGGGTGATCTCCTTGCGGATCTTATCCTTGACTTCCCGCTTCGCCTTCAGCTTCTCCACATCCGAGAGGAACTGCTCCACATCCGTGTCCGTGTTGTTATCTCCCAGTTCTTCCTTAATATACTGCATCTGCTCCCGCAGAATATAATCCCGCTGGTTTTTATCGATCCGCTTACGGATATCCTTCGCCAGATCATTCTTAATACGGATGATCTCCACCTCCCGCGTCAAGATCCCCGTCAATATGGAGAAGCGCTCCCGCACTGATATAGCGCCCAGCAGTTTCTGTTTATCACGCAGTGCCAGAGGCATATTTATGGTGACACTGTCCAGAAGCTTTCCCAGCTCCATTCCCTCTTCCACCTGGTCCAGCACAGCCTTTCCCACCTTGGGGAAACAGGTACTATAGGCATCCAGCGACTCTTTGACCATTCTGGTCATTGCCTCTTCTTCCTTCTCGTCAATATCCGATTTATCGTCCTTCTCATATGACACAGATGTCACAATCCCATTTTCCGTCTGGGAAAGCTCTTGGACACTGGCTCTGGAAATTCCTTCCACCAGCACGCGGAGTATCTGCCCCGGCAGTTTACTGACCTGTCTGATCAACGTGACCGTTCCCACGTCGTAGATCCCTTCGCGCGTGCAGATCTCTTCCTTGGGATCCTTCTGGGTCACTACAAACAGCCTCTGGTCTCCCAGCATAGCCTGCTCCACGGAAGCGGCAGCGGAACTTCTGCTCAAATCAAAATGGATCACCATCCCCGGCAGGATCGTAAGATCCCTGAGCGTAACTGCCGGAATTGTATCCCTTAACTCTTCCATAATAACATCATCCCTTTACCCGAACTTGCCAGAAACGCCGCCAAGGGTTCTGGCGACGTTTAACAGTTTAAGTGATCGAGCTTTGTCGATCGATTATTTTGCCTGTAACAATCTGTCTCTGTATCTCACAAGCGGTTTTTCCTCTCCATTTACCGCCTTTTTCGTCAGGATACACTCTGCAATGTTGTCATCCGACGGAATCTCGTACATGACATCCATCATGACCTTCTCTACGATCGAACGCAGTCCTCTCGCCCCGGTCTTTCTCTCGTGGGCAAGCTTGGCAATTTCTATCACCGCATCCTCCTCCACCGAGAGCTTCACCTCATCAAAAGCAAAGAGTTTTTTATACTGCTTGATGAGCGCATTCTTCGGCTCCTTCAGGATGCGCACCAGCGCCTCCTGATCCAGGCCATCCAGCGCCACCGTCACCGGCACACGCCCGATAAACTCCGGGATCAAACCGAACTTCATGAGATCTTGGGGCGTCACTTCCTTCAAGATCGCGCCGATCTCCTTACCGCTCTTCTCTGTCACCTGGGCGTTAAAACCGATGGAATGTCGATCCAGGCGCTCCTCCACGATCTTCTCCAGACCATCAAACGCGCCGCCGCAGATAAAGAGAATATTGGATGTATCAATCTGCAAAAGCTCCTGATGAGGGTGTTTTCTGCCTCCCTGCGGCGGTACACTTGCCACCGTACCTTCGATGATCTTTAAGAGCGCCTGCTGCACACCCTCTCCGGAAACATCTCTGGTAATGGAAACGTTTTCCCCTTTCTTCGTGATCTTATCCACTTCATCAATATAGATGATGCCGTACTGCGCCCGGTCAATGTCATAATCCGCCGCCTGGATCAGCTTTAACAGAATGTTCTCCACATCCTCGCCCACATAGCCCGCCTCCGTCAGCGTCGTTGCGTCCGCGATAGCAAAGGGGACATTGATGATCTTGGCTAACGTCTGCGCCAGATAGGTCTTGCCGGAACCGGTGGGCCCTACCATAATGATATTACTCTTTTGCAGCTCCACCTCATCCTCATCGTCCTTGGGCGCCATCACCCGCTTGTAATGATTGTAAACGGACACCGCCATGACCTTCTTGGCTTCCTCCTGCCCGATCACATATTCATCGAGAAAATTCTTGATCTCCACCGGCTTCAGGAGATTGATCTCCATCTCCTCAATTTCCGGTTCCTCCTCGTACTCCTCCTCTATGATGTCCGCGCAGATATCCACGCACTCATCACAGATGTAGACGCCGCCGGGACCGGCGATCATCTTCCTGACCTGGTCCTGCGTCTTATTACAAAAAGAACATCTCACTTTTTCCTCAGAAATCTTTCCTGCCATTTTAAAACCTTTCCTGCATCCAAATAAGATTCCTATGACTGCCCTTCTGTGCTGGCATGACTGGTTATAATACGGTCAATCAGTCCATAGGCAAGCGCTTCCTCCGCGCTCTTCCAGTTATCTCTCTCCGTGTCAGCCATGATCACCTCAAAATCCTGACCCGTATTCTGTGCCATGATCCTGGCCATCTTTTCTTTCGTCGCCAAAATATGCTTTGCCGTGATCTCGATCTCAGTGGCCTGACCCTGCGCGCCGCCTGCCGGCTGATGGATCATGATCTCTGCGTTGGGCAGAGCCAATCTCTTACCCTTCGTGCCGCCAGCCAGAAGGAATGCACCCATACTTGCCGCCATACCGATGCACACGGTAGATACATCACATTTGATAAACTGCATGGTATCATAGATCGCCATACCGGCCGTGATCACACCGCCGGGGCTGTTGATGTAGAGATTGATATCCTTCTCCGGATCCTCCGACTCCAAAAAGAGGAGCTGTGCCACGATCACACTGGCGCTGACATCATTGACCTCTTCACCGAGGAAAATGATCCTCTCCTTCAACAACCTTGAATAAATATCGTAAGAACGTTCCCCTTTGGACGTTTGTTCAATGACATAAGGGATTAAAGCCATGTTACACCTCCATCACAACCTCTGATTATTCCTTATCTTCTTTCTCTTCCTTAGTTGCCTTCTTTGCCTTAGCTGCCTTGCCTTCCTTGGCGTTCTCAGCAACAAACTCTGCTGCCTTTCTCACTACCAGATCCTGCAGGATGCTCTTCTTTTCCCGTTCTCCCATCAGATCCCTGACCTTGTCGATCTCCATCTGATAAACCTCAGCCATGGTCTTTAATTCTTCCTCGTAATCCTCCTCAGTGGCTTCGATGTTCTCCGCCTTTGCCACTGCCTCAAGCACGAGTCTGGTGCGGATCCGCTCCTCCGCCTGAGGCTTCACCTGCTCTGCCATCTGCTGATAGTTCGTACCGGTAAACTGGAAATACTGCTCCATGGAAAGGCCCTGCATGGTGATACGCTGTGCGAACTCATCCACCATCTGCTTCTGCTGGGTCTGTAACATAGCCTCGGGAATCTCCATCTCAGAATCCTCCACTACAGCCTTTATGGCAGCTTCTTCCTTGGCATTCTTAGCATCCTTTATCTTCTTCTCTTCCAGATTCTTCTTTACATCCTCACGGTACTCTGCCAGCGTATCAAACTCGGAGATATCGCTTGCGAACTCGTCATTCAGCTCCGGAAGTTCCTTTTCTTTGATCTCTTTGACCGTGCACTTGAAGACAGCTTCCTTACCCTGCAGATGCTCCGCCTGATAGTCTTCGGGGAAGGTAACCTTCACCTCAACCTCTTTGCCTGCTTCTGCACCTACCAGCTGCTCCTCGAAACCGGGGATAAAAGCGCCAGATCCGATGGTAAGAGGGTAATTTTCTCCCTTACCGCCCTCAAAAGCCTCGCCGTCCACAAAGCCTTCAAAATCCAGTATTGTCATATCGCCGTCCTTGACCGGGCGATCTTCTACTGTAATAGTTCTCGCGTTATTCTCACGCTCTCTGTTAAGCGCCTCGTCAATCTCCTCATCCGTCACGGCTGTGTCGATCTTATCCACCTTCACACCCTTATATTTGCCCAGCTTCACCTCAGGCTTCAGCGCTACCGTCGCCGTGAAGATAAAAGGCTTGCCCGACTCGATCTGTACCACCTCGATCTGGGGAGAGGACACGATATCCTCCTCACAGGCATCCAGTGCCTCATCATATGCATCGGGAATCAAAAGATTTGCCGCTTCCTCATAAAACACCTCTTTGCCGTACATTCTCTCCACCATCTGGCGGGGCACCTTGCCCTTCCGAAAGCCCGGTACGCTGATCCGGCTCTTCTGCTTCTGATATGCTTTCTCGACCGCCTTCTCAAATGCCTCCGCATCTGTCTCGATCGTCAGCTTCGCCATGTTCTTCTCTAATTTCTCCACCTGTAAACTCATGCTATGGGTTCCTCCTTCAATTCCTCTGCAGACTGCCGGTTCTTTTATCACGAAACTCTCTCGAGTTCCCAGTTGCAGTCACCAAGACATTATAGCATAGGATACCGAAAAATACTAGCTTTTTTTCCGCTTCTTATTCGCGCAAAAAGACACCCCGCCTGTCAAAACAAGCGAGGTGTCCTTTTTTGTTACCTGTTACTTCATCTGCTCTTCCTGCTTCTTGATCATTCTACGAACCATCTCACCACCGATGGAACCTGCCTCTTTGGAAGTCAGGTCACCATTGTAGCCGCTCTTCAGGTTTACACCCAGCTCAGACGCAACCTCAGTCTTAAAACGATCCATAGCAGCCTTTGCCTCAGGAACTTCTACTCTATTCGTCTTGTTGCTTGCCATTTCTTTTCACCTCCGAAATACGTTTGAATCTTCTGATTCTTTATCTATATTGAGACAAGCGCATTCGCCGTGCGCTTGTCCCCGGCTTTCGCCTTTTCGGAAGCACACTTTGTTTGCGGCTTATCTTGATGTTAGTATGTTCGGGTAAAAAGAAATTATTATAGTATTTTTTTCCAGTTCAGAGCCGTTATTTTTGAAATACGATCTTCTCTGCCATCTCTTCTGCCGCCTCTTTCCCCTGCAATTTTTCCAGAATGGCCAGCCCGAAGGGAATCGCCGCCCCCATGCCGCGTCCCGTGATGATATTGCCGTCGATCACTGCGGGGCACTTACACACCTCTGCGCCCTCCAGATGGTCTTCAAAGGTTGGAAAGGAGCATGCCTTTTTCCCCTGTAAATGTCCGCGGTGTCCCAGAATGCTAGGCGCTGCGCAGATCGCCGCCACGATCTTGCCGTTTTTTACGAAAGCGTCCACCTGCTCCATCAGCGCCTCGCACGCCTCCAGATTCTTCGTCCCCGGCATGCCGCCCGGAAGCACCAGCATGTCCAGTGCACCGAAATCCACCTCCGCAAGCAGTCTGTCCATCTCCACTGTCACGCCGTGGGAACTGGTGACACACTTTTCTTCCATAATAGAAACCATCTCGATCTCTTCTCCGGCACGCCGCAGAATATCCACTACGGTCAAAGCCTCGATTTCCTCATAGCCTGTTCCAAAAAAAATTGCCGCTTTGCTCATATTATTATCTCCTCCTCTATTTTTATGATTTTATACATGCATTGCCATAGGGCAGATTATCAAGCTTTATCAACGTAATTATATGCCATTTTCACCAAGCACACAATCCCGAAAAGGGAACTTGTTTTTTGCTTGACCTTGCCCCTGGGGCATAGCTTATGCTTTGATTGTAGGAGAACGATCATGAGAATTCTGAAGCAGCTTATTAAATTACACAAAATTCTTTTTGTGACAGCGATTCTGTTCACTTTCCTATCTGTCATTTTAAATTTGTGCTGGAACAAATTTTTAGCGCAAATGCTGGACATTCTTGGAGATACAGACTCTCTGCATTTAGAGAATGGAACAGGTATGTTTTTTGCAACGGGAATATGGATTATCCTTATGCAAACGATAAGCGAATATTTATCATCATATTTATCCGCCTATACTTGTGAAATGTTTGCACATGAAATGCGAATGGGATATGCCGGATATTATCTGCAAAGTGACATTCAGACGCTCTCAAAGCTTAATGCCGGGGAAGAGCAATCCGCTATGCAAAATGAGTTAAACGATATCTCCGATTATTTTAGTGAAAATCTTTTTTCATTATTAAAGCAGTTTGGTACATTCGCCGTTACTGTTGTATTTTTACTTTGTCAAAATTTTAAACTTTGCATACTTTTCCTATTACCGGTGATCCCGCTGATCATTTATTGTTCCTTTTCCAGTAAGATTATTAAAGATTATACCAAACAGTGCCAAAACAGCAGAAAAAGAATCAATGGGCTGGCGGATATGATTTTGGAATTATTTCCGATTATTCAGGTTTATGATTCCTATAAACTGATGAAAATCGCCATGGAAGAAAATCTTTCTGAATGGGAAAATGCAAATGTTAAGAAAGAACGAATTTCTGCCAGGCTTATGTCTCTTTCAGGCGTGCTTTCCTTTGTACCACTTTTGGTATTGCTTGGCTTTGGCGGGAGTATGGTGATAAATGGAGAAATCAGCATAGGGACTTTTTATATCTTTATCAATCTATCGGGAAACGTTTCCGGTTTCTTACAGAATATGCCGGGCATCTATGCTTCTTTTCGGCGATTCAGCGCATCCATTGACAGATTGGAGGAAAAGATATGTATCAATACGCGGTTTATTTAGACAATATTTCATTTTCCTATGAGAATCGTATGGTGATAAAGAATCTTTCGCTGAAAGCAAAGCCCGGTGAGCACATTGGGATTGTGGGGGACAGCGGATGCGGCAAGAGCACTCTATTGAAAATACTTGCCGGTCTTTATCCTCCTGATTGCGGAGCGGCTGTCATAGCAGGTGAGCATTTTCCGGAGAAAATCAGAAGGCAGGCAGCGCTTGTCATGCAGAATAATAGTCTTTTTCCCATGTCTATAAGGGAGAATATCACTTGCGGTCATCCCATTTCGGAAGAAATCATATGGGCGGCCTGTCAAAACGCAAGTCTTACGAAATGGATCAAGAGTCTTCCAGATGGGCTGGATACCAATGTGGGGGAACGGGGAAACCAAGTGTCCGGCGGGCAGGCACAGAGAATTCAGATAGCCAGAGCGCTTTGCAAGGATGCTCCTGTCATATTGCTGGATGAGCCGGTCTCGGCTCTGGACCAGAATACCGGATATTCCATTTTAGATGCCTTACATAAACTGATGGATGGCAGGACAGTGATCCATGTTACCCATCATCAAGAGACCTTAGATGATAGTTATACAATCTATCGTATGGACGGAGGGAAAATGTGTCGTGGATGATTTTTGTAAATTGGTCAAGAGAATGGGCGTTTGGCGCAAATACATTTTTTTACTTCTATTACGCTCTCCGTTTGATGCTTTTTGGACTTGGCTGCTGGCAAATTTGATGAAATCCATTTTTAGCTGTTTGGAAACGAATCATTCCGGCACACTGCCGAAAACATGTGTAGTGTACGGTTTGCTATGTGCAATGCAATTTGTTTATAATGGAATGGTATGGTCAAAATATGCGGCATTTTCTGCAAAAACTGAAGTTTGGCTCCAGAAAAAGATGTTTGAAAAAATTTTAAGCCTGCCGCTCAAACGGATCAACAGCCGTTCCGGCGGCGAATGGATGACGAGATTAAATAGTGATATACAGGCGGCTTTTACCATGATGAACGGTCCGCTGAATATTCCCCATCTGGCAGTAGCTGCTATAAATACAATGTTGTCCTGCCTTTTGATGCTGAGGAGCAGTTTGCTTTCTCTGGGAATCACATGGATATTTGCGATTCCCCCATTATGGATCAATTATAAGCTGGTGCTTAAATCCATTCCAAAATTAAAAGAAGAATCTCAAAATGCTATGGCAGAGAATACTTCCGCAATCAAGCCATTGCTTACGGATGCCGACACAATCCTGCTTTATGACGCCAGAGAGTTGATGATAAAGAACTGCGATGAAAGCAGCCGAAGATTCATGAAAGTCAATATGAAAATGCACGTAAGAAGGGCTCTCAGCGATGTGAGCATGCGCCTGTTTGGAATCGGAGGATATCTTGTGATTCTGTTCATGGGGTATGGATTTCTTGATAATGGAGCCATGGCATTCTCAGATACCGTTTATTGCTTTCAAGTCAGAGGCTCCATTTTATCGGAAATGTTCATGCTCATTACCTGCTTAAATAACCTGAAAGCAAATTCAGTTTGCATAAAGAGGATTCATGATATATTGGAAGAATAAAGGAGAAAGGAGCGCGGATATATTTATGAAAGACGACCTTATGCTGATCGGAGAAATTGCGGACTTTTTTGGGGTTTCCAGAAAGGCGATGCGTTTATATGAAAAGAAAGGTATTATTAAGCCGTTGAAAGTAGATGCCGCCAACGGGTATCGTTATTATTCGGCAGAACAAGTGCAGCAGTTAAATGCGCTGTTAGAATTGAAAGCGTTAGGTTTTTCTCTCGACGAAATTAAAATGATCATTGATGGGAAAACACCAAAAGCGCTATTGCTTGAAATGCTTGAAAAGAAGCGGCAAGCATGGCAGGAAGCCATGAATTCCGCCAGATACAAAGAGGAATGTCTGGATGAGATCATTAAAAATCTGCGAGTTTCCAACGCAGCACAAAAGATTACTGAAATGACAGAAGAAGAGTGGGCGTGGCTGTTGGTGAAGATGGTATGCCTTGAAGACGTAAGAGCGCAGAAAACTTTAAGCGAAGCATTGTGGGTATAAAAAATATTATAAAATGTTAGTCTTGGCAAAAAGATAGAAACTCCACCCCCGCATCTGACCAAGTATACAAGGGTGGAGTCTCTATGGCTATCGCCTCGGCCCCTTTATTTTATATGTTTTTCGGCCTCGCGATAAAATGTACTCCCGTGGTGATCAGCACGGCGGCTGCAATCGCCACAAGAATTGACACCGCTTTCGGTATCTCTCCATATGAGCCATGAAATATGAAATATATTTCTCCGAACACCACTCCCATCATCACCCAATGTACGACAGGAAATGCATAAAATCCGTTTCTCGCATCGTCCTTTTTCTGATCCGCAATATAGGAGAGACGGATCAAAACGACCGTTTCGATTGCCCAAAACGCCCAATGGAAGATGTTATCTTCTGCCAGATTCTCATAAATACCCAAACAATAACCGGCAAGTACCTCCATTGCCACTTTCACGACGATAAAGGTAAAAATGGTTCCCGGAACATGATTTGTCACCTTTCTGCAGACGATCAGCAGAGAATAATACAGCATAAAAATGATCACGGCTTTTCCGGCATAGATCCAAAGCTGTTCTTTATTAGAAAAAATAAAGTCTGTGTTTTTTTCCACATACAGTATATTCAGCCAGATGATCGCCGCTTGCGCAAGCAGAGGAATTCCTACCATAAGCAGTCCGCTCAGGTAATGGCAAGTCAGTAAATTGCGCGACTTCACCGGAAATATGCGCAGTATTTCTGTGCGGTTTTGGGTCTCCTGTACCAGCAGCCTGACTGCCTGTGCAATGAATGCCGCCAGCACGGTCATCAACAACATAGGTTCCAAAGACACATACGGGATTTCATCTATACAAGCTCTGCTTGGATCAAACAGATCCGGATGGGTATTCCAAAGTTCCCTCAGGTATTCCGCACGTTCTGTGTAATCCTCCAGGTGAAATAATTTATGATACGATCCATATACGTTCGTCAACATATAAATTACCATCAATGTCATGACTACCATCATAATTCCCCAGTAAAACCGATCTCTTTTGAATATTTTTTTCAAATCACCCATTTTGAAGTCCTCCCTCTGTCTGAACGTCACTCACCCTTCCTTTTCCTTGTATATAAATTTTCTTTAAAAGCATGTAAATCTCTTCCAGTGTGACCTGCTGCCCAGAATAGTCTTTGATGCCCAATTTATGTAGTATGCGCTCGCTCTCTTCCCGCTCTCCCACGGTATAAAACTCTGATAAGTCTCCGATCCTGGATGCCGCATGGACAGTCATGGCAAACCGTTTGTCATCGGCTGCCTCCTGCGGCAGAACTCCCTTCCATTTCTGCACGTTTTCCATGAATTCATCCACGGACTTCTGTGCAAAAACCTCTCCCGCTTCCATCATGGTCACACTGTCGCATATACGTTCCACATCTGCAAGATCATGACAGGAAAAAAGCACTCCAATCTGCTCCCTGTCCACTTCTTCAATCAAAATATCGCGGAACATGGCTTTGCTCTCCGCATCCATACCGCTCTCCGGTTCGTCCATGATCAGATACTTCGGCTGCTGCGCGATCGCTAAGATAAAACTCAATTTTGACCTTTGTCCTTTGGATAAAGTGCCGATGTTCTTTTTCGGATTGATTCCAAACCGTTCCACCAGAGCATCAAACTTCTCTCCGGAAAACGTGTCGTAGAAGTTCTGATAGTATGCTGCCATTCCCGCTACAGAATAGATGTTGATAAAATCAAGCTGCTCCGACACATACGCCACGCTTGCCTTCACTTCGGGGTTATCATAGATATCTTTTCCATCATACTGTACCGTTCCCTGCGCAGGCTTATAGATTCCTGCGGCACATTTCAGCAAAGTGGTCTTTCCGGCTCCGTTGGAACCGATCAAGCCGTGAATCTCGCCCTGGTGAACGCATAGATCGATCCCATGGATAACCGATCGGTTATTGTAGCCTTTATGTAAATTCTTTATCTCTAACATTTGCTTATCTTTCCTTTCTGAAATATTTCTGCCATAACATTAGATGGAAGAATAAATTTCCTTTATAAGATTTACCACATCCGCCTCGGAATAACCCGTGCGCTTCAGCTCTATGATTTCACTCTGAATCCTCTTACGAATCTTCTCCAGTTCCTCCATATTGGGTTCCATACTCGGCATAGCCGCTATAAAGGTCCCTTTTGCCCGGATCGTCTCAATCACTTTCTGTCGTTCCAGCTCCTGATACGCCTTTGCCACGGTGGACGGCGTGATGTCCAGAGTCTGTGCCATCTTCCGAACGGAAGGGATCGCATCTCCCGGACTTAAATGCCCTTTTATGACCAGCAGCTTGATCTGTTCAATAATCTGCTCATAGAGTGGTTTTTTGCTGCGATAATCCAGTTCAAACAAATCATCACCTCCTCATCTAATGTATTAATACTAATTTGCATCTCTTCTGTATTGTTTGTATTATCTGTATTGCTTTATCTAGTACAGTTATTGTATAATAAGTTCTAGTATATGTCAACAGCATTTGCATAATTATTGTCTATTTTGGGAGTATGAATAAATATGTAGTAATAGCTTCTATAGATTTGACACTAGAATCGTTTTATCATATCTATACACCAATCCTCATATTTCCCCTGGTTGCCCTGCTCGTCAGTATATTCATAAACACCATCTAAGTGTACCTCACCAACCGCATGATAGCCTAATCTTTCATACAATCTTTTTGCTGCGGAGTTATCTGTCGGATTAACATCAAGTCCCAAATAGGGGATTTCATTTTCTTTACAGTATTCCTCACACGCCAGCGCCAACTGAGATCCAATGCCATAATTTCGTAAAGGTTCTATAATCAGTAAATCAATCATATCTGCGCATTTTTGATTATTCGTATATGGCATAACATCCTCTTTATTATCTAGCGACAATAACACATATCCAACCGCATAATTATTGATGAATGCGCCTAAATAAACTGCTTTTCCATCTTTCTGCTGCTGGAACCTGTCCGTGTGTACAGAAGAATCTCTTTTGACCAACAACAAACTATCCAGATCACTTTCTTCTATTATCCTTATCTGATATGAGATAGAATTTATTTCATATGATCTTTCGTTCATATTTACATTCTCCTAAATCTATATTTTCAATCTGTTCAGTTCACAGACAAACTGGAATCTATTTACTTCTTAAACTGTAATCCAATATCTTTTCATCTTGCTCCCATCAATATCTATCGTTTTCTCATAAACTCCACCATTCGCAAGTATTGTTTTCTCACTGGCTTCATTCTTAATACCACAAGTAATAAGAAGTTTTTCTATTCCCATTGATTTTGCATTTTGTATATTTAGACGAAGCATTTCCTTTGCATAACCTTTGCCTCGTTCCGAGGGGCGCACAGAATAACCACAATGTCCTCCCCACGTTCCAAGAATCGGATGATTTATATGATGACGCAAATCTATCACACCCACAACCCTGTCATCTCTCCTGCGTACCGCTAAGTACATATGCGAAGGAACTGTTGTTCCCACCTCGCCGCACGTTTCTTCACTTTTTCTAAGCTCACATATTTTTATCCACTCTTCAGCAGACCTACTTACATCAAGTGATATACAACCGGCAAATTGGTCTTCGTTCTCTACATCACATTCTAAAATTTCCTGACGAAATTCCCATATATCATCCGCATACTTCGTTTGAGGCTCTATTAATGTAATTTGATCCATTCTAATATCTCCATAAATCTGAAATTGTTGAGTTCCTTTTTTTAAATTTCATATAGCAAATATGTTTCAACCGTACAATATTGCCTTATCAATTCCTTATCTTTATTTGAAAGTTCTTGATTGGGAAAATTAGCGACCAATGAGCAAAGATAAAGGTAAACGGGACTGTACCTTTGAGAAAAACCTTCTCGTCCAAATTTGCCTTGTATGATATCAAACTCATGCTGAATTTGACTGGTACTATTGCAGTCAGACAACCTCACTACATTATTTAAATTATTTTTACTTGTATTGTCAACGATTGATTTAGCTGTATTAACTGCCACAAAAAGCCACTGCTCCAAATTCGTCAGCTTTTTGGGCTTGGCTTTCAGTTGTGCTTTTATATTGTCATAAATTTCATTTTGCATATTTATTTTCTCGTAAATGCATGGTTATTGAGTTCCTTACAAACCGGAAATTGTTTTTTACCATCGTAACTCACACTTACCAGTGGCACCCTTAAATTCCCAGCGCAAATAATATCTATTTCTTACATCTAACTCTATTTTATATGTAGGAGACTGCGGATTTAATTTCATTAACGATTGTTTTTTCCTGTCCAATAGAATTACTTCTACATTCCCTTTTGATAATTGTGCATCCAAGAAGAACTCGTATGTCTTACTTTCACGAAATTTTCCTGCGTGCTTAACCCAGCCAGTACAGGAATCCAAAGTTGCTTTATCTGCATTCTTACCATGACGAAATATAATCATAATTGCAGTAGTTCTTCTCAATACTGCAAAACCTTGACAATATAGTATATATATAAAAGCATAAACTACTACGAAAAACGCAATAAATAATGGTATGTTCATACCTCTCCCCTGATCCATATATCAGTATTTTCCAGTGCCACTGTCTGTATAAATTTTATTACATCATCTGCTGATTGAATGGTAAAATCCCCTCTATTTGTGCTGATTATTCCTATACCCATATTTACCTCTACAACATCCAATTTTTCAGCCTTATGACTCGGAATTTTTCTAATTATTCAAATATATTGATAATATAACCATCAATAGTTGTTAGACTACAAGTTTTTCCACCCCATGGCTGTATCTCAACCTTCGTAATTTTATCCCAACCTGTTGATATGACATAGTCATACATTTTCTCAATCCCCTCGACCTGCATAAATGAAATCAATCGCGGTTCCGGCTCTCCCAAAAACATTTGTATACCTGTAAAAGGTGCCAAGTGAGTGCGTTCTACTTCCGGTAACATATCAAAAACAACTCCATAACAACCCACTCCGTTATTATCTCGTTCAACAATATTGCTAAACCAGCCTAGCGTATCTTCAAACCACTTTGCAGTCCTATCCATATCTGATGTTAGGTAGATAGGTGCATTCTCTTTTACCCAATAGCCTTTTTCACTAAATCTGCTCATAATGTCCTCCATAGATAAATTCCGATTTCTGTTAATAGCACTGAAATGTGTGCTTCTACTCTATTGCAGATGAAGCTTAGAAATTAGCGCTTCCTGCAACACTTGTGAAAAATTAATATTCTGCTCTAATGCGGCAGTATTCAGCCATGCGGGAATGGTGAGCGTCTTTTTTACGGATTTCTCAAAATGTGTTTTTGCATATGCTGCAACATCAACTGTAACGATATTAATAAAAGCGCTTTCGGATGATATTTCCAATTTCTCTGTTATTTTAGTAAGATTTATCTCATTTGGTGCAGAGACCTTCGGAAATGATTCACCATCTTTTTGAATCCAATATAAATATCCTGCAAGGCAGTCCACCGCCATTTTAAGTGCTTCATCAAGCGTATTTCCACAAGTAGCTAAATTATTTAAGTCAGGAAAAATAACAGAATATCCGTTTTCTTCTTTTATAAAACAAGCAGGGTAAGCGGATAGCATATGAGTACCTCCTGTCATAAAAAGAATACCTTTCTCTTCTTTTAATAATAGCGCGGAACACGTATGAAATCAACACGTGTAAAAATAATACATATTATAATTCGTTAATTATTATTCCTTTTTCGTGTTGATAAATTTTGGCTCAGACAATTTTTGCAATTTCTATCATATGTCTGCCATCTGTTCCACAACAACCGCCAAATATTTTAAGAGGAACAATATCCCGCAGTTTTAACATGGCTTGTGCCAATTCTACAGGATCAGAGATTTTTAATTCTTTAGAGCCATCTAATTCCGCATAAGGAAGTGCCGCAGTATTCGCTTGAATCCCAATAAATCTGTCTCGTATAAGTTCACAGTTATTGATCGGAGCGTACAATGCTTTATAAACAATACTCGGATGTACACAGTTTGTCATATAACATACAGGGGAAAATTCTGTTATACTATCTATGTATTGAATCGCTTCTGAAATAGGTGTTCCATCTACAAGACAGCCATTCTCTTGTATCGTGAAACTAATTATGTAGGGAACCTTTACATCCTGTATAGCCAGTGCAATACCTGCTGCCTCATTAAGAGAAGGTATTAGTGCTGCATAAATAAAATCAACTCCGGCTTGTTTAAAAAGGGAGGTTTCCCACATGTGAAAGTCATGAGCATCCTGTGTGGAAAGACAGCCAACTCCTGTATATGCATCCCCCTTGCAACCCATAAGACCTCCGACATACATTTCCAAGTCATTCTCTTGCTGCACGCTGCGCAAAAATGTTACATTATCAGCTATTATAGATGCATCAAAACACGAAGATTTTATTCTTTCCTGGTTTGCCCGTCTTGTAGGAGTTGTTGCAAGAAAAGGCAAATTATATGTCTTTGCAATTTCAGCATACTCATTCCACAGTTCCCTGAGCGCAATTCTCCCTGCTTCAGAATAAACAAATCCCGCCATATCAACATATGTATCAAATTTTAGATGGTATTCTCTTTTTAAACGTTCTCCTAAAGCACCCTCCATTAAAATACTTTTTTGACTTTCAATACATTCAATAAATGTCATAAACTTTCTCCGTCAAATACCGTTTATTGTTATTTCAATTCAAAATCCATTGTGTTATTTTCATTTCTATGTGCCCATATTTCCCCTGACATGTTTGATAAATTATAAATAACAGACCATTGTAATTTATCAATGCCATTTTCTCCATAAACTCCTACATCATTTAGCAAGTTGATCGTATCATTCATATTAAGTGAATTGTTACTATCTTCTATTTTATTGATAACTCTATCATATCTATCAAATTCAGTATATCCTTCACCAATATTTAACCCATTGTATGCAATAAAATTAGAAGCAACTTGATATTCCTTATCCGTTGCAACAACCTGTAAATCATTATCATAGTACTCTACAATGACTGATTTCCCTGTGCTGTCTGCTATCAAATAATGGCAATAAATGTCTCCCGAAAAATATATATTATAATTTTTTAGTAATTCTATAGCTTCATCCACATTTGAAGCCTTGTCTAAAACTAATCTGATAGCCGTTGTTGTATTTAGTGTTATCTTATTTTCATCATTTCTAAGCTGCACTTCTGGAACTGCAAGTAAAGCTATCGCTACACCTTTTTCATTCATTCCGTCAAATGGAAGATAAGGAGCCGCCAGCGTTAAAAAATTATTAAAACTAACGCCTTTCGTTGGTAAATTATCTTCTGAATATCCTGCAAAAGCTAAATTTACAGTAGATACAGATGCATATCCATTTAGGGGATTTGTATACAATTGCATTGATGGAGCATAAATAAAATCAAAATTTCTGGCAAAAATGATATCTTCATTTTCATTTTTTGTTACAAAAGCAGTACATCCGCTGTCTGTAACATTAAATTTAATCGGAATGCCTTTCAATAATCTTTTCGTAACAAATTCTTCTATGTCCTTATCACTTGAAGCACCTTGTTCTAAAAAGTCATCAAAGCCATAATCACCATAGTAAGTCATTTGATACATTCCATAGTTATCAATTTGTTTTAACGATTTTAAAGTTCTTAGTTCATTTATAAATAAAACAAATAATATAATCGTTATAAAAACTAATAATGATAAAACAATAATTAGACTTATTTTTAATTTCTTTTTCATATACCACCTTTTAACAATCCGGAAGTTATTTATTGATCAACACTTAATTTGGCATATATATATGTATCTTTCCAAATCGGGTTATCATTTTCGTCTTTCCAGAAATATACATTTTTTCTTAAATGGGCTTCACGCTGAAATCCTAATTTCTCAAGTAATTTCCATGATCTCTTATTATGTGGGTCACATTCTGCATAGATCCTATGTATACCTTTTGAAAACGCCTGCTGCATTAACGCTTTGCAGCTTTCGGCGGCATAGCCATGCCTCCAATAATTCCGATTAAAAACATAACCTATTTCCAGTGCTTCAAATTCACGTTTCCCCATATATACATTACCGATCATCTTGTGAGAATCTTTTAGTTCAACAGCAATCATTTCATCTGTTCCGATACGCCATTCGAGATTTTCTTTTGTTTCATTAAGAGTCAGAGGTTTATATGGTTCATATTCCAAAACTTCTTTATCCGATAAATATTCAAATAGATCCTGCAAATCCTCTTCTTTGTATCTTCTTAAAATCAACCTTTCTGTTTCTGCTATGATTATTTTGCTTTCCATGCCTTCTCCACCTTAATATACTCAAATTTTCAATTTATTCAGTCCACGAACACACTGGAATTTTATTGTTTATCATTTCTCTTCATTCTTACTTTACCTGTTACTTGCTCTACTACCAGCTTGAAAACTTTTGTATGAGGAATTACTAATTTGTCAAACGGAAATTCCTCTTGATGATAATGCTTCATCAAAATACATAACGCATTGTACTTTTCATCATCAGAAAGCATCTCAATGTAGCCTTGTCCAATAACGCTTTCATACTCCATTGTACAACTCCCACGTTCAATTTCTGTTACTAATTTATGCTCACAATCCATTTCAAAGCTAGCTCTATTATCCTTTCTGATTAAATCATACTTTGTACCCTCCATAGCCCCATGAAAATACAACTCAATTTTATCTTCTTTTATATCCATCCCAAAATTAAGCGGCAATATATACGGGTAACCGTTATTATTTAAAGCAATTCGGCACACATCACATTTTTCCATAATAGCTACAATTTCTTCAAATTCTTTTACTTCTCTATCCGAACGACGCATTTTTACCTCCCATTTATGTTCCCCAAATTCCGATATTCTGCATAACTCTTCCTGATTCTCTTCTTGAAGGAAGTATTGCAAAGGATACCGCCTCGCCCGCTGTTTCTGCTACAAATTGGGATAACTTAATTTTAAGTGCCTCGCAGACCATCTTCTCAAAAGAAAAATAATTGACAATGTCTGTCGTCCCCACATGGAAAATTCCGTGCAAGCTATGGTCAAAAACATATCTTGCGTATTCTCCTACTTGTTTTGCAAACGTTACATTGACCATGTAATTAGGGTAAGTATAGTAAGGTTCTCCATTCTTACTATGTAAATCTAATCGTTGAACTCTTGGGCAGTTCGCACTCCAAACCGTAGCCAATCGGAAAATTGTCAATTGGTTTCCAAGCACTTCTCCTAGCATAGTCTCGCAATTCCGTTTGAAACTGCCATAATCGGATTTTGCAATCGGTGAATCATTTTCTGTCCAAGGCTTGGATAAGTCACCGTCAAACACATTTGCTGTAGATATATACAGCAAACGCTTTTCTTTGCCAGCCAGCCAATCCGCTAACTTTTGATGAAAGTTTATCTGCGCATGATAGTCCCCTCTAACAGACGAAATTACAATTTCCGGGTTTTCACAAGCTAAAATTTCCACCAATTTATTCGGTTCTTCTACTGTCAAGCGATATCCGCTTTCCGGGTCATGGTGCCCTGCTGTTGGTACAACTTGATAATTATCTCCCAAACTCATAGCAATTGATTGTCCCACTAAACTATTGCCGCCAATCAACAAAACTTTCTTTCTCATTTTGCCCCCTGACAATTCCGAGCTTCTCAACCTATGTCATATTTCTCATAACAGTTCAACAGCACTTCGCAATCGCAATGTCCACCCATCTCTTTCATCTCTGCAATTACACTTTTTACCTTTTCTTCGGATATATTATCTTTAAGCCATTGTTCCGTATAGCGCAATTTATGATTACATGGCGTATTCTCTAATTGTGTTTCCAAGTAACGAAACAGCTTCTGCGTTTTTGTTTTACTGAGAATATATTTCTTGCTTTGACTGTCTTTCCATTTTTTCATCAATGCTTTCTTTTCTTCTTTTGATAATTCTGGCATATTAAATTTCCCTCACAATCTCAAATTTTAGTATCATGATCCTTTATTCCGACTTCCTCCCCATCAACACAAATCCCGTCACATCCGCCAGCGCCCAGCCGATGGGGATCGCCCACCAGATACCAAGAACCCCGATCTGCGGAACAGCCGCCAGCGTATAGGCCAGCGCCACCCGCGTTCCCAGAGAGATCACAGTCAACACCAGCGAAATCCCCGGCCTGTTGATTCCCCGGAAATACCCATAGAGCAGAAACAATATGCCAATCCCGATATAAAAAGCCCCCTCGATTCGCAGATAGGTCACACCGATCTCTATGATCCGCGTTTCCCCTGCCTCCACAAAAATCATCATCAGATACCTGGCAAGAACACACACCAGAACGGAGACCGCGCCGCAAAAGACCGCCGACACACCCAGGGCCCGTTTCGTTCCCTGCGCCACCCGCTCTTTGTCTCCCGCGCCATGATTTTGTGAGATAAAAATGGAGTAAGCGTTGCCAAACTCCTGAGCGGGCATATAGGCAAAGGTATCGATCTTCACCGTCGCCGCAAAGGCCGCCATCACCGCAGCGCCGAAGCTGTTGACCAGACTCTGCACCATCAGGATGCCGAAATTCATCACCGACTGCTGCATGCAAGTCATCAGGGAGTAACTGCAGATCTCACCCACCGGTTTCTCCTCCCGCAAAAAACCCCGCAGGGAAAACCGAAAGAAAGGTTCCTTCCGCCACAGATAGATGCCAAGCCCCAGTCCGGAGAGTATCTGAGAGATCACGGTAGCCGCCGCAGCTCCCTCAAGCCCCAGCCCCAATCCCCGCACAAAATACAGGTCCAGTCCGATATTTAACACTGACGCCGCACCCAAAAAGTACAGTGGTGCCACGGAATTGCCCAGGGCACGCAGCAGAAACGCAAAATAATTATATAAGAAGATAAAGAATATTCCCCAAAAGATGATTGCCAGATAAGCCCGAGTCATCTCGTAAAGTTCTCCCGGCGTCCGCAGAAGCCGCAAGATCGGATGAATCAGACACTGCACTGCTATGCAGAGCACCACCGCCAGTCCGCCGATCATCACAAAGGCAGTACGAGCGCAGGAACGCACCTTATGCCGGTCTTTCTTTCCTATATAATAGGAAAAGACAGCACCGCTTCCCATGCACAGTCCGATCAGCAGAGAATTTAAAAAAGTCATCAGCGCATAGGAGGAGCCCACCGCCGCCAAAGCCTGCGCGCCCACATACTTTCCCACCACCCAGGTATCCGCTATATTATAGCACTGCTGTAACAGGTTACCCAGGATCATAGGCCCCGCAAACACAAGCAGCGACTTCGTCACATTTCCTTCCGTCAGATCATGGTTCATGGTGAAAGCATCCTTTTTCGTTCGTATTATCTCAATGCTTATTATAACCGCAATCCCATCGTCCTTCCACAGCTTTTTCAATGTTAATGCTTGACACACCATCTGATGCCATGCTATTTGTATCTCTATCATTTACATTTGGTCTGTATGGCTGTTCTGAGCCGTACTTCTCGCGGCAATTCGCCGGGAAACTCCAAATAAACGATTTACCGTATGTTTATCGGCACATTGACAAACAAATAAGACTTTACACCTCCATCAAATCCCTTTATAATAGAAACAGAAAAAAATTATTGCGTAACTGTCTGTAAGGAGGGTGAAAGGATGTATGAAATGCCAACTGATCTGCAATATAAGGATGAGCTAAGAAAAGAGGAAATCAGAATTGAAAACGAACTTGAAATGCTAAATAATAAGGATTACGAACAACTCGAGAAAAAACTGAAACGTGATCTAGAAAGAGTACGTAAAAGTCTACAAGATTAAAAACTAATTATTCTCATAACCCTAAAACCAAGGTGTAAAGTTTTATGCTACGGTAAGACATCGCTTATAGACCGCAAAAGGAGAAAAACATTTTATGAATCGTCCAACCTGATTTATGTAGAACACGATGAAATCTTTGACACTGCAAGAACAGTGTCCGCTTGTTGTACCTATGTTTGGGAAAGGATGATTTTATTATGAAGAAAAATATATATTTGATGTATGCCATTGCCCTCTTACAGGGGATGGTTTTTTATGGGCCGATTGCAACCTTGTATCGGCAGGCACAGGGCATTTCTGTCTTTCAGATCACGCTCATTGAAAGTATTTCACTTGCTATAGCCATTGCCTTGGAAATTCCCTGGGGATTTGTGGCAGACAGAATCGGCTACCGCAAGACCATGATCTTTTGCTGCGGACTCTATTTTATCTCCAAAATCGTATTCTGGCAGGCGACAACCTTCGGCGGATTTTTATTAGAACGCATCATGCTGAGCGTGGTACTGGCCGGCTTTTCCGGTGTAGATTCCAGTATCATTTATCTCTCCTGCAAGGGGGAGGACAGCCAGAAAGCATTCGGGATTTATAACAGCATGGGCATGGCTGGCCTGTTGGCTGCGGCGGCGGTATTCTCCACAGCGGTGAAGGACAATTATCCGTTGGCAGGTTTTCTCACAGTCATCAGCTATGGTATTTCTGCAGTTCTGTCTTTCTTCCTTACAGAAGTAAAGGCAGCCGAGNNNGATCNGCANAAGCAGGAATCCTTTACATGTCTGTTAAAAACAGTATTAAGCGATCGCTGTCTCCTTCTGTTTTTGATAGCATCTGCGCTTTTATCCGAAGCTCATCAGACCATTACCGTATTCTTGAATCAGCTGCAATACAGCCGCTGCGGTCTGGGAGATACCATGATCGGATTCCTCTATATTGTGGCAACCATACTTGGTCTGTGCGGCGTTTACTCGTCTGCTGTCACAGGAAAAATCGGGATGCGTTTTTCCCTTATCCTATTTTGCNGTTTGAANNNTATTTCCTGTATGATACTGGCTTTCAGCCNGTCTGCCGTTCCCTCTGTGATCGGGATATTGGCCCTCCGGATNTCAAACAGTCTGTTTCAACCATTTCAGGCGGAAATACAGAACAGACAGATCAAAACGGAAAACCGNGCNACNGCACTGAGCATAAATGCGATGCTTGTAGACTGCATTGCGATNGGGACAAACCTGATCTTCGGTGCNCTGTCNGAACNAAACCTGTCACTGGCATTTTTGTTTGGCAGCGGGATTTGCGGTCTGAGTCTGGTTTGCTTTTTCATCTGGTACAGGAAAACCTCTAAATTTAACAGATGATGAACAATGTATAAATTAAGAAAAGGAGATCTTATGGAAATCGAACGTAAATTTACTATCTCAANANTGCCCGAAAATCTGGAATCCTATCCCTGCCATATCATCGAGCAGGCTTATCTCAANACTGACCCGGTTGTCAGNATNCGCAGAGAGGACGATNCCTTCTATCTGACCTACAAGGGAAAAGGACTCCTCGCCAGAGAGGAGTACAATCTCCCCTTAAACGAGCATTCTTATTACCATCTGCGGGAAAAGGCGGACGGAAATGTGATTTCAAAAAAACGCTACGTCATACCGATCCTCAATCCGCAATTCAATATGACGCAGTTGTCATCAGCTGATTTTTCTGTTGACCAAACTAGTCTATCCGTGGAACTGGATATCTTTGAGCCGCCCTTCGCACCCTTGATCATCGCCGAGGTAGAATTCCCGGACAAAGAAACGGCAGAAGCGTTTCTCCCTCTTGACTGGTTTAGTCAAGACGTCACAAACGATCCTGCCTATCATAATTCAAACCTCAGTAAACAAGTTTCTTTCTAGTATCAACACGGCCCGGTGGACTCCCGCACTACGAGTTCCGCCGGGAACACGATCTGCTGGGGTTCTTCCCGCTCCGCGATCACATCTAAAAGAAGACGTATAGTCTTTTTTGCAATCTCCTCCACCGGCTGTTTGATGGTGGTGAGCTTGGGATTGTAATACTCTCCCATCTCGATGCCGTCATACCCGGCTACCGAGATATCCTCGGGAATCCTCTTCCCCGCCTCCAGCACTGCCCGGCAGACACCGATCGCCAGCGAATCCGAAACCGCATAGATCGCCGTCACCTCGCGTCCCGACTCTAAAAGTCTCTTCGCCGTCAGATAACCGTTTTCCATGGAGTAGTGATCCATGTCCTCCTGTACGTAATAGATCAGCTCCTCCTCCACCGGAAGCCCCTGTTTTTCGAAAGCCTGTCTGTAGCCTTCCATACGCAGACCTCCGATCGGCCCCTTCTTCTCCGTGATCAGGGCGATCTTTCTATGACCAAGGCCTAACAGATACTCCGTGATTTTTGCGCTTTCCAGCCTGTCATCCACTGCAATATTGGAAAACTCCACCTTATTGATCTGATCCGAAATATTCATGCCTATGGTACTGAAAATAAAAGGTACTTTCAGCTTTCTGAGTTTTTCTTCCGGATGTTCAAATAAACCGCCCAGAAATACGATGCCCCGGAGCCGCTTCTCCTTCTCGAGCTCAAGCGCTACATCGATCTCGTCCTCCTGCTCCTCCACATGCCGGAGTACCAGCGCATATCGGCTCCGCTGCGTCTCTTCCTCAATGATCTTGATCATACTGCTGAACAGCGGGTTTGTGATACCTTTTACCAGCACCGCAATACATTTGGCGTCCGTCCGCTTCAGGTTCCTGGCGCTGTTGTTCGGGATAAAGCCCGTCTCCTCAATCACCTCCAGAATCTTTTTCCGNGTCGCCGGATTGATATCCGGGTGATTGTTGAGTGCCCGTGAGACCGTACTGATGCCCACGCCACACTGTTTCGCTATATCCTTGATCGTAATCTCCGCCATTTACNCACACNCCATGTANTGCTTTTCNCTCANCTNGNTCTTGCGTAGAGTTTGGTCATTTCCAGGATNCGCTCCGCCAGCTCCTCNGTGAACTGTCCGGGCAGCATNCTCCACTTCCAGTTCGTCCCCAGCGTNGANGGCATATTCGTCCGCGNNTCNGTGCCAAGTCCCAGATAATCCTGNATGGGGATCACNCANGTCTCAGACACNCTGGCCATCGCCGCCCTGATAAACTCCCACTGNATATCNTTTNTNGATTTTATGTTCAAATACNTCTTTGCAAAGGCACGATCCTTACGGTTCAGTTTCNCATACCAGCCCATCGTCGTATCGTTGTCGTGGGTTCCCGTATAGACNATGCTGTTAGTCACATAATTATGGGGCAGATAGTCNCTCTCCTCCCTGGANTCAAANGCAAACTGTAAAATCTTCATACCGGGATATCCNGTCTTTTTCACCAGATTAATGACTGANTTGGTCAAAAANCCNAGATCCTCCGCGATCACAGCCTTTTTCCCCAGCNNTGCCTTCATGGTCTTAAAAATATCATAGCCGGGACCTTTTTCCCANTGTCCAAACTCNGCAGTGGGATCTCCGTAAGGAATGGAATAATACTCATCNAATCCTCTGAAATGATCGATCCGCACCACGTCATAGAGCTTATAGCAATAGCCGATCCGNTTCATCCACCACGCATAATCCGTCTCTTTATGGTAGTCCCAGCGGTAGAGCGGATTCCCCCACAGCTGTCCCGTAGCCGAGAAGGCATCGGGCGGGCAGCCTGCTACCGCTATGGGAGTCAGGGTCTTATCCAGCTGAAAAAGTTCCGGATTCGCCCAAGTGTCCGAACTGTCAAAAGCCACATAGATCGGGATGTCCCCGATGATCTGAATTTTCTTCTCATTCGCATATTCTTTCAGGGCAAACCACTGCTTCGCAAAGAGATACTGCTGGAACTGATAGAAGCCGATCTCCTCTGCATACTTCTCGCGGTACTGCTTCATGGCAGCCGGCTTTCTCAGCTTGATATCCTCATCCCACTCGCTCCAGCTCTTGCCGCCAAAAGCGTTTTTCACCGCCATATAGAGTGCGTAGTCCTCCAGCCAGTAGGCATTCTCCTCCACAAACTGCCGGTACGCCGCCTCTTTCTCTATATGACTGTTTTTATAGGCGTTCTTAAGCACCTTAAAACGGGAAAGATAAATCTTTTCATAATCTACATAAGCGTCATCGTCACCGAAATCATACTTCTCACATTCCTGCTTTGTCAGATAACCGGCTTCGATAAGCGCCTCAAAATCAATATAATAGGGATTGCCTGCAAAGGTAGAAAAAGACTGATAAGGAGAATCTCCATAACCTGTGGGGCCAAGCGGCAGGATCTGCCAATAGGACTGCCCTGCTTTTTCTAACAGATCGATAAAGGTATATGCCTCTTTGGAAAAGGCGCCTATTCCATACTTGGATGGAATAGCAGATACAGGCAGTAAAACACCGCTCTTTCTCATAATATCTACAAATCCTTTCCTGTCAATCGAACCGACTCCTTTCGGAAATCGATTTCTATACAATCTTACACCTTTTTGTCGTAAATAGCAAGTTCGACCAGAGGCAGGACCCCTGATCGAACTTTTTTNGTCCGCAGTTTTANCCTTTNACTGCACCTGCTGCCACACCTTTGATGATNTACTTCTGNCAGGACAGATAGAAAATGATAACCGGAATAATGCTCATCAGGATAAGCGCCATCGTNGCNCCCAGATCCACCGTACCNTAGCTGCCCTTCAGGTANTGGATATGAATGGGGATCGTACGGTATTTATTGATATCCAGCACTAACGCAGGCAGCAGATAGTCGTTCCACACCCACATGATCTCCAGAATAGCNACGGAGATCATCGTCGGCTTTAACATCGGTACTACCACCTGAAAGAANATCCTCACCGGTCCGCATCCNTCGATGGACGCAGCCTCTTCCACCTCCAGCGGAATACCTTTCACAAATC
Organism: Lachnospiraceae bacterium; assembly: GCA_014804615.1. Taxonomy (GTDB): domain Bacteria; phylum Bacillota; class Clostridia; order Lachnospirales; family Lachnospiraceae; genus UBA3282. The sequence goes on from JAAUZL010000012.1 coordinate 109,330, forward strand.
CCACAAATGTAAATATCGCAAGCCCGGCACCGAATCCCAGATANACGATCGAGATCGACAAAGGCGTATTCAGATGCAGTTTATCCGCCGTTTTGGACAGAGGGAACATTACCATCTGGAACGGCACCACCATNGAAAACACNCACAGGAAGTAGACNGCNTTNCAGAANANNGNATCCACTCTCGCGATATACCACGCCGCCATGGANGTACACAGNAAAATTAAAAATGTGGAAAGTAACGTAATCACAACACTGTACAGCACACTATTCACAAANGGATAGTTACCGAAAGTCATACCTGTTACGAAGTTGCTGAANCCGGCAGCCATCTCCCCGGTGGGAAGCGCAAAGGTATCAGTTTTTACAAATGTATTCAGTTTAAAGGAATTGAGCACTACCGCCAGCACAGGAAGTACATAGACAATGCTGATCACAGTCAATANCACGGTAAGAATTGTTTTTGTATTCTTTTTCATTACTGCTGCACCTCCCTCTTACGTGTATAGCTCAACTGAAGCAGTCCGAGTCCCGCCACCAGAATGAAGAAAACCACTGCTTTCGCCTGCGCAACACCCTGAGAAGTTGTGTTGGAACTNTAGAATGTATTGTAAATATTNAGCGCCAGCATTTCAGTCGTCTTGATNGTCGTTCCGCCNGGCTGAATGACAAAAGGCTGTCCTCCGGTCAGCGCCAGGTTCTGGTCAAACAGCTTGAAGCCGTTTGTCAGGGAAAGGAATATACATATCGTAAAGGAACTCATTACGTTGGGAATCATTACTTTGAACAGNGTCTGCATGGAAGTNGCACCGTCGATGCGGGCCGCCTCCAGAATATCTCCCGGCACATTCTGCAGNCCTGCAATATAGAGGATCATCATATAACCNATCTGCTGCCAGCACATCAGAATGATCAATCCCCAGAAACCGTATTTGCTCTCTAACAGGATGGAAGTCTGATAGCGGCCGAGGATACCGTCAAAGATCATGGACCAGATGTAACCCAGTACGATACCGCCGATCAGGTTCGGCATAAAAAATACGGTTCGGAACAGGTTGCTTCCCTTGATACCCAGTGTCAGAATATATGCCACAATAAACGCCAGCACATTGATAAAGATCACTGATACGACAGCAAACATTGCCGTATACCAGAACGCATGGCGGAAAGAGGCATCCTGAAAAGTCTTGATGTAGTTGTCAAAACCGATGAACTTCGCATCGGAAATCAAACGGAACTGGCACATGGACAGCCAGATACCCTGGATAAAAGGCCAGATAAATCCAATGAAAAATGCTATGAGTACAGGACCCATAAAAAGGATTCCCCAGCGCCTGATCGCCTTTTGAAGAGAATTAGTACTGCTAGTTTTCATGGTGTCACCCCCTGGTTTATTTATATTCGGAAAAGGCGGGGCGGATAAATTACCCACCCCGCCGTCCGTTTGCTTTATCGGTTTTACCTTTTTGATTGATTTAGTTGACTGCGCTGTACTCTACTGCCCAACCGTCTACAAATGCTGTGCGGACTGTCTCCCAGTTTGCATCAGACTGATCTGCGTTGTACTGGTTCAGCGCGCTTACCAGAGTCGCACGATAGGAATCTACGTTAGGCTGGAAGTTGGTCGCCCAGTTCATCACATAGCATCCATCTTCTGAGTATTTGTTAGCTGCTGCCAGGAATCCGTTGGTGGACTCTGCCGCCTGCTTATAAGGCATAACACCGAAGGTATCTACTAACTTGCGGGAAGCNTCTTCATTTGTCACACACCAAACCATGAAGTCCATCGTAGCCTGCTGATCTTCTGCGGAAGCCTTGCTGTTGATTGCCCAGCAGTTCTCTGTACCACAGTTCAAACCTGCTTTTTCCTCACCGGAAACACCGCAGTAGTAAGGGATCATCGTAGCGTTCGGCACATCGNCCTTCACNGCTTCATATTCCCAGGAACCGTTTACGAAGAATGCNGCCTNGCCTGTCTTGAACTCGTTCTCCGCATCATGTCCGCCGGTAGCCAGNTCCTTNGNATCTGTCAGGCTNTTNTTGATGCAAAGGTCATACAGGTTCTTGAAGTTATCCATATACTTGCCGGAGATGGTTGCCGGGCACTCAGTCCAGGTTGTTCCCTCCTGCTCGTAGTAGTACTCGAGATTCGCCATATGTCCTGTGAAACGCCAGGAAGAAGAATCATCCATATCGGAGGAGGAGAAAGCGTCAAAGCCAAGCTCTCCTGCACGGGAGTGAATATCCTCTGCNACTGCCTTTAAGCCNTCAAAGTTTTTGATCTCATCCATGGTGTGGCCCGCCTGCTCGATCAGATCCGGATTTACGATGATGCCGTAGCACTCGTAGCAGTAACCGATGGAAACTAACTTGCCAGTCTCATCATAAAGGTTATAAGCGTCTGTGTTCAGCTCGTTGGCGATCGCTGTATCCTTCAGATCCAGAGCGTAATCTTTCCAGCTCTTTACACCTTCCTGGTTACCGATGACAAACAGTGTCGGAGGTGCGGATTTATCCATCTCGGATAACAGTGTTTGAGAATAAGTGCCGGAAGCAGCGGTAACTACTTTCACTTCCACGCCGGTCTGTGCTGTGTAGGTCTCTGCAATCTCCTGTAACACCTCATCGGACTCCGGCTTGAAGTTCAGCCAGTAAACTGAGCCGCCGCCTGCTGCCGGAGCNGCNTCTCCNGCGTCTGCGCTGTCGCCTGCTGCNGCAGTAGAACCCGTATCGCCTGTAGATGCGGAACCTCCGTTGTCAGAACCGCCGCAGCCGGCTAACATAGTAGAAATCATCGCTGCGCAAAGCAATGTGCTTACCATTTTCTTTTTCATTGTCTTCCCTCTCCCTTTCNGTGTAAGAATAAAGTTNTTTGTTTNCGGAATTGTTCTCGGTAACGATTTCGGTATCGNTATCGGTACCGTCCCCGGTAACGTTTCCGTTNTGTTGGGTTAAGTATATAACCTTACCACATATTTTGCAATAGGTTTTTTCATTTACAATTATTTTTGCCGTTTTTCATAGAAAATATATGGACAGTTTATGCATTTTTTACAATTTAATCACTGTTTCTCCTGCATAAACTTAAGAAACGCCTCTTCCGGAAGCGGTTTTGAGAAATAATAACCCTGAATATAGTCGATCTCCAGTTCTTCCATCGCCAGATACTGCTCCTCGGTCTCGATTCCCTCCGACACGATCTTAAGCTTCATGCCGTGAATCATCTGCATGGCTGCGTTCAACACATACTTGGCCTTCTCATCCCGGAAAAATGCCTGACTCATCTCCCGGTCAAACTTTACGATATTGACCGGCATATCTACGATATAATTGAGATTCGACTGCCCTGTGCCGAAATCATCCAATGAAAAGAACACACCGTACTCCATTAGTCTGCGCATATTCTCCAAAAGCGTCTTTTTGGCTGCCATGGAAGCCGACTCGGTGATCTCCAGGTTGATATACTTCGGATTGATCTGGTATTTCTCCATGATGCCGATATAATCCTCGGCAAGCCTGATATAACCACACTGTACGACAGACAGGTTTACTTCTATATAATGCAGGCCATACTGCTCCAACCGCTCCTTGGTGAAAAACCGGCAGACCTTGTCGAACACGATCTCGCCAAGCTGCAGGATCTTACCATTCGCTTCCGCCACAGAAATGAACGCCCCCGGCGGCACCAGATTCCCTTCTTTATCCCGCATGCGCACCAGTGCTTCCGCGCTCACGAACCTATGCTCTCTGGTCGAGAAGATCGGCTGATAAAAGACCTCGATCCGATCCTCCTTCATGGCCTCCTCCAGCATCTGCTCCATGATACCTTCCTGGCGCATCTGCTCCACAAAATCAGTATCCAGCCGCTTGAAGTTTGACGAGCTGTAATCATTGCTTCTCCATCTCGCATATTGCAGCAGATGCACCATCTCCTGATAATCGCCCACCAGTCCGGCTTTCGGCATATAGTTGAAGGCTACCTGCGCGTTGCCTCCCACTTCCCGTCTTCCATATTCCATGTAGGCCTTTACCTTCTCTACGGTCTCCTCCGCGTGCTCCGGATCCTCCAGGATCATCCATACCTCATCATCCGCCATTTTAAACACTTTCGTGTTCTCAAGCTTCGGAAGTCTTCTGGCAAAAGCCGCCATCACCTCCCGCTCCCGCCTGTCCTCNTCCAGNTGGTTGACGCCNAGGGTCCACCAGANAGCCAGAACNGCNAAATNNGTTTCCCGATTATACAGCTTACGGGCATAGTACAAAAGTGCATCCTGATTGAAGAACCCCGTCAGACGGTCCGNCAGATACTCCGGATTTTCTAACCGGAAAAAGATCACCAGCACGCCCAGCGCGCCTGCGTACCCTACTAACAGCAGCTCGTTATTCAAAAACTGTACAACCGCCGCCAACGCCCAGATTCCCATCCAGATCAGNATCACCTGGCTTCTTCTGGAATTGCCGTCGTTGCGCTTTACAATAGTCACAATGATATTNGCGATGACAAAAGNNCCTGTAAANGCATAAGTCGCNAACACNCTCGGNCCTGCCGTGTACACCACNCTGCCCATCTTGTANATTCCCANNGGCAGACNGGCNATNACNATGATCCCCACCAAAGCGACCGCGGTTGCTGCAAANGTGGCNCGCAAAAATTCCTTTTTATGCTCATACACATCCGAGAACTCGTACAAAAGTCCGNAAAGNCCCACCAGCACCAATGTTGCCAGATATATTTTACAGATGATATACACCAGACCCCTGTGATCCAGCAAAAGCCTCACAATAGCCCAGATTGACAGCATATCGCAGGAAACGCAAAGCAGCATCACCAAAAGCAGCACCTGAAAGGCAATCTGGGTATTGAGCCGCAGCGACTTATATCTTTTATAGAATAAAAACATGGTGACAAGCAAGATAATGCCACACAACTGTGCCTGTATGTTCATGCCTATATAACTCCTTTTTATACCGNANCGCTANNCGGNTCCGCTTNNTTTCTACAGTACAAATTTATCATATTATTGTACTANATNCTCACTCCTGTTTCNACNNNAAAGNNCATATGTTANAGAAAGGGAATCATCTCCCTCACCGAGGAAAAGATCAGATGNGGNTTTACNTCGGANGNCTCTGCATCCTCCAGNGACGCCTCACNGCTTAATACCAGCACGCTCTTTAAGCCGTGATTTCTGCCAGCGGCGATATCCGTATATAAGCGGTCTCCCACCATAGCGATCTTTCCTCTCTCCTTATTGACTCTATTAGTCAAATATTCTATGATATCCTCGTTCGGTTTGCCGATCACCCTGTCCGGATATCGAAAGGCGGAGGCGTGGATAAAGGCATGAATGGCACCCGCATCCGGGATAAAACCGTCCTCCGTCGGGCAGTTATAATCCGGGTGAGTAGCCAGATAGGGCAGCCCGGAACGGACAAAATCGCAGACTTTACACATTTTCTGATAATCCAGCGAAGTGTCAAAGGCTGTCACCACCACATCAGGGCTCTCCTCCTCCAGACAGATCCCCTCCTGCACAAACTCCTCCCGCAGAAGTTCATTTCCCAGAAGGAACACCTTTTTCCCCGGAAAATGCCGTTTCAGATAATAGATCGTAGCCTGTCCCGAGGTAATGACCTTATCCTCGCCTACGGAAAGCCCCATCCGGGCAAGCTTTTCCACATAGACCGCCGCGTTTTTAGAGGAATTGTTGGTCAGAAAAACATAGCTTCTTCCGGAAGCCTCTATGCTTTTCAGAAATTCCTGTGCACCGTCGATCCATTTTTCTCCGAGATAGATCGTGCCGTCCATATCCAGGGCAAAACACTCTACCTGTGACAATATACCTTGCGGGTCTTCATTTACTCTGAGAATCTGTGTCTGCATAATCATACTCCGTTCTTCTCCGCGGTGCATGCTCGAAAAACCTTCGGTTTTCCTCGCTCGCGGGCTGTCTGCGCACTGCTTATTGCATTCGCGTAAATTATACCACCTAATCTCTACTTTCCGCAATATTCTGCTCCGGTGTCTCCAGATCTCTGATTCTTCTGTAGCCTTCCTCTATGATCTTCTCTATTGCCTGCAGAAAGATATCCTTTGCCTGCTCCTCGTTTTCGATCTTTTCTCTGCTGTATTTCTGGGCCCGGCACTCATACATAGCCACCTCGCTCTTCATACTCTCAGCCAGATTTCTGTAATTCTGTTTTTTCTCGGAAAACTTAAAATGGGCGATCACACCCGCCGTTACCGTAGCGAGCAGTGTGATCACGGGGACCACCAGATCAAGCTGCGGGTACTGTTCTTCATAAATGCCGGCGGCCGCCGATGCAAATGTAGCAAAGGCCGGCAGCACAATACTCAACATTCCCAGAAAAGCATCCCTTTTCCTGTATTTATTTGCTTTTTTGATATAGAAACGAAGACTTGTCTCCACACGCTTTTTTAGTATTTCATCGCTCAACCCGTCCACCAGAAATTTATACTGGGAAAGCTCCGTTCTTCTCCCGAACATATGCCCCTCCTTCCTTATCCCCTCTGTTTCTTCATCTCATCCAGAATCCTGCATATTTTATCGCCGTACCCCTGCCCGGAAGCCCAGCCCCGTCCCTGCGGATTTTCCTTCTGTCCGAGCCATTCCACATAGGGAGCGCATCCTTTCTGCACAAAGGCATATCGGGGATCAACACAGCCGTTTTTAAGCTCTTTCTCACTGGCATAGGCTTTCAGATGCTGGATCTGTGCCCGCACTCCCTCCCGCATAGTCTGAAAAGAGCAGCCCTTCATACCATTGGAAGTGACACCCATGCCGCAGAAATTATTCTGATCCAACGTTACCGCCGAACCTGCAAAGGTCAGATTTCCCGTTTCCAGCATTGCCTGAGCCGCCGCTATATCGCCACGCACACCTTCCTGTCTCCCTTCCTCTATAAAGGTATCTGCAAGCTGCTTTGCGTATGGGGCCGCGGCGGGATTGACACGGATCATGTATGCCGCGATCTGATCTGCGCTCACCTGCGGCTTCCCCATAATGTGCGTCATATGCCGGTCATCATCGTCATTTTCTGTTTTTTTGCCTTTCAGGATCTCGCCCAAAACTCTGCAGATTTCAGACAGCAGCCTCTTTATCTGACCAATCCAGTCAATATCTTCTCTTCTGCTGACGGCCTTCTTAAATTCCTCCCAGGTATGCTGTGTCGTATTATGTACATAGGGTGCGGGACATACCTTCCCCGTCACATCATAATGCCGCAGAACGTTAGCGGCCGGCACATTATATTTCATCATCAGATATCTGGTCAGCTCCACTGCAGCCTCCACCGTGGCATCCTCAAAATACCAGTCCCCGTCCCCCGCGCTTATATGGCTCTGGTCCTTTTTCCGCACACACAGCTCGATCCCTATGCTGTTGGCATTGCGGCATTCCGAATGTTCATAGCGCTTTGCCCCGCAATGCCAGGCGATATTCTCATCCTCCACACTCTGCCAGATTTCTCCCTCGTATCCCACAAAATAATGCGCCGATCTGTGTCTGTCTCCGCCCGCAAGATATTGGCACTGCTTCTCTGCCGTACCAAAGCCGCCCGTATAGTGGATGACAATATAGCGAATGCGGGCCGCATCTCCTTTTCTGAAATTATACTTGCTTATCATCATGTTGATCGCTCTCATATTTCTCCTCCCTATCATCCGGAAGGAGGACGGCTTGCCGTCGCCCTCCGTTATGCCTCATCTTCAAAATACCCGTTCATCTCTTCCAAAAAAGGCATCCAGTATTTATCCTTAAAATCCTGCAGGCAGTCCGCATAAATACCATCCTCCCATTCACTCAGAGCGATTCCCACTCTGTCCTGATACTGAAATACAAAGGCAGTAAACACAAGTCCCTTAACCATCATCAAACCGCCGTCCGACGCCATATACATTTCCCAGAAATCATAAGAGAGCCCGGGGTTCCCCAATATCTGCGGATCATCATTAGAGAGCACGCAGGGTACCCCCATCTTCATCAACATCAGCGCATAATGATTTCTGATATCCGGAAAATACCGCAGCATCTGATTGCTGATCGGGCACACCTCAAGCACAGGTCCGCTTGGAGAATCAACGCATCTGCTATACAGATAATCCATAAGGGCAGCCGGAAATTCCAGCATCTGAAATCCGTGTCCCATCCTGCTTTTTGAGGCGATCTTGGCATCTATGATATTCTCCTGCTCCATCCACAGACTCTCTCCGGCATGCAGCATCAGTTCGATCATTTCCACCCTGGAGACACCGATCAGCTTATGCTGCAGCTTCAATGGCTTAAATGCCGCTTCCTCCGGGGAGCCTTCCTCGTATCCGTCAAACACCTCGCCGTAGATGATATCCTTATAATAAGAATAGCTTGTCTTTCCGCGATCCTCCTCGCTGACAAAATCGAAGCCTTTTATCAGTTTGCTGTATTGCCCGAGTTTCCACGCTATAGCCGTATCCATCTTTCTCATCAGCTTCAGCCGGTGCAACAGATCATCGGGATCTAAGTCTCTCCTCGCACACAGGATCACGCCGAGGCCGATCTCCCCGTAAGGCGGATTCCAGTCGCCTTCCTCTCTCGTTTCCCGATATTCCTGCATCGCTGCATCCTTCGCTCTCTCCAGCACATCCAAAAACTCCGGAGACTGATCCAGAATCACATTCTTCTTTACCTCATTCTCCTGGCTCACAAAATCCTGAAAGCCACAGCGAAGCTCCACATAATCGATCCTGTCCCTGAGACATTCCAGGAAAAATCTGCGGTGATATTCAAAATAGAAACCCATGTCCGCAAACAAGGCGGAGGTTCTGACAAAAATCTTATTAAACTCATCCCAGATATACTCCGCATTATCCGTATGCCTTCCAACAGTCAGCCAGTTCCTGAGCCGTCTTTCCGCATTCAAGATGTTCCAGAAATCATCCAGCAGCATCTCGCGCCCGGGAATCAGTGCCTGATTGTCCGACAGATAATTCATCTTTCCTTCGTTATCTCCGGCTGTCGTAATATAGATGGGACATCCCTTCCATTCTCTCAGCAGATCGATCAGTCCTTCCACCGAGAGAGCTGCCGCACTGTGCACATGGAGCAGTCCCCCTTTCGGCATCCTGCGAAGCACGTCCATCAGCGTATCCTCCTCCGCGCCCATCTCCTCTTTATAAGCTGCAAACGGCACGGTAGTGGGATAAGGAATGACCCCTCTCTCATAGGCACCTCTGTAGAGATCCTTGGCGCTCTTCAAACGGCTTTCCAGACGTTTTTCCAGTTCTCCCTCTCTTCCGGTTCCCGAAGTCAGTCCGGGCCATTTTTTATAAAACCACCCCTTCCTGTCCTCTTTCGTCATCCGAATGTTATGATCCATCGCTATCGCGGTACCACGTTCCCTGTAATCCTCATTTTGTAATATCATCTTTCCCTCCATTCTGAGGCATTGAGCAATTTATGCCTTCCTATTATTAAAAGGAGAACCGGCAGTCCAATCGTCCTGCCGGTTCTCTTTGGACAGTATACGCCGCTTAGTCGGCCGCTTCCCATGTATTATCGGGTGTAAGCCTGATGGATCTCTCATACTGGTTGATCGGGAATTTGATCTCATATCTCTGTGTCATGCGGTTGAGATCGATCACCTCGCCCTCCTCGAAATCACCAAACGCGATCCAGTACTTAGGATGCGGTCCGAAGGTATACTGAAGGTTGGGGTCCGCAGGTCTCGCAAACACAGGATTGCCGGACATACCGATACCGATGGAAGCCATGCCGGCCGGAATGGAACCGTCACATCTGATTCCCAGCTTGCCCTGGGTCGTCTTGTGATCGGATTTCACAAAATGATATGCGCCCTTCTCCTTCTTGAAAGCGATGGAATTCTCACTGGTATTGGAAGGATCCGCTTTACGCACCTCGGATGCGTGGAATACCACGCCGGGCTCCAGTGTTCCCTCTTCGCACCATGCGAAGCTGTAATCCACATTCCAGCCGAACTTGATCGAAGTTCCGGGATGTGCCGTCTTGCTGAACCATACCAGAGACCGGATGTCCTCATCCTGATCCTCATAGGTCTGATAGATACAGAAATCCCCACAGGATGTTCCCTGATGGTCTACATTAAGTACATAAGGTGTTGCCATAATTCATTTCCTCCTATTTTGGTTTTTTTCAAACATTTTGCAGCTGCGTTTCCTGTCTGATGAGGCCAGTCTAGCACAGCGATCCGGAAAGTTTCCGTAAACAGATCGGAAAGTTATCGGAATCCTTTCAGTTTTCTGCTGTAATAGAACGCCTTCTCCTTATTGCCCTTCTTTTCATAGTGGACTAAGAGTCTGCCAAGCGCTTCATAGTACGCCATATCATAAACAGCCTCATACTCCTCCACCCACTCATAACTGTTTTCAAATAAAAGCGGAGCCGTATAAAGCCGTTCCGCACGTTCCCAGTCGTCCACATTCTCACTGTCGAGACACTTGACAAACTCCTGCAGATCAAGCTCTATCAGCTCCGTATCCAGATAAATCTCTTCCCTGTATATCGCAAGCGGCAGCTCAACTCCCTCCTTTTCCTGCCATCCGTTCAGAAAGGCGCACACTTTGTACAGACTGTCCCGGGCTTTGCCGCGTTCCGCCTCCGCCCACAAAAGTTCCTCCAGCATCCTCTTCCTGACCGCTTTTCCTCCGTTGCAGCAAAGGTAAGAAAGCAGTTCTTCCGCCTTCCTGTTTTTCATCGGATGATAGCGCCCATTTCGGTAAATGCTGAATTTACCGAAACATTCAATCTGTAACTCCGGTTTTTTTTCAGCCCGGCAGGACTCTCCGCCAGAAAGACCGGTGTCAGAAGGATTCCGGCCTGCGTTAAACTACAGTCCAAAATGTCCTGCTCCCGGATGGAGAAAGCTGCCATTGCCTGTGCGGGGAGATATATCATCCCCCCATTTTTCACTTGTACTTTCATTTCTTTGCCCCTTTATGTAGTGTATTCCCACCATGCAAATTTCCCCGCATAAACAGCGAGTCAGTCTGATCCTTCTCACCTCCTTCCTCTTTGTCTATCCGCATTATGGTTTACATAAATTGTATTACTATTTGTAGTCGTATGTCAAGTTTTTACCGACACCCGCTCTTCCATTCTCCCGCCACGGGTGTTATACTTTATATTAAGATGAAATATTCCATTGACCGTGAAAGGAGCCGTCTTTATGAAAGAAAAACTTTACACCATCCCCCTAAATGACGCCATGAACGCGCAGGACGAATGTCCCTTCTGCTTCATCGAGCGGAATGTAGAACAGGATCTGCTTGATTTTGTCTTAGGTTCCGGCTCCTCTTACATGGAGAGTGACGTGCGGGAAGATACCGACAGAGAGGGCTTTTGCCGGGCGCATTTTAAGAAAATGTTTGACTACGGCAACACTCTTGGAAATGCCTGGATTTTAAAGACACACTATGTAAAGATGAACCGTGAGCTGCAGGAGCAGATCAAATCCTTTAAGCCCGGCAAGACCTCTCTGAAGGACCGGTTCAAAAAGCAGACAGAGCGCACGAATCCCATCGGCATCTGGGTGCAGGAAAAGGAGACCTCCTGCTACATCTGCACACGCTATGCCAGCACATATGACCGCTATCTGGATACCTTTTTTGTGATGTTTAAAAAAGATCCCGAATTCCGTGAAAAAGTAAAACAGAGCAAGGGCTTCTGTCTCCATCACTTCGGCGATCTGTGCGAGGCCGCAGACAGCCGACTGTCAGACCGGGAAAAGGCCGACTTCTACGACATGGTATTCCCGTTGATGGAGGAGAACATGGCACGGCTTTCCGAGGATGTTTCCTGGCTGGTGGAAAAATTTGACTACCGCAATAAGGATGCTGACTGGAAGAACTCCAAAGACGCCATTCAGAGGGGTATGCAGAAACTCAAAGGCGGATATCCTGCTGATCCGCCATATAAAATGAACAAATAAAAAAGGACAGCCAATGCTGTCCACTCGCAAACCCGCGCTAACGCGCTTACTGTCCGACTCTGTCGGACGTTTGCTCGTTGATGCCGCAGAAAAAACAAATGCCTGCTAACGCAGGCGCTTGTTTTTTCTATGCGGCGATCACATGGCATCCATCGAGCCATCGCTGTCATCGTCGTCAAAGAATTCCTCCACCTTCTTTACGCCGCCCACGATCTTATCTGTGGCTTCGGCCTTCGCTGCCTGGATTCCTTCTTTAAACTCTTCTTTCACTTCTTCCTTGCTGTCATTCCCTTCCGCTTTTCCGAGATCCAAATCCACATAGTTGCGCTCTGTGTCGCTCTCCTCGATGTCATCATCGAAATTATCAAAGTCGTCATCATCATCAAAAAAGTCATCATCCAGGAAATCATCTCTACCCTTCAGGTAGTAGTACACGCCCCCCGCTACGGCGCCAAGAGCCGCTGTCACCATCAATAACTTACCGAATTTTTTCGCCATCAGTGTTCTCCTTTCACCGTATCTGTTATTACTATATATATTAATACTATTTTGTGAAAATGAAAAGAGAATATGTATAAAAAAAACATTAAACTTCCTTTTTTCTGCTTTTTACCCACAACATCTTGTGTTTAAAAATTTTCTGGGAACTAGTTTCCCACATAACATTGAAACCTTTTCGCTATTATGTTATAGTATAGTCTGACTGAAAAAGTCAACTTATGTAGAATTGGGGAAGCTATGAACGAGAAATTTTTTGATCTGAAAAAAGAAAAACAGGACCGCATGATCAATGCCGCTCTGAAGGTATTTTCTCAGGGCAGTTATAAGCATGCAAGTACAGATGATATCGTCAGCGAGGCCGGTATCAGTAAGGGGCTTTTGTTTCATTATTTCGGAAGCAAACTCGGCCTTTACAGCTTTCTCTATGACTACAGTGTACGTTTTATGAAGCTGGAGCTGACAAGCGGTGTCTCCTCCTCGGAGAAAGATTATTTTGAGATCCGCCGCCAGATGGAGTATGCCAAGCTGCAGGTTCTCAAGAACTATCCTTATATGCAACAGTTCTTAAACCGCTGCCGTATCGAGAATGTCAGCGAGGCGCTGATGGCCATCGAACGCCAGAAAAACGTACTGAGCGATGTACAGGCAGTCCTGAAAAATCAGGCGAACCGCTCTCTCTTTAAAGAGGATGTGGACTATGAAAAACTGGATCAGATGCTGACCTTCACTTTGGATGGCCTGATGAACGCCCGCTTTGAAGATGCATCCTTCCATCCGGATATGCTTTATGAGGAGACTTGCTCCTATCTGAATATGCTGAAAAGACTTTCCTATCGCTAATTGCAAAAATTGCGATAGTATAAACCATTTAAGGAGAATGCGAAGCATTCTCTAAATCGTCGCTGCCGAGCGACGATTTTTTATTTTATTCAATCCATATTCTTTTCAGCCGACGAATCCCCTCTTTGATCTCCTCCTCGGACATTCCTCCGTATCCCAGGATCATGGTTGCCGGATTCTTCTGTTTTTTCTCTCCCGCCGGTTCCATATCGGATTCTTCCATCTGAAAGGCACTCATGCAGTAGACCTTTACATCTTCCGCCTCCGCCTTCTGCGCCAGAATCTCTTCACTTCTTCCCCGCAGATCCTTTAACAGAACATGCAGACCGGCGCTGCCGCCGCTCACCGCAAAATCCTTCTCGAATGCTTTTAACTCACTGAGCAGCAGATCATGCTTCATCCGGTATTCTTTTCGCATCTTATTCAGATACCGTTCAAAATACCCGTCACGGATAAATTCGTTTAAGATCGTCTGATCGATCCGGGACACCGTAGAAGAAAAAAAGCTGCACTCGCTACGATATTTCTCCAAAAGCGGATAAGGCAGCACCATATAGCTGACCCGGATAGCCGGTGCGATCGCCTTGGAAAAAGTACCGATATAGATCACATGTCCCAGCCTGTCAGAGGCCTGCAGGGAAGGCAGCGGTTTCCCCTTATAGCGAAACTCACTGTCATAGTCGTCCTCGATCAAATAGCGTTCCTTTCCCTCCGCCGCCCATCGCAGAAGCTCCATCCTTCTGCCGATCGGCATGGAAATCCCGGTGGGATACTGATGGGAGGGCATCACATAGGCGATCTGCGCATCGCTCTCTCTGAGCATATCTATCCGAATCCCTTTGTCATCCATCGGTATCAGGGATATCGGATAGGCAAAGGAACGAAAGATCTTATAGGCTCTGATATATGTGGGATTCTCCATTGCCACATGAACATGCCGTCCCAGAATCTTTTCCAATAAAAGAAGCAGGAAATCATTCCCTGCTCCGATGATGATCTGTTCCGGCTCACAATTGACCCCGCGGGATCCATGCAGATAACGGCAGATCGTCCTGCGAAGCTCCAGATCTCCCTGTGGCTCTCCCAGCGCAAACATATGGCTTCTGGCATCCACCAGGATATTTCTCGTGATCTTCTTCCAGGTCGCATAGGGAAAATGGCTCATATCGATGGCAGTAGGAGAAAAATCATACCGACAGCCCGGTTTTCTATGGGCAAGCGGCGGTTTTTCCTTCTCCCGTTCCGCCTCCATTTCCATGTGATACAGCCCCTCCGTCGTACTGACAAAATATCCTCTCTTGGGCCGCGCCACCAGATATCCCTCCGCCACCAACTGTCCATAGGCCATGTCCACCGTGGTTCTGGATACTTGAAGATAATCCGAGAGAAATCTGGCCGAGGGAAGCCTTTCGCCCTGCAAAAGATTCCCTTTCCTGATCTCCTCCCGGATATATTCGTAAATCTGCTCGTATAATGTTTTACCGCTTTGGGGATCCAACTGAATATGGATCGGTAATTCTTTCATCTACGTCCCAACCGCCGCTATTTTTTCGCTGCGGCATTCTTTTCCTTGATCTTCTTCACAATCATTTCCTTCACATCCCTCGCCTTATCTTTCATACGGGGATTGGCCGTCTTGGAAGTGACAAGGTTCGTGATCAGACGGCTGGCAAGATCGTACTGCTCGAAGCGCATCGCCGTCACTGCGATCAGGAAATCCACCGTAGGCTCATCCATTCCGCACATGGGAAAACTCTCTGCCTGTCTGGCCGCCAGAAATCCCTCCAGTGCATTCTTAAGGAATTCATCCTCTTCCTCCTGGCACTGTTTTTTCTGTGCCTCGTAGTCCGGCTGCTCCGGATCCAGATGCTCAGCCTTGCCACGAAGGAGCCATGCTGTCTTTAGACAGATATACGCCTTCTCGCTGGCCTTTGTCTGCTTCACGATAGCGTTTGCAAGCGCCAGCTTGTAACGCTCTAAAGCTTCATCGTAGGTATATGTCTCCGCAACTTCCTTCTGAGGCTTAAAGGTAGCCGAGATAGTTTTCTGAATATTTTTAGCCTGAGGAGATGTCAGATATTTAAAAAATCTGCTAAGCGCTGCATAACCGCAGGACGGACACATGATCACATCATATTTTAACAGATCGATCTGCTCGTAGCGCGGACGCAGATCCAGATCACTGCCTGCCAGCTTCGCTTTACCGATCTTTACGGTTCTCGCCTTAAACTCTCTGTCGCAAAGAGGACAGGTAAAAGATTTATCAAAGAGGAAATCCTGCTCTTGCACCGTATGAGGTTTCTGCTCTCCTTTATCTCCTTCTTCCGCCTTTTTAGGCGTCTCGTAAAGATCCATACTTTCCAGATTACTTAATCCAAACTGCTCTAACCCCGACAACAGTCCTGCCATTTTTCTCGTCCTCCCCAATCTTTTTGTGCACAATGGTAGTTATATTATAAACTAATTCTCTTTTTTCGGCAATACATAGGAGCTTTTAAGGGATACAATTCTGTTAAAAACCAGACTCCCCGGCCTGGAATCTCTGCAATCCACACAGAAAAATCCCTGGCGCACGAACTGAAAGCTCTCATAGGCCTGCGCATCCTTCACCGATGGCTCGATCCGGCATTCTTTAAGCACTGTCAGAGAATTGGGATTCAGGTTCAGGCTGCCGTCCTCATTGTAGACACCCTTCTCCTCATCGATGATATTCTCATAAAGCCTGACCTCTGCCTTCACGGATTCCGCAGCGGCTACCCAGTGAATGGTTCCCTTCACCTTGCGTCCGTCCGGACTGTTGCCTCCCTTGGAAGCCGGGTCGTAGGTGCAGTGCACCACCGTCACATTCCCCGCNTCATCNTTCTCAAANCNCACACACTTCACNAAATANGCGCCCATGAGACGAACCTCATTGCNCGGGAAAAGTCTGAAATATTTCTTCGGCGGCTCCTCCATGAAGTCCTCCCGCTCGATATAAAGCTCTCTGCCAAAAGGCACTTCCCNGGAACCCAGAGCCTCATTTTCCGGATTGTTGACCACAGGCAGATATTCCGTCTCCCCCTCCGGATAATTGTCTATTATTAATTTGACCGGATCNGTCACTGCCATGATCCGTGGGCGTTTCATTTTAAGATCTTCTCTGATACAGTATTCCAGCATNGAATACTCCGCCGAGGAATTTGCCTTGGAGACACCNCAGAGATCCACNAAGAGACGGATCGACTCCGGTGTGAAGCCTCTCCTCCTGAGCGCGGCGATGGAAACCAGACGCGGATCATCCCAGCCATCCACAATGCCGTCCTCCACCAGCTTTTTGATATATCNCTTTCCGGTGACCACATTGGTCAAATACATCTTGGCAAACTCGATCTGCTTGGGCGGCTGCTCATATTCCAGCTCCGTCACCACCCAGTTATACAAAGGTCTGTGATCCTCAAACTCNAGCGTACAGATAGAGTGGGTGATCCCCTCAATAGCGTCCTCTATGGGATGTGCATAGTCATACATGGGATAAATNCACCATTTGTCTCCCGTATTCTGATGGGACAGGTGCGCNACACGATAGAGGATCGGNTCACGCATATTGATATTCGGAGAGGACATATCGATCTTTGCNCGCANNGTNTTCTCCCCGTCGGCATACTTGCCCTCNTTCATCTCCTCGAACAGCTTCAGATTTTCTTCCACACTNCGATCTCTGTTCGGATCGTCACGTCCCGGCTCNGTCANCGTTCCGCGATACTCACGCATCTGCTCCGCCGTCAGATCCGACACATAAGCCTTNCCCTTTTTGATCAGCTTCAGCGCTCCCTCATACATCTGGTCNAAATAATCGGANGCAAAAAACAGACGGTCTTCAAAATCCGCTCCCAGCCANTTCACATCGGCCTTGATGGATTCCACNAACTCACTNTTCTCCTTGGTCGGATTGGTGTCGTCAAANCGCATATTAAATTTGCCGCCGTATTTCTCTGCCAGACCGGAATTTAAAAGAATGCTCTTTGCATGACCGATATGCAGATAGCCGTTGGGTTCCGGTGGAAACCTGGTGTGCACAGTGTCATAGACACCCTCNGCCAGATCCTTATCTATGATCTGTTCGATAAAATTCTNGGATTCCACGTTCCGTTCCCTCCCTCTGTCTCAAAAGGGCAAAACTCCACACTGTAGAATTTTGCCCTATCCCTATATTCGTGCTTAATAACCTGATCCATATGTCTCTCNGTCTCGTGATCGATCANTCTTCCTCATCTTCCACTGCCGCCGCAATACCGGACACCACTGCTGACACCACGGAAATCACAACAGGAATGATCACTACCACTACAAAACCACCCAACAATAATGTAAATCCCATGATCAAATTCCTCCTNNTCGNANTCTNTAANCNTNTATNCNNAAAANCATACAATANTATTATACACTTTTTTTGCNAAACTGCAAGACCCGACGCTGAATCCCGAATTGATTGCGTGGTGAAATATTAATAATAATATCTATCATCTCGAAGACAATAAGGCCAGCGTTCCGTATAATTCCAATAACTGCTGTCCTGCAGCACCTTCTCCGCAAGATTCACGATCTCCTCCAGCGAATATAAGGGGGACGTATAGATCCTGCCCCCATTGTGCAGATACACGGTCCCNGATGCGGCATCATAAGCCAGATANCCCCGGATATGGGAGCGCTTGCTGTAATGCCCTTCCCTCNNGTCGCAGTCTACCTGATAAGCATCGCTGCTTCCACACAGAAATCCAAAATCCGCCCCTTCCACCGCTTCATATCGGNTCATATNCCCGGAGAATCCCGTATAATTGCCAATAGGAGCGCANAAATAGACATCATCCGTGGTGCTCCAATCCACATAGTAAATCGTTACCATTCCGTCTTTATAGACCANATAGAGATTGCCGTCCTCCGCATCAAAGAACATGGTCTCCAGATATTCTGCATTGATATCCTCGCACCACGGATTCACATANATGCCCTCTTCTCCCATCTGATAAAAGAGAAGGCTGTCCGTCTCCTTCGAGGCCACTGCATAAAAAGACCGTTCGTTACACACAGCCGTGATGCCGTCCGAAAGCTCCTCCTCATANAGNAGNTCCCCGTCCGAGAGCCGATATCCGTACAANGTGTGATGATCCTGCATNGAGAGNACNCCATGATTCCGGTCTATACCCAGATACTCCNTGCCATTGTCCTCAAAGGCCACNGTNCGCAGGACGGTCCCGTCTGTCGGATCTATGATATGGTATGCATCCCTGGTNACNACCAGAAGTGACTCTGTTTTGTCCCCATCGAAGTCGCCAAAGGTCATTGCCTCCAAATAGGCTGCATCCTCATAAGTCCAGATCAGCTTTTTCTCTGCCGTATCGAACATCTCCACACAGGTATAGAATTCATCATCCAGCCTTGCTGCCGCCAGAAGNTTNCCNTCTGNGCTNAGCTNCGGCCNGTCTGTAAATATCCTCTCCCTCGNAGAATACCTCCATTCCCTCGCCAAGCGTCCTCTGATACACCGTGATACAATTGCTGTTGTAGGGCAGNGTCACACAGTAGCCGTCTCCCATAGCAAAATCCTTCACGTTGGAGGANGTACAGTCGGAAAAGGTCANTNCCGCTCACATCCTCCATACGGTCCGTNTCNAGATAATGCCANNNNCCGTCTCTNGTAAACGCCATAAAATCNTCNGTATTCGTATAGGAACCGGTCTTAACGACCTCTGACCCNAAAGAANAGGTATCGATCAGCGTCCCGTCCCTTCTGTCAAACAGTAGGGCTTCACTGTATTTCTGGCACAAAAGATAGCTGCTGCCCTCCTTGTGTGCAAAACCCACATCGTAGAGCCAAGTACCGGATATGTCATAGCTCCACAGCAGTTTTTGACCANATAAGTCAAACGCCTNAAGTCTGCCTGACATCCCGGCTGTGGCTACCGAGGAATCCGTTCTTTCGCTGNGGTTACTGGTCACATAGAGCAGATCNGCNCCATGCTGATAGCTGCCCTCCTCCAGACAAAGACCACCTATATATTCATAATCAATCGGATACAGAAAAGTNTCTGGCTTTTCTACGGAATCAGGATGATATTCCANCACCNCGATCCGCTTGCCGCTGCTTCTCGACNTAAGCTCCAGTGCCACCAGGATCCTGCCGTCCTCTGTTACCACCTGCNCCGACTCAAATCCGGTCTGCGCATACAGNTCTTCCTCCAGTTGTTCCCACCGCATTCTGTCTGNCNCTTTTCCGTCCGCACTTACCAGATAACANCCTTCCTCTTCTACCACCAGAAAAGCTTCCTTCTCCGGTATGGGCACNACACCCTCATAGCTGANGCAGNGATANGTNCTAACAACCTCTCTCGTCTCCAGATCCTGCACGCAGATCTCCTCTCCCTGAGAGTTCTCATTTATCTGCGGGTACAGGATCCGATCCTCCGACAAAAATCCTGCCTGACACTCCCAGGATAAATTCACACCCTCCGGTCGAAAGGATACCCTATTACTCTCGTGCAGACTCTTCCAGACAGTCAGTCTGCCGGAATCACCCAGAGCCATCACTCTGCCGCCTTTNGGGGAAANCTTCATAAACCGAATGNTGCTCTGCGCCTCCAGAATCCGATCCGGCTTGATCCGTGTATCGTTCTCATACAGGTACAGAAGCTCCGACAGAGAATACATAAGCTGCGGCGGACAGTCGGNCGCNGCCTGCTCCTCAGTGCCGGNTCCCGACTGGTAATCCGAATAGGCCATGACGCCCACCGTCAATCCCAGCATGCGGTTTCCCTCTTCCAGATAGCCAAGCGCCTCCCTGGCATAGGCTTCCGTGATCCTGCGCCGGGATTCGTCATACTGCTCCTCTATCACTTCGGACTGTTCATAGATAAGCTGGGCATTTTCCTGGATCTGCTGACTCTGATGCTGTATTTTCAGNGCCGCAGCNGTACTGACCAGCCCGATCAACAGGCATATTATGCTCGCCGACACAGATGTCAAGATGATCTTTCGCATCCTCTGTTCTCTATGCCGCTGCTTTAAATCGTCATAATTACAGTCNAACATGGGCGCCGCCAGACGAAGCAGTTCGCCCTTCATTTTTCTGCGTATTTCNCTGTGNGTGCNTCCACGCACATCCGCCGCCAACGGCTCCACGGGAACCTTCTTATATATGACACTACCGTCAGATTTAAGTTCTTCCTCCTCCCGATAGAGCAGCNCCTCCGGGAATGANGTCTCCGGCTCTCCCTCCGCCAAAACCGCCAGCACATGTTCCCTGTCGTGCATTTGGATAAAGGTCTCTATCTCCTTGCGGCACCACATTGACTCATTNAGTCGGGGNGAACAGATGACGATCAGNTACTCCGANTGCTCCAGNGCNTCCGTGATNGGATCNGCNAGATTGCTCACAAGNGGCAGTTCCTCTCTGTCACGAAATACTCTGTGGATCCGGGTCTTGATCCGACTCCCAGNGTTTTCTTCCNCTTTATGCCGCACCACACTGCGCGGCAGCTTGAATCTTTCCAGATATTTATGCAGTGTCTGCGCCACAAAACTGTCCGGCTGCGTGTGCCGGTAGCTGATAAAGGCATCATACTGCCATTCTTCTGCTGTAACGATATCTTCTCCCTTATTTATGCTATTCACCATGTTTTTCCTCATACGTCTTAAAGAAAATATCCCGTTCTACAACATAGATATCATGTTTATCGTCGCATCGCACCGCCAGATAATCTCCCGGTTTTCCCAGCATATACTTCTCCGCATCCCAGGCGGTAAAAACTTTGACCCTTTCGGTCAACTCTTTGGCATGTATGTGTGCACCGCCGCTGGCAATACAAACCTTCGCGTGATCAATCAATTTCATGACTTCTCCCGTGGAACGATCATGTATCGTCGGTTCATATAAAAGATCGCAGTGTGTATGGTCCTCACATTCATGATAAGGCCTCTGTGTCGCCTCATAAGTCCTGACAAAGCGCTCCCGGCGGTTTGGATAAACCTCACCTTTGATTCCGACCATAATGATCAGCTCTTCCTCCACCACCAGATCCACATCGCCTTCCAGCGTCCGGATCGTGATTGGCGTACCGAGCGGCAGCACGTCCTTGGCCTCCACATAGCCGAGCGGAATCGGCTTTTTCACAAAGGAATGCATATCCGTCAGATCAATATCATATTCTTTCGCATAAATAATCTGACAGTGATCGAAATAATCATTGAGCCGTTCACTGAAAAAGGCCTCCGAGTGCAGTGTCGGATAGGTGTCCTCATAGAGCACCATGTTGATGAAGCCGCCCGCCTTCTCACGATGCCCGCCGCCGGAACCTACGCCCTCCGCCAGAAAAGCCGCCAGCTCATTGGCCTGTACCTCTTTCACACAGCTGCGGACCGAGAATTTATAACCGTCCCCTGTTTCATTGTAAACCACGCAGCAATAGACTTCCGCCACCTGGATCAGAAAATCACTGATCAACCCAAGAATATTCGGATCACAGGGTTTGGATTTGATGATGGCATAGTTATAGTCATCATTATAAATATACCGGATCATAGCCACCCCTGCCACTTCCATCTCCTGCAGAGAGAGATTGGAATTGCGGAATAATGTGATCAAGGTCTTATCCACGGGAACTGCTTCCCGCATATCCATATCCAGCGGATTAAATATCTCCGCAAATTGATTCG
Organism: Lachnospiraceae bacterium; assembly: GCA_014804615.1. GTDB lineage: Bacteria > Bacillota > Clostridia > Lachnospirales > Lachnospiraceae > UBA3282. Next base: position 131,322 of record JAAUZL010000012.1, read on the forward strand.
TGTCCGTAAACAGCCCATAGTACAATGCCGTGCCCAGCTTTATATCTTTTATCTCATAACCGGATCCGCACAACATCTGCCACACCAGCGTAGAGCAGCTCCCCACATGCGGATTGATCTCGCTCAGTTCCGGCTGTACCGTTTCGATCTGGTGATGATCAATGACAGCCACCTGCTCCGCGGGCAGCTTCACCACATTGCCCGCGCCGTACTGACAATCCACCGTGATCAAAAGTCCCGGCAGCCTGCCGCCCGGCTGTGCCTCCGCATAAGCTGCCGCATCTTTTATATGAGTGATGGGAATATCCAGATGCTCCAGCATTAACAGCAGATTGGGTTTTTGTATCTTATTCCTGCCGCCATAAATCAGACTTGTCCGCCTGCCTTTGGATTCAAAATAGCGGCAGAGTCCAAACCCCGCCGCTATGGCATCCGCATCAGGATTATCATGGCACTGTACTGTGATTGGATCATATTCTGCAAGTTCTTCCAGTCTCATCTTATCCGTTTCTCCTCCGTACTAATTTCTGTCGGGTTCTCCCGCATTCATATCCGTGTACATGTCAAGAAGTCCCACCGTTTCCGAAGCCGGCCGCCCATAGACATTGCAGCATTTATGGGACACATTTTTGGCCTCCTCACTCTTTTCATCAAAAGTAATGCTCATACGGTATACACCCTGCTCAGATTCCGCATCCAAGTGCCGCATGATCTCCTCAATCATTTCTTTGTCGTTTCCTTCCATGTCTCCCTCCCTGCCAAAGCATTTTATCCGACCATTCCCGGTCATGCCGCAAACGCTATACTACCACAGAAAACCAAACGGATCGAAATAGCTGTACTCATCAAACAACGCTTCGATATACGCTTCCCATTCCCGTTCAGACATTTCAAAGAATGCGATGTTCGGTTTCGCAATCTGCTTCACCCGTTTCGACAACGGCTCCACCGTGATATCTCCCGTGATCATCAGGAGCTCTTCCTCGTCCACATTGACCAGAAGTTCCTCCAGTTCCAGATCAAAGCTCTCTCCCTCTTCTATGTTGGATACCGTTCCCTCCGCTTCCACATTGACTTCCTGTCCGGGCCATTTTACTGTCAAATCTGTGTCAAAGCTGTTTCTTCTGCAGTTTAAATTCCATGCAACGGCTGCCTTCTCCTCTGTCTCATCATCGGTATAGTTGTATTTTATGTCTGTCTCTATCCGATAGTCTTCCTTATCCAGACTCTGTACCAGCTGCCAGACGATCTCACCGCTTTTCTCTTTTTTTCTCCCCTCGCCCTCATCGAGTCCGATCCTTCCCTGCACCTTCTCAATACTGCGCTCTTCTCCCAGAAAATAAATTTCGCCGGTAAGATTCTGTCTGCCATTGGATATTTCCAGAGGTTCCTCAATCTGAATGCTCTCGATTCTGTTCGCTCTATCTATCTCAAACAGAAAGCTGATATCGTCCGGTGCGGATATCACATTAAAGCTTCCAAGAAGCCGCATCGCCTGTTCCTGCCCCAATCCGGCCCCCTCCACATAATCGTACATAACCTGCCTGACCAGCTCATTAAAATACATACTGTCAAAGCTGACCCGGTAAAGATCCTTTCCCGCCTTCTCTATGGTCATATGCTCTCTGCAGTCCCTGATTTCCGGGCCATAGCGATCCAGAAAGGCAGAGGCAAACCCTTCCTCCTGCGTAAAAAGAGTCCTATCCGGAAACAGTTCAATGGAAAAATCATCTCCTTCAGCAGGTCCAATAAAATACTCATCCGCCCACAGTGAATGATTGTACTGGCTGAGCACATTTTCATTTTCCACATACATATCTTCTAAAAGCAGCTCCGGGATGGAAAAGCAGAAAACCTCATCATCCCCATAAACATTCACATGCGCAAACTCATAGTTCATCACGCTCAGCTCGGTGGCGGCGGACATCTCCCTCGCTTCCCTGTCTATGGAATAATCCGTATCCACGCCCAGTGTTACCTCACCCAGCATATCGGTCTCAAAGGTAAAGTTCAGCCGTGTATCCGTATGGTTTCCCTCTGTCAGGAATATCCGGCGCATCTCATCCATGCCCATCTTCTCCGCCAGAGGATTTTTCATCTCCTCCATTTCTTTCGCCAGATTCGAAAGCCCTTTCGTAATCTTATAGGCCGCAGAGTGTGTGTGCGCAAACCATATCCCTGCAATCAACGCTGCCGCCGCACATACACAAACAGTCGCTATGATCGGCCACACTTTGCGCTTCTGAGGCGGCAGATAAAGCTGTGTCGGCGGCCCAAAGCTTCGAGCTGGTAATTGTTTTTGCGGTTCTATTTGATAATTGTCCATTTTTGTCCCCTCATATGCAATTATTGTCATGCCGAGTTCGCAAAGCCGCATCTAAAGATGCTTTCCCGTTGCTTCGCAACTAACTTTGCTCATCGACGGGCGCTCCCTCAGACCTTCATTTTGCATTCAAACTCATGCAAGCATGGTTTGCCTGCAAAATTCGCTCTGGCTGAACTGTTACTATCATACTACCATATCCGCGGGAAAAACACAAAATTTCCTTTTGGGTCCGCGCATAAAAAAGCCCGGAAACATCTGTTTACACAGACATTTCCGGGCATTTTCATTATACTCATTTTGCAGCAGCGATTTCTGCCTTGAGAGCCTCTGTCAGCTTGGGAACGATCTTATTCAGATCGCCTACCACGCCGTAGTCAGCCACATCAAAGATCGGTGCATCCGCATCCTTGTTGATAGCGATGATGATATCGGACTCTTCCATACCCGCCACGTGCTGGATCGCACCGGAGATACCGATTGCGAAGTACACATTCGGGCGAACCGTCTTACCGGTCTGGCCAACCTGCAGATCCTTCGGCTTCCAGCCGGAATCTACTACGGCACGGGAGCAGCTTACGGTACCGCCAAGCACCTCTGCCAGATCCTCCAGAATCTTGAAGTTCTCCGGGCTGCCAACGCCACGGCCGCCGGATACCAGGATCTTCGCATCCATGATATCTACTGTCTCAGCCACAGACTTCACGATGTCCATGATCTCCACATACTTATTGTCGGGAGTAAAGCCGGGATTGTACTCCTCCACGTTTGCCTTTGCACCCTTGATAGGCTCGATCTTCTGCATAACGCCTGCACGAACCGTTGCCATCTGAGGACGATTGTAAGGACAAGCGATGGTAGCGATGGTGTTACCACCGAACGCCGGACGGGTCATCAGCAGCTGATTATGTAACTGCTCCTGTCCGGGAACTGCCTGTAACGGGAAATCACCGATCTCAAGAACGGTACAGTCTGCTGTCAGACCGGTAGCCACTCTCGCAGATACTCTCGGGCCCAGATCTCTACCGATTGCCGTAGCGCCTACCAGCATGATCTCGGGTTTATACTTGTTGATCACGGATGCCAGCGCATGTGCGTAAGGCTCCGTTCTGTAATCCTTTAATTCGGGGTCATCTACCACGATAACCTTGTCTGCACCATATTCAGCAAGCTGATCAGCAAGACCCTTAACACCTGAACCGATCAACACAGCCGTAACATCCGTACTTAAATCTTTCGCGAGGTCTTTCGCTTTGCCGAGCAGCTCGAAAGCGATGCTGCTGATCTCGTTATCTACCTGCTGCGCAAAGACATATACACCCTTGTATTCTTCTAAATTCATTTTATACCTCTTTCTGCGCACTCGTTTTACGCGTATTCTTTTTAGATCACATGTTTCACTTTCAACTTGTCAACAATGTAGCTTACGGACTCATCGGGATCGAGGGAAACCTTCTCGCCTGCGCCCTTTCTCACCTTATCGGAAGCCTTCGCAATCTTGGTCGGGGATCCCTTGAGACCCAGATTCGCATCGTCAACATCCTTCAGATCTGCTCTGCCCCACACGGTGATCTCCTGCTTGTAAGCATCAAAGATACCACCGGGTGTCATATAACGGGGCTCATTCAGCTCAGAAAGAGCAGTGATCAGACAAGGCATTTTCGCCTTAACCACATGATATCTGTCCTCATACTGACGCTCTACAATTACGCTGTCTCCCTCGATCTTGATATCCTGTGCATAAGAAATAACAGGAATGTCAAGATGCTCGGAAATCTGAGGTCCAACCTGTGCGGTATCACCATCGATTGCCTGACGGCCGGTAATGATCAGATCGTATTCCAGATTTCTGATCGCACCTGCAAGTGTGGTGGAAGTTGCCCATGTATCAGCGCCGCCCAGCACTCTGTCTGTCACAAGCACACCCTTGTCCGCGCCCATAGCCATCGCCTCGCGCAGAACTTCTTCAGCCTTGGGAAGACCCATCGTCACAACCGTTACCTCTGCACCATACTGATCCTTTAATCTGAGTGCAGCTTCCAGACCTGCTTTATCATCAGGGTTCATGATGGTCAGCATAGCGCCTCTGTCAAGAGTTCCGTCCGGATTAAACTTAACGCCGCCTGCGGTATCAGGAACCTGTTTCACACAAACCACAATTTTCATTGTATTTCTCTCCTTATATTTTTTAATTTAATCTGTACGAAGAATACCTTCACACTTATTTCAGCAGTGCGCCGGAGATAACCATTCTCTGCACTTCGCTGGTGCCCTCGTAGATCTCCGTAATCTTCGCATCACGCATCATACGCTCAACATCGTACTCTCTGATATAGCCGTAACCGCCGTGCAGCTGAACTGCCTTTGTGGTCACTTCCATAGCTACCTCTGCAGCGTAAAGCTTTGCCTTGGCAGCCTCCACAGAGTATACCTTCTGAGTANCCTT
>JAAUZL010000012.1:136097-237475 GCA_014804615.1 Lachnospiraceae bacterium
GCAGCCTTNTACACNANCANCTNNGCNGCNTCNACCTTGGTAGCCATNTCAGCNAGCTGGAACTGTGTGTTCTGGAATGCGCCGATCGCTCTGCCGAACTGTTTTCTCTCNTTCACATAAGCGATGGTGTTCTCCAGTGCACCCTCTGCCAGACCCAGTGCCTGAGANGCGATACCGATACGNCCNCCGTCCAGTGTGTGCATTGCAATGTTGAAGCCCTTNCCCTGCTGACCCAGCATATTGTCCTTNGGGATACGGCAGTCTGTGAAGATCAGCTCGTAGGTGGATGAACCGCGGATACCCATCTTCTTCTCCTTCGTACCGAAGGTAAAGCCGGGNGTNCCTTTCTCCACGATAAATGCGGAAATCTCTTTCTGCATGCGGCCGCGCTTCTCAACCGTGCCTGTGATTGCAAAAATGACATANACGTCAGCTTCTTTACCNTTGGTAATNAAGCANTTNGAACCATTTAATACCCACTCNTCGCCGTCAAGCACAGCCTTGGTCTGCTGACCCTGCGCGTCTGTNCCNGCACCGGGCTCTGTCAGGCCGAATGCNCCCAGCTTCTCGCCCTTTGCAAGGGGTACCAGATATTTCTGNTTCTGCTCTTCCGTACCGTANGTCATGATCGGNTCGCAGCACAGAGANGTATGTGCGGAAACGATAACGCCTGTGGTACCGCATACCTTGGAGAGCTCCTCCACNCACATAGCATATGTAAGAGGATCACAGCCCTGTCCGCCGTACTCCTTGGGAACAGGAATTCCGAGAAAGCCTAACTTAGCCATCTTCTCGACAGTCTCTCTCGGGAAAACCTCTGTCTCGTCCACTTCCTGAGCGAGAGGTTTTACTTCTTTTTCAGCGAACTCTTTGAACAGAGCTCTCGCCATTTCATGTTCTTTGCTTAAAGTAAAATCCATGATCTTTTATTCCTCCATGTTTTATTTTATGANCTGCCTGTCTGAACCGGGCAGACTCAAAATNCTTCGCATTTTTTACTTAGAATAGTCGAAGAAACCAACGCCTGTCTTTCTGCCGAGNTTCTTCTCCTCCACCATCTTCTTNAGAAGCGGCTGNGGTGCATANTTCTCATCCTTCGTCTCATTGTAAAGCACTTCCATGATAGCCAGGCAGATATCCAGNCCGATCAGATCGCCAAGGTGCAGCGGTCCCATGGGATGAGATGCGCCGAGCTGCATAGCTACGTCGATATCCTCTGCGGAAGCNGTGCCTGCATCCAANACNCCGATNGCCTCGTTGATCATCGGAATCAGGATCCTGTTTACCACGAAGCCGGGAGCTTCCTTCACCTGTACAGGTGTCTTNCCGATCTCNTCAGCGATCTTGGTNATCTTATCNACCATATCCTGAGGNGTNTTCTCGCCTCTGATCACCTCTACCAGCTTCATTCTGTCAGCCGGATTAAAGAANTGCATACCGATCATCGGTCTGTCNAGGCCCTCGCCGATCTTNGTNATGGAAAGGGAAGAGGTGTTNCTTGCAAACATGCAGTCCTTCTTCACAATACCCATCAGCTCTTTGAAGATNGCCTGCTTAATATCCATCTTCTCAAGNGCNACTTCCACGATCAGNTCACAGTCTGTGCAGATGCCGTTTAAGACCTGTGGTGATCTTACCCATGATCTCNTCAGCCTTCTCCTGGGTGATCTTCTCCTTGCTTACCAGGAAGTTCATGTTTTTCTGAATTTTTGCCTTTCCGCCCTCGGCATACTCTTCCTTGATGTCACAGAGGCATACCTCATAACCGTCTGTCATGGCAAATGCCTGTGCAATACCGGAACCCATGGTTCCNGCACCGATAATACCTACTTTCATCGTCAGTCCTCCTTATATTTTNATATTTAATTTATGCGTTNTTGAACGGCTCCTTCACCTTCTCCTTGTTCTTGTCAAGGAAGAAAGCCATGCCGTANTTCTGATCCTCTGTCTCGAAGCAGTCACCGAAGAGCTTCTCCTCGATCACGATTGCCTCGTCCATGCCGACCTCAAGGCCGTCATTGATCGCCTTCTTGCAGTTGCGCACAGCGATAGGTGCATTCTTTGCGATGCCTGCTGCCATCTTCTCAGCCGCTGCCATCAGCTCTGCCTGCGGATATACCGCATTTACAAGACCGATTCTCAAAGCCTCATCTGCCTTGATATTTCTNGCAGTATAGATCATCTGTTTTGCCATGCCCGGTCCTACGATTCTGGCAAGTCTCTGGGTGCCGCCGAAACCGGGGGTAATGCCCAGACCCACCTCGGGCTGTCCGAACACTGCATTGTCGGAACAGATTCTGATATCACAGCTCATGGAGATCTCACAGCCGCCGCCCAGAGCAAAGCCGTTCACTGCCGCGATCACAGGGATCGGGAATGTCTCCAGCTTGCGGAATACATCGTTACCCTTCTTGCCGAAAGCCTCGCCCTCCGCCTTGGTCAGGGTGCTCATCTCACCGATATCCGCGCCTGCCACGAAGGATTTCTCGCCTGCGCCTGTCAGGATCAGGCATCTCACCTCATTCAGATCCACGCCGTCAAGGGTCGCATTCAGCTCATCCAACACAGCGGAGTTCAAAGCGTTTAACGCCTTCTCTCTGTTGATCGTGATGACGCCGACCTGTCCCTTTACTTCATATAATACAAATTCCATGATAGTCTCCTTTTTCTAAAAAATATTAGTCTCTCTCGACAATGGTTGCGCAGCCCATACCGCCGCCGATACACAGTGTAGCAAGACCCTTCTTCGCGCCCTTTGCCTCCATCTCGTGAAGCAGGGTTACCAGAATACGTGCTCCGGAAGCGCCTACCGGGTGGCCAAGTGCGATAGCGCCGCCGTTCGGGTTAAGCTGCTTATCTACATCGATGCCAAGCTCCTTACCNACTGCTACGGACTGTGCTGCAAACGCCTCGTTTGCCTCGATGATATCGAAGTCCTCGATCTTGTAGCCGGCCTTCGCCATAACCTTCTTCGTAGCGGGAACGGGGCCGATACCCATAACCTCGGGTCTGCATCCTGCAAGTCCGCCTGCCACAAAGGTTGCCATAGGCTTCACGCCCAGCTCTTTCGCCTTCTCCTCGCTCATCACAACGATCGCCGCTGCGCCGTCGTTGATACCGGAAGCATTACCTGCGGTTACAAAGCCGTCAGGATTGATGGGGCGAAGCTTCTGCAGTCCCTCGATGGTAGATCCCGGTCTCGGGCCCTCATCCACCTTGAACTCAACCATCTCTTTTTTCTTCTTCACCATAACGGGAACGATCTCTTTGTCAAAAGCGCCGCTCTTCTGTGCAGCCTCTGCCTTTAACTGGCTCTTTAATGCAAACTCATCCAGCTCTTCGCGGGTAAGTCCCCACTCTCTGCAGATGTTGTCCGCAGTCATGATCATATGATAATTGTTGAAAGCATCCCAGAGGGCATCATTTACCATCGTATCAACCAGAGTGCCGTTGTTCATTCTGTAACCGTAACGGCCCTGCATCACAGCGTAGGGAGCCATGGACATATTCTCCATACCNCCNGCAACCACGATATCCGCATCNCCTGCCTGAATCATCTGTGCAGCCATATTCACGCAGTTTAAGCCGGAACCGCAGACCACATTGATGGTAACTGCCGGAACCTCATTGGGAAGTCCTGCTTTNATGGAAGCCTGGCGAGCCACGTTCTGGCCCTGTCCCGCCTGAATAACACAACCCATGTACACCTGATCAACCTTATCAGGCGCTACTCCTGCTCTGTTGAGNGCCTCCTTGATAACGATTGCTCCCAGCTCTGCTGCCGGTGTGGTGCTCAAGCCCCCGCCCATAGTACCGATNGCTGTACGGCAGGCACCTGCCAAAACAACTTTTTTTGCCATCTTCTTCTCCTCCATATTTGTATTTTTTTACTAAAAAGCCCCTTACTGCAAGGCTTGTAACCGATTGTTATTTTTTTGTCATTGTCCGCTATTCCTATTGTATCATAGCGATTCCTTTTTTGCAATCNAACATGCCTTGCTTTTATATCTCAAANNTGTCCANCAATTCCACCATTGTCTCNACCTGAGATTTCTGNTCCGTACTGACGGCAGCNGTCTCCTCCGATGTGGCCGAATTGTTATCGACAGCNGCAGAAACCTGTGATACATTCTCATTCAGCTCCTGCATNCGCTGNGTGTCANTCTTCAGGATCTGCTCTATCTGTCCCATNTTGCCNGTGGCCTCTCTGGTATCGATCATGACNTCATTCATGTTGGCCTCTGTTTCTTCCGCGATCAAAATGCTCTTGTTCATTACAGNAACCGTTGTCTCGATCAGCTCTGTTGTTCTGCCTGCCGCCTTCGCCGATTCACNCGCCAGATTNTTCACCTGCTCCGCCACGACAGCAAACCCTTTGCCGGCCTCGCCTGCTCTTGCCGCCTCAATCGCCGCATTCANNGCCAGAAGATTNGTCTGGGATGCNATATCCTCTATCGCACCAATGATCGTNCCGATCTGCTCCGAGCATTTNCCGATCTCCTGAATCGAAGCCTTTAATTCCTGCAGCTTCTCATTNCCTTTTTCCATTGTCATGCCCGCTGNCGAAGCTATTCTNGCAGACTCTTCCGCCTCACGCGCNTTTTCTTCCATACTNNTTGTCATAGCATCNAAGGAAGTNGTCAGNTCCGCNACCTTCATCGCCTGCAGCGTACAATTTTCAGCCAGATCCTGNGCGGCATACGCCAGCTGCTCCGAACCGCTGTCNATCTGTCCNGAGACAGTNCGGATNGTTTGGATCGTNTCNCGCATCTTCTCCCCGATCTGCTCAAAGGATTCTTTGATCGTTACGAATTCACCCACATATTCCTGCTTAATCTCGATCTGGTAATTTCCATTTCCCATCTTCTCCAGTGTCTGGGTGATCTCTTTTATCATGCCAAGCAGATTTTTCTTCATAAAAGCGATGGAGGAAACCATCTTTCCGACTTCGCTCTCATCTTCCTCCATGTCAAGATCCACATGGAATTCGCCGCCCGCAAGTACAGCCATCTGATCCGACACCTTCACAATCGGCTCCAAAAGCTCTTCTTCTGAAAATTTTATCGTTTTGATAAGCTCCCTCACCACATACAGGAAAGACAATGCAAACAGTATCTCAAAAATATACTGCATGACTTTCAGTCCCATCTGGCGTTTGTCCTTCCGATTTAAGATGGTCAGGATCGTCTCATCCGTCTGTTGACTGATCTGGTCTACCGAATTTCCGTATTCCGCGCTGAACACACATGCCTGTGCGGCTTCCAGATCACCGGCCTGCACATGTGCGATCGCCTCCTCCTCAAGCGGAACAAGCTGATTCGACATGGATGCGATCTGATTCAGGCTTGTCCACTCATCCTCCTTGAGGTCGCAATGCTCCAAAGATTCGATTGCCTGTTCCCTGTTTTGATCCTCATTCAATTCCTTCATATAGCCGTCATAATATTTCTGATCCCCCGTGACGGCATAAGACTGTATATTATAGGTCAGTGTCTTGGACGCGATCCGATACTGGTTCAGCGCCACGGTCGTGTTGATCTGCGCAGTTCGTATGCTCGACAATCCCATGTTAAACAGAATGAATCCAACCAGCAGTACGACTCCTATCACCACTGACAACAGTGCCTGCCGCACCAGTTTTTTTAACTGGGCGGCCTGACTCTTGTTTTCTGATATTCCGTTCTTCTTTTTCGGTACTTCCTTCTCTTTTTTCTCCATGATCCCTCTCCCGCTCAAAATAAAAATGAAAGAATAATTGACACTATAAAAAGTATATCTGAATCAATTCCCCTTTTCAAGAATTTATTGTTTTTTCTGCTCCTGAAACGCCTCCGCCGCCGGGTCCGTCATAGGCACGACACGTCTCCACTCTCTGCTGTCCCCCACCTTCTCCACCTCACTGCGGTTGCGGTAGAGGAACTTAGACAGCTCATAACAGTCCACCCAGATCTCGTTGTTCCCCTCCTTCTGGGATTCGTCAAAGATCAGCTGCAGCCCCCAGTGCAGATGCACTGTCTTAATGTTGTTCACATTTTCTTTCGTGCTGTAGCCGGTATGCCCCATATAGCCGATCACATCTCCTGCAGTCACCACGCTGCCCTCCTCAAGTCCCTCCGCGTAAGGGTAGTTCTGCCGCAAATGCGCATAGTAATAGTACCGTTTCCCGTCAAAGCTGCGGATGCCGATGCGCCAGCCCCCGTACTGGTTCCATCCGAGAGCCTCCACGTAGCCGGACTCCACTGCGATGATGGGTGTGCCGATCTGCCCCATCATATCATGGCCCAGGTGCGGTCTCGCATAGCCATAACTGCGGGAAGACCCAAAATCATCGTAATGGCTGTAGTCAAACCCTTTTGCGATGGGTGAAAAAGCTTTCAGGCCGTAAACCTTCTTACCGTCCAGCGTAAACTCTCCCGCCATACCGCCCAGAACCGCATCATAAGCCTCCAGATAATAGTCGTAATACTCCATATCCTCCGTCAGCTGTGCCATTGTGGTATCCCCGCTTCGCAGCTTTTCCGCCGTCTCCTGTATCTTTCGGACGCTGTTTTTGTCAAATTTGCCCCCGGTTCTGGCACCCTCATAGGCCAGAAGTTCGATCCAGCTTATATGATACTCGTCCAGGTAGGTCTCCACATCCAGATCGTAGGCCGCCGCCAGCGCCTCACAAGGGGCATGGAACTCCACCCACTTGATATAGTTTCCATCTGCCGTCACCTCCACTGCCTGCTCCCCGGTGAAAAATCGTCCGTTCTCCTGCCATCCGGACAGCTTCCATTTGCCCAGCAGTTCTCCTGCGATACATACACAGCCAAAGGCAAGCAAAAAAAGCAGCCCCAGTTTCTTTCCCATACGACCCATTCCGCGCACCCGTCTTTCTCACGCAGCTTTTACCGTAAATATATGTGCCGCCAAAAGGGGTTATGTCAAAAAGCGGCAGGAGTCTCTCTCCTGCCGCCATCTGCTTTCTCCGGATATCCGTCTTTTAATTCTCAGGCTCGATCAGCCCGTAGGTATTTCCCTTTCTCTTATAGACTACGTTGACCTGATCCGTCTCCGCATTGCAGAATACGAAAAAGTTGTGTCCCAGAAGCTCCATCTGCACACAGGCATCCTCCGGATACATGGGCTTGATGTCGAACTTTTTGGTGCGGATGATCTTCACTTCCTCCTCATCCATGAAATCCTTCTCGATAAACTCCGGCCGGAAGAAATCAGTCCCCTGCTTCTTGTCCACCAGCTTATTTTTATATTTTTTAAGCTGTCTCTCGATGATCTCCTCCACCAGATCGATGGACACATACATATCACTGCTGACCTGCTCGGAACGAATGATATTTCCCTTCACAGGAATCGTCACCTCTATCTTCTGACGATCCTTCTCCACACTGAGCGTAACATGTACTTCTGTCTCCTCGGTAAAAAACTTCTCCAGCTTACCGATCTTATCCTCCACTGCCGCGCGCAACCCCGGTGTTACCTCGATATTTTTCCCAACAATGACAAATTTCATCTCACTCATCCCTTTCATTGGAGTATAGTGTTGCCTTAGATGTAGTATAGCATATCTGCCGCTTTGTTTGCAACAATTGGCTGTTTCCCCTAACCATATAACCGACTCAGTCAAAAAACTGTGGAAACTGTGGATAAATCGGTGTATAAATGTGTTTTTTCGAGCAATTTTTATCCACAAAAAAGAGACGGTCCCAAACAGACCGTCTCACATTTCTGTTTTAGTATACTCTTTTACAAGATTCTCCGGATGGAGAGGATGGAACGGTAGGTCGCACTGGATACGATGATACCCGTTTTGGATGTGGACGCATGCACGATCTGTCCGTTGCCGGCGTAGATGCCCACGTGACCCGAGTAGCAGACGATATCGCCGGGCTGTGCATTCTCCAAGCCGTTTACAGCTGCCCCCACGTTCCTGTCTGCTGCCGAGGAATGAGGCAGGCTCACGCCAAAGTTCTTATATACGCTCATGACAAACCCAGAACAGTCCGCACCGTTCGTCAGGCTGGTGCCGCCATACACATAGGGATTGCCCACAAACTGCTTCGCAAATTGTACTACATCAGCGCCTGTGCTGCCTGTAGGATTCGCATAGGTCTTACCGCCCGATGACTCGCTCTGACCGCCGGAAGACTTATTCTCTTCCGCTTTTTTCTTCGCCGCTGCCTGAGCTGCCTTCCTGGCCTCTTCTTCCTTCGCCAGTCTCGCCTTCTCCTCCGCGATAGATTCCGCTTTTACAAACTCTGTAGAAAGTGTGACATAATCCGTAGAAACATAGCCGTCACCTTCCTCGATATTTACCTTTACCCAGCCGTCCAGCTCCTCCGTGACGATCAGTTCGTCCTCGATGGGCACCAAACCCAGCACCGTCTCCTCCAGACCGGGCTTCTCACGCACCTTCAAAGTCGTAGTCGTAACGGTTGCAATACGGGTTCCCACTTCCTTCGCATAGTCTACGGCGTCATCACCGGTCACACAGAACTCACCCTTGACATAGCCTTCCACGGAGCCGGAACTGATCTTATACCAGCCGTCCTCCTCCTCGATAAAGCTTCCCACGGATTTATTGTAGAGCTTACCGACGATCTCACCCTCCTCGCTGGGAATGCTGCGTACATTCACATAGTCATTCACCTTAGCGATAACCAGATTCTTAAAACCTTCCTCTTCCTCAGACAGGCCGCTGCCTGCAGCTTCTCTTAAATCCCTGGTGTAGCCTTCGCTGACCACCACCGTATCTTCAATCTTCACAGATGATTTACTAAGCGTGCCGGAAGTGCTGGCGAGATCAGAGTATCCGCCAAGCTGAGTACTGCCGACGCTGATACCGTCCGCCGACTCACCCGTGCCATCTCCCTGCTGCGCCGCTTCCTTATCCGACTCTTCTTTTAAAGAAGACAGGGAAGTGGACTTATCTTCATCCTGCAGAGAAAATTCTATCCCGGCTGACGGCAGAACGCTTCCCACATTACCTGTGGCCTGCGCCTCTATACCTGTACCGGTAAATCCCATGATTGCTGCCAGTGCACAAGCTGTCCATTTAAGATTGTTTTTCTTCATAAAAACACCTCATTTGTTACAGAATTGTTACATTTTGTTACATCTGGCTATAATATAGCATCGCATTTACGTTTTGTCAACCACAGCATCTACCATCAAAACCCACACTTAAACGCAAGTTATTGTGTCTTTTCCACAAAAAGTCGGATTCTTCGTCACTTAGGGCAAAAAAAGTTATGTCAAGTCATGCGAAATTTTGAGAAAAATCTGTTTGTAACATTTTCGTAATGTTTCTATTTTGTGCCCAGATACTGCTCCACGGAGGCCACCGCACAGGCGCCGTCAGACACCGCCGTCACGATCTGACGCAAAGCCTTCGTCCGGATATCTCCCGCCGCAAAAATTCCCGGCACATCAGTGGCACAATCCTCACCGGCGATCAAATATCCTCTCTCGTCACAGCCCACTATATCACGGAAGGCCTCTGTATTAGGGTGCATCCCCACGGCAATAAAGACGCCGTCCACGGCAAGCTCCTGTTCCCTGTCTTCTTTTATATGATGAATCGTCACTGCCTCCACCAGATCGGAGCCCTTGATTTCTTTTAACGTACTGTCCCAGATCACCTCTACGTTCTCGCAGGAAAAGAGCTTTTCCTGCAGACTTTTGACGGCCCGTAGGCTGTCCCGCCTGTGGATCAGATAGACCTTGCGGCAAAGCCGCGCCAGATAAACGGCATCTTCCACAGCCACATCGCCGCCGCCCACCACCGCTACATCTCTCTTCTTATAGAAGGCGCCGTCGCAGGTAGCACAGTAGGATACGCCCTGGCCTCTGTAACTCTCCTCTCCCGGTGCGCCCAGCTTTGCATGCTCCGCGCCACAGGCAAGGATCAACGCCCGCGCTTCCAGAACACTGCCATCCGCCGTCTCCACGATCTTCTTTTGTCCCTCATCACGGACAGCCGTAACTCTGCCCTTCTGAAATGCCGCTCCCAGCTCCTCGGCATGACTGCGGAACTTCTCCCCCAGCTCGAAGCCGTCGATCCCGGGCATCCCCAGATAATTATCTACTTCATAGGTATTGAGAACCTGACCGCCGCCCATGGCAGCTTTCTCCAACACGATCAAATTAAGCCCCGCACGTCTGCCATAGACTGCGGCCGATAATCCCGCCGGCCCTGCGCCGACAATGATCAGATCATACATAAACGATACTCCTTTCCGCCGATCTCGAGGTAACTTTCCCCGTGGTCTGTAGTATAATCGTCGCAGGATCAGCATCCTGCGACTAAAGAATTACTTCGTAATTCTTTCTAAAATGTTTTAGTACATTGGCATCTGAGATATGGTACAATTGTTTTCAAAAGAAATAAAAGTATAAATATATTGTAATCAAAAATATTATATTTATAAAACACGAAAGGATAAGAACGTATGGATAACAAAACTGCCCTTGTCACGGGAGCCTCCAGAGGCATCGGCCGCGCCATCGCCGAAGCTCTTGCCGGGGCGGGCTATCGCCTGTACCTTACCTGCAGGCGCTCCGAAGAAGAACTGACACGATTGTCACATCATCTGTCAGAAACCTATCATGTCGCAACTACGCCTATTTTAGCGGATATGGGCGACATAGAAGCGGTAAATCATGTCTTTTCGCAGATTGATGATTTGACTCTGCTGGTCAACAATGCCGGCATCTCCCATATCGGGCTTTTACACGAAATGTCCCCGGAAGAATGGCAGGCTGTCATGGACGTAAATTTAAATGCCCTGTTCTATACCTGCCGCCTGGCCATTCCTCTGATGTTAAAGCGGCATGCCGGCCGGATCATCAATATCTCCTCCGTCTGGGGCAATGTGGGCGCCTCCATGGAAGTGGCCTACTCTGCCTCCAAGGGCGGCGTGAACGCCTTCACCAAAGCGCTGGCAAAGGAACTGGCCCCCAGCGGCATTCAGGTCAACGCCATCGCCTGCGGCGTTATCGACACGGAGATGAACAGCACCTTCTCGGAAGAAGATATGGAGAACCTGCGGGCGGAAATACCAACTGACCGAATTGGTCAACCATCTGAAGTTGCCAGGCTGCTGCTTTCTCTGGCAGAGGCTCCCGACTATCTGACCGGACAGATCATCACACTGGATGGGGGCTGGATTTAAACACCGCCCCTCTGTTCTTGTATGTTAACTGCGTTAGTCATTTTCACTTCCAGCCTCTTTGCTACGATGAAATAGCTGATCACCAGCACCACATCTGCGCCCACCCAGGCAGATGTCTCCGCAAAGAAGATTCCTACTTTCCCGAAAAACATCGGCAGAAGAATTACCGACAGGGTTCGCATCACGAACTCCGCCACACCCGACAGCATAGGCAGCACCGTATTGCCCATCCCCTGCAGGGCAGATCTTGTCACATGAATGACATAGAGGATGGGCAGCGAAACGCTCATGACCGCCAGATAAAAATAAGCGATCTGCATGGTCTGCTCTACCACCTCCGGTGTCCCCGAGATAAATAATCCCAGAAGATATTTACCGAATACAAGCATACACACCGCTATGAAGACGGAAGTGGCCATGGCGATCCCCATCGCCGCGCGCATCCCGGCGCGAATCCGGTCCATCCGGCCGGCGCCCAGATTCTGCCCCACATAAGTTACCATCGCATAACCATAAGAAGTTCCCGCGATCTCCAAAAGCCCATAGAGCTTATTGGTCGCAGTGAAGCCCGCAATAAAGATCACGCCGTAGCCGTTCACTGCAAACTGGACGATCATACCGCCAATGGCGATGATGGCATTCTGAAAAGCCATGGGCAGCCCCAGAAAGAAAAGCCGTATTGTGAGATCTCTGTTCAGGTGAAAATCTGTCCGTTCCATCTTTAAAAAGGAGATCCTTATAATATAGAAGAAACAGAATCCGCTGGACACCGCCTGAGCGATCAGCGTAGCCGATGCCGCGCCCACGATCCCCCATCCAAATCCCAGAACAAACAGATAATCCAGAACGATATTCGTGACGGACGCAACGATCATGGCGTTTAACGGCGTCCTGCTGTCTCCCAGGGAACGCAGAATACAGGCCAGAAGATTGTAGAGCATCACGATCGGCACTCCCGCAAACAAAATCCGCAGATAGAGCAGCGAAAACTCTATGATCTCCGGCGGCGTCTGTAAAAGCACAAGCATCGGTCTGGCACCAAGCTGCCCTATCACCAGCAGCACAGCGGCACAAAGCATAGAGAGCACCGCCGCGCTCCCCACACTCTTTTTCAGATCTTCCATCCTGCCGGCACCAAAGTCCTGCGCCATCCGAATGCCAAAGCCCTGTGTCAATCCCTGGATCACACCCAGCATCAGCCAATTAAGCCAATCCGATGCTCCCAGCGCAGCCAGAGCGGTCACACCCAGATATTTCCCCACCACCATGGTATCCACGACCACGTATAGCTGCTGAAAGACATTTCCGGCCATCAGGGAAAACGAAAACGCAAGCAGCAGCTTCGCCGGTTTTCCCGTTGTCATATTTTTCACATGCATCGCCATCGTCAGATATCCCTCTTAAATCCGTTTCCCATAATTTCACTGCTCTTTGTCACCATCAAAAAGGCATCCGGTTCCACAGACTGGATATAACGCTCCAGAAGCACCGCCTGCTTGGGTCCCATTACCGTGAGGATCACTACCTTTCCCTGGTGTGAATATGCGCCCTCCGCCTTGTAGACCGTGGCGCTCCGGTTTAACTCCTTCATGATATAGTCGCAGATCGGGTCCGGATCGCTGCATATGATGGTAAAATATTTGTTCAGTTTCATCCGCTCAATAGCCTTATCGATCACCAGCGTTTTGGCCATCAGACCACAGATGGAGTAAAGTCCCGTCTTCGTGTCAAAAGTAAAACAGGCAACCACTACGATGCCGGCATCCACCAGCATGAGCGCCGACGAGATATCCATCGTCGAATATTTTTTCAGGATCATGGCAATGATATCCGTTCCGCCGCCGGAAGCACTTTCATAGAAAAGCAGCGCAGAGGAGATTGCAGGCAGGGCGATCGCATACAATAATTCCAGCATCGTCTCATTCGTAAGGGGTGCATTCATCGGAAGAAATACCTCCATAACGTTCAGCAGCAAAGATGACACTATTGTCACATATGCTGTTTTCACGCCAAACCCCTTTCCCAGAAATAAAAAACCCAGAATCAGAAGAAACATATTCACAAGCAGATTGATCTGAGATGCCGTAAATGGCAGGAAGTGTGTCGCCACTACCGCCAGACCGGAAACGCCCCCAAAAGAAAAGTTATTCGGAAATTTAAAGACATAGACCCCGATATCCATAACGATCACTGCCAGAGTGATCATAAAATACTCTTTTATCATTTGTCCGTACTTTGCCATCATACTCTCTCCCTTTTTCTATGAAAAGAAAAAGTCGGAATGATGGTTACATTCCGGCTTCTCTTCCTGAATAAATGGAAGCAATGGGGCTCGAACCCATGACCTCTCGCGTGTGAGGCGAACGCTCATCCCAGCTGAGCTATGCTTCCCAAATGGAGATAGCGAGACTCGAACTCGTGACCTATACGTTGCGAACGTATCGCTCTCCCAACTGAGCTATATCCCCCTAGAAAAGATTATAGCATGGGGAAAATAAAAATCAAGGGAAAAAATACTGCGGTGCAGAATCATTTAAAGACATCTGTCTATGTACTCAATATATCCTTTTCGATTCACTTCGTCTTTATGCTCCCGATACCAAAGATACGCCTCTTTCAGCCCATCTTCCAATAAGACGGTGTCTTCTATCAGCTCTCTCTGTCTGGATACAGCAAGCTGATACTCGTAATCGTAAAAGCTGAAATATTCCCTCTGATTCAGATCCTGATACACTTCCACAAACTCGGCTGCGCGCCCTGCCACATGATAGCACTGTTCCACCCACTCTCGGATGGAGATACATTTCTCGTTTCCCACATTAAAAATATGGTTTGAAGGATGTCTGTCCAATATGGAATCAATACATCTGCACAAATCCCGGACATGAAAAAATTGCAATTTCATATCGCCCTTTTTCGGCAGGTAAAATTTACGGTTCCTGTCCGCGCATTCAAACACGAACGCCTCTCTGTAGACATTGTTCATCGGCCCATACAGATATGGCGGGCGAAGTATATAGGCATCAGGCACTCTTTTCAGCAATTCTTTTTCTGCATCAATCTTGTTGGTGCCATAAACACCCCAATATTTATTTTCTCCCGTCTGCTGATCTTCCGAAAATGGCTGTGGCAGCGTTTCCGGATATACTGCGCTGGAACTGATCAGCACATAGTCTGTATGTGTTGATTCAAAATTTCCTAACGCATCAAGCAGATGCGCTACATCGTCCCCTGTGTATGCAGTGACGTCCAGAACTGCATCAAATGTATACTCTTTTAGCACAGTCCCCAGATTATGCCTGTCGGCCTCTATCAATATGGTTTTATCCGGCTGAGGGCGATGATTCCTGTTTAAAACATAGACCTCATCGCCTTGATCCGCATAATACGCTGCAATATATTTACTGACAAATACGGTTCCGCCTGTCACTAATATTTTTCTCATAGCATACGTGCTCCTCCAAACACTTTGTCTTGAAAAATATTATAGTCCAGATTCCCCAAAATGTTAATACTATCTTCCTCACAGTTTCTTCACAAACAGACAACGGATCGCATTCAGAACCGCAAGTACCATTACACCTACATCTGCAAAAATCGCCAGATACATATTCGCAATGCCCACAGCCCCTAATGCAAGGCAGGCAAACTTAACAGCCAGTGCAAATACAATATTCTGATATACAATCCGCAGGCATTTTCTGGAAATCTTGATTGCCTTTGCAATCTTGAGCGGATCGTCATCCATCAAAACAATGTCCGCCGCTTCGATTGCCGCATCTGATCCCATCGCACCCATGGCAATACCGATGTCCGCTCTGGAAAGTACCGGCGCATCATTGATACCATCGCCTACGAACGCCAGCTTTGCCTTGCCCGGTTTCATCCGCAGAAGTTCTTCCACCTTTTCCACCTTATCAGCCGGAAGAAGCTCGCTGTAAACCTCGTCAATCCCAAGGGAGGCGGCAACCTGATCCGCCACTTTCTTCGCATCCCCGGTCAGCATAACAGTCTTATCTGCTCCTGCTTTCTTTAATTCCGCAATGGCTGCCTTGGCATGAGGCTTTATAATATCGGAGATTACAATATGCCCCGCATATTCCCCATTGATCGCCATATGAATGATCGTTCCGGTTTGATGGCAGTCCTGATACGGAATGTTCAAGTGCTTCATCAATTTATCATTTCCGGCAGCTATTTCTTTGCCGTCTACTTTTGCTGTCACGCCATTTCCGCTGATCTCCTGTATATCTGACACACGGCTTCTGTCAATTTCTTTTCCGTATGCACGCTGTAAGCTCTTGCTGATAGGATGGGAAGATGCGCTTTCTGCCAGGGCCGCATACTCGATCAGTTTGTCATTCTCTATTACAGAATGATGAATGCCGTTCACCTCAAAAACACCTTTTGTCATGGTTCCGGTCTTGTCAAAGACAACATACCTGGTCTGGGAAAGGATTTCCAGATAATTGGAACCTTTTACCAGAACGCCCTCTTTGCTCGCACCTCCAATACCTGCGAAGAAACTCAGAGGAATACTGATCACCAACGCACAAGGGCAGCTGATAACGAGGAAAGTCAACGCCCGGTAAATCCAGACACCCCAGTCCGCAGACAGACCCATAACGAACATGCGGACAATCGGAGGAAGGAACGCCAGCGCCAATGCACAGTAACAGACAGCCGGCGTATAAACCTTCGCAAACTTTGAAATAAAATCTTCCGACTTTGATTTACGAGAGCTTGCATTTTCCACCAGATCCAAAATCTTGGAAACCGTGGATTCACCAAACTCTTTCGTTGTCTGTATCTTCAATACACTTGTCATACTGATACATCCGCTGATCACTTCATCACCGGCTTTTGCCTCCCTCGGCAGACTTTCCCCGGTCAATGCGCTGGTATTCAGACTAGATGTGCCTTCAACGATAATTCCATCAATCGGCACTTTCTCTCCCGGCTGAACAACGATCACACTGCCGATCTCCACTTCATCCGGATCTACCTTCTCCAGTTTCCCGTTTCTCTCTATATTCGCATAATCGGGACGGATATCCATCAGATTGCTGATATTGCGGCGGCTCTTGCCCACTGCATAGCCCTGAAACCATTCACCAATCTGATAAAACAGCATCACGGCGATCGCTTCCAGATATTCGCCATTCTCATAAATAGCCAGCGCCATCGCTCCAACGGTAGCCACTGCCATCAGAAAACTCTCGTCAAATACCTGACGGTTCCTAATTCCTTTTGCCGCTTTCCGCAAAATGTCATATCCGATGATAAAGTAATCGATCAAATAACACGCAAAACGAATCCACCGCCCTGCCGACTGGAATAAATATCCGTCAATCCCATCAAATACCTCTGCGGAAATAAACTGGAGTGACAATAATATGACTGCAGTAATCAAAATCCGAATCATCATGACCCTCTGCTTTCTGGTCAAGCCTCCCTTACGGCTGCCAACAAAAACGAGAACAATGGCAGCCATTATGATAACGACCATCAGCAGTATGCTTATCACTAATTCCTGCATGATTATCTCCTTTCAAATTTTAGCTTAAAAGAAAATTTCGCAGTCAGGCTCAACCTTCTTGCAGGCTTTCAGAACATCCTCCATTACCGCTTTCGGCTCATACCCGTCGGCAAATTCCACGCTCATTTTCAAGGTCATAAAGTTAACCGTTGCATCCTGCACACCGGCAGTTTTGCGAGCTGCATCCTCCATCAGATTTGCACAGTTTGCGCAGTCTACCTCGATCTTGTAAGTTTTTTTCATTTGAAAAGTCCTCCTTGTCAATTTTTATGATTTTACAATTAATTACTTGTTTAATTGTTATGATTGCAGTATAATACGTGTAAAGGCACACGTCAATATCTCCGAAGCATTCTCTCATAAATGGGCGAAAAGAATTTCTATTTGGGCGAAATGCAAACGAAAGGAAACCAATATGAATCATACGAAATTACCACATCAGCATGGAGAAGGGCCGCAAACCACACTGATACAGGAGCAATTAAATCATGTAGATTACTTTCAAACTGTAGCAGAAGTGTTTAAACAGCTCGGTGATACCACCAGAATCCGTATTTTCTGGCTGCTATGCCATTGTGAAGAATGTGTCCTCAATATTTCATCCATGCTGCAAATGTCAAGCCCGGCAGTGTCACACCACCTAAGACCACTAAAAAACAGCGGATTGATCGTCTGCCGCCGGGAAGGGAAAGAAGTTTATTACCGTGCCGCCGATACAGAACAGAGCCGTCTGCTGCATCAGATGATCGAACAGGTTATGGAAATTACCTGTCCTGAATTGTGAGGTCAGTCACATGAATGATGAATGGGCAAACATACAAAAAGAATTTGAAAAGCTTTATCCCGGTATAGAGCTATGCTATCAGACATTTTCGTCAGATTCTTTTTCCGTACAGCATAAAGCTATGGCACACATGATCCAGATCAACTATTGCAAATCCAGCCAGATTGTATGGGAGATGGGAAACGGAAACCATATTTATCTGAATCCGGGAGATTTTTCCCTGCATACAATGAAAGACTGCACAAATTCTGTGCTTACCATTCCAAGTGGAATGTATCAAGGGCTTACCATTTGTATTGATTTACAGGAACTCTCTGACAATCCGCCTGAATTGTTGAAAGATAACCATGTTTTTGAAACCTTACTGTCTGATAAATTCTCCCAGATTGACCACCCTGTTTTTCTCACCGGCAATGAACAGACTGAAAGTATTTTTTCCGCATTTTATAACCAGCCGGAAGCACTACAGCTATCCTATCAGAAAATCAAGGTTTTAGAACTTTTGCTTTATCTTGCAAAAACAGAGTTTGCATCCCAAAGCCAACTGTCTGAATATCAAGCCGGACAGATTGAGATCATTCGAAAGATTCATGACCAGATTTTAATGCATATGGAACAGAGACCTACTATAGAGGAGCTTTCCAGACAATATCACATCAATCCA
The DNA here is from genome assembly GCA_014804615.1 of Lachnospiraceae bacterium. Lineage (GTDB taxonomy): Bacteria > Bacillota > Clostridia > Lachnospirales > Lachnospiraceae > UBA3282. The sequence goes on from JAAUZL010000012.1 coordinate 154,259, forward strand.
ACCACCTTGAAAAATGCCTTTAAATCAGTTTATGGAACTTCCATTGCGGCACATATTAAAGAACACCGCATGGAGCAGGCGGCAAAAATGTTAAAAGAAACCGATAGAAGTATAGCAGAAATTGCACGGGCTGTTGGTTATGACAGTCAAAGCAAATTCACTGCAGCGTTTAAAGCTTTTTTTCAAGTCTTACCAAGAGACTATCGTAAAAATCATTTTAGGACAGATTTCAAAACAGAGAGGCCGCAATAAAAAAAGAGTACAGCTGCAAGCAAACTTGCTCTGTACTCTTTGCATATCCATAATTCGCAGTAATCCTTATCTCTTGGAGAACTGAGGTGCGCGTCTCGCTGCTTTGAGACCGTATTTCTTTCTCTCCTTCATACGAGGATCTCTGGTCAGGTAACCTGCCTTCTTTAAGGTCGGTCTGTAATCCGGATCTGCCTGAAGAAGCGCTCTTGCGATACCGTGTCTCACAGCACCCGCCTGTCCTGTATAGCCGCCGCCCTTTACGGTGATGACTGCGTCGAACTTATCTACCGTGTCAGTCGCTGCCAGAGGCTGACGCACGATAACCTTCAGGGTCTCCAGCCCAAAATAGTCGTCGATGTCTCTCTTATTGATGGTGATCTGACCCTTGCCGGGCACTAAATATACTCTGGCGATAGATTTCTTTCTTCTACCGGTTCCATAATACTTTGCTGATTTATCTGCTTTAGCCATGATTCTTTATCCCTTTCTTAAAATGTCAACACTTCTGGTTTCTGTGCCGCCTGCTTGTGATCAGGTCCTGCATATACAAAAAGCTTTTTGTACATCTGTCTGCCGAGAGGTCCCTTGGGAAGCATACCCTTCACTGCATACTCAACAACTCTCTCAGGATGCTTCTGCAGCATCTCCTTCAGGGTGGTCTCTTTCATGCCGCCCACATAGTCGGAATGATGGTAGTAGATCTTCTGATCCAGCTTCTTACCTGTCACCTTCACCTTCTCTGCATTGACAACGATCACATAATCGCCTGTGTCAATATGGGGAGTAAAGATCGGCTTGTTCTTGCCTCTTAACACTTTGGCAATCTCAGATGCCAAGCGTCCCAGTGTCATATCTGTCGCATCAACTACATACCACTTTCTCTCGATCGTAGCTGGACTCGCCATAAATGTTTTCATGATATTACCTCCATAGTAACTGCTGTCTGTACCGCTTCCGAAGACCCTCATGCAGATGTCCGGCCACACTCGGCATCTCTCCACGATAATTTGTACTTCTACTTATATAATGTACCTCACCGGGGCTTTGGTCAGGCACTTATAAACAATTCGTCACAGTTATTTATTATATTATACGCTTCCGCGCGTGTCAACTGGTTTTTTACTTGACTTTCATTACTTTCTGGCTATCTTTTTGAACAGGCTGTCTGAATAATCCAACGTATAATAATTGTATGCTTCATCAACCCTAACATCGGGATTGCCAGCATACCCTTCAAGAGATTTATAATCATCCTCCACATAGCTTTTTTCTTTCCATCCGGCTATTGTCCGATCTATATGCGCACTTATCTGCACCTCTGTATTTAACGCCGCAACAACTAACAATGCAGCAAGTCCCGCATAGCACCAATCTTTTTTTGTAGAATTATATATTTGTTCTATACAAAGCAGCATTAAAATAAAACGTGCAGGTATGCCGCCGCGGGAACACAGATCATTATAAAGGCCAAGAGAAATAAACGGGATGATCAAAAGTTCGATAACAATGGCATAAAACATCACATTCCTCTTATTTCGTTTGAAAAGAAATAGGGCATATCCCAAAAACTCACATAAGACAAATATGATAAAGAAATCCATATAATCCGCCATATGAATTATTCTGAGTCCCACTGCAGACGGTTTATCTCCTAGAATATTGCCTGTCAAATAAATCAAAATGACTGCTGTCATCGGAAGCAAAAACAAATTTCCTTTTGAAAAGATGGATTTGATCCATTCCTTAAATCTCCTATCTTTCATAAGATCATATATAGCGAAAAATAAGAGTAATGCGGCAAAATATACAAACCCGAATGTTGCTGAAAACAGGAGAGGCAACGCTATCATTACATAGGTTTCCGTATTTTTGCGATTTCCCACAAAAAAACTGCACGCGACCCATGGAGAAATAACATGCTGAAAAGCGCCATAACATGCATCATAATTGGAGGCAAAATGAACACGTATGCGTTCTATATCAATCCATTTATATTGTCCGTCCAACATACCAAGAGTCTCATGCCCTGCTATATTGTAAACTATATTTCCCCAATTCGTGGCCCCTCCCCAGAAAAAAACAGCCAATAGGATTCCCAGCTTTTTCCATTTGGTTTCTGCCTTCAAAAAGGAAACCATAAAAATATATACAAGCAATAATCCCAGAGCATTCCAAACAGGGATCATTATTCTCATAACTAAATTTGAATGAAACAGAATCTTTGCTATGGCTGCCGGAACAATATACTGCCCCAAGTAATATGTCAACATAGAATTGTTATCATAAACAACCGGCCAGCTGTAATTTAGCAAATCATTAAATATCGCATGATGCTTATGCCAATCAAAATCCTGCGGAAACAGATCCCCCTGTCCGACAAAAATAAAAAAGAATATAAACAACAATAAAATAAAACCTATTTCCAATACAGAAACCGGTATGATCTCGCTTTTATTATTATTCCAAACATTTCTCATTGCAAAAAAAATGCCTGCTATAGAAATAAATAAAACCGGCACTGATACAATCGGCGAAACCCAGCCAAGCAAAAAAACTGTCAACGGCAGATACAAATATATGATGATTCCTAGATATAACTTATTAGCAGACATTTCCCTTCCTCACTTAAAAGCAAACTATTACAATCGTTTTTATCCTACTTATTCTAAGAACTCATACCCCACCAATGTCAGCCCACAGGCCGGTGCAGTGGGGCCCGCCGCCTGTCTGTCCCGTGCCTCTAACATATCCTTCACCTTTTCGGGAGGCAGATGCCCTCTGCCCACCTCCATCAGAGTGCCCGCAATAATTCTTACCATATTATAAAGGAAGCCTCTGCCGGTAACAAGAATACAGATCTCCTCTCCCTGTCTCACTACTTCTATGGCATCGATCTGCCGCACCGTGGTCTGCGCCTGAGTATCTACACTGCAAAAGCTCTTAAAATCATGCTCTCCCACCAGATACGCCGCCCCTTGCTTCATTAAATCAACATTCAACGGCACATAGGTAAAATGCGCGTACAGTCTTTTGGTCGGCAGAGGGAATGGTGCATTGAGGATCCGATACTCATAGGTCTTGCGGCTGGCACAATGCCTGGGATGGAAATCCGGCGCCACCTCTTTGGCATCCTGAATCCGAATATCCTCCGGCAGACGCTGGTTCAAAGCATAAGAAAACTTATCTGCCGGAATGGGACTCTCCGTATCAAATACTGCGATGTTGCCCAGCGCGTGCACCCCGGAATCGGTACGGCTTGCACCGATCACCTCGATCGTCTCCCCGGTAAGCTCATCCAAACAGCGGTTTAAAACTCCCTCTATGGTCTCTTTCCCCGGCTGCAGCTGCCAGCCGCAGTAGGCCGTCCCGTCATAGGCCACAGTTAACATAACTCTTTTCATATTAATCTTTCAACCTTTAGAACGTTGTCTCTCCATCATGATCTATCATAGATACAGCACGAACCCCATCGATTGTCCTGACCGCTGTCAGACATTCATCCTCTTTTGCCGTTCTGATTTCATATACCATATCCACATGATTCTCCGACATATTTCTTGATTTGACACGGAAATACTTACAAGTTTCTTTCAATACCATATCTACCTTAGCCTTGCATTCATATTTATCCGCATTGACAACAAGGATCAACGGGGCTCTGGCTAACGGAATTTGGTCCAGAACAAAAATCACAAGGGTTGCCGCCGCGCTGACAATAATTGCCACTTCGAACAGCCCGGCACCGCAAATGATTCCAACCGAAATAGACCAGAACAGGAAGATAAGATCCATCGGCTCTTTCACTGCCGTTCGGAAACGCACAATGGACAGTGCACCTACCATACCCAAGGAAATTACAATACTTGTCTGAATCGTGATAATAATACCGGCGGTTATGACTGCCAGTACCGCAAGCGAAAGATTAAAGCTTTTACTATAAAATGTTTTTCTTGTAACGATCCGATATAGTACGAACAAGTAAAAAGACAGTAACAAAGTGACTCCCATTACCACCAATATCTGCTTTACATCCACCTCACCGTTATATAATTCCAGCACTGTCTGCTTTATCACATCACGAAATCCCATCTCATTATTCCTTTCTTATCTAAAGAATTTATTCCAAAGCACTTTCACTATTATCTATTATAGGGAAAATCTTCTGCAAAAATAATATTTGGAAAAAGTGGCTTCCCTCAACTCTCCAAACTGCAGCGAACTATATATGTAATCCGGCAGAAATTCATCATATTTTACTTCCAGGATCCCCTGCCCGCAGGGCATGATCGGTCTGCATATCAATCTTGGTGATAAAAAGCTGTCTATCTCCACACTGGAAGAAATATTTTCATCATAAGTTATCCTTACATTTCCGTTTCTATATACATATACCGTCCTGTCGTATTCCACAATGACTTTAGGCTTGAGTAATCTCGTCTGTCCTGCTGTATAAAATCTCTGATACAACATCGGCGCTTCATCATCAAAAGGTATTTTCCCCGTACACATTATTTCTTCACAGGTTTCCCTGCTTATGGCACATGATATTTTTTGTGTCTTGCCATTCTCTTTCCTTTTTAGCTCCAGACTGATTCTTTCCGCACTCCCGTCATAAATCCGAATACGATATTTTTCCCGCGGATTGCTGCCGTCCTCATTTTCCCACCAGCCGCTGTCTCTATAGTCATCAAAGTAAAGACTCCTGACGCAATAACTTCCTTCCTCGTCAGCATGAGAATCCTGACTCATAATTCCTCTTATCGTATTCCTGATCACTTCAAACTGCCCTTTGGTACAACAATATTTCTGTTCGTGGCGATATTTTGGCTCTGTCATATTCACAGCTACTCACACCCCCCAGACCTCTTTCAAATATAATGACCGTGCATCCAAAAAATTTATTAATCTATCCACTTTTTCTTCATAGGAAAGATTTTGAAACTCTTTTACTTCTTCTTCTCTATCAGGCCATCTCATCAGGTCCGCATAAGCAGAAGGCATGATCAACTCCTCCCATTGCAGTATTTTCTCATTAACACATTCTTCGATCACCGGAAGCATTTCTTCTTCATATATCTTTTTTACGCTCTCCTGAAAATAGGGATTCCAGCAAAAAGGCGACCAGAACCCTGTTCCGTACCAGCCATCCTGTACATACATGCCATCAGGCGTTCTCAAATCCAGATTATCATCCAATTTCCCCATATTTCCATAGGCTCTGTCATAATCCCAGACCGGTCCCGCATACAGTTTCGTGCTGATATCGTCCTCCGGCTTATATAGATACAAACTGCTGGCAGAAGCGTCCATATTTTTAGAAACTTCTTCAATAAGATACTTTTTTGTAAATGACTCTAAATCTGCATATTCCAGAAAAGCATCCTCTGTCACAGTATTACCCGCCTGCAACAATGCATCTTCCATCGTCTGATAAAGACCACTGATATATTTCACCTGTGATGGGGAAGCATATGCCGGACTCTTGATCACTACCTGCTGCCCTCCATCCGATATAAAACCGCTTTTTTCCTCCTCGTATCGCTCCGGAACACTCTCCAGTTCCAGCAAATAGCCTCCACTGATATCCTCCGGCTCATACTCCAGCCGGAATCCTTTCTGTATTACTTTCTGTCCATCACTGGATATCATATAGAAATTTGATTTTTTTACTGCTTCCAGGTTATTGTTCTCTTCCAATTGCACTTCCAGATCATTAATATCCAGCCGCTCTTTGTCAACTTCAATTTTCTCACACAACAAGTAAATCCCCTGATATTCTCCATTGGCAAAAACATCTACCCACCTGGCCTCCGGTGTACCATACATATTCATTTGCTTTGCCATATAAAAGGACAGATAATTTCTTATAGATGTACTGTCAAAAGAATTTGCCAGCAATATCCATTTCTTTGCCTCTCCCATTCCATACAGATCCGTATCTTCGGCAAGCTCCAGCGTATAACTCTTCTTTGGCGCCTCAAACGTGACATTTCCCCTGCAGTTTATCTTGCCGAACGCCTGTCCCGTCATCTTCCCCTGTTCATCCACAGCACAGATTTCCACCACATCTTTATTCTCTTTACTCTGTCCTATATAAGCCAGACTGCCTGTTGACGTATCCATATATAATGTCGAAATCTGTGCTAACTGCACTATTTCAACCGAATATTCACGCTCTTCACAGACAAAAGAGAACTGAGTCTTTTCTGTAGTCATTTTCTGCCCTTTTGCAAACGTTTTACCGTCAAATAAAATATCTTTAGAGAAAGATATCTCAAATGCCCAGTCAGGCAAAAACAAAAAATATTTATCGTCTTTCTTCGAAAACCAAGGTGTCAGTGCGTACCTGCTTTCATATTCATCCGATGAATAAACAAAGATTTGAAGACCTTTTTCCTCCGCTTCTGCTTTTTCTCCCACAAATGACAACACTTCGGCTGCTTCCTGTCTCATACCGCCAAGTGTCATGCATATAAAAACGGCAAAAGCCATTGATGCCAGCCATACGATCCACCGTATCGCATATTTTTCCGTTATTTTTTTCATAACAGGAGCCATATTCCTCCCTCAATCTACACTTAAAACGGCAACCGAATCAAAACATTTGTGCCGACACAAACTCCCAGATAACATACCAGCACCAGATAAGCTATCCGGTCACGTCTTTTATATTGCAGAGGCTTCATCTTAGTCCGATGCTCTCCGCCCCGATAGCACCTGGCCTCCATCGCCATAGCCAGATCATTGGCACGGCGAAAAGCCGAGATAAACAAAGGCACGAGGAGAGGCACCATGGCCTTGGCCTTCTTGATCAGATTGCCGCTCTCAAAATCCGCTCCTCTGGCAATCTGCGCTTTCATGATCTTATCCGTCTCCTCCAGCAAGATCGGGATAAAGCGAAGAGCGATGGACATCATCATTGCCACCTCATGCACCGGCACCTTCACATGCCTTAAAGGCCCCATCAGCTTTTCCATCGCATCCGTCAAACTATTTGGCGTAGTCGTCAATGTCATCAGGGAAGACCCCACAATGAGAAAGGACAATCTGACCGCCATCATCACCGCGATCCGCAGTCCTTCCTTCGTGATCGTAAACTTCCAGACCGTAATAAGCGGCTCTCCCGGTGTCAGAAACAGATTAAACACCACCGTGATCAGCAGAATAAAGACGATTGCCTTCATTCCCTTCACCATAAATCGGAAGGGAACCTTGGACAGTCGAATCATCACTGCAAGAAAGACCGCTGCCACCACATACCCTACCCAGCTGTCCACCACAAAAAGTGAAATGATAAAGCAGAGAGTCGCTACCAGTTTTACCCGCGGGTCCAGTTTATGAATGACGGAATCCGCCTGATAATACTGGCCCAATGTAATATCTCGTATCATTTAAAAACCTACGCCTTTCTTTGGCAGTTTTGATAATATTTCCTGCACCGCTTCTTCCACGGTCGTGGCCGAAGTATCCACGGGCATTCCTTTTTTTGCAAGCGCCTGCATGATATAAGTCACCTGAGGCGCCGCGAGTCCCACCTGTTCCAGCTCCTTGTAATGCCTGAAAACCTCTTTCGGTACATCGTCATAAAGAACACTGCCGCGATTCATGACAATGATCCGTTCCACGTATTTCGCCACATCCTCCATACTGTGGGATACCAGGATCACCGTGATCCCCGTCTCCTCCTTCAGCTTCGCGATCTGATCCAGGATCTCGTCGCGCCCTTTGGGATCCAGTCCCGCCGTAGGCTCGTCCAGAACCAGAATTTCCGGCTTCATGGCAAGCACGCCCGCGATCGCCACCCTCCGCTTCTGTCCCCCGGACAGATCAAAGGGCGACTGGTAAAAATATTCATCCTTGATCCCGACCTGTTTCAGAGCCGCATAGGCGCGTAGCTCCGCCTCTTTCTGGGAAAGGCCCAGATTCTTCGGTCCGAAACACACATCCTTAAACACGTCGATCTCAAAAAGCTGATGCTCCGGATACTGAAACACCAGTCCAACCTTACTGCGCAGCTGCTTCTTATCGTAATCTTTCTCGTGAATATCCTCGCCGTTATAATAGATCGTGCCCGATGTAGGCTTGATCAGCCCGTTGAGATGCTGCACCAGCGTAGATTTCCCTGAGCCGGTATGCCCGATCAGACCGATAAACTGCCCGTCCGGGATCGCAAGATTCACATCTCTGAGCGCATGTACCGCCAGAGCTGTATCCTCTCCATATACATAATTTACATGATCTAAAATAAGAGACATTGTTCCACGAACTCCTCTATCGTCAAAATGCCTTCCGGCAGATTCACACCCTTTTTTCTCAGTTCATGAGCCAGAAGCGTCACCTGAGGAACATCCAGCCTCAGCTCCTTTAATTCGTCCACTCTGGAAAAGATTTCTCTGGGCGTTCCTTCCATGGCAATATGCCCCTGATCCATGACATAAACCATATCCGCGTGAATGATTTCTTCCATATAATGGGTGATCAGTACCACCGTGATCCCCTCCACATCATTCAGCGCCCGCACTGCCCGGATCACTTCTTTTCGCCCGTTCGGATCGAGCATGGCAGTAGGCTCATCCAGAATGATACATTTCGGATGCATGGCTATGACGCCCGCAATGGACACCCGCTGCTTCTGTCCGCCCGACAGCTTATTGGGCGAGTGCTTGCGATACTCATACATTCCTACCGCTTTCAAGCTCTCCTCTACGCGCTCCCAGATCTCCTTGGTGGGAACGCCCATATTTTCAGGGCCAAAGCCCACATCCTCCTCCACCACCTGTCCGATGATCTGATTGTCCGGATTCTGGAACACCATTCCCGCCTCCTGCCGAATATCCCACAGGTGTTTCTCCTCCTGCGTGTCCATACCGTCCACCCACACGGTTCCTTCCGTGGGATAAAGAATAGCGTTGATATGCTTGGCGAGCGTGGATTTTCCCGAACCGTTATGTCCCAGGATCGCAATAAAGTCTCCCTGCTTGATGTCCAGATCTACTTCATCCACCGCACAGGTGATACCTTCCACATTTCCTTCTTCATCCCGCCTGATATATTCAAATGTCAGCTTTTCTGTTTTAATGATTCCCATGCACTTTTCCTTCATTCGTCTCTAGGCAGTCTTCACCATCGCTATTGTACTAGATTGGGGGAGAAAATACAAGGGGACTGTTTTGGCATCTGTGTTTATGATATAATCTTCGCAGAAGATACTACATCGACATAAAGGAGACAACTTACATGTCAAGTATAAAACCGCTGATACGGCAGCTGGCAAAACCATTTTTCTTCCTGCTGCTCTTTATTATGATATGTGCCTTTTTAGCACGTTACCTGACCGGCGAGGAGACGCTTCTGGAATATGCCCAAAATAATCCGGAGCTAGCCTATGGCACGCAAGACGCTGTAGATTCTGAAGAAAATGCCATAGAAAAGAACGTGACTGAACCAGTCAATTCAACCGTGTCAGAAACGACATCACCGTCATCTGATGATAAAAACAGCGTAGATCAGAGGACTTCAGAGGACACCTCGTCTGTCACCCAGGACACACCCTCTGCATATGATGATGATAACAGCGGTGAGTCTGCAGAGGAGAACCAAACTATGTCCGAGCATCCGGAACGTACCACCTACAAGGAAGGCTTCTATTATGAACCATTAACCGATGAAGTCAAAGAAAGGATCACCGGTATTTCCTACCCCGAAAGCGGCTGTACGGTCCCCTACGAGGATTTGGCTTATGTAGGACTTCTATACTTCGACTTTGACGGCGAGGAACAGACCGGCGAGCTGATCTGCAATCAGGCCGTCGCACAGGATATGGTAGAGATCTTCTATGAACTTTACCAAAATGATTACCGTATCGAGCGTGTCCGTCTGGTCGATGAGTACGCCGGCGATGACACCGCCTCTATGGCGGATAATAACACTTCCTGCTTCAACTACCGAGTAGTGGACGGCACCACAAACCTGTCCAAACACGCCTACGGACTTGCCATTGACGTAAATCCCTACTACAACCCCTATGTGGTTTATAACAAGAACGGTGATGGCAGCACCTATATCTCTCCGCCCGGCAGTGAGGTGTACGCTGACCGCAGCCAGAGCTTCCCCTACAAGATTGACGAGAACGATCTCTGCTACCGCCTCTTTACCGAACACGGCTTCACCTGGGGTGGTAATTGGAATTCCACAAAGGATTATCAGCATTTTCAAAAAAAGCTGGACTGATGAAATGTATATATTATATAGAAGAAAGGGAGCGTTTCCGCTCCCTTGTTTACGCTGTTCTCTCTTCTTATGCCGCAATTCTCTCCTACAGCAATGCTAATCTTTTTTCGTGCTGATCCAACCGCATGTTGATCGCATCAATGCTCAACTTGCAGGCATTGACTTCATGCTGCAGGGAATCCAAGCGTTGATCCACCTGCTCAAACCGACGATCCATCTCGTCAAATCGGCGATCCATTCGCTCGATGAGCCGCTCCTCCATTCTTCCCATTTCATCCACGATGGCATTTACCATCATTTTCATTTCTTTGTTCATATATGCCTCCTTTGGTCTGACGGCACATTCTCACCATGAAAATATTATAACAGAATCCTGTCCTTTTTCCTATCCTCTTTTTATATTGCACATACAAAAAATCGAGCGCACTCGCACTCGATTTTTGTATGCTCATATTTTATACCAATTCTAATACTACTTCCATCGCTGCATCGCCCTTACGGGGTCCGATCTTGATGATTCTGGTATAGCCACCATGGCGGTTCGCATATTTAGGACCGTACTCGTCAAAGAGCTTATCTACAAGGTTGACCTCCTTGGTGTTCTTCTTACGGCCTGCCGGTGTCGCAGGTACCTCCTTAACAGGATAAAGTACCTTCATCATCTGGCTTCTTGCATGCAGTCTGGAGGGCAGATCTTTCTTGATCTCTTTCTCCACCTCATCGTATACTGTCACCGTCATACCGTTCTCGATCCGAAGGATCTTGCCGTCCTTATCACGATGTGTCTCAGAGAGAACAGCCTTCGTGTTCTTATCCACGATCTGCTTCACTCTCTTACCGTCCTTATCCTTGCGTGCTACCTTAGCAGTCACTTTAACGGTCTCGAAATTATCCTTTTCTTTCACAGCAAGAGTGATCAGGTGCTCTGCAAGCTTGCGCACTTCTTTTGCTCTCGCCTCTGTGGTCACGATCTTTCCATTGTATAAAAGAGCGGTAACCTGATTTCTGAGTAATGCTTTTCTCTGGTCAGACTTTCTGCCCAGCTTCCTGTATTTTGCCATGATTGGCTCCTTTCTGAGTGCACTTCGGGCTTACCTCTATATCACGCCTCATCACTTGGATTCAGCTGTAATCCTAACTCTTTTAACTTCGCAAGCACTTCCTCTAAGGACTTACGGCCAAGATTTCTGACCTTCATCATATCCTCGGAAGTCTTATTCGTCAATTCTTCCACCGTGTTGATGCCGGCTCTCTTCAGGCAGTTATAGGAGCGTACCGAGAGCTCCAGCTCATCAATACTCATCTCCAGCACCTTCTCCTTCTCATCGTCCTCTTTCTCCACCATAACCTCTGCGGTCTTAGCGTTCTCGGACAGATCGATAAAGAGACTCAAGTGCTCACTGAGCACCTTCGCCGCCAAGCTGACAGCCTCATCCGGCACTAACGTTCCATTGGTATATACATCCAACGTCAGCTTATCATAGTCTGTGATCTGACCCACACGGGTATTTTCCACTGTGACATTGACTCTCTCTACAGGGGTGTAGATAGAATCGATCGCGATCACACCAATCGGCAGATCCTCTGTCTTATTCTTATCAGCGCCCACATACCCACGGCCTCTCGTGATAGTCAGCTCCATATAAAGCTTTGTATCCTTGCCGCTCAGGGTAGCGATCACCAGATCAGGATTTAAGATCTCGATATCCTGATCCACCTGAATATCGGAAGCGCGCACAATTCCCTCGCCTTCATACTCAATATAGGCAGTCTTCACCTCATTGGAGTCGCTGTTATTCTTGATGGCAAGGCTCTTGATGTTCATGACGATCTCCGTCACATCCTCCTTCACACCGGGAATAGAGCTGAACTCATGAAGAACGCCCTCAATCTTAACCTGACTCACCGCCACACCGGGCAGGGAAGACAACATAATTCTTCTGAGCGAATTGCCGAGGGTAATGCCGTAACCTCTTTCCAAAGGCTCCACTACAAATCTGCCGTATTTTTTATCTTCGGAGATCTCTACTACTTCTATATTCGGTCTTTCAAATTCAAACACCCAAATACCCTCCTTTTTACATGCAATTATTTGGAGTACAACTCGACGATAAGCATCTCATTTACCGGAACGTCGATCATCTCTCTTGTGGGAAGGTATTTCACGGTTCCCTTCATTGCCTCCTGATCCACATCAAGCCATTCGGGAACAAGTCTGCCGCCTGTCACCTCCAGGATATCCTTATATCTCTGCAGGGACCTTGCTTTTTCCCTCACCTCGATCACATCGCCTGCCTTGATCTGGTAGGACGGAGTCTGCACGGGCTTGCCGTTTACCAGAAAATGCTTATGACCCACTACCTGTCTGGCCTCTCTTCTTGTACGGGCAAAACCAAGCCTGAACACAACGCTGTCAAGTCTGCTCTCCAGCATAACCATCAGGTTTTCACCAGTCTGGCCTTTCATTCTGTCGGCTTTCTTATAGTAATTTCTGAACGGCTTCTCTAACACACCGTAAATAAATTTTGCTTTCTGTTTCTCTCTCATCTGCAGGCCATACTCGCTGACCTTCTTACCTGCCCTTGCGGAGGTCCTGTTGGACTTCTTGTCATATCCTAAAAAAGTAGGATCAAGATCAAGGGATCTGCATCTTTTTAATACCGGAACTCTGTTTACTGCCATTTCCATTGGCTCCTTTCTGTTTTTGTTTACAGTGCTGCCATCTCAAGCGGCACCTTCTTCCAAACTATAACCAACTAGACGCGACGTCTCTTAGGCGGACGGCATCCATTGTGAGGTACAGGGGTTACGTCGCGGATACTGGTCACTTCTAAGCCGCACGCCTGCAACGCACGGATCGCAGCCTCACGGCCCGAACCGGGTCCCTTTACCATAACGTCCACAGTCTTTAAACCATGAATCAGAGCAGCCTTTGTAGCTGTCTCAGCCGCCATCTGTGCCGCATAGGGAGTAGATTTCCTTGAACCTCTAAAACCAAGACCGCCAGCACTTGCCCAGCTCAGTGCATTACCCTCGTTATCCGTCAGAGTAACGATGGTATTGTTAAAAGAAGACTGGATATGTGCCTGTCCATGTTCAACGTTTTTCTTGACACGCTTCTTTGTCACTTTTTTGGTAACTTTCTTTGCCATAATAAACTAACCTACTTTCTCATACTATTTACGTTATTGTATCTGTTTTTCTAGTACTGTTCTTACTTCTTCTTATTCGCCACGGTTCTCTTAGGACCTTTTCTTGTCCTGGCGTTTGTCTTAGTCTTCTGACCACGAACCGGAAGACCCTTCCTGTGACGGATTCCTCTGTAGCAGCCGATCTCCTGAAGACGCTTGATATTGAGAGCTACCTCTCTTCTCAGGTCACCTTCCACCATGTAATCCCTCTCAATGACCTCTGCCAGTCTTTTCACTTCGTCATCGGTCAATTCTCTGACACGAGTGTCAGGATTTACATTTGCTGCCTCCAGAATCTTGTTGGAGCTTGCTCTGCCAATCCCATAGATATAGGTTAAGCCGATCTCCACACGTTTGTCTCTCGGTAAGTCAACACCTGCAATACGAGCCATTTACATTTCCTCCATTTCCTTTGCATTTTCATGCGTTTCGCGTACTGAAAGCACGCGTGACACTAATTGATTGGGGTAGATTTTCTACCCAACCGGATCAGGTATCCGATCTTTCCAAACATATAGATTGGTATCAAAAAGTGGGCTCTCTATCTATTAACCCTGTACCTGCTTATGTTTCGGATTTTCACAAATAACTCTGATCTTTCCCTTTCTCTTGATGATCTTGCACTTTTCGCAAATCGGTTTTACTGATGATCTAACCTTCATCTCAAACCCTCCTTTCAAAAAAGACCGTTTTACATTATAACACCAAATCCTGCCATTGGCAAGAGTATTTCCTAAATTTTCAGCAAATGCAGACCGAGGAATCATAGTTCAGCCCACGCCATTCGCAAAACGCACTTTCAGTGCTTTCCGTTGCTACGCAACTCCTTTTGCTCATGTACGGGCGTTCCCTCAGACCGTCATCTGTCTGTCAAATTCGTGCAAGCACGATTTGCCCGCCAAATGCGGTCTGGCTGAACTATTTGTCGCGCCATATGATCCTTCCCTTGGACAGGTCGTAGGGAGATAATTCCAGAGTCACCTTGTCGCCAGGCAGGATGCGGATAAAGTTCTGGCGCAGCTTACCACTGATATGTGCCAGCACCACATGCCCATTTTCCAATTCCACCTGAAACATGGTATTGGGCAGCTTTTCAATTACAGTTCCCTCAATCTCAATTACATCAGCCTTTGACATTTCTTTCCTCTCTTTCTTTCAGATACGATTTAATCATTTTCTTAATCTCTAAATCATCGAATCCACTGTCCGATTCCGGAAGCTTCACTTTCTTTATGATCTGTATATGCTTTTTATTTTTTCGCTTCGGCCTTTCTGTTGTTCTGCTTTGGCCGTCAGCTACATATATATACTCGCCGTCCTCCCGTATTATGACATACACGGAGTTCTTGTCATGCCCTGCCTTCGATGTGGCAAGCATTCCCACGATATTTTCTTCCATACTCAATTCCGTTTCTTCTATTTATAATAGCGTCAAGATCTCCGGCTCGCCATCCGTGATAAGCACCGTGTTCTCATAGTGTGCTGAAGGCAATCGGTCTTCCGTGACTACCGTCCAGCCATCGTCCATCCACTCTACCTCACCGGTCCCCAGATTGATCATCGGCTCGATCGCCAGCGTCATGCCGGCCTTTAATCGTATTCCCCTTCTCCTCTGAGGATAATTCGGAATATACGGCGGCTCATGGAGACTGGTGCCGATACCGTGTCCTACCAGATCATGCACGATGCCGTAGCCGTGGGGGATCACATAGCCTGCAATGGCATTGGAGATATCATGCAGATGCTTTCCTGCCCGGGCCATCTCTATGCCCCGGAAAAAGCTTTCCCGCGTCACATCGATCAGCCTCTGGGCTTCCGCACTGATCTTGCCCACCCCATAGGTCCTGGCCGCATCAGAGTGATATCCCTGATAGATCAGGCCAGTATCCAGACTCACGATATCGCCTTCCTGCAGAATACGATCCTCACTGGGAATTCCATGCACGACTTCCTCGTTCACGGAGACACATACACTGGCGGGATATCCCTCGTAATGCAGAAAATTAGGAGTACATCCGCATTCTTTGATAAGATTCTCACAGACAGAGTCAATCTCCTTCGTGGAAATACCGGGCCGAATACTCTGAGAAAGCTTCTCATGCACCTGGGCCAAAAGTCTGCCGGCCTCCCGCATCAATTGAATTTCCCGCTCTGATTTGATCGTAACCATACTTCTGCCCCCGCCACAGTTCAGCTCCACGCCATTCGCAAAACGCGCCTTCAGCGCTTCCCGCTATTTCATAGCTCCTTTTGCTCATATACGGGCGTTCCCTCAGACCTTCATCTGCCTGTCAAATTCATGCAAGCATGATTTGTCAGATATATTCGGTCTGGCTGAACTGTTATTTTAAGATCTCAACGATCGCGTCAAACACATCCTGCATATCCTGTGTACCATCCACGGTTCTCAGCACACCTTTTCCGGAATAGAAGTCAATAAGGGGCTGTGTCTGCTCATGATATACCTGTAAACGATTTTTCACGGTCTCCGGCTTGTCGTCGTCTCTCAGTACAAGCTCCTGCCCGCACTGATCGCAGACGCCTTCCTTTTTCGGAGGCACATGCTCGATATGATACGTAGCGCCACAGGAAAGGCAAGCCCGTCTGCCGCCCATTCTCCTGATGATATTCTCATCCGGCACTTCCACGTTGATGGCATAATCGATCTGATCGCCCAGCTTTACGAGTGCATCCTCCAGCACCTCGGCCTGCGGGATCGTTCTCGGAAAACCATCCAGCACATAACCGTTTTTACAGTCGTCCTGCGCCACCCTGTCAAGCAGGATCCGCACCGTCAGTTCATCCGGAACCAAAAGTCCCTGATCCATATATTTTTTGGCTTCCATGCCAAGTTCTGTTCCATTTTTAATGTTCATACGGAAAATATCGCCTGTAGAAACATGCGGAATACTGTATGTCTCAGCGATCTTCTTCGCCTGCGTCCCTTTTCCCGCACCGGGCGCACCAAGCATTATAATCTTCATCTTTCCCTCCATCTCGAAGTACGCTGTTCCCTCATAATACATAATACAGACGCAAGGTAAGGGACGTGCCGATCTTTCTGCCGTCCCTACACCCATCTTGTCATTCATTAGTCATTTAAGAATCCCTTGTAATTGCGGACAAGCATCTGTGATTCGATCTGCTTCACCGTCTCCAGTACCACGCTGACAATAATGATCAGGCTGGTTCCGCCAAAGGATACCGATGCGCCAAACACACCGTTAAAGAAATACGGTACTACACACACGATCGTAAGCCCGATGGCTCCGATAAACACGATGTAGTTCAAAAGCTTTGACAAATAATCACTGGTAGGCTTACCCGGCCTGATGCCCGGAATAAAGCCGCCCTGTCTCTTCATGTTATCCGCGATCTCCATCGGATTAAAGGTAATGGAGGTATAGAAATAAGCAAAAAATACCACCAGCAAAACATATACCACCAAACCGATCGAATATACCAGGTGTTCCGGATTACACCAGTAATTGGAATTGAGGCCTCTCAAGATTTCACTCCAAACGCCCGTTCCGTTAATATTAAACAGGGAACATACCACCACCGGAAGCTGCATCAGAGAGGAAGCAAAGATGACCGGAATAACACCCGAAGTATTGACCTTCAGGGGAATATTGGTCGTCTGACCTCCTACCATCTTTCTGCCCTGCATCTTTTTCGCATACTGTACCGGAATCTTACGCACACCATCGTTCAGGATAATAACAAGCACTACCATCAGCACGATGATCGCAATGATGATGATCGCTGCCACCACTCCTTTTGCAATGGATCTGCCGATCACAAACTGTTCAAAGAGCTGTGTAATATCCTGCGGTATCCGGGAGAGGATGTTGATCGTCAGTACGATAGAAATACCGTTGCCGACACCGTTCTCCGTGATCCGCTCACCGATCCACATCAGGAAAGCACTACCTGCCGTGAGCGCTGCAATAACTGTGATAATATTCATCACATTGTAGGTTGCAAGGAGCCCCTGACGACCGAATCCGATCGCCATAACGCTCGACTCGATCAAGGCAAGCGCTACCGTCACATATCTCGTAATAGACGCGATCTTTTTACGTCCATCCGCACCATCTCTCTGCATCTCCTCCAACTTAGGTATCGCTATCGTCATAAGCTGCATGATGATAGAGGATGTGATATACGGCGTAATATTTAACGCCAGAATGGACATATTGATAAATGATCCGCCTGTAAAAGCATCAAAGAAATTAAATGCATCGCCAGTCTGCTGCTCGAACCATCTTGCAAAATAAGTCCTGTCCACACCCGGAACCGGAAGCTGTGCTCCGAGACGGATCACAACCAGCATGAGAAATGTGAAGAAAATTTTATTTCTGATTTCTTTGATCTTAAAAGCATTTTTTAGGGTTGTAAACATTAGATCACCTCTGCTGTTCCACCAAGCGCCTCGATTTTNTCCTTTGCGGATGCNCTGAAGGCNTTTACCTTCACGTCGAGCTTCTTAGTAAGTTCTCCNTTTCCAAGGATCTTCACNCCATCGCGAGGGTTNTTGATNATNCCCTTTGCAATCAATGNCTCTACNTCAACCGTNGTGCCNTTGTCGAAAACCTCAAGNGTACTCACATTNATCGATACGATCTCCTTNGTNTTNCTATTGGTNAANCCTCTCTTNGGGAGACGTCTGTACAAAGGCATCTGGCCACCCTCAAAACCNNNTCTGGGTGCNCCGGAACGCGCTTTCTGACCCTTATGACCCTTNCCGGCAGTCTTGCCNTTGCCNGAGCCATGTCCACGGCCTCTTCTAAAATTATCGCTNTGCACAGAACCCTCTGCAGGTCTTAAATTCGATAATTCCATCTATCACACCTCCTTCTTATGCTTCTTCTACCTTGACCATATGTCTTACTCTCTGGATCTGGCCNCTGGTTGCTGCATTGTCAGGCAGCTCNACTGTCTGATGCATTTTCTTNAGTCCCATAGCCGCCACNGTCGCGCGTGCCTTGGGAACCTGGCCGATCGTAGATCTGACTAAAGTGATCTTTAATTTTTTAGCTGCTTCTTTCTTCGCTGCCATTTTATTTCCTCCTAATTTCACACGTCTTTTCGCACGGCTTACGCACGGATCTCCTCTACGGATTTGCCGCGGTTTTTAGCCACTTCCTCAGGAGTCTTTAAGCTGCTTAAGCCTGCGATCGTAGCTAACACNACGTTCTGCTTATTGTTCGATCCCAAGGATTTGGTACGGATATTCTTAATACCTGCNAGCTCGCACACAACACGGGCNGGGCCGCCGGCGATGATACCGGTACCTTCCGGAGCTCTCTTTAAGAGAACGGATGCGGAACCGAATTTTCCGACAAAATCATGTGTGATACTGTTCTTCTCATCCAGTGCAACAGTGACNAAATTTTTGATCGCGTCTTCNTTACCTTTGCGNATCGCTTCAGGGATCTCAGTCGCTTTACCCAGGCCTGCACCGACATGGCCGTTGCTGTCACCAACTACGACAAGCGCCGTAAAACGCATGTTACGACCACCCTTGACAACCTTGGTNACNCGCTTGATTGTCACAACTTTNTCAGTGAGTTCTAACTGACTTACGTCAATGATTGTACGTCTCATGTGATCTTTTCTCCCTTCCTAGAATTCCAGGCCAGCTTCTCTGGCCGCGTCAGCTAATGCCGCAATCTTACCCTGATATATNAAGCCGCCTCTGTCAAAGACTACGGTTTTGATGCCTTTTTCGATTGCNCGNTTCGCAATCACGGTTCCNACATATGCTGCNGCNTCAACGTCNTTGGTNTTCTT
Organism: Lachnospiraceae bacterium; assembly: GCA_014804615.1. GTDB lineage: Bacteria > Bacillota > Clostridia > Lachnospirales > Lachnospiraceae > UBA3282. The sequence goes on from JAAUZL010000012.1 coordinate 173,728, forward strand.
GANCTCGCTTCCAACGCTCTTCTCGAGAGTAGACGCAGAGACTAAGGTATTTCCAACGGTATCGTCAATAATTTGAGCATACATATGATTATTGCTTCTAAACACAGCTAAGCGGGGCCTCTCAGCAGTACCGCTGAAACGGTTACGCATTCTGTTGTGTTTCTTTACACGAACTTTTTGTCTTGATTCCTTCTTAACCATTTCCATACTCTCCTTATCTATTATTTCTTACCGGTCTTACCAACTTTACGTCTAATTGTCTCATCAGCATACTTGATACCCTTGCCCTTATAAGGCTCAGGCCGTCTCTTGTCTCTGATCTCAGCCGCAAATTGACCTACTTTTTCTTTATCAATACCTTTGACGATGATCAGGTTCTGNCCNTCTACCACCGTCTCAACACCCTCGGGATCNTCCATCTCCACGGGATGGGAATATCCCAGATTCAGTGTCAGCTTCTTACCAGCCTTCGCTGCTCTGTAACCCACACCGTTGACTTCCAGCTTCTTCTCAAAGCCTTCCGTAACGCCNACCACCATATTGTGGATCAGGGTTCTTGTCAAACCGTGGAANGACTTCATCTTCTTTAAGTCATTNGGTCTGGAAACCAGAANCTGATCNCCCTCCACCTTGATCTCCATTTCNNCGGGGAGCGTTCTCTCAAGCGTTCCCTTAGGACCTTTTACAGTCACTTTATTATTTTCTGCAACCTCCACAGTCACACCTGCGGGGATCGCGATTGGCATTCTTCCTATACGTGACATGCCCGTACCTCCTGTTTTTATTATTGAATTCTCAGTCGNNTACCANACNAANGCGAGAACCTCTCCGCCTACCTGCAGCTCTCTCGCCTTCTTATCGGTCACTACACCCTGNTTGGTGGANATGATNGCTACACCAAGTCCGCCAAGCACTCTGGGNAGATCTTCTCTGCCGGCGTACACACGTAAGCCCGGCTTGGAGATTCTCTTGATCCCGGAAATGATCTTGTCGTTCTTGTCCTCACCATACTTCAATGTGATGTGGATGGTCTTGAAATTGCCATTCTCGATCACATCAAATTTTCTAATATAACCTTCATCCAGAAGAATCTGCGCGATAGCTAATTTCATCTTGGATGAGGGTACATCTACTGTATCATGCTTTGCAGTGTTCGCATTACGGATTCTTGTAAGCATATCTGCAATCGGATCGCTCATTGTCATGATTTCGTTTCCTCCTTGATAATATTCTCATTACTCTAACCTGAGTTNTCTGGCTGTTCTTTATCNCCTTAGCAAAACTTGTGTCCGGNTACCAGCTGGCTTTCTTAACGCCGGGAATCTGTCCCTTATATGCTAACTCACGGAAGCAGATTCTGCAGATTCCGTATTTTCTCAAATAAGCATGTGGACGACCACANATTNTGCAGCGNTTGTATTCTCTGCTTGAGAATTTCGGTTTGCGCTGCTGTTTGATCTTCATTGCTGTCTTAGCCATGAACTTACCTCCTTCTATTTGGCGAATGGCATATTAAATAATCTCAACAATTCACGAGCTTCCTCATCTGTCTTGGCAGTGGTGACAAAAATGATATCCATACCTCTCACCTTGTCTACCTTATCGTACTCGATCTCAGGGAAGATGATCTGCTCCTTGATACCAAGTGCGTAGTTGCCTCTGCCGTCAAAGGAATTGGCGCTCACACCTCTGAAGTCACGCACACGGGGAAGTGCAAGATTCACGAGTCTGTCTAAAAACTCATACATCTTATCGCCGCGCAGTGTGGTCTTACAGCCAATCGACTGTCCCTCTCTGATCTTGAAGTTCGCGATGGAATGCTTTGCCTTTGTGATGATNGCCTTCTGACCGGTGATGATCTCCATATCACCTACAGCTGCCTCAAGCACCTTAGCGTTCTCCTTCGCTTCACCGACGCCCATGTTAACCACGATCTTGTCAAGCTTCGGAACTTCCATGACATTTTTATATCCAAACTTTTTGATCATAGCATCTACGATCTCGTTTTTATACATATCTTTAAGTCTACTACTCAACGCTCTGGATCTCCTTTCTCAGAATTAGTCTACGACTTCGCCCGTGGACTTAGCGTAACGTACCTTCTTATCCTTCTCGATCTTGAAACCGATTCTGGTGGGCTTACCCTTGTGTACGTACATCACGTTGGAAGCGTCGATGGGCGCCTCTTTCTGGACGATACCACCGTTCTGGTTTGCCACAGAGGGCTTCTCATGCTTTGTGATCTTGTTGATCCCCTCTACGACTACCTTGTTATTCTTTCTGTCTACGGAAATGACTTTGCCTTCTTTGTCTTTATCCTTGCCGGCGATCACCTTGACCGTATCGCCCTTCTTAATCTTAAACATTGACATACCGGCACCTCCTATAATACTTCCGGAGCCAGTGAAACAATTTTCATAAACTGTTTATCACGAAGCTCTCTTGCTACTGGTCCAAAAATACGGGTTCCTCTCGGAGTCTTATCATCCTTGATGATAACAGCAGCATTTTCGTCAAATCTGATGTAAGATCCGTCTTTACGTCTTGCGCCCTTTACGGTACGCACAACGACAGCCTTCACGACATCGCCTTTTTTTACAACGCCGCCTGGTGTTGCATCTTTAACCGTAGCGACGATCGTATCACCTATACGCGCATATCTTCTTGTAGATCCGCCCATAACTCTGATGCACAGGAGTTCTTTTGCACCGGTGTTATCAGCAACCTTCAATCTGCTTTCCTGTTGAATCATGCTAACTTTCTCCTTCCGAAATATTTACTTAACCTTCTCAACGATCTCGACAAGTCTCCATCTCTTATCCTTGGATAAAGGTCTGGTCTCCATCACCTTGACGGTATCGCCGATGCTGCACTCGTTATTCTCGTCGTGCGCCTTTAACTTATATGTCTTCTTCACGATCTTTTTGTAAAGCGGATGCTTCACGTGATCCTCGATTGCCACAACGATGGTCTTATCCATCTTATTGCTGGTCACTTTACCTGTACGGGTTTTTCTCAGATTTCTTTCCACGATTACTTCTCCTTTCAATTTGCAGCCTTAGCCTTCTGCGTGATCACAGTCTGAATCCTTGCGATGTTTCTTCTTACCTCTTTGATCCGGGCTGTATTATCTAACTGATTTGTCGCGTTCTGGAATCTCAAATTGAAAAGTTCTTTCTTAGCATCTACAAGCTCCTGTGCTAATTCTGCATCTGATTTTTTATTTAAATCTTCTACATATTTATTAGTTTTCATTTGATACACCGCCTTCCAAGTCTGCTTTAGAAACGATTTTACATTTGCAAGGAAGTTTATGGGTTGCAAGACGCAGCGCCTCTTTTGCCACATCCTCAGCCACACCGGCAATCTCAAACATCACGCGGCCGGGCTTAACTACTGCTACCCAGTATTCCAAAGTTCCCTTACCGGAACCCATACGTGTCTCTGCAGGCTTTGCAGTTACGGGCTTATCCGGGAAAATTTTGATCCAAACCTTACCGCCACGCTTAATGTGTCTTGTCATAGCGATACGGGCTGCCTCTATCTGGTTGGACTTGATCCAACAGGGCTCCATAGCCACGATACCATACTCACCGTAGGTGATCTTGTTGCCGCGGGTCGCTTTACCCGCCATGGAACCACGGAACTGTTTACGACGTTTTACTCTTTTTGGCATTAACATTATTTATCGCTCCCTTCCTTGTTAGATTTAGTCGGAAGTACCTCGCCTTTGTAGATCCATACTTTTACGCCGAGCTTGCCATAGGTAGTGTCTGCCTCAGCGAAACCATAATCAATATCTGCTCTCAGTGTCTGCAGCGGAATGGTACCCTCGCTGTAGAACTCGGTCCGGGCAATATCCGCACCGCCAAGACGACCGGATACAGCTGCCTTGATACCCTCTGCGCCTGCCTTCATGGTACGNCCCATGCAGGACTTCATAGCACGTCTGAAAGACACACGGTTCTCAAGCTGCTGTGCGATGTTCTCCGCTACCAGCTGTGCATCCTTGTCGGGTCTCTTGATCTCCTTGATGTCCACAAGAACCTTCTTGCCTGTCATCTTGGAAAGTTCCTTCTTCGTTACCTCGATCTCTGCGCCGCCCTTACCGATCACGACACCGGGCTTTGCGGTATAGATAACGACTTTCACTCTGTCGGACGCTCTCTCGATCTCGATCTTAGCGATACCGGCACTGTATAACTTCTTCTTCAAATACTCTCTGATATTGTAATCTTCTACTAAAAAGTCAGCAAATTCCCCGTCCGCATACCATTTGGAATCCCAATCTTTAATGATACCGACTCTCAATCCGTGTGGATTAACTTTCTGTCCCATGTTGTTCTCCTTCCTATCTGATCCTATCTTGCATCGAGAACGATCGTGATATGGCTCATTCTCTTCTCAATCCTGTATGCTCTACCCTGTGCTCTCGGCTGAATCCTCTTCATGGTAGGCCCCTTGTTCGCATAGCACTCTGCCACGTAAAGGTTCTCCGGATTCGGGTACTTCGTGGGATCCTGACTGTATTTATACTCGGCATTTGCGATCGCCGACTCCAGCAGCTTCTTGATGATGCTGGACGCATATCTGGGATTATATGCAAGGATTCCGAGTGCTGTCTCGACATCCTTCCCCCTGATAGCATCTAATACGAAACAAGCTTTCTGTACAGACACCCGCGCATAAGATAACTTTGCTGAGGGTCTTACATCCTTGTTCGCATTTCTCTCTCTCTTTATCTGGGATCTATGTCCTTTAGCCATAGATTGAAGCCTCCTTTCAAATTAGCGAACTTTGGACTTTCTCTCGTCCTTATCATGTCCTCTATAAGTTCTGGTTGCCACGAACTCACCGAGCTTGTGTCCAACCATATCCTCTGTAACATATACCGGCACGTGCTTTCTTCCGTCATGCACCGCAAAGGTGTGTCCCACGAAGGAAGGGAAAATCGTAGACCGGCGGGACCAGGTCTTGATAACCTGCTTCTGTCCCGATGCGTTCATTGCATCTACTTTTTTCAATAAGCTCGCATCTGCAAATGGTCCCTTTTTCAGTGATCTAGCCATGATATCTCATCTCCTCCTATTTAATCGCTCTACCGTCTCTTCTTCTCACAATCAGCTTGTTGGACGCTTTCTTCTTCTTACGCGTCTTTAAGCCGAGCGCGGGCTTACCCCAAGGTGTACACGGGCCCGGGCGTCCAATCGGAGCGCGGCCCTCACCACCGCCGTGCGGGTGATCGTTCGGGTTCATAACNGAACCGCGGACTGTCGGGCGGATGCCCATGTGACGCTTACGGCCTGCCTTACCGATCTTGATCAGGTTGTGGTCTGTGTTGCCCACCGTACCNATCGTCGCTCTGCANACGATCGGNACCATTCTCATCTCGCCGGAGGGAAGTCTCAANGTCGCNTACTTGCCTTCCTTAGCCATCAGCTGTGCNCTGTTACCCGCGGAGCGNACCATCTGGCCNCCCTTGCCGGGATATAATTCAANGTTGTGTACCAGTGTACCTACCGGAATCTCAGANAGAGGTAAGCAGTTNCCNACTCTGATCTCGGCCTCNGGACCGTTCATGACCTTCATGCCGTCTGTCAGTCCNTCCGGTGCAAGGATATATGCCTTCTCACCATCCTCATAGCAGATCAGCGCGATGTTNGCNGTTCTGTTGGGATCGTACTCGATACCGAGCACCTTAGCGCTGATACCGTCTTTATTTCTCTTGAAATCNATGTTTCTGTATAATCTTCTGCTTCCGCCGCCATGATGTCTCACAGTGATCTTACCCTGATTGTTACGGCCCGCATTNTTCTTTAACGAGGTNCACAGTGCCTTTTCCGGCGTCTTCTTGGTGATCTCGCTGAAATCGGAACCAGTCATGTTACGTCTGGAAGGTGTATATGGGTTATATGTCTTNATTCCCATGATCTTATCTCCTTTTCTTTATNGATTTTNCTTTATTAGAGTCCTGCAAAGATCTCGATATCCTTGCTGTCCTCTGTCAACTGTACGATCGCTTTCTTAGTCTTAGCGGTCTTGCCGTACACCATGCCNCGTCTCTTGGTCTTGCCGATCTGNTTCATGGTGTTGACCTTTGCAACCTTGGTGCCCTCGAACATTTTCTCCACAGCCTCTTTGATCTGNGTCTTGTTCGCTTCCGGGTGTACTAAGAAGGTGTACTTCTTCTCACTCATGCCCGCCATACTCTTTTCAGTGATCACCGGCTTGAGGATCACATCATAATACTGAATCGCTGCCATTATGCAAACACCTCCTCGATCTTAGCTACGGCATCCTTGGTGAGTACCAGTGTATCGCCCTTCAGGACATCATATACATTGATGTTCTCAGCNACTGCCGTGTTGACTTTGGGAAGATTTCTTGCGGAGAGGATCACGTTCTGATCCTGCTCGCCGATCACTACCATCGCCTTCTCTACCTTTAAGTTGTCCATAACNTTCTTGAAATCTTTTGTCTTAATGCTGTCAAGCTTCAGCTCTTCCAGCACGATCAGCTTGTTGTCCTGCACTCTGCTGGTCANAACCGACTTCAGCGCTGCTCTCTTCTCNTTCTTNTTTAACTTGAANGAATAATCTCTCGGTACGGGAGCAAATACAACACCGCCGCCCTTCCACTGAGGCGCTCTGGTGGAACCCTGTCTTGCGTGNCCCGTTCCTTTCTGTCTCCANGGCTTTCTGCCGCCGCCCGATACCTCGGAGCGGGTCTTTGCTTTCTGCGTGCCCTGACGCTTATTGGCAAGGTTCTGGACTACTGCCATGTGTACCAGGTGCTCATTGATCTCGACACCAAACACCGCATCATTCAAGTCCATCTTGCCGACTTCTTTACCTTCCATATTATAAACAGATACGTTTGCCATCTGAATGGTCCTCCTTTCGTCCGTGACCTATGCCACTATTTCGCATCTACCTTAGTGGTCTCTTTAAGGGTTACTAAGGCTTTTCTGGGTCCGGGTACAGCGCCCTTTACCAAAATGAGATTCTTCTCTGCATCCACTCTCACGATTGTAAGGTTCTGTACTGTAACCCTGACACAACCCATGTGTCCCGGCATGCCCTTACCCTTGAANACNTTNCTGGGTGAGGAGCAGGCACCATTGGAACCCTGATGGCGATGGAACTTGGAACCATGTGTCATAGGCCCTCTNTGCTGGCCGTGTCTCTTGATNGCGCCCTGGAATCCCTTACCTTTAGAGATCGCCGTNGCGTCCACTCTNTCGCCAGNCTCGAAGATATCCGCCTTGATCTCGCTGCCAAGTGTGTACTCTTCTGCATTTTCAAACTTGAACTCTCTGATAAATCTCTTGCAGGAAACGCCTGCCTTATCGAAGTGTCCCTTCTGCGCCTTGTTCACGCCGTGACGGTGGATCACTTCCTTNTTNCCGCCCTTATCTTTGTTGATGATTCTTTCCTTCTTGTCCACNTAGCCTACCTGCACCGCNCTGTAACCGTCGTTCTCAACGGTCTTGATCTGCGTNACTGCGCAGGGACCTGCCTGAAGTACGGTAACCGGTGTCAGTGTGCCGTCTTCGTTGAAGATTTGAGTCATTCCGACTTTTGTTGCCAAGATTGCTTTCTTCATTCTCTTTCTTACCTCCTGTTGTTCTACAGCGGATTTCCCTNGCNGGAANTCATCCTAGTAGGGGTTTTTATTTGTTCTTCATCTTAATGTCGATATAGACACCTGCAGGCATCTCCAGTCTCTGGAGCGCATCCACCGTCTTGGGGGTGGGGGTGATGATATCGATGAGTCTCTTATGAGTCCTCTGCTCNAACTGCTCTCTGGANTCCTTATACTTATGAACGGCACGAAGAATCGTGACTACTTCCTTCTTNGTAGGAAGGGGCACAGGGCCGCTCACCTGNGATCCGTTTTTCTTAACAGTTTCGATGATTTTCTTCGCCGATGCATCCACCAACTGATGGTCATAGGCTTTCAGGGTGATTCTCATTACTTGACTTGCCATAAAAAAAGTCGCCTCCTTTTCGCACTTTTAAAGCTTAAGTACGACAAGCGGTGACTGTACACTCTCCCGTGTGTGTCCTATANGNTNACGCATCTGACTACCTACACGTCGTTTCCGGCTGACCCGGACTATTATGTCTGTACAGTGACTTGTCGTCAGTTTCCTAACTTGACATTCGCTCCACGGAAAACCTGCCACGTGGGCAGCAACCTCACGCTTCACAGCTATCATGCCACAGCACAAACTAGTATATATGAAGTTTTTGGTAAATGCAAGAAAAAAAGTGCAAAAGAAATTGTTTTTTTTGGGATACAATGTTATACTTGTCGAGTATGGCAGGCGCAAATGTTACATAAGCTCTTCGTCCCTGCGCAAACTCGCGCCCATCTCGCTTTGCGAACTCGGCGCTCAAACAGTGCTTCGGGACAGCAGAGTTAATGTAACATCTGCGCGGCAGTTATATCTCGACATTATAATAATGATATCACAAGGACTGGTGAAAATTCAATGTGGATCGCAGACAACTGGAAGGACTATGAAGTAATCGACTGCTCGAAGGGAGAGAAGCTGGAGCGCTGGGGCGAATACCTCTTAGTGCGTCCGGATCCCCAGGTCATCTGGGACACCCCCAGAACGGACGGGCGCTGGAAAAAGAAAAACGGTCACTACCACCGCAGCTCCAAAGGCGGCGGCGAATGGGAATTTTTTCATCTGCCCCAGGAGTGGAGCATCGAATACCGCTCTCTCACCTTCCGCCTGAAGCCCTTCAGCTTCAAACATACCGGACTTTTCCCCGAACAGGCCGTGAACTGGGACTGGTTTTCTTCTATTATAAAGGATGCCCGGACAAAAGCGCCGGACAAGCCCTTCAAAGTCTTAAACCTCTTCGCTTACACGGGCGGCGCGTCGCTTGCCGCCGCATCCGCCGGTGCTTCTGTCACCCATGTGGACGCCTCCAAGGGAATGGTGTCCTGGGCAAAAGAAAACGCCGCTGCCTCCGGCCTCTCGGATGCTCCCATCCGCTGGCTGGTAGATGACTGCGTAAAATTCGTGGAGCGTGAGATCCGTCGGGGAAACACCTACGACGGCATTATCATGGACCCGCCCTCCTACGGCCGCGGGCCAAAGGGCGAGATCTGGAAGATCGAGGAGAATATTTTCCCCTTTATCTGTCTGGCGGCAAAGCTGCTGTCAAAGGACGCAAGATTCTTCCTGGTAAATTCCTACACCACCGGGTTACAGCCCGCCGTGCTCACCTACATGATCCACACGGCCCTTGTCCCTCAGTTTGGCGGTCATGTTGAGTCCTCAGAAATCGGACTTCCCGTCACCACAAGCGGTCTGGTGCTGCCCTGCGGCGCCTCCGGCAGATGGTTTACATAACTCCAGTCAGTTTTGCAATCCCGTACAGGAAAAGCAGGTGTACCGGATAGAAGCCATAATAAAAGAACTTAGGAAGCTGTTTTCCCCTCTCCCCACTGTAAACGCCGATCAGGAGAAAGGCGAAGAGCCCATACATCTCCCGGATGGAAGACCAAAACAACTTGTCCGCTGTATAGCTTCCTGTGTAACGTATTATATTGGAGCTCCAAGTACCGAACAGCATGACCAGTCCCACCGCCATAAACCTGACACCCTCGTCCCTGCCACGCGTCAGATAAAAGGTGAGAATGAGCAGAACTCCCATAAAACGGTAATCTGTCGCTCCATAAAACGCGGCAGCACAGGCCGCCGCCACAGTTAAGAAACGTCCAACTGCGGATAAAACTCTCCCGCAGTAGGAGAGATATTCCCAAATCGTTAACACCAACACTCCAATAAGCAATGTCCAATATATATTTTGGCCTTCCCAGTCAATCAGTTCTCCCGAAAAAGCCAAATCAAAAGGAATTTCCGACAGCAATGCAAACAGGAACAGGCGCAACAGAAACCGTGCTCTGCTTCTTGTGCGAAGAAATCCCTCCACGATCAAAAAAGCAAACAGAATAAAAGCGATCCTTCCCACAGCTCTGCCCGCACGATAAACCGGCACCAGCTTCGGATCCCAGGCACCGTTTACCGTATGAATGCTCATATAATTCAAAAAAATGATTGCAAAAAAATGGTCTATGAACATGGAGACATAAGCAATGTTCTTTAACACCGCACCTGTCAGTATCTTATCTCTTTCTCCGTTTCTGTGTAAATCTTTCATCTGTTTTCCCCAAATTTGAAGGGCTCCTGCTATTTTTCATAGCAAAAGCCCGTTCTGCTTCCTCATTTACGCCAATGCATCCACACTTCCACCCACTAACTCTGCCGCCGACTGTCCGACTTCTGTGGAAACCGGAATATCCACCCCATCAAGCTCCAGGGAAACCGCCGGATTCACAGCCTGCTGTGCTATCTGCTGTGCTGCCTGCTGTACACTCGCCTTCTCCCTCTCCAGCTTGTTGAACAGAGATTTCAGGTACTTCATATCCGCTTCCACGATATCTTTCATCTCGTCAGAACGGTGTTTCTTGCGGAGATTATCCACCTCCTCGGGTGACATCTCCTGCTCCGTGGCTCCCATGTACTCCTTCATCAGATCATTGGCGCCGCCGGTCTCCTCCATCTCCTGCATGAGCTTCTCGTACTCCTCCATGAGTTCCTCAAGCTTTTCCATTTCTTCTTCGGTCGCATTTTCCATGGATTCTTCGAGTTTCTTTATCTGCTCGTCATCATCCGAACCGGCACCGTTCTCGACCAGGCCCTTTCCGGTTGCCGCCGCCTTCTCCTCTTCCTCCAGATGTTTCTTCTTTCTGCGGGCGATCCGCTCCATCTTTCTGGCATGGATAATCGCATGGCGAAGATCTGTCTCGTCATATTTGCCGCTCATCTGTTTGCGCAGAAGAGAAACCACCTCTTCCCGCGCCTTGGTTATCACTCTGCGCGCTCCCGTGGAGGTGTTATTCATTGTGATCTGCCTTGAAATCTTCTTGTAATTATAGTTTAACTTCTTTTTCTTAGTAGATTTGCTCTTTTGGATCCTGATGGCGCTCATCGTTTTGTTCGCCGCCAGGCTGCCGCACTCATTCTTGATATCCTGCTTCGTTCTCCGTGTATAGGGATCCGCCGATGCAGACACAGGCGTAGTAGCCACTTCCATGCCCATACCCAATCCTCCTTGATTGCTGTCAAACCGGTAACTCCATTTACCATAGACTTCCATATATTATATAAAATATATCGACTCGTCCGTCCCTAATATTAAGACCTCACTATAACTTCCGCATCCAATTTTTCCTCCGAAAAATCAAAACAGATAAAAGCAGTCTGACCGCTTCCTCCAGAGACAGGATAAAATACACCTGCGGGATCGGGAGCCGCCATACAAAGGCCGCCAAAAGCCCCAGAGGTACACCAAACACCCATGTGCCGATCAGATCGATCCACATCACATAACGAGTCATCCCCCCGCTCCTGATAATGCCGCCGCCCAGAATCATATTCTGTACCTTAATAGGAGAGATTATGGCGAAAACAGCTAAAATCTGATATGCCGTACTCTGAACAGACAATTCCACATTATAAATTGAAACATAAGACTGCCCCACGACAAGCAATAGAATGGAAAGGATCATTGATCCTGCAGCCCCGCATCCCATAAGTCGTTTGCCATCACGATAAGCCGCTGTATAATCCTCCTTCCCCAAATGTCTGCCGATCATGATGCCCGCCGCCTGAGACACTCCGCTGAGCAGCCCGATCATCAATCCCTGCACCGGCCCTGTCATTGTCATCGCCGCGCAGGGCTCTGTTCCCAAATGCCCGTAAATACTCCCATACACATTTTCACCCAGACTCCACATAAACTCACAGATCAGAATCGGCGAGAGAATTCCCAGATACCGCCTCCAGGCTTCTCCCGGCATGGAGAGACCGGACCTGGATTTTATGCCCTTCCCGGAAAAGCAAAAATAAGCGGCAGTCACGGCAAAGGCCGCCGTCTGCGCGATCACGCTGGCCAAGGCCGCGCCCCGCACCCCCATAGCCGGAAAGCCTCCGTATCCGAAAATAAGAAGATAATTCAGACCTGTGTTCAGAAGTACAGAAAAAAAGCTTGCCGCCAGAGGTAATGCCGCTTTCCCGATACACCGTAAAAACACTGCCATTATAGTAGACATTGCAACAGGCAAAAAGGAAAATGCATAAATCCGCAGATAGACCGTTGCCTGCGCTTTTACCGCCTCATCCCGGGTATACAGCGCCATGATTCTGTGTGGGAAGATACAACACACCATCATAAAGGCTGCTGCCAGAAAAAGACTCAAAAGCAGATTCAGGTAAAAACCCCGCTCTATCCCCTTCTCATCCTTTGCCCCCACATACTGCGCCACCATAATACCTGCTGCCGCCGCTACCGCACCCAGCACCACTGTGTAGAGGGACGCAAACTTTCCTCCCAGCCCAATTCCCGCAATGCTCTCACTGCCCAGCTGTCCAATCATGATCTGATCCACTACGCCGAAGGATGACTGCAAAAGAGCCTGCAGAGTCACCGGCAGCGCTATGCTGATTAAATCTGTACGAAATTGCTTTGTTCCGTTTTTCATCTCTTCCCCCATGTCAAAGTTTTTTTACACTGTCTCGCTCCACTAGCTGTACGGGAAGCACCTCCCGCATGTCTCCTTCTCTGCCCTCCCGGAGCCTTTGCAGCGCCCGCACCGACATCTCTGCACGTTTCGCCGCATCCTGCTTTACCGTGGTAAGACGAGGAAAACAGGTTTCACAGAGGGCGTTATCGTCAAAACCCACCACCGACATCTCCCCTGGTACCGAAATTCCCTGCTCTTGTAGAAAATGGATCAGCTCTGCCGCATAGACATCCGACACGGCAAAGGCCGCCGTACACTTTTGGATTCTCTGCAGGTTTTCCTTGTAGAAAGCATAACGCTTAGCCCTTTGCATAGGCACCTGCAAAAAGTCAGTCTGTCCGTCCTCAAAACCTTCCCGAAAGCCCTCCATTCTCTCCTGATCCATACAGATACTATTGTCCGAGATGAGGAGTGCCTGCCGATGTCTCATTCTCCGCAGATACGCACCCACCTGACGGCCACCGTCAAAGTTATCGATTATCAGATTACAGATTTTCTCGTTTTCTGCAAAATAACCGTCATAAACCACAAAGGGGATGTGCATTTTTTCCCGCAGCTTCTGGTAATCGTTCTCACAAAAGCCCAAAAGCACCAACCCCTCCATATTCCACATAGAAGCGAAGCGCTCCACCTCACTCCATTCCTGCGCCGTCTTTACCATCATAAAATAGTCTGCCTGTTCCAGTGCGGATAATAAAGCATTCAGGGAGGACGCTACAAAAGCATCTTCCAGCGTCTTTCCCTCATACTTCTCATGATCGTTCACCACCACACCGATAATGCGGGAAGAGTTCTGCGCCAACAGGATTCCCGCCATGCTGGGAATATAGCGCCGCTCTTCCAAGAGTTCCTGCACCCGCTTCACCGTCTCATCCGATATCTTCTTCGTTTTCCCGTGGATCACATTGGAGACTGTGGCAGTACTCAACCCCAGTTCCTCTGCAATATCCACGATCCGTACTCTCTCTGCCATATACCTGTTCTTTCTCCTCTAAACCGATAGCTGATTTATTCCCGCATATCTTTCACAATAGATTGTAATCGCATCTTTGCTTAAACTCAATAGGTTAAACGCGTAACCCATTCCAAAAAAGAAGCGTATCCGCAGACAATTTTTAGACAAATTGCTACGATACGCTTTTCACTATACTACTCTTCCTGTTTTTTAGGCCCTTACTTCCAAAAAGCGGATAAACTCCGGCTTCGGCAGGGGCTTCGAGAAGAAATATCCCTGAATAAAGTCACATTTCAATTCCGTAAAGAAATCCAGCATTTCCTGTGTCTCGATTCCTTCTACCACGATCTCCATATTGATATCCTTGAGCATTGCCACCGTATTCTTAAGAACCACCCGCATCTTGGGATTGTGCTGGTCATCCACAAAGGATTTATCCAGTTTAATGATCTTAACGGGCATCTGGATCACGCGTTTGATATTAGAATAGCCTGTCCCATAATCATCCAAAGAGAAGGAAACACCCGCCTGTTCCAGCTTCCTCAGATTTTCCTCCAGAATCTCCTGCATATGGCTTGCGCTTGCCGCGGTCTCGGTGATCTCCAGATTGATCGCCTCAGTCGGGACACGGTATCTTGCCATGATCCCCAGCACATTGTCCGCCAGATTTCCACGCATACACTGCGCTACCGACAGATTCACCTCTATGTATTCCACCCCCAGCGCACGAAACTCACTGCTTGAGATAAAACGACACACCTCTTCCAGCACATAATCTCCGATCCTGTGTATGGCACCGCTTTTCTCCGCCGCCGTGACTATGATCTCCGGCGAGATAAATCCATAGGTGGGATCAAACAATCTAAGTAATGCCTCCGCAGAAACAAACCGCCCCTTCTCCACCGAATAGATCGGCTGGTAATACACCTGAAACCGTTTAAATTCCAAAGCTTCCTCGATGATCTTGTCAATGTTGCTGTGAATTTGAACCAAATCCTTATGGAAGATATCCTCCACGTGCATGACCCGTCTCTCATATTTAAGCTTCTCATGGAAGTCCGTACCAAAGGTCATGAGCATTTTAAAATCTGTGATCTCCTCCGGGCAGCGCGCCAGCACCACAAAAGGCTGACGAGTGATATCCAGATCGTTGAAATCCATTTTTTCTTTCAGGCTCTCCACCAGCATATCCGCCGCCTTGACCGCTCTGTCATGGTGTCTCTCATTAAACACAATGCGAAATCGTCCCCGATCCAGATAATACACTTCTCCCTTATTACCCAAAAGTCTATTGATTCTGCGAATCTGCTCCACCACATCCTCCAGTACAAGCATCGCAAAATCATATCCCATCATGGCGTGAACCGAAGAAAAATTCCCGAGATTGAGCATGACCACATCCACGTTTTTTCCATTCCGGTAGTTCCGCTTCATAGCGTTCGCATATGCGCTGTATTTCAAAAACTGCGTGTCAGAATCTATGATCTGCTCCGGCCGCTGAACCCCGATGCTTATCAAGAGCAGGCCGATCGCGCCACCGTACATCTCCACCAGCATAGTGGGATACAGCATCTGGATCATCACCGCTATCAAGCCAATCGGCATATACGACAGAAAGATAAGTGTTTTAGAAAACTCCAGCAGTTCCCGGTAATAGATCACATAACCAAGCACAAAAATCATATAAACCGCAATGACTGCATAAATCAGGGAAAACCACTCGCCCCGCTGATACCCCGAATCCACCGTAAACATCTTATTGGTGAGCGGATTTGTGACCAGAGTCGCAAACAAAACCAGATAGGGCATGCAGAGCGCAAACCGAATCCAGAAACTCTTTCTAATCTTATGCCAGGTATCTGTGAGACTGATCACAAACAGGGCATACAGCGGCACCGTAAAATTATGTATGATCAGATACCCGCAATGCGCCGCATAAAGTGCCGGCAGATTCGTAGAATTTGCGTTGTCAAGGGCAACTGCCCAGATATCAAACACCGTGGCCAGCCAGGTAAATGAAGTAAATACCAAAAACAGCCGATTCTGCGTCCCACTCGTCATCTTGCGCAAAATGCAGGATACGATGAGTATGGTCAATATCAATAATGCCGCAATATCAAAACTAAGACTTTTTCCCATAGCTTTTCCCTTATTTTCTATAAAACCAGTAAGACATGCTGGGTCTGCGTCCATTATACCAAAATTAGGGAAAAAAGGAAAGCCTTCCGCAAAGAATCTCCACCGCTTTATTCAGCAAGATAAATCCCCAATCGTGCTTCAATGGAGTCCATAGCTTCCTCCAGACTCTTATCGCCCCGCATAAAATATATTCCCTCCTCGTACACCACACTCTCAAAGGTACTGTCCTCTACATAGGCGGTGTCCAGCGTCTCGATCCACTGCAGCAGCGCATTCACCTTCGCCTCATCCGGTATACGGATCACCAGCGTAATATCCTTCCCGTCGTCCGTGTACAGGCTGCCGCCGCCGGAAACATAGTCGTTATCCTTGTAAATTCTCCACTGGTTCGCATAATTATCCAGAATCGCCTTCTTATTGACTGAAATGCCATCCTGCAGCTTGGCCTGTACCTCATTACCAAGCGCTGCCTGCAAAAATTCCTGTGCCATCTCCGTGTTTTCGGATGTGGCATTGATCCCCAGCAAAGTCTGTGCCCAGAACACGTTACTGCACTGCCCAGACATGGGAATGGCTTTGCAATCCTCAAAGCCCTCCGTCACAAAAATGGAGGTGCTGATGTTATAAGCAGTTACGTCTCCTATAGAGCCCGGCACAAACTGCCGTAAATTGCCCATTAAATAGATTTGATCATGGTGGGCTCTGAGTGCATCCGAATCCTCCAGTTCTTCCCCATGCACACTATCATAAGCCTGATATACTCCTCTCAAGCTCTCCCACTCATCCATCGCCTTTTCTGAAAGTCCATCCATCTCTGCATCATAGATTCGTTTCGACTGGGTCAGGAAATCCGAAATTGCATCCCGGTCAATCGTTCCGCCCTCTGTTTTCCATGCAGGCGCCGACGCCATAGAAAACATACGCATGATCCCTTTCTCTGACGGAAGCAGTAACAGGCTCTCGCCCGGATTCGCCTCTCTCATTTTCTCCATAGCATCTGCGATTCCTGACAGATCTGTCATTTTCTGCAGATCGCTGTTTCTGCCAAGAAGATAGGGCAGCTGCATCTCACAGGGCATCATATAGATTTTTCCGTCATTCCTGAAAGCCTCCACCACATTGGGAAAAGGAGCCTCCTCCCCGCTCATACCGTCCAGCGCCGGGCTAAGATCCAAGAGAATCCCTTTCTCAATGTAGGAATCCGTTGGCATATCATCCAGGATCAACACATCGGGGCCCTCCCCTGCCATAAGGTGCGTGTTCAGATTTTTGATGACATCCTCTCTGGTCATGACAGACCCCTGCTCTAAGCCGACCTCATACTCCACATAAGCCTCCGGGTGCGCCTTCTGGTACAGATCGATTGCCTGCCGTATAGCAGCTTTATCCTCCAATCCCCACACCTTTAGCTTTTTATCAGGTCTGGCCGGAACATCCGGGTCGTAAACAAGGTGTGCCACCTTACCCGGTGTAAACAGCACAACAAATTCATTGTCCTTCACCGCCATCATATCCATGATACTGTATGCCGGATTTCCCAGAACGCACAAACTTCCGTCAATGATCTGCTCCATCGCGCTGCCGCCCAGCACATGACGATATACGCCCTGTTTTCCCGCCAGATAGATCACATCGTCTCCGCCGAAAAACTCAAACAGATCATAGCTTCTGCCTCGGGAAAGGGATCTGTCACTGAAATTTTCTTTTACAAAATCGGCAAGCACCTCATCCTCTATATATGTCTTTGCCTCCACATCATAAATGAGAGGCGATTCATATCCTGCTCCATCCAAAAGCAGCAGATTATTATGCAGTCGAAAAAGATCCGGACTTCCTTCCCCAATATTCAGGAGTTTCTCAAAGCTGCCATCCTCTTTCACCTCATAAAGTGTGCTGCCCGATGCGTTCACAAGGATCCTTCCCGTATCCGATACATACACGGTATCGAGCCAAAAATCATCCGATGCCAGCCGCGTCTCCACCTGAACTTCCGTGCCGTCTGGCTTAACAACCGTAAGCTGCATATTCAGGGAAAGCTGAACGCCGTTGCCGCCTTCTCCCCCCTGATCGATGGGCACCGTCCAGATCACAGCCGCCGTACCGTCAGGACCTACCGCCATATCTCTGATATACTTGTTATCTTCCTTCATCTTCGCAAGCCAGGCGGGTGTCTCCTCACTCCAGTTTGCGCCGTTATCCCGTGACCGCAGAGCAAACCCGCTGTTATCCGTCAAAAGCAGACTTCCGTCTTCCATCTCTACCACCCGGCTATTCCAGTCGGTCAGATCATTTCCGTTAAGCTCCACATCCTTTTCCACATAACGGCCCCTGGCAGTCCCCTGTTCTCCCTCCTGCCCGGCGCTGTCGCTTCCCGCTACACCGGATCCTGTGCCGTCATCCGCATCCGCGCCGCACCCAGTCAGTGTCCCAATTGTCAAAGCCGCCACCAGAAGCCACACGATACTTTTCCTGTTTCCTGCCTTCCTCCTCATCTCGTCCTCCTTGCTATGTATTAAATCCCCGGCATCTCCCAATGCCGGAGAAGGATATAGTTTTCCACTTATTATCATAACAAGGTTTTCTCTAAATAATCTCTAAAGAAACGTGGCAATTCTCTATAGAATAAAAAAGAGGGGCATAAATTGCCCCTCAGTATTTGATCTTCATTGCCATAAACAGACCGCTCAATAATACCATTATGGAAATGCCAAGCAAAATCAGGGTGCTTCCCTGTCCCTGTACCTCACCAGGCTCAAACGGCCTTTCTCCATTTCCCGGCATCTCCTGCCTGCCCGGCCGATTTTCATCATTTCCCCACATATTGAATTTTTCAGACCGACTTTCATCATCAGACATTTCCGGTTTATCAAAAGGTTTCCTATTATCTTGTCCTCTGCCGCCTCGCATGCCGCCTCCCCGCATGCCCATTGCCATAAAGCCGCCTTCCGAAGAATTATCAATCGTAACCTGTTCCTGTGCACCGCCGACTTCGATCGTACAGATGTCTCCTACTTTCAATGTGGGCGTACTGATCACGGCAGATGAGAAGCTGCAGGGAATTTCCTCGGAAAGGAGCTCTCTGCCCTGGGCATCCGCCAGTCTTATCGTTGTCCCCGCCGCTCCTTTCGCACTATGCATCAGGAAACCCTGCGGCGAATCCGCATCAAACCCCTCCGCCATGGCACTGCCGCCACAGGCGATCACCGTGCCGCCGCTGACGATACACTCACCGCCGTTTTCACTGCCATAATCAAGCGCACAGTTACTCCCGCCGTCCGTAACACTGATAAAGGTTCTGCCGCCCTCAATGTATATATCACCGTTGGAATCCAATCCGTCAGCATCCCTGCCCGAAGGATTGATGATCGTAACGTCGCCTCCCGTAATACGGATGACAGAATTCTCACCATACCCGTTGGCATTGATCCCATCGTCTGTCGGCGCAATGTCGATATTTCCGCCTGCAATTGTGATATCTATGGCCTCCAATCCTTCATAGCATTCCGAAATGGAAATGCTTCCGGAGGCAACATAGATATAACTTGTCTCTTCCTCATTTGACACGGTAATCCCGTCGTCCCCCGCTGCAATCGAAATGGCGGCATCCCGGATACGCACGCTGTCATTCGCGTGAATCCCATCCTCCGCGGCATTGATCGTGATATTGCCTCCGGCGATCACCAAATCATCGTTGCATACGATTCCGTGCCGATACGCAGTATCTATCACCAGCTCTCCGGTTCCGTTGATCGTCAGATCATCCCGGGAATAGATCGCGCCGTCTGTACCCGAAGCCACACTCTCTTCGTTATACTGTTCACCGGAAGATATGGTGCTTTTCGTTCCCTCCGCCAGCGTCAGAAACACTTTATCCGCCTGCTCGATCCGAATTGCCGCATCGTCGTCACAATGAAGCGTCACATCCTCCAGAGAAATCCATATATCGTCACTTTTTTCCGCATCGATCACAACGCTTCCGTCCGTGAGTTCACCGGTGAGGACATAAGTACCCGCATAGGCAATACAGACGTTTCCGTCATAAACATAGGCCCCATTGCCGTCGATCGTAGTTCCCTGATCAGACAGAACGATTCTGGTGGCAGTGGAAACATTCCAGTCCGCATCCATATCCTTTGCCGTAAACATACCGTCGCTGACTTCCGCACTCATGACGGGCACAATGCCAAGCGCTCTTCCATTGATCAACAGGACAGTAAGCACAACAGCGAGGAGAACCGCCGCAATACAAATGCTGTCAATTCTTTTATGTGTTGACACTAAGTAACCTCCCTACCCTATGTAATCCCCGTTGTAGCTGACAAGAACCGCACTGTTTACTCCCTGCATTTCAGACAGTGTATTAATAAAATCAGTATTGTCATCTTTCAGGCGGATCTCCACGGTCAATTCCAGACTGCCCTTCTGAGCGCTTTTGCTTTTGACAGTACACCGATTCGTCATTTCCTCAAGATACGCCCTTGCCGCAGTCTCACTGTCATGCCCAACGCATTGAATAACAACAATATAAGGATTACAATGCGGCTTCTTATTGACAAAGACAAGAAGTACCACACCGACAAAAACGCTGCCGACCACAGCCAACGGAATCATTCCTGCTGCCAGTACGATACCGGCTGCAATCGCCCAGAATAGGAAAGCAATGTCAAGCGGCTCCTTGATCGCCGTACGAAAACGAACGATGGACAGAGCGCCCACCATTCCCAGAGACAACACGACATTGCTTGTCACTGCAAGAATCACCAGTGTGGTTATCATGGTCAACGCAAGCAGTGTCACGCCAAAGCTGGAGGAATACATGACGCCCTGATAAGTCTTTTTGTAGACCAGAAAGATAAACATGCCCAAGCAGAATGCAAGAACGAGCGCCAGCAGCATATCAAAAAGACTGACTGCAGCTACATTTTCAAGAAAGCTGGATTTAAAAATATCATTGAATGTCATAATTTTTCTCCTTTATTTCATCTATTTAACCGTAAACACGGCATTGTGCATATTTTGAAAAAGCGGTTACCCGCCGTCCGGGAAGCCGTACGGCATCACGAATAATGTCCGGTAAATAACTATCCCACTTCACTTCCAGAATAATAGGCGCCTCCCCTGCGGGAATCGTAATACAGTCCGGATTTAGAAAATCGCCACAGGAGGAACCTGTCCGGATATTATAATCCAATGTGACCCGCACATTGCCGGGTCCGAAGATAAACGGCTCCCGCGTGTAATCCACAATGGTTTTCGGCCGCAGCCCCTGCGTCCGCATTTTGACATACAACTCGTAAATCAACTCTTCTGAGCTGTCCGCCATCCAGTCCAGGCTGCCATTCACGATATCCTGCGCCTGCACTGCAGTGAGGTTGGCGCTTTGTTTCTTTCCGAGACCGCCTATTTTACTTTTCTTTTCCAGATGAATCAGAGAAGTATCCTCATTATAATAGCGGATGCGGAATTTCTCCCTGCGGCTGACGCCGTCCAGTTTTTCCCGTAGCGCTTTGTCGGCGGCATTATCAAAATACAGGCTTCGTATCAGATATTTACCGTCAACCGCATGAGGATCAGGTGTGGTTACTGCCCGCAGACGCTGCCGCAGGACAAGCAGATCCGCCTGATTGATCTCGTGCTTCCACTCATGTCGATAATCCATAGTCCCTCCTTTACATTTTAATCCATGGCAGCCGCCGCCGAATCCTTTTACTTTGCCAAGTTTACATTCTGAACATGGAAAAATCGTGAAAAAATTGTGAAAATTCTGTGATATTCTACTGATTATCCTGAAATACTGCCGCTTTTGCTACCACCGGGAACACAATAAGCAATGTACCGGTCTTCACCGAAATACTGCTCTCTTTTCCGATAAACTCGTTGCTTACCCCGAGCGGATAGCTGTTTGACAAAACGGCATCCTGCAGTTCATACTTTAAACCCTTCAACCATACTCCCTCCGCCCGATCCGAATGAGCAAACACAGATACATATCCGGAAACATGATCAGGAAACACAAAGGTCCCGTTTGTCAATGCGGTTATAATATAGTCTCTCCCAAATAAAAATCCCCGTTTCCCACCTGAAGATAATTCCGCCAGAAGCTGCATATTGGCAATCGTATGCTCGATGCGTCCGCCTGTTCCGCCATAAATGTGAAAAGTTTCGTATCCGGCTTTCATTCCCTCAAGGACAGCCGCACGCATATCTGTATCATCCTTTTCCCTGCTCAAAGTCCTCACCTTTGCATGCTCTGGAATATATTGAAGCGAATCAAAATCTCCAATCACCAGATCCATGTTTATTCCGTTCTGCTCAAGCACCTGAAATCCCGCATCTGCAGCGATCACCAAATCATCTGCGCAAGGAGAAAAGTGGATACCATAGTTTTCACCCGCTCCGACAATATAGCAAATTCCTGTTTTTTCACTCATTCTTTTCTCTCCTTATTGATAAATCCCCAAAAATGATGTGATTTTTCCGTAGGTATACTCACCCTCGATCAATCCGAATTCAGGGTCATAGTATTTGTTGTCATACAGCAGCGTCCAGTGCGTGTACCCTGCATTTGTGTGTACTGTTAAAATAGAATACTCATACGGTACAGGATTCTTCTTTGAAATGCGCGTATTTCTCTCAGCATGCTTCACTCCATAAAAGTCCAGTATTTCAATCAACTGGCCTATGCTCGTAGGACTGCTTGTTTTCATATCTTTTATTACTTCTTCGATCTCTTTTCCTGTGATCATTGCAATACATGCCTGACCACAGGTTTCAGGCGTTGGCTGCATAATCAGTTTCATTTTTCTTCTCCTTCCGGTTTCACTGTTGACTGTGCTCATTACGAAAAATTTGTGAAGCTGTCTGTCTTTGAGACACTGTCCACATGAATATATACATCCATATAGGTAATCTCTTCTTTCTCATAGACATGTTCAAAACAGGATAAAATATCCTTCTTAGGCTTTTCGCAAAATCCGTTGGCCCCTAAAAAATCTAATATTCTCTTATAGGCGTTGGGAATGCGTCCTGCGGCTGCCGCAAAGGGATCCTGTATTGTGATCACTGCATAATCCGCTTCTTTCTGCTCAGCAAATTCCACACCGGGACAGCTCGTCTCAAAGCCTTCCGGCAAAATATAAGCGGCTACATATCCGCGAAGCCCAAACCTGTTCTGCATTTCGGATATGGCAAACGGGAAATCCCATCCAATCCTCATGGCATCCGGCTGAAAGTCCAGCAGACCTGACCGCCTGGCCCAGTTCTCCATGTAGAAATTTACATCATCTTCCGGGTTGGGCGTAAGCATAACATATCGCGCCATCCTGAATGCTTTCATTCTTTTTACCGTAATCTCTGAATAAACCTCGTCACCGGCATTCATGTCTTCCTTGACCAAAGCGTCCAATTTGCAGGAAAACAAGTCACTTAGGACAACCAGCTTATTCAATTCCGGAATAATTTCATCCGCCTCCCACTTGGATATTGTCTGGCGAGTGACGGACATCATCTCGGCTAACTGCTCCTGTGTAATCCTCTTTTGCTTTCTCAGATACTGAATATTTTTCCCTAAACTCACAGCATTTCCCTCCTAAGTTCATATGTAAATGAAGCGCAGGTTTATGTTACCATAAGATTAAAAGGAAAAACACCTACCCAAAAACGCTGCTTCGGTAAGAATTGTCAACCCCGGATTTACATTTATTATATCATATTCCTGCGCAGTGCACATTCGGAAGCCTATGGCTGCCATTTTTTCATCTTACATCTGCGCACTGCTCATTGCCTCCGCGTATATTATATTGTATAGGGAATTGTAAGGAGGAAGGTATCATTTATGGCTACCGGTTATTTGATCATACAGGCGCGAACGGCGCACGACGCGCTTCCGCTCAGTGGAGTGCAGATCTGGATCATGGATTCGCAGGAGACACGTACTTATCATGTGACTACGGATGAAAGCGGAGAAACGGAGAAGATTGCTTTAGAAACGCTGGACAGATCCCTGTCCTTAGATCCGAATTATTCCGGAACACCTTATATCAGTTATGATGTACTTGCGTTTGCGGAAGGTTTTCATTCTATTCATATTGTCGGCATTCCGATTCTGGAAGGGGAGACGGCTATTCAGCCCCTTGATTTTATCCCGATGCAGGATAGGCAGCGCACCCCGACCGTGACAGAGATTACCATCGGCAGACCCGCCGTTTCCCTGCCGGGTGATCGTGATCAGGTGGGATCCGATGCGGAGTCCCGGGTACTCCGCCAGGTAGCCATTCCGAATCCAATCACGGTACACCTGGGCAGTCCCAGTGCATCCGCATCCAATGTTCAGGTGTCTTTTCCCGATTATGTAAAGAATGTCGCCAGCAGTGAAATATATCCCACCTGGCCGGACGCCTCCCTGCGGGCAAATATTTATGCGATCATCACTTTTGCACTGAACAGAATCTATACAGAGTGGTACAGGAGCCGCGGCTACAACTTTGACATCACAAACAACACTGCCTATGATCAATATTTTGTATATGGACGAAATACCTATGAATCCATCAGCCGGATCGTAGACGAAATTTTTAATGAATATGTCCGCAGGCCGGGGCAGACGGTGCCCTATTTTACATCGTTCTGCAACGGCACCACCGCGACCTGCGCAGGTATGTCCCAATGGGGAACGGTTACGCTGGCAAATCAGGGACTCAGCCCTCTGCAGATACTGCGCTCCTATTATCCGAG
Organism: Lachnospiraceae bacterium; assembly: GCA_014804615.1. Classification (GTDB taxonomy): domain Bacteria; phylum Bacillota; class Clostridia; order Lachnospirales; family Lachnospiraceae; genus UBA3282. The sequence goes on from JAAUZL010000012.1 coordinate 198,164, forward strand.
GGATGTGGAGATTGCGGAAACGAACATTATTACCGGAATCCTGTCATCCTATCCCGGCACTCCGCTTAGGACCGGAAGCACGGGACTTGACGTACAGACGATTCAGACATATCTGGGAAGGATCCGGCGCAATTACCCGGCAATTCCCGCGATCACAGATGAAGCGGGCGTATTCGGAGAAAGCACACGGGCGGCAGTTGCCAAGTTTCAGAGTATTTTCAATCTCTTCCCCGATGGTATAGTTGGAAAATCCACCTGGAATAAACTTTCCTATCTGTATGCCTCCGTGACCAGACTTGCCGAACTGGACAGCGAAGGAACCACTCTGGGCATCGGAACCGTTCCGCCAAGTTCCATTCTGCGTCTGGGTTCATCGGGACAGGATGTCATCACCCTGCAGTATCTCTTGAATGTGGCAGCCGAATTTAATTCTACGATTCCGGCTCCGAAGCAGGATGGCAGTTTCGGAAGCGGAACCCAACAGGCGGTTACCGCATTCCAAAGGGCAGCAGGGCTTACCCCCGATGGCATTGTAGGGCCTCGCACCTGGCAGGCGCTGTATAACACTTATCTGGGAGCAAACAATGTGATTCCGCCCACCACCAATCCCGGCGTTATACAATACGTTGTCCGTTCCGGGGATACGCTCTGGCTGTTAGCGCAAAGATATGGCACAACAGTTGACGCGATCAAGCGCCTGAATGGACTGACCAGCGATAATCTTAGCATCGGGCAGGTACTCAAAATCCCAGCAGGGGCATCTACAGGCGGATCGTATTTTGAATATACTGTTCGGTCGGGGGATACGCTGTGGTTGTTGGCGCAGAGATTCGGCACAACGGTTGATGCGATCAAAAGCTTAAACGGACTGAGCAGCAATATTCTGAATATCGGGCAGGTGCTACGGATTCCGAACAGTTGAGTACCACCCCAAAAGTATCCTTGCCATGAAATGTAGTATCCCCGGCATTGGGAGATGCCGGGGTTGTTTATGTTTTCCACTCGTTCTTTCATTTAACCAAGATACATTGTGCCAATATTTGTTACGACATTTACTACGACATTTATTGCGACATTACAAAAGTTTCTCTTCCCACTCCGATTCCTTAAATCCCGTAAGCACCTTATTATCATCTACAATAAGCGGGCGCTTTACAAGCATGCCATTCGTTGCAAGAAGCTTTAACTGCTCTTCCTCACTCATAGCAGGCAGCTTGTCCTTCAACTGCATCTCTTTGTACAGTAATCCGCTTGTATTAAAAAACTTCTTAAGTGGTAACCCACTTTTTCCGTACCACTCTTTTAATTCTTCATAAGAGGGATTATCCTCTGCAATATGACGTTCTGTATAAGGAATATTATGTGCATCCAGCCACTTTTTTGCCTTCTGGCAGGTGGAACACTTTGGGTATTGTATGAACAGCATAGAGCTTTCTCCTCTTTGAAAAGTTCGCTTATTTATGAAAAATTTTGAGATAATATACTCTATATCTTTTCTATCTCATGAAAATCTTATATATTTCACGAGATATACACAGAGTAACTTTCCTTCAAATTGTATGTTTTTCGCTAACTTGGAGTTCTGTCCTCTCAATATCTGTTAGTATCTCGGGGCTCCTGTAGTGTTTTTGATCCGAATTTCTCAAACATTGCTTGGGATGTTCGGATTTTTATTCTACAATTTCCCAATAACCGTTTTTGTTTGCCCCATGTCGGACTAATTTACTATCCGTTTTCAGTTTCGACAATATTCTTTCCACCTGTCTGTCCGTCAATCCAAGTGTAGGAGCAAGTGTTTTAGCGGTTAATCGGTTATCCTGTCTGAGTAATGCGAGTATCTTTTCCTCATTTGTTCCGACATTTGTTCCGACATTTGTTCCGACATTCGCGAGTCCGTTCTGTCTTTCTACCACATCTTTCAACGCATCACGAATCACTTCCAGCATAAAAACAACAAAGATCGTTGACTCTCCTGCCGCATTAGAGACATTAAGTGCCTTATAATATCCTTCCTGTTTAGCATATATCAGTGTCTCAATCGGCATCCATGCAAAGAATTCTTTCCATCTCTGCAAAATCAGCGACTGCCATAGTCTGCCGGTACGACCGTTGCCATCAGCAAAAGGATGAATAAACTCAAATTCATAATGAAAGATGCAAGACTTTATCAACGGATGAAGCTTTGACTTCTTCATCCACTCAAATAACTGCTTCATCAGTTCCGGAACATACTTTGCAGGAGAACCTGCGTGTATCAGTTGATTTCCAGCATATACACCTACATTTCCGCTCCTAAAGCGTCCGGCCTCTTTCACCAAACCCTCCATCATAATCTTATGCGCCAATAAAAGATTTTTCACACTATACGGGTCAAGTGCCGATATCCTCTCGTATGCTTCATAAGCATTCTTTACTTCCCGAATATCCTGCGGCGGTCCAAGTACTGTTTTTCCGTTTACAACATCCGTCACCTGCTCCAAGCTCAAAGTGTTTTGCTCTATGGCAAGGGATGAATGAATGGACTTAATCCTGCTCTCACGGCGTAGTTTCGGATTCGCCTGTAGTGCATCATACGTTACAACCACCCCAACCTGCTCACCAATTTCAATTACAAGGTTTGTTATCTCTTCCGTTATTGTAAAGGGAGGCGTATATATGTCGTCCATGTTTCTCTCTCCTGCTTTTTGCTATTAATTACCTCTGGTATTTGTTGATAACCCTAAATTCTTCCATCATTATTTAGTATATACTTTTTCGATATTTTAATCAATTCCTATCATAATAATATTTGCCACGGTCTGAACCTGCTGTACGCCCACCCTCACGGATTAGGTTGGAAGAACCTTGAATGGCAAATAGCGTGTTTTCGGGATTTTCTGTTATTACATTTTATGAAAACATTGTTTTTCTCTATGTTTTAAGAATTTTTGTAACTAATTTGTAGCCAAAGTCTGCTGGAGACTCCACTCATAGCTTCACTCATCTTTTTGAGAAAAGTTCGAATTTTCAAGTATATAGCACACACTTTATCATTCTTCTCAATCAAAACACTACAAAATTATTCTATCCATTATTTTATCAACACACATACATGATATAATATAGTTTCACACTGATTTCGGTTATGTACAGTTTTCATAACTTTAATATCAGAATACGAAATATTATCAATCACAACATTTTCATTAATTAAAATCATTTCAAATGGATAACTGTATCTTTCAATATGCTGAAAATATTTTTCACAAAAGCTCGCGAAATCCGCCACTGTGACATACAACAAAATAATATTAAACTTATTACCTGCTGTATCATAATCATATATTTTATCAATATGCTTATCTAAATATGCTGTATTGAGACTATTTAGATTTAGCGCCTCAATAAGTGTTACCGGAAAATCCTTTTCCTTAATTAAAATATCAACTTCCCCAGCAGCTTTTCCATTTGGAGATAATCCTCTTCGTGTTTGGTCCTTTACATCATAACCTGCTGTATCCAAAATATCCCGAATATAATCATTTCTTTGATCTTCCGTTGCTCCATAATAAAGCGAGTTCGCCTGCAACTTAACACATGCTGATAATACTTCCCTTAACACCTCGTTTATCTTACATAAATCTGCACTATTAACTTCCGAAACTCTTTCACATGTTCTTACCTTTATTATGCAAATACGTCTTCCCTCAACATTACAAACCTCATAAGAAATATCAGTTTTAATTCGGACTTGTTTTATTGCGCTTTGAACAACGTTATCCATGTTTATATTTTTATCAAATCCACAGAAACAATAATTACTTTTTTCTTTTATGACTCCAATTATAACATATCCATATTTCTGACAGCCGTGAGCCACTGATTCTATGTATGTAGATACTTGATTTGGCAACAAGCAAAATTGCTTACAAATCACATCGTTATTTCCCAAAACAATTAATTCTTTAAGTTCTTCACTCGTCACTTTTATCTAACCTTTCGTAATGGTATCCTATTAATCCCTGTAAGTTTTAACATTTTCCCAAAGGTTATTTGCTGCGGTTGCTCTATTCCATCTTCAACCCACAGTTCATAATCTTTTTCAAAATCTAAGGTATCTTTTTCTGCTCCATAATATAGAATGACCTGCCCATAATCTGAAGGACGTGTAATTAAAACCATTTCTTTTCCATACTTTTTTATAATAAATATCGTATTTGTTACTTCAATCGGTGTAGCAACATCATAATCTTCCAATGTGGCTAAATAATTAAAAATAGCAGTTTTTGCCCTTTCTAAAATACTTTTCACATAATCAAATTTGCCCCTATCACTTTCGGAAACATGGATGAAGTTTTCTTTAAAAACACTATACTGCTGCGCTTTTACAAATTCTTCTATGCTTGAAATTCCATATTGAATCATAAGTTCCTCTGAAATCTCTACTTTATCATCAACAGCATCATCATTCTCTTGAGAATATACTTTCAAAATATTTTCTAAATCCCTTTCACTCTGTATATTATATCTTTTTAATAAACTATCATATTTTTCAGCTTTCTTCATATTCTGTGCAATTTCTTCATCATCAATTAACCAATGTTTATTATCAATAATCTCTTTGAAAAATAATTTTGCCTTGTCTGGGTTATCGTTAATCCAATAAAACAGTCTATTAAAATTATTTCGAACAGTATCATTTTGGTTTTTACTTAACCCTTGATTCTGCTTTACATATTCTGTAATTCCCTGTACAACGTCTTTGAGTTCCTTGACCCTGCTTTCCGGAAGTTCTAAATAAATATTTACTGGCAACAATATACGTCGCAAATCATTCCCTGTTTCAGCTAAAATATCTTTAAATATATCATCAATTTCTCCAGAATCCAAAAATACAGCTTCAATTATTATAAAATCTCCATTTTGATTTGGTATAATCGGCTTAGTTTTTCTTTCAAACAAGTTTTTATGATTATATCTTCCAAAATATTCGATAAGTTCCCTCAACCATGAGAATGCATCTTCCTCAGACAAGTTTAAGTGATATGCCAAAACAGCAATATTTTGACAGTCTGCTACCTCATCAGCCATTTCATTACACCAATACTTTCTAGCTTTTTCCATAACTTCAGTGTTGATTTTTTGAACTTCAAAAGCATTCGATATTTCTTCTGCAAATACCTTCTCCAACAACTTCAACAAATCTAATTGTTCTTCGACTTTAGTTTCCTCATTATATAAAGTGATTATTTTTGCCATTGCTTCCCGTTCGGAAAATGAATTATTATTCATTGCTTCTAAAATGTCACAAAACAACATATCATAATCATAAATCCTACAAGATATATTATCTGACAGTCTAATTCCTTTATCCAACAAAATCTCTTTACATTCGTTACCTAGCAATGACAAAATTTGCTTATATACATCTTCAATATCATTATCCCTATATAATTCATTTATACTGCAAAACTGCCCTAATTGATTTGGATATATCTTAGCATTTTTATATTCTTCTACATTTTTTGAATTTATTAATGCTTCATATAAATCATTTAACCATGCAATCGAACCCGTGCTATTGTTCAAATTCAATTCTAATGTTTCTAAACATCCGTATTCTTCTATTGTTTGAACCAATGTATGCATATTAAAATTTCTACATTCTAGCCATAATGAAGAATACCATTTATGGATATCCAAAAATGGCACTATACAATCGGGATATATCGGCTTTACTAATTCCCATACTTGTTCTCTCTCTATCGTTTCATTATCACCTATTATAAATATGTTAGAATTATCCCAAGAATCATATAGTGATCTTCTTTCACCACTTTCTGTATCAACAATTTCCACATACTTTATATGCTGCTTACATTCTTCAATAATGCCAGCAAACCAATCTTTTGACAACCAATCTTTTTGTGGTTGTCTTGGTATATGCACAACATTATACACTTGCTTCCAATGATGTTCTGCCACATAGTTCAATAAATTCTTATAAGCGTTTAGTGCCTGACTTATCAAATTCTTGTTCTCATCAACAACTTTATTTTCAACATCAGTTAGGTAAATTCCACTTCTCGGATCATTTGGATTAAAATATGCGCTGTTTACAATAACCGGAAATGAAAAATCCTCTGTGCCAATAAGAGGAAATGTACAAAACAATTTAGGAACATTCTTTGAATATTCATCTATATAAATCTCATTATTTTTCACCTTAATAGGTATTGCCAAATCTATTTTTTCTTCATGGTATGACAATATATATAATGTATCCTTTATTCCATTTTCGCTTATATAAATTGTATGTACCTCCGCTATCCCAAGCTTTCCTTTTTCACCACGCTCTATGTACAATGAGTCATTTACTTTTATAGAGTTAATTTTTCCCACAAAGGCAAATACATAAGGAATTGAAGCATAAAAACTTTTTAACCCATTTTTCGCAATTTCTATTCCTCTATCACCCAATTCATATAAAAAACATGTATTGAAACCGGCAGTTTCCTCCAAAACAGAAATATCTATTTCCTTACTTTTTTCAAGCTGTCTAAAACTCTCATTTACTGCAGCAATAACCTGTTCCTTTGTTTCACCGCTTCTATCTAATAAAATATGTATTTCCTTTAAAGGCTCATTTTCATCCTGCAAAAAAGCGTTTACTACTACTTTTTGTGATAACAAATGGGTTGTTAAAAATCCTGTTCCAAATTTTCCGGTAACTCCATTATCTGGAGATTGATTTCTTTCTTTTGAAGAAACCTGTGAAATTAAATGCACTATATTCTCTGTCGTAAAACATTTCCCATCATGCTTAAATGACAAATATCTTTCACACTCGTTAAAATCAATTTTGATATTTATCATTCCACTACTGCCGGACACATCTTTAGCATTTTGAATTAATTCCCAAATCCAGCGACGAGCTGTATTTTCATCATTTTTTAATATTAAGTCCTGCATCATATCAAGTATCTTATTTGCAATTGCTGTATCATGTGCACTATTAATGGCAGCTTGCACTTTATCGGAATAATTCATCGTCACTCACCTCTTCCCATTTATTTATGTAAACTATTATTTAATCTAATGATTTCTTTTCCTCATCCTCTTCTGCTGCTAAATATCCATTTTCCATCAATAATTCAAGCCATTCATTTATATCTGAATTATCATATAAATTTTTTTCATTCAACCCATATGGACAATTAGCGCATAGCGGATTTATTTCTATTGGGCGCCATTCCTTCTCACTATTATTAAAAATTTCCTTAATAATCTTTCCTTCTTGAATTTCAAAATGCAAAGATGTTTCGTCAGCATAACCTGTTTCGGGAATAAATTTTTCTGTAAAAGCAAAGTATTTCAAAACATGACTCTTTAAATATTCATCAAAATACTCTTTTCTAATAAACACTGTTCCCCCTATAGGATCATTATAATATGAATTTTTATTGTTATTGCACAATATAATCTTTTTACCATCTTTATCAACCCATGACATATCTGCATAAACCGGACTTAACTGAAAATATGATATTAACTCAGCCGGTGGCAGTACTAACGCCGTTTCATCAAATATACTTGACAAATAATTTATATTCTTAACATCTTTGCATAACCAGGGTTTTGAAGCGCACTTTCCATAATTATCTAAATTTCCAGAATACTCATCCAGTTCAATAGTAAGGTATCTGGCTTCACCATCATCCATTATCGTTTCTTTTTCTGATGTACAACACCAAATATCATAAGTGTCTTTCCACCTCGTTTCCCATTTAGTATCTTCATGAATCGAAATTCTTCCAGCAATCATTACCCACTCTACATCTTTAGTTTTTATGGGTTCCATGAAAGACAACAAATTCTTTCGTGTAATGGCCGCATCCTTTACCCACATTATGTCTTTCTCTACAGGAATCTCAATGCGATCGACCACTATATCTCCTAACTTTTCAATATAATCCTGATATATAGGTACTGGTGTAGCAATGTAAATATCTTCGCCATATTCAATTGGATCATATACTTCAAACCCAATATTTTCTTGCCAATTGTTATATGTTGCAAATTCATTTGTATAATAATTACACATTAAGCTACCATAATAATACCCTATAGCAATATCAACACACTTCATAAAAAGTGAATTAGTAAAGTCCTCTTCCCGCATATAGCTATCGGTTTGGCTAAAGGATTCTTCAAATATATTAAATACTTGTTTCAAAACAACTTCATATGAGCAAAAGAAAGTTCCTATTTCTAATACTTGCTTCTTCGAGTCAATATTATATTCCCCTATAGCAAAATCCTCAAACAACATTCTCCCATTACATTCACCTGTTTTTACACATATATATTTTTCTTCTAGGAAATTGTTTAGTTTCAAAATTTCTTTTTTATCTATATTTAGGAATTCTGTATGCATATCAATGTGATCTTTTCCCCAATATCGAAAATTAAAAAAATCTTTGTTCATAAGATCAACTCTAAAAAGAACATCATTTAAAAATTCAGAAATGACTGTTCCCGAATGAATATCATATAAATCTTCCCTATTCCATTTAATGTACCCATACTTATCTCCCAAATAAGTAGAAATTCGCTTAATACTTTTCGCCATTAGTTGATTTTCTTTAATTATTAGTTTTTTAAAAAAAGCTACAATATCTACATCATTCGGCGAACAAATCGCAAGAACATAAATAATATTTTCTTTTATATATGAGTCAATTATATTTTTTTCATATTCTTTTATCAATCTATTCTTATATTCATTATTTTGCCTTACAATTTCGTACAATAGTTTCATAGCAAGACAACGTACATCTTTATTTGGTGCAGCACAACACCACAACGCAAAATAAAATGCCTCTTCCATTCTTCTATCACCGCTATTGTTTAACGTAATAAAATAAATGATATTTTTCAATCTCCCTTTCACATGTTCTAAGAAATGTAAGCCAGATAACTCCGTCGATAATTCTCTTAACTGACGCACACTTGACTTATAGTACTCATTTAAAAAATATATACAGTTAAATGGTTTATTAGTATACCCACCAAAAATAGTGATTAATTGACTGCTTTCCGTAGGTTGAAATGCCTTTATAAATTCTGTAATATGCTCCTCCTTAAAATTAACTTTAATTAATGTTTCGTATTTTACAGAAGTAAGTAAATCTGTCGATTTTAGTAGTTTAATAATATATTGATAATCTGGAGCATAATTATCAAATATTGCAATAATCAAGGCCTCTTCCATGCTATAGAGTTTTCCAACTTTCTTGGATATAATCTCTACCTGTGCTTCAAATGTTCTTTCCGCAATATCTTCAAATAATGAACGAGCAATCAAGAAATCAGTAAGTGAGTCAATTGCAAAGAAAAAATAGTGAATTTCTTTATAATCATATTCCCTTAGAAATCCAGCTTGCATCATTACCTGTATAAAGGTTTCACCTGTTTTCACAATCAAACGTAAGTTGTCTTCATCAATTTCTTTGCTTTCGTTTCTATACATCCATTTTGCAACTTCCTTAGTATCTTTCCAGATTTTAATCGGATCCTCATCCGAAATTTTGCCTTTAAATATTCTTTTAATAGACTTTTTGATGTAATGTTCTAGTATAAATGTAACTGTAGCAATACCGTTTTCTGTTTCATCAATTATTTTTTTATCACTAAGAACACTACAAAGCATACTTAAGAGCAATGCATTATTTGAATATAATATATCCTCATATTTATAAATATCTGGAATTGATAACTTTAAAAGTTCTCCAAGTGCTGATTCAAAAGAAACTCCTGGAAAAGTATACTCTGCCATTGCTATTTTTTTATATTGATCCAATATAGCCACATCCATAGCATTTGTACGATATGTAAGGATAATTCTAATATTACTATATTGCCTTAAAGAATGAAGTATATTAAGCAGGTTCTCTTGTCCATTTTCAGACATCTCATTTATAGCATCAACTATAAACACAAATCCTTTTTGACTATTTTTTATAATTTCATTCAATTCAATATTATTTGTATCTTTTTCAAACTTTCCATATATACATAAATGTGGAATATTCCTCTGTTCAAATTCTTCTAAACACTTAATAAAGTAACTTTTTCCAATACCTCCTTCACCTGAAATCAAACAGCATTCTTGTTGCCGAATAGACTCTTCCACTTCATAAATGCTTAATCCATACCAGTTTGCTTTTTTATGTTGTATAGACGTAACTATATCTTCGATATTCTTTATAAATGTTTCTTTATTTTCTAAAAAAACATCATATTGTGAAAGCATTCTTTCTAATGTTGTTAGTTCCGTTTGAATCTCATTCTCATTTTGACTATGATGGACAGACGGTAGTTTTCCTATAAGAGTATTAAAAAAATCAGGTTCTTCCCACTCCATTTCAAACTCATTATTAATTATCCGTCCCATTCTTTTTCTTTGATCATTATTTAACAACTTATAATTCATAAATTACCTCAAAAAAGATTATCTTTACTATTGAAATAATATATTATTCGTGCTCTATTACATCTCCATACAGCACCGGCTTCTCCGCCACCATAGACAAATTCTGCGGCATCTCATAGATATACGCCTCAGATTTCTCCGAAGTCTTAACACCTTTCCTACGTGCCTCCCGATACACAATCTCTGCCAACGCACTCATAATCGCATTATACTTAGCAGTATCCTCAAACAAACTCTGATACGACTCCTGTGCTTCTACATATCCGTCTTGAGCCGCCGCACCAAATGCTTTCGGAAAGATACTCTCAACAAAAATCTGCGGATCAGAAGACTGCGCCATCTTTTTCAATTTCTTATCAGAAAGCAACTTATCTCTCAGTGCTGACAGAATAACTTTATCTCCCTCTGTGAAATTCCCTTTAAATTTTTCATTGATTTTTGCAATCACCTCATCCAAAGGTGTTTTCTCGTCCATACCTTTCACAGCTTTGTGCTTTGCCGGAACATACACCGTCTTTGCTTCATCCAAAGCAATTTCACCTTGGAATGTTTTTTGCAACTTATAGTATTCCAGTTTCAATTTCCCCTCAAGATCAATCAACTCTACAGGGTCTTTTGGCAATAATCCAATCAGATAAGAGCAGAACACATACTCTTTCTGTAACTCTTTATCAAACATTCTCAATATCTGTGATATGTAGCTATACCATTTGATCAGGTTACGAACCTGTCTGCGGAATTGATATCTTTCATTCTGAGTCTTTTTGTTGTAACGGTTGGAAACAGGAAGCAAAATGCTGCTCATTCGTCCCATTGCCCTGTCGTCCTGCCTGCCCTTTTTGTAATACTCGTTTGTGAAGGCTTCAATATCCTCATCCGAGTAAATACCATAAGCCCGCAATTCCCTTTGCGTCTGGTATAATAAATCTGCATTTACTTCTTCCTGCAAGAACGTTTCCTGATAGAACGGCTGAAATGCGTCCTTTATGTCCTCCGCCTTATTTACAAAGTCCAACACAAAAGTATCCGTCTTACCTTCACACGTCCGGTTGAGCCGGGATAAAGTCTGTACTGCTTTCACATTCTTTAACTTCTTGTCCACAATCATCGTATGTAAAAGCGGCTCATCAAATCCTGTCTGATATTTTTCCGCTACAATCAGCACATTAAAATTATCATGAAACTCCGCCTTGGTCTGATTCTCCGAAATATGGGAACCGTCTTTACGCACATTTAATTTTGATTCCGTATATTCCTCTCCCCTGTCATCAATCGCACCAGAAAAAGCCACTAGAATATCTACATTATCGTACTTCTTTTCCTCAATGTATCGCTTAATTTCATGGTAATAGCGGACAGCCGCCAGTCTTGATGATGTAACCACCATCATCTTTCCTTTGCCATCAATCTTATGTCTTGTGGTATCTCTGAATGTTTCCACAATAATCTGCGATTTCTGACTGATATTATAAGGGTGCAATTCCTGATATTTACGGATGACCTTTGCCGCTTTGCTGGAAGGAACATCCGGATTATCTGTCATGGTCTTTGCGATTCGAAAACAAGTATTGTAGGTCATATAATTTTGAAGGACATCCAAAATAAACTTCTCCTCAATCGCCTGCCTCATGCTATACACATGAAACGGATGGAAAGAGCCGTCCTCCTGTTCCTGCCCGAACATTTCCAGAGTGGTGGCCTTTGGCGTAGCCGTAAAAGCAAAAAAAGATAAATTCTTATGCTTTCCTTGAGCAATCATTTCTTTTACGAGCCTGTCCTCCGGGTCAACTTCCTCCTCCGCTAATCCTTCACGTTCTGCATACTCTCTCAAGGCTTCTTCCGTATCTGCCAGTGCAGTTTTTAATTTCAATGCTGAACTTCCTGTCTGAGAAGAGTGTGCCTCATCCACAATAACTGCAAAGCATCTGCCATTTGCCTTATCAACCTCTGTGTAAATTACCGGAAACTTTTGCAGAGTTGTAACAATAATACGCACTCCATCATTGATTGCATCTTTCAAATCTTGAGAATTTTTATCCTCTCCTATAGTCTCTACAGCACCTAACTTATGGTCAAATCCCGAAATCGTTTCCTGGAGCTGTGCATCTAATACAGTACGATCCGTCACAACAATTACACTGGAAAATACCGGCTTATTACTTTCATTGAAAAGCGAGGCAAGCCGGTATGCTGTCCACGCGATGGAATTGGATTTACCGGAACCGGCACTATGTTGAATAAGGTAATTCCTACCTGCTCCGTTTGTCCGTACATCTGCAATAAGTTTCCGAACAACATCTAACTGATGATAACGGGGGAATATCAATGTTTTCTTTTTCTGCAAATTGATAAACTTCCGGATAATATCTAACATACTGTCTTTCTGGAATACATTTTCCCAAAGGTATGCTGTCGGATATCCGTCCGGATTGGGAGGATTACCTGCTCCACCATCAAAACCAGCTCCATTAGAGCCTTGGTTAAAGGGTAAGAAATAGGTATCTTTCCCTGCCAGTTTCGTTGTCATCCAAACTTCTGTATGATCTACACAAAAATACGCCAAAATTCTCTTATTAAATTGAAAGCATATTTCTCGCGAATCTCTATCGTACATCCATTGAGCTTTCGCATTATCTACATTCTGCCCTGTGTACTGGTTTTTTAGTTCAAATGCAAACACCGGAATACCATTCACAACAAGTACCATATCCACAGACTTTTTCGTATCCGCAGAATAATACCATTGTCTATAGCACTCAACTTCATTTTCTGCGTACTGAATACCAGCCGTATCGTTCAATGCAGACTCAGGCTTAAAATAACAAACTTTAAAGGTAGTACCTCTGTGTTTAAATCCATTGCGCAAAACATGAAGCACTCCATCCATATCACAAGCATTATTAAACGCAACACAGAATTTACGCACAGGATCTATATCATTCTGCCTCTCGAATGCTGCCCACTCTCTCGGCTGTGTACGCTGAATAAAAGAAATCAGTTTATCCGGATATAACCCCAACTTCGGATTATATGTTCCATTTCCCTTTGTATATCCACCGTCATCCGATATGAGAAACGCTTCGATATCCGATTCAAATTGTTTTTCTGTGGTAACTGTTATGCTCATGGTTTTCCCCCGCAAATCGCTTTCTCATAAAAATTGCTACATGCAGCAACTTTTACTCTTTTCGCTGCTCTAATTGTATTTTAACTCTTTGCATTGCTAAATTTAGTTTCTTTTCCAAATACAAATATTTTTCCCGAATGGAACTATCTACAGTAGTATCCAACATATGCTCGATCCTTTTTTCAACTTTTTCATGAATTGTTTGATCGCCAATAAAAAGAATTCTTATGCAATCCACTACGTAAAACGCATCGTCATCCCGAAACACAAATCTTCTCAACATAGATAGATGATCATCCAAATTATATTCTTTTCTAATCTTCACAGACTGCAGCGTTTCATTCGTTAGTATAATTCTCGGATATTTCGTATTGTTCTCTTCCAATAAATAGGCTTGAGTTAACCCCGGTCCAAAAATTATATCCTTGTTTGCATATAAATGTCCACGAACAATAGCTCCTCGCAAAAATATAGGTATGTTATTTTGATATAATTCATATTGAAAATATATACAAGACAATATAATACATAATAGCGCATTAGTAATATTTACATCAATGTAAAAACATATGCTATCAGACATTACCTTTACTTTTAGTGCGTCTGCTGTATTATCGCTTATAATATTCCTATCCCCCAAATATTCTTCCTTCAGAGGTTTACTATTGGAAAACTTTGCAAAAATCCCAGCTATTTCATCACAAGAGCTGTCATTTATAAGATTTTTAAATCCTAACATATCTAAAAAAGCTACATAGCATTCTACATATTCAGCCTTTTCCATAAGATGCTCCCCTTTGTATATAACTAATCTTTTTAAATCCACTGTATAAAACCTTTTGCTGATACTACTTTTTCTTTCCTTTTCTTATTGGTCATACGATACTTGGGTAAATTTGTACTTCATGCCTGATAACCTTGCGGCACTTCTCTTTTCCCTGTAACATATTCGTAAATCAAAGATTTTTTGTAATTTTCTATTTCTGAGAGATATTGCTCTTTCTTGGCAATAAGTTCATCTATTGCAGAACATTTTTGGTCAAGATAATTTACTATTTCCTGTTGTTCCTCTAAAGACGGATGTACCACCTTTATATCTCTGAATTGGTCAGAATATGTTCTCCATCTCATTGCCATTATCCCTTTTCCACGCTTGTAACAATCTCCACTAAATCCTTTAGTGCGAAAATAATAATGATAAAATTTACTCAACACCTCGTTTTTAGGAACGTATATATCATATGCCGGACTCGTCACACCATTATATTCAGAATGACCAATTGCCCCCATCCAACACAAAATAATGTTTACAACAATATCATCCTTATATACTATTTTATATCCATCGGCATTTGACGCTTTATTCCCTGTGGTTTTCTCCAATTCTGAGTGCTGTACCACGCCTAAATCAGTATACAAGGATATAAGATTGACCTCTTCCAATGGGGAATAATTTTTCTCGTCTCTTAAAGTAAATAATGTTTTAATTCTACGCTCTTCCCATTCAGCAGGTATCTCTCCAATCCACTCAATATCGCTACTTTTCATTTCTCTGTCACCTCTTATTCCTTTAGTGACAGCTTGTGTAATCACAGCTTGTTTTAACTTTTTGTACTCTTCTATACTTGCACAAGTCTTTTCAAGAATGTTGTTAAGTTCGACACTCATTCCATCTAAAAACATTGATATATTTTTTTGTTCACTAATTGAAGGAACAATGCACTCTATATTTCCTTGATTAGTAGCATTAATTATTTGTAAAACATTTCCATTTCCATATAGCAAATATCTTGACTCCTGTGCAAGGGTTAGATAATATCCGAATTTCCAATACATCCTTTCATTATAAACCAGTGCATTAATTTGCTGATTACAACAACACTCAACCAACGAATATCCAACTTTTCCCAAACTACCTATACAACACACATAAACGGTATTAGGCGGCATCACTCTGGCAACCTTACATCCTTCTGTAGTCAAATATTCCGCAGTATGTGTAATCGAAAATCCCGTTCCCAAATTATCAGGTTTTATCCATAGTGTCCCTTCATCAGCATAAAACAATGTTTCATCAGTCTTAGATGGTGTGTTGCCTGTCTGAATCTTTGCAAACCTTTTTAATGGCGCTATATTCCATTCTTTTGGTATCTCCCCAATCCATTCAACTCCACTGTCCTTCATCTCTCTAGCCATATCTATTTCTCCTCAGCAAACAACTTTTCCAAAGATGCAGAAATATCAGCCTCCAGCACACTAATTCGCGCCACAATATCTTCCACCTTTTCCGGAGCCTGATACTCATAGAAATATCGTGTCATAGGTATTTCATATCCCACCTTAGTCTTTTTCTTATCAACCCATGCATCTTTCACATAAGGCAGCACTTCTCTCTCAAAATATCTGTCGATATCCTGCACCAACGGTACATTCTCCGTATCACGCAAACTTGCATCCGCGACAGGTTTCCCTTTTTTCAGGACAATTTCACCATTCTCATCCCGTAGAGGTCTCTCTACAACGATTTTGTTATATCCAAACTCTACAGTCTCGAATATTTTACTCTCACAATAGATTCCGTTCTTATCTCCATACACAGCACAGTTTTCAAAAGAACCATAAGCCTTTACAATCAATTCCCGACATTTGTCTGTAATATCATTTCGTTTCGTACCAATACTCTTTCTTCTCGCTTCATAACAGTGGGAAGCATCAATAAGCTGCACTTTTCCTTCCCTATATGTGGGCTTATCTTTGGAACAAATCCAAATATAGGTACTGATGCCCGTATTCATGAACATATCCGTAGAAAGTTGCACAATACAGTCCAGCCAGTCATTTTCCAAAATATATCTTCTTATCTCTGACGGACCGCTCCCTGCATCCCCCGAAAATAGTGGGGAACCGTTTTGAATAATTGCCATTTTCCCATTTGGCGCAAGTTTAGAGAGGCCATTCAACACAAATAACTGCTGACCGTCACTGATTTTAGGAAGTCCGGGTGCAAATCTGCCTTGCTCTCCTTTTGCTGCTTCTTCTTCCACCTTTTTCTGTTCACGCTTCCAATCAATTCCAAAAGGTGGGTTAGAAATACAATAATCAAACGTAAAACCCGCAAACTGATCATCTGACAATGTATCTCCGAACCGCATATTATCCGGATCTCCACCGCGAATCATCATATCTGCTTTTGCTATCGCATAGGTGGATGGGTTAAACTCCTGTCCAAAGCAAGTAACCTCTATATCACTATTCAAATCATGAATTCTCTCCTCCATACAGGAAAGCATCTGGGATGTTCCCATAGTCATATCATAAACAGTCATTCCTCCTGTATCTAAGTTGGCATCCGCAAGAAGCAAATCTGTCATTAAATAAATAATATCTCTGCTGGTAAAATGCGCTCCAGCTTCCTCTCCAAAGGACTCTGAAAAGCGTCGCACTAAATCCTCAAAAATGTAACCACAATCTACAGCACTGATTTTGTCAGCGCCCAAGTATCCTTTTTCAGAATTAAACGCTTTGATAATAAGATACAGTGTATTGCTCTCCACCATTCTTTTGATGATATTATCAAAATCAAACTTAGATAATACATCCTGTGCATTTGCTGAAAAACCAGCTAAATAATCTTTAAAGTTCGTTTCTATATTATCCGGATCAGCCAAAAGTGTTTCAAAAGTAAATTTGCTTGTATTATAAAACTGATAACCGGATGCCCTTGTCAGGAAGCCATCAATGACTGCCAAATGTTTCACTTTCTCATACTGCGCAAGCACTTCGTCATGAGTAGGCAGTAAGCAATCGTGAAATCTCTTAACCACCGTCATCGGTAAAATAACAAGACCATATTCATGTGGTTTAAATGGTCCCCGAAGCATATCTGCAACATTCCAAATAACTGTAGCTTTTTCTGCTATATTTACTCCAACTTCACTGATTTTATTGTTGCTCATCTTTATAAGCTTCCTCTCAAGGTTTTTTATAATTTTCTATTCCAAATTATAACATTAAATTATCAAAACTACAATTTTTGCGACTATATACTGTATTCTCTCAAAAAAACACTCGAAAAATGTTGACAACCCCGCAAATCATTATTAGAATAATGTAGTATCAGTTTTTAAAGACGATGACGGAGCGAGTACATATTTTCGAAAAGTTACAGAGAGCCGCGCAAGCTGAGAAGCGGTACGAGTAGAACTTATGGAAAATCCCTCCTGAGTTGCAGCACCAAAGCAGGTATGCAAGTAGATGCTGACGGGTTCCTTCCGTAAAAGAGGACGCATATGGTGGTATGTCGTAAATGGAATAAGAAGATAGTGTAGGCTTCTACCGTTTACGGTGGAAGCTTTTTTTGTGGAGGTTAAAATGGAAAACACAGTAGAGATCAGATGGCACGGACGTGGTGGTCAGGGTGCCAAGACCGCAGCGCTTCTGTTGGCGGACGTAGCGTTCAAAGGCGGAAAATATGTACAGGGCTTTCCGGAATACGGGCCGGAGCGCATGGGAGCGCCGATCACTGCCTACAACCGGATCAGCGCGGAGCCAGTGACGGTTCATTCCAACATTTATGATCCCGATTATGTGGTGGTAGTGGATGACGGACTGTTAGAGAGCACTGATGTGACCCACGGATTAAAGGAAACCGGTGCCATCATTATCAATACGGAAAAAGAAAAAGAAGCGCTGCTTCCCCTTTTACATGGCTATAGAGGCGAAGTTTATACTCTGGATGCAAAAGCCATTTCCATGCAGGCGCTGGGCAAAAACTATCCGAACTCCCCTATGCTGGCAGCTGTGGTGGCAGTATCCGGCGTCATGGAACAGGAAGAATTTCTGAAAGAGATGCTTGACTCGTTCCGGCACAAATTTGCAAAGAAGCCGGAGGTCATTGACGGTAACATGAAAGCTTTGGAACTTACATTTGCAGAGATTACAAAGGCAAAGAAAGGCGGTGTCAATCCATGATCAGTGAAAGAATCAACGAAAACAGTCCCTGGCAGGACATAACGGAGGGGAATAAGATTTTCGAGGCCGCTACCTCCAAAGAGTTTTGTACGGGTGAATGGCGTACTTCCACCCCGGTCTGGGAGCAGGAAAAATGTAAACAGTGTCTTCTGTGCACGCCGGTCTGCCCGGATTCTTCCATTCCGGTCTGCGACCAGAAGCGTGAGGATTTTGATTATGACCATTGCAAGGGCTGCGGCATCTGCGCCAAGGTATGCCCTTTTGGTGCCATTACGATGAAGGAGGGAAAATAAATGGCTGTCAGAGAACGTTTATCCGGCAATGAAGCCGTGGCTTATGCCATAAAACAGATCAATCCGGATGTCATGCCGGCATTTCCGATCACTCCCTCCACGGAGATCCCCCAGTATGTGGCAAATTATATTGCAAATGGGGAGATTGACACTGAATTTATTCCGGTGGAGAGCGAGCACAGCGCCATGAGCGCTACCGTCGGGGCTTCGGCAGCAGGAGCAAGAGCGCTTACAGCCACCTCTTCCTGCGGTCTGGCTTTGATGTGGGAGGAGCTGTATGTGGCGGCATCCAACAGGCTGCCCATTGTGCTGGCGCTTGTAAACCGCGCCTTGTCCGGTCCTATCAACATCAATGCGGATCATTCCGACAGCATGGGTGCAAGGGACAGCGGATGGATCCAGATCTATGCGGAGTCCAATCAGGAAGTCTACGACAACTTTCTGCAGGCGTTCCTGATCGCGGAGCATAAAGACGTGATGCTTCCGGTCATGATCTGTCAGGACGGCTTTATCACCAGCCACGGAGTAGAAAATATTCTGCTGGTGGAAGACGATCAGGTCAAAGAATTTGTCGGCGAACGGGAGCCGGAGCATTATCTTTTAAATCCCAACGAGACGCTGGCTGTGGGCCCTTATGCCGTATCCTCCTATTATATGGAGACCAAACGCGGTCAGCGGGAAGCCATGATCAATGCCCGCAAGGTGATTTTAGAAGTGGCAGATCGCTTTCAGGCTATGACAGGACGGCAATACGGTTTCTTTGAAGCATACCGTTTAGAGGATGCAGACTACGCCGTTGTCATTATCGGTTCTGCGGCAGGCACCTGCAAGGCTGCCATTGAGCAGATCAGAAACACCACGGGAAAGAAGGTAGGTCTGCTGAAAATCAGAGTGTTCCGCCCTTTTCCGGAGGAGGAAATTGCGGCGGCTCTTGCCCATGTAAAGGCAGTAGCGATTCTGGATCGGTCAGAAATGTTCTCCGCCACCAGCGGTCCTTTGGGCGCAGAGGTAAGAGCAGCGCTCTATCAGGCAAAGGGAACCGCGGAAACCGTGAATTACTTCTACGGGCTTGGCGGCAGAGATATCACTGTGGAAGATTTCTGTCAAGTTTATGAAAATCTGGAGAAAATTGCAACAGAGCACAAAGTAACGGATATGTACGAATATATCGGACTTCGCACGAAATAGAAAAAGGAGCTACATATGGAGGCATATATTTTTAAAGAGATCATGAGCAAACCGGAACGGCTGGCTCCGGGGCACAGAATGTGTGCCGGCTGTGGCGGCACTATCGCGGTTCGCGGCGTATTGCGTGCGCTGCACGAAGGGGACAAGGCGGTCGTAGGCAATGCAACGGGATGCCTGGAAGTATCTTCTTTCATGTATCCGTACACGGCATATGAGGACAGCTATATACATAACGCCTTTGAGAATGCAGGTGCAACGCTTTCCGGCGTTGAGACTGCGTACCGGGTGTTAAAGAAACGTGGAAAAATTAAGGATGACTATAAATTCATTACCTTTGGCGGCGATGGCGGAACCTATGATATCGGTTTTCAGTCCCTGTCCGGCGCTATGGAGCGCGGACATGACATGGTATATGTATGCTATGACAACGGCGCTTATATGAACACCGGAACCCAGCGTTCTTCCGCAACCCCTCAGTTTGCGGACACTACCACCACGCCGGCCGGTAAAGTGTCCAACGGTAAGGTCCAGATCAGAAAAGATCTGGCGGCGATCATGGCGGAACACCATATCCCCTATGTCGGACAGACCACTTTTACAACCAACTTTAAAGATTTACACACAAAAGCGGAGAAAGCCATTTATACGCCGGGCGCCGCTTTCCTGAATGTCCTTGCGCCCTGTCCCAGAGGCTGGGGCTATGAGCCTTCGGACCTTATGGATATTTGCAAAGCGGCAGTTGATACTTGTTACTGGCCGCTGTATGAGGTGGTAGATGGGAAGTGGAGCATAACCTATGAGCCCAAGGAAAAGCTGCCCATCGAAGACTTTTTGCGCTCCCAGCGCCGCTTCCGCCACCTGTTCAAACCCGAAAACGAAGAGCTGATCGCAGCGTTTCAGCAAGAAGTTGACAGACGGTGGGAAGAACTGCAGGCAAAGTGCGGCAGGTAACCATTTTCAGCAATTAACGCAAAACTTCGCTCAATTTTTGAGCGAAGTTTTTTTGAATTTACCGTTTCTCCCACCAAGTCCACTTCTCTGCGGGTTTATATCCAATCGCTTTATAAAAGTCATGCCATCCACCTGTCATATGCGTTGCCCCCAATGCTTTCATCCTTCGATACAATTCTGACAAAGCCGCAGCGGCAAGTCCTCTGCGCCGATATTCCGGAATGGTGCACAGCGGTTCCATATAAGCCAGTTTATTTTGGGGAGTCCACCACATTCCTGCATAACAGGCATACTCTTCTTTTTCATCGGCAATAATAACTGCCAGTTTCGTTGTTACGTGTGGTGCCAGAGCATATAAATAATTACTCTGCTCGTATTGGTGATCCCATACCCCCTCATTTTGCTCATGATCGAAACCTTTCCAACAACACTTAGCTACCTTTTCTATATCATATTCGTCCGGATCCACAAAATGAAATCCCTCCGGCAAAGGATAATCCAATGCGTCTTCAAACTCGAATTGCATATCCCAACTTTCTGATTTTTGATAATACCCTGCCTGTTTTGCGGCGTTCATCAACGCCTCCTGCCCTCCAAAAAGAATCAGTTGTATTTTCCCTCCTTTTATTGGCATATGGGCATCGGCATATGCAATCATTTCTGATGCCAATTCCTCATATCCTGGCTTCAAACTGAAATAAATATCTGTCACAGGCGATTCGTTAAAGCAAAATGCCACAATCTCACCGTTATCCTCCCAAATGCGATTTTTATAAGAATATGTGATATCCATCCAATATGCAAATGAAGCATAGGCATGTTCAAAAAACGGGGCAGGCACGCCGTTTCTCCAGTCCCGTTCATAAATATCCAGCATAAACTGATAGATTTTTCCACAGTCCGCCAATACGCTAAATTGTCTTGTTGTTATATTTTTCATTTTCTTATTCTCCTATCGTATGAATTTTAATATTATTGTAAAAAGGATAGAATTATCACACAAGTAGCGAGAACAGTTATAACTAATATTGCGCCAAAAAAGACGCCTGCCGTTTAGGCAAGCGTCTTAAAATCAACCATATACTATTTTTTTAATTGTGCTATATGCCAGACCATATCGCTCCGTTAATACATCGATAGAATAGCCTTCCTGAAACAGTTTTTGTATTTCTTTATTTCGCTCTTGATAAAATGTACGAGCGCCACTGCTGGTTCCCCATTCTTTCTTAACCGAAACTTTGGGAATGTAAAGCACTCCTCCATCAATATAAGTCTGAAGCTCTTTCAATAAATGCTCCGGCAATATTTCTGCTGCATTCATATATTTCATTTCTGCCACTCCTTATTTATCTACTCATAAATAAAGTGCAGAAACAGCAGAACATATAGTGTTATTCGCCCATACAGAATTCTATATGCCTGCTATTCTGCATGGGCAAAGGTGTTCTTGGCTCCATTTTGGTATAGTGCCTGCATTTTTCGTCTCATAGCCATTCCTCCTATCTGTTGATCATTTATTGTCTATCTTACTTTTACTATAACACAATTTTTTGTTTTTGAATCTATTGAACCTTTTCCTTTTTCTTGATACGAAATCCATTTTTCAAATACAACTTCACTGCATTCTGATTCCATTCAGCCACATGTAAAATGATTTCCTCATAGCCTTGTTCCTTGATATGATTCATTCCCCATAATAACAGCTTTTGTCCCATCCCCTGTCCTTGAAATGATTTCGCAACAATTAAATCGTCTATCTCATTTCCATAACAGGAGACCGCACCTGCTATTACTCCATTTTGCATATACAGGAAAATATCATTTACTTTATCTTTGATCTGAGAATAGTCAGAATAAAAGTTTACTGGCTCGACCTCTAATGCTTTTCTCATTTCATAGAAACACTCATTATATATCTTCCTATACGCATTCCAGTATTGCTCTTGAAAAGGAATGCAGCTTATATCATTCTGATACTCTAATGTTTGATCGAATAACATCTCATATGCAATTATTTCTTTCATCAATATTCCTTTCCAAAATCCTACTACTCATAAGATCATTGTAAATCGGCTTTTTCAAGCGAGAAAGACTTATGGCTATTCCAAAAACTCCCACGAAGAAGAATATAACCGCTATTCCTGATCCATTTCCCGAACCAAAGAACCGGGAAAGCATCTTTTGCATGGGCGAATCCGCCGTCATAAACGGCTCCATGACATAATCTGCCAATACACCACCTAAAAACAAACCTAAGGGGATCGTACAATTTTGCAAAGTATCCTTTGCCGAAAAAACACGACCCTGCATTTCAAGTGGTATATGTTCCCGCATGATGGTCATTAGATTGGCGTTCATTATGACCGCTAGTACATAAGATGCAAAAGCAGCGATACACCAAACCAACGGCGACAGAGTCAGGCTTTGCACCACATTACCTGCAAAGACAAAAGCGGTGGTTACAAAAACTACTTTCGATTTGTCTCTCACAGTTTTCATCAAGGTTACGATAATGCTTCCTGCGAGCAGCCCTAAGGCCACAGAGCTTTGCACCATACCCAGCACCTGTTGATCATTACCGGTTCTGCCCAAAACAAAGGGAGAAAGCATCCCATCATTTCCCAGTTTGGCAAGAAAATTAACAATAGCAATGAACAGGGTAATGTGTAAAAGGGCCCCGTGATCCCGTAAATAACGGATTCCATCCCGACAACTCTCTAAAAACGGCTCCTTGTTTTTCTCCTCTGTATGCTCTATCTCCGGAATCTTGATGAAGAACAAGAGAACAAAAAATGCGACGGAAAAGCTTACCAAGTCACACGCCAAAACCAACTTCATTCCGCCAAATGCCAGTAAACAACTTCCTAATGCCGGTGCCAGAATAGAAACAACAGAACCGGAAAAGCCCTGCAGCCCGCCGACCCTGGTATAATGCTTTTTCGGCACTAACAAACTGGTCGCCACAAAGGAAGCCGGTGTTTGAAAGGCATTCATAAAACTTAGCAAAACATTAATGACATATAAATGCCATATCCTAAGCGCGGAAAAAGAATACAACACAAGGATAGTTACCGTCCCACAAGCGGCTGCCAGATCAGTCAGCAGCATAATGCGCTTCTTATCCCAACGATCCGCCAAAGTTCCTGCTATAAAACGGAAAAAAATCGTCGGCAAATAGGAACAGATGGTTAAAATCGTTATACTGGAAGCAGTCCCCTTCTGTCCATAAATCCAGATAATTAATGCATAGCTGGTCATTTCCGTACCCAATTCGGATACAGTCTGCGAACTCCATAAGAGTAAAAAACTCCGCAGTTCTTTGATAAAATTTAAATTTTTCATGGCTTTGCTCCTTATATAAATAGAATTTTTGTGTATACAAGTAATGCAAAGCCTAATGCGGACGATAAAATTTATCTAAGATGAAAAATGCGCTCCGTGCCGGTATCGTCCTATATTAGACCTTGCACGGAGCAAAAACATCTGCGGAAAAAGGTATACCACACTTTGATTGTGTCATTTAGAAACACCTCCGATAGTGTCAAGATTTTTTTCACAAATATAATTCCAATCGCTTGGTAACCTGTAATCAGCCGACTATGATATCAGACAGCAACTCAACTTCCGGTTTAGTGAGATAATCCATGTTCATGTAGCAACGGGCTCCCTATTGGGTCCCTGCTACATGGTAAAGTCTGGCACATACAAGCATCAGAACACTCTGTCCATCCGGAATATTCATCTTGTATTACTTAATATCTTTCTTTACATCTTTTATGTATGTAATAAATTCAAACATATTAGTATACGGATTACATTCATGTGAAAAAACATTTTTATGTACTTCAGCTTGTGCTTTATGTAACAGTATCGCCTCCTTAAAAGCTTTATCTTGCTTATCTAACAAAATATCAAATATATCCGTTGTTTCTTTATACTCAGGTTCCTCTTCCTTTACTAAGTCTTTTATTATTTTTTTAATTTGCTCTGCACTTTTTCCATAAGGAGCTTTCCTATAATGTAGTATAAACCAAATCTCAAATGATGGATTTGAAAATATACATTCTAATCCTTTGTGCTTATAACCTCTAACCAAATCAAATGCTTCATTAATATTCGGGTTAGATCCCGGATCTGAATCAAATACACAATAGCATTTATCACCTAATTCGACATCTACTTCATTATCATCTATATATTTTTTTGCATACTTTACAATTCCTACTGCATCCGTATGCTTTGGATCTACTGGAATAACCTCTATTCCCCTTTTCTTATTCTCATAGTGCTGTAAATAAATTTCTTCCGTATCTCCCTCAGTAAAAATATATATTTTACATGGCTTTTCTTTTGTGCTCTTTCCTTTTTGCTCTTTTCCTCTTGCTCTAGTACGCATAATATCTTATCTACTCCTTAATATTGGGAACAGCTCCATATCGTCCTTTTAAGTATCCTAATTCAATATTATCTTTTTCTCGAATTAAGTAATCATCCAAAAGCTTAACATATGTTGCTCCATCTTCATCCTTATCCACTAAGTATATCTGTTCAGGATTTAACAAATTAAGAATTTTAGTATCATGTGTACTAAAAAACAACTGCGCCCTTCCATAATTTACTTCATTACTATTAAATTGTTCTAGAAAATACTCCGTTAATTTTGTATGATAATTTCTACCTAGTTCATCTTCTATAAACAAACCACCCTCCTTATTTACAAAAAGCATTTCCGCAAGATTATCTATAATATCACGTGTACCAGAGGAATCATCATTCATCTCAATATTGAATGTTTCTCCACTCTTGCTAGCATGCGTAACCCAAATCACTGGCGTGTCTTCTGGTATTATATCCTCTGAAACCTCACCTTCTCCTAATATATTTGTCAAAAATTGAATCATTGCGTCTCTTTGCTGTTTTTCAATCTTCTTATTCTTTACATATATATCCTTTATGTTAAAATCCGCCTTTGAAAGTGCTTCCAATAATACATTTTTCCAAGAAGCATCTTTCACTACATCTGCTATTACTTGGCTAATATTCATATCGCTATATTGCCTGAACATTTTTTCAAACCATTTGTATGGATCTTTTGCTTTTTCATATCCCCACTCCGCTGCAACCGGCAAATACAGTCTATTAGAATTTGTTTTTTTGGATATTTCATTTTGAGCCTTAACATCATTCCCCCTAAAATTGTATTCCGATACGATATTTACATCTCTTTCGAAAATTGTAGTTGCTTTTTTGGAATAGTATGCCAAAAGATACTCTTCCAAAACACGTTCTGTGTCTATTGTAAATCCATAAACATATTTTATATTATTCTCATAGAAAATGAATTCGAATGAAGACCCCTCTTCTCTGCTATTCTTATCAAGCATAAACATTTCAATATTAATTTTAGATTTTTCTTTTCGTTCTATTGTAGCATTAATAAACCTCAATGCAAAAAACAATGAACTGATTATATTACTTTTTCCACTTGCATTTGGGCCTACTAAACCAATACATCTATAAACGGAACAGCCTATCTCATCATTGATAAGCTTGTCAGAATCTACTTCTTTTCCCATTGCAGTAAAATTAATAACAATTTCATCTTTGATTGATTTATAATTTCTTACTGAATATTGTATTAACATATATTCACCTTCCAAATTATTAATATAGTTTTATGTTCTTTTTTCTCCAAAAATGGTATGATAGAGCTTATTTTTGAGTTTATCACTTCCACCACTATTTGTCAAAAGAAATATCATAAATAATACTATTATAGACAATTTTATAAATTTTATTCCTATAACAGTTTATTTTTCGGCACCGTTTTGGCATCATTCACTCTCATCTTCGCCATTTCTGCACGCAAAAAGGCTCCCAAGAAAACCTCGGAAGCCCTAAAATTGCTGTACTATTTGCAATTACTCGATAATCGTAGCCACACGGCCTGAACCAACTGTTCTACCACCCTCACGGATAGCGAAGGTAAGACCCTGCTCCATAGCGATGGGGTGAATCAGCTCGATGGTCATCTCTACGTTATCACCAGGCATGCACATCTCTGTGCCATCAGGAAGATTACATACACCTGTGATATCCGTTGTTCTGAAGTAGAACTGAGGACGATAATTGTTGAAGAAAGGTGTATGACGGCCACCCTCATCCTTGGTCAGAACGTATACCTGAGCCGTAAATTTCTTGTGGCAGGTAACTGTGCCGGGTTTTGCAAGAACCTGACCTCTCTCGATGTCAGTTCTCTGGATACCACGAAGCAGTACACCTACGTTATCACCAGCCTGAGCCTCGTCAAGCAGCTTACGGAACATCTCGATACCGGTTACAACAGACTTCTGAGTCTCTTCCTTAACACCGATGATCTCAACTTCATCAGACATATGCAGTGTACCACGCTCTACTCTACCGGTAGCAACGGTACCACGGCCTGTGATAGAGAATACATCCTCGATAGGCATAAGGAAAGGCTTATCGGTATCACGCTGAGGATCCGGAATATAATCATCTACAGTGCTCATGAGCTCCATGATCTTGTCGCCCCACTCGCCGTTGGGATCTTCCAGAGCCTTCAGAGCGGAACCCTTGATGATCGGGCAGTCTGTGAACTCGTACTCCTCAAGCTGCTCTGTGATCTCCATCTCAACCAGCTCAAGCAGCTCAGGATCGTCTACCATATCNCACTTGTTCATGAANACTACGATATAAGGCACGCCTACCTGACGGGACAGAAGGATNTGCTCCTTGGTCTGNGCCATAACGCCGTCNGTAGCAGCTACTACGAGGATAGCNCCGTCCATCTGAGCAGCACCGGTNATCATGTTCTTAACGTAGTCAGCATGGCCAGGNCAGTCAACGTGTGCATANTGTCTCTTGTCTGTCTCATACTCAACGTGAGCGGTAGAGATGGTGATACCTCTCTCTCTCTCCTCGGGAGCCTTATCGATGTTCTCGAAATCGGTAGCAGTGTTACCTGCAACTCTCTCGGAAAGCACCTTNGTGATCGCTGCTGTCAGAGTTGTTTTACCATGGTCAACGTGACCNATGGTACCAATATTACAATGGGGTTTGTTTCTCTCAAATTTAGCTTTAGCCATTTCTAAAGTCCTCCTTAAATTGATTTACTTACCTTGTTACCAAATNATAATAGANTTCACTATCATTGATTATATTAAAGATTGCCAAGTTTTTCAAGCATTATTTAGCTTTTGCCGCTAATACTTTTTCCTGTACACTCTTNGGCACCTGCTCGTACTTCTCAAAGAACATGGAATAGTTACCACGACCCTGTGTCTTGGAACGCAGATCGGTGGAATAACCGAACATCTCAGCAAGCGGTACANAACCTCTTACCATCTTGCCGCCGCCGATGTCATCCATACCCTCGATCCGTCCGCGACGGGAGTTGATNTCGCCGATAACGTCNCCCATATACTCCTCAGGCATCGTAACCTCNACCTTCATGATAGGCTCAAGCAGTACNGGATTCGCCTTCTTCATAGCCTCCTTGAAGCACATGGANCCTGCGATGTGGAAAGCCATCTCGGAAGAGTCGACCTCATGGTAGGAACCGTCNTATACATTAGCAGATACNCCAAGTACNGGGAANCCNCCNAGGATACCTGCTTTGGAAGCCTCCTCGATACCTTCGCCGACCGCCGGGATATACTCCTTCGGGATCGCACCGCCGACTACAGAGGTCTCAAACTTAAAGGTCTCTTCGCCGTTGGGATCCATAGGCTCGAACTTAACTTTACAGTGACCGTACTGTCCACGACCACCGGACTGCTTCGCATATTTGTATTCCTGATCCACAGGCTTGGTAAAGGTCTCCTTGTAGGCAACCTGAGGTGCACCCACGTTAGCCTCCACCTTGAACTCACGCAGCAATCTGTCTACGATGATCTCCAGATGCAGCTCGCCCATACCTGCGATGATGGTCTGGCCGGTCTCCTGATCCGTGTGTGCACGGAAAGTAGGATCCTCCTCGGCAAGCTTTGCCAAAGCCTCGCCCATCTTGCCCTGACCGGCTTTGGTCTTGGGCTCGATCGCCAGCTCGATAACGGGCTCCGGGAACTCCATGGACTCCAGGATAACCGGATGCTGCTCATCACAAATAGTATCACCGGTTGAAGTGAACTTAAACCCTACTGCTGCCGCAATATCACCGGAGTACACCTTGTCAAGCTCCGCTCTCTTATTTGCGTGCATCTGCAGGATACGTCCGATACGCTCCTTCTTATCCTTCGTCGCATTGTACACATAGGAACCGGAATTACAGGTACCGGAGTACACGCGGAAGAATGCCAGCTTACCCACGAAGGGATCAGCCATGATCTTGAAAGCAAGTGCGGAGAAAGGCTCCTCATCAGAGGAATGTCTCACGATCTCATTGCCTTCCATATCGGTGCCCTTGATAGCCTCGATATCGGTAGGTGCAGGCATATACTCAAGAACAGCGTCCAAGAGCTTCTGCACACCCTTATTTCTGTAAGCGGAACCGCAGCATACGGGAACTGCCGTACATTCGCAGGTACCCTTGCGCAGTGCCTTCTTCATGTCCTCTACNGAAGGCTCCTCACCCTCCAGGTACATCATGGTCAGATCATCGTCCAGCTCACAGACCTTCTCNACCAGCTCNTCATGATAGAGAGCCGCATCNTCTGCCATATCGGCAGGAATCTCTGTGATCGTGATATCTTCNCCCTTATCATCATTATAGATGTAGGCNTTCATCTCAAACAGGTCGATGATCCCCTTGAAATCATCCTCTTTACCGATGGGNAACTGGAGAATGATCGCATTTTTACCTAATCTGTTTCTGATCTGATCTACCGCACCATAGAAGTTAGCGCCCAAGATATCCATCTTATTGATAAACGCCATTCTGGGTACGTTGTAGGTGTCAGCCTGTCTCCACACGTTCTCTGACTGTGGCTCCACGCCACCCTTTGCACAAAATACGCCTACGGCACCATCAAGTACGCGGAGTGAACGCTCTACCTCTACTGTAAAGTCTACGTGACCGGGAGTATCAATGATATTGATACGATGCTCAAGCGCNCCGGCCTTGGGCTTACAGTTCTCTTCCAGAGTCCANTGACACGTGGTAGCGGCTGATGTGATCGTGATACCTCTCTCCTGCTCCTGCTCCATCCAGTCCATGGTAGCTGTGCCTTCGTGAGTATCACCGATCTTATAGTTTACGCCAGTATAATACAGGATACGCTCTGTCAATGTGGTCTTACCCGCATCGATATGAGCCATAATACCGATATTCCTGGTTCTCTCTAGTGGATATTCTCTTCCAGCCAAGATTTTTTCCTCCTTATATTACTTAAAAACGATAGTGCGCAAAGGCCTTGTTTGCCTCTGCCATCTTGTGCATATCTTCTTTTCTCTTAACNGCTGCACCNGTGTTGTTTGCAGCNTCTAAGATCTCGTTNGCAAGTCTCTGCTCCATGGTCTTTTCGCCTCTCTTACGAGAAAACATNACCAGCCAGCGAAGTGCAAGAGCCTGTCTTCTGTCGGGCCTTACCTCGATCGGCACCTGATAGGTNGCACCNCCGATACGTCTCGCCTTTACCTCCAGAAGGGGCATGATGTTGTTCATAGCCTCCTCAAANACNTCCAGAGCGGGCTTTCCGGCCTTCTCCTCCACTCTTGCAAATGCGCCGTATACAATCTTCTGTGCTACNCCCTTCTTACCATCCAGCATGATGTTGTTGATAAGCTTNGTAACNACCTTGTTGTTGTATAANGGATCTGCTAATACATCTCTCTTCGGAATATGTCCTTTACGTGGCACGATTCTTCCCTCCTTATTAATAATAATAAATCTCAGGTACTCACATGTGTCCTCTAATTCAATGTGTCCGTGCGGTATTTCTTTCTATTACTATAAGATAAGAATCCCAACACTAAATTAGTTCTGTTTGTGGTACTGATACACCCATACTTCGCTGCTTTAGGTCTCTTAGCGCCGTACTTGGAGCGAGCCTGTCTTCTGTTAGCGACTCCCGCGGTATCCAGCGTACCTCTGATGATGTGGTATCTTGTACCGGGTAAGTCCTTGACTCTTCCGCCACGGATGAGCACTACGCTATGCTCCTGCAGGTTATGACCTTCGCCGGGAATGTAGCTCGTTACCTCGATTCCGTTAGAAAGACGTACTCTGGCGATCTTTCTGAGCGCTGAGTTAGGCTTCTTGGGCGTTGCTGTCTTAACAGCGGTGCAGACACCTCTCTTCTGCGGAGAAGCGGTATTGGTAGCTGCCTTGTGCAGGGAATTGTAACCCTTTAACAATGCAGGCGCTGTNGACTTCTTCACAGATGTCTGACGACCCTTTCTGACTAACTGGTTAAATGTTGGCATTCTTTTCACCTCCTATTAAATAAGAATAAAGTAATATATTTTCGCGCGCACAAAAAAAACGCATTCATGTGCACACTAAAATAGTATACTTGCCCATGAATGCGTTGTCAATACATTTTTTTATTACTCCACTACCTCCGACTCNANCTCTNCCTCGGCTCAACATCTCNTCCANATCNTCCATGTCCTCCNNNTTCGAAGTCNTCGTCCTCCNGATCCTCGATCTCTTCGATNTCCTCTGTCAGTTCAAAATCTTCGTCCTCCAGAGAATCCTCGTCAAATGCAAATTCATCCTCCATGCGCAGACGGCTTAAAAGATTCTCGTCNGTGCTGAGTCTGGTGTCGCGGTAACGTCTCATACCCGTACCTGCGGGGATCAGCTTACCGATGATCACGTTCTCCTTCAGGCCGATCAGGGAATCTACCTTACCCTTGATAGCGGCTTCTGTCAGAACCTTGGTGGTCTCCTGGAAGGATGCTGCCGACAGGAAGGAATCCGTAGCCAGCGCCGCCTTGGTGATACCCAGAAGGATCTGTTTGCCCTCTGCAGGCTCCTTGCCCTCTGCGACAAGCGCCTCGTTCATATCCTCATAATCCAGTACATCCACCAGTGTGCCGGGCAGGAAGTCCGTATCGCCGCTGTTCTCGATCCGCACCTTCTTAAGCATCTGGCGCACGATCACTTCGATATGCTTATCGGAGATATCCACACCCTGGAGACGATACACTCTCTGTACCTCACGGAGCATATAGTCCTGTACGGCACGGATGCCCTTGATCTTTAACAGATCATGGGGATTGACACTACCCTCAGTCAACTCATCGCCGGCCTCCAGTGTAGCGCCGTCCAGCACCTTGATCCTGGATCCGTAAGGGATCAGATAGGTCTTGGACTCGCCGGTCTCGTCGTTGGTGATAATGATCTCTCTCTTCTTCTTGGTATCTTTAATGGTCACCACGCCGCCAAACTCTGCGATGATCGCCAGACCCTTCGGCTTGCGGGCCTCAAAAAGCTCCTCTACACGGGGAAGACCCTGGGTGATATCATCACCGGCCACACCGCCGGTATGGAAGGTACGCATGGTAAGCTGTGTACCGGGCTCACCGATGGACTGTGCCGCAATGATACCGACAGCCTCACCGACCTGAACNGGCTCGCCCGTCGCCATGTTAGCGCCGTAGCATTTTGCACAGATTCCCACATGAGAACGGCAGGTTAAGATCGTACGGATCTTGACCGGCTTCACNTGCTCGCCATCCTCATTTATGACTACGTTCAGGATCTTCTCAGCGCGGGCNGGAGTGATCATGTGATTTCTCTTCACGATCATATTGCCGTTTTTATCCAGAATATCCTCACAGGAGAAACGTCCTGTGATTCTGTCTTTCAGGCCCTCGATGGTCTCCTTGCCATCCATAAAGGCTTTGACGTTCATGCCGGGGATCTCCTCTTTGCCCTCACAGCAGTCCGTCTCACGGATGATCAGTTCCTGAGATACATCAACCATTCGNCTNGTCAGATAACCGGAGTCCGCAGTACGCAGCGCGGTATCGGACAGACCCTTACGAGCGCCGTGCGCAGACATGAAATACTCCAGTACGTCCAGACCTTCACGGAAGTTGGACTTGATCGGCAGCTCGATGGTGCGGCCTGTGGTATCTGCCATCAGACCACGCATACCCGCCAGCTGCTTGATCTGCTGGTTGGAACCACGGGCGCCGGAATCCGCCATCATATGAATATTATTGTACTTATCCAGTCCGGCAAGAAGAACTTCTGTGAGCTCCTTATCCGTCTCATTCCAGGTCTCCACCACCGCACGGTATCTCTCTTCCTCCGTGATCAGACCTCTTCGGAAGTTCACGGAGATTTTGTCTACCGTCTCCTGTGCCGCCTCCAGCATTTCCGCTTTCTTTGCCGGCACCGTCATATCCGAGATAGAAACAGTCATAGCCGCCTGCGTGGAATACTTGTAGCCGGTTGCCTTGATCAGATCCAGCACCTCCGCGGTACGTACTGCGCCGTGGATATTGATGACTTTCTCCAGAATCTGCTTCAGCTGTTTCTTACCCACATGGAAATCCACTTCCAGCTTCAGAAGGTTCTCCGGGTCGCTTCTGTCCACATATCCCAGATCCTGCGGCAGGATCTCATTAAAGAGGAATCTGCCGAGGGTGGACTCCACATTGCCGGATACTTCCTCACCGTCAGCCGTCTTCTTCGTCACTCTGACTGTGATTCTGGAATGAAGGGTACATACTTTATTCTCATAGGCAAGGATCGCCTCGTTCACGTTCTTAAAGAACTTTCCTTCTCCCTCTGCACCGGGTCTCTCCTGTGTCAGATAATAGATACCCAGCACCATATCCTGAGAGGGCACCGCCACCGGGCCGCCGTCTGACGGCTTTAACAGGTTGTTCGGGGAGAGCAGAAGGAATCTGCACTCTGCCTGCGCTTCCACGGAAAGGGGAAGATGCACTGCCATCTGGTCACCGTCGAAATCGGCATTAAATGCCGTACAAACGAGGGGATGCAGCTTGATCGCCTTACCCTCTACCAGAATAGGCTCAAACGCCTGAATACCGAGTCTGTGCAGGGTAGGCGCACGGTTTAACATCACCGGATGCTCCGTGATCACTTCCTCCAGCACATCCCACACCTGGGTATCCAGTCTCTCCACCAGCTTCTTAGCAGCCTTGATATTCTGNGAAATGCCGCGGGATACCAGCTCTTTCATCACAAAAGGCTTAAACAGCTCGATCGCCATCTCCTTGGGCAGACCACACTGATAGATCTTTAATTCAGGGCCNACCACGATAACGGAACGNCCGGAATAGTCAACACGCTTTCCCAGCAGATTCTGACGGAAACGTCCGGATTTACCCTTCAGCATATCGGACAGAGACTTTAACGCTCTGTTGCCGGGGCCTGTCACGGGACGGCCTCTTCTGCCGTTGTCGATCAGAGCGTCCACTGCCTCCTGCAGCATACGCTTCTCATTGCGGACAATGATATCGGGAGCGCCCAGCTCCAAAAGCCTTTTCAGGCGGTTATTTCTGTTGATGATCCTTCTGTAGAGATCATTTAAGTCGGAGGTNGCAAAACGGCCGCCGTCCAGCTGTACCATAGGCCGCAGATCCGGCGGGATCACCGGGATCACATCCATGATCATCCACTCCGGCTGGTTTCCGGACTCCCGGAATGCCTCCACCACTTCCAGTCTCTTAATGATGCGGGCGCGCTTCTGTCCGGTGGACTCTCTCAAGCCCTCCTTCAGCTCCGCCGCTTCCTCTTCCAGATCAATGGCCTGCAGAAGCTCTTTGATCGCCTCCGCGCCCATACCTACACGGAATTTATTGCCCCAGGTCTCCCTGGCNTCCTGATACTCNTTCTCGGAGAGAACCTGCTTGTAATCCAGATCCGTCTCNCCGCCNTCCAGCACGATATAGGATGCAAAGTAGAGCACCTTCTCAAGCACTCTGGGAGAGAGATCCAGNATCAGNCCCATACGGCTCGGGATTCCCTTAAAATACCAGATATGAGATACCGGCGCCGCCAGCTCAATGCGGCCCATNCGCTCTCTGCGGACACTGGACTTGGTTACTTCAACGCCGCAGCGNTCGCAGACTACNCCNTTGTATCTGATCTTCTTATACTTACCACAGTGGCACTCCCAGTCCTTGCTGGGTCCGAAGATCTTCTCACAGAACAGGCCCTCTTTCTCNGGCTTTAAGGTTCTGTAATTGATCGTCTCCGGCTTCGTGACCTCACCCCTGGACCAGTCTCTGATCTTCTCGGGGGACGCCAATCCTATCTTGATCGCGTCAAATGTCATAGGTTGATACGCTTCCTGTTTCATATCTGACATCCTGCATTAACCTCCATTCGTCTGCCTTATAAACATTCAAATTAGTGCAAGCTTATTCTTCGTAGGCTTCCTCGAACGCCTCGTCCGCCTCCTCAAAGGCATCCTCCTCGTCCTCGCTGCTCACAAGCTCTCCGCTGTCATCGTCAAACTCCTGCCTCTGGTAGCCCATAGAACCGAAGGATTCTCTCTCGTAATTATAATTCCGGGAATCTCCCTCGATCTCGTAACGGTAATCGTTCTCGCCGTAATCAATGGTCTCCATGATCTCCACCTCGGTCTGGTCGTCACGAAGCACTCTGACATCCAGTCCCAGGGACTGCAGCTCTTTCAAAAGCACCTTGAAGGACTCCGGCACACCGGGCTCCGGAATATTATCGCCCTTGATGATCGCCTCGTAGGTCTTCACACGGCCTACCACGTCATCGGATTTCACCGTCAGGATCTCCTGCAGTGTGTACGCTGCACCGTAAGCCTCCAGCGCCCACACCTCCATCTCACCGAAACGCTGTCCGCCGAACTGTGCTTTACCGCCCAGAGGCTGCTGCGTTACCAGAGAGTAAGGACCCGTAGAACGAGCGTGGATCTTATCATCTACCAGATGATGGAGCTTCAGGTAATGCATGTGTCCGATGGTGACCGGTGAATCGAAATACTCACCCGTTCTGCCATCCCGCAGTCTCACCTTGCCGTCTCTGGAGATCGGTACGCCCTTCCACAGCTTTCTGTGCTCTCTGTTCTCGGACAGATACTCCATAACCTCCGGCAAAAGCTCCGCTTTATGCTTTTTCTCAAACTCTTCCCACTCCAGATTGACATAATCGTTTGCCAGATCAAGAGTGTCCATGATATCATCCTCTTTTGCACCGTCAAACACCGGTGTAGCCACGTTAAAGCCCAAAGCCTTCGCAGCCAGGGACAGATGGATCTCCAGCACCTGCCCGATATTCATACGGGAAGGCACGCCCAGAGGATTCAACACGATATCCAGAGGACGACCGTTGGGCAGATAAGGCATATCCTCCACCGGCAGCACGCGGGAAACCACACCCTTGTTACCGTGACGGCCTGCCATCTTATCACCCACGGAAATCTTTCTCTTCTGTGCAATATAGATACGGACTGCCTGATTTACGCCGGGAGACAGCTCATCGCCGTTCTCTCTGGTAAACACCTTGGCATCCACTACAATACCATACTCGCCGTGAGGCACCTTCAGGGAAGTGTCACGCACTTCTCTTGCCTTCTCGCCGAAGATCGCGCGCAGCAGTCTCTCCTCCGCAGTCAGCTCGGTCTCGCCCTTGGGCGTCACCTTACCCACCAGAATATCGCCGGCACGCACTTCCGCACCGATGCGGATGATACCTCTGTCATCCAGATCCTTCAGCGCATCGTCGCCCACACCGGGCACATCTCTGGTGATCTCCTCGGGNCCCAGCTTGGTNTCACGGGCCTCCGCCTCGTATTCTTCCATGTGCACGGAGGTATAGACATCCTCCTGCACCAGTCTCTCACTCAAAAGTACCGCNTCCTCGTAGTTATAACCTTCCCAGGTCATGAAACCGATCAGCGGATTNTTACCCAGAGCCAGCTCGCCGCCCTCCGTGGAAGGACCATCGGCGATCACCTCGCCCTCCTCCACATGCATACCCTTCTGCACGATAGGCTTCTGGTTATAGCAGTTGGACTGGTTACTGCGGGAGAATTTCATCAGATGATACTCATCCTTCTCCCCGTCGTCACAGGTCATTCTGATCACATCCGCCGACACATAATCNATGGTACCGGACTTTCTGGCAACCACACAGACACCGGAGTCCACAGCCGCCTTCGGCTCCATACCGGTTCCCACCACAGGAGACTCNGTAAAGAGAAGGGGCACTGCCTGTCTCTGCATGTTGGAACCCATCAGCGCACGGTTCGCATCATCGTTCTGCAGGAACGGGATCAGCGCCGTNGCCACCGAGAATACCATCTTCGGGGACACATCCATATAATCAAACATGCCCTTCGGATATTCCTGGGTCTCTGTCTTATAACGGCCGGATACGCTGTTTTTCGTAAAGTATCCGTCCTTATCCAAAGGCGCAGAAGCCTGCGCTACATGGTAATTATCTTCCTCGTCCGCCGTCATATAGATCGTCTCGTCCGTAACGCGCGGATTCTCCGGATCGCTCTTGTCGATCTTACGATAAGGCGCCTCCACAAAACCGTACTCATTGATCCTTGCATAGGACGCAAGNGAGTTGATCAGACCGATGTTCGGTCCCTCAGGCGTCTCGATGGGGCACATTCTGCCGTAGTGCGTATAGTGCACATCACGCACCTCGAATCCGGCTCTGTCTCTGGACAGACCGCCGGGGCCCAGTGCGGAGAGACGTCTCTTGTGGGTCAGCTCACCCAGCGGGTTATTCTGATCCATGAACTGGGACAGCTGGGAGGAACCAAAGAACTCCTTCACCGCCGCCTGTACCGGCTTGATGTTGATCAGCACCTGAGGCGAGATCTCCTCCGCATCGTGGGTCGTCATTCTCTCGCGGACCACTCTCTCCAGACGGGAAAGGCCGATCCGGTACTGATTCTGTAACAGCTCGCCCACCGCACGGATACGACGATTGCCCAAGTGGTCGATATCATCATCATTTCCGATACCGTACTCTAAATGAATATTATAGTTAATNGAAGCCAAAATGTCTTCCTTTGTAATATGCTTCGGGATCANCTCATGCACATTTTTCCGGATCGCNTCAAANAGCTGCCCGGGATCTGCACTGTACTCGTCCANNATCTGCTGCAGNACCGGATANTAAACNAGCTCCGTGATGCCCAGNTCTCTGGGATTGCAGTCCACAAAGTTCGTGATATCNACCATCATNTTGGAGAGCACCTTNACATTTCTCTCCTCNGTCTGNATCCANACAGCCGGTATCGCGGCNTTCTGGATCGNATCTGCCANNTCNGCNGTNACCTTNTCGCCCGCNTTCGCCAGNATCTCACCTGTCTGGGTATCCACCACGTCCTCCGCCAGGATNTGATGTCTGATCCTGTTGCGGAACATNAGTTTTTTATTNAATTTATATCTGCCGACCTTGGCNAGATCATATCTTCTGGGATCAAAGAACATCGCCATGATCAGGCTNTCCGCNCTCTCCACACTGAGCGGCTCNCCCGGNCGGATCTTTTTATACAGCTCAAGCAGACCCTCCTGATAATTTTCAGAAGTGTCCTTTGCAAAACTCGCCTCGATCTTCGGCTCATCACCGAAAAGCTCCCTGATCTCGTCGTTGGAGCTCACGCCAAGCGCACGGATCAACACAGTGATCGGAACCTTTCTGGTTCTGTCAACGCGCACGTAGAAGACATCATTAGAGTCTGTCTCATACTCTAACCATGCTCCGCGGTTGGGGATCACAGTAGCGGAAAAGAGCCGCTTACCGATCTTATCGTGTCCGATCCCGTAGTATATGCCGGGAGAACGCACAAGCTGGCTGACGATAACACGCTCTGCGCCATTGATCACAAAAGTGCCTGTCTGCGTCATAAGAGGCAGATCGCCCATGAAGATCTCGTGCTCTGTGATCTCGTCCTTCTCCTTGTTGATCAGGCGTACCTTCACCTTGAGAGGGGCTGCATAAGTGGCGTCTCTCTCCTTACATTTTTCAATAGAGTATTTAACGTCATCTTCGCACAGCTCGAAATCAACGAATTCCAGACTCAAGTGACCGCTGTAATCTGAAATCGGAGAAATATCGTCAAACACTTCCTTCAAGCCTTCATCCAGAAACCACTGATAGGAGTTCTTTTGAACTTCGATCAGGTTCGGCATCTCCAGAACCTCTTTCTGTCGTGCATAGGTCATACGCGTATTTCTGCCGGCTGCAGTCTTACGGATTCTGTTCTTTTCCATTGACATTTCACCCCGTTCTTTATGATTGATCCATGCTTGATCGGAAATAACACCTCAAAAAAGCATAGCACACCACAATAGTGCACCTTACATTCTACTACAAGTCCTTCGGGGAGTCAATTGAAAAAATAAGAGATTTGAAAAAAATT
>JAAUZL010000013.1 GCA_014804615.1 Lachnospiraceae bacterium
AGGACAGAAAGATAGTCCTGTCAATCATACATGAATTTGGACCGTACTGCGAAAGTTTTACATAGAAAAAGTGACGGGAGGCGTGGCATGGACACTGCACACCGGAGAATGGAAATCATCAGCATTTTATCCGCTAAAGGGCACATGACAATGAGGGAGCTTGCATGGGAACTGGATGTTTCAAGGCGCACGATAATGAATGACATTATCGCATTGTCTTTTGATTACCCGATATACACAAAGCCGGGTGAGGGCGGAGGGGTTTTTATCACAGAAAATTACAAGCCCTATACCAACACCCTCACACTGACGGAACAGAAAACACTATGCGGTTTATATGATAAAGCAGAGGGGAAAGAGAAAGAAATCCTTTTCCGTATCATTCACAAATATGGTGCGGACAAGCTGCAAAACATCTGAGCAAACTTGACCGGACTCAAGCCGCCCATAGCTCTCACGGTGAGGGAATACACCACCAGCGCATGTACAAAATAGCAGATATAGGCCGTCAGAAGCACCATCGCCAGGGAACCGATGATAGCGGGACCATTCTCCGCGATTACGGGACACAGCAGGCAGAATACACCGATGGGCGACAGCTTCAGGATCATCTCCATACATTTCATAAAGATATCATTCAGGTCATTGAATGCATTGACCACCATCACATTTTTCTCTCCCACCAGAACGATGGCAAAGCCCAGCAGAAGCGCCATCACAATGATCTGCAGCATGTTGGCATTGACCAGGGGTGAGACAAAGTTGGACGGAAAGATATTCACGATGGTATCCATCAGGGTCGTGGATTCCGCTGCCTCGTAGGCCAGATCCGTGGTCGCGATCACAGGGAACAGGCCTTTAAAGAGATTGCCGCCGATCAGACCGATCACGATAGCCACCGCCGTGGTACACAGGTAATAAACCACGGTCTTTAATCCGATAGAACCTACTTTCCTCACATCCCGCATGGAAATGATGCCGCACATAATGGAAAACAGCACGATCGGCACCACAATAAACTTGATAAGATTTAAGAAGATCGTTCCGAACGGTTTGATATAACTGTTGGCAATATCAGCATGGTTTCCCATCAAAAGGCCCACGATGATCGCCAGCACCAGCGCAATAAAAATCTGCGTGGCAAGCGAAAGCTTTTTCTTTTCTTGCATCAATATTACCTCCTCTGTATTATTTTTCCTATTTTTATGCTATCATAGTGTTGTATTTATCGCAAACAAAAATATGGTAAGAGGAAATCATGCAGGAAGATTATACCGGATACAGCGACGAAGAACTCCTGATCCGTCTGCGGGACGGTGAACAGGGGATCACCGATCACATTATGAATAAATATAAGAATCTGGTGAGAAGCAAGGCGAAATCCATGTACATTCTGGGCGCGGACAGCGAGGATCTGATCCAAGAGGGCATGATCGGCCTCTTCAAGGCCATCCGCGACTACGACACAGGCCGGGATGCCAGCTTCTTCACCTTCGCGGATCTGTGCGTCTCGAGACAGATGTACACGGCGGTACAGGCTTCCAGGCGGCAGAAACACATCCCGCTGAACAATTACATCTCCCTGTACGGAAACGTATCCATGAACCTAGAGGGCGAGGAGGAGCCGCTGCTCAATATGCTGCGCGCCGACGCCGGCCTCAACCCTGAGGATCTGGTTATAGATAAGGAAAATGTGGACCGGCTGGAAATGCTCATCGACAAGGAGCTCAGCAGTTTTGAAAAGCAGGTACTGGATCTGTACCTGACGGGTATGGGCTACCAGCAGATCGCAAAGGTACTTGGAAAAGACGATAAATCCACCGACAACGCCCTGCAGCGGATCAAGAACAAGCTCCGGCGGGCGATCCGGTAACACAGGAATAAAATCATGTTTTCGCAAGTTACGGGGCAGAGCCCCTTTGCTTCCATTTTTTATGCCCGGGAACACCCCTCGCATCCGGCACAGTTCTTCGCCGTTACATCCTCGCTGTAAAGCTCTCTGGGACTTGTGAGCAGGCAGATGGCCTGGGCGGAAATGCCCTCGCCTTTTCCCGTAAAGCCCAGTCCCTCCTCGGTGGTGGCCTTCACGTTCACCTGACTGCTCTCTATTCCCAGCGCCTTCGCAATATTTGCGCGCATCTCATCGATATAAGGCCGCATCTTCGGCGCCTGGGCAATGATCGTGGCGTCAATATTCTCCACAAGAAAAAGCGACTCCTCCAGAAGCCCAGCCACATGCTCCAAAAGCTTCAGGGACGATATTCCCTTATAAGCAGGATCCGTATCCGGGAAATGCTTCCCGATATCTCCCAGAGCCGCCGCGCCAAGCAGCGCATCCATCACGGCATGGAGAAGCACATCCGCATCCGAGTGCCCCAGAAGCCCTTTCTCATAAGGAATTTCCACTCCGCCGATGATACATTTGCGGTCCTCCACCAATCTATGCACATCGTATCCCATTCCGATCCTCATATTTCCTCCGTTCTCAAACCTTTGTCTCTATATTTGCCTGTTTTCCACACTGTAATACTTTCTGACAAAAGATCCACGACATAACCGCCGCAATCGACCAGCCCACAGGCCAGGAAAGCCAGATTCCTGTCTCCTGCAGCAATCCGGAAAAAAGAAATGCCAGAATCACCCGCAGGATCAGATCCGTAAAGGTGGATGCCATAAACTGCCGCATCCGCTCTGCTCCCCGCAGCACGCCGTCCGCCACCAGCTTCACCGCTGCCACGAAGTAGAAGGGCGACACGATCCGCAGAAAAATAACACCCGTTTGCAATGCACCGCTCCCCGTATCCTCCAGGAAAAGCTGCATCATCAGCCGTCCCAGGAAGAAGTATGCTGCAAAAAACGGCGCCGCCACCAAAAAGGCCATTTTAAGCCCTGCCTTAAAGCCATCCCTTATTCTTTCAAAATGCCCTGCTCCCAGGTTCTGCGCCGTAAAGCCGGACACCCCATTGCCCAGCGTACTGAATCCCGTGATGACAAAGGTATTCAGTCTGATCGCCGCGGAATATCCGGCGATCACCCCGGAGCCATAGGAATTGACCAGTCCCTGAATGAAAATATTACCCACAGAGACAAAGCTCTGCTGCAAGATGCTGGGCACCGCGATCAGGCTTATTTTTTTCAGGAGTGAAAAGGAAAAGAGCGGCGCACGCTCCGTACTGCTCTCTATCTCTCTCAGTCTTTTCCGAAAGCTCAAAAGCGCCAGCACGCAGGCAATTCCCTGTGCAATAAAGGTGGCCCATGCCACACCGGCTACGCCCCAAGAAAATACCGCCACAAACAAAAGATCCAGCCCGATATTCCCCAGCGAGGAACCGATCAGAAAATAGAGCGGCGTCTTGGAATCCCCCAGAGAATTGAACATCCCGGTAGTCACGTTGTACAAAAAAAGAAAGACAAAGCCGCCTATGTATATCCTCAGATAAAGGGCTCCGTCCGCAAAAATGTTTTCGGGCGTCTGTATCATGCGCATCATAACAGGTGTTGTGAAAAGTCCCGTCATAGTCAGGGCCGCTGCCAGAACCGCTCCCGTGAGCAGAATGGTCGTCACAGCCGTCCGCACCTTGGCATACGCTTTCGCACCGAAAAGCTGGGATAAGACCACCGAGCAGCCGATATTACTTCCCACCGCCACCGCCATGAAGATCATGGTAATCGGATAGGATGCGCCCACCGCCGCCAACGCATCCTCCCCCGCAAATCTGCCGGCGATCATACTGTCCGCCATATTATAAAACTGCTGAAACACCACGCTGATAAACATGGGCAGCGTGTACCCGATCAGCGTTTTTTGCGGGTCTCCTTCCGTCAGATCATGAATCATAACGTTGCCTCCGTTTTCTGTGCCAGAATATGATCGAGC
This sequence comes from Lachnospiraceae bacterium, assembly GCA_014804615.1. Classification (GTDB taxonomy): domain Bacteria; phylum Bacillota; class Clostridia; order Lachnospirales; family Lachnospiraceae; genus UBA3282. The sequence goes on from JAAUZL010000013.1 coordinate 3,878, forward strand.
AGCCTGTCTGCCACTTCCTCCTTGCTAAGCAGGGGCAGTTCCCGTGTTTCCTCCTTGGTGAGCAAGGTCACCACGTTGGTATCCGTACCAAAGCCGGCTCCCTCCTGTTTCAGATTATTGGCAACGATCATGTCGATATTTTTCTTCTCCAGCTTCTGTCGGGAGTTTTCCAGCAGATGCTCCGTCTCCATAGAAAAACCGCACAGGAAGAGTCCGGGCCGTCTGTGGGCGCCAAGCCACGCCAAGATATCCTCCGTGCGCTCTAAGGCAATGGAAAGCTCCCCGTCCTTTTTCTTCATCTTCTCGTCAGCCACCTCCGCAGGACGGTAATCCGCCACAGCCGCCGCCATGATGATCACATCCTGCTCATCCGCCGCTCCTTTCACAGCTGCCGCCATATCCGCCGCAGACTCCACCGGCACCGCTTCCACTCCTGCCGGATAAGACAGATCTGTTTTCCCCGACACAAGTGTCACTTTTGCACCGCGGCGCACAGCCGCAGAGGCGATGGCATAGCCCATCTTGCCCGTGGAATGATTGCTGATATACCGCACAGGATCCAGCCTCTCTCTGGTCGGCCCGGCGGTGACAAGAATCCGCTTCCCGGTCAGATCCTTCAGGGTGAGCGCCCTGACGATCGCCTCCAGAAGCGCCTCCGGCTCCGGCATCTTGCCCTCCCCCGTATCGCCACAGGCCAGATAGCCGCTGGCGGGGGCGATCACTTCCATGCCGTAACGCTCCAGTATCCTCATATTATCCTGCACCACGGGATTCTGATACATTCTGGTATTCATCGCCGGTGCAATGATCTTAGGACAGGTGCATGCCAGCAGAGTGGTCGTCAGCATATCGTCCGCGATCCCGTGGGCCGCCTTGGCGATCACGTTCGCAGAGGCAGGCGCCACAAGCACCACATCTGTCTGCTTCGCCAGAGACACATGCTCTACCTGAAACTCAAAATTACGATCAAAGGTATCCACGAGACATTTGTTTCCGGTCAGCGATTCAAAGGTGATCGGATTGATAAAATTCGTCGCATTGGGCGTCATGATCACCGTCACATCCGCCTGCCTCTTGACCAGCATACTGGCCAGAGAAGCGATCTTATAGGCAGCAATACTGCCGGTTACACCCAATACAATATGTTTTTCTTTTAATAACATACGTTACTCCATATTCTTATGATAGATCAGTCCCAGCCCTTTCAGGGTGAGCTCATTGTCACATACGATTTCTTTTTTACAATAAGGAACAATACTCGCCGCCAGGCCGCCCGTGGCCACCACCGGTGCCTCATACCCCAGCTCCTCATAGATCCGCTCGATCATGCCGTCCAGACAGGCAGCCTGTCCCATCACGATCCCACTCTTCATACAGTCAATGGTATTCCTGCCGATCACCTTTCTGGGCGCTTCCAGGCTGATGCGCGGCAGCTGGGAAGTGCGGTTTACCAGAGAATCCAGAGAGACCTTTACTCCGGGCAGGATCATACCGCCCACATAATTCTTCTTTTCGTCCACCACGCTGATGGTGGTGGCTGTGCCCATGTCGATCATAATGATGGGGGCCCCGTAATAGTGCAGTCCCGCCACCGCGTTTACCACCAGATCCGCTCCCAGCTGGGCCGGATTGTCCATCAGAATGTTTAATCCTGTTTTAAGCCCAGGTCCCACCACCATAGGCGGCCGGTGAAAGAGCTTTTCCAGGCTCGCTTTTATGATATTATTCAGGGGCGGCACCACAGAAGAAATGATGCTGCCCTTGATATTTTCCAGACTGATATGATAGAGATCAAAAAGGGTTCGAAACTCCACCACATACTCCAGCTCCGTCTTTGCCAGATTCGTGGATACCCGCTCCACAAAACATACTTTCTCTCCGTCTATACAGCCGATGACGATGTTGGTGTTCCCGATATCAATTGCTAAAATCACAATTAGTACTCTTCCTTTCCGTTCTTAAATCATGTTTATACTTTGGCAATCGTTTTCTTTGTGCCTGCAGATACCGTTTTCACAGTCGCAGACTTTTTTTCTGCGACAGCGCTCTATTTTTCTTCGCGGCCACTATACAGTGGTTTCACACGGGTAAGCGCCAGTCCCACGCCCGTAACAATAACAGCCGCTACCACAGCCTCCACCACACCGTTGAAGGCCACCACGCCCAGAATGACATCCAGAACCGCGTCCCCCGCCACGCCCATTTTCTGGGCATAGGCATCCTTATACAGAATAAAGATGCCGCTCATGACAAAGAGCGTATTGGTAAAAGCGCCCGCAAGCCCCGCATAAGACAGTGCGATATTGGCGGATGCTCTCTTCATGTTCCCTGCAGTCAACACCGCCATAAGCGCTGCTCCCGCCGCCAATCCAATGACTGTGCAGATGACTGCGCTCAGAGTATCCGGGAGCAACCGCATCAGAAATGCTCTGACGGAAATAAATAATATAACAGATGCCATCAAATTTACGGCAACCCTGCCCGCTTTGTTCTCCCCTTTCACGATCCTGCGGATCAGAAGAAAGACAAAGTAGGGAACCACGCCCACTAAAATGCGCGGCACAAAACAGATGTAAAGGCTCTTAAAAATGCCCGATACACCTGCCACGTCGTAGGCTAAGACCGGCGAAAATACGAACGCCGAGGCCGTAGCCGGTTTCACTGTGTTGTTGATAAAGCTGGTGAGTCCAAATACGAATCCTAAAAATGCACCTTTCTTCGGTCCGAGAAATAGCGCTCCAAGGATCACCGGGATGTGAATGATCGTCGCGTTGATGACTACAAGCGGGATGTATCCCAGCGGTGTGAATGCCATAATCACGATTATGGCGGTGAACAGTGCCGTAAGCACAAGTTCATAAGTCTTTTCATTTTTCATGGTACGATCCTCCTGTTATTATTCTCTTACGAGATACAATACAGTGGTATCGTACCACATTGTTATTTTTTTGACAAGGTTGTATCCCAAAAAAGACAACCCGTTCAGGCCTGCCTGATTCGGGTTGCCTTTGAGAAAATCAATCCAATCAGTAATTCTCGGGTTTTACCTGAAAATAGGACTGAGGATGCTTACACACAGGACAAAGCTGCGGCGCTTTCTTGCCGATCACGATGTGTCCACAGTTTAAGCACTGCCATACACAGTCGCCATCCTTTGAGAATACCACACCTTCCTCGATATTCTGAATCAGCTTCCGATACCGTTCCTCGTGCTCCTTCTCGATCTTCGCCACACCCTCAAAAAGCAGCGCGATCTCCTCGAAGCCCTCCTTGCGTGCCTCCTCTGCGAAGCCTGCGTACATGTCTGTCCACTCGTAGTTCTCGCCTTCCGCCGCGTCTCTTAAATTCTCCTTGGTCTCCGGGATCTGACCGCCGTGAAGGTATTTAAACCAGATCTTAGCATGCTCCTTCTCATTGGCCGCCGTCTCCTCAAAAATATTGGCCATCTGTACATAGCCGTCCTTTTTGGCCTTAGACGCGTAATAAGTATACTTGGTGTATGCCTGAGATTCCCCCGCAAACGCCGCCAGCAGATTCTTTTCCGTCTTTGATCCTTTTAAATCCATAACTGCCTCCTTTTTGCACTTTTACTTTATTATTTCCACTTTACGTCAAATCTTTCCGCCGGTCAACACCGCCGCTGAAAAAACTTTTGCTGTTGTCAAGACGCCAGTATATGTTATACTATATATCTCAAAGAAAAATTAACAGCAGCACCAAGGAAAGGAAAATGTGACCACAATGAACCCCATCAAAGAAGGAAAAGTACGTGAAATCTATGACAACGGCGACAGTCTGATCATGGTCGCCACAGACCGCATCAGCTGTTTTGATGTGATCCTGAAAAATCAGGTGACAAAAAAGGGCACAGTACTGACACAGATGTCAAAATTCTGGTTTGACATGACAAGCGATATTCTGCCTAACCATATGCTTTCCGTGGATATAAAGGATATGCCCGAGTTTTTCAGACAGGACAAGTTCGACGGCAACAGTATGCTCTGCAAGAAGCTTAATATGCTCCCCATCGAGTGCATCGTCCGCGGCTATATCACCGGGAGCGGCTGGGCCAGCTACCAGAAGGACGGCACCGTCTGCGGCATCCGTCTCCCCGAAGGTTTACAGGAGTCTGACAAGCTGCCCGAGCCCATCTACACGCCCTCCACGAAAGCGGAGATCGGCGACCACGATGAGAATATCTCTTATGAACAGAGCGTTGCCTACTTAGAGAAGCGTTTCCCCGGCAAGGGTGAGGAATACGCCTCCAAACTTCGGGACTACACCATTGCGCTGTACAAGAAATGCGCTGCTTACGCTCTCACCAGAGGCATCATCATCGCGGATACAAAATTTGAGTTCGGTCTGGACGAAAACGGAAACATCGTCCTCGGAGACGAAATGCTGACCCCTGACAGCTCCCGTTTCTGGCCCGCCGAGGGGTATGAGCCGGGACACAGCCAGCCCTCCTTCGACAAGCAGTTCGCCAGAGACTGGCTGAAGGCCAACGAGGGACACGACTGGACGCTTCCCGATGAGATCGTGCAGAAGACCATCGACAAATATCTGCAGGGCTACGAACTTCTGACCGGTCACTCACTATAAAAAATTGAGCTTCGCTCAATTATGAGAATGCTTCGTATTTAAACGCTGCTTTCGCTCAGGCGGGAGCGGCGTTTTTTGTTCTCTGGTGACACGATAAAAAAGTTATTGACATAGTGATATCATTTTGATATCATGTGCATATCAACCAAACACACTACAGAAAGCACAGAAGAAATACTGCTGTGTCAGAAAGGACAACATTATGGAAGAAAAAGTATTAAACAAAAGCAAAAACGGTATGGCAATGCTGCTTTTCACACTCTTGCTCTACGCGGCGGCCATCGCGGCGATCATTGTGAGCGGCATCACCTTAGACAAGTTTGGGTCAAGCAATCCCATCGGGATCGTGCTCTTTGTCATTGGCTTGCTCATTGTCTTGCTGGGCTGGATCCTGTTCTGCGGCCTCAAGGTGCTGCGGCCTCAGGAAGCGCTGGTGCTGACCCTGTTCGGCAAATATGTGGGCACCCTGAAGGAGGAAGGCTTCTACTGGGTGAATCCCTTTTGCAGCGCATTAAACCCGGCGGCGGAAACCAAGCTGAAACAGAGCGGAGACGTGGACGGCGCAGGCGCCGGACTGCTCCAGTTGTCTGCCGGCGCAGGAAACGCCAGCCTGCAGGCAAACACAGGTACAAGTAAAAAGATCTCCCTGAAGATCATGACATTAAATAACAGCCGTCAGAAAATCAACGACTGTCTGGGAAATCCCATTGAGATCGGCATCGCCGTGATGTGGCGGGTGACGGACACCGCAAAGGCGGTATTCAACGTGGACAATTATAAAGAATATCTGTCCCTCCAGTGCGACAGTGCCCTCAGAAACATTGTGCGCTTATACCCCTACGATGTGGCGGAGAACGTGGACACCACCGGGGACGGTCAGGCGGACGAGGGCAGCCTGCGCGGCTCCAGCGAGCTTGTAGCGGAACGGATCCGCGGAGAAATCCAGAACAAAGTAGAAAAAGCCGGTCTGGAGATCATTGAAGCGCGTATCACCTACCTGGCCTACGCGCCAGAAATAGCGGCCGTTATGTTACAGAGACAGCAGGCGTCAGCCATCATCGATGCGCGCAAGATGATCGTGGACGGCGCGGTCGGCATGGTGGAAATGGCATTAGACCGCCTCTCCGAAAAAGAAGTGGTAACACTGGATGAGGAGCGTAAGGCAGCCATGGTATCTAATCTTCTCGTAGTGCTGTGCGGCAATCGGGATGCCCAGCCCATTGTCAACTCCGGCAGCCTCTACTAAATGGCGGATAACAGCAAGAAACAAGTGCCGCTACGCCTGTCCGCCAAGCTCTATGACGCCATCGCAGCCTGGGCCGAGGATGACTTTCGATCTGTGAATGGCCAGATAGAGTATCTGCTGACAGAGTGCGTGCGCCAGAGGAAGAAGAATGGTTCGCCCATTCCGCAGGAGTTGGACGTTCCTCCCGAACTGGATATTTGAGCAAAAAAAGACCTGACATACACTGTCGGGTCTTTTCTATATCATATGTTATTCATACTTACAAACTCGCGCTTACGCGCTTCCTGTTCGATTTCATCGAACGTTTGCTCGTGAATGCCGCAAGAAAAATAAATGCCTGCTTCGCAGTCGCTTATTTTTCTCTTGCGGCTATTCTACTGCACCACTCCATCGCCGCCTCTGGTCCAGACGATGTTCTGGCTGATCATCTGGTCGATATCCATGCCGATGATCTCGGAGGCGCGCGCCTTGGCGGCTCCCTCATTGGCCGTTCCCAGATTTTTGTAGATATCATAGGCAGGCTTGTGGCTGCCATCCAGATTGGTGATACCCAGATTCAGCTTGCTCTCCATCTCATGCGCATCATCCTTCAGACGGAAAAGCATAAATGCATCAATATCCGGCAAAGATGCCGCCTTCAGGTATCCATAGACGATCGACGCCTCCTGCTTCTCCGCTCCGAAATAAGAGGTATAGCCGATCTCCGCCAGAGAAATGCTGCGCACCTGCCCCGCCGGATTCAGGAAACTGCCCTGATGCATATAGTTGATGAGAATATCAATGTTCTGCATGGTGATATAAGGTGTGGAAACATTCTGCTTCACCCAGACCGCCGGCCCATTCCAGGCGTACGGATCATAGAGCGGCGAATTGTAGGGATGGAAGGAAAGCCCCCAGTCAATGTTCCCTTCCCGGTTCATATAGTAGTTAAACCGATCCAGATAATCCTTTGACAAAAAGCTCCCGGGATTCGACTTACGCCCCCACTCCTGATCGATGGAATTATAGACCATTACGTTGGCATTCACGGCTTTCAGCTCATTGTAGACGATCCGGAACGCCTTGACATAAGCGCTCACATTCACCTCCAGATTACTGGAATTCATATACCACCAGGAGGTTCTGGCGTTGACCTCATTGCCCAGGATCCAGTTGTCGATCTGCCCATTGCCGGTCGCGCCGGAATAGCGCTGTCCCAGAAAAGCGCACACTGCTTTCAGATGCTGCACGCCGCCGTTCTCCGCCACATTCAGGGCATAGCTGGGGCAATCCACGCCATCACGCGCCAGCGGATGGATCAGATCCTGCGAGCCCGCACCGCCCGCCTTGTTTAAGATCACCATGGACACCTGCATCCCCTGTGCATTAAATCCCTTGACCATCTGATCATAATGATCGATCCTGCCATTGTTAAAATAATAGGTCTGCCCGTTATAGGTATAAGGAATCGCTCCCGCCTCTCCCGGCGCCGCGCAGATCTCATCCAGATAGATATTGTAGACTACCTGCTGCACGCCCAGATCCTTAAGTTCTCCGCTTGCGATCGCGGAAACCTCCGGCAAAATTCCTTTAATGCCTCTGTTCATACGTGCCGTGGTATAAGCGGCATTCGCGCCCGGGTTGGTGATATAATGCTCATCGCTGACCTGCATCATCTGTCCGCCCCGCTTCACTGCCACCAGGAACTTACGGCTTAAATTGGAGTCCGCCGTGTTATAGTTTAACGGAAAAGATGCCGTCACGGAAGCGCCCGCATCAACACTGGCCACCACCGTTCCGACCGGACCATCCTGATAGACCTCATCCGCATAAATATAGTATTTGCCGTCATCACTGACAGGGACACTGCTCGATGTCAGGGTACAGGAAACATTCCCCCCGGAAATCTGACAGGAGCTGATCGACACAGGCCGCCCCTCCGCCCGCACGTCTGTCCCAAAGATTATGACCGATACAGTCAACAGCAACAGGAAGGCTGCTGCTCTGCCGTCGATCTTCCACATTTTTCTTTTGCACGTTTTCATACGAATTACCCTCTCTTAAAACTGTTTATGCCTTATATGTTTATCTTATCATTTTTTCATGGATCGCGCAAACCTATCCTGTTATCAGATGACTATCTCAAGAAAGCTTCCCTTTTCACTGTTTCTGACCTGTATCTGCTGCGGTATGCTCTCTTTCAGCTTCTCCACATGTGAAATGATCCCTACCAGACGCTGTCCCTCCGTCAGCTGGTTCAGTACCGTGAGGGCCTGCTCCAGCACATCATTATCCAAAGTACCAAATCCCTCATCGATAAACAGAGCATCCAGCCGCTTTCCCCCTGCGTGGTTTTGGACTACATCAGAAAGCCCCAATGCCAGGGCCAGGGAAACGAAAAAGGACTCCCCTCCGGACAGAGAGGAAACGGAACGGCATTTTCCCGTTGTCATGTCAAACACTGTGATCTCAAGCCCCGCCTTCGCATTATTCCTGCCGGCGCTCCTCTCATGGATCAGCTCATATCGCCCGCCGCTCATAATGTCCAGCCGCCGGTTCGCCATAGCCAGAACCTCCCGAAATACATAGCCCATGACATGACGGTCAAAGCTTAGTTTTCCGCCCTCTGCGTTGGTGCCCACCGCCAGATCCGCCAGACTGTTCAGCCGCTTCCAGGTGTTTTCTGTATCCCTCAGGGTCTGATTGGCATCCCGCACCGCATCGGCCGTGCCGCGGTGGTTTTTATATTGCTCCTTACCGGCATCCAGCCCGGTCTGTATCTCCTCACACGCCTTGTCACATGCTGCGATACTCCCGTTCAACTGCTCCAGATCAACTTTTTCCTGATCTTTCGTCTCTCTCTCCAGTTCCTTGATGCGGCTGCCCACATTCTCCATTTCGTTTTCAAATTTTTGGATATCCGCCTTTTTTGACCTAAACCAGCCCTCCACTTCCGTATCTGTTTCACCGGCCTGCCGCAGCAGCGTATGTATCTCTTCCATTCCCCGGAATCCCTGCATCTCTATTTCTGTCCGCAGATTTTCTTCCGCTTGGTCTTTCTTTTTCCTGAAGTTGGAAAGGTTGTCTTTGCAGTTTTGCAATTTACCCGAAACGTCATCGTATCGCTCCTTGATTCCGTCAAAAGCCTCCTTTGCTGCACGGCTCGTCTCAGTGCGCCGGGTCTTGTCTGCCGCCAGCTCAGCCCTTCGGGTTTTTGCCGCTTCCCGATCCGGATATTTCAGACTCTTTTTCAGCTCGGCAAGAGCAGCCTCCAGACCGATCCTTTTCCCTCTGTGATCCTGCTCCGCACTCACACATTCCTTTAGCCCGGCCTCATAGTCTTTCAGCTTCTTCTCCTTCTCCTCCTGCTCTTCCTTTAATCTTTTCAGCCTTTCACACTTCTTCTCCGCCTCACCACACGCACTCTCCGCTTTCTCTCTCCTGCCTTCATACTCCTTGATCTTCTCCTCCAGATAGAGGGTGCTGTCCAATACATCCCACTCCGGACAGTCCGGTGCAAGCTCCCTCAGCTGTCTTATGAGGCTTTCTTTGCATCCCCTGATCGCGCTTTTTTGTTCCGCAATTTTCCGGGAAGCTTTCTCTCTTTCCTTCTCTTTGGCATCCCAGGCGTCTTTGGCGTCATCCACATCTCTCTGTTCCGGCGTTCCTTCCATAAGCTCTGCAAAGCAATGGCTGTCAGCATGATGAAATGCTGTCCGGCAGACGGGACAGACCGCCTCCTGCTTTTCCTGCAGGTCTCGCTCCAGTTCTCTTGCAAGCAGCCCTGCCTGCCCTTCCAGAAATGCGTGATAAGTGGCTTGATAAACGGCACTCAATTCCCCGGCTTCCGCCAGAAGCTTCTCCAGCAAGATCTGCTTCTTTCGCAGCTCCGCTTCCTGCCCGCGGATCTCCTCCGCCTGCTCCCGGATGCCGCCTTTTTCAATCAACTTATTCAAGTTCTTCGTCGCATCTTCCAGCGCTGTCCGCAGCCGTTCCACCGTTGTTTCCATGCCATCCAGCTTCCCGATCTGCTCCTTTAACGCATGCAGGGTTTTCTCTGTCTCTTCTTTCTTCTCCTCTGTTTCCTTTCTCTTTTTACAGGCCAGCTCCTCCGCCTTGCGTTCCGCCTCGCATGCCCGGGTCTTTTCCACCAGATCGTCATATTTGGGCAGATCCCCTTCTATCTCCGCAATCGCTGCTCCCAGCTGCTCGATCACCGGGGCGTTTTGCTGCTCACAGGCCTCAAGCAGCTCCTTTTTCTCTTTCTTTTCCTGTTCCAGGGCACGCAGCCGGGCAGACAGCTTCTCTATCTGCTCCCCGGTTTCCCTGTAGATTTTTTCTGCGTCTCGAAACAGAATCTGCTTCGGCATAACTTTGTAAAATGCTCTCTCTGTTTTATCGACCCGATTAGTCAACCGCATCATATCCGGCTTTTGCTTTTGCAGCTCCTCAAGCTTCTCCCGTCTCTCGGCAAGCTCTTCCAGCTTTCTGTTCTGTTCCTCTGCTTTTCCCAGCGTTTCCCGAAGCCGATTTCCTTCGTCCCGACGCTTTTTACTCTGCTCCTCCAGCCTTTCCAGTTCCTTCTTATCCTTTTCCGCCAGCCTGACAAGAGCCTCCTCCAGACCGGAATGTCCCGCCGTATAAATCTCATATTCTTCCTCAGTGATATCCTCCGGCAGGAGAAAAGCCTCCATGGCGCTCTTGATCTTCCCCTCCCCTTCCTCAAGACGGCGCTGTAAAAGCTTTTTCCGCGCTCTGTCAAAGATCTCCTGAAAACGTACATAGACCGAATTATCGAAGAGTTCGCCTAATATCTGGTTTTTCTCCTCACTGTCGGCGTCCAGAAATTTTTTAAATTCCCCCTGGGCAAGCATGACGATCTTGCGGAACTGCTCTGCATTCATCCCCAGAAGCTCCGTGATCCTTGCCGTCACGGCGTCCTTTTTTTCTATCGGCTCTCTATCCGGTTCCCAAAGCGTCGCCTGAGGTGTGTCCCCCTCATACTCCTTCTCCCCGGTTCTCTTCTTTTTAAAATGAAATTTTCTCTCAACCGTATAGTCCCGCCCCATATGTTCAAAGTCCAGCCGGATCACCGTATCTACGGACTTGTCCACATGATCGCAGTGCATCATCTCAAAGGTGCGGAACTTCTTCTCCCCTTTTCCGCTGGCCACCCCGTACAGGGCAAACATGATCCCGTCGAATATCGTGGTCTTTCCTGCCCCGGTGTCTCCCGTGATCAGATACAGACAGTGCTCCAGTTTTTGAAAATCTACTACTGTCAGCCGGGCATAGGAACCAAAGGCTGTCATCTCAAGTCTGATCGGTTTCATTTTCCGCCCTCCTGTCTCAAAATATAAGCAAGCAGCTCATCCGCATCCTTTTCCAGCGCTGTTTCTCCTGTATCTGCCGGATCCGCCTTCTGAACCAGCTCCGCCACAAAACGAAACAATTCGGCATCTTTCTCTGTCGGCGCTACGCCGTCTTTTCTCTCGCGATATAATTCCGCAAAATACTCCTCTATGCTCTTCTCCACGCCCCCCGGTCTTTCAGAAGCAGCATCACCGTTACTGGATTCCCGATATTCGGAAAGCAATTCCATGACCACGCTGTCCCGCTTGCGAAACAGTTCTCTTAAAAAATCCGATATTTCCGGCGTGATCACCCGGTCTGTCACCACGATCCTCAGATATTCTCCTCTTTCACAGCCGCCTTCCACCGTTTCCCGGATCTCCGCAAAAGTGCCTTTGATCTCCCGCATGGGATGAAGGGGTTCTATGATCTGCGGCTGCACCCTGATTTCCTCATTCTTCTCTCCCAGCTCCACAAGCAGCGGCCCTTTTTGCGGCTGTCTCGTCTCATGAAAGTGATAGCACAGCGGAGATCCCGCATAACGCACTTCCCTGCGCCCCACATGATAGGAGGAATGGATATGTCCCAGCGCCACATAATCGAACCCGTCAAAAACCCGGTAATCGATCTGGCCTACGCCGCCGACCATCGCCTCAGAGCCTCCTCTCTCCGCCTCCCTGCCGTCCACCGTGACATTTTGATGGGCCACGAGTACATTCTTTTTAGAAAAGTCGATCTCCTGCTGTTCCAGAAGCCTTCTCACCGCCGTCTCATAATCTCCGATGGAATCATCCTCCAATTTCTGCGACACGATCGCCGGGAACAGATAGGGCATCAGCCAGAAGGTCACCTCCCCCGAACCGTCCTTCTCCTGCAATGTCACATGACACAGCTCCTTCTCCACACTCCCTGCTATGTACACATTTTGTTTCGCCAGAATATCACCGGCAAAAGCAAGCCTCTGTCCGGAGTCATGATTGCCGGAGATCATCATGACCGGAATCTGCAGCTGCTCCAGACGGGTCAAAAGGCTGTCCAACAGTTCCACCGCTTCCCCGGAGGGTGCACTTCTGTCATAAATATCCCCGGCTATGACGATCGCATCCGGCTGCAATTCTTCCACTTTTTCCAGAAAACGATCTTTCCAGTATGCCTGATCCTTGTTATCGATCAGAGAAACGCCATATAAAGATTTTCCGAAATGTAAGTCTGATAAATGCAAGAATTTCATATTTACTCTCCTGATATCTGCTGATTATAACTATTATATCATAAAAAAGAGAAGACCCTTCGATCTTCTCTTTCACAAATTCTATATCTGCTCCTGTGAATGCTCTTACATCTCCGGAACGTTGGGAAGCCCTGCAAACCCTTTCTCCAGATCCGCATCCGAGGGAATATAATCACTCATCTCCCCGTCGTGGAACTTGCCGTAAGCTACCATATCGAAATATCCGGTTCCGGTCAGGCCGAAGACGATCGTCTTCTCCTCGCCGGTCTCCTTGCATTTCAGCGCCTCGTCGATGGCAACCCGGATCGCATGTGCGCTCTCCGGTGCCGGCAGGATGCCTTCTACCCTTGCAAATTCCTCCGCCGCTTTAAATACCGCGGTCTGCTCTACGCTGGTGGCCTCGATCAGCCCGTCATGATACAACTGGGAAACGACGGAACTCATGCCATGATACCGCAGGCCGCCTGCATGGTTCGGTGCCGGAATAAATCCGCTGCCCAGCGTGTACATCTTCGCCAGCGGACATACCTTGCCAGTGTCACAGAAATCATATACATATTTACCTCTCGTCAGACTCGGACAGGAAGCAGGCTCCACCGCGATGATCCGGTAATCCGCCTCACCACGCAGCTTTTCTCCCACAAACGGAGAGATCAGTCCGCCCAGATTAGAGCCGCCGCCGGCGCAGCCGATGATCATATCCGGCTTAATGTCATATTTTTGAAGCGCCACTTTCGTCTCCTCGCCGATAATGGACTGGTGAAGCAATACCTGAGACAGAACGCTACCCAGCACGTAGCGGTAACCCTCCTTGCTGGTGGCTGCCTCCACCGCCTCGGAAATGGCACAGCCCAAGCTGCCCGTAGTGCCCGGGAACTCCTCCAGGATCTTACGTCCCACATTCGTGGTCTCGGAAGGAGACGGTGTCACCTGTGCCCCGTAGGTGCGCATCACTTCACGCCGGAAGGGTTTCTGCTCATAAGAAACCTTCACCATATAGACATGGCAGTCCAGATCGAAGTAGGAGCACGCCATGGAGAGCGCCGTTCCCCACTGGCCCGCACCGGTCTCCGTGGTAACGCCTTTCAGACCCTGCTGCTTTGCATAATATGCCTGCGCGATAGCGGAATTGAGCTTATGGCTGCCACTGGTATTGTTTCCCTCAAATTTATAGTAGATCTTCGCCGGTGTCTCCAGCTTCTTTTCCAGACAGTAAGCCCGCACCAGAGGCGACGGACGGTACATTTTATAGAAATCCTGAATCTCCTGCGGGATGTCGATATAGGCATCCGTATCGTTCAGCTCCTGCTTCACCAGCTCATCGCAGAATACGCCCTGCAGCTCCTCGAAGGTCATGGGCTGTAAGGTGCCCGGATTTAACAGCGGCGCCGGTTTATTCTTCATATCCGCCCGGACATTGTACCACTGTCTGGGCATCTCCTGCTCTTCCAGATAAATCTTATAAGGTATTGTTCTCTCTGCCATTTTTGCACTCCTCACTTTTGACTGTCTTCTTATATCCGATATGTCTATAAAATTATATGAAAAATCTGCGAAAAAATCAATATGCAAAAGAGGCCGCTCCGAAAAGGGATTGTTCTCGAGAAGTTCCGCTTGACATTTATCCGAAAAGATACGATAGTAACACTAACAATAACTGAAACTTATATAACATTTTAGAAAAGGAGTAGTCTATGAAATCACTGTCTACACAAAAAATATGGCTTTTTGCCACCGGACAGTTCGGCTGGTCCCTGTTGTCCGGGCTGATTTCCAACTGGCTGGTCTATTTCTACCAGCCCGATGAGGCATCGATCGCGCAGGGGCAGATCCTTTTTGTCCCCCAGGGATTGGTCATCTTCGGCATCTTTACCCTGATCGGCGGCATCACGGCCTTCGGACGGCTTTTTGACGCCTTTACCGATCCGTGGATCGCCTCCTTGTCAGACCGCTGTACCTCTCCAAAAGGCAGACGAATCCCCTTCTTAAAATGGGCATCCCTGCCGCTGGCACTCTCCACGGTGCTGGTATTCTGGTCTCCGGTAAACGAAAACAGCTGGATCAACGCCGCTTTCCTGTTTGCGATGGTCATGGCATATTATCTGTCGATCACGGCATACTGCACCCCCTATAATGCTCTGATTCCTGAGCTTGGGCATGATCAGCAGGAGCGCTTAAATATTTCTACCGTGATCTCCTTTACCTTTATTGCCGGAACGGCTGTGGCTTATCTGGCTCCTGTGATCTGGGGAACGCTGATCCCCGCATTCGGGCGTGTCAATGCGATCCGGGTGACGTTTGCAGTCATGGCTGTCATCGCCTTTGTCTGCATGCAGATACCGGTCTGGACTATCAAAGAAAAGGAATATGTGAATACCGTCCCCTCGCAGGATACGGCATTCTCCTCCCTCGTCTCCACCTTCCGAAACAAGGAATTCCGGAAATTTGTGGGTTCCGATATCTTATACTGGATCGCCATCACCATGTTCCAGACAGGACTTCCTTTCTTTGTGACCAGTCTCCTCAAGCTGCCGGAGACCATGACCACCATCTATTTTGTGGGCATGACCGCCCTGTCGCTGGTTTTTTATATCCCGATCAACAAGCTGGCACCCAAACTGGGGAAAAAGAAGCTGATCCTGACAGCCTTTGTGATCTTTGCCCTGTCTTATCTGTATACCGGATTCCTCGGACAGGCTTTGGCAATCCCCGCCAATGTGCAGGGATATATTCTAATGGTAGTGGCTTCCCTGCCGATGGCTGTATTCGGCATCCTTCCGCAGGCAGTGGTTGCCGATATTGCCCAGAGCGATGCCAAGCGCACGGGCAGCAACAGAGAGGGCATGTTCTATGCCTCCAGAACCTTTGCTTTTAAGCTGGGGCAGAGCCTTTCCATGCTGCTATTTACGGCAGTTTCCACCATCGGGACCTCAACCGGTCTGGGCTATCGCATTGCGGCCTTCGGCGCGGCTCTGTTCTGCGTGCTGGGCGGCATCATATTCCTCTTCTACAATGAGCGCAAGATCGAGGAAAGCATATAACCGTCAAACTGCCTTGCATAAAAAATAAAAAGGGTGAATAGAAACATGGATCAAAAAACCATTCATAATATGCTGATACCGGAAGAAACGTACGAAGAGACAATGACAAATGTTGTTCTGCCCTATCTCGCATCCAGAAAAACGGAACACTACTGCGAGCGGGAAGCGGGAAAACGACTCTTCTATATCCGATGCCTCACCGATCAAGCCAGAGGCATCGTTGTGCTCTCGCACGGCTATACCGAGACTGCAGAAAAGCATCTGGAATCTATCTACTACTTTCTCCGCGGGGGATACCATGTCTTTATGCCGGAGCATTGCGGACACGGGCACAGCTATCGGCTCTGCCGTGATACCAAAGATCTGTCTCTGGTGCATGTGGATGATTATAAAAGATATGTGGATGACCTGTTGTTTGTCGCCCGCACTGCGGCAAAAGACTACCCAAATCTGCCGCTCCTTCTCTACGGTCATTCCATGGGCGGCGGTATTGCGGCCGCCGCGGCGGCACAGGCGCCTGAATTGTTCTCCAGACTGATCCTCTCTTCCCCCATGATCCGTCCCAGCAGCGCTCCTATCCCCTGGCCACTGGCCCGTCTGATCGCCAGGACCTTCTGTATCCTGGGAAAGTCAGAGCAGTATGTAGCGGGACACCGCCCTTACGATGGACAGGAAACCTTTGTCGACAGCGCCTCCATCTCGGAAGCAAGATTCGACTATTATCAGCAAAAAAGAAATACAGAGCCCTTGTATCAGATGAGCGCGGCATCTTACGGATGGCTCTGGCAGACTGCACGGCTGAACCGCTATCTGCAAAAAACGGCATGGCGTCAGATTGCCTGCCCTGTGCTTCTTTTTCAGGCCGAACACGAAGCCTTTGTCTCCAAGGACGAACAGGAGCTGTTTGTGAAAAAGCTGAATCAGCAAAAACCCGGGAACGCAGAGTTGATCCGCGTTCCCGGTACAAAGCATGAGATATTCAATTCCGGGGAAGAGATTTTGGAACGGTACTGGACGCTGATTTTAAAATAGATCAGAATATGTTCCTTTTACCATAGTATTATATATTACAAACCTTATAGCAAAAATATGTCCCCGGAGTAATATTATCATCATCATAGTATAGCAAACCCAGTTTACTAAACCTAAATGTTTGATTATAATCACTCTTTATCAATTCATCATAAGCTCTTTGATATGATTCATAGCCTGCGCCACCGATAGCAAACGTCATATGAAAAACATAATCATTGTCATGTTCTGCCGGGCACGGTCCAAATACTTTATATAATTCTTCGTTTAGCCTTTTCTGTGCTTCTACAAGCTGCGGAGTTTCTTTTACTCGCAAGCTCATACATCCGGATTCAGCTCCACCTAATACATCAGTCGGGAATACATCCATATCCACAAATTCAATATCAAATGGACATAGTTCCTTTGCGAACCCATCAAAAAATATTTCCATATTCTCTAAACCAGGAATCGCAAATGGCTGCTTTAAGGAAATATGCTGTGGCAGTCTTGCCATTTCAAACCCCATCTTTCCATACCTATGTGCTTCCAGCATTAATTTTCTACCAAAATTCTCAGCATCGTTATCTGCAATTAAAACGATTGTTGCTTTCATTCTATCTCACCTCTCTTTATCAAATTGACCAACTGTTCAAGACTCATTTCTCCCATGTCCTGTTTATCAGTCTCTGCGTCTCTTTGTCTTACGGATACAGACATATTATTTTTCTCATTTTCGCCTATAATAATCATATATGGCACCTTATCCATACGTGCTTCACGAATCTTATATCCAAGTTTCTCACTTCTAACATCCACTTCTACCCGGATACCATTTTCCTCCAAAGCCCCCTCAACCTTCTTTGCATAATCATTAAATTTATCTGAAACCGGAAGAACCTTAACCTGTACAGGTGCAATCCACGCAGGAAATTTCCCCGCATAATGTTCCAGTAAAATACCAATAAAACGTTCTATCGAGCCAAATACAACTCTATGCAGCATAATCGGGCGATGTTTCTCTCCATCTGCCCCAATATAGTCAATATCAAATTTTTGTGGAAGCTGAAAATCAAGCTGAATCGTTCCGCATTGCCACGTTCTGCCTATGGAATCTTTTAGATGAAAATCAAGTTTGGGTCCATAAAATGCACCATCTCCTTCATTTACTACATAAGATTTACCCATTCCCTGCACTGCTTTTTCTAAAGCTTCCGTAGCAAGCTGCCAATCCTCATCACTTCCTATGGAATGCTCTGGTCTCGTTGACAACTCAATTTCATATGAAAAACCAAACTTCTGATACACTTCATCAATAAGACGCATAACACCTTGTATTTCATCCATTACCTGATCTTCTCTCATAAAAATGTGAGCGTCATCCTGCGTAAATGAACGTACTCTCATGAGACCATGTAATGTTCCTGACTTTTCATTACGATGTACAAGCCCTAATTCTCCCATTCGCATAGGAAGCTCCTTATACGACCTCGGTTGCAGTTTATACACCAGCATTCCACCCGGACAACTCATTGGTTTGATTGCATAATCATCCTCTTCAACCTTAAGAGAGTACATAGTATCTCTATAAAAATCCCAATGACCAGATGTCTCCCAGAGACTTCTTTCCAGCATAATAGGCGTAGAAATTTCAACATATCCTTCTCTGCGATGGATCTTCCTCCAATAATCAATCAGCAGGTTCTTCAAAATCATTCCCTTTGGCAGGAATACCGGTAATCCCGGTCCCTCATCAAAGATCGTAAATATTTCAAGTTCCTTTCCCAATTTTCTGTGGTCTCTTGCTTTTGCTTCTTCAACCATATGCAGATATTCATCCAATTGTGCCACTTTTGGAAAAGATATACCATAGATTCTCGTAAGCATTTGTTTTTTCTCGTTGCCTCTCCAATAGGCTCCGGCTACTGACAATAGTTTGATTGCTTTAATATGGCATACATTAGAAATATGTGGTCCTGCACAAAACTCCTCGTATTCTCCCTGCTTATAGAAGCTAATTTGCTCTGCATCATTCAGTTCCTGAATCAGCTCAATTTTATACTTTTCACCTGCATTCTCCATAAAGCTAAGAGCTTCTTCTTTTGACCTCTCATAGACCTGCAGGGAGAGAGATTCCTTTACAATCTTTCGCATTTCTGCTTCAATTGTCTTTAAATGCTCTTCTGAAAATGAAAACTCAAACTGAAAATCATAATAAAATCCATTTTCGATTGCCGGACCAATGGCACACTTCGTTTCCGGATATAAACGTTTTACAGCCTGCGCAAGCACATGTGCACTCGTATGCCAAAATGCCTTTTTGCCCTCCTGCTCTTCAAAGTTTACTTCTGCAATTTCTCCATTTTTTCGTAGAACCTTCATAATTTGTTGCTCCTTTCTCTTTTCAGCTTTCACTATTTGGCAACAACATAAGAAAAGCACCCATAAGACCATAATCAGATAGTCTTAAGGGTGCACTCAGCACGGTTCCACCTTAACTTTTCACTTCAGATTCTATCAAATCCTATCCTTTAACGCAGGCATACGGTAACACTTACTCATTTCAGCATTACAGCTCTGGAATGGTTTTCGTCTAATTTCCACATAAACAGCTTCCACCAAGTGCTATTCTCTCTGGATGTTTCCAACTAAACTACTTTTTTCCGTCATCGCTTTTCTTATGTTATTTAGGGTACTCTATCATAACTTCTTTATTTTGTCAAGGTACGAAGCATGAGATATTCAATTCCGGGGAAGAAATTCTGGAACGGTACTGGCAGGAAATCTTAAAATAGATCAGAATGTGTTCCGATGCGAAACAAAAATAATGCAATCCGTAGATCCTTTTTTAATTGATTAGCTGGAACAATTTCAAGCATCGGAAAGTACCTCATCTAAAAGTTCATCAAAAGATTCATACCTCTTGTATTTATCCGGATTTTTTTTCATCTCTTCATATTCATCCATCGCTGCCCTTGTTTCTGCATTTGGCGTTGGACGCTTTACTTCAAACGGAATGCCATTATGATTGATAGCAGAGCGCAGAAACATATTGATCGCAGAAGACATATTTAAGCCAAGATCTGTAAAAAGAGCTTCTGCCTCCTGTTTTAATGAAGAATCCACACGTACATTTATATTTGTAGTAGCCATATATCATATCACTCCTTCTAATTCTATTTTATGGATATTGCAAACATTGTCAATAAAATAAATGTATTTGTTTTGCATTGTTTTGCAGCATTCACGCATTCACGATTCCATTTCATTCATCGTTATTGCTGAGTTGCATTGCGAGATGCTTTATATAAAATCCTGTGTATGCTACTGCCCTCTGTCATAGGCCGCCGAACCGGTTCTATCACTCTGAATCAGTTACAGGATTTATGTCGAACTCCACGCCCTCCATCGTATGTTCAGCATATATATCTGTTATTACATCGTTCTCTAACACAATGACCAGCCTGTCTCCGTATTGCGACAACGAATATACTGCCTCCTCATAATCCGGATCCTCCTGCGATTCCCGTATTTCTTCGGGTTCCCCCATTACCTCAATCATAGTCTCTCTTGCATCCCCGACCTGAATCATACCGGAATACGCCGACGACATATGCATACGTATCGTATTGCCCTCCCTTTCTATAACAGTATCCGCCATTGTATTGCCCACTGTATCATTACCGGCGGTTTCTTCCATATCTTTATCCGCATTTTCAACCGCATTATCTATCTCATTCTCTATCAGGGTCGTTATGGGTATTTCCTGAATTTTCGGCACATCTCGTGTATAATTCGCATANCTGGCGGCAGAACGCAGGAAGCTTCCGACAATGATCANTATGATCCACACNGCTTTTCTGGTCTTGCGTTTTCTCGTTCCGGCATCGTCCCCGCTTCCNTANGCGCNTTCTCCGGCATAGGCTTTGTANATCTTNTTTTCTGCNTAATCCACCGGATTTAGCAAACCAATATTTTGCAGCTCAATCTGCTCGTCCCAGCTGTACCTTTTGATAACGGCTAACTGTTCTTTTAAAAACTGATACATCTCGTACTCTATTGTCCGGTTTTCGAAACAGTCCCCGAGCAATTCCAAAAATTCTCTTGTGCAGATGTATGGCAGTCTGGTTCCCTGATGAAAGAAGGCTTCCCATTCTTTTATATCAAGTTCCTTCTCCCCGGATATCTTTCTGAAATCATTCATTACCTCCTGCACCCTGCGCTTAAACGCTTCCTGATCCTGGTGATGCTTTTCTCTTGCCATTTCCCCTATGTTATCAAACAGAACATCCATCTCCGGTGACTCCGCTTCCGAGTGTTCTTCCTGCACCGGCAGTTCCGCTTCCGGATCCTTCTCCTGTACTGGTGGTTCTGCTGCTGGATCTTTTTCCTGCACCGGCAGCTTGGGCGCTTCCGTCTGCACCGACAGCTCTTCCCACATCAATGGCTTCCTCTGCTCCGCCATCTTTAACGCCTGCTCGTAGGCACCATGAATTTTCTCCCACTCTTCGGGGAACTCCTCGGGATGATAGCGTTTCACTAATCTGGCATAGGCTTTTTTTATTTCCTTTTTATCAGTTGTCGGTTCTATTTCCAATATCCGGAATACATTTTCGTTCATCGCTGCTGCCATCACCTTTCGTAATCATCGTCACTATCGCCGTTATCCTCTTTTTCTCCCTCCCACTCCTTAAAGAGCGTCTCCATCTCACGTTCTTCCTCGTCATCTTCCTGATACCAGGCACCATCCTTTAGCATATCGTCCGCAAATCCTGCATAACTGCTCAGCAGGCCCTCTATATATGCAAAATAGACCGTAAGATATTTTCTCGCCTTCGGCACCTTATACTCGTCGGAACTCATCACATGCTGAAAATACTGCATTCGTCCGAGAATCTCATCCCTCATTTCTTTCTGGCTGCACTGCATGAAAAGGCGCTGTCCCCATTCCAGAATGTAAGTATTCCTCTCATCCGTAAGGGGACTTTTTATCCTTTCAAATTCCTTTAATTTTTCATTGATCTCCTCTTGTGTCATATCAAGGTCTTTATTGACAATGACTAATTTCTTCTCTTCTTTTGTCAACGGAATTTTAGCTTCTACTTCCAGCACGCCGTTAATATCATAGGTAAAACGGACAAAACACTGCACCTGTCCTGCTGCCATCGGCGGAATGTCGAACAGGATCTCCCCCAGATACAGATTCTCCGATACATACATGGCCTCGCCCTGATAGATTCTCAGAGCTACCCCCNACTGTTTGTCATAAGCATTCGCATACATTTCTTCCCTGCTGATCGGAAGCGGGCTGTTTCTTTCGATGATAAAAGACATGAGATCTTTATTCGGATTCTGATGGTTTGCAACCTTTATGCCAAGCGAAAACGGACAGATATCTGTTAAAAGCAGGTCTTTTACATCCTTGTCCCGTTCCTTGATCCCCGCGCAGACACCACATCCGAGCGCAATCATATAGTCCGGTTCTTTTGTTTCAATATCTTCTCTTTTCAGCAGATAGGATAAATATTGCCGTACGACCGGCATTTTACACGAACCTCCCACAAGCACAATTTGACCAACTTGGTCAGTAGAAGTCTGCGCATCTACAAACACCTTGCTGACGGGTTTCCCGATCCGTTCAAACAAAGGCGCACATATTTTAACGATATCTTTTCTTGTGATCCCTATCTCGTTATTTATCTCCTGACAATTCACCACCATATTCGCCGATGGCTTTTCGGTCAATTCTCTTTTACAGAGCTCTGCACTTTTCCGGACGATCGCTTTTGTTTCCGGTTTCATCTCTGCATAGTTCAAGTTCAGGCTCTTNGCAAAATGCTCGGCGATCATATCATCAAAATCCTGCCCGCCAAGCTGATTATCTCCGCTGACTGCCTGTATTTCAATCACATTGTCAAAACACTCTACCAAAGAAACATCCAGTGTTCCACCGCCAAAATCAAATACAAGCAGTGTCTCATCTTCTTCCTGATTTAAGTTCTGACAGGCAAGCGCCGCCGCCGAAGGCTCATTGATAATACGTTCTACCCTAAGACCCGCTATCATACCGGCACGTTTTGTCGCATTCCTTGCCATATCATTAAAATAGGCGGGAACACTGATGATCGCCTCTTCCACCGGCTCACCCAGATACCGCTCCGCATCCTCTTTGAGTTTTTTTAACACAAAAGCGGACAATTCTTCCGGACGATAGGATTTCTCTCCAAGCATATATTTGCGGGATGTCCCCATAAAACGTTTAAAAACACTGGCAGTTTCATCCGGATGGGACGCCAGACGCTCTTTCGCCGTTTTTCCCACATATACGGTGCCGTCTTCTCCGATGCTGACGACGCTCGGAGTCAGATATTCTCCGAATGCATTGGGTATCAGTCTGCTTTCCCCATCCTGCCATACCGCAGCAAGGCTGTTTGTTGTTCCTAAATCAATNCCGATTATTTTGCTCATATATACCTCCGCTTTTGTNCNCGCNTGTCGATCTGTTCCCCCGNNTNTTACTTTTTANGNANCACNCTCATAATNANATTACCGCAGTATCTGCACTTATAATGTTCATCAACTGCTCCAANAANAGCNCCTCCACAGGACGGGCACTGATCTTTGACGATTTTTTTCGCAAGCGCAGCTTTCAGCACGCCATCATGCNTTTCCAGTGTACAATTCAGAAGATAACGCTGCCGGAGCGCGCCTCTGACCGATTGCAGCCCTCTTTTCTTATTTTGTGAGACAGGTAAGTTTTCCACATTCACAAACGGCACTTTGCATCCTGCAAAATACTGTGAGCATTCTTCTGCCACAGAAATATATTTTATCTTTTTACAGCGCTGAAACACTACAGGTACAAACGCCAAAGCAAGCACGGCGCCCCATATAATATTATCCATGATTTCCGCTTTGATCAAAGCAAAAGAAGAATAAGGACTCTCCCCCGACAACAGTACTTTTGTTAAATATTCCTGATTATTGTAATCAGCAATATTCCCCAGACAGATCATCACCCCAAGAGCTATCGCCATCATTCCCAGACACAGATAGAACAGGAACATTTTCTTTTTCATGGCGATGTTTTTCAGGGAATAAAATTCCGGATTTTTCACACCTTCCGACATTCTATTCCTGATACTGTAAAACCTGCTGTCCGTCAAAACTCTTGCAAACAGATCCGAACTTCCGCAATAGGGACAGACCCCGGTAAAATAGATTCTCTTCTCAATCGGCGCACCGCAATGTATGCACTCGCAGATACATTTTTTACTGTTCAAAACGATCTGCTCTGTATGATTCACAATCTTCGGCTCATAACCCTTCATATAAATCTTACGAAAAATATGTAACTGCCGTTTTACTCTATCCGGATTTTTCCCAGTGACTTCCGCCAAATCACCATAGCTGATATAACCGGACAAATCCCCCTCAAAATAGCCGGAATAGAAATTGGCATCCCCGATCAAGCGCCTTGATCTCCCCGCTATCACAAGACAAATCACACCAACGATAACTGCTTTCACACAATCCGGCGTTGCCCTTGCCTCTAAAACCGTTTGCAGATCATCATGATAATGCGAGATTAAGGAAACCATAACAAAAGCCGATGTTGCAATGCAAAATATTCCGATAGCCGTTAATATCACATTTTTTATTTTCAAGATTTTGATTCGTTTCTCTCTTAGATACATTCCTCAAGCTCTTCCTTGTGTTCACCTGGCTTTTCATTACAATTACCGCTTGATTTCTCCATTTTTCTCAAAAGGGATCGGATCAGGATGCTGCAGCTGCAATTTGCCAATGGCATCCGCTACGATATCATATAAATTATCACCAACATAAGCTATTTTTTCTACATCCAATTCCTTATCCGAAATTTGCCCATTATGAAATTTCTCTGCATACTCACCACATTCCTGCAAATAAGATAGTATTAGCTTTATTTTCACTTTTTCATCATCCGCATATATAGTTTGATTACAAAGTGTCTGCTTAATAAAATTGCAAAAGTACGAAAAATCACTGTCCCAGTTTATATTTCCGTTATCCTGTGCTTCACAACGCAGTTTCTCGAGTTCTCTTAACAATTCCCCTTGTAAAACACTCGCCTGTCCTGATTTGGGAACATAATTTTTCCATATCCATTTGCATGTTTCAAAATTTTCTTGTTCATATGGTTCTCTTTTTAACTGCTCTAAAGATATGTTGTTTTCCTGTTTTTTAAATTTATCAAATATTCCCATTGATCTCTCCTTTATCATTCTCCCACTCTAATACCGAACGCGCATACATCAGGGAAAATCCCAACAAATTTTGTCCCTGCCATTTATGCATATCAAATCGATCCTCATCTTTCATGGATAAACCAATGCCCCAAATCTTATCCTGTACTGCACATTCCGCCAAAACGTCCTGCTCTGTGGCAAGAAGTTTTTTCTTTAGTTCATCATTCTGGCGAAACTTTTCCAACACACCATGAAAAACGATGATCTGCCTCAAACCACTCCATACAAGATCATCATAGCCTTTCACACTGCGTCCAAGTGCTTTGATTTTTCCCACATCGGATATCTCCAGAATTTGTTGCGCAATTTCGTTATCCTGAAACAGCACTGCTTTTTGATACATCATGTACTGCTCCATTGAAGAATACTTGACGCCATCTATCTCAAAATCAGAAAGATACCAGTTACTTAAATAACCATTTGCTTCATCCGGGTTGTGAAAACATATTATTCTTATCATATTGCTTATTCTCCTTTTTCAATCGTCGTTAGTTTCTATATGTATCCGGTCATCTGCCGTAATAAAACGACTGCACATCCCACTGTACCTACGATTCCTACAACAATACACCCCACTAATTTTACCGGATAACTTTGCTGCGCGTTTATCATGGCGATCAGCCATCCGGCGCACACGATCGTGAATACCAAAAATCCCAGAAAACCAAAAAAATATAACTTGGTATTATTAGCCCGGGGATCAAACCCATCAATGGCAACTTCTCTAAAGCGTTTATCTAAAAATTCAGATTTACAGCTTGGACATGTTCTGATCGGACTCCCATAAACCCAGGCGTTACAGCTTTCTCTGATCTTCGTTCCGCATTTTGGACAGTTTCCCTCCACATAACCCATATCTTCATTCTCATCTATATATTCAAATTGTATAATTTCCTTAATTATACCACAATTCCTTGCTGCACTTTAAATATTCTATTTAAAAAGCTGCTTAGTTTGAAAGTAAAAAAGGAAACCTCGATATTTTAAGGTTTCCTCACTTCTTATCAACTGCGGAAAATGGGATTTAGGCAGAAGTTAAATGTTCATCATAAAAACTTACAAAACTCTCAAACAACTCTGCATTTAACATATCACACCACTTATCCCTATCCAGATTGTTATGAATGTATTCTGCTTTATCCTCAGAAAATCGCTCCTGGTTTTCTTTGGCGTTATAATCGTAATCAAGCGTTTCGATCCATTTGTCAAATTCTGCATTAAATTCATTGATATAAGTCATATCATTATAAACATAGTTATGTCCTTTATCCTCAAGCCGGATAAAACTAAAACGAGGGTCGTCTTTGTATTTTTCATAGTAGATGTCAAAACCATATTCAATTGGAACAATATCATCATCGGCGCTATGTACGATCAAAACATCTGCCTCAGACTTCAAAAAACCATCCATCGCAGTATTCGCAGCATAGTCACCATATTTTATTCGCTCATGTAATTTCACAAACGGCATCATCAAATATATTCCATATCCTGCCTGTTTTTTCCCTTCTGCCTCAAACATATCTGACGAGCTGTTAAAACCGGAACACGCTATAACCGCTTTTACTTCCGGATGATAAGTAAGTACACTACAAACACTGTAACCGCCCCAGCTATGTCCAAATAAAACAATTGGCAAATCAGGAAATATTCCACTTTCTTCCACATATGATATTGCATAGTCCAGATCAACAACTCCTTGAGGAGTTCCTCCGACACCCTCACCCTCGCTCTCATCATTTCCTGTCGCATCATAGGTGAAAACGTAGTAGCCATTGTGAGCAAAAAAACTTGCACAATCCATATAAGAATTATGCCCGCCTCCTCCAAAACCGTGTGCCATTACGACTATGCCATGCTGATTTTCTCCCGAACTGTACATATATCCCGTCAGCTTCTGTCCCTGATCCGATGAAAATTCATATTGTGTGCGTTGTAATCCGTCAAAATCATTAACACATAGCATTAACGGCTCATAACTTTCAAAACGCTTATTGAAATTTTCATTATATACCGTTACGGACAGCACCCAATCCCCGATGATCATTATTACTGCCACAACACATAATACAATGATGAACCTATTTTTCTTCTTTGATTTTTGTTTTCCCATCTGTAATATATCCTAACGACAACTATCAATTTACTACTATAATTCTGCCTGTGATAATAATACCACAGGCAGATACTTTGTGAGTTATAAAATTTTTTGCACAGCAAGCCAATCTCTGTTGCAGATCATACTACTTATAGGCAATATAAATATCCATACTATCCCCATCGGTTTCAAAGCAGGGGATAACGTCCTTGTCCGTATGTTCCAGACCATTCACACGCATATACTCCATAAGTGTTTTATAGCCATTGGGAATGGTCACAAAAGGGTTTTCAAAGGGCTTTTCAATGTGTATTGCTGCATACATGTGATCTGCCTGCTCATGTATTTCAATATCAGGTGGAGTGCACCCATCAGGCAGTATCCACGCCGCTTCATAGCCGTGCATATTGAAAACATTTATCTGCTCCTGTGACACATTGGGAAAATCCCAGCCAATGACACGAGGGTTATCCACGCCGCAGCTGCGGGCAATGGAAAATACTCTGTCGATAGCGTCACCCTCCGGGTCAGAGCTTATAACGGCATGCTTTATATAACGGAAACCGGGAACATTTTCGACACGTAAATTTGTATACACCTCTCCACAAGTGACCATGTCATCGCGAAACAGATTGTCCAACGAACAATTAAAAAGTCCGCAAAGCTCTATAGCCTTTTCCATTTCAGGCTGCGCTGCATCCAGCTCCCATTTTGATACGGTTTGACGGCTGATATTCATTTTTTCAGCCAAATCCTCCTGCGTCATATTCCCTTTCAGATGTCTTAAAAACTGCAAATTTTTCCCGAAGCTCATAAAATATTCTCCTTTCATTTTCTTGCGCCGCGCTGTATTATCAGTATAGTGTTTTCCCTGACACGCTACAACCAACCGACATGTGCTTTTTTCCTGCGCCGCGCAACTTCAAAGTGCGAAGAAAATCATGGAGCAAAAAGAAACGGAAAGCCAATCGGCCTTCCGCACTCTTAAAGGTAATAGCGAGAGGGGGACTTGAACCCTCGACACCACGGGTATGAACCGTGTGCTCTAGCCAGCTGAGCTATCTCGCCATAAAATTATGGGGGAAGCCGTTTCCGACTTCCCAAATGGGGCCTATAGGGCTCGAACCTATGACCCTCTGCTTGTAAGGCAGATGCTCTCCCAGCTGAGCTAAGACCCCATATCAGCGGGCCGCTCGTGCAACCCGCTCTGCTAGTATACAATCCTTTGGCATAACTTGTCAAGCCTTTTTTTACATTCTGTCAGGTGCGGAGAAACCAAGCAGGTCAATGCAAACCTCCAGCACATCCCTGGTCAATGTCAAAAGCGCGATCCAACTTTCCTTCTTCTTCACGTCCTCCTCTGTCAGAATCTTCGTCTCATGGTAGAAATGATTGAAAGCATTGGCAAGATCATAGATATATGCGCAGATCTTGTGGGGCGCCACCTCCTCGCAGGCCGCTTCCATCATAGCATTATATTTAGCCAGCTCCAGCATAAGGTTCTTCTCGGAATCGTTTACAGCTTCTCCAATGACTAAATTAGTCAATTCCTTGCCCTGCTCCGTATACTTATTTAAAATTGACTTAATTCGTACAATAGTATACAGGATATAAGGACCTGTGTCCCCTTCAAAGGAGGTAAACCGATCCATATCGAAAATATAATCTTTGGAGGCCTGGTTGGACAAGTCGCCGTATTTGATCGCGGCCAGTCCTACGATCCTCGCCGTCTCCGATGCCGCTTCCTCATCTACCTCATAACCCTTCGTCTCGGCGTTCTCGCGGATTTTGCGTATCATCTCCTCATTGATCTCGCGGATCAGATTCTCCAACCGCATCACACCGCCATCCCTTGTCTTGAAAGGCTTGCCGTCCTTCCCGTTCATGGTACCGAAGCCGATATGCAGCAGCTCCGTATCTTTATTGACCAGTCCAGTCTTTCTTGCGCACCGAAATACCTGTTCAAAATACAGTTCCTGTCTCTTGTCCGTCAGATAGATCAGCTTATCAGGATGATAGTTTTCCATACGATCCATGATCGTCGCCAGATCGGTGGTATTATACAGGGATGCCCCGTCCGATTTTAAGATCATGCAAGGCGGTACTTCTTTCGTGTCCGTCTCCTCCTTGACATCCACTACCAGAGCGCCGTCGCTCTCGTATGCATAACCGCCTTTTTTCATCTCCTCCACCATACCGGGGATGATATCGTGTACATCCGATTCCCCTTTCCAGAGATCAAAGGTTACATTCAGGTTCTCATAGTTTTTCTTAAGGTCCGCCACGGAGACATCTATAATATGCTGCCACAGGGCACGATAGCCCCTGACGCCGCTTTGCAGCTTATAGGTGGCATCCATCGCATCCGCCTTGTAAGCCTCATCCGCCTTGGACTTGGCGCTCGCCGTAGGATAGATCTCCTCCAGCTCGGATATGGTAAAAGGCGCCTCCGCCGGGTACTCCCCCTCATAGGAATCATCAAAATAGATCAGATCAGGCTGTCTTTTCTGCAGCTCCGTGATGATAAGACCCATCTGCAGACCCCAGTCCCCCAGATGAATATCCCCGATCACCTCATGCCCCGCATAGCGGCAGATCCTCTTGATACTCTCTCCGATGACGCCTGAACGCAAATGGCCCACATGAAGAGGCTTGGCCACATTGGGGCCGCCGTAATCTATGATGATCTTTTTAGGATTGACCGGTATAGTCAGGCCAAATTTCTCCGCCTTCGCCATCTCATTTAAATAAGATTTGATAAAAGCTTCCGTAATCTTCAGATTTAAAAATCCCGGTGCCACCGCGCTTACTTCTCCAAAAACATCGCTGTCTGTAAGCTTCTCTGCCACCTCCTGCGCGATCATAAGAGGCGCCTTGTGATATTTCTTTGCCCCTGCCATAGCGCCGTTACACTGAAACTCGCACAGATCCGGTCTGTTGGAGAGGGTCACTCTACCCAGTTCTCTGTCATACCCTGCCTCCTCGAAGGCTTTTTTCATTTCCTCTGAGATCAAATCCAACAGCTTTTCCATAATACACCGTGCCTTTCTTATAGATAAACAGTAACCACAATCAATAAACAATGCCTATTTTACCACAACTATCCTCAAATGTCATTTACTTTCCTTCTATACCAATATCTTTCTGCTGACAACAAAAAATGCGGTAGTCATGCATCGACCACCGCAGTCATTCCGTTCTTTACGCCGCTTTTTTATGCCTGCTCCTTCTTCCGCTTGGGAAAAATCGGAGGCAAAATGCCAATCTTTGCACCAATCATATGGGACCCGAAAGTTCCCACCCAGAACAGAATCAAACCGATCATATTACACCGAAATTCAATCTCATCCTCGTCCGGAGAATCCAGTCGCGCACCATACATATCCACATAGAAAGATGTATCCGTAAACTCCTTATCTTTTCTCTCATCGGCAAGCTGAGACACCAACGTATCCGGCATATCAAAGGGCACTATCTTACCCACGGGAAGTTGCACATACCGGTAACTGTCAACATCATGACAGGCGTCATAATTGACCCGCGCACAGATCACTTCTCCCGAAGGCAGTTCAATGGCTTTCCAATCCTTATCATCATAAAACAGATAGTACATAAAAAACTGCGTATCCTCCGTGAGTGCATAAAAAGTATCATTCTCCTTCATTTCCGCAATATTGGAGACAAGCGGTGTATCCTCAGACGGCTCCCCGCCGATTTCACCCTCCGGCAGTTCCTGTGTCTCATAACGCTCATTAGCGATCTCTACATACTTTTTCCCCGCAAAAGTCATCAGCGCAAACAACGCTACTCCTATCAGCAGGCAAGGTACAAAGTCCATTCTAATTTTTGTCATAATCTCCTCCAGTCTAAAACATCCTGTGCCAAAAGACGTTTTTCTCTTATGTGTTTCAGGCACTAACGTTGCTTATAATAGCATCCGGCTTCATCATATGTCAAGCTTCTTTTATTCTTGCTTTTGATTCCGCCTGTCCCGCACTCTGCGGGAATACACACACCCACAGTAATTCTGCCGGTACAGATCATACTCTTTCGACAGCTCGATTGACCGTTTGTAACCGTCTCTCTTCTTAAAATCCGAGGGAAGCCAAGAGATATCGTACTCCTGCGCCAGCCGTTCCCCGATCTCATTCAGCTTCACCGCGTTTTTCAAGGGACTGATGGAGAGTGTCGTGGTAAAGTAATCGAAACTTCCCGCCTGCGCCCGCTTCGCCGTCTCGCGAAGCCGCAGCTCATAGCAGGCGAAGCACCGCTCGCCGCCCTCCGGGCACTGCTCCAGACCTTTAGCGATCTCGTAAAACTGCTGTGGTTCATAGTCACCCTCAACGATCTCGATATGATGGCCCGACCGTGCCCGCTCTGGTGACACTTCCTGCCCCGCCGCCATTTCATTGTAAGCCGCGATCAGCCGCTTCTGCTCCGCCACCCGCTTGCGGTACTCCTCATCCTCGGTGATATTGGGATTATAGTAAAAAACGGTGATCCGGAAATACTGCCGCAGATATTCCAGCACATAGCTGCTGCAGGGTGCGCAGCAGCTGTGCAGAAAAAGAGTCGGCGCGCATCCTGCTGCCGCGCCGAGCTCTTCTATTATTTTATCCAGTTCTTTTTGATAATTTCTTACCGTGTTCATTTCTTTCTATCCATTATTGATTTTCTTTCCCTTTTATATAATACTGTCGCTATCCTGCCCATTATATAAAAAGCGGCGTACTTCCATTATCTTTTCGGTTTTTCCATCATCAATCACAACATAATACACTGTATAATTGCCAACATAAATGCGATAATAAGGGTACTTTCTCTCTTTATGGGAATAATACTTTTCAAATGATTCAGGAGCAGACACTCTATCCAAAATAGACTTTTCGACCGCATCCAACAAATCTTTTGCTGCCTGCGGATTCATCAGCTTTTCAGAAATATACGTGATTTTACTATCCAGATCTTCATAAAACAGGGGCAGATATCTTAAAATATATTTCTTCTCAGCCATCTATTTTCCTTCTTAATGTTGAAAACACTTCCTCATGCGTCAATCGTTCAGCATTCTGTTCTGCATACACATCCGCTTCATCCAATGATGATTCAACTATATCAGCCGCTATTGGTGCTTCCAACGCAAAAGGAATTCTACGGTCTCTAAGTGCTTTCTTTGCATAGATCATAAAAAAGGTTGTCAGATTCATCCCCATAGCGTCACACATCTCATCCAGTTCTCTTTTCATCTGGTCATCAAACCTTAAACTTACTGTCGTCATGAATCATTTCACTCCTTTTTTATATAGTATAGGCCAAAATAGAAGCACATTGCAACTAATCGAATGATAATTCTTTCATTTTGCGCCATCAAATTCTTGTCTCAATCATTATAATCATACCCCGGCTCCTTATATAACTTTCCAAGACTTGGCGCAATCTGTTTATCCCACACCTCTTCCTGCCACTCGTCCTGCGAAACATCGTAAATCGCGACAGAAACGTTGCTCTCTTCCGTCTTAAATATAGTTACAACATCTTCCGTTATCTTTTCTGCCAGCGCTCTCTTCTGCTCCTCTGTCCTTCCCGGATAGCATTTAATCTCTATATGCGGCATTATTCTTTCTGCCTCCTTATCTTCTTGCAATCCCCGCAATATCCACCAGATCCAGTTCTCCCTGAGACGCCGCGTTCTCAAGACTGGTCACAAGGGCGGTGGCGGTATCCATCGCCGTGATACAGTTGACGCCTGTCTCAATGGAAGTTCTGCGGATCAGGAAGCCGTCCCGGCTCTTGTCCCGCCCCTGGGTGGGTGTGTCAATGACCAGATCGATCTTATGTCCTAAAATCAGATCCATAACGGTAGGGGACTCCTGGCTGATCTTATTGACCTTACGGGCCTTTACTCCCGCATCGTTCAGAGCCTTTGCCGTACTTCTGGTAGCGTAAATAATATACCCCAACTTCTCAAAGCGGCGCGCCACCTCGATGGCTTCCCCCTTATCCGCATCCTTCACGGTGATGATCATCTGCTTGTGCCTGGGCAGATTGACACCTGCCCCGAGGAACGCCTTGTAGAGCGCTTCGTTAAAGGTTCTGGAAATACCCAGACACTCGCCGGTGGATTTCATCTCCGGCCCCAGGCTGATCTCCGCTCCCCGGATCTTTTCAAAGGAGAATACCGGCATCTTGATGGCATAATAATCCGCCGCCGGCTGTAAGCCCGGCTCATAACCCAGATCCCGTATCTTTTTCCCGATGATCACCTCGGTAGCCAGATCCACAATGGGAATACCCGTCACCTTACTGATATAGGGCACAGTGCGGGAAGAACGAGGATTGACCTCGATCACATACACCTCATCTCCCACCGCAATAAACTGAATGTTGATCAGACCGATCACATGAAGAGCCTTTGCCAGTCTTCTGGAATACTCCGCAATAGTCTCCTTCACCTGCTCGCTGACCGTGAACGCCGGGTAGACAGAAATGCTGTCTCCGGAATGAACGCCTGTCCGTTCAATATGCTCCATAATACCAGGGATCAAAATATCCGTGCCGTCGCAGACCGCGTCCACCTCCAGCTCTTTTCCCTGCAGATATTTATCTACGAGGATCGGATGATCCTGCTCATAACGGTTGATGACCGCCATAAATTCTTCAATTTCTTCATCAGAGATTGCGATCTGCATCCCCTGACCGCCCAGCACATAAGAGGGACGGACCAGAACGGGATACCCCAATCTGTTCGCCACTTCCTTGGCCTGCTCTGCCGTGTATACCGTGCCGCCTGCTGCTCTGGGAATCTGCGTCTCCTCCAGGATCTTGTCAAAAAGCTCCCTGTCCTCGGCGGCATCCACGTCCTCCGCTCTGGTGCCCAGAATCGGTACGCCCATCTTCATCAGGCTCTCCGTCAGTTTGATAGCTGTCTGCCCGCCGAACTGCACCACTGCACCGTCGGGTTTTTCCACGTTGACGATGTTCTCCACATCCTCCGGGGTCAAGGGCTCGAAATAGAGCTTGTCCGCAATATCGAAGTCGGTACTGACCGTCTCCGGGTTATTGTTGATGATGATGGTCTCATAGCCCTCTCTCGCAAAGGCCCATGTCGCATGCACAGAACAGTAGTCGAACTCGATGCCCTGCCCGATCCGAATGGGCCCGGAGCCCAACACCAGCACCTTTTTCTTCGGATGGGTCTCCTCCACCTCGGTCTCGGAGCCAAACACAGAATAGTAATAGGGCGTGCTTGCCGCAAACTCTGCCGCACAGGTGTCCACCATCTTAAACGCCGCCACGATGCCATTGTCGTAGCGCATCTTCTTGATCTCTTCTTCTGTTTTCCCGGTCAGTCTGGCGATCACATTGTCCGGAAACTCGATTCTTTTCGCTTCTTTTAAAAGTTCTACCGTCAGAGGCCCTTTTTCCAACGCCGCCTCCATCTCCGTCAGAATCGCAATTTTATCAATGAACCAGTGATCCACCATGGTAATGGCATGGATCGTGTCATAATCCACGCCCTTGCGGATTGCCTCCGCGATAATGTAGATCCTCTGGTCATCCACAATCTTCATCCGCTCTATTAACTCCTCTGCGGTAAGTTCCGAGAAATCATAGCTGCGCAGACAGTCCACGTGCTGCTCCAGAGAGCGGATCGCCTTCATCAGCGCCCCCTCAAAATTGTTGCCGATGCTCATGACCTCACCGGTGGCCTTCATCTGTGTGGTGAGGGTACGTTTGGCCGTGATAAATTTATCGAAAGGCAGTCTTGGTATCTTGACCACACAATAATCTAATGTCGGTTCAAAGCTGGCGTAGGTCTTGCCGGTAATGGCGTTTTTGATCTCGTCCAGCGTATAGCCCAAGGCGATCTTCGCCGCCACCTTGGCTATCGGGTATCCGGTTGCTTTACTTGCCAGTGCGGAAGAACGGCTCACACGAGGATTGACCTCGATCACACAGTATTCAAAACTGGTGGGATGCAGGGCAAACTGCACGTTACAGCCGCCGGTAATCTCCAGCTCGTTGATGATGTTCAGGGCGGAGCTTCTAAGCATCTGGTATTCCTTATCGCCCAAAGTCTGGGAGGGCGCCACCACGATACTGTCACCCGTATGCACACCCACCGGATCGATATTTTCCATATTACATACGGTAATGCAGTTGCCGGCGCTGTCCCGCATGACCTCGTACTCGATCTCTTTCCAGCCCGCGATACATCGCTCCACCAGCACCTGCCCCACCCGGGAAAGCCGCAGGCCGTTTGCCAGAATCTCCTCCAGCTCCAACTGATTGTTGGCAATGCCGCCGCCGGAGCCGCCCAGCGTATAGGCGGGACGAAGCACTACCGGATAACCGATCTTACCCGCGAAAGCAACTCCATCCTCAATATTTTCCACCACAAGAGAGGGCGCACAGGGCTCCCCGATCTTCTCCATGGTCTCCTTAAACTCCAAACGATCCTCCGCCTTGCGGATAGTCTTTGCCGTGGTACCCAGAAGTGTCACACCATGCTCTTTCAAAAAGCCCGACTCATCCAGCTCCATACCCAGATTCAAACCCGCCTGACCGCCCATATTGGGGAGCAGGGAGTCCGGTTTCTCTTTTAAAATAATCTGCTCCAGCACCCGTGTTGTCAATGGTTCAATATATACCTTATCTGCGATATCGCCGTCCGTCATGATGGTGGCGGGATTCGAGTTTACCAATATGACCTCCATCCCCTCCTCTTTCAGGGAACGGCACGCCTGCGTACCCGCATAGTCAAACTCCGCCGCCTGCCCGATCACAATAGGACCCGACCCGATCACAAGCACTCTTTTTACATTAGGATTTTTTGGCATTGTACGCCCTCCGTTATCTATCTTTAAATCATGTTCTCATCATTTCTATGAATCGATCAAACAAATAGGAAGAATCCTGCGGCCCCGGGCACGCCTCCGGATGAAACTGCACCGTGAAGATATTTTTACCGGTGTAGGAAAGCCCCTCGTTGGTGCCATCATTGACATTGATAAAAGCGGGGGTCGCTATCTGAGGATCCAGCTTATCCATATCCACCACATAGCCATGATTCTGGGAAGAAATATAGACCCTGCCCGTGGAAAGATCCTTCACCGGATGATTCCCGCCCCGATGGCCGTATTTCATCTTAAAGGTGTCCGCTCCCGTAGCCAGCGCCATCAGTTGATGTCCCAGACAGATGGCAAAGATGGGCGTATCGGAGGCATACAGCTTCCGGATCTCTTCTATAACAGCAGTACACTCCTTGGGATCGCCCGGGCCGTTGCTGAGCATGATGCCGTCCGGTTTACCCGCAAGGATCTCCTCCGCCGTAGTGCGGGCCGGATAGACTGTCACCTCGCACCCTCTGGCTGCCAAAGATCTTGCAATATTGTTCTTTGCGCCCAGATCCAAAAGCGCCACTCTAAGACCCGCGCCGTTTTCCGAAAAAGTACTTGTAGCCTGCAGCGTATATTTTTCGCTGCAG
Organism: Lachnospiraceae bacterium; assembly: GCA_014804615.1. GTDB lineage: Bacteria > Bacillota > Clostridia > Lachnospirales > Lachnospiraceae > UBA3282. The sequence continues at coordinate 40,216 of JAAUZL010000013.1, forward strand.
CTTGCCCGCTCAACCACTTTGCCTGTCGTATATGCTTTTAACTGGGGAATGATTTTTTCAAGATCATACTGCTCGTCGGTAGTGATCATACCGTTCATGGTACCCTTCTCTCGAAGGATTCTGGTAAGGGCTCTGGTGTCGATCCCGGCGATACCCGGTACACCGTGTTCCTCTAAGAATTGCTGAATTGAAATATCACATCTGAAATTACTGGGAATCCTGGATAGCTCTCGTACGATAAAACCGTCCGGCCAGGGTTTCGTCGATTCCATATCCTCTTTACATATCCCGTAGTTTCCGATCAACGGATATGTCATACACACGGCCTGTCCCGCGTAGGATGGATCCGTCAGCACTTCCAGATACCCTGCCATGGAAGTGTTAAAAACAATCTCGCTGATGATCTCCCTCTGTGCTCCTATATGTAGCCCTTCAAACACAGTGCCATCTTCTAAAATTAGGAATGCTTTCATTTTATACTCCTTCAATAGTTTACGCCACCGCTTATTGTATCACAAGCAAAACACAGCTTCAACAGCGAATGCGAGGAAATTTTTCTTTTTCAGGTTCTGTTCTTTTTGAGCCGATACTGTCCGGGCGTGATCGCTTTCCATTTTTTGAAGATTTTGATAAAGTGACTGCAATCGGAAAAGCCGATTTCCTGACTGATATCGGACAATGATGAATCGGTAAACAAAAGCAGTTCTTCCGCTTTCTCTACTTTTATCAATTCAATATAGTCTTTGCAGGACCGCCCATACAGCTCCTTAAAACACTTGGCAAAGTGCGAGTAACTCATATGGCACATTTCAGCAAGACTTTCTACTTTGATAGCGTCATTGGAATGATCGTCTATGTATTCCGTGATATTATCTATGGTCGATACCGTATCCTCATGCATCGAAAAAAGTCCCTGAATATGCAGACCATTCTTTTGCCAGATGCGGATGATATCGATCAAGAGTGAACTGATCTCACCGTGAATGCGAACATCATATCCATAGTTTTTCTGATCGATCTCCCTGACACAAGTTTCAAAGCGTTCCCGGATGGGCAGCTCCTCGATCGATTCGGCGGGAAAAAGAATATCTGCACACCCCGATTTCCGGGCATATTGCAAGAGTGTGGACAATTTGGGCGTATAACTGCTGCTGATGGAAAGCCTGTTTACGTCAAACTTTAGTACCAGATACCTTAACGGTGCATCGGATGTGGCATAAATAGCATGCACATCTCTTGCATGAAAAAGGATCAAGTCGTCTGCAGAAACATAATATTCCCGGTTATTATTCTCAACCAGAGCGTTTCCCTCAATCAGGTAAATGATTTCTACGAAATAATGCCAATGAGATTTGACAGGAAACGATTCCTTTGACGCATCAAAGAGAAAAGCTTCATACGGAGCATTTAAGATGTCACTGCTCTCATACAGATAGTTCATAGAAAACGTTCCTTTCTACTATTTTTAATAAGTAACAAAATAAGTATATATCATATATTTTGCATAAATTCTTCTTAGCAATAAGAGATTTATACAATTTTTGTGCGTGTTTATTATAGCATCCCTAAGAAGGAATTGCTATATTCTATTATGAAAACAATCCCGCTTGGAAAGGCATGGTTATCGAAACGATGGAAAAAGCAAAAGAGTGGATCGGAAACATAAAGGAACGTAATAAGGAAAAATACAATTACCGGCTGCAGCAGGAGAACGATCTGGATGCAACGGAATTAAGACTGCTGGAAACTTTTAAAAGAAACCGAAATCATTCCTTAAAGACATTAATGGAAATCTATAAGGGACATTATCTGGAACTTTTTCTGGCATTTGTCCTTTTTGTGGTGAAACATTCTCCTGTATGGGTTTTGCCGATCGTTACGGCTAATATTGTGAATATTGCGACCAATCCGGACGAAAATGCCGGCCGAAAGATTTTGACTAATATAGTCATTATGATTTTGCTGCTTAGTCAGAATATTTTGACAAATTATTTTCATACACTGTTCTATGCAAGGGCGATCAGAAATGTGGAGCGTGATCTGAGAAGTTCTCTGGTGCGAAAATTGCAGCAGCTGTCGATTTCCTACCATAATGAGATGCAGTCGGGAAGACTGCAATCCAAGATCATGAGAGATGTCGAGCAGATAGAAACTCTGTCCTCCCAGATTTTCATTACAGTGCTGAGCATTATCATGAACGTAGTGGTTGCTTTAAGCGTTGTCGTGACGAAAAGCCTGACCGTGTTTTTGTTCTTTTTGGGAACAATACCGGTGGCCGTCTGTATCATGGTTGTTTTTAAAAGTAAGATTAAAAATTATAATAAAGCGTTCCGGAAGGATATGGAGGAAACATCCGTTCACGTAATGGAAATGATCGAGATGATCCCTGTTACCAGAGCGCATGGGCTTGAGAAAAAGGAAACCGATAAAATGGATCACCAGCTCTATCATGTGGCGAAATCCGGTCTGCGTCTGGATATGGTACAAGCCTATTTTTCTTCTATCAGCTGGGTGGCATTTCAGGCTTTTCAGGTACTGTGTCTCGGTTTTACAGGTTATCTTGCCTGTCTTGGGAAAATCAGCGTCGGAGAAGTTGTTATGTATCAGACCTATTTTGGTTCCATCGTCGCACAGGTATCCGGCGTTATCACATTACTGCCTACGATTGCCAAAGGGCTTGAGTCTGTTGACTCAATCAGTGACATCATGCTGTGCCATGATGTGGAAAACTATTCCGACAAGAAGAAACTGCATTCTGTCCGGGGTGAGATTACTTTTGAGAATGCAGGTTTTCAATATAAAGACGGGGACGAACCGGTCTTTGAACATTTGAACCTCAAAATCAAAGAAGGCGAGACAGTTGCTTTCGTTGGAGAATCCGGCGCAGGTAAAACAACGATACTAAATATGGTGATCGGCTTTATTCATGCAACACAGGGACGGGTATTGATCGACGGACAGGATATGGAAACGATAGATTTAAAAAACTATCGTGCCAATATTGCAGTTGTGCCGCAAACGCCGATTTTGTTTTCCGGTACGATACGGGATAATATTACATACGGGAAAGAAGATATTTCCGATGAAAAACTAAGAGAAGTCATCAAAGCGGCAAATCTGGAAGAGGTCATTGCACAAATGCCGAACGGCATGGACTCGATGGTATCGGAACACGGCAGTAATTTATCCGGCGGACAGCGGCAGAGAGTATCCATTGCAAGAGCTTTCATACGCGATCCGAAGATATTGATTCTGGATGAAGCCACTTCAGCACTGGATAGTATTTCGGAGGAAAAGATACAGGAAGCGACAGACCATCTGATACAGAACCGGACAACGTTGATCGTTGCGCATAGATTTTCTACCATAAAAAATGCAGACCGCATTGCGGTCATCGGCAAGGGTGGACTGAAAGAGCTGGGCACCTATGAGGAACTGATGGAAAGAAAAGGAGAATTCTATCATTTGCGGCAGTTGCAAATATAAAAAAATCGTCGCTCAGCAGCGACGATTTTTTTATACTATGATGTTGCTCTCATGCCCTCTGTCATTTCTTTCACATACTCTCCCACATGTGCGGGCGCATCCTTCCCGTACTTCTCGATGATCTTCACAATGGCAGAGCCAACGATGGCACCATCGGAGATTCCGGCCATCTTCTGCGCTTGTTCCGGGGTAGATATCCCGAAGCCGATGGCACAGGGAATATCCGTATTCTGTCTGACCACCTCCACGATGGAAGTAAGATCCGTCTTGATCTCACTCCGGGTGCCGGTCACGCCAAGGCTTGACACGATGTAGAGAAATCCTTCCGCCTCCTTCGCGATCATTGCGATGCGGTTTTCGGAGGTAGGCGCGATCAAGGAGATCAGATCCACGCCGTATGTATGGCACAGCGGCAGGAACTCCCCTTTCTCCTCATAGGGCAGATCCGGCAGGATGATACCGTCCATCCCAATCTCTTTACAGGTAGAGAGGAAACGCTCCGCGCCGTAAGAGAAAACCACATTGGCATAGGTCATAAACACCATGGGCACCTTCACGTCCTGTCTGAGCGAGCGCACCATATCAAATATCTTATCTGTAGTGACTCCTCCAGTCAACGCCCGCAGGTTTGCCCCCTGTATCACCGGTCCTTCCGCCGTAGGATCGGAAAAGGGAATCCCCAGTTCTATGAGAGACGCGCCGTTTGCCACCGCCTCCCGCACCACCGCCATGGTGGTATCCAGATCCGGATCTCCACAGGTTACAAAAGCGATAAACGCCTTTTTATTTTCAAATGCTTCTTTGATCTTACTCATGAATATCCTCCCCTCTGTAACGTGCAATGGCTGCGCAGTCTTTGTCTCCTCTGCCGGATATGGTGATCACGATGATCTGCTCCTTGCCCATAGACGGCGCAATCTTTCTTGCATAAGCCACTGCATGGGCTGACTCGATGGCCGGAATAATCCCTTCCATCTTAGACAAGTATTCAAAGGAGTCCACCGCCTCCTCATCCGTCACCGGCACATATTCTGCCCGTCCAAGGTCATGCAGGTGGGCATGTTCCGGACCGATCCCCGGATAGTCAAGGCCTGCTGAGATGGAATAAACCGGCGCGATCTGTCCGTACTCATCCTGACAGAAATAAGATTTCATCCCGTGGAATATCCCCAGCTTACCAGTGTTCACTGTAGCCGCCGTCTCAAAGGTGTCGATACCTCTGCCCGCCGCCTCGCAGCCGATGAGCCTGACGTCCTTATCCTCTATGAAATGATAGAAGCTGCCCATAGCATTGGAACCGCCGCCCACACAGGCAATGACCGCATCGGGAAGTTTTCCCTCGCGCTCTCTTAACTGCTCCTTGATCTCTCTGGAGATCACTGCCTGGAAATCCCGCACAATCGTGGGGAACGGATGAGGTCCCATCACAGAACCGAGACAGTAATGGGTATCTGAGATCCGGGAAGTCCACTCCCGCATCGCCTCCGACACCGCATCCTTCAGGGTCGCCGTTCCCGTCTTCACCGGGATCACCTCTGAACCAAGCAGCCGCATGCGGTAGACATTCAGGGCCTGTCGGATGGTATCCTCCTCCCCCATAAAGACCACGCACTCCATTCCCAACAAAGCTGCCGCTGTGGCAGTTGCCACGCCGTGCTGTCCCGCTCCTGTCTCCGCGATCAGACGGGTCTTTCCCATCTTCTTCGCTAAAAGCGCCTGTCCCAGCACATTGTTGATCTTGTGGGAACCGGTGTGATTTAAGTCCTCCCGTTTCAGATAGATCTTAGCGCCGCCCAGATCCTTTGTCATTTTCTCTGCATAATAGAGACGGGACGGTCTGCCGGCATAATCATTAAACAATGCCGTCAGCTCCGCATTAAAGGCAGGATCGTCCTTATAGTGATTGTAGGCCTCCTCCAGCTCAATCACCGCATTCATCAATGTCTCCGGAATATACTGGCCTCCGTGTATTCCAAAACGTCCGTTATTATTTGTCATGATTCTCTCCACATCCTCTCCTATTTTCAGCTCTTACCGCCCTTACAAAGGCTATCATCTTCTCCACATCCTTGTGCCCGTCCGTCTCTATTCCTGAGCTCACATCCACCGCATAGGGCCTCCACCTTCTTACTGCCTCTCCCACTGTGGAGGCGTCCAGACCGCCTGCCAGAAAGTAGGGACGCTCCATCCCGGCGAGCAAGCCCCAGTCAAAGACCGTACCGGTGCCGCCGGTGCCTGCATCCAAAAGCACCAGATCTGCGCTGCACTCAGCCGCCCTGCGGATATCCTGTTCCTCCTTCACGGAAAAGGCTTTGATAACGGGTTTATCCGTGAGCATCCGCAGTCTTTCGATATAAGACTCCTCTTCACTCCCGTGTAGCTGGGCTATATCGATCACCCCTGCCATGAGCAGCTCCGCTACGTTTTCCGGCGTCTCGTTCACGAACACTCCCACCGCAAGAATCTGGTCTGCAAGATGCTTTCGCAGCACAGCGGCCTGCTCAGGCGATACATAACGCATGCTTTTTTTAGCAAAGACAAAGCCGATATACTCCGGCAGCAGCTGATTTGCCGCCTCGATGTCACATTCTCTTGACAGCCCGCAGAGTTTTATCTTTGTTTTACTCTCCGACGATGGTTCCATATTGTTTCCTTTCCTATTGGATAGATATTATGTAAACTCATTTCCCATCCCGCAGTTTAGATAACATCTGTTTCTTATCATCTGCACGCATCAATGTCTCTCCCACGAGCACCGCATCTGCGCCGATCTGCTGCAATCTGCTCACATCCTCCGGCCCTCTCACACCGCTCTCAGAGACAAAAAGCACCTCAGAGGGTATCCGGGCGCGAAGCCGGCTGCTGTTCTCTGTATCCACGGTGAAATCCTTTAGATTCCGATTGTTGACGCCAATCACGCGTGCCCCCGCCTGAAGCGCCATATCCACCTCCGCCTCATCATGGGCTTCCACCAGCGCGGACATCCCCAGGGTATCGCAGACCGCCAGATACTCTCTGATCTGTTCCTCACTTAAAATGGAACAGATCAAAAGCACTGCGGAAGCACCAAACAGCTTGGCCTCATAGATCATGTATTCGTCCACCGTAAAATCCTTCCGCAGGCAGGGAATGGAAACCGCATCTGCAATCTCTCTCAGATAGGCATCGCTTCCCAGAAACCATTTCGGCTCTGTCAGCACGGAAATGGCATCCGCCCCGGCATCCTCATACTGCCTGGCGATCTCCAGATAGGGAAACTCCGGTGCGATCAACCCCTTAGAGGGAGACGCCTTCTTGCACTCGCAGATAAAGGACATGCCCGGTTTTTGCAGCGCTTTCTCAAAGGTGAAGTCTCCTCTTTTCATAGATAACACTTGATCTTTTATTTCCGTAAGAGGCAGATTTTTCTTTGCCAGTTCCGTACGGTATACTGCGTGCTCCGCTAGCTGTTCCAGAATATTTTTCATACTGAACTTCCTTCCTCTATTTAGGCATTACTTAATGCGATAAACTGCTCCAGGGTCTTCGCCGCCTTGCCGGAATCAATGATCTCTGCCGCCAGCTCCACGCCCGCCTTCATGCTGTCCGCCTTGCCGTCTATGTAGAGGGCGGCTCCTGCGTTCAGCAATACTGCGTTTCTCTTATGTCCCTTTTCGCCCTTTAAGATACCGAGTGTTATTTTTGCATTTTCCTCAGGGGTTCCACCCACCAGATCCTCCTTGGCGCAGCGTTCAAAGCCGAAATCCTCCGGACAGATCGTGTAGGTCTTAAACCAACCGTCCTTAAACTCACAGATCGAGGTGGGGGCACTCATGGAGATCTCATCCAGCTTATCCTGCCCGTACACCACCATGCCCCGCTGCACGCCCAGGCTGATAAGCACCTGTGCCAAAGGCTCCACCAGATACTCATCATAGACGCCCAGAAGCTGCCGCTTCGGACTGCCGGGATTGGTCAGGGGGCCCAGAATATTAAACACGGTGCGGAAGCCCAGCTCTTTGCGGATCGGTCCCACATATTTCATGGAAGTATGATATTTCTGGGCAAAGAAGAAGCACATGCCCACCTCTCGGAGAAGCTTCTCACACAGTTCGGGGCTCTGGTCGATATTCACGCCCAGTGCTTCCAGACAGTCCGCCGTGCCGCACTTGGAAGAAGCCGCCCGGTTACCATGTTTCGCTACTTTCATGCCGCCCGCCGCACAGACCAACGCCGAGGTGGTGGAGATGTTAAAGCTCTGGGCATTGTCGCCGCCGGTTCCGACGATCTCAAAAATATCCAGATCCGTCTCCATCTTCAAAGCGTGATCCCGCATAGCCGCCGCGCAGCCTGCGATCTCATCGGTGGTCTCCGCCTTCGTGCTCTTGGTGGACAGCGCCGCCAAAAATGCGGCATTCTGAGTCGGGGTGGTCTCTCCGCTCATGATCTCATTCATCACCGTATAAGCCTCATCGTAGGTGAGATCTCCTTTGTTTGCGATTTTTTCAATTGCTTCTTTGATCATTTTCTTCCTCCATTCCGAGGCTTTTGCGCCTCTTGCAATAAAAAGACTACTTTGATAATTCTATGAAGTTACGAAGCATCCTGCCTCCCTCCGGCGTCATGATGGACTCCGGATGAAACTGCACCCCGTAAATGGGATATTCTCTGTGCTGTACTGCCATCACTTCCCCGTCTACCGTGCGCGCTGTGACCTGCAGGCAGTCCGGAATCGTATCTGCATCCGCCGCCAGGGAATGGTATCGTGCCACCAGCATTTTTTCCGGACAGCCCCGAAACAGGGGACAGTCCTTCTCAAACGTGATCTCTGACTGCTTTCCGTGCATCAGCTCAGAGGCATAAGTGATCACCGCCCCAAAAGCCGCGCAGATAGCCTGATGGCCAAGGCACACCCCCAGCGTGGGAATTCGTTTCCCCAGGACCTGTGCCGCCTCCATAATGATACCCGCCTGCTCCGGTCTCCCGGGGCCCGGCGAGAGAATGATCTGTGCCGGTGCCAACGCGCCAATCTCCTCCACGGTCATCTCATCGTTTCGGATCACTTTGATATCAGGATTGATCTCCCCGATCAGCTGATAAAGATTATAGGAAAAGCTATCATAATTATCGATCAATAGGATCATACTATTCTCCTTCCTCACACAGCTCGAGTGCCCGAATCACCGCCTTTGCCTTGTTGATGCACTCGTTGTATTCCTTCTCCGGATCCGAGTCCGCCACGATCCCCGCGCCGCTCCTGACAAACACCTTCCCATTTTTCCGATAGGCGATGCGGATAGCAATACAGGTGTCCATATTGCCGGTAAAATCAATGTAACCTATGGCGCCGCCGTAGATTCCTCTCTTATTCTGTTCCAGTTCACCGATCAGCTGACAGGCCCTGATCTTCGGCGCCCCTGACAGGGTTCCCGCAGGAAGCACCGCCTCGATAGCATCCAGCGCATCCAAGTCTTCCCGGATCTCGCCCCGCACGGTGGAGCCGATGTGCATCACATGGGAGTATCTCTCAATGGAATGCAGCTTCTCCACCTGCACCGTGCCAAACTTGCTGACTTTTCCCAGATCATTCCGTCCCAGATCCACCAACATATTATGCTCCGCCAGCTCCTTGGGATCCTGCAAAAGCTCTTTCTCCAAAGCCAGATCCTCCGCCTCTGTCTTACCCCGGGGCCTCGTGCCCGCCAGCGGAAAGGTATGCAGCACGCCGTCTTCCAGCTTTACCAAAGTTTCCGGCGATGCCCCCGCCACCTCCACATCGGTACCTGCAAAATAAAACATATAGGGAGACGGGTTCACGGTACGCAAAACCCGATAAGTGTTTAGCAGACTGCCTTCAAAGGGTGCCTCCAGCCGGTTAGAGAGCACGATCTGAAAAATGTCTCCCTCCCGAATATGGCGCTTGGCGCGCTCCACGATATCACAGTAGGCTGCCTCGTCAAACAGAGGTTTCACCTCCCCCGTAAGACGCCCGGCATCCTCCTTCTTTTTTTCTCCCGTGCGAAGAAGATCTGCCATCTGCTTCAGTTCCCGCACCGCTCTGTTATAGCCAGTCTCTCCCTCCGCCAGCGGCATGTTCACGATCAGTACAATCTTCTGTCTGAAATTGTCAAAGGCGATCACCTTGTCAAAGAGCATCAGATCCACATCCTTAAAGGCCTCCGTGTCCGGTACTCCCGTTCGGATGGTGGGTTCACTGTAGCCGAGATAATCATAGGAAAAATATCCTACCAGACCACCGGTAAAGGAGGGAAGTCCGGGCAGTCGGGGACTCTTATACTCGGAAAGGATCTCCCGCAGCTTTTCGGACGGATTCTCGCTGTGCAGAGTGACATCCCCCACCTTCATCTCGCCGTCCACACAGGTGATCTCCATCTTGGGGTCGTATCCCAAAAACGTGTACCGTCCCCACTTCTCCTTCTCCGCCACCGACTCTAACAGATAACAGTGGGAGGATACGTTTTTTAAGATCCGAAGCGCCTCAATAGGCGTACAGATATCTGAGAGCATCTCACAGCTGACCGGGAGCGCCTTGTACTCTCCGGTAGCTGCAATCTTTTGCACTTCTTCTATGGATGGTGAAATTATCATGGTATACTCCTTTCTGTTTCTCATGAGCAGATCGAGATGCTTCGCATCTCTCACTCGCGTTGCTCGCCGTAAGTCTTACGATGCATCCATTCATGCAAGCATGATGTCTGCCTCGTAAAACTTCCTTCTCTGCTCATGCGCGCAAAAAAAGCCCTTGACAGAACTATCATTCTGTCAAGGACGAATCATTACAATCCGCGGTGCCACCTTGATTCACGAAAACCTTCGTGCCCTTAGCAGGATACTAACATATCCCCGACCTCTGACGCGGGCCATACGTTGCAGAATACTCTGCGCCATGCGCATTTGACTGCACCCTCAGCGGTCCATTTGATGACTTGTTTCTCACCTGACTCTCAGCAACACAGGCTCTCTGTAAAGGCATCATCACCTTTATCTCCGCTTCAACGGTTTACCACATTAAATTTTCTATAGNATACCACCTGAGAAAANGNCTGTCAAGGNTTTTTATTTAAAATACGCNACGCCGCTCTCAAAGATCTTCATATCCTGATTNCCNAAGATATTGATCGCNACGGACTCGCCTCTTCTCTCTGCNTGCGCCATCTTNCCAAGNCACCTGCCGTCNGGAGAGGTAATTCCCTCAATNGATGCGTAAGANCCGTTNATATTCCACTCCTCATCCATNGACACGCTGCCGTCCNCATCCGCATACTGNGTCGCCACCTGTCCGTTTGCAAAGAGCTTNTCGATCCACTCCTTCGGCGCNACAAANCNTCCNTCNCCNTGGGATGCCGGGTTTACATAAGTCTGNCCAAGNTCNGCNCCCGCAAGCCAGGGGGATTTGTTGGAAACCACTCNGAGATAAGCCATCTTGGAAATATGGCGGTTCACNGTGTTAAAGGTCAGNGTAGGAGAATCCTCCTTCTGNCCCACGATNTCCCCGTNAGGNACCAGTCCNAGCTTGANCAGNGCCTGGAANCCGTTACAGATNCCCAGCGCCAGGCCGTCCCTCTCCTGCANCAGCTTCATCACNGCNTCTTTGATCTTTTCATTCTGAAAAGCCGTGGCAAAAAACTTNGCGGAGCCNTCCGGCTCGTCACCNGCNGAGAAACCACCCGGGAACATGATGATCTGGGNCTGTGCNATNGCNTTCTCNAAAACTTCCACNCTCTCTCTGATATCCGCCGCNGTCTGATTTTTAAATACCTTCACGANCGCTTCCGCTCCGGCATTCTCNAANGCCTTTGCGCTGTCATACTCACAGTTCGTTCCCGGAAATACCGGNATGAANACGGTGGGCTTTGCCACCTTATGCTTACACACATAGAGTTCCTTCGTCTCATACAACGGAGAGGCCACCGGCTGCTTATCCTTCCCTGCCGTGTAGGGGAATACCTTATCCANCTTCCCGCTCCATGCCTCTCTGGCATCTTTTCCNGCAAGCTTCATGGAACCATAGCTGAAGATNCCGTCCGCCGTCACCGTACCGATNTCTTCATAATCNANGCCCAGCGTCTTTAAAGNGTGNACCTCNNCNGCAGGCATTTCCGCCAGAATATCTCCCAGACCATTGTCAAANAGAGATTCTTTCTTATAGGAAGAGTCCACCGCTACGCCTAAGCCGTTACCGAATGCCATCTTGCTCACNGCTGCCGCCACACCCTTNGCATCCAGCGCATANGCCGCCACGATCTTTCTTCTGGGCATTTTCACGGGAATTCCGTTTATGTCAACAGTGTCAGTTNTCTCTGACATTAATGTCATAATCTTATCATACAGNGCCATCACTTCATCATAGACCGGCAGATCGTACGCATCCTTCGGTATNCGGAAGCGCACCAGCCGGTCTCCCGGATANTTTAATTCGGGAGTGACNATNTTNCCGCTGNGATTCACATCCACCGCAAANGATACCAATGTGGGCGGCACGTCAATGTCATTGAAGGTGCCGGACATGGAATCCTTACCGCCGATAGAGGGCAGTCCATACCCCATCTGTGCATCATAGGCACCNANNAGCGCCGCAAANGGCTGGCTCCAACGGGAAGGNTCCCCGCTCATNCGCCNGAAATACTCCTGGAANGTNAANCGGATCGTCCGNTAATCTCCGCCGTTTGCNACGATCTTTGCCATGGATTCTGTCACNGCATAGATTGCGCCGTGGTAAGGGCTCCAGCTGGACAGATACGGNTCAAANCCATAGCTCATCATGGTCACGGTATCTGTTTTCCCNGTCAGCGTGGGCAGCTTGGCCACCATAGCCTGTGTCTCCGTAAGCTGNTATTTACCGCCNTANGGCATNTATACACTGCCNGCNCCGATGGAGGCATCAAACATCTCCACCANNCCNTTCTGNGAGCACACATTCAGATCNCTCAANAGNGCCAGCCATGCCGNCTGCANATCATCTTTNGAAAGNGCNTCNGCCACAGCGGGCGTCGCTATNTTCTTCAGNTAATTATCCTTTTCATCGGGCATCACCACAAAAACGTCCGTCTCCTGGTGCGCGCCGTTGGTATCCAGAAAGGCTCTGGCAATATCCACGATCTTTTTGCCTCGCCATGTGAGAACCAGCCGTGGCTCTTCTGTTACCTCCGCCACCGGTACCGCTTCCAGATTCTCCTCCTTCGCATATTCCAGAAAAGCATCTACATGATCAGCGGANACCACCACNGCCATACGCTCCTGNGANTCGGAGATNGCAAGCTCCGTNCCATCCAGACCGGCATATTTTTTCGGCACCTTGTCCAGATCCACCACCAGNCCGTCCGCCAGCTCTCCNATNGCCACCGACACACCGCCTGCGCCAAAATCNTTACACTTCTTGATCAGNCGGCTTACCTCCTCGCGCCTGAAAAGTCTCTGCAGCTTTCTCTCCGTAGGTGCATTACCCTTCTGCACTTCTGCACCGCAGGTATTGATCGAACTCTCCGTGTGCACCTTGGAGGAGCCTGTAGCGCCGCCACAGCCATCGCGCCCGGTCCTGCCGCCCAGCAGGATGATGATATCACCCGGATCAGAGTTTTTCCGGATCACGTTCTTTCTCGGCGCCGCACCCATAACCGCACCGATCTCCATACGCTTCGCCACATAGTTAGGATGATATATCTCTTTGACCAGTCCGGTCGCCAAACCGATCTGGTTTCCGTAGGAAGAATANCCGTTCGCCGCGCCCCGCACCAGCTTCTTCTGGGGCAGCTTGCCCTTCAGGGTATCTGCCACCGGCACTGTGGGATCCGCCGCACCGGTCACACGCATCGCCTGATACACATAGCCTCTTCCGGAAAGCGGATCGCGGATCGCACCGCCCAGACAGGTAGCCGCGCCGCCGAAGGGCTCGATCTCCGTGGGATGATTGTGGGTCTCATTCTTGAAAAAGACCAGCCATTCCTCGGTCACAGGNCCTTCTCCGTAATCCATCTCCACCGGCACCACCACAGAGCAGGCATTGATCTCGTCGGATTCCTCCATATCGTCAAGTTTTCCGTCTTTTTTCAGCTTCCGCATGGCCATCAGCGCCAGATCCATCAGGCAGACAAACTTGTCCTCCCTGCCTGCAAAGATCTCTTCTCTGACAGCGAGATAATTTTCATAAGCCTCCCTGATCGGTTTCTGATAGAATCCGTCCGCAAACGCCACATCTTTTAACTCCGTAGAAAAAGTGGTGTGGCGGCAGTGGTCCGACCAGTAAGTATCCAGCACACGAATCTCCGTCATAGTGGGATTTCGTTTCTCTTCCCCGGCAAAATAATTCTGTATATGCAAGAAATCCTTAAAGGTCATGGCTAACCCTAAAGAATCATAAAGCTCTTGCAGCTCCGCCTGCGGCATATCGATAAAATCTTCCCGCTCCGGTATATTCTCAAAAACCGCCACATCCGCAGGCTCATCGTAAACCATCGTCAGCGTGTCCGGCTTNACCATATCGGTTTCTCTGGAATCCACCGGGTTAATGCAGTATGCCTTGATCCGGTCAAACTCCTCCTCCGTGATCTTTCCATTGACCAAATAAGTCACTGCCGTCCGGATGATCGGTTCCTCATCCTCTTTTAAAAACTGGATGCACTGTACGGCGGAATCTGCCCTCTGATCAAACTGCCCCGGCAGAAATTCTACCGAGAACACTCTGCCATTCTCCGGGATCTCAATCGTTTCCTCATATAAAACGTCCACCGGCGGCTCAGAAAAGACTGTCCTGCAGGCTCTCTCAAAGACCTCATCCGAAATATGCTCCACATCATATCGGATAAAGACCCGCACCTGCTCCACGTTCTTTATGCCCAGAAAACTCTCGATCTCCTCCGCAAGCTCCTTTGCTTTGACTGCAAACGGCTCCTTCTTTTCCACATAAATTCTTCTGACCTTACCCATGATGACTCTCCTTCCCTGTATTCCTCTCCTAAGATACCTAAACAGGGGTCAGACCACGTCTGCCCCCTGCCTCTTATACTTCAATGATCAGCCCCTGCATAATATAAAGCAGCTGCTCATCCACCATCTTCTCCGTGATACCGAAGGTCTGTGCGTTGATCTTCATACCCTCCAGCACATACATGATATTCGCCGCCGCCCCCTTGGGGTCCTCACAGTAAAACTCGCCGCTGGCAATACCTGCCTCAATCAGTTTCTCAATCACCTTGACACCTGCGTCAAATTGTCTGCGCAGCATATTATTTTTATCAGTCAGTCCATGCGCAAAGAAATATTCATAGACCGCTACGGTCAAATTATCTTTTTTCTGCAAAAGCTCCCTCTTCTGTTCCTTCAGAAAAAGAGTCAGAATATCCGCCGCCGTGTCGCCCTGCTCGATCCGCTCTGTAAACACATCGTCCGTCTCAGCAGCCTCCATCTGCAGCACCTCCATCAGGATCTGCTCTGTGCTGTCAAAGTAAAGGTACAGGCCGCCCCGGCTGATCTCACAAGCTTCCACGATATCCTTCATGGTCACGCTCTTAAAGCCTTTTTCTACGAACACCTTTCTCGCGTTGTCCAGTATGTACTTCTTTTTCTGTAGTGATTTTTCTCCCATAGTTTCCTTCTCTCCCTAAAAAAATGTATCCTGAGGCGCACTTTTCTCTTCGCTCTTTTTCTGCGCTTCTTCCTCATTGACCTTGACTACTCTGGTCTGTACCGGCCTATCCCAGAAATCCAGATTTTCTTTCATCTGCTTGATTACCTGCAGGAATACACCCTTCTCCACGCCTTCCGACCACACCCGTCCCTTGGTCATGCCTTCCATCACATACTTGGAAAGAATGCCCTTCAGCACGTCCATTTCCCGAATNGTTGTCCGTCCGATCATCTGAAGCTCATCCTGCATCGTGCGGATTCTGTAGCGCGAATAGACATACCGATAATTCCGATCCATCAGCTTCGTCCTCTGCGCCTCTTTTACGAAGCTCATCAGTGTGCCGTCATATACCGGAAATGACACNGAGTTTTTCTCGACGCCNGAGCCGGAATAATTCTGATGCACGCTNCCGCCCACCTTGCTCTCCAGCCAGGGAAGATAACGCGCCAGCNTCTCCACATCCGGCCTGTATTCATTGANCACCTGCTGTCTGTAGGCAATCTCCTCATTCTCCATCTGTATCTTATCCATGCCTGTTATCACTCACTTCCGTTTGTAAATTGACTACNAGNTTCAATTNTGTGCTCCGNCAGGCAGTGTCNGTACGACAAGCCTGTCATTTTTNATTTTAACATACTTTTTTGAAAAGTACAGCAAAAAGTGCGGTCTGAGAAGAAAAGGGTGNAAAGCCCCANTTTATAACAGACTCTACACCCTGNNNATCATANAGCAANCTTTANCATANACTATCTATGCCATTTTCCGCAATTGCTCGCTNTGNCTNGCGACNGTCTGTTTGAGCANNTCAATATCATCAAAAGCCGTCTCCATTCTATCCACATCNTTTTTANAGCGGNCATATGTACTCGTATAGCATGCTTCGATCGTATTTAACCGCGGTTCCAAAATAGTTTCCTGATAAAGCTTGACATGCTGCACATCCTCCTGAAGCAAACATATCCTGCCTTTCATTACGTGTACCTCGTCTTTCAAGACCCCTACGTCTTCCTTCAGAACGTGTACTTCCTCTTTCAGGATTCCTACATCTTCCTTCAGAACATGCACTTCCTCTTTCAGGATCCCTACGTCTTCCTTCAGAACGTGTACTTCCTCTTTCAGGATTCCTACATCTTCCTTCAGAACGTGTACTTCCTCTTTCAGGATTCCTACATCTTCCTTCAGAACATGCACTTCCTCCTTCAGATCCTGCACATCCTCTCTAATCGGCTGCAGTTTTTCCTCCAGCTTTGTATCGAGCATATTCGATATAGCCAGCAATAATTCATTATCTTTCATACATTTCCTCCTTGTCTAAAATGGAGGTTCCCGCTCCTTACCGCTTGCTGATACAGACAGTATATCATCCCATTTCTTGAAAATTCAAGCGCCAATCACCGTTCGAAAAATCGTATATAGCAAAACGCACAACACTATATTTTGTACTTACCAGCATTTTCCTGCATATTCCACATCTACATCTTGTATCGCAGGATAAATCATCGTTATTTCGTCCATGTTTTTTCTATACACTCCTTCTGTCAAAGTTGTTTAACGGCAGTAAAATATAACATTTCTGCTATAAATTACCAACATATAAAATATGCCAAATTTATTTTACCCCTCCCCCAATAATTCGTGCAATATGCCAGATTGTTGTTTTTCGCTGAACAAAGTAAAATGACAGAAAAGATCAAATGCTTTCTACCTATTTTTATTGGCAAGACGATACAACCCAAAATATAGTGGACAGAAAATCAAAAAGGAGGCGAAAACGCAATATGAAAAGAACTGTGATCGCAGTGGGGCTTATCCTGCTCTCCGTAGCGGGTCTCTGTGGCTGCGGCGCAAAACATGAACTCACCGAGCTGACCACTGACTCTCCGGAGGGGCAACAGTTATATACTCCTGTAGAGGATGAAACATTCCCTCCAGCCGACACAGCCTCATCAGAAGATGAGAATTCTGGCTCACCACAGTTGACTGCTCTGGCAGACACTCTGGAAGATGCGCAGGAAATCGCTGATCTGTACGGAATCGAACTTGTCAGCTACTCATACGGCGTAGCCGTCTATCATACCGACAAGGATATATCGGAACTCATCCAACTGGGACTGGATAATGATTATCCTACCCTAGCTCCTGATACCGAAATTTATCTTCACACAGAACAATAAACCAACCAGCAATAGAAAGGACCGAGAGGGACACTAAATGAAAAAAGCAAAGATACTGTCATTATTTTTAGCGGGCACGCTACTGTTCCACACAGCGGGGATCGACGCACTGGCAACCACAGCCTCAGCCCCTGTCTCCGACAGCGAATCCGTTGAGGGAACCGAAGAAGAATCCTCCGGAGATATCTCGGACGAAGAAAGTCCGGAACAGCCTTCCACTGAGGATGGCGATGTCGAGGAAAATCCGGACCAGCCCTCCACCGAGGACAGTGAAACCAAGAATCCCTCCGAAGACGAAGAGAAAGATACAGAAAATGAAGAAAACTCCGGGAACGAAGAAGGCTCTGAAGATGGGGAGAACTCTGAGAACGAGGAGAACCCCGATGATCAGGAAGCTATTGAGGACGAAGACCCTTCTACAGATGAGGAAAACTCTGAGGATACTGTTTCCGAAAATACAATCTCCGAAAACGCACTTCCCGAGGCAGACGAGAATGCTTTTGATATCTTTCCCGGATTAGGTGATCATTATATCATGTCCTCTCAACAGTTGGCCGACAAGAGAGAACTGGCTGCACATGTGGGTGACATCGTAGAGAAAAATACCGGAAACGCCGAAGACTACCCTGATGCAGAAGGCATCTACGAGCGCGGCGAAGTGGTATATCTGGCAGAAACCGAGGCAGAGGCCAGGAAAGTGGCCGAAGCCTTCGGCGGCACAGTGGACAGCTACTCCTATGAAGTAGCCGTGATCAGTCTGCCTGAGGAAGCTACGGTGGCTATGGCGATCGCCGCTGCAGCAGAACCCGATCTCAAGCTGCCCGCTGTATGGCCTAACTACTACCATTATCTGGACAGTGACACAGAGGTTACGCCTGATGATAACACGTCTGACGGCTATGCACTTGATGACAACACATCTGATGACTACATACCTGATGCCTCCACGCCCTCTGATCCCGGCTTTGCCAATCAATGGCAGCACGATTATATCGGCACCCGCTATGCCTGGACCGCAGGATTTAAGGGCAAGGGAATCAAGGTCGCTGTCATCGACACCGGGCTTCAAAGAAATCACGAAGATTTATCTAAAAACGCTGTGTCCGGCAGAAATTTTTCAAACGGGGCAAGCGGGACAGCATTTGACGGGGACAACGGCACACACGGCACCCATGTGGCAGGTATCATTGCCGCCGCCGAAAACGGGAAAGGCGGTGTAGGGATTGCCCCGGAAGCTCAGATACGCGGCTACGCTGTGTTTAACTCCAGCGAAACGACAACGACCTCATACATCACTCGTGCCATCAATGCCGCCGTATCGGACGGAAACGATATCATCAACATGAGTCTGGGCGGACCGATGTATGATGGCAACTACGCAACAATTGTCCAGAACGCCTACAAGAAAGGCGTGGCGATTTTCGCCTCTGCCGGTAATGACGACGCAGACGCCAATAACTTTCCTGCCGCCTATTCCGGCGCTATTTCTGTGGGCGCCGTGGATCGGAACAGTGCCAGGGCAAGTTTCTCCAACTACGGAAGCACCGTAAAGCTGTCTTTCCCTGGTGTAGGAATTTATTCTACAGTACCCACTGGTTATGGCACTATGAGCGGTACCAGTCAGGCATCTCCCGCTGCAGCAGGTACGGCAGCGGTGATTCTTTCCGCCAGACAAGATATTCGAAATAAAAGTGGAAAAGCACGAGTAGATGCGCTTCTCTCTGTTATGAAGTCCTCCACCACCAAATGCATTAGCTCCGGTATGGGCGCAGGCACCACCTGGCTGCCCGGTGTACTGAAGATTGCTACGGATATGACAGCGCCGGATGCCCCGACGATCACCATCGCCGAAAAAGCTTCCGATAAAGCCGGTAAGACCTACATAGCAGAAAACGTCACGGTTACTCTCTCCACCAAAACTGCTGTGGGTGTGGAAATCTACTACACCACAGACGGCAAGACGCCTGCCTATAAAAACGGTCAGATCACGGTCGGCGAGAAATACTCGAAAGCCTTCCCGGTTGGAGGCGCCCGGAATAAGACCATCAAAGCGATCGCCGTCAACCCGATCACAGGCAAGGTAAGTAAAGTTGCCTCCAAGGCATGCGTACTGACGCCGACTCCTGCATCAGTAACTGTGGTTTCCGCGGACGGCGTGAATCGGATTGCCGCCGGCAAGAGCCTGAAATTGACTGCTACAGTCACTCCTTCCTATGCAATCTCCACTAAGGTTGTCTGGACTGTGGATGATACTGCCAAGGCGCAAGGCATCACCGTATCAAACGGCACAGTAAAAACAAAAGCTTCCAAAACTGCTCCAACCAAAGCAGGTAAATATACCGTCACTGCCACAGCTACGGAAAAAGACGGCAAAACTACGATTAACAAGGTAAAAGGCACCTATACATTTACCGTCATTGATAGTACCGCGATTAAAAAGGTAGCGTTTCTGGATAAAGAAACCAAAAAAGCACCCAAATCGCCAAACCTGGATACGGTTAAAAATAAGACTTTTGATTTAAAGCCCTTCCTCTCAGTAACCAAAACAGACGCAACTGCAAAAAAAGATACCGAGCTTACCGGCACCGCTGCTGCCAACGAAGTCGTCTGGTCTAGCAGCAACACCAAGGTTGTCACTGTTAAGGATGGTATGGTCACCGCCGTTGCTCCCGGCAAAGCTGTCATCAAGGCCATTTCCAACGATGGCGGCAACAAGAGCGCTTCCCTTACTGTGACAGTGATCCAGCCCGTCACGGGAATCACCTTAAGCGGGCCGGGCAAAGTGGCTGCCGGAAAGAGTATCACCCTTACTGCTGCCGTTAGCCCTTCTAATGCCACCAACAAAAAGCTTGACTGGAAGGTTGACGGCAACGACAAAGTAACCATAAACGCAAGCGGTAAGGTAACTGCGAAGAAGGATGCCACAGGAACCTGTAAGGTGACTGCTGCTGCCAAAGATGGCTCCAACAAAGCATCCGCAGCTTACACTGTCACTATCGTATCCGGGGAGATCACGTCCATTAAGCTGTCCGCAACAAAACTAACTCTGTTTTCTCCTAAAACAGGCAAGCTCTCGACAGCAAAACTGACCGCTGATATAAAGGGAAAAGAGGGAATGGATAAGACTCTGATCACCTGGACCAGCAGCGCTCCTTCCATCGCTTCTGTGGATGCAAAGGGGAATGTCACTGCCAAAGGTGCCGGCAAAGCGACCATCACCTGCGCCGCCACAGACGGCAGCAATAAAAAAGCGACCTGTACGGTCAGCGTCACGATCCCCATGTCCGCGTTGTTCATAGGAACGACTGACAGCTATGGCGGATATAGCTCCGGGTCATACACCGGTTGTATCGCTTCCGGTAAGAGCATCAAGATGTCTGCCAAATATACCAGCAACTACGGAACACCCACCAACAAAAAAGTGACTTGGAAGTCCAGCAATGAGAATGTCCTGACTGTAGACAAGAACGGCAAGGTGACTGCCAAAAAAGGCGCTTCCGGTTCCGCCTCTATTACCGCCACCGCGGCGGATGGCAGCGGCGTAACCTCCAACAAGTATACCTTCAGTGTCACACCGCTCTTCAAAAAGCTCACGATCGAAGATGGTTTTGTGGCAGTCGGATGGGATGGCACCGGAATAAATGCGAAAGGATATACTCCGACCTATTATACAGTTTCCGTGTCCGGCGGAAAAAATCCAGGACTGAAGAAAGCATATGACAGCAGCAGCAAGGCGTATTATTTTTATCCGGTACCCGGCAAGGTGACTACGAGTAAATCCTCCAGCTCCAGAATACTCTATACAAGCGATCTGCAAAAAATGACGGTCACGGTTAAGCTTCAGGACGGATCCGGTTTGTCCGCCAAACGTTCAATCTATGTTGCTCGATTCAAGGATGGAACGATCAAGTTTTTTAAGTAATTTCTTCTACACGTAAAAAGCCAGCCGAACCTTATAGGTCCGGCCGGCTTTTTATTGTATTCATGCCCCTTTCATTGACTTTTCCCATAAAAAAGCATAAGATAAATGCAGGGTCTTTTTATCAATTTTAAACAAACAGGGGGTATTCAAATGGCTGTAAAAGAATTTCCGGCGGGCACACAACTGATCCAGAGTGAGCAGAATCTGACCGGCCTGCATGTGATCGCAAGAGGAAGCGTATGCGCTACTTATCCAGGCGGCACATTCTATCTGCAAAAAGGCGATGTGATCGGCATTTGCGAGATTTTTTTTGGTTCCTATTTTATTTCTTACCGCACAGAGGAGCCCACGGCTATCTCATCCTATGCCTGCACAGCCGCACAGCTGGAGACTCTGATGGAAAAGAGTGTGGATCTGGCAAACATGTTCATTGTTTCCCTGTTTCGACAGTTCCGCGAGATTTACGATCAGTACGCCATGGCCTCCTTTGATTGTGATAATTTTCATCACTATCTGATGGAAACTTATGAAACTTACAAGTCTTTCTGTACCAAACACGGATTCACCGCAAGGGTTCTCCCTGATCTGGAAAATGTGACAGAGCTTACTCTGGAGGAGGATCTGGAAGGGTGGCTGGACGGTTATTATACCCAACTGCAGACATCCATCACACAAAAATCCGCAAAATTCTACAGTATGGATTTCTTGACCGGATTGGTCATGAAGACCAATCAGGACATCCAGCGGATTATCTCTATAAGCCGTGTGTTCCATGAATACAAGGCAGATATCATCCATATTTTGATGAATGAAAATCATCTGGATCTTTTTGATCTCTATGCCAGCATTTTATACCGGATCGGGCCAAACGATCCGGACTCTACCACCCTGACCGCAGCGCTGTCCAAGATGATGATACAGCTCGAAGGTCAGGAAGCCATCGACAAGGAGATGTATCAGAATAGAATCAATGAATACCGTGAAAAACTGAAACATGCCGAGGAACATCCCGGCGAGGATGCAAGCGCTGCAAATGATGTGGCGGATCTGACCGATTCGATGAATACCATCCTTAACTATGCCGGGGTAAGCGCCGAGACCGCTTCCTCTTTCCGGGAGGCTGTCAACAAGTTCACAAAGATGTCAGACAAAAATGCTTCCGATGACGCTGCCAGAAAACTGCGTCTTGTCATCACCAAGCATTTCTATACGATTTATGAGAATGCCTTTTTGAAAAGTATAAACGATCCTTCCGTACCCAAGGTAGTGAAAATGTTTTTCAACTTCGGCTATGTGGATGAGAATCTGGCGGGAATGGAGAATGCTGCCTACTTATACTCGATCGTGGATAAGATCCCTTCCAACCCCAAACGTCAGGTCTACACAGCCTACGAATGGTTCCTTGCCATTTATCGTGGCGAAAAGGTGCCCAGCCGTAATGAGTTCGACTCCGACTACCCTGCTTATCTCCGCGAACAGAAGATGAACGGAAAGATCTCTGCGGCCGATGAAACCAGAATGCAGACTGACCGGAAGGAAATGGTACTCTTTGAGATGCGCAATATGTTCCCTTCCGTCAATAAGATCTCCTTCGGCAGAATATTAAGCTTCTGCCCGATCTTCTCGGAGCATAACGTTTTAAAAGATTTAGACGGCACTCTGGTATCCGCTGACAAGGTGGAGGAATCCTTTAAAAAGATCCGCGAGATCGACTTTAGTGCTTACTATCGCGATGTCACCTACACCAATCCTGACATTGGTATAGGCAAAGAAACGATCGGCGTGGAAGTGCTGCCTGATATCATCCTGATGCCCAACATCGGTATCCGCGGCGTGGCATGGCAGGAGATCGAAGGACGCAAGCGCACGACCCCGGCCCGCATGATGGTGTCCATCTTCCAGATGGAGGATCTGACCAACATTCTGGTTCGGCTGACCGGCGATTTCCGCTGGGAAATGTGCAAACGTGTTCAGGGCGCACGCTGGAACGATATCTCCGAGGCATCTCTCACCAGCGAGTATTTCGACTACATCCAGTTCTATCGTAAGAACCGTGATCTGTCCACAGACGCCAAGGATAAAATCAAACTCGCCATGCAGAAGGCGAAAAATAATTATAAAGAAATGTTTATCAGGGACTATGAGGCCTGGATCCTCTACGAGGGAAATGGTTCCCCGCGGCTTAACAAGATATCCCGTAACATCATTTTCTCCTACTGTCCTTTTGCGAAGGAGATCCGTAACCGCCTGACGGCAAACCCGCTCTACAAAGAGACTATGACACGTTACGATATCAAACAGGCACAAAAGATCCATCATTACGACAACCTGTTCCAGAAGCTCAAAAACACCGGAATGCCTATTCCTCAGGAGCTGCAGGACCAGCGTTCCTATTTGGAGATGTAAACAGCATTCGCTAATATAGTGTTATTCTTTTGTAATATAATTATAGACGATAGCGGGAAAACTCGGTATATTGAATGTAGGCTTGATATCGGAAGTCAAGCTGGTAAAAGCAATTCCGAAAAATTCCCCTTTTACACAAGTAAAACCCCGGAGGTCAAGCCTTCGGGGTTTTACTTTGTTCTTGTTTCGTAATATCACCAAGAATTACGCAGTAATTCTTGAATCGCAAGATTCATATCTTGCGACAGTTATTTTTTAGCGTCAGCAGAAGGCTTCACCAGGAAGAGGCTCAGCAGCAGCGCTATGACGTAGAGCACGATCGTAAAGTACAGCACGTTCTGATAACCCACCGGATTGATCGACCCACCATGTCCATCATCGATAAAGTTTCCGGTGTTGCTCACGATCAAGGTCGCGATCTGGTTACCGGTAAGTCCTGCAAACGCCCACGCCGAGAGCGTGATACCATGGATCGCACTGATGCTGCCCATGCCATAATGATCGGAAAGCAGAGTCGGCACATTGGAGAAACCGCCGCCGTAACCCGCATTTACCATGAAGATCAGGCACAGCACCAAGATTACCAGAAGCATGTTGCCCTCTCCGTTCTTAATACCGCCTGTGAGCATCACAATGCCGGTAAATATGATTGAGAGAATGAAGATCAGCTTGTAGATCGTGTTTCTGTCTTTCAGGTGATCCGCCCATGCAGAGAAGCCCAGACGGCCGCCCGCATTGAAGATAGCGGAAACAGTGGAGATCACGCCCACCACACTGGCAAGACCGATACACTTCACGATCATCTTCTCCTGAGAGATCAGTGCCAGGCCGCAGGTGATGTTAATGTAGAACATCAGCCAGATACCCACATAGTTGCTGAGCGGACGGGTCTTTAAAGTATCCATGATACCCTGTCCTTTTTCTTTCTTCTGAGGCTCATGCCAGCCCTCCGGCTTCGCCAGAAGGAGATGACCCACAAACATCATAACGAAGTAAACCACCGCCAGAATGAAGAACATCTTATAGATACCGCCCTCACCCAGATTCGCCAGAAGCGCCTGCATGATAGGGCTTGCGATAGCCTTCGCACCGCCGAAGCCCGCTACGGCAAGACCTGTTGCGAGCCCCTTCTTATCCTCAAACCACAGCATCAGGGTCTTTACGGGAGACAGATATCCGGTTCCGAGACCGACACCCATGATAAACCCGTAGCAGATGTAAATGCCGATCAAAGCAAGTACACTGCCCTGATGGCTGCCGCCATAGTAGATGAAGAAGCCTGTACCCGCCATACCCAGAGCAAAGGTGATCGTAGCGATCAGGGACGACTTGTGGATATCCTTCTCCACTACATTACCCAGAAATGCCGCCGACATTCCCAAGAAGAAGATCGCAAAGCTGAATGCCCACTCGGTAGCAGCCTTGGAAAATCCTATGTAGTCAGCGATCTCCTGACTGAAAATAGACCAGCAGTACACCGTGCCGATACTAAAGTGTAGGAGCAGCGCCGGGATTGCGGCACGCACCCATTTGTTTTGACAGTTTTTCATATCCATTATCCTTTCGTTTTAGATAGATTGAAAAGGCACAAATGCCAATTCTTTTTTATATTCTACTCTGAAAACCACAAAATTTCAAGCCACATTCCCGTCACTGCGTCTTCGGCTGATAATCCCGGATCACGGCAAGCGCCGGCAGGGCATTGCCCTCGTAATCAAACAGCGCCTGATTGGCCCACTCATTCCCGCCGGGACCCTTTTCTTCTATGTAAGATAATGCCGCCTCATTCGCCCAGCCCGATCCGGGCACAGGGATCCAGGCCGGCTCCCAGTAGAAAAAGCCTCTGCCCTTGCCATCCGGCACCTGATCGATCACCGCAAACACCGCTTTCATAAAATCTGCCTGTCCTTCTTTGCTCATGGGGAAAGAAAGCTTTTCCACGAGTTCGGGCTTTGTGGCATAACTCTTGCGCTCTCCCGGCGCCAGCTTCTCATATCTCCCATAGTCCTCCATGGTGAATCCCATAGATACCTCCGCAATGACCAGTTCCTTGCCGTAACGGACTGCCAGATCGTTCATATTGTTCTGCAGATCTTCCAGACTTCCGTGCCAGAAGGGATAGTAGGACAGGCCAATGATCTGGAAATCGTCCTCGCCACGCTCCAGATAATGGTCGAACCAATCCCGGTACAGTGCGTTATTGCCGCCGTTATCCAGATGGAGCATAATGGGCATATCCGCATCCACTTCCCGAACGCCGCGGATCCCCGCCCGTACAAAGCGCGCCAGCCCATCGTAATTGCCATATTCCGGAAGCTGTCCCAAGGGCCAGAGCATGCCATGTGACAGCTCATTCCCCACCTGGATCAGATCCGGGTAAGCATCCGCCTTGCGCATAGCAAGCAGTGTTTCCTTTGTAAAATTGTAGACCGATTCGGTCAATTGTTCTTCGTTCATTCCCCGCCAGGCCTTGGGCACTCGCTGTTTTCCGGGATCTGCCCAGAAATCGCTGTAATGCACATCCAGAAGTATCTCCATGCCATGTTTCTTCGCGCGCTTCGCCAGCTCTATGGTCGCCGCCAGATCATTGGTGCCCGCGCCGTAAGGCGTGCCGTCCTCCCCATAGGGATCATTCCACAGACGCAGCCGCACCGCATTCGTGCCATAGCTTTTTAAGATATCAAATACATCCTTTTCAACACCCTGATCGTAGAATCTGCCTCCCAGGCTCTCCACTTCTTTGATCGTGGACAGATCCATGCCTTTGTAAAATTTCATTCTGTTCACCTTTCCAAGACCAGAAGAATGCCCGCTTATGGCGGGCATTCTTCGTCTTAAATGCGTCTGCTTCAATCGAAATCAAACTTTGTGTAACGCTTCATCGCCGCCTTGTAACGGAAACGCACCAGCTCATTCTTCTCCAGCACGTCCTCCTCCGTTCCCACATACTGACAACGGATGCAGTGGTACTCCTTTTTATCCTTATCATAAAACATGTCGATATCCAGATCTCTCATAAAACAGGAGGGACATCTGTAATTTAATTTGCCTTTGCCAGATTGAGCCATGTCGCAAATACCTCCTTATCCTTTAACTTGGTGGTGTAGCCTAATGTAAACATCGGGGAGAAAGCATAGCCCTCTCTGATATACCCCACCGCATCCTTCTTTTCACAGCTGATGGAAACCCGTGTCTCGATCTCGGGAACCACCGCAACCGTCTCCGTCGCACCCGGAAGTGCCTCCTCACGGCACTTATAAGCGTAGTCAATGCTCTTGGTCTGCGCCCCATCGGTGACTGACAGTACAATGTTGGTCATATCCTCGGTGTATTCCGTGGTGCCGTAGCAGGCCACCATGTATTCGTTGATCTCCACCTCGGCAGTGGGATCGCTCATCTCCAGAATGGTTCTCTCGATCTTGATGTTGGAGCTGCCCTCCTCGAAGTACAGCTTTGTCTGCAGCTTCACGGTCAGGTCATAGAATTCGATATCCACGGGATCCAGCGTGAGGATCCTGGTGTTGCCCTCCTGGGAAAAATGAGCCTTCGTCCTGCACAGGCACAGATCCACTTCCTCTCCATTGTGGGTCAGCTTCGCGCTTCTGACCGTACCCTCACCCGCATAGTGTGTAAAGTAACCAGCCCGGTATTTCTCCTGAATCAGGAACGGATAAGATGCGTCCGTCACATGCTTGGTGCCGATACCCACCGGCCACTCCAGCTTCGCCGCATAAGGCCGCAGATCCACAATAGCGCCGCCCTGGTCCATATTGGCGCAGACTCTCATGTAAGGATCGCAATACCAGAAAAGCTGCTTGTCCGATCCATACAGGATATCTCTCCACAACGCACACTCCGGCTCCGTC
Source organism: Lachnospiraceae bacterium (assembly GCA_014804615.1). GTDB lineage: Bacteria > Bacillota > Clostridia > Lachnospirales > Lachnospiraceae > UBA3282. The sequence goes on from JAAUZL010000013.1 coordinate 67,693, forward strand.
AGCCTTCTGTTCGCGCGATAGTAATCCGCAAACTCCGCCATAGTCATGTCGTCCAGCTTACCCTCTTTCTTGAGCTGTCCGTAATATGCCATGCCGTCCTCGTAGGACTTGAGCAGCAGCTCATAGGGAGCCTCCCAGCGTCCCATCTTATTCATCCAGCCGGGACCTACAAACATCATGTTGTAAGCATAGCCGTTATTGTATTTTGCCAAAGACCGGAACTGATCGATCAGATTGTACATATAAGGATATTCCCAGGTCTTGGAATCGTAGCACATACTCCGCAGCACATTCTGGGGATGCGTGCCGAAGTTAGAACCGTTGCCGTCATAGCAGGCGATCAGGTCTCTGGACAGATGCGGAATTGCCACGATGCCGCTGTCCTCCGCCTCGTTCGCCGCCGGTGCATGGACATTCTGTTTGCTGGGAATCCAGGGTGCCCAGGGGCCGCCGTCCATAAAGGTGTACCAGGAATTATTACAGGTGTGATATGCCTTCGGTCCCTCCTCCCAGCAGGTTGCCACAGCACATTTCACCATCGGATACTTTTCCTTGATATAATTCACCAAATCCGCATCCAGATAATAGGAACCTGTAGACTCCGGATAAAATCCGAAGCGGTCCTTGAATTTGCCAAACACATCGTTCACAATGGATTTTTTGTCTTCCATAGAGAACATCCAGATACAGAAATCCTTGGTCTTATATTTCTCACGAAATTCTTCACAAGGCAGGCCGAGCAGTGACAGGGCGATCTCATCCCCGTATTTCTCGTGATCCTCTTTGGCAAGCGCCACCGCCTCATCATTAAATAAAGAAGCGTAGGTCATCTGGATCGTCGTCTTTAAGCCATTCTTGTGGGCGATCGCCTGCTGTGTCTTAAAGATATCCAGAGATTCCGTCAAAAGCTCCTTTCTTCCGATATCCTCCTCTTTACCGTGTCCGGTCACCTTCTCTGCATACTCAGGTACCATCTCCGGCCGATGGATGATATTGACAATAAACTTATCCATACTGTCCTGTCCTCCATTTCCCTTTCGGCTCTTATTTTGCTTTGCGCAATCGGTTGTTCATATGATAAGGATAACAAAACGCATATGGGAAAGTCAATGCACGTTTTGCCTATTTGCACCTTTTGAAATTAGATATTGTGCACAAAACCGCCCTCTGTACTCTGGCATCCCGGGCACTCCTGTGTTATATTTATTGGGAAGGGGGATATTGACATGAAAAAATGGTATCAGAAAATTCTGTATCTGGCTCTTACTGCGTCTGTTTTGCTGGGCTGCGCTCTGTCTGCACCGATGCCCGCTCTCGCATCAGGTCCTGACAAAATGGAAGTCCATTTTATTGATGTGGGACAGGGAGATGCCACGCTTATCACCTGCGGCGACCATGCCATGCTGATCGATACAGGCGATGACAGCAAAGGCACCGCCATCCAGAATTACCTGCAAAAGCAAAAGATCACCAAACTGGATTATCTGATCCTGACCCATCCGGACGCTGACCATATCGGCGGCGCCCCGGTGATCCTTACAAAGTTTGATATCTCCAGGGTATTCGTCTCCAATTATGAAAAAGACAATAAAACCTACCAGAAACTGGTTCAGGCGCTGGATAACAAGCGCCTTAAAGCATTGACTCCTAAAGTCAACAGCAAATATACTCTGGGAACCGCCACCATAACGATTCTGTCTCCCGGCAGAGAATACGACAACCCCAACGATGCTTCTATCGCGCTCCTTCTGAAGAACGGGAGCATTTCCTTCCTCTTTACGGGGGATGCCGGAGAGGACGCCGAAGCGGACATTTTAGAGACTGACATCTCCCTCTCCGCGGACGTCTATAAGGTTGGACACCACGGCAGCAAATACTCCACTTCAAAGAAATTGATCAAAGCAGTCAATCCCACCTACGCGGTGATCAGCTGCGGAGAGGGCAACTCCTACGGTCACCCTCACGCGGAGACCCTGAATACGCTTCGGACAAACGGCGTAAAAGTATACCGGACGGATGAGGACGGCACCATCATCGCCTCCACAGACGGCAAGACGATCACCTTTAATGTACCCGCTTCCGAGACCTGGAAGGCCGGGGAACCCACCGCCGGTTCCAATAAAACAACTTCCTCTGCGGCTGCATCCGGTACACCGGCGCCTGCACCACAGAAAGAGAGCGCTCCCTCCATAGAGGAAGCGCCCCCGACAACTACTGCTCCGNCCACCACNGAACTTACCTATGTCCTNAACAGTAAGACNAANAANTTNCACAAGCCNNCCTGTANNTCNCTGCCCACCACAAACAGAGTGGACAGCTCCGAAAGCNGGGAGAGTATTATCGCGCAGGGATATGTGCCCTGNAAGAAATGTAANCCNTGATTTANCCNAGGAANTTTCTAAGCACNGATATAAATACATCCATATCNAGAGGTTTGGCGATATGAGCATCCATGCCGTTCATCAACGCCGCCTCCTTATCTTCCTCCAGCGCATTCGCTGTCATGGCAATGATGGGCAGATTTTTCACATCGTTTCTCGGAAGCCTGCGGATGGTNCTGGTCGCTTCATACCCATCCATAATAGGCATCTGTATATCCATCAAGATCGCATCGTAATAGTTTTCTTCCGCCTTCTCCATGATCGCCACCGCGTCTGTCCCGTCCGGCGCTGTATCTACAAGNAAACCGGCTTCTTCCAGAATGACCTGCGCGATCTCGCGGTTCATCTCAATATCCTCCACCAGAAGAATCCGCCTTCCGCTGAAATCCGCCANNGTCCATTCCGGAACGTCATCCTGTTTCTCCAGCATATTGTTAGCGGCAAGCAGCACCGTTTTCAGATCGGACATGAACATNGGNTTCGCACAGAANGCCGTAACGCCCGCGGACTTTGCTTCCTCNTCAATATCCGTCCAATCATAAGCTGTCAGAATGATAATGGGAGCCTCATTGCCGACCGTATCCCGAATCTTCCGGGCAGTTTCTACACCGCTGAATCCCGGCATCTGCCAGTCAATNATGAACGTATGATANCAATCCCCCTCCTCGCGGGCCGCCTTTGCGCGATATACCGCCTCTTTGCCGGAAGTTGTCCANTCAGCGCGCAGACCGATCTGTTTTAACATCTTGCTGACGCTGTCACAGACATTGAGATCGTCGTCCACNACCANTGCNCGCAGNCCNTCCAGCTCCTTGATCTGCTGNGCGGTCTTTTCCATATCCTGCAGCTTTAAGCCAAGTTCTACCGTAAANGTGCTTCCCTTGCCCATCTCACTCTCAACACTGATGGTGCCNTTCATCATCTCCACAATGTTCTTGGTGATGGCCATGCCCAATCCTGTTCCCTGAATACCGCTCTGTGTCACAGTGGACTCCCGTTCAAAGGGCTCAAANATATGTTCCACAAAATTCGGNGACATACCGATTCCGTTATCCTTAATGATAAATGTGTAATCGCCGTATCCGTGCCGGAATGTGCTCTTCTGCATAATGCGGAAGGTNACCGTGCCTCCGGCGGGCGTGTACTTCACCGCATTGCTCAGCAGATTGATAAATACCTGATTTAACTTCAAAGGATCAGCGATCACATCCTCATTGGTAACCTCAAAGGTATCGATAAATAATTCGAGCTGCTTTGCCTTGACCTGCGGTTGAATGATATTTACCATGTTATGGATCAGTTCGGAAATATTGCACTCCTGCTCTTTGATCTGCACCTTCCCGCTTTCGATCCTGCTCATGTCAAGAACATCGTTGATCAGACTGAGCAGATGGTTGCTGGAGGAAAGCACTTTTTGCAGACAATCCAGAACCTGATCTTTATTNTCAATATGGCTGACCGCAATGGTCGAAAAGCCTATGATAGCGTTCATGGGGGTCCGNATGTCATGCGACATATTGGACAAAAATGTGGATTTCGCCCTGTTTGCGTGCTGTGCCTGCAGCAGTGCATCCTGNAGNGCCTGNGTCTGCTCTCTCTGTTTNCTGACCTGTTCCGTGATATCCTTTGTGATNGCCATGACCATAATATCGCCTGTATCATCGTCTCTGGTCATGACAAAGGACTGGCGCACGCACATCTGATTGTCTTCGGAATCCCCCTCCCAATACTCTGCTGTCACTTCTCTGCCGCCCCGNTCATAGCATCGNATCAGGTTCTCCCTGTTTACGGTGGCGGAATACTCTTCCATNGATTCCGCCAGGACACAGTCTTTGCGTCTCTCAAAATATTCCGAAATGCNGCACGGCGCTGTCAANCCGNNCTGTTCCAGAAGCGATATATTCTTTCCGTCAATCCTCCGGATAATATCCTGCGTGATCAAATCTTTCGTCAGGTTAAACTCAAAGCTGTATAAGGAATTGGACATGAGCGCNATCTGGTATTGCTTTTCCTTTCGGTTTGCAACCGCCCTTTCCGCCTGGATCCGCAGTTCTTTTTCCTTTAACTCCGTTACATTCTGGCGGATAAACAAAACCTTGGAAGCCATGTTATCTTTTCTTTCCANACANATCACATTCATGTGCTCCCAATCCGTATGACCGTCCCTTGTCACACATCTTTCATATCGCAGATCNTTTTGTNTCTGCATAGCCGCGATAATGGAATCTTTATTCATAAAATCAACGATNCCCTGATAGGTACTTTCCTCTACGGCAGAAGAAAGATAATCCACAAGCTTCTGATACNCTCCGCGTTCTTCGATTCCGCCTTCCTCAGGCTTTGTGCCCGCCAGATACTGATAAGTATCCGCTTCGAGATCCACCATCGCAAACCGGGAAAACAGNGTGTTGACACCGCTTATAATATATCCCATCTCCCGATTTTCCTTCTCCAGCTCTTTCCGCCTCCGCCCGGCACGGATCATGATAATGATAATGTAGAGAACAAACAGTGCGATCAACATGCTTTCCAGTTGAATGCCGACTAAATTTACTTCCCTGATCATACGCTGTGTCACATTTACCGGAAATGTCTGCACCAGCACATATTGATTTTGGGGCAGGTAGGTAACNCAGATATTGTCTGTCCTACCGGACTTTTCGCATGTAAAAGCNCCTGCTCCGCCGTTTTCAAATACCTGCTGAACCGAAGCGGCATCATGTTGACAGATCACTCCNGCTTCCGTCAGCGCATCCAGAAGGCGTCCCTCATAGGACATACCATCAGAACTTGCNATTACNTGACCGTTCGGCTCACACAAATATACTTTGGCCGCCTCCCCGAAATATGTAGTGCCCAGCATACTTCTCAAATATTCCTCAGCCAAAAATGCGCCCCGCAGCACGCCGATGATTTCTCCATCCACATAGACGGGCGCATAAACCCCCAGCATTGTCTCATCAAAAAACGGGGAATCAAACACCACTTCACTGCCGCTGTTTCCGGCAATGCCGTCTTTATAGAACTGCCGGTCCGTCGCGTCGGCAGTCCGCCCGTCGGAGGTATAGTCCACACCGTCGGGATCTGTAAACATAAAGGCGTCAAATATGGAATTTGTTTCCATTGTGCTAAGCATCTGTGCCGTGACCTCAGGCGTATCCAGTCCTTCTCCTATAAAATAAGCATAGGTTCTGATCTGACCCAGAGCATTATTCATTTCATCATCGATCTGCTCCGCTTTCATCTGCGCAGAGTCCGCTGCATAATCTCTGTTCTGCTTCACTGTCCGGATGCTGTTCTGTTCCCGGAACCAGAAAAACAAAAAAATAATGGCCACGAAAAGGAAAACGGCATAAATGATTTCCTGAATGGGTTTTTTCTTTTTCATAGATAATTCCTCCCGTATCCGGTAACCACCGCAACCACCAGCATCACCAGCATACAAATCGAATAATAGTTCATAAAGGGCACAGACGCAGGCGCCACTGCAAAGCTCTCCCCGAACTGGGCAGACTGCTGTGCCGGAATCACACAGTGTACTGTCCAGGGCGCCAAGAAGCAGAACACACAGCCTGTACAATCCATCAGATTGGCACGTCGATACCGGTTTACGCCTGCTTTCTCTCCTATCTCATTGATCAGATCACCCAGCGCCACGATCGCTACCGAAATGACCCCCGTCACCATGCTCAATATACCCACAGACAGCACAATAGTCGCCTCCGTACTGCGCTCTTTCTTTGCAAAACGTGACAGAAGCGCACCCACATCCTCAAAGAGCCCGCTGCATTCCAGCACACCAAGGAGCGCAAATACCGCGATCAGCATTGCCACCGTGCCTGCCGTCCCCGTAATGGCTTCTATGATCGCCCCCCGCCACGGAAAATCCGCCGGGAAATGAGATAAGGTCGTCCATCGTATAAATACCGGAAAGCAGCCCGGCAGCGATCCCCGCCAGAATTCCCCAGGACAGAGCGGTGATCAGATGCTTTCTCATAAGACACAGGGCGATAATGACCACCGGCACCACCAGCATAACCTGACTGACCGGATCAGTCATTCCACTCGCCGCCTCGATTGCCGCGCTCCCATCTGTGGTTTTGGAAAACAACAGAAACAAAACCAACGCTCCCGCCGCCGCCGGCAGACTGTAACGCATTCTGGTCTTCACCACAGTTCCCAAATCCGCATGCTGCGTTGCAGAGGAGGCGATCGTGGTATCCGAAATAGGTCCCAGATTGTCCCCAAATGCCGCTCCCGACACAATCGTGCCGATCATAAATTCCGGCGCTGCTCCCGCCATCACACCCACGGGGAACAAGATTGGAATCACTACAAAATAAGTCCCCACCGAGGTTCCCGTTGCAAACGCCAAAAGACAGGTGATGAGAAAGGTTGCAGCCACAAAAAGCTTTCCCGTAAAGCCCGCCGCCACCACATATGCCGCGATCGTCTGCACCGCCCCGCTCGCCGAGATCAGTTTGCCGGAAACTGCCGCCAAGATCACTGCCATCACGATCACGCCAAACATGGGCTTGCTCAAGCCGTATACCAGCGCTTCTCCGTATGCCTTTTCATCCTTTGCAAAAATGATTCCTGTCACCAGCGCCGCAAAAAACGCCAGCACATAGCCGTTCACATTGGACTGGCTGAACGCCGCCCACAGGATCATCGCCGCCGCCGCGACAAGCGGCGCCAGCTTTCCGGCCTTCCCGAAACGAAATTCTATCCTTTTTGCATTCTGCTCCATCTTAACGTTCCTCTATATTTATGCGCTTTTCGCTCTTCTGTATTTTCCCTTTTCTATCATACGGAATATTCGGATTTTCTTCAATCCCTTTTTATTGGCGCTTTCTTGCCGTCCGAATAATCTGATCCACCGCCGCCTCGGCGTGTACGGGTAAATTTCCGGATGCCTGGTCAGATGCCCCGGATTCCGTGCTGTCCACCCCCGCATCAAAAGCATGCAGAGCATATCTTGCCAACAATCCGGAAACACGTCCCCTCTCTATGGAATCTTCCGTACCCAGGACGATCACTACCAGATCATGCTCCATTCTCCCGTCGTCCGCAGTTATGGATGTGACCAGACAGGCCCCGGCCTTGTTGGTCGTTCCTGTCTTCAATCCGGTGACTTCCGGCAGATTGTGCAGAAGGGGGTTGGTATTTTTCACTGCAAAGTCGATGGACTCTAAGGCTGCCTCTTCCATAGAAGTGATCTCCGTGATCTGGGGATAGACCTTCAAAAGGTAAGATACCAGCCGAAACATATCCTCCGCACTCATGCTGTTCTGACGCTTTGCAGGAACGAAATCCTCCGTGTAGGAGGGCAGCCCATTACTGTTGTAAAAGATTGTCTGGGAAAGCCCCAGATCCTGCGCTTTTTGATTCATCATCCGGACGAAAGCCTCCTCCGAACCTGCAATGGATTCCGCCAGGCACAGGGCACATTCGTTGCTGGAAGGCAGGAGGGCCCCCACCAAAAGCTCCTGCACGGTAATCTGTTCTCCGGCTTTCAGAGGAATGACCCCATCGCCAGAGTCAGCCAGCGCCTGAACCTCCTCAGAAATCGTAATCTGCTCGTCAAGGGTAAGCTGTCCTGTCGAAATGGCCTCCATGACCAACAAGCAGGTCATGAGCTTGGACGTACTGGCAATAGGATAGGACATATCGGATTGATATTGATAATAGATTTCCCCGGTAGTGGCATCTCCTGCCAACACACTGTTGACCCCGTAAAAGTACCCGGCTTCTTCCAACGCAGCGGGAGAGATATCGAAAGGCTCCTGCGTATAAATCTGCAGAGAACCCGCCGCGGGGACAGTGATATTCACATCCAGAATCATAGCCAGATCCGCCGCCATCATGAAGCAGTCGTAATCGCCGGAGGGAAGCTGCATGATCAATGTATAATAGAATACTGTTTCCTCATTTACCTTAAATTCATTTCGCCGCAGGGCAATATCCGGATTTTCACTGTCCTCCCACGAGGTATTTTCCACGCCCAGAGGCGTGTAGGCATTTCCTATATCCAAAGAGACTGCATTGCTCGTAATTTCCAAAGAGAAAGCTTTGTCCGTATCTTTGAGGAGCACGGCCAGATCCCGCAGAGAGAAATAAGTGTTATCATCATAGGCATAATCCAGCGTTTTTACCGTGCCTGCATTACCGGTATCCGTCTCTACCCGACAGCTTCCGGGGATCTCAAAACTTGCGGCTGCCCTCATTGGCAAGAGAGAACAGATCAGTATTACGGACAATATCACAGAAACGGTTTTCTGCAAAAATGTTTTCATAAAATCCCCCTCCCGCTCAGTCTGTGGGCTGCTTTAAGGTGTATATCACAAGATCAAAATCTGTCTTCAAGTTATCAGAGGCGACAGAACCGTCCCCCTCAGGCAAAATCAGATAGGAGTCCTCCCGGATAAAGTATTCTGTCCTTAAGACAGTACCCTCATCCTCCTCAAACCATCTGAACAAAATGTCCCCAGAGACTTCGTAGGTGCCGCTGCCGTCATACACAGCCTGTAAATCTTCCAGAGACGGCAGCAGCTCCGGGCCGCAGGACATCAGATAGGAATCCGTGGACATCCCAAAGGTCTCTGCTACAAGTTCCTCGATCGCTTCCTCATCCATACTGCCCGTATAACCTGCCATGCGAAGCCTCTCGGTCAAAAGCTCCTGAAACGCCGAGGCAAATGCCTCATAGGCCGCCTGCCTGCAGGCATCATAGCTTTCCTGTGAAACATTGCATTGGAAGGTTCCCGCAGAGCGCCCTGTCTGCTCCATATTTAAATTGACTTGTACAGTCAATTCTTGCATATAAGACTCCATATCTTCCAGAGCGACAGAGACCCCTTCTATTTCCTGCAGCCATCCAAGGGCCGTGACGGCGGCATGTTCCGTCATGTCCAGATCGGCCGTCCATTCTCCCGAAAGCGCCTTGTCATCTGATGCGAAGAAATGCAAATACGCCAAGAGAGCGGTGGAAAAGCCTAAAGTCAGAAGCAATAATGTAATTACCACATTTTTTATGGATTTTCTCATAGAGATACTCCCTGACCTTTTCCTCTATTTATGCATTACGGTAACGCATTTCAGATAAATTGTCAACGAAACCGGGTTGAATATGCTCCTTTAAATGATATAATGAACCTATTACAACTTTAAAAGAAAGAGCAGGCCACAAAATCAATATGCAGAGACTTGTCAGTGAAAAAGCAAAAAAACGTATTTTTGATATCATACAGATCGGTAAAAAGGATGATTTCATAAGCAGAGCCTTTGATATTTTTATCGTTGCAACGATTTTGGTAAACCTTACCATTCTGTTCATGGAGACCTTTGAGCAGTTGAATCGGTATACCGCGATTTTCAGGAGCATAGAAGCGGTTACCGTTGTCATATTCTGCATAGAATATATTCTGAGAATATGGACTGCGGAATACCTTTACCCTGACCAAAAGGGAATCAAGGCGGTACTCCGTTTCCTTCTTTCTTTTGACGGTATCGTGGATCTGTGCACGATTCTGCCCTTCTTTTTCCTGTCAGGATTTGTTGTATTCAGAATGCTGAGAGTGGTCAGAATATTCCACCTGTTCCGGATCAACGCATATTATGATTCCTTTAATGTGATCACGTCTGTCTTGTACGAAAAAAGAAATCAGATCATCTCATCAGTCTTTATCATACTGGTGCTGATGATGGCCTCTTCTCTGTGCATGTACAGTGCGGAGCATGAAGTACAGCCGGATGTTTTTAACAATGCCTTTTCAGGCATGTGGTGGAGCATATCAACCATACTTACGGTAGGTTACGGTGATATTTATCCGGTAACCGTACTGGGCAGGATCATGGCAATTTTTATATCCTTTTTGGGCGTAGGCGCAGTGGCAATTCCTACAGGTATCATTTCAGCAGGATTTGTGGAACAATATACACAGCTTCAAGGCCAAAATAAAGTAAACACCGGTTTCAAAGGGACCGTCAGCATTACCGTAGACAACGACAGCCCTTTTCTGAATCAATCGGTTCAACAAATAGAATCGGTCTTTGGAATCGATGTGATCGCCTTTGTGCGAAAAGGCGCTGTCATTCTGCCCACGGACTACATTGTAATAGAAGAGGATGATATTTTACTTTATCAGACTTATAAACGTATCCCTACAGATACTTGATCAATTCCTCCCGCACACCGTCCATACGGCTGTCAGACAGACCGAAATCCATCTCCTTATAACTCCAGGCCGCTCTTGAAATCTGATATTTTTCAAACACGCTGTTGATGACCTTAAACCATTTCAGGGCATCTTCGGGTTCAACCCTGTCAATCACGCCATACTCTCCGCAATAAACGGTTGTCCCGTTTTCTTTCGCTTTTTCCATTGCCTCCGCAAACAATCCCTCAAAATATTCCGGTGTGATCTCCATATCTTCAAAATGAGGTCTCGCGTCCTGATCGATCCAATCCACCCACGGTGCCCCCTGGTGCGTATATTCTAAAGGTGAATAGCAGTGGAAATTGTAGATCACCTTGTCATCGTAGGGCTTCTCCAAATCTTTCACCGCCTCAGGACTGTTGTTCTCATAGCTGCCAAGCAGAATCAACGTATCCGGCGCATAGGCTCGAATCCGCTTGATACACTCGTGTGAAATCCGATTCCAAGCATCGATAAAATGCTGCTCTGTAACTTCATTCAAAAGTTCAAACGCCACATAATCCGAATATTTTCCAAAATGTCTGGCCAGTTCTTCCCACAGCTTATAGAAGCGCTCCTGATACTTCTCGCTCTCAAAAAAACCTGTTTCCTTTTCGCCTGCGTCAAAAGAAAATCCTGCGGTCTTGTGCAGATCCACAACCACGTTCATCCCGTATTTCTTAGCAAATCCAATGGCATTCCCGATGCGTGTAAAGCCACTCTCATTGTATGTACCATCTTCATTTTCAAGAACAATATAATCAACCGGAATCCTCACATGGTCCATTCCCCAAGAAGCAATTTTTTGAAAATCCGGCTCAGTAATAAAATAATTCAGTCTGCCCTCGCTGTAATCACACTGTGATAACCATCCGCCCAAATTTACACCCCTGTAAAACCCTCTCTCTCTCAACATAACCAATCCGCCTTTCTCTTACATAATTGTTATGCTTAGCCTAACATGGATCTTTAATCCTGACAACTATCAATACAGGATTCAAGTAATGCATAATAAACATGCTATTCGACACTTCTGCCTGACTGCAGAGGACTACACTCAACTCCGGACATATTCGGATATTTGTCGCTCTACGTTCCCTGTAGCGACAATATCCACACCCGTCTCTGCGATATTGTCTGCAATCACATCTCCGATATGGACCGGCGCTTCCACCTGCACATTTTTCAGAGCTTTTACACAATCAAATATTTTTTCTTTCGGAATATCCTCTTTGGTTTTTACCGATACCATATCCGACGTTCCGTTTAGCACTTTTACAGTAGTTGTCACGATCCTTGTTGGATTCGTAACCTCTTTACGGGCATAGATTTCCCCGCGTTTACAAGTATTTCCGCTGACTCGGATTACCTGTTCTCCCTCCATCTCAATCGTAAGCGGGCAGCCCATGGGACAATTAATACAGGTCAGATTTTTTACTTCCATACTTATTCCTCCTGCTCAATCTTTACTGTTATCGTTTCTAAATCCGGATATTGAAGAAGCTGTTCTCTGGTCAGTTTTACCTCTTCCATCTCTCCCGGAGCCACCACTTGTCGTTTTCTGTGAATCGCCCTTTCCTCATCAAACCAGACACTCACATAACAGTTTTTATAGACGCCGCCGACACGGAAACGCACCGTCAGCTCCTCATCCATATATGCGGCGTTGATGGTTGCCGGAACCGTATATCTGACGCCTTCCACCGGATTCAGTCGGATTTCCCGCCCTTCCCTTTCTTCCGGATTCTCTCCTTTCACATAAGCCGCTGCGTTTTTCCCTGCCGCGGCAGCTTCCTCCGATACGAAATCTACCAGATCATGCACATGGAGTACATTGCCGCAGGCAAACACACCTTTCCTGTTTGTCTCAAGGCTTTCGTTTACTTTCGGCCCCGAAGTCACCGGATTCATTTCCACGCCCATTTTTCCGGAAATCTCATTCTCCGGTATCAATCCTACGGAAAGCAGGAGAGTGTCACAGGAATAGAATTCCTCGGTTCCCGGAATGGGTTTCCCTTTGCCGTCAACCTCCGCAAGCGTAACGCCTTCCACCCGTTCCTTGCCCTTAATATCGACTACCGTATGACTCAGTTTTAACGGAATCCCATAATCGTCCAGACACTGTACAATATTCCTTTTCAGTCCGCCCGAATAAGGCATCAGCTCGGCTACCACCTTGACCTTCGCCCCTTCTAACGTCATTCTTCTAGCCATGATCAGTCCGATATCACCTGAACCGAGAATCACAACCTCCCTGCCCGGCATATAACCTTCCCTATTTACCAACCGCTGCGCTGTGCCTGCCGAATAGATGCCCGCCGGACGAAATCCCGGTATGTTCAATGCCCCTCTGGCTCTCTCCCGGCATCCCATCGCTAAAATAACCGCCTTCGCCTGTACCTCAAACAAACCGTCTTCCCGGTTCATTGCCGTTACCGTTTTATCCTGGCTGATATCCATAACCATTGTATTGAGTTTATAGGCAATATCCAGTTCCTTTACCTGCTTGATAAACCGGTCGGCATACTCCGGTCCCGTCAGCTCCTCCTGAAAAGTGTGAAGCCCGAAACCATTGTGGATGCACTGGTTCAAAATACCTCCCAGTTCTTTATCCCGTTCCAGAATCAAAATCCGGTCTATTCCATTCTTCTTTGCGGAAACAGCCGCTGCCAGACCTGCCGGGCCGCCTCCGATGATAACAATATCATACTTTTCCATTTAGGCGCCTCCTCATAATGTATCTTTATTGGTTCCAACAATAATCCGCGACTTTCCACCGGATTTTGTGATATCTGACATACTCCTGTTCTGCTCTTCTGCCAGTATTTCCATTGTCCTCGGCGAGCAGAACCCGGCCTGGCACCGTCCCATTCCCGCCCGTGTCCTGCGCTTTATGCCATCCAAAGATCTTGCCCCCAGCGGACGCCTGATGGCATCGATGATCTCTCCCTCCGTAATCATTTCGCAGCGGCAGACAATACTGCCATAAGCGGGATTTTCTTTAATTAACGCATTTCGCTCTTCTTTGCTCAAGGTATCCGGCTTTACGATGCCCTTTCTTGTGGAGATGAAATCTTCCTTCTCCTTAAGCCCCATTTTATCTCTGATGAGCTGCGCCACCATTTCCCCGACTGCCGGACAGCTTGCGATTCCCGGAGACTCAATCCCTGCACAGTCAATGAAACCCTCTGCATCCTCTACCTCTCCTATCACAAAATCATCCCCGTCTTCATGTGCCCGCAGTCCGGCAAAAGATGTGATCACCTGCCTCATGGGAAGATTTTTCACATTCATGCCGGCCTTTTCTATTACCTGCTCCAGCCCTTCCCCGGTGGTATTCACTCCCTCTTTGTCTTCCACATCCACCGCCGTAGGCCCAACCAGAAGATTGCCATGAACAGTTGGGGTCACCAAAATCCCTTTTCCCATTTTGCCGGGCAGAGCGAAAATCGTCCTCTCCACATGGCTTCCTGCCGACTTGTCTAGCAGACAGTAATCTCCGCGCCGGGGCGTGATGTGCATCTTCTTTTCACTTACCATATTGTGGATCTCGTCCGCATATACGCCGGCCGCATTCACCACACATTTTGCCGTAAATACGCCCTTGTCCGTACGCAGTTCATACCCCTCTTCCCGTTTCGTGATCTCTTCCACTTTCGTATCAAACTTGAATTCCACCCCGTTCGTATATGCGTTTTCAGCCAGAGCAATGTTCAATTCAAAGGGGCATACAATCCCCCCGGTCGGCGCGTACAGGGCGGCACACACATCGTCCGTCACATTCGGCTCCATGGCAAGCACTTCTTCTCTGCTTAGGATGCGCACATCGCTGACTCCATTAGTCAATCCCCTCTCATACAGCTCCTGCAGAGCCGGCATCCCCTCCTCATCCCTGCATAAGACAAGCGAACCGTTCCTTTTAAAGGCAAAATCCAGCTCTTCGGAAAGCCTGCCCATCATCTGATTTCCCCGCACATTCAGTTTCGCCTTAAGGGTACCCGGCGCCGCATCATAGCCGGCATGTACAATTGCGCTGTTTGCCTTGGAGGTGCCGCAGCAGACATCTTCCTCCTTTTCGATCACACATGTTTTTGCCTGATAGCGGGATAGCTCACGGGCTATTGCCGCCCCTGATACACCCGCCCCAATGATAATCACGTCGTACATATCGATTTTCAATCTCCTTCCGATCAATCCTCTTTTGCCCATCCGTAGGCATATTTCACGGCTTTATTCCATCCTCTGATCCTGCTCTCCCTGTCCGCTTCCTCAATGGACGGTTTGAAGATCTGATCGCTCGTCCAGTTCTTGATCACATCCTCTTTATTCATCCAATATCCCACTGCAAGGCCTGCCAGATACGCCGCTCCCATTGCGGTCGTCTCCACACATTGCGGACGGATGACAGGTATATTTACAATATCGGCCTGGGTCTGCATCAGAAAATCGTTGGCGCTCGCACCGCCATCCACTTTAAGCGTTGCAATCTTGATCTTGGAATCAGACTCCATCGCCCGCATCACATCGTTCACCTGATATGCCAGAGATTCCAAAGTTGCGCGGATAATATGATACTTATTGACACCCCGCGTAATCCCCACAATGGTTCCTCTTGCATACTGATCCCAATAGGGCGCGCCCAACCCGGTAAACGCGGGAACCACATAACAGCCGTTGGTATCCTTCACCTTTTTCGCCATATACTCGGAATCCATTGCGGAATCGATAAGCCGCATTTCATCGCGAAGCCACTGTACTGCCGCCCCCGCCACAAAAATAGAACCTTCCAGCGCATAATATACTTTCCCGTCAAGCCCCCATGCGATGGTCGTCACCAATCCATTCCGGGAAAAGATTGGCTTCTCTCCCGTATTCATAAGTAAAAAGCAGCCCGTACCATATGTATTCTTGGCCTCTCCTGCCGTAAAACAGGTCTGCCCGAACAACGCCGCCTGCTGATCCCCGGCAGCTCCCGCAATCGGCACCGGTCCTCCAAGGAACGAAGGGTCCGCTTCTCCGTAAATACAGCTTGACGGCTTTACCTCCGGAAGCATACATTTCGGAATATCTAACTCCGAAAGAATTTCGTCATCCCACTCTAACGTATTGATATTAAACAACATGGTACGTGAAGCATTGGAGTAGTCCGTCACATGAACCGCACCCTTTGTCAGCTTCCAGATCAGCCATGTTTCCACCGTACCGAACAATAAATCTCCGTTTTCGGCTTTTTCTCTTGCTCCCGGAACGTTTTCCAAAATCCATTTGATCTTTGTCGCCGAAAAATAGGCATCGATGACAAGCCCTGTCTTTTTCCGAAATTGCTCCGTAAGGCCCTTTTCCTTCAATTCGTCGCAGTATTCGGCTGTTCTTCTGCACTGCCATACGATTGCATGATGCACAGGCACACCTGTATTTTTGTCCCATACAATAGCGGTCTCCCTTTGGTTTGTAATACCGATTGCCGCAATTTCCTCCGCCGTTGCTCCGATCATGTTCATCGCCTCAACCGCCACACCAAGCTGGCTTGCCCAGATTTCATCCGCATCATGCTCCACCCATCCCGGCTTCGGAAAATACTGGGTAAACTCCCGCTGTGCCACACTGCACATCTCCCCTTTTTCATTGAACAAAATACATCTGTTGCTGGTTGTCCCTGCATCTAATGACATGATATACTTTGCCATCGCTTTTCCCTCCTGTTCTGTCAGCATATAAATCACTTAAATTCCACCACAACACTATATCTTTGGTCAATCGCCTTAATAATCGGTTCATAGACTTCTCTGACCATCCTAAGCGCAATATCATCGGCTTCCTGTCCGTTTTCGGCGGTATTGAATTTTGTCTCCAGCCGACTTCTCAACTCCTTTTCAATTACGTTATAGTCTTTCACAGTCAGTTCAATATCGCCGCGCGCCAATAATCCCTCTTTCACTTCGTCGACCATGATTTTGTCAGGATCTATCTCGATGGCTTGAAGATATGCGTGTCCGATCTTAATGGTTATGATCCTTTGTTCTTTATCCTCAATGATATCCCCACCGGTCAGATTGTCGAGATCCACAACAAAATAACCTTTCCCTGTATAGCTGACTTTCTGGGTCTTCTTTAAAAAATCAAAATCAAGTTTTTGAATCAATCTGGCCGAAAGTTCGGTCGATACCGTTGCTTCCTGCGTACTGACAATCAGCTTTCTCGTCTCCTCCTGTTTTCCCAGAAGAATCTCTGAGAAATTGACTTCCACGCCGCTATTGTCCAGATAGATGGTATCTAAATCAATCTGCTCTACCCCATCGTCGTAAACCTCATGAAATACAGAAACCTTATTGTTTCTGCCCCAGACCAGAACACCAACGATCAAGACGAGCAGGA
This sequence comes from Lachnospiraceae bacterium, assembly GCA_014804615.1. GTDB lineage: Bacteria > Bacillota > Clostridia > Lachnospirales > Lachnospiraceae > UBA3282. The sequence goes on from JAAUZL010000013.1 coordinate 84,647, forward strand.
CAACACAGGAAGCGTTTAAGAGCACTCTCTTCATCACTTTTCCTCCTTGTTCACCCGGGGTGCGGGCAGACTCAGACTGAATAATTCTTTAAGCAGCCACCGAAAGAGCAACAAAACAAGCATTGGCAGAACAAATGTCGTCACGATCATAATGGCAATGGAATTTACACATTTTTTTAGGACATTCTCAAAATATTTCAGTAAATCTGATATTCCCTGAACGGCAGTTTTAAATGCATCGGTAAGTTTTTCAAAAACGGTGGAACCTTCATCCCCCGAGGTCATAACCCCATTCACCTTTTCGGCTCCGGCACTCGCCTCCTCTATTGTTTCATCCACATAAACCAGATAATCTTCACATACTTTTTCCGTAATATGCGTACTGAGCGGTATTACAAGTACAACTGCCAGACCAAGGATCATCAGCTTTGACGCCAAAACTTTAAATACAGCTTTCCCGAACAACACCGACAGTATATAAAGACCGCATGCAAACGGTATGATATACACAAACGAAAGCTTCATTCCTTCCACAACAATTAATTTTTCCACAAACAGAACTGCAAAGATGAATATAAAGTATTTGTTCATATCCGCTAAAGTGTTAGCTAACGGACTGCCGAAATCATCCGGAAGCGCCGTAATTGCCACGGAAACTGCTATTGTCGCACCGGAAAATTCCATAACGGTTATTTTGCTCTCTTCCAGACTTTCGCGGGTTTCCTGCACATAACTGCTCTCCGGAAATTTATATGCCAGAACAAAAATGGACAACACCATAATAAATATTGCCAGCAAAATCTTCGCCAGTTTTTCCGTATGTATCTCCGTAAAGTTTGCTGTCAGCCATTTTTTCAGATTCACCTTCTGTAACCTCCACATTTGTTATTATCATTACTTTAAATTTTACACTCGCTGCCATACACAGGCAAGCACAAAGTCATGCCAAATATATCAGTACCGGCCCATAAGGGTTTAGAATCATCCATAGACGGCCCCCAAATCATTACTCACTTGATTTTTCCCCACAATCCATATAAAGTAAGAACAAAAGATTTTATACGAGGAGAATCTGAACATGGAACTGAAACTGCGTAAGGACGTCCCTGTGGAATTAACATGGGATTTATCATCTATTTATACAAAGGAAGAAGAACTTCAAAAGGACATGGAAAACCTGAAGATTCTCAGCAGCCGCATGGTGCAGGATTATAAAGGGAAACTGGATTCGCCCCAGATGATTAACAGTTGTCTTGACGATTTTCGGGAAGTAACCCGCCTGCTCACATTGGCCGAAACTTACTGTAGTCTGGCAGTTTCCGTGGACTATTACGATACACATAACCAGGAACAGGACGAGGCTGTCTCCCGTCTTGCCTCGAAGATCTCCAGTCAGCTCAGCTTTATTGATACCGAGATTGCTTCCCAGAAAAAGGCTGTCCTGGAAGAAGCCATTGCTATTGCCACCCACAACAAATATTATCTACAGGATATTCTGCGTCGTAAACCTCATCAACTTCATCCGGAGGCAGAACGGGCTGTAGCTGCACTTTCCCAGACCATTCAAGCTCCTTACCAGATCTATAATATGGCTAAATTGGCAGATATGAAATTTGATTCTTTTGTGGTTGATGGAACAGAATATCCTCTTGGTTATTCTCTCTTTGAGGACAATTACGAATATGAGGAAAATCCCTCCATACGACGGAAAGCCTTCGCCGCATTTTCCGCCAAGATTCGTGAATACGAGAATGTAACTGCGGCTGCCTACAACACACAAGTACAGACTGAAAAAACAATTGCCACTCTGCGGGGTTTTGATTCTGTCATTGACAGTCTGCTTTTTCCTCAAAAAGTGACACAGGAAATGTATCACCGTCAGATTGATCTGATCATGGAAAAGCTCTCTTGCCACATGCGCCGGTTTGCCCGTCTTCTACAGAAAATTCATAAACTGGACCGTATGACCTTTGCGGATCTGAAAATTGCCGTTGACCCGGAATATGATCCGAAGGTCACTATTGAAGAATCCAAAGACTATATTGAGAAAGGGCTTTCCATTCTGGGAGACGATTACGTGGAAATGATACGTGAAGCTTACCGTGACAGATGGATCGATTTTGCCCAAAACCAGGGGAAATCAACCGGCGGTTTCTGTTCCAGCCCCTACGGAGTCAATTCCTTTATTCTGCTGTCGTGGAATGATCGTATGTCAGATGTCTTTACACTGGCACACGAACTGGGGCATGCCGGCCACTTCAAAGCCTGCAACAAAAAACAGTCCATTTTTGATACGGATGTTTCCACCTACTTTGTGGAAGCGCCCTCAACCATGAATGAACTGCTGATGGCACACTACTTATTAAAAAATAATCCGGATCCCCGGTTCCGCCGTTGGGTGCTGTCCTGTATGATCAGCAATACTTATTATCATAACTTTGTCACTCACCTGCTGGAAGCCGATTATCAGCGAAAAGTCTACCAAATCGTTGACAACGGCGGAAGCGTCAATGCCCCTGTTCTATCCCGCCTTATGAAGGAAACTCTTCAAAACTTCTGGGGTGAAGATGTGGAAATTTCCGATGATGCGGCGCTTACCTGGATGCGCCAGCCTCACTATTACATGGGTCTGTATTCCTATACCTATAGTGCCGGACTCACCGTTGCAACACAAGTCTGCAAACGGATTGAACAGGAAGGCGCAAAGGCGGTTGATGACTGGAAAAAGGTTCTTGCATCAGGCAGTACGCTGGATCCGGTGGGACTGGCTAAACTTGCCGGAATCGACATCACTACAGACGCCCCTCTCCTTGATACGATTGCTTATATCGGAGAAATCGTCGATGAAATTGAAAAACTGACAGAAGAACTTGAATGAAAACACATCATTCCAACCCCGATGCCGCATCATAAACATGCGTATAATAATCATGGCTGAGCACAGACTTAGAAAATGTCATTCTATTTCTCACCATACCGGATATCTGCTTTACGTAATCTTCCGGAATGACAGCATTTTCATCTGTCGGTGTAAAAATTTTCCTGGATGAACTATAATGCCCTAAGTCAGTCTTCCAGTCATAATTTCCAAAGAAAACAAGCGGGAGAGCATCTGAGAGCACATCCCTTCCCACATAAAGCCTGGAATCCCATTCCACGCCAAAGAGATTGCACAATGTCGGAAGTATGTCTACGGAAGAGGTAGGCGTATCGACAATAATCGGCTCATTATTTTCAAGTTCCCCGCACCAGATAATAGCACGGCTTCTGTCCCGCTCCTCATAGGTGTTTACCGGATAACCATATAATTCAGATAAATACGGCATATTTCCCAAGGCGGCGTCCGAATCCAGCCCATAGGGAAAATGATCCGGCGCAATGCAGATGACTGTGTCATCTGCAATACCTTTTTCTTCAAGGGTTTTTACGAGATAATCCAGTGCCTTTTCAAGCTCAAGGTTCGCTGCAATATAAGCACGTACAGGCTCTGAGTAGGAAAGATTTTTCTTCGCGCACCATGCGTCTATGGCCTCTTTATTTTCCCTTGCCATGGCATTATTGCCAAAAGCATACACACTGTGACCGCTTACCGTCATGTAATAAACATTAAAAGGCTGTTTATCAATGTACATCGGCAGAGTTTCCTGCATCAATTCCAAATCGCTTGCCGGCCATTTAGGGCTGATAAGTTCCTCAAGACCATTTCCCACTCCCATATATCCCCCACTGTAGCCCAACTTTGTATGCGTCTCATGCCGGTCGTAAAAAGTGTAGGTACTGTTGTGGAAAGCCATGCCGAAATATCCC
>JAAUZL010000014.1 GCA_014804615.1 Lachnospiraceae bacterium
GACGACTACATACATCACGCCAATCGCGATGAACAGGACACAGACCTCCACGATCAGGAGCGGAACGCTCCCCCGAAAGCCGCGCTTTTTCTTATCCATACTGACTCCTTTGTCAGATCTTTGTTCCCCTTTGTATTGCAGATCATCTAAAGAGATATATTATCACAAAAGCCGCTTTAAATCAAGTCAATGGCATCCCGCACCGACCCCACACCGATGACCTGCATCCCCGCCGGCGGCTTGATCTGTCCCACGTTAACTTTGGGCAGAATACAGGTGGTAAATCCCAGCTTAGCCGCCTCCGCCACTCTCTGCGCCGCCATGGAAACACCACGCACCTCTCCGCTTAATCCAATCTCCCCAAAAACAATGGTCTTATCATCGATCACCCGATTCTTAAAGCTGGACGCCACCGCCATGGCGACTCCCAGATCAATGGCCGGCTCCACGATCCGCATACCGCCGGCCAGATTCACATAAGCGTCGCAATCGGACATCTGCAGATTCAAACGCTTCTCCAACACCGCCATCAACAGATTCAGTCTGTTAAAATCCATTCCGATGGCCTGCCGTCTTGGTATACCGAAATTGCTGTGACAGACCAACGCCTGAATTTCCAGCAGAATGGGCCGGGTCCCTTCCATCGAGCAGGACACCACAGAGCCGCTGGCTCCCTCCGGCTTCCCGCTCAGCATAAATTCTGAGGCATTCTTCACCTCCGAAAGACCCTCCTCCTTCATCTCAAAAACACCGATCTCATTGGTAGAGCCAAATCGGTTCTTTACCCCCCGCAGGATCCGGTAGGAGGCATGCCTGTCCCCCTCAAAGTACAGCACCGTATCCACCATATGCTCTAAAACCCTGGGGCCTGCCACTGTGCCCTCCTTGGTCACATGACCCACGATAAAGATGGACACCCCCAGTCCCTTGGCAAGCTGCATGAGTACATTCGTGGATTCCCGTACCTGAGAAATGCTGCCCGGCGCAGAAGAGATTTCCTCATGATACATGGTCTGGATCGAATCGATGACAGCCACCGCCGGCATCTGTTTGCGGATGGTCTGCTCTACCGTCTCCAGACTGGTCTCACACAAAAGAAGAAGATTTTCCGAAAAGTCCCCGATCCGATTGGCGCGCAGCTTGATCTGCTGCAGGGATTCTTCCCCGGAAATATAGAGAAGTTTATGACCGTCCGCCGCCATATGCCTGCACACCTGTAAAAGAAGGGTAGATTTGCCGATGCCCGGATCTCCTCCCACCAATGTGAGGGAACCCGGTACGATCCCGCCGCCCAGTACCCGGTCAAGCTCCGCCATATGGGTGGTCATGCGCGCCTTCTCGCTCAGATCCACCTCACCAAGACTCACCGGCTCAGCATCCTTCCTTCCCGCCGCATTCCCCCGCACACTGCCGCTCTTTCCCGATACCTTTTCCTCCACCATCGTATTCCATTCTCTGCAGCCGGGACACTGTCCCAGCCATTTGGAGGACTCATAGCCACAGTTTTGGCAAAAAAATACCGTTGTTTTTCCCTTCGCCATCGGTTTTCTCCTATCATTCAAAAAGAAAAGGCCTTTCGACCGAATGTGACACTCATGTCAGTCAAAAAGCCCTGTCTGTCAGACACTTACTTTACGATCTTTACCTCTGCCGCACCTACGCTGGCAAGCTCCACACTGATATTCAGCTTCCCGCTCAAATTCGTCTTCATCTCACCTGCATTAGCGCCGTTTACATAGACCTTATACACCGTGTCCTCCTCGAGTCCCACCGTGATCTGCGCATCCTCACTGCCTTCTACCTTGAAGGTAACGCCGTTTTCCGTCTCCGAAAAGCCGTTTACGCTGGTTCCCGGCTCCGACTCATAGGCAAACATACCGTTTTTCTCCAGCTTTGTCAGCTCCTTAAAGGTTTTCACCTTGTACAGATTACCGCCATGCTCGTAATCCTCCAGCTTCGCCTTGGCAGCAAGCATGTGATTGCCAAAGCTGATCGTTCCGTCGCCCTCCGCGCGCAGCAATTCCTCTACTACAGCCATTGTACTTTCCTCCTATGTTCTATTCTCCTACTGTTTTAACCGTAAAGGTTATCTTTTTGTTTTTAAGTCCCACAGAGACCTTGTCGCCGTTCTTTACTTTTCCGGCCAGGATCTCCTCCGCCAGCGCATCCTCGATCTCCGACTGGATTGCCCGCTTCATCGGCCTTGCCCCCATCTTGACATCCATATGCTTCTCGATCAGATGCTCCTTTACGGAGGAAGTGATCGCCAGATCAATATTCATCTGTTCTCTGCAGCGCTTCGTCAGATTTTTGGAAAGAAGGGTTACGATCGCCTTCATATCCTCTTTGTTCAGAGGATGGAATACCATGATCTCATCGATCCTGTTGATGAATTCCGGCTTAAAGAGGCGTTTTACCTCCTCCATCACCTTGCCCTTCATCTTATCATAACTCTGCTTCTCCGTCTCCGCCGCACCGAATCCCAGATTCTTGGGATCTATGATCCGCTGGGCACCTGCATTCGATGTCATGATCAGAATGGCGTTCTTAAAGCTCACCTTCCGCCCCTTGGAATCGGTGATGTGTCCATCGTCAAGCACCTGCAGAAGCACATTAAACACATCAGGATGAGCTTTCTCTATCTCGTCAAAAAGTACCACTGAATAGGGATTCCGGCGGATCTTTTCTGAGAGCTGTCCGCCCTCCTCAAATCCCACATATCCCGGAGGCGACCCGATCATCTTGGACACCGAATGTCCCTCCATGTACTCTGACATATCTACCCGGATCAAAGCGTTCTCGGAACCGAACATGGCTTCCGCCAAAGCTTTGGATAATTCCGTCTTACCTACGCCCGTAGGCCCCAGAAACAGGAAAGAACCGATAGGACGGTTGGGATCCTGCAATCCCACTCTGCCCCGGCGCATGGCCTTCGCCACAGCCACCACGGCCTCCTCCTGCCCGATCACCCGCTTGTGCAGGATGGATTCCAGCTTTAAGAGCCGCTCACTCTCCTTCTCCGCCAGCTTCTTCACCGGGATCTTAGTCCACAGCGCCACCACCTCAGCGATCTCGTTCTCTCCCACCACATAGGCGCGGTTCTGCTCCGCCTGCTCCATCTTCTTTACCAGGCGCTCATATTTCTTGATGCAGCTCTCCTGCTTCTTTTTCAGCTCCGCCGCCTGCGTAAAGGCCTCCATGCGGATGGAACGTTCGATCTGCAGATCGATCTTCTCTATCTCATCGGACAGCTCCTGCAGCTTATCGGGCTGCTTCGTCACATGAAGCCGCACCGCCGCCGAAGCCTCGTCGATCAGGTCTATCGCCTTATCCGGCAGATTTCTGTCATTGATATAGCGGGCCGACAGAGCCACCGCCGCACTGATCGCTTCCGGCGTGATGGTAACTCTGTGATGTTCCTCATATTTATGGGCAATACCCCGCAGGATATTTTCTGTCTCCTCAATGGTCGGCTCCTCCACCGTCACCGGATGGAAACGTCTCTCCAATGCGGCATCCTTCTCCACATACTTGCGGTACTCTGCGATGGTGGTCGCACCGATGAGCTGAATCTCGCCCCTGGCCAGCGATGGCTTCAGGATATTGGATGCATCTATCGCACCCTCCGCGCCGCCCGCGCCGATAATGGTGTGCATCTCATCCAAAAAGAGAATGATATTGCCGTCCTCGATTACCTCTTTGATTACCTTTTTGATCCGCTCCTCAAACTCGCCGCGGTATTTACTGCCGGCTACCATACCCGATAGATCCAGCGTCAGAAGTCTCTTATTCTGTACGGTAAAGGGCACATCGCCCGTCACGATCCTGGCGGCAAGTCCCTCTACCACAGCCGTTTTCCCCACGCCCGGCTCTCCCACCAGACAGGGATTGTTTTTTGTGCGCCGGCTTAAGATCTGAACAACTCTGGTGATCTCCTCCTCCCTGCCGATCACGGGATCCAGTTTTCCCTCTCTGGCAAGCGCTGTCAGATCTCTGCTGTAATGATCCAGCGTGGAGGTATTTCCTTTCTTCTTATTCTGCTTTCTGCCCAAATCTTCCTTGTAAAGCGCGCCGTCCTCGCCCATGGCCACCAGCACATCCACATAGAGCTTCTGCACTGAAATGCCCATAGTGTTCAAGAGCCTGACCGCCACATTCTCCCCTTCCTTCAGAAGAGCCAGCAGAATGTGCTCTGTTCCGGTCCGCTCACTGTGGAAGCGTTCCGCCTGTCTGTGCGCCTCCTCCAAAATAACCTGTGCCCGCGGGGAATAGCCATCCCGCTCCGCGATCAGCACAGAAGTTTCCGGCACGATCAGATCCTTGATCATCTCTTTTAACTGCACGACATCCACACCGTTATTTAAGAGCACCGTGGCCGCAACGCCCGTGTTTTCCCGCAAAAGACCCAGCAGAATGTGCTCACTTCCCACATAACTCTGCCGCAGGCTTCTGGCAGCCCGCTCCGCAAGCATCAGAGCCGCCTTCGCCTTATCTGTAAATTGTGGCTGCATTAACCTTCCATTCCTTTCCCATATTCCTCATAAATCTCATCTATAAGAGCATGGACTTCTTCCCCGGAAATATTCTTACAGCTTGCCTTTGCCAGAGTGACTAACAGATCCTCTCTGATCTCCTCCAGCGCACGCATCCTGTCGATATCCACGGCCACCATCACACCCCGTCTGCGATCCACCTTGACATACCCCTCCTGCTTCAGGACGGTATACGCTTTATTGACCGTGTGCATATTGATGCCGATATTGTCCGCCAGTTGCCTGACGGAAGGAAGCATATCCCCCTCCCGAAACCGGGAGGCCGCAATCCCCATGATGATCTGATCCCGCAGCTGCATATAGATTGCCTGATCACTGTTAAAATCTATCTCGATAAACATATTTTCCTCATCATTTCATATCTTTATCATCCATATTCAAAAATTCAAATTCAAATTCGTCGTCATCCATAAGGAAATTTTTTGTCTTGCGCTTGGGCGCGGGTCTGACAGCCTCAACCTCCGGCTCCTCCTGATATGTCACCTCCCGCTCACGCCTTGTCCTCTCCGTCCTCTCTGATCTTTCTCCTCTCGGCTGCTCAGCGCGCTCCCGTTTGCGCACGGTTTTGTCCTCCTCTTCGACCGCTGCTCTGCGCCGTTCCTGTCTTTCCTTATCTACAGTCTTTCTCCCTGGATTCCTCTCTTCCTCCTCGTCTTCGTCGTCCTCGTAATCCTCATAGTAAGCATCCCGCAGCTTAAAGGCCATAATGATCACCGTAACTGCAAGCGCTGCCAGAAGCACTCCCAGCACCACGATCACGATACGCTGCTTAACGATCGCATCCGTATCCTTCTCATCGTCCACGGACTGAGAGCCTGTAGAGTCCCAAAGAAGCTCCACCGCCATCTTGTCTCCGCTTATATTATTGTAGAGAAACCAGACTTCCTCCCCCTCGGAGTTCGTCTCTATCTTGAGTTCATAATCGTTTCTCGGCGCTGCCTCGGGAGCGGCCGCTTCCACATCGGGTTCGGGCTCCGTTTCTTCTTCCACCGGTAAAAGATCCCCCAGATCCAGAAGATCCGACCGAATATACCCTGTTTTCTCAGAGCCGTTCGCTCCGGTAAAGTTGACAAAATACCACGTCTTCCCGTCGCTGCCCTCAGATTTCCCGCTCACCACCACCTGCGTGCCGGGTGCCAGCGAATCTATGTGATTATTGGACGTGGAAGGATCGGGACGTACCTTCGCCTGTACTTTGGTGGTCGCGTACTGGAACGCCATCTCCTCCTGCGCCTGTACCTGTGCGCCGGTGCCTGAACCGGTAGGCGCCGCAGCAGCCGCACTGTCTGTCTGTGAGGAATCTGCGTCAGCACCGGTATCTGATGTGTCTGCCTCCACAGAGACCGTGGGGATATCCCCCTCGCCAGCCTCTATCATATCGGCACGCACGTAGCCCAGCGTATTGGCATCCACATACACCTGATACCAGGTAACGCCGGAAACCTCCACCTTGCCCCGTATTGAGACCTCCTTGCCTGCACTGGAGCTGCCGATCGCCTCACTCCCCTGATCAGGCTGCTTTCTGATATTAACAGTTTTGGGAAGCACCGTTCCCGGGGCCTCCGCCCGGCTCACGATCGGATCACACCATACCAGAATAACGGCCCCTGCCAAAACAGCCAGTGCTCTTCCCGCCTGCTTTGTTATCATTCTTCCCCACTCGCTCTTTCGTATCCTCATGTTTTTTCTCCCTCTGCCAGGTTGCTTAATCATCCCTGGAAAATCGCTTGGATCCCGCCTCACCTTTGCGCCGCTCTGTGCTGTATCCAAAGGTATCATCATTACGCCTTGCTTTTCTTGCCATCTCCTCCAGATCTTTGTGATACGCTGTCTCACATTTGGGGCAGAATCTACCCCATCGGATCGTCGCACCACAGATCTCACACCGCAAAAAGAGGGTGGAGTTCGGTGCGATCTCCAGTCTCCCCTCCTTCAGCATCTCCCGGATCGCCCTCTGGGAAACACCTGTGGCCTTGGAAACCTCCGCCGCATTGGCGCCCATATGCTCTTCTACATAATTGCGCGCCTTGCCGTAATCGTCATATGCCACAAAACCACACTGCTCACACACATATTCTCCCACACCCTTATAGACCATGACTCCTGCACACTCAGGGCAGTAGATAGGTCTGTTGTAAGTGTTTTCCTCGACAAATTCCTTCTTTAGCATTTGTATCCGTTCTTCTTTGCTGCTCACAGGATCGCCCCTCCTTCCCCTGATCGAGCTTACGCTTCGTCAATCGCTTTACCGATATCATGCCGCATATACTTGTTGTCAAAATGTACCCAGTCCGTCGCCGCATAGGCGTTGGCCCTGGCCTCCTGAAGCGTCGCTCCCTTCGCTGTGATGCCAAGAACCCTGCCGCCATTTGTGACAATCGTGTCATTATCTAATTTCGTTCCCGCGTGGAAACAGTAATACCCTTCTTTGTTCTCAAACTTCTCCAGCCCTTCGATGACAAAGCCCTTCTCGTAGGAAACCGGATATCCTTCCGATGCCAGGATCACACAGACTGCCGCATTGTCCTCAAAGGTAATCTCCATCCGGTCAAGGGTCCCGTCAATGCACGCCTCCACCACATCGATCATATCGTTTTTCATACGGGGCAGCACCACCTGCGCCTCCGGATCTCCGAACCGCGCATTGTACTCTAGCACCTTCGGTCCGTCTTCCGTCAGCATCAGCCCGAAGAAGATCACTCCCTTAAAAGGCCTGCCTTCCGCCGCCATGGCATCCACCGTTGCCTGATAGATGTACTTATGGCAGAACGCATCCACCTCATCCGTATAGAAGGGACTGGGTGAAAAAGTACCCATACCGCCTGTATTCAGTCCCTGATCACCGTCCAAAGCCCGCTTGTGATCCTGCGCGGAGGACATGATCTTTATCGTCCTGCCATCCACAAAGGAGAGGACGGAGACCTCGCGCCCCGTCATAAACTCCTCGATCACCATGCGGTTGCCCGCTGCGCCGAACTTTTTATCCTCCATAATGGTGCGAACGCCTTCTTTCGCCTCTTCAAGCGTCTCGCAGATCAACACGCCCTTTCCCAGTGCAAGGCCGTCCGCCTTTAAGACCACCGGCATTTTCGCAGTTTCCAGATATGCCAACGCTTTCTGCGGATCGTCAAAATTCTCGTAGGCCGCCGTGGGAATATGATATTTTTTCATCAAATCCTTAGAAAATGCCTTACTGCCTTCCAGGATTGCCGCGTTTTTCCGGGGACCGAATACCCTGAGACCCGCCGCCTCCATCTCGTCCACAAGGCCGCCAACCAGCGGGTCGTCCATGCCCACGATGGTCAAGTCAATGGCCTTTTCCTTCGCAAATGCCACCAGCTTGTCAAACTCCATGGCACCGATGGGAACGCACTCCGCAATCTGCCCGATTCCCGCGTTGCCGGGAGCACAATAAATTTTATCCGCCTTAGGGCTCTTCGCCACAGCCGCCGCGATCGCGTGTTCTCTGCCGCCGCTTCCCACAATTAAAATCTTCATAATCTGTCACCTTTCCGCATTGCTACTCCGCTATCGTTACCCGGCCGTTCTCCACCTTCACCTGACCGGCCGCGATCAGATTGATACACCAGGGCAGGAGCACCCACTCCGCCTCCTCCATTACTCTCTTTTGTAAAATCTCAGGCGTATCGTCGGCATATACCTTCACCGCCTTCTGTTTGATGATAGGCCCCGTGTCCATTCCTTCATCCACAAAATGCACGGTGGCCCCGGTAATCTTCACACCCCTTTTCAGGGCGGCCTCGTGCACCTTCAGCCCGTAGCAGCCAGTACCGCAAAAAGCCGGGATCAAAGAAGGATGTATATTGATGATCCGATTCTCATAACGTCGAATCAGCTCTGCCGGAATCTTCACCAAAAAGCCGGCCAGCACGATCAGATCGGGCCCGGCCTCCTCCACACAGCGGATCAGGGCTTCCTCAAACTGCTGCCGGTCCTCAAAGTCTTTCGGCGACACGCAGACCCCTTCGATCCCTGCCGTCTTCGCTCTCTCCAGCGCATAAGCTCCGGGATTGTTGCACACCACTCTCACCAACTCCGTATTACAGATCGCACCCTGCGCCACGCCGTCAATGATCGCCTGTAAATTCGTGCCCCCGCCGGACACACACACTACGACTCTAAGCATTTGCTCCTCCAAACATCATTGTCAACTCAAATACTTCTTTTCACGCGATTATCCGAACAGCACCTCATGGCCGCCTGCCACAACCTCGCCGACAACCCACGCCTTCTCCCCGGCTTTTTTGAGCGCTGCGACGGTCTGATCCGCATCGGCTGGATCCACTGCCAGCACCATGCCAAGTCCCATATTATAAGTGTTATACATCATTTTCTCTTCCAGATTTCCGGTCTTTTGTAAGAGTGCAAAGATGGGCGGTATCTCGTAGCTGCCTTTCTGCACCTTCGCGGACACGCCTTCCGGCAGCATCCGGGGAATGTTCTCATAAAAACCGCCGCCGGTGATATGGCTGCAGCCCTTGATCTTCACGCCAGACGCCTTAACTGCTTCCAGCGCCTTAACATAAATTCTGGTAGGTGTAAGCAGCGTCTCTCCCAGAGTCGCTCCCAGCTCGTCATAGTGAACAGAAAGCTTCTCTTTCGTCACATCGAACACCTTTCGCACCAGAGAAAAACCGTTGCTGTGCACACCCGAGGATGCGATACCGATCAGCGCATCTCCCGGTTTGATATCCGTTCCCGTAATCAAATCTTTTTCATCCGCCACGCCTACGGCAAACCCCGCCAGATCATACTCTTCCTCCGGCATCAGTCCCGGATGCTCCGCCGTCTCACCGCCGATGAGCGCCGCTCCTGCCTGTTTACATCCCTCTGCCACGCCCTTTACGATAGCGGCGATCTTTTCGGGATAATTCTTGCCACAAGCTATGTAATCCAAGAAAAACAGGGGCTGTGCACCGGCGCATACCACATCGTTGACACACATCGCCACACAGTCGATCCCCACCGTATCATGTTTATCCATCAGATAGGCAAGCTGAATCTTCGTGCCCACACCATCCGTTCCTGAAAGAAGCACCGGCTTCTCCATATCCTTGATCTTCTCCAAGGAAAATGCACCCGAAAATCCGCCAAGTCCTCCCAGCACCTCCGGCCTCATAGTTCCCTCCACATACTGCTTCATCAGTTCCACCGAACGGTATCCCGCCTCGATGTCCACGCCTGCTGCCTTGTAGTCCATTTTTACTCCGTTCCGAAACGCCTGTCGGTCTGCCCTTGCGCCTCTGTGGTTTACATAATTTTCGTGTACCTTTATCCTTCTTTCTTATGCCTTCAAGTATGTCTTGTATCCGACTTCCTTCAGCTTCGCGTCCTTCTCCTGCACGCTCTCTTTCAGGCTCTTACTATACTCTTTCAGCCGTTCTAACAGGGCCGGATCCGAAACCGCCAGAATCTTCGCCGCCAGAATGCCCGCGTTCTGCCCGCCGCCGATTGCCACCGTGGCCACCGGAATACCCGAGGGCATCTGTACGATAGAATACAGGGAATCGACACCGCCCAGATCCGANGTCTTCATNGGCACGCCGATCACCGGCATCGGAAAGATNGCCGCNCACATACCCGGCAGATGCGCCGCNTTGCCGGCTCCCGCGATNATCACCTTAAANCCCTTCTCCTCCGCNCTCTTCGCATANTCAAAGAACACATCNGGTTCNCTNTGGGCAGAGATGATCGTCATCTCATAAGAAACACCNANTTCTTCNAAAATATCTGCNGCCTTTGCCATAACGGGCATATCCGAATCGCTGCCCATCACGATGCCTACCTGTGCCATCTATATTTTCCTCCTCACCACAATATCTTGTAGTAAAACAAAGTTTCTTAANCTACAGTATACAAGATTTCCNCCGGTTCTGCAACTATCTTTTCCTGCCGNNTGGGANGNTAACANCGGCTCACTCNNTCTCNTCCAGGGCCCGATTCAGNTCCTCACAGCCCGGCAGTACAAATTGACCGTTTTGGATAATAACGATCTTNTCCCCCGNNNCGGTCAACACCGAAACCTCCCCCAGTTCNTCNTAGGGAATCGTNACATCCGTATGGCACTGGAAATAAGCNTTGCTGACATCCGTGTCACGTAAAACTGACACCTCNTTNTCCTTGGCNATGATCTCNTTGCCGTCCGGATTATAGAGCCGCACCTGTTCCTCNTGGGAATAGCAGGTATCCCCCAGCGCAAANTGGGGNCCCGTCTTCTCCGCGATCANNATCGGCAGCTTATCCTCGATATGATATTTCCTTGCCACACGNTAAGCNGTCGTNTTGGTACCGATGGCGAACTCTCCCATCGGCAGCTTNTCGTGNTGGTAGAGNACNTTATCCTTGATATACTTCCGATTCTCCTCCTCGGAGGGGAAGTTNCCGCAGCTGTAATCNGTCACNANGCCATCCTGNAACCGGAGCCGGAGATNCTTNTACTCCAGNCCCTTTAANAACACNCNGGTCACATGAAGAAGNCCCTCCGTTCCCGTCAGCAANGGCGANGTNAANACCTCNCCCACNGGGATATTGACNTCCGCCACACAGTTTTCAAAATTCGTCTGGGTCTTCGGNTCCTCCAGCNTNTGAAGCTGTACTTTGATATCTGTCTCNTTCGCGCCACNNCCTTTGACNATTACNGTNAACCCCTTATCCANNGTNTCTATGATCGNCTGCTGGATCTTACGNTANANCATATAGTCCAGCGTATTGATCCGCACCACATCATCGAANATCTCCNCGAACCGTTCCCCNATCTGAGGCACCGGAAAAGCAATGATCGTGAAGCTGCGNTCTTCTCCCTTAATNTATTCATTCTGTATCGCAAANANCTGTCCCGCATTGGCTACGGAAATCTTCTGCTGNTTCTCGGAAAGCCGGCATGCCGCNGCNTTCGNCTCCGGCACNAAGGGCTCCTCACCNAAGCTCTCCACCACCGCCGGTCCGCCGTAGAGNGCCGCCAGTTCCTTATGCCGCTCAAAGACGTTTCTCACCGCCTCNATCTTCCGNTCCGCCAGNGNNCNATCCAGAAAGAGCGCCATATCCTCCCTGTGGTCGTAATCGTACTGNCTGTTCGGATTCGCGCCACAGTAACCGTTCTTGTTCACGCTCCTGCCCTGGAAAATATTCGTACCGGCCCGGCANAAGGTTGATTGTAGACCGATTNGGTCAAAATTGTNGACAGCCTGCCGAATCACCCGCTCAAACCCTAAAAAGTAACGGATCTCCGCAGTCTCCTTGATGGAGATATCCTTATTGCACACCTCAAAGCCGATGCGGTAGCCCTCTGTGTAGGTATCTGCCATCAGTTTGATCTTATCCGCAGGCATTTGATCCAGGTGAGCCGCCATTTTCATCTCATCTTCAGCGATATACTCCCCAAAGTAATAGAGATAGCGCAAATCCGACAGATCGCTCTCCATGATAATGCGGCGTGCAAAATCACGGTCCGCATCCAGAAGAAACAGGGTCCTGTCCTCAAACTCCGTCTCATAGTAATCGCTCACAAACCAATATAAAATCTGTCTGATTTCCTCCGCCTCCGGCACTGCGCCCTCCGCTTCCTGAGCCGCGCACACAAAAGCCTGATACACCTCCAGCAAAAGCTCCATTCGGATCACCATGGCTGCCCGGTTTCCCTCGTAAGCCGCAGGTATCATACTGCGCAGCTCCGTGTAGAGAAAGGACAGCATCTGACCAATTGACTCATCAAGTCGATCCGCTGCATAAGTCGGATTTGCATAGCTCTCACTATAGTGCTCCGGTAAAATATCTGCATAGAGCAGATGATTATGCTCTTTAAGCTGTTCCAGCGTCATCCGCCGCAAAGCCCCGTTCTCCACCAGTTTCCAGGTGTCCTCCATCTGTTCCACAAACTGTGCCATCCGGATAAAATACTCTCCATAAGGCGATGGGCAGATTGACTCATTCGGTATCTCTCTGATCCGCGTGGCAGCCAACTCCCAGCGTTCTAAAATCAATTCTTCCTGTTTCATTCCACNCTCCTTCTCACGCNTATGCCCCGGCNTACAAAATCACACTGAGCGCCGCCAAAACCAATACATTCAATACAATGCCCAGATAACTGAAAAAATAAAACTTATCCCGCTCTGATTTTGAGATCACGCCCAAAATAATTCCCACNAAGGCAAAGATCATNGTAAGGAACGCCGCCGCACCGTACTCCAGCGGAATCTCCCCGGCCTTCCGGTAGCTGTCCAGAACGACATACCCTATCGTCACCAGTGAGATCACACCCAGAATGGTCGCCATGATCCCCTTCAGTGTATGCTCTTTCGTGGTAAACATGAANCTGCTTTTCTTTAACATAACCCTGTCCTCTTTATCCNATACTGATCGTACAACCAGAGCCNCGACCTGCTTATACGCGGAAAATGGGCGTTTTCGTCCTCGCCGAAAACACCCATNTGTCNCTAAAATAGAATCTTGTTTCTTCCCGCCAAAAGCTTCGCGCCGCTGATGAGCAGGAGCACACCGCCGGCTACACCTACCACCATGGTCACTACACCGAGCGCAATGTTCAAGGCACCCGAGCCGCCCATTACCTTATACGTTCTCTCTTCCATATTCGTTCCGCTCCCTTCTCTGTTTTATCGGGAAGTTATGACAGCCCGANACATTTTCACTTATTTTGCTCCATAGGTCTCATAGTAAGAGTCTATGGNGNTCTTTAATGTATCATCGATATAGATCGTACCGCCGTAAGGCTTATTATAGAGATACTCCACNACTTCCTCCATGGTCACGATCGCTCCGGTCGCAAATCCATACTTCTCCTCAATCTCCGCAAGCGCGCTCTTTTCACTCTCAAGCCCCCGTTCCATACGGTTTAAGGATACCATCAGTCCCTTNATCGTGACATCNGCCTGCGCCTGAATGATGGGGAAGGTTTCCTCTATCGATTTCCCTGAGGTGGTCACATCCTCTATGATCACCACCCTGTCGCCATCCTGTAACTTAGTGCCNAGNAAAATACCCGTGTCGCCGTGATCCTTTACCTCTTTTCTGTTTGCNCAGTATCGGATCTCTTTTCCGTAAAGNTCNCTGATCGCCATGGTCGTNGCCACCGCAAGCGGGATCCCCTTGTAGGCAGGCCCGAACAGNACNTCAAACTCAAGCCCGTACCTGTCATGAATGGCCTTTGCATAGTATTCTCCCAGCTTTTTTAACTGCGCGCCCGTTACATAAGCGCCCGCATTCATAAAAAAGGGAGANTTCCTGCCGCTCTTTAAAGTAAAATCTCCAAACTTTAACACCTGGCTGTCCACCATGAAGCCGATAAACTCCTGTTTATACTGTTCCATCNCCGTGCCTCTCCTTCCCGCNNTNGNATATTCCTGTGATAATTTANCACATACACTTTATCACATCCCGGAGANTCTTTTCAATGTGCAATTCTTTTGCCATNAACAGCCTGTATTACAGGTGCATCNAAACATATACCCCTATCGCTGCCACCANCAANANAAGCAATGTCCAAAATAAGATCTTACCCACGATTTGCTGCTTTTTCGTAACTTTTTCACCTTGCATCCGTTTGCGATCATGTTCCAAAAGGTTTGTCTCAAATGTAAGGTTTTGCATAATATTATCTCTTCTTATCGGATTAATTCCCATGTCAGACCTCCTTTATGATCACCCAGCCGATTCCCATCAACACAAGTCCCACGCCGCACAGCCCCAGTGCTTCCATTGCCGAAAGTGTATCCTGATAAAGCACCGGCAGGACTTTCTCCACCTGCTCCGGATAGCAGCTGATAAAGACGCTGATCGCATTGTTGATAAAGTGCATCAGCATCGCCGGATAGATACTGCCCGTTTTCCAGACGACGAGACAAAGCAGCAGTCCCAATAAGCCGGTAGGAATGAATTTCACAAGACTCATGTGATACAGTCCGAATAATGCTGCCGTGATCGCGATTGCCGAAAATACACGGTATTTCGCCTTCAGTGAATGCAGGATCACGCCGCGGAACAGCATTTCCTCGCAGACTGCAGGGGCAAGGGCGATCACCAAAAATACCGCGAAAACATTGCCGCTCATAATATCCTCAAAAACCGTCTCCACACTGCCTGCACTCTCGGGAAATAAACCTGCCAAACCGACGGCAATGACCAGATTAACCAGATACGCCCCTGCAATGAGCACTGCGCCCCCCAGATAACCCGCCGCTTTGGCATGTGCAAAACCGTAAGTCTCCTTCACGTCCCGCTTCGTATAGATTACCAAAAACAGCGGTACCGCAAGCAGGATCAACTGCGTGCCGAAGACCCCCATCAGTCCGTATCTGATCTGCAGCATACTTCCAGCATAGAGCACCAAAAGCATCGTAACCGCCGCCACAAAGCACACGTCTGATACCGTAGGCACGCCTCCCTGTTTTAGATTGCTCCGCTTTTCAAAAAGCTGCAGTCCGGCCTTGCCGTCAGAAAACAGGATCGCCTCGCTGTCATAAATCTTACTAAGGAACAGAATTGCAATCACCGCATAAGCTACGTTGCTCAGAAGTACGATCGCGATCGCGGCATAATCCACTTTAAACAGCAGCATATTTTTAACAAGAAGACATATATTTGCCACCGGCACCATCGCCATCGACTGTGTCAGCTCAATATTCGGTATGAAACCGACGTAACCCACAAACATCACCACCAGCATAAGCGGCGTGATATAATTATTCGCTTCCTTATAGCTCTTGGCAAACGATGTGACGCACATCGCCACCGCACTGATGAATAAGGAGAATGCGAATACCGCCAGGACACACACCAGTATCGCCGGAATAAACTTCGCCAGATCAAAAGACCCCATATCTGTCTGCATATCCAGCATTTTATACATATAAAGAGTGATCGCTCCCATAGAAAGGATATTGAGCAGCGCCGAAACGATACCGATCACCGCCACTGTAATAAACTTGGATACGATCAGTTGTCTGTTTGTCACAGGAAGGGTAAGGATCGTCTCCAAAGTCCCTCTCTCCCGTTCTCCCGCGGTCGTGTCGATCGCCGGATACATCGTTCCCATCAGCAGGCTGATCACCAACATAAAAGGAAGGATCGACCCCATAATGCTTCCGATCGACTGTTCGCTGCTGGCAATATCCTGCCTCGCATACATGATCGGTTCCAATACCGCCTGCACATCCAGCCCTTCCTCTGCGATCCTCTGTTTCGACAGATCCTCTCTCAGGGCATCAAACACATCCATCATAAGACCTGCCGCATAGGAGGAATTGTTTGCGGATGAAAGATAATACACATCATACTGCATCTTGCCATCCTGCGGCCCCCCGGAGACATACACGTCGATCTCCTCCTCGTTCAGCGCAGTCTCATAATCTGTGATGCTGCCCGAATCTACGATCGTGATCTCGTATGACTGTTCTTCTTCCTCTGCGCTCTCCTTGTCATCCTTACGAAATTCCTCCAGCTTATGCAAGAACCTGCCCTCGTCTTCTGCTGCTACAACGATCTTATAATCCTGTTTCTCCATACTGGAAGTGATAAAAGTCATAAGCTGCATGGCACCGAGAAAGATAAGCGGATATAGGATGATCGGTATCACCAACATGATAAATACCGTCTTCTTGTCCCGGAAGACGTCCAGCATTTCCTTCTTCACTAAAGTTTTTAATATCTTCGTACCCATCAGTGCACCCTTCTCTTTCCTTTATCCTCTGCTCACGAATCGGATCTGTCTGATTCCAGACCGCCGTTTGCAGCTATCAGTCCGGCAAATATGTCTCTTAAACTGCCATGACCTGTCTGCTCTTTCAACTCTGCTGGCGTCCCCTCGCCGATGATCCTGCCCTGATGGATCATAATGATCCTGTCACACAGATATTCCGCCTCTTCCATATAGTGGGTGGAATAGAGTACCGTTTTGCCTCTTTCCCGCTCCCCTTTCATAAAATCCACGATCGCAGCGCTGCTGATGATATCCAATCCCAGCGTCGGCTCGTCAAAAATATAGACCTGTGGGTCATGCACGAGACACCTCGCGATCGAAGCGCGCTGTGTCTGTCCGGTGGACAGCTTTTCGATCCGGTTATCCAGAAAGGATTCCATGGAAAGCACTTCACTGATCTCATCGATCCGCCGCTTCGTATCCTCCTCCGACACACCGTAGAGTGCGCCGATCATCTGCAGCAGTTCTCTTGTTGAAAACCGCCCGTAAAGCTTTGTATTGTTAGACAGATAGCCGATATGTCTTTTCACTTCTATATCGTCCGACACTTCTTCGTCGCCGAGCCGGATGCTTACCATGCCGCTTGTCGGTTTCATCAACTTGGACATCATACGCAGGAGTGTAGTCTTACCCGCACCGTTGGGCCCCAGTATTCCGACGATCTCACCTTCTTTCACGGACAGCGAGATACCATCCACAGCGTTAAACTCACTCTTTTTGTTTTTCTTTTCATTTCTGGTAAATGTCTTTACCAGATTGTCAGCTGTAATCATTCTGCATTCTCCCTATGTCATTTTAAATCTCTCCGTACATGCACTGTATATATTAATATATACAGTATAGAGGCAGTTTTGCCAAGTGCGCATACAAAAACCGCGATTCTTAGTGTGCTTTCACATAATCCATAAACTCATTCGTCTTAGACCAATACTTGATTCCCCAATTTTCAAAATTCCACTCAGGCATATAGTCATTACATTCAAAGTCTATATAGTATAATTCTTCATTCTGAACAATAAAATTGGTAGGGAAATAATCAATATTTGTATTTGCTGCATATAGTAATCTGCACATGCTCCTGACTTGCTTAAGATACTCCGGTTTCATCCTATCTGAGAGCACCAGATTAAATATAGTTTCCCCTTCTATATATTCTTTCAATATCCTCTCCTGCCGGACATCAACTTCTATCATTTCCGGCATTCTAATTCCTATGGATTTTAACCTGCTATAATCATTTACTTCTGACGCAATCTTATCCCCGAACCGATAATAATCACATGGCTCGTGATGAATCTGCTTTAGTACATACTGCCGCTGTCCGTCAGAAGCCAGATAGGAATAGCCACCTTTACCCTTTCCCAGCAGTTTAATGATCGAAAATCCCCGTCCGTTTACCTGCATCGTTTTTTCCATCAGTTTGTCTCCTCAATCGCGCCACCATTCTTGTATTATACTATTTTATTTTATATAATTCTTACAGTATAGTCCGCATTTTATAACACAAAACTCTTATAGAAAGTGAAAATACGATATGTGCAACACGCCTCTGCATGAAACTCAAATACACGGTCAGCTGTCCTTTCCCTATATTGTCTACAAGGGAAATATTCCCGAGTTTTTCTCTTCCTACCCGCTGCATTGGCATGATGAGATGGAAATAATCTATATCTGCGGCGGACAAGGCATTATCACAATACAATCTCATCAATATATTGTGAAATCAGATGACATTGTTATCATACCGCCTCAAATGGTTCACTCCATAGAACAATACTCTAAATCCAAAATGGAGTATTTTAATATCCTGTTCCATTTTTCGCTATTAAACTATTCGGAAAATGACACCTGCTATGAAAAATACTTTAAACCGCTGTATTGTCATGCTAAATTGCCTTCCCTTTACCTCAAATCAGGAACCGATTTAAACTGCCTTTTGTATCCTCATATCATGTATTTAATAGAAAACCGTAAAAAGAGCTATACAAGCGATGAATTGATGATAAAATCAAATCTTTTTGCCATTATGCACTACATTAACCAGTACAGCTCTTCAACAAGTTCCGCTGAGCTTTCTATGAAAAATAATTATGATATGCTGAAGAATCTGCTTTTGCATATACAGTCAAACTATGACCGCGTAATCACCGTTAAAGACGCCGCGGCCATCTGCGGTTTTTCTTCAAGTCATTTTATGAAGCTGTTTAAGGAATTGACCGGAAAAAGTTTTTCCCAATATCTAATAGACTACCGCCTTGAAATCGCTGCCAGGCAACTAGGGGAAACCTCCTATAAAATAACAGATCTTGCAGAAAATGTTGGATTTCACAATGTATCCTATTTTTCAAGGGCATTTCATTCCAAATATGGAGAAACTCCTTCTGCATATAGAAAAAGCACCCGCCACAAAGCGGATGCTCCTTAAACATTTTATTTATCCAAGAAACCCAAAAACGTCTTCCACTCCATATACCCCTTCAAATCCCCATATCGGTATTCTGACTGCATGATATCATTCACGATCTTTGTCCAATCAAACTTGTCCGAAAACTTCCATGTGCCGTTTCTGCTCTCCACATCCTTCTGGGCTTTTGCAATGACAGCTTTCAGGACCGTGTCCTCAAAACTGCCTTTCCCGCTCTCTTTCAGATCCGCAGTGTAGGCATACATTTCGGCTGTACTGCAATTCTTCGGATCTACCTTTGACACATCCACCATCTGCTCTGTCACATTTCCCGCCTGATCCCATATTTTCACTTTATATACGGGATTTTCCGAATCAAAGTCCTGTGTCTTATATACGGAATAGGAGCAGCCGCTCACGAGCTCCGCCCCTGAGAATATCGTAACATCCCCTGATCCTTCCTCAGCGCCATGCAGAATGGCTGTCGCCTGTCCTGCCGCCTGTGCCGCTTCCGCCGCCTGCTTTGCGAAGTTTCCTCCCGGCACATTTCTTTCTGTCCTTCTCGTTTCATATCCGGTTCCCGGATATCCTGTCACCCCAATTCCATGAACGCTCATTTTCAGATCCTCCTGTGTAAAACTTGATGCTTCTTTGTGCCTCCTGCTGTGCGCTTTAAAAGCACCTATATATTAGTAATACGATTGAAAGCTCTGAAAAGTTTCATCGGCTGCCGTATCTTCTTTGAACCATTCTTTGATTTGCCGCCCTCACAACTGTTTTCTGTTGTGATTTATGATTTATTTTACTTGTATCATCCGATTGATCTGATTTTTTTGTATCCATACCGCCGCTGACTACCATATAATCTTTCACATTCCCCTCTTCGTCCAACCGGACGCAGTAGCTTTTGGACTTTTGATGCAATTCCGGATCATCACCGTAAGAGGCCGCGAGCACATTATCCATATCGTCATAGTCGGTTTTCCATTTTTGCAGTTTTTCCGTGATCTCCTGTGCATACTCCGAATCGGCTTTCATTTTCTTCTGCAGGTTTTCCGGAAGGATCACCGCCATTTCCCCGAACCCCACTTTCTTGAGTTCCTGCTGTATGTATGCTTCCATACCTGTCGGCTCTGCCCCCGCCGCTCTCCAGCTGTTCAGGCTGTCCGCACTCACATTATCCTGAAAAAACCGCCATGACGGAAAATCTCTTCTCTGCCAGGTTTTATCGGTCACGTTGCAATTTCCGACTTTTACATTGACATTATTTGTCGGAAATATCGCTGAGAACAGATCATTTACCGACATCTGGCTGAGTCCCGTTACGTCAGAAAAAACCTGGGGAAATGACAAGCTGTTTCCTACACCCGTATAGGAATTGATGCTGTTTTGCGCNGCAATATCNTTCAATAGTCCNAGTANTCGTATGTCCATATNTCTNAANACCTCCCATTATTTTCATAANCNNCAGCCGCAGANCTNANAGCGTCTGGCATAGTCATATAAACAACTCTGCCTGTATCTGCNGCACGCTTCGCAAGAGCCTCCGCCATAGTCTGCTTTTNATAAGCGATCTCCATCTGCTGTCTCCGAACNTCTGCCTCCTCCTGGCTCCGTTCCAGACTCGCTTTGCGCCGTGCAGCTGCTTTCTCCCGTTTCGCCTTATTGATGGCATTTACTTCCGCCACACGCTCCGGTGAATCACTGCACCCACAAATATACGTTACCGTTCCATCTTCATGTACCACCACTCCACTCGGTTCAAAAACCAGTCCTTTGGCTGCACAAAAAGCAGTCTCTCTTGGAATAATCGTGTTAAAAAAATAGTCTATCTTATTTTCATAGTAAGCAGCCTTTTCCGGGTCGTTTGCCATCTGTTCCAGAATATTCGGTGCAATCACCACATCATCACCTCTCATGCTCTTTCCCATTTTTTCAAGGCTTTTCTGGTCTTTCCCGACACTCTGGATTTTCACGTTGCCATACTTTGACTTGAGATATTCTGTGTAGGCATCCACTTTCGATGCGCCTGTCGCCTCACCCTTTTTCTGTAACTGCTCCATAAAACTTGTTCCGTTTGTGGCTGTTTTTTGTGTCCTGCCCGNATATTGATATGCNCCCGCCAAAACATCATTCACTCCCGAAAAACTCATGTTTCTCTCCTTTCCTGCAGCAGCACCGCCACACTGAATTCATTTTTCTCTGCCTTAATGTCCACATCTCCCATGTACTTCTCCACCTCACGTTTTACATTGGATAAGCCAATGCCGTGCAGGGAGATATCCTTTTCCTTCGTGGAAAGCGGGAGATTCGTCTCCTCGTCAAATGTCACCTCNCCCTCGAAGGAATTTTTTACATGGATCAGATAAAACTTTTTCTGCTGCCTGCCGGAAAGATAAATATATTTTTCNCCCTCAGTCNTTTTTTCGCAGGCTTCCAGCGCATTCTGCAGCAGGTTATTGACNATNATCCCAATGTCATACGCATTATAGCCTTCTGTCTGGGGATAAGAAAACTCCGACACAAACTGTATCCCCTGTTTTTCCGCCGTTTTCTGTTTATCATTTATAATCACATCCGTGACAGCATTTCCTGTCTTAACCGTAAGCTCAAAAACATTCATGCTTTCGTCCATCCGGTCGATATAATCTTCCATTTCCTCGTAGCTGCCGTTTCTGACAAGCCCTTTGATATTCGTCAGATGATTTCTCATTTCATGCTTCATCCGGCGTATGCCGTCATAGAACTGNTCCACTTCCTCCATCCGTTCCTGTATNGCATGAACCTGCTGCTGTTCCACAAAGTATTTTTGCTGTTCCTCCTGCAATCCTGTCATTTTCTGATAGGACGCTATCGTGAGCAAAATCCCNGCATAAAACAAGATNGCAACCACAGGCACGATCCCAATAAANGCCGGGAACTCTTCATAAAGCTGGAAGGTTTGANCTTCATATACGATCAGCAANATGTTGACAATAATATTTGCAAATAAANTGCCNATGATCGGNANCANAAGCAGACAGCATAATTCTTTCCAATGCAGTTTCCATGTCTTTTTTCGCAGCAAATGCCCTACGGCGCACAGCATTGCAAAAACCAGTACTATTCTCAGTGCTAAAGCCANGATGTAACTCCACGTCGCATGAAGGAAAACATTTTCTAAGTTTCCNTTGNGCCCCGCCATATACTCCCGATGTTTNTCTAAAAANTAACTGACNGTTCTCACAATNAACATNCTCAGATTTCTGATACAGAAAAANANCACNCCCAAAAAGAAGGCAAATCCNNTGTCCATATCCAAGAACCCGGAAACNGCCACNAAGAGANCAAGTACNATCGCCATGTACAGCCAGCCNAATCCGGAAGTCANCATACTGACAAAATACACCNCCNTATANANCANAAATACCATAAGTNNCTTTTTAAACCGGNNTNTCTNCNGCTCTTTTCNACNTGTCATAAAAGGATAGAAAAAAGCNGCCATNCAAACTGCGTATAAAAGTATTTCAATNCCNACCGCTATATTTAAAACCAGAANAAANCCNGCTTCGNCCAATNNTTCCCTCCTATTGCANAAACCGCAGATACGNTTTNACAAAATCCTCATACTTATATTTGGANAGNGGCAGCCTNTCCCCNNTTGTAAGCAGTATCTCTGTNTTGCTNTACTCGTCCACACAGNCAAGATTTACCAGATACCCCTTGTGNATNCGGCAGAANNNNCCTCGCAATTCTTCCTCCAGTTCGCCGATTCTGGCATAGTATTCCATCNTGCCATCTTTTGTAGAAAGCATTATTTTATGNCCCTGACTNTCCATNTAATAAATATTGTCTAACGGTATGACCTTGTTTGCCCCGCCATGCCGGATGACCAGNGTTTTCTTNCTCTGTTCNGNNTCGGATANNATCTTATCCTGTGCCCGTCTGAAAATNTCNGNAAANTTCNGNTNNTNNACNGGCTTNACCAGATATTGAAANGCGNCNACNTCAAANGCGTCATAGACATATTTTTCATGNCCNGTGACAAAAATGATAACNGGCTGNCTNCCCTGCTCCCTCTCNCTGATCTGTCTTGCCAGNCCNATGCCATNCATACCNNNCNCAGNACCATCTAACTCGATATCNAGAAACAGCAGATCATGCTCNGCNCCATCCGACAGNTATTCCTCNGCNGANGNGTACTCTGNGATCTCACACGTTACATCCTGCTCCCTGATGAGCGATATCAGATAACTTCTTATATTCTTTTCATCATCGCATACTGCAATCTTTAACATATGCCCTCCTTTGGCTTTCACCTATCATATCGGAAATAGGAACCCTGCTTCAATACCGTCTGCGCAAAAACATAATTTGACAGCGCAAACGGATAGAAAAAGCGCCAACCGTTTCCGGCTGACGCCCTGCTTATCTCACCGCATCATAATGTGTCCACATACGAACAACTTTTATCGTTCCTTCATATTCTACTCCATCCACTACAACCGATTCAGAATACACCTGATAAACCAGTCTATGCTGTATACTGATCCTTCTTGAATAATAACCGGTTAAATTTCCAACCAAACTTTCATAGGCAGGCGGATTTTGAAAAGGATTTTCTGCCATCATCTGCAGCAAGCTCTTTGCCTTTTGCTCAAGCCCGGCTCCCTTAAGCATTTTTTTATCTTTGTCAGCCTGTTTGCTAAATTTGATAAGAAACATCTACCACTCCTCATTCGGATCATATGCAGAACACTCTTCCAAAGGCTCTTTCCCCGCTTCCAAAATGCTTTCCGCCATATCCGGTATCGAATTCAAATATAAGGTTTCCTGAATCGCATTCCAATCATCCTCAGATAACAGAACCCCGTTCTTTCCACGATTATTCGTAATAGTAATAGGCTGGCTGCTGCTATTCACATCAGATAGTATTTGATAAATATTTTCTCTTGCCTTTGTTACACTGATCGCAGTCATGGTATCAACTCCTTTCTGTTATATTATACCGTACGTTTTTGCGTACGTCAATGATCTTGCAAAATTTTTCACTTCAGTTCAAATTGTTTCCCTTAAAAAAATATCGTTGTAAAGATTATTTTATTAAATATTTTATTTTATATTTTCTATAATACCCATTCACTTCGCAAACTCCTCCAATATCGGAAACCTTCTCTTAATCCCGGCACACAACGCCGCTCCCGCACATCCCCCGGCAAAATTCAGGATCAGATCGTCCACATCCACGCTTCTTCCAATAAACAGCTGCCCCATCTCGATCAATGCCGTAATGAAAAAACACAGAAACAGCACGCGTCTGACCGACTGATTTTTCTTCCACAACAGCACTATTCCGAATCCCCACGGCATGAACATCACAATATTCCCCACGATATTGACAAGAAATATATCCGGCATAAAGTGCCGGAAGAAAGTACTGATCGTTCGAAACGGGACCAGATTGATCCTTTCACCGGAAGTTACTCTGTGACGCATACTCTCCAGCATAGCAGAAGGTGTGCCGTAAGTGCCTTCAAAAGCAAGGGCCAATAATGCCACGGTGAACAGTACAAAAATCGTCAGCGCGGTTTCCCTCTTATCCCAATGCCGCCAGGGACGGCGCAACAACAGATAGATCGGTGATACAAATAAAACAATCATACTAAATTTACAAATATAGGCAGCCATTTTTCTTTCCTTTATTTCAATGATACTTATATTTTATCATATTTTCAAATATAAAAGCGATAGCTATTCAAGCTACCGCCCTTCCTTTCATAATAAATCTCTGTTTTTCACCCCACCTCCTGCCTCAGGTGCAGCAGGATCCTCTTCTCCATGCGGCTCACCTGCACCTGGCTGATCCCCAGAGCCTTGGCTACCTCCACCTGTGTCTTTTCCTGAAAATAGCGCATATGGATGAGCTGCCTTTCCGTCTCCGGGAGCGTCGCCAAAAGCTGCTCCAGAAGCATATGATTTAAAATTTTTTCTTTCTCTGTATCCTCGTTTGCGCGGCTTACTCCCGCAGTGCAGCCGCCCGCACTATCCACCACCTGATCCACCAGATAGATCTCATTGCCATCAGACTGATAGACCGACTTATAGATAGACTCCACTTCCACATTGGCATCCAGCGCCATCACGATATCTTCCACCGACAGCGCCGTCTCCGCCGACAGTTCCTGCAGCGTTGCTTCTCTGCCGTAGAGCTGTGACAGGCGTTCGGCTGCCTGCTTGATCTTCCAACCGTTCTCTTTCAAGGTACGGCTCACCTTTACCATGCCGTCATCCCGCAGAAACCGCTTGATCTCCCCCTGGATCATAGGTACTGCGTAAGTGGAAAACCGCACATCAAACTGCAGATCAAACTTGTCGATCGCCTTGATCAGACCGATACAGCCAATCTGAAACAGATCCTCCGGATCGTATCCCCTCCCGATAAAACGTTTGACAATATGGCGTACCAGCCCCAGATTTTCCTCTATCAGTATCTCTCTTGCCTCTTTATCTCCTGCCTGTGATCGTTCGATAAGTACGGCAGTCTCCTCCATAGGCTATTCCTCGCTACCGATCCAGCTGCCCAGACCTATCTTCTTATACATGCGCACCAGCGTTCCCTGCCCCGGCTCGGAAAGTACCTCCAGGTCATCCATAAAGGCTTCCATAAAAGCAAACCCCATCCCGGAACGCTCCCACTCCGGCCTGGTGGTGAAGAGTGGCTGCATCGCCCGGTCCACATCCTCTATCCCCACGCCACGGTCAATAACCTCCACCTCCAGCACGTCCCCCTTCAGCTCACAGTTCATCAAAACGTGCTCTGTGATGCAGCCCCGGTTCCCGTAGCCGTGGATGATCGCGTTGGTCACTGCCTCGGATACTGCGGTCTTTACATCGGACAGTTCCTCCAGCGTAGGATTTAACGGCGCGATAAACGCCGCCACCGCCATTCTGGCAAAGGATTCATTGTCTGATACCGCTGCAAACTCCAGACGCATCTCATTCGTGATCTGTGTATAATCTTTCTTGTCTATGACCTCGATCATATCTTCCTCCTTTTCTTACCTCTCATTTTAATTTTCAATCAGCTCGACAAAATCCTCCAGCCCCGACAACAAAAACAGCCGGCGGATCCTGCTGCCCGCATTGACCGCATACACCTTCCCGCCAAAGCAGGAAATTTTCCGGTAGCGTCCCAGAATGACGCCCACGCCCGAGCTGTCCATAAAGGTTGTCCTCTCAAAATCAAACACCACATTTCCCACCTTTTTCGACATGATATAACGGTCCGCTCTTTTACTTATGTCAACCGACTTGTGATGATCTATCTCAGTCGGCATTCTTATCATCAAGTAGTTGTCAATTATCTTAAAATCTTCTTCCATATTATGTAAACCTCCTTTTTGCCAAACTTAAAAGGACATGACTTTTTCGTCACGTCCTCTTTCGTATCTCATAAAACCTTATATCTTTCGTATTCTATATCAGGTATCCGGCGTTACTCCCCGGCACCTTCCATCTCTGCCAGAAATCCCTCCGACTTGTCAGCCTTCTCCGTGTTGGGGAACAACTCGATCACCTGCAGATAGGTCTCCTTCGCCTTATCTTCCTGTCCCATACGATAGTAGGAATTAGCCAGATCAAAGAGTGCCTGCCCATTCGTAGGATCATACTGATAAGCCTTTTTCAGATTCGGGATCGCATCCGCATAATTCCCCGCCCAGAACGCCGCATGACCGTCCTCATCATAAGCCGCGGCAATCTGTGGTCCTACCAGAGCTGAGAGGGTATGGTAAAGGTTCTCAAAAGCCTCGGAATTCTCCTGCGCCTCCCCGTCTTCTCCTTCTTCTGCCATTGCACTCTCAATCTCTTCCAGATAATCCGCCACCACAGTGACATCCTCAGGATCCGTCAGATAAGCGCCCGCCGCCTTCATCAGACTCTCTACGGAACGCAGCGTACCGTCCGTTCCCATGTAGGCCGTCAGATCCTGCTGCAGAGTGCTGTTTTGCGCCTCCAGCTCAGAAAGCTGCTGCTGCAATTCATCAATGGTAGCGCTCTTCACATCCGACTGCTCACTGACTTTTTTAAGTTCCTCGTCGATATTGGCCCTGGCCGACTGTATCCTGGCCGGCAGGATCAGGAAAAAGGCGATGGCGATACCGATCGCCAGACCAAGTCCCAGATTCAGGAGAGAAGTTACCCCTCTTCCCTCTTTCATATTGACAGGCTGAATGATCGTCTCATTGCCGCTCTGGTATTTAATGATCTCCTCCGACTTTTTCTGCTTTTTCGAGGTATTTTTGACACCCTCCTCCGGGAGGAGCATCTCGTCTACCTCTTTCAGATAACGCAGGGTCGCCGTATTGTTCGCATCGATCTCCAGACATTTGGTGAGTTCTCTTTTCGCCCGCTCCCACTCCTCGCTGTTGATATACAAAAGCGCCAGAAGCTGATGCGCCCTGATAAATTTCGGGTTTAGGGAAAGAACCTTTTTTAACTGGATCACTGCCAGATCAAGACTGTCCTGATTGCAGTAGGTAAGCGCCTGATTATACTTCTTGATGGTCTGATTGATCGTATCCAGACGGTTCTGATTGGTCTGGATCATGTTGATATAATCGTCCGCAATGTTCTTCTTCGGACGCAGATTTTTGCTGATGACCCACTCGCTTAAAGCAGCCACCACCTCGCCGGTCTCAAAATATACCAACCCTAAGAGATTCCGGGCCTCTACATTATTTTTATCAAATTTAAGACTCTGCCGCAAACTCGTGATCGCACCCGTCAGATCCCTGACGCCGGCCCGTTCCAATCCATCGTTATAAAAACGATTCGATATATATATAATCCTTTTATAAAGGGTTACATCGGCACCGCAGTTCGTGCAAAAATCGTGCTCGGACAGTGTACAGCCACACCGATAACAAATCATCTATGCCAATCCTCTATTCTATTCTCCTGCTTTCTTCGATTCCTTGACGATCTTGACCATCAGATCTGCCATATCTGTCAGATCCTGATTGTAGATCGCCTCCTCCGCGTCCTCCACTTCCAGACTGGGGTGAAATTTTTTCAGTTCCTCTTCAAAATTGATCATCTTTAAGGCTCCTTAAAAGGGCTTTCACTTCGCCCACCAGATATAATGAACCGACAATATACACCTCATCCCTCTCCGTTTTCTGTCCAAGCAGCGCCTTGAGCGCCATCTCAAGCGTATCGTAAGCCTTTACGGGGATTCCGGTATATTGTCTAAACGTATCTACAAGTTGTCCAAGCGGCAAGGCACGTTCACCCTGCAGAGCTGTCAGGCCTATCTCCTCAAAAAGAACCGTCCCGGCAAGCAGCGCCGCCGCTTCCTGGTATTGCTTGTCCCGCACCGTGGAGTAGAGCAGCATCCGTCTGCCTGCACAGGAGCGCTGCTCCACCGTCTCTAAAAAGGCCCGGATACCATCCACGTTATGAGCGCCGTCCACATACACAGACGGCAGTATCTCCTCCATCCTGCCCTCCCAGAAGGTTTCCCGGATCCCGTCCTGTATAATCGGAAGAGTGATCCGCTCCTCCTGCAAAAGCGTCAATGCACTCGCAGCGAGCGACGCATTTTCCACCTGATAGAGTGCAGAAGTAGACACAGTAAAACCAATATAATCATAATAGTGTAAATGAAGAGAAAAATCAATCGTTTTATTTTCAATCTTTATTTCTTTTATCGCAGTTTTCTTCAAAGGAAACGTTTTGGCGCCGATTTTTCGGGCACAGTTCTCTATGACCCCGCTCACCTGCTCCTGCCTGTCCGGGTAGACGACAGGTACGCCATTTCTCAGTATCCCCGCCTTTTCCGCCGCGATCTCGGAAAGAGTCTCGCCCAGATATTCCATATGATCATAGCCGATCGAGGTCAAAATACACAACTTTTTCTCTTTCACCACATTGGTGGCATCAAGCCGACCGCCGAGTCCGGTCTCCAAAACCACATACTCCACTCCGTGCTTTTCAAAGAGCAGCATCGCCATAAAAAAGAGATATTCAAAAAAAGTCGGATGATAGGCCGCCTCCGCAAGTTCTGGCGGCAGACAGGCAAGCGCCTCCTTCACCACACGGAACGCCCAGAGAAACTCCTCCTCCGATGCCATCTCTCTTCCGATGACAAACCGCTCCCGCATGGTCACCAGATGAGGCGAGGTGAACCTGCCGCAGGAAATACCCGCCTTTTCCAGAACAGAACACAAATAAGCACAAACAGAACCCTTTCCGTTTGTGCCTGCCACATGCACTACCTTACTCTTCCGGGCCGGATATCCCAGATGCTTCCAGAAGCGTTCGGTATTTTCCATGC
>JAAUZL010000015.1 GCA_014804615.1 Lachnospiraceae bacterium
GGCAAAACCACTTCATAGCAGGAATCATCATGGAACCTGCGTAATATGCTGTCAGCTGTTTTACATCAGGCCGCTCCGGCATATTCAGCACAAAGGCAGCAAGCAGGGCGCAGTTGACGATATTCATTTTGAAACGGTCTTCCTTTTCAAATTCCGGCAGTCCGGCAATTATCTTTTTATACCGTTGTTTTGCTTTTGCTGCGACTGTTTTTGCCACATTTCTGTCCAGTCCAAGCTCCGTAATCAGATTATGTTCAAAGGATTTTCTAAATAACACCCACATTCCCATGGGCATTCCGATGTATTTCATATACAGATTACCTCCCTCTTCTCTGCAGCCAGGGAATACAACGATTTACCCGTCTGCAATATTCCTCATATTCCCTGCCGTACAAATTTTTCAGCCACTTTTCCTCTGTGTATTTCATAAGCGCAGTCATAAAAATCCAGTAGAAAAAGAACAGCGGAAGAAAAAATATATTTCCTGCAATAAACAGCGCGCCCGTGCAGAAGAACATAAAAGCCGTGTAAATCGGATTCCTCACCAATGCATAAACGCCGGTAGTCGCCAGCCTGTTTTCCTCAATATGGCTGTCTATCTTTGATTGGAACAGCGCTCCTGCCCACAGATACACTCCCAAAATAAACAATAGTATCCCAATAATGTGCAGCGGAATTTTCAGAAAAATAACCCTGCCTGTTTCAAACGCCGTACTTTTTCCTGCTATAACAGCGATTACCGTAACGGCAATAATCACGGCACCATAAATTGGTCCTACTCCCATCATGGGGAGATGCTTTTTATTTTCCATGGCTGCCTCCTTTCCTGCACCGAAAAGCTGCCATGCCCTCCACGGTCTTTACCTGCGCTTTTTCATACATAGCCTTCAGACGCTTTTGTAAGCTCTCCGCCGTTTCGTAGGGCGGCGTAAAGTATCCCTTAGGCGTATATAATTTATCCACAAACCAGTCTGTCCGCCGATGCTCTCCTTTCACATAAAAGCAGCCGCAGAAAATGCCACCCGGCTTCAGGACACGGAATACCTCACTGTACGCCGCTTCCTTATCCGGAAAAGCATGGAATCCGTTCAACGACAGCACCAGATCAAAACTCTCGTCTTCAAAGGGCAGCTTCCCCACATCGCCCTGCATAAAGCGGACATTCTCAAGCCCACGCCTTTCTGCCTGCCGTTTCGCCCGCTCCATCATGTCCGGAGAATAATCCAAACAGGTAACATCCGCCTCCGGCAATGTCTCATACACCGGCATACTCAGGATTCCCGTGCCCACGGGCACCTCCAACATTTTCCCCGAAAAACCCTGCGGGATGCCGGAAAGCGCCAACTGCAGATAATGATCATTTTTCTTTTTGTTCATGTTCCAGATCAGCTTACACACTGCTTTCCCTGACAGCGTGGAACAGGTGATCATGCCGTCATAGAACGTCTTTTCACCGCCGAGATTTTTATAGGCGCTTCTAATCTCTTCGTGTCTGTCCACTGTGGACATACTCTTGCGCAGAGACTCCCATACCGGCATAGCGATATCCGGACTTTCTGCCCGCAGCTCCTCCCATGCCCTGTCAAGCATGGTCATCTCACTAACTGCATGCGCACAGTGATCCGTAGCCGCCAGACGCCCCAATGGGGTTTTACACATCACATACACGATCGCCTGCCAAAGCCTTCTCTTAATTCCGCCTGTGAAATAGGCATCATCCCCGCTCGGTCTGATAGAATAATCCAGTGCCTTCAAAAGGACAAATGCCTCCGCCGTGGCATCTACCATAGCCTTTCTCTGCGCTTTCGATGCTCTGGGCAAACTACATTCAACCGCATAGGCCACATAACCTATCGGAAGGATCTCCGCCATATGACATTTTAACCAGGCATCCATCTCGTCTTCCCAGGTCAGTCTGCATCCTGATCCCGAAAAGGCCGATGAAAGACATTCCTGAAAGGCATAAGACAGCGCGCCTTTTCTTCCGCCAACAGTCAGATGCGCTTTGAGATGAATACTGACAACTCGATCATCTTCACGCCTGCCGCCTGCCGTCATAAATCCAAAAGCGACCTCCTTTTTGACCGAAGAACCTTCCTGAACGATCTGCTCCGTTTTTTCTGCCCACGGTTGATTGCCCACAAAAATAATGCGGCTGGTCACATTGGCGGAAACTGCCGGCAAGATTGCAGAAACCTGATCCGCCTGCATGACGACAAAGATCATATCGTATTTATCATCAGACTCTAATCTTTCAATGATCCGCAACTTATCTGTTGTGGTCTTTCTTTGCAGATAATGGCGAATCACAAGGCCATTTCTGTCCAGCGTATCCTTCCACTCTCCTCTGGCAAGCAGGGTTACATCGTTTCCGCCTTTATTCAATACATGTGCCAGTTCACAACCGATCACGCCTGCACCATAAACCAATATTCTCATGTTGACCTCCTTTTTCTTTACATATCCCACAGCATTCTTTCCCTGCCGTCACATTCTGACCATGTGGTTAGCAAAGACTAACTTATGTTTTGATAAATGCAGCCACCATATGTTAGTGGCCGCTAACTTTATTCTGAGTATACTCCAGCCGTTTTGCTTTTGTCAATGGTTGTTGTTGTACTGCTGACGGTCATTCTCAATGAGGATGTACAACTACCTTAATGGATTCGCTGCTCATCTGCATATGAATCGCTTCCTCTAAATGCTCTAAATCATATACATGTGTAATCAAATCCTTTATCCTCAACCGTCCTGAATTTAGTAAATTAACAGCCCGCTGATGCGTGTTCGGATTTATCATAGAGCCCATGATATGAAGTTCTTTTTTATATATGTCGAAAAGCGGCAGTTGAATCGTTGCATGCACTGACGGAACACTAAAAAGCATAATATTTGCACCGAATCCCGCTGCCTTTATCGCCTGTTCCACTGCAAATTCTTTGCCGACACATTCAATGACAACATCGGCTCCCGTCCTGCCGCATATTTCTTTTAATCTTTCCGAAATATCTTCCTGTATCGGATCAATCACTGCATCTGCACCTACATCTAAACCAATTTTACGGCGCATTTCCACAGGTTCACTTAAAATGACAGTGGCTGCTCCTGATAATTTTGCCAATTGTACCATTAAAAGTCCAATGGCTCCACCGCCAACAATAAGAACAACCTGCCCCGGAACAATCCCTGCCTGATCGATGCCATGTATGGCACAGGCCAAAGGTTCCGCCATTGCCGCTACATCAAAATCCAGGTCATCGCTGACTTTGAAACATTGTGTATCAGGGCATACAGAATATTCTGCAAACCCTCCATTTACATTAACGCCAAGCGCAAACAGGTTTTCACAGTTTTGCTTTTTCCCCATACGGCACGGCATGCAATGCCCGCAATACATATTGGGGTCTATTGTAACATGATCCCCTACTTTCACTCCGTTTACTTCCGGACCAATATCCACAACAACACCCGAATACTCATGACCAAGAACCACCGGCGGATTCACCTCTGCCGATCCCTCTTCCCCATGATAAATGTGTACATCTGTACCGCATATACCGCATGCACGATTTTCCACAAGAACCTGATGCGGTTCAAGCGGTGCGAACTTCATTTCCCGAACTTCAAATTTAGGTGTCACCTTTGCTCCCAAAAAGAATGTACCTTTCATGGTTTCTCCTCCTTTTTTAATTTTCAGCATACAATGTTTCGTTTCTTCTCCAATAACCAACCTGGCGCTCATTTTTTTCTCTGCTTTTGCGTGGTTTATATAAACTATCAAGACTCCCCCTATCAGCCATATCCTAAAACCATAAGAGAGGGGTCCACCAACCACTCTGGCGAACCCCTCCAATCCCTGCCAAAACATCAGTTTTCCCTTTTCAGTCAGCAAATCCGTATCACTTCACCAACGCAGCCGTCTCTCTTGCAATCGCCAGTTCTTCATTCGTAGGAATCGCAAAGACCTTAACCTTAGAATCCGGCGTGCTGATCTCCAGCTCCTCGCCCCGCTTATTATTCTTCTCCTGATCCAGTGCGATACCCAGATAGCCCAGCCGCTCGCAGGCAAGATTTCTGACCAGAGGGCTGTTCTCTCCCACGCCTGCCGTAAAGCAGATCACGTCCACGCCGTTCATTGCCGCCGTGTAAGCGCCGATATACTTGGCTACCCGGTATGCAAAGGTCTGGATCGTGCGCAGGCCTCTGTCCTCTCCCGCCACATAAGATTTCTCCAGATCTCTGAAATCTGAGGAAAGATTATCGGAAAGGCCAAGCACGCCCGACTTCTTATTCAGTACGGTCATCACCTCGTCGATGCTCTTATTCTCCTTGTGGGCAATATACTCGATGATCGCCGGATCGATATCGCCGGACCGGGTGCCCATGATCAGGCCCTCTAAAGGTGTAAGTCCCATGGACGTATCCACGCACTTGCCGTTTTTCACTGCCGATATACTGGCACCGTTGCCCAGATGACATACGATGATCTTCAGATCTTCATAGTTCTTTCCCAGAAGTTCTGCTACGCGTTTAGACACATAGGAGTGGCTGGTTCCGTGGAAACCGTATCTTCTCACTTGATACTTATCATAATATTCATAGGGCAGACCATAAAGATAAGCCTCCTTGGGCATGGTCTGGTGAAATGCCGTATCGAATACGCCCACCATAGGGGTGTTCGGCATCAGCTTTCTGCAGGCGTCTATCCCGATCAGATTCGCCGGGTTATGTAAGGGTGCCAGATCATTGCAGGCTGTGATCGCCTCGATCACTTCATCGGTGATGATGGTGGATGCCGCAAATTTCTCTCCGCCATGTACGATGCGGTGTCCCACCGCACCAATCTCGTCCAGAGACTTCACCACGCCCGTCTTCTCATTGGTCAGCGCATTTAAGACCAATTCGATCGCTTTTGTGTGATCGGGCATGGGCGTAACAGTCTCCTCTTTTTCGCCGCCTGCGGGCTGGTAGACCAGCTGGCTTCCTTCGATGCCGATTCTCTCACAGAGACCTTTGGCAATCTGCTTCTCCGACTCCGAATCGATAAGCTGGAATTTCAGGGAGGAGCTTCCGCAGTTGATTACTAAAATGTTCATATCTTTTCTCCTTTTTACCTACATTTTTATTTCAAATTCGCAGTGCCACTCGAAAAACCTTCAGTTTTCCTCGTTCGTGGGCTTCGCCCTATGCATCCGTAATCTGAAAAAATTGTCAGCAAGCTGCCATTTTTTCATCTTCCGTCTGCGCACTGCTCATTGCCATCACGCAAGTTGAGCTTGAACCGCAGTTAAAGCCACCACGCCAACGATATCCTGCCAAGAGCAGCCGCGGGAAAGATCGTTTACCGGCTTGGAGATACCCTGCAGCATGGGGCCGTAAGCTTCCGCCTTGCCGAGTCTCTGCACCAGCTTATATCCGATATTACCACAGTCCAGATTAGGGAAGATCAGTACGTTGGCTTTACCTGCCACTTCGCTGCCGGGCGCTTTGGACTTCGCCACCTGAGGCACAAGCGCCGCATCGGACTGCAGTTCTCCGTCTATGCACAGATGCGGGTACTGCTCATGAGCGATCCTCGTCGCCTCCACCATCTTGTCCACCAGAGGATGCTTTGCACTTCCTTTCGTGGAGTGGGACAGCATTGCGATAATGGGTTTCGCTCCCACCAGACTCTTAAAGCTCTTGGCGGAAGTATCCGCAATAGCTGCCAGTTCCTCCGCTGTGGGATCCTGGTTCAGGCCGCAGTCAGCAAAGAGAAAAGTACCGTTCTCTCCCAGTTCGCAGTCCGGCACATCCAGAATAAAGAAACCGGATACCAGTTTCACGCCGGGCGCAGTTTTTAAGATCTGCAGCGCAGGACGCAGCGTGTCCGCCGTGGCATGACAGGCGCCTGCCACCATGCCGTCCGCATCGTTGGCTTTTACCATCACTACGCCAAAGGTCAGATAATCTTTTAACAGTGTCTCTCTTGCTTTCTCAGGTGTCATACCCTTATTCTTTCTGAGTTCATACAAAAGCTCCACATACTCATCCAGTTTCTCTGTCTTCTCGG
Source organism: Lachnospiraceae bacterium (assembly GCA_014804615.1). Classification (GTDB taxonomy): domain Bacteria; phylum Bacillota; class Clostridia; order Lachnospirales; family Lachnospiraceae; genus UBA3282. The sequence continues at coordinate 6,053 of JAAUZL010000015.1, forward strand.
GATCGATGATCTGCACACCGTCCAGCTCAACCTCCAGCCAGCCGGCACCATCCATGATCTTCTCCTCGTTCCCCACCATGATGATATTGGCGATCCCCTCCTTTATGATGTTGGATGCCGCGATCAGCGTCCTCTTATCATTCGTTTCCGGTAATACGATCGTCTTTTTATCGCTCCGTGCCTTCTCCTTCATCAGATCAATATAAGACATAGCTATATCCTCCTTCTAACAATATCGATATCTATGTACATCTTACCTAATTTTTCTCTTATATACAAGGATTTTTCTGTCTATTTTTTGCTCTTTATGATATAATCAGTATAGTATATTTTATCTTGTTCGGGAAAGGAGGCACTTCATGAAAACAGTCGGTATTATTGCAGAATATAATCCTTTTCACAATGGACATGCATATCATATCCAAAAAGCAAAAGAACTTACAGGCGCAGATTACTGTGTCATAGTCATGAGCGGTGATTTCGTACAGCGCGGCGCTCCGGCCTCGTTTCCTAAGCATCTTCGCGCTGCGACCGCACTGGCAAACGGCGCCGATCTTGTGCTGGAACTGCCCGTCTGCTACTCTCTTGGCAGTGCTGAGTATTTTGCCCGCGGTGCCGTGGCTCTTCTCGACAAGCTCGGTGTCGTTGACTCCCTGTGCTTTGGCAGCGAATGCGGCGACATCGAAGTGCTCCGACAGCTCGCCGAAGAGCTGCTCCATGAGAGCGACACGTTCAAAAATGCACTAGGAAGAGAAATGCGGCTGGGCCACACCTATCCACAGGCAAGAAATGCCGCCCTGGCGGCCTCTGCGCCCAATCTGACGGCTCATATCAATGTGCTGGCAACTCCCAACAATATTCTGGGAATCGAGTACTGCAAAGCGCTCCTTGCCGGAAACAGCGCAATCGTACCCTACACCATAAAACGGGCGGGTGCCTCCTACCACGATAACAGCCTTAAGACAAATTACTGCTCCGCTCGGGCTATCCGGGAATCTCTTCAACATGCAAACGTCCTCGACCTCCTTATAGAACAGGTGCCGGCATCCGCCCATGAATTGGCAAGAGACAATTATCTGAAAACTTATCCGATCTTTGAAGACGATTTTTCCATGCTGGTACAATATGCGCTTCTAAGCAAGGCGGTTTCCGGCTTTACGGACTACCCCGATATTGACAAGGAACTGTCGGATCGTATCATAAGGCTTTTGCCGCAATACCGCAGTTACCGTTCCTTCTGCGACCTGCTGAAAACAAAAAATCGAACCTACACCAGAATTTCCCGCAGTCTCTTTCACGTGCTGCTGGATATCCGGCAGGAGGATTTTCTGCACTACATACAGTTGGGACAGATTTTCTACGCACGCATGTTAGGCTTTCGCGAGAGTGCATCTCCTCTCCTTACCGCCATCAAGCAAAACGCCTCTGTCCCGTTTTTGTCGAAGCTAGCGGACGCAGAAAAACAGCTTGCACCGACCGGCCTTTCCATGTTGGAAAAGGACATCTATGCAAGCCATATCTATCAGAGCGTTGCCCGCTATAAATTCCCTGGAGGTGACCCCTCCCCGGAGATCAATGAGTACAAAAAAACCATCGTAAAAATGTGACTGCCCGATTAAGCCGGACTCAGCACCTCGCTGATCCGGCTTGTAATTCGGTCTTTCACCATCTCAGCGATCTCTACTGTGGTCATACCCTGGTATTCCTCGTAGGGGATTGCCTTCAAAAAGTGAACCTGCGTCTCCACCTTTCCAAGCGTCCACTCCTCAAAGACCTTATACGAATCGATCAGCGCCACCGGCACAATGGGCACTCTGGCTTTCATGGCGCTCTTAAAACAGCCCGGCTTAAATTCTCCCACCGTATTGTGATTATGGAAATAACCGCCCTCCGGAAAGATGATGAACCGCCGGCCTTTTTTCGTATCCTCAGCCAACTCCTTGATGATCCCGATAGACTGTCTGGTATCATCCTTTTTCAGACGTTTTCCCTGTACCAGGTCGATAAACTGCTTGACCAGGATTCCGTGGGATTTGGCATCATCGATGACCACCGAGCAGGGCTTATCATGGGAGATCATGATGCCCAGCGCATCATATTTTCCCTGATGGTTAGGACACATGATATAACCGCCCTCCAGGGGAAGATTCTCCGCGCCATATTTTTTGGTCGTGATATGTCCCGCCCGCATCATACGTCGGATCGCCAGTCTGGCATAATCATAGCAGCGCTCCTCGCCGTAACGATCCGCGTGCCTTGCTATATACTCCATTTTCGGTATCATGTAGATCCTTGGCAGATTCCACAGGATCACTTTCACAAAACGTAACATACTTTTCTCCATCCATTTCCGTTACTTCTTACATCAGAGGCGACAACAGCTTTAACAGAGGACCTATAATGTTAGTTTTTACAAACTCCTCCTTACACCATTCCAGCGTGATCTCCTCCGAGACCGTAAAGGTCTTCTCCATATCCCTTTTTAATTCCTCCACTGCCTTTGCCCGATACAGAAACACGCCGCACTCAAAATGATGATAAAAGCTCCTGTAGTCAAAATTGATCGTGCCGACAGCAGCTGTCTCATCATCGACCAACACACATTTCGCATGAAGAAATCCGGGGGTGTACTGATAAATCTTTACTCCCGCCTCGATCAGATTCTGATAGTTCGATTGGGTCAGCCAATAAACAAATTTCTTATCCGGCACACCGGGCGTCACGATCCTCACATCTACGCCTCTCTTCGCGGCAAGCTTTAAAGCCGTGACCATCTCATTGTCCGTGATCAGATAGGGCGTGTAAATATAGACATACCGCTTCGCATAGCCGATCATATTCAGATAAACATTCTCCCCCAGGATCTCATCGTCAAGGGGTGTGTCCCTGTAGGGCTGCACATATCCCACACCCGGTGTCTTTTCCGGAAAAGCTTGATAATATCTGGTATAATCCTCCTCCGTGTAGCGGGACATATTCCACATCTGTAAAAACATCACCGTGAAATTCCAGACAGCCTTTCCCTCGATCCGTATCCCCGCATCCTTCCAGTGCTCCCCGTAGGGATGCTTGTAATTGATATATTCATCAGCCATATTGATGCCGCCGGTGTAAGCGGCTTTGCCGTCGATAACTACGATCTTTCGGTGGTCCCTGTTATTCAGCACCAGAGACATAAAGGGCACAAGCCGGTTAAATGCAACGCACTTGATCCCTCTCTTCTCAAGGCTCCTGTCATAATCCTTGGGCAGCAGGAATACGCTTCCCACATCGTCATAGATCAGGCGTACTTCCACGCCCTCTTTTGCCTTGCGCTCCAAAATGGCAAGCACCGCATTCCACATTTCTCCCTCTGCCAGAATAAAATATTCCAGAAAGATAAAATTCTGCGCTTTCTCCAGATCTTCCAAAAGGCTTTCCCAATAGTGCAGGCCTTCCGAAAAATAGACCGAATCGGTACCGTCCCATACCGGTGTCGTCGCATAATCGTATATATAACTGCTCTGGTTCGCCACTGTCTGGTCTTTTTCCCGCAGTGCCCGTAACACTTCTTCCTCCTGCACCAGACTCTTTTTCACAAGTTTGTCCGTCCGCTCCATACTGTCCCGCAGTTTTCTCGGCACAACCACATGACCGAAGAATAAATACAACACACCGCCAAAGAGCGGAAAAATCAGGATGGGAATGACCCACGCCAGCTTCACTGCCGGATTGCTCGGCCGCCATATGATATAAACCACAGCCCAAAAAGTGATAAAGCGGAGCAGGAAGGCAACCCACAGATAGTAGCTCCCCCACTGCAGCAGAGTCACCAGAAATAGTCCTACCTGTAAAAGCACAAGAAGTGCTGTGATCACCGCCCGGTTCAACACCCGCTGTAACAGCTTTCTCATTTCAAAAATCCTTTCACGATCTGTTCTTCCGCTTCCTTCTCCGTAAGTCCTAACGTCATGAGCTTGATCAACTGTTCTCCTGCAATCTTTCCGATGGCCGCCTCGTGGATCAGGTTCGCGTCAATATGGTTGGCCGTCAGCTCAGGAATGGCACCGACACTGGCCTCATCCATGATAATAGCATCACACTCGCTATGCCCATGACAGCTGGCATTGCCGATGATCCGGCTCTTAAACAGCTGACTGGAATGCTCTCTGGCAACAGACCGGGAGATCAGATCCACGCTGGAGTCATCTCCCGCCATATCCACGGTAAAGTCTGTCTCAGCACGCTGTTTTCCGTGGGTCATGATCTTTTCCTTGATCACCAGGGAGGCTCCCTCCGCCACCTGCGCCGTGGTCACCCTGTTTGTGGAATCGATGCCCTTGATCTGCACCGTCTCCATCTCCAGAGAAGCGCCCTCCGCCAGATGGATCTCGGTGGTAGGGTTCATGATCCGCTCCCCGTTGCCGTCACCGGAACCGTAATGTTTTTCCACATATCTGACCTTCGCGTTCTTTTCCACAAAAAAGCGGTGGATCCCGGAATGCTCCGAGGCCGCGGAGCCACCGTTATGAATGCCGCAGCCCGCTATGATCGTAACGTCACAGTCCTCTCCCACAAAAAAATCGTTATATACGCTCTCCTTGAGCCCACTCTGACTTAACACCACCGGAATATGCACGCTCTCTGCCTTCGTTCCCGGTTTGATCCTGATATCGATGCCGGAGCGGTCCTCCTTGGTTATGATATCGATGTTGGCTGTCGTATTTCTTCCGGCCATCTCTCCGTTGGCACGGATATTATATGCACCTTCCGGCACTTCATGTAAGCCCGCCACCTGGGCGAGCAGCTCCTGTTGTATCGCGTCCACGTCTGCCTCAACCTCATTTCTCTGATTTCTATAACTTGTCTGCCAAAGTCTTACAGGGCTGCCCGACTCCCAAAAGCGCGGGCATGATATCTTCCCTGCTTCCCACCTTTTCGATCCTGCCGTCCGACAGCAGTACGATCTGGTCGGCGATATTTAAGATCCTCTCCTGATGAGAAATGATCAGAATGGTACCCTGAATCTCCCGGTGCATTTTTTCAAAGACCCGGATCAGGTTCTGAAAACTCCAAAGATCGATCCCCGCCTCCGGCTCATCAAAGATGGACACCCTGCTCTTTCTGGCCATGATCATAGCGATCTCTATGCGCTTCATCTCTCCGCCCGAAAGACTTGCATTGATCTCTCGGTTTACATAATCTCTAGCACAGAGTCCCACCTCAGAGAGCATATTACAGATTTCTGATATATCGGTATCTCTGCCCGCCGCAATGGAGAGCATATCCTTCACCGTGATACCTTTAAATCGAACGGGCTGCTGGAAAGCAAACCCGATTCCCAGCCTGGCACGCTCCGTGATGGATTTGTCCGTGATATCAACGCCGTCCAGCAGGATCTGCCCTTCCGTAGGCGTTAAAATTCCCGCCACGATCTTTGCCAGTGTGGATTTTCCGCTGCCGTTAGGTCCCGTGACAGCCACAAACTGATTCTCTATCGTCAGATTGATATCCCGCAGGATCTCGATCTCTTTTCCCTCATCCTCCGCCTGGAAGGATATATTTTTAAGCTCCAGCATAGTCTTCTCTCCTACTATCCGCCATTCGCCAAGGACATTTCATTCAAAAGGATTCCCATGTCCTTAACAGGATATTATAGCACATAATCTGTTATCAGGCAATGTTGCCCGCTTCACCCCTGCACAAATAAACGGCCGCCAATGCATGACACCGGCAGCCGTCTGCAGCGGACCTTTACGGTCCGCCTATTCTACAATATAGGGTGCGATCGCTGCCTCTACCTCCGCGATCTGCGCATTCGTCTCTAAAATCCGAAATTCCACATTTTTAGACAGATCCATGGAAAAAATTCCCATGATAGACTTCGCATCAACCACATATCTACCGGTGGCCACGTCAAAGTACCCCTCAAACTTTTCAATCGTCTTCACAAATCCCTTTACTCTGTCAATAGAGTTTAAGTCCAACTTATAAGTCTTCATGTGTTCGACTCCTTTCTCTACGATTTTATTGCATTTTATGGGTTTTGTACAGAAGTTTTTACTTTTTCACCCGCAGTTCCTCATAAATCCCGCCCAGAAGCTCTTCCGTCAGCCTTACCTCATTGAGCACCGTGTACCGGTCCTTTCTGGTGTCCGCCGCCCTCAGCCAGGCATCTATAAAGATCTCCTTTGTAATCCCCCAGTTCATCGGGTCCATGTCCATCTCATAAGCTTCCAATATCCTCTCCAAAGGAGCCGTGTCACGCCCCTGCAGCCGGCAGCTAACCAGACTTCCCAGCGCCACCGCCATGCCGTGGGTGATCTGTATCTCCTTATGATTCTCTTCCAGAGAATGGCAGAAGAGATGTTCCGATCCGCTGCTCGGTCTGGAATTCCCGGCAATCTCCATGGCAAGCCCGCCAAGCACCAGAGACTGCGTCAGTATCTTGATAAATTCCTTGCTCTTTAAAGATTTCTCCTCATTGTAACAGAGAGAGGTCAACGCCATGTCAGAGAGCAGATAGGAAAAATCATCCACTTTATTCCCTCTGTGCGCCGCGTCAAGCTTCCAGTCATAGAGTGCCGTATATTTGCTGATCGTGTCACCGATACCGGACTGCAGATGGGAAGCCGGCGCTCCCATGATCACATTCACATCCACCACGATTCCCGCCGGGATAGCGCACTTTAAGGTCTTTCTCGCATCCCCCTCCGTGCCCAGCACCGCCACAGGCGAAGCCAGACTGTCATTACTCAGAGTCGTGGGAACACAGATATAGGGAATCTTCCCCACAAAGCCCGCGTATTTGGCCACATCCAGCACCTTGCCGCCGCCCACGCCGATGATGACCTCCACATCCTTCATGCAGATGTATTTCGCCAGCTCCATAGCCTCCTGAAAGATGCTCTCATCGATCAGATAGAGCTCGCTCTCCGGCAGATCCCGCTGCATCTCCTCCAGATAGGACTTCATGATCGGGATGAGGGATTCCTCTGTGGTGATCACCACCTTCTTCTCCTCGATCCCCGGAATACAATCCACCAAAATCTCATTTAAGCGCTCACAGGCGCCCTCCTCAATGATCAGACAACTGGGCAGCCTAAAATGATTCATCCTTCTTCTCTCCGTTTCCTCTCAGCTTTTATATCTTCAGTTTTTATGCCTTCTGATCAGTATACCATTCCGCAGCAGGGTGTTGTCAATATAATGTCTGGAGAACAGTATTTCCCCTTCTCTGGGGATCTCGATGTCCTCCTCCTCACAGTTGATGATAACCTCCACATAATTGTCCACCCATCCCATCTTGTTAAACTCGATGACTCTGGGACGGTTGATCTTATTGGGAAAGTGGAAATTCCGGTTCCTGAGGAGCGGCTCCTCCATCCGCAGATGCAAGAGCTTACGAATGATATCCGTCCGCTCGTCATAAAGCCCTGCCTCAATCTCTTCCCAGGGCATACAGCGGCGGCAGTCCGGGTCATGTCCGCCCTCCATCGCGATCTCTGTCCCGTAATAGATACAGGGCGATCCCGGCATGGTAAACAGCACCGCGAGCTGCTGGAAATACTCATCCAGATTCTTCACGTCACTGCGCAGCCGTTTCGTGTCGTGGGAATCCAACAGATTGAAAAGCACATCATTGGTCTGCTGCATATAGCGCGTGTAACAACGGTTTATCGTAAACTCAAAATCTTCATTTGTTAAACTTTTATCGATCCAGAAATCTTTAATGCTTTCTCCCAGGGGATAATTCATGACAGAGTCAAACTCATCTCCCCGCAGCCAGGGCATCGCATCATGCCAGATCTCTCCCAGAATATACAAAGAGGGCTTGATCGCCTTCAAACGGCTGCGCAGTTCTTTACAGAAAGCATGGGACACCTCATTCGCCACATCAAGCCTGATCCCGTCCACATCATAGCTTTTCACCCAGTTCTCGCAGACGCCGATCAGATAATCCCGCACCTTCGGATTGTTTGTATTCAGCTTCGGCATATTGTCGAAAAAGGCAAAGGTATAATACTGTCCGTCCCAGGCGTTTCCTCCGTCCTCCGCAAAAGGCCACTCGTTCACCATAAACCAGTCCCAATAAGGAGACTGGGGTCCCTTTTCTTTCACATCAAGCCAGGGTTTAAACTCCTTGCCGGAATGATTAAACACCCCATCCAGCATCACACGGATCCCTCTCTCATGGGCTTCCTTTACCAGCGTTTTCATCGTTTCCTCGGTGCCAAAATGGGGATCGATCCTAGTATAATCGGTGGTGTCATATTTGTGGGAGGAAGGTGCTTCGTTGATCGGTGTCAGATACAGCCCCGAAACACCCAGATCCTTTAGATAATCCAGCTTATTGATGATTCCCTGCAGGTCGCCCCCGAAAAACTCCGCATTGCTCACAGATCCCTTCACCCGCCACGGCAGCGTTCCCTCCGGATTAATGGAAGGATCCCCGTTACAAAACCGCTCCGGGAAGATCTGATACCAGATGGTGTCATTCACCCATTCGGGCGTCAACGGTATATCCGCCGGATTCATCCACGGGAAGATAAAGCACTGCCTGCTCCTGCCTTCCAGCGCCATCTGCGCCTCGGACACAAAACCGTCCTCAAAATAAAACCATCTCTCATTTTCCGTCTGCAATTCAAAATAATATTTCAGCCGCTTGAAGGGCGGTTTGATGGTTGTGGTCCACCAGAGTTGATTTTTCAGCCGCTTCTTAAAAGGGATATTGAGCGCCTCACCATCCCAGCTCTCCCCACCGCCCAGGATACCCGATTTAAAGGGATCTCCGTGGATTATGTTCACATACTTTACGTCATACCCCGTCTTAATGTTGATGACAAGCTGCTCCCCGTCTAAGGGATAGCAATAATTGTCATTGGCTCTGTGATACACCGCATTAAAATCCATACTTACCTTCCTTTCGAGACAGCCGCCTCCGTCTGCAAAGAAAACGTTTTCCGTTGTTACTGTTATCGTACTACCTCTTATCCAAAAAAGCAAGCAGTTTTTCCACTACTCTACAAATACATTCCGAAAGGCTCTGTAGGTCCTTCTCATTCCTTCCTCAAAGTCCGTATAGAGTAATCCCAGTTCCCGCTTCCCCTTGTCATTGTCGCATAGATGCGTTTCTGCCGCCGTTGCCGGAAAAGGAACCGGTACGCCCTGCGCTGCTGCCTGCTCCACCGTCAGCGGCACCTCCGCAAGATTCGCCAGATCCTCCGGCTGCGCCACCGTTTTCAACATGGTAAAGAAATCGTCGTAGGTGAGGATCTGATCCTGACATAAATTGTAGGCCTGCCCGAATGCTTTCGTATTTCCCAGGCACTGCAATATGGCCTGCGCCGCATCTTTCACATACACAAACTGAAACTGCCCGTCCGCGTCTGTAAATCGAGGCAGCGCATGGTTTGCCAGAAGCATCCGGATATAAATCGATTCTCTCGGCGCATAGTTGTATGGTCCATAAAGGATCGCCGGGCGAAGCACTGTACAGGGAATCCCTCGTTCTTCACAGGTCTTCCGAATCTCCTCTTCCAGCGCCACCTTGCCTGCGATATAGGTGCCCGCCTCCCCCGCAAGAGTTCTCTTCTCCAGAGGAGTCTCCTCTCTTTTCAAAACGCCGGGCACTCTCTCATATACATCCACGGTACTGATCAGAACATACTGCCCGATCTGTCCCGTCATATTCTCCAGAGTCTTCCTCACATCTCCGGGTGCATAAGCGCAGAAATCGATAACTGCGTCAAAATCCTCATCGCATACCGCCGTCTTTTCATGCCGGTCGCCCTTGATCTGTCTGACGCCGAATTCCTCCATAGAGTAAGTGCCCCGATTCCACACGGTGACCTGATGCTCCTTCACCGCCTCCATTACAAATACTCTGCCGTAAAAATAGCTGCCGCCGATCACCAGAAGTTTCATTTTTTCCTCCATATGTCGCTTGTTTTTACTATGCGACAATTATATGAACGGATTATAATACCGGCTCCCGTCCCAGAATGTCACAGTCATATCTACCGCTAAGATTATCACCGCGAAGCCGATGGCAAGCCAGTCGTTCCGTTCCAGCCTGCGCCGGGTATACCAGGTGCGCTTCTCTTCCTTGCCGAAGCCGCGCAGTTCCATAGCGTTGCTGACTGTCTCGATCCGATTCAGGCTCGATAATATGAGCGGAAGCAGGATCGCCACCGAATTTTTCAGTCTCGTAAAAAGTTTATCCTTTCCCGACAGATCTATCCCTCTGGCCTGCTGCGCCTGGCTGATATTCCGGTATTCTCTCTGCACATCCGGTATATAACGGAGTGCCAGACTCACCGCATATCCCGCCCGATAGCTTACGCCGATCCTGGCTAAAGACGCGGCAAACTCGCTGGGATCCGTACAGGCGATAAAAAGCAGGGCGATAGGCACCACACAGATCACCTTCAGTGTAATATTCAGATGATAAAACAGCTGCTGGGCAGTGACCGTATACCTTCCCACAATCGTAAACAGCACATTCCTGCTTTCATAAAGCTCCACCCCATACTCCGGCGTGAACAGATAGATAAAAAGATTGTTGAGCAGAAGAAACACCGCCGCTAATCCCAGCACTACGCTGATATCCCTGATCTTAATCTGACTGATCCGGAAGATCACCGCCCCGATCAACAGCATACAGATCAGGATCCGGGTATCAAAGGTCACCATGGATGCCACGCTCCAGGCAATGAAAAAGATCAGCTTCGTGGTTCCCGTCAGCTCATGTATCGGGCTTGGCCTCTTGATATAATTTAATATAGCTACTTTCGCCATCTTCTCCTCCTACCCTCTCCTGTGCGCCTCCTCATAGGCGATAAACCGTTTCGTAAATTCCCGCGGCTCCTCTATCCCGCACGCCATACTGAGCGTATAAAGGCTGGTCTCCTTCAGATTTGCACGCTCTACCAGCGCCGGATCATTGAGTACATGAGCCGCCGTAGTATCCGCCAGAAGCTCTCCCTCACAGAACACGATCGCTCTGGGCGTATACTCTAGCATCAGATGCATATCATGGGTGATCATGACAATGGTAAAGCCCTGTCCGTTCAGTTCCTTTAAAAACTCCATGATCTCCGTATAGTGGTGATAATCCTGCCCCGCAGTAGGCTCATCCAGAATGATCATCCGGGGCCGCTGTACCAGAATGCCCGCAATCGTCACCCGCTTCTTCTGTCCATAAGAAAGAGCCGATACAGGCCATTTCCGGAAAGGATAAAGCCCACAGATCTTCAAAGTTTCTTCTACACGCTCCTTACGCTCCTCGGGGCTCATATTTCCCGCCATAAGCGCCATCTCCACCTCGTCCCAGATCATGGGCTTGGAGATCATCTGATTGGGATTCTGCATCACATAACCGATCCGCTGCGCCCGCTCCTTAATAGTATCTCCGGAAAGGTCTTTCCCTTCCAGATAAATCTTTCCGGCAGTGGGTTTCTCAAAGCCGCAGATCAACTTGGCAAGAGTGCTCTTTCCCGCACCGTTTCGTCCCACGATACTGACCATCTCTCCCTCATTTATAGAAAAGCTCACATTCTGCAGATTCATCACCTGGTCGGTATAGCCGAAGCTTAAATTTTCCACCCGAAGCAGTTCCTGCGCCCCATGTGCTGCACCTACCTGGATCGTACTAGTCTGATACCAGGTGCGCACCTGCTCCTTCTCTTTCTCAGAAAGCTGCAGGCTGTTCACATGCTGGGGCTCCAGCTCTTTCGTAATGGGTACTCCCGCATAGCGGAGTGCAGTCAGATACAACGGTTCTCTGATCCCGTGTTTTAAAAGCATGTCTCCGGTCAGAAAATCCTTCGTGTACATATCCGCCACAATCCTGCCCTCATCCATGAGCACGATCCGGTCCACGTTTTTCCACAGCACATCCTCCAGCCGGTGTTCTATGATGAGCACTGCCGCGCCGGTGTTTATCTGCACCTCATCGATCAGCTCGATGGTTGCTCTGCCCGCCGCCGGATCCAGATTCGCCAAAGGCTCATCAAAGAGAAGCACCTCCACCTGCTCCACCATGACCCCTGCCAGACTGACTCGCTGCTTCTGTCCTCCGGAAAGCTCATGGGGCGCATATTCCAGGTGGTGGTCAATGTCCACCAGTCTGGCTGTCCGCTCCACGATTCTCTTCATCTCATCCTGCGGCACACAGTCATTCTCCAGAGCAAAAGCTATGTCCTCCCCCACCGTCAGGCCGATAAACTGTCCGTCCGTATCCTGTAAGACCGTCCCCACAATCTGACTCATCGTAAAGATGCTCTCTTTCGCCGGGTCTTTTCCTCCCACCAGAAGTTCTCCCGTACTCTCCCCGGGATAGGCATAGGGAATCAGACCGTTGACACAGCTTCCGATGGTGCTTTTACCGCTGCCGGAAGCGCCCGCAATCAGCACCTTCTCTCCCGGATAGATATCCAGGTTGATGTGATGCAGGGTAGGACTCGCCTGCGCCATATACTGAAATCCATAATCTTTAAAAGAAATGATGGGCTCCGCCATATGCTTTCTCCTCACTGTACATAGAAACAGATTCGGAAGAAGTTCTCCCGAATCTGTCCATTTTTCTTCTTAATCCTCTTTCTCCAGAGACCCCTTCTTCACTACGGTCTTCGCATAGCCGAGCAGCAGCAGAGTTCCCACAATGCCGGTGGTGATGATATTTGCCACCGCAGCCATAAGGCCCTGCGCAAACAGCTTCTCGATGGGCTCCGCGTAGATCAGGATATCCAGAACAGGCGCCACCAGTCCCCACGCTAAAATATGTGCAATGACCTGCGCCACATTGAAGCGGATGAGTTTCTTACTGTCGATGCCCTCCTCCACGTTCATCTTCATGGTCACAAGCCCGATCACCAGACCTACAAACGCAGAAGCGATGATCCAGCTCCACCAGGGGCCGTAGCTTGTGGCGTCAATCAACGTGTGGCCGATAAATCCGATCACAATGCCTGCGATGGGGCCAAAAAGTGTGGCAAACACTGCCTGCACCGCATACTGTAAGCTGATGTTCGTATTCGGCACAGGAGACGGGATCGCCACCTTGCCCAGAACAAAAAACAGTGCTGCGCCGATACCGATCGCAACGACGCTCTTTACAGATAATTTCTTCATGAAAAGACCTCCCTCATTATGTATTGATAGATATGATTTCTTCAAAACATCTTTATTATAGTCCGACAGGACAGAACCTGTCAACCGCCGCTAATTCTTAAAGCTGTGGATCGGCGCAGGAATCCTGCCTCCCCGATTCACAAAAGCCTCGCAGGAAAAACCGTTCACCGGCATCACCGGAGCATAACCGAACAGCCCGCCGAACTCCACTTTCTCTCCAACGCCCTTGCCGATGGCCGGGATCAAACGCACCGCCGTTGTCTTCTGGTTCACCATACCGATTGCCATCTCATCCGCGATGATCCCCGCGATCGCTGTGTTGGTCGTATCTCCCGGAATGGCGATCATATCGAGTCCCACCGAGCAGACACAGGTCATGGCCTCCAGCTTCTCCAGAGTGAGCGCTCCTGCCGTCACAGCGTCGATCATCCCCTGATCCTCGCTGACCGGGATAAATGCACCGCTCAAGCCGCCTACATAGGAGGAGGCCATCACGCCGCCCTTTTTCACCTGATCGTTCAACAGTGCCAGCGCCGCCGTAGTGCCCGGTGCGCCCGCATACTCCAATCCTATTTCACATAAGATATCCGCCACACTGTCGCCGATAGCCGGTGTGGGCGCCAGAGACAGATCCACGATACCAAAAGGAATCCCCAGCATGCGGGATGCCTCCTGCGCCACCAGCTGGCCCACTCTGGTCACCTTGAAGGCAGTCTTCTTGATCGTCTCGCAGAGCACCTCAAAGTTCTCGCCACGCACTTTCTGTAAGGCGGTCTTGACCACGCCCGGCCCGCTGACTCCCACATTAATCACAGCCTCCGCCTCCGTCACGCCGTGAAAGGCGCCCGCCATAAAGGGATTGTCGTCCGGTGCGTTACAGAACACCACAAGCTTCATACAATCCGCGCTGTCCTGGTCTTTGCTGATCAGAGCCGTCTCCTTGATGATATCACCCATCAGGCGCACGGCGTCCATATTGATCCCCGTCTTGGTGGACGCCAGATTCACGGAACTGCAAACTCTCTGCGTGGCGTGCAGCGCTTCCGGAATCGAACGGATCAGCAGCTCGTCCGCCTTCGTCATACCTTTGGAGACGAGAGCCGAATATCCGCCGATCAGATTGACCCCCACAGCGTCTGCCGCCCGGTCCATAGTCTTCGCCAGCGTCACAAAGTCCGATGCACTCTTACAGGCCGCCCCGCCCACCAGAGCCATCGGCGTAACGGAAATCCTTTTATTTACGATGGGTATGCCAAATTCCTTTTCAATGGCTTCCCCTGTCTTTACCAGATCCTTCGCCGTGGTGGTGATCTTCTGATAGACCCGCTCATTCACCTTCGCAAGATCGCTGTCAATACAGTCTAAGAGACTGATCCCCAGAGTGATAGTCCGCACGTCCAGATTCTCCTTGGCGATCATCTCATTGGTCTCAGCCACCTCAAATAAATTTATCATCTTGATTTCTCCCCTAAATCCGATGCATCTGATCGAAAATTTCTTCCTTCTGGCATTTGATGACCACGCCGATCTCCTCGCCCAGCTTCGCGAGTTCATCTACCACCTGCCCGAAATCCTTCGCCGTCTGATTCATATCCACGATCATCATCATGTTAAAAAAGCCCTGCACGATGGTCTGAGAAATATCCAGAATATTGATCTGGTTGTCCGCCAGATAAGTGCACACTCTGGCGATGATCCCCACCGTGTCTTTTCCCACTACCGTAATAATTGTCTTTTTCATATTTTCCTCTTTCCCCCTGCGGCTGCTATTTTGTCCCGAATATTCTGTCCCCGGCATCGCCCACGCCAGGACAGATGTACGCGTTCTCATTCAGGCAGCGGTCAATATGTCCCACATAAATCTGTACATCTGGATGATCTTTCCGCATCCGTTCCAGTCCTTCCGGTGCGGCAATGATACACATAAATTTAATGTTTCTGCCTCCATGCTTCTTAATGAAATTGACCGCCTGAGAACCGGAACCGCCCGTGGCGAGCATGGGATCCAGAACAATAATCGTTCTCTGCTCAATCGGCTCAGGAAGCTTGCAATAATACTCGTGAGGCTCGTGCGTATCGGGATCTCTATACAGTCCGATGTGCCCTACCTTGGCGCTGGGCACCAGTGCAAGAATCCCGTTTACCATGCCAAGTCCTGCACGCAGTATCGGCACAACTGCCAGCTTTTTACCCGCAATTGTTGGCGTCATGCAGGTCTCAATCGGGGTCTGCACCTCAACATTCTCCAACGGGAGATCCCTTAACGCCTCATATCCCATCAACATGGCAATTTCTTCGATGCACTTTCTGAATTCGTTGGTTCCCGTGTTCGTATCTCTGATCTGTGAAATCTTATGCTGAATCAGCGGATGATCCATTACAAATACATTTTCCATCTTATCCTCCGTTTTTTACGAAAATTATAGTCGGTGTGAGCGCCGAATTTCTGATAAAAATAATCTTACATTGCTTAAGCATTATGTTCCTATTATAAAATAATCGACAGGTATATTCAATTTCTTTTTTTGCAAAAGAAGTAACACCCCCGATCCGTTACAGACCGGAGGTGCTTCTCATACCTCGTTCATTCTATACTATTCTACTTTCCTTCCATTGCTTCCCTAAACTTATCTCCTGCTACCGGCTCTCCGGCTTCCTCGCCGAATCTGAACATGATGCCGCCCTTTCCGTCAGATTTATATTCGACAGTCCAGGTTTTCCAGCTATATTTACTCTGTGCCCTGATACCCACAGGACGTCCCGAAGCTGGGATCAATCCGGCCTCCTGCATTGCATACCAAGCATAATCATCCACCCTTGTATCTCCGTTCATGGCTCCCCCGTAAGATCCCCCATGAAAATTATCAGGACGGTTCGCCGTGTCATCCACTGCAAATGCAGTCACTGCCTGCCAATAATCCGGCGGCGGGAAACCACTGTTGGGATCGGTCGCATATATCTCTATTGCCGATACAACAGCCCTGGCGTTTTGCAGATCGGTGGCATTTCTTGATTTCTCCACATATTTTAAATATAGGGGTGCCAATACTGCAATCAAGATTGCCATAATTGCAACGGCAATGATCAGCTCTATCAATGAGAATCCTTTATGGTCGACTTTTTTCACCACATTACCCCCTTATCCTTCCTGTTGGAATTTATTGTAACATTCTGGTCAGGGATTAACAGGTGATGATTTTTCAAAATGGTGCAATTTTTTTACATTCTCGAGACACCTTTAGATTTACACAACCACTACTGTCTCGATCGTATCCGGCCCTATTTCGACCTGCGCCATCTGCTCACCCAGACGAACATTAACCCCGATCTCATGATCGGTTCTGTTTAAAAGCACCGCGACAATCTGCTCATCCGGATTCAAAAATGCCACAGCCTCCAGCTCATCCGTATAAACGGTGCTCCCGATCCGCACCGCTCCCGGTTTGATAAAATGGGTAAAATGCCATAAGTAATCTGCCGTATTTCTCCGCAGCACCTCTTTTTTGTTTATATCAAACAGAAATGGTGCATCACAGAAATTCCCCACATGGTTCGGCCCGCCCTTTTCATCCAGCACAATATTCCAGTCATAAAACGCGTTCATGCCGTGGTTCATATTGCCGATCATATCATGTGCATACTTTTGCGCATTTTTCAGAAAATCATCCGCCGCAAACTTACAATACTCAATACATGCCTCAGAGAGGATCAGCTTCTTGTCCGGGAACTTATCACGTATCAGGGAAAGCGCATCAAAATGATCACCACTGTACCAGTGAAAAGCAATACCTGTTACCATATGGTTCGTAGTCTCATCTATGATCTCACAGGCCCGCTCGTAAGCCCGTTCCTTATTATGATCCCAGATAAACACCTCTATATCGCTAAGCTTATTCCCCTGCAATGCCGGCCACAGATAATCCCGCAGAAACTCTTTCTCCTGCTCGGCCGTATACACACAGGAATCCCATGTCTGAACTGCCTTCGGCTCATTCTGCAGACTGATGCGTCTGACAAGATAACCACGGTTTCGGTACTCCCTGATATAACGGCATATATAGTCTGCCCATGTCTTCTTCCACTCCGGTTTTAACTCCCCGCCATTATTTCTGTCCCGGTTGCTTTTCATATAGGCCGGCGGGCTCCAGGGCGTAAGCATGATCTCCAATCTGTCTCCATACACCTTCTGTGCATCGTCCAACAAAGGCAAAATATTCTTCTCCACCCGCTCTAACTGAAAACCGTTAAAACCGCTATCCCGCGCACTCTCCACGGCCTCGTAATGTCCCAGAGAAAAATCGCAGCTGTCAATGGGGATACGTACCATCCGATACCCCATACGCTCCGCATCAAAATACTCTTGCAGAAGCTCCTTCTTCTGTTCCTCCTTCATCTGCCCGTAAACGTACCCTGCCGACTCCGTAAGCGCTCCGCCAAATCCCTCAAATGTCTGATACGTCACAGAAGGATACAAATTGAGCAGTCTGTTTTCTTCACCGCCGTCCGATACAAGCTCCGTTTCCTGTTCCCGACGGCATCTTTTATTTTCCTCATACCATGTACTGACATATCTTATCTTTTTCATTTCCATACAGTCTTCCGTCCTTCCCATTTTTTTATTGACTTTGTTTTCTGTATTCCGAAGGTGACTGCCCCTTTATCTTCTTAAAAACCTTGGAAAAATATTTCTCATCCCGAAATCCCACCTTATAGGCGATCTCATAGGTTTTCAGATAATTTTGCAATAAATAGGTACAGGCATGTTCTATACGGACCTCGTTCAGATAATCAACGAAACCCTTTGAAAGCTGTCGCTGAAAAAGTGTGGAGAGATAGCCGGACGAAATGCCGACTTTCTGCGCCACATCCGCCAGCATCAGATTTTCATAATAATGTTCTTCCACATATTCTCTTGCGAGCTCCACCAGATGATTTTTCTCTTCCATCAATTCTGTCTGGGTTGGTTCCGCCGCCCCAAACAGTTCATCCGCTGCATGATTTGCCATCTGCAGAATATCGGAAGACCTTACCGGCTTCAAGAGATATTCCCTTGCACCCAGGCGCAGCGCCTGCTGACAGTATTTAAATTCATCGTACGCGCTCAATATCATCGTATATGGCAGTGCGTCCGCACGTCTGGCCTCCTGCATGACTTCGATTCCGGTCATCAGCGGCATCTGCACATCCAGAAACATAATGTCCGGTTTATCCCTGAATATAATATCCAGAGCCTCTCTTCCATTGGCAGCAAGATATATTTTATCAAAACGGTCTGTATGCAGTTGTATGTATTTCGCAATGCCGTTGCGGATCGTATCCTCATCATCCGCAATCAGTAATTTAATGCTCATTCTGCCTGATCTCCTTTAGTCCGCAGGGAACAACGACAACCACTGTCGTGCCATGACCCACTCTGCTCTCGATCTGCAGCTTATAGTTTTCATGGTAAATAAGTTCCAGTCGTTCCCTCACATTTTTGATCGCATACCTTCCGATTCGCTGGCTCGCATACTTACGGGTATCTGCCTTTTCCCAGATAGCCACCAACTGCTCATCGCTCATGCCGACACCGGTATCCTTGATCCGGAAAACCATATTCTTCTCTTCTTTACTTCCGGTCACAGACAGAGTATAGCTGCCCTCTGCGCTCTCGAAGCCGTGCACAATAGCATTTTCCACAAAGGGCTGCAAGATCAGCTTGGGAATCTCCTCCTCCAAAATGTCCTGCCCGAGGGAAATCTCGTAAGTAAGCCGCTTTCCGAACCGCATTTTTTGAATATGCAGATATCTTTCCAACAGCTCCGCCTCGGTACGCACCGTTACAATGCCATCCCCTCTGTTTAGGACAAGGCGAAACAACTGTGACAGCGATAAAATATCCTCTGCGATCTCGTCATTGCCCGATTCTGTCGCTTTCCAGTACAGAGAATCCAGTGTATTGTAGAGAAAATGCGGGTTGATCTGCGCCTGAAGCGTATCCAGCTCACTCTCCCTCTCTCTGATCGCCAGAACATAGTTTTTATCAATCAGCTCCCTGATATCGTCCACCATTCTGTTAAAACAGGCTGAAGCCTCTCCCACCTCATCCTGCGTCATCACCTCTACCTTCTGGCTGAAGTCTCCCTGCATAAAGTTTTCCATTGCAACCCGCAGCGTATATAGCGGTTTGGAAACAATATCAGAGACCACACGCAGAACAGGATACAGACCAAACAGAAATCCGACCAGCAGCGCCAGCGGTGCGAAAATGATCGTGTCGCTCATATCCTTCCAGCCCACCCGCTGTACTACTTCATAGACAACTGTTCCCGTCTCCCTGTCCTGACACCGATATATGTGATAGTTTCCCCGGACACCCTTTTGCACTGCCCCTTCGCCCAACTGCTCAAAACTCTCCTCCGCAATCATCCCTGACAGCAGCTCATCCTCTATATCTCCACAGCGCACAAGCTCCGCACCGTATTCGCTCATCACCACCACGGACTCCTGTCTGCCGCGCAGAGAATTTTGGCAGATCTCATCGAAAATATCCGCTGAAGAACCGATCACCAGATAGCCCAGCTTATTCTTCCGCGCCATATCGTAAATCTCACGATACATCACTATTTTTTCGTTTTGATTCACCTGATAGGTATCATTCTGCCAGCGTCCCACTCTCTGCCAGAGAAACTTTCCTTTTTCCTGAACTGCAAGCGCATAAATCTCCTGCTTCCTTACCTGCTCGATGTCCCCCAGATAGGAGGAGGAGCGGTCGATACAATTTAAGTAGGGATTGATGCCATTTTCCGGATATACGGCAACGCTCTTGATGTGTCCGTCGATCGCCACCATGTCCTGTATGATCTGCATGGGCGCGCGCTTCAGCCAGAGTCTGGCGTCCCTGTTCAGCTCTTTCGGATCATCCGCTGTCAGTATCTGCTTGATCTCTTCATTGATGCTGATATAGGTTCCCATCTCCATGATGTTATTCTGCACCACGCTGATACTGTCCGATATGTTCTGCACATTTTGAATGCAGCGGTTTTCTTCATTTTTCACCGCTGACCGNTANTTATNCGCAAGNAGNAGAATGCTGATCAGGAGCAAAATGGGCGTAATNATCACATAGCTGTAAAAAACCAGNTTTCGCCGAATACTCANCTTCGCAATCCAATTTCTGATCCGTCTCATAGCATCCTCCCGCTTGCCCGAAATGAAATTCGATTTATTTTATCCTTTTACNGCCCCCATTGCAACACCCTTNGTAATATGCTTATTTANNATCACATACACAATAACTGCCGGTGCGGCCGTCAATGCCATNACNGCAAACTGCACNGCGTAGTTGGAGGAATACTCTCCNGTAAATTCCANTACGGAAAAGGGNANTGTTTTCCATTTGGGTGTGCTCAGATANGTACTCGCCATCATAAACTCNTTCCAGTTGTTCAGGAAAGTCATAATTGCCACCGTGGCNATGGAGGGCTTTANNATCGGCGTGATGATCTGAAACACGATTCTGTATATGCCGCAGCCATCCATGACCGCAGCCTCCTCAAGCTCNTTCGGTGCAGCCTGAATGAAGCCGGTCATCAGGAACATNCCCTGNGGCAGGGAAAACGCCACATAGGGAATCAAAAGCGCCCAGAGNGTATCTGTCANNTGNAGCATACTGTATATCTTGTAATTCGGAAGCAGNGTCGCATGNATGGGAATCATCATNCCCATNACNAGCANNGTNCTCACCAGNCCGCTGAGTTTCCATTTCATNCGCTGNCAGGCAAAGGCCGCCATAATGGATATGATAACCACAAGAACTACNGCGAGTACATTGATCAGTACGCTGTTTTTCAGGTAATGCAGNAANTTGCCGTCCACAAACGCCTTCACATAATTNTCCCANCGTATTTTNTCGGGAATGATNANCAAACCGTTGGTNAACATNTCATTNCTGCTGCCAAGGGAAAAATCCACCAGCCAGATCAGCGGGAACAGCTGAATAACTGCAACCATGACCAGCACAATCCATAAAACTATCTTACCGATTTTATTATCTTTTTCTTTCATGCCGCTCCCCTCCTATGCTTCCTGCTTATCTCTGAATATGCNGTTAAGTACCACTGTTGCCAGAATACAGATTATGATAAAGATCACGCCGATCGCATTGCCGTANCCGTATTTAAAGGCTTTAAACGCCTGCTGATACAGATAGTTTGCCGCAAACTGCGTGCTGTTGTTCGGGCCGCCCTGCGTCAGCAGATATACCGTCTCCATCTGCTTTAAAGCGGANATAACAGCCATGGTCACATTNATCTGGATGACCGGCTTCATAAGAGGCAGTGTGATCCTGAAAAATGTCGTCCACCAGTTTGCNCCGTCAATGGAAGCAGCCTCNTACAGTACAGGATCNATATTTTTNATACCGGTATANTANATCAGCATACCCCAGCCAAACCCNTGCCAGATCAGAACGATCAATACCGACCAGATGGCATTCTGCTGNGACAGCCAGTTGATCTTCCCCTCAAACCCNAGNCCCTTTANNACATTGTTCAAAAGACCAAAATCGGGGTTATATATGAATTTCCAGAGATAAGCGATCACCGCTACGGAAATTACGTTAGGTATGAAATANATACATCTGAANATCCCNTCTGCTTTCCCCTGCAGCTTATCAAGCACTGCAGCGACCANNATCGCGATCGGATGCTGAATNCAGATAAANCCNATCGCCAAAAACAGGGAATTTAACAACGAACGTCCAAAAGCGCTGTCATGGAATAATTTCACATAATTGTCCCACCCGACAAGATGTGCCTCTCCCATGCCGGTGTAGTCCGTGAAACCGTAATAAACGCTCAGACAGATCGGCGCCAGCACCGCAAACAGAAAAACCAATAACCCCGGCAGAACCAGACTAAAAATAATCAGTTTATTGCTATACAGCTTTTTCATAAGACTCTCCTTTTAAAATGAAGAGAGGATGCCGCAAAAGTAAATTTCTTTTGGAACATCCTCTCTTGAATCACTCAGTTCATTCTGTCATTATTCACATGCCGCCCCGATTGCCGCGAGGAAGTCCTCCACAGAGGTAGAGCCGTTAGATACGCCCTGAATCTCGCTCTCGATCGCTGTCTTAAAGGCGGAAGGACCGCAGTCGTTGATAGGTGTTCCGGAAACGCTTGTTGCATTTTTCAGAATATCCATAACCTGTTTCTGTAAGTCAGTCTCATCTCCGGTCAGATACGCTGTCTGATCCTGTGCGGACATGCCGACACCGTTCTCCCAACCATACTTGGAAAGCTTATCCGGCTGATACATATAGTTTAAGAACTTGATNGCTTCNTCCTTCACNGANGAGCTTGCAGATACTGCATATCCGCCGCCGTTCCATGCTGCGATATCATTTGCGCCGCCTTTACCGCCGTCAACAACAGGCAGGGTAAATGCACGAATGTTGTTTCTGATGTCTTCCTGAATGTCCTCGTTCAANGCCATGGAGCACTCCCAGCTTCCCATGCAGAACATTGCCGCCTGACCGTTGGTAAACAGNTTCATTGCCGTNCCNTAATCCTGTGAGTCATAACCNGTCTGGAANAAGCCTGCATCTGCGGAATCTACCAGAATCTGTGTNGCCNGCTGGATTTCCGGNGCTGTGAAATCGCCTGTNGCTACCGCNTTGCGAACGATGTCCGCATAGTCNANTCCTGCAANCTTNACCAGAATATCNGTGAGNTAACATGCCATCGGCCANCCGTCTCCGCCATCCATAGCCATGGGAGTGATGCCTGCNGCCTGGATATCNCCGCAGAGTGTGAGCAGCTCGTCGTATGTAGCAGGAACCTTCCAGCCGTTATCGTCAAACATCTTCTGGTTGTAATATACGATCTGGATATCCGTGTTTCTCGGAAGGCCNTANAATTTGCCGTCTTTCTTGAAACCTTCCAGAGATCCTGCNATAAANCCATAGTCTACATAATCGTCTTCATTTAACTCTGCAAGNACGCCTGCATCCANCACNTCATCCAGGAANGAGGGCTGNCCCCATATGCTNACAACATCCGGCATACCGTCCATCGCATAAGCCTTGAATTTTGTCTTGTAAGCTTCCTCGTCAAGNGCCTCCACTTCAATCTTTACATTGGTGTTTGCCGCCATGTACTCATCGATGATCATCTGCTCCACCAGACCCTGTCCGTTCTTGCGGTCAGGCAGATTNGAAAACANNTTGATGGTCACNNCNCCGCCGGANGNATCACCCGAANCGCTTTCNNTCTGCGCAGCACTGTCTGCTTCCNCTGNCTGNTCCTCNGCATTCTGCGTACCGCTTGAAGCCGGTGCGCTGTTGTCTGATCCACCACANCCTACAAGCAGGGTTGCGGTCATTGCTGCNGTAAGCAACGATGCTATCATTTTTTTCTTCATTTCTTTTCCTCCCGTTTCTGTTGTGTTTTGATGGTTTTATCCTATCATCTCCGAAAACGGGTTTACAGATACCTATTTTTCAAAATGGTGGAATATTTTAATGTNATTTTAATATAAAAAAAGGATCGCNAAAGCGACCCTTACAAATCAATCTACATATGANATTGTTTCANTCCTACCGCANCTCGATCATTTCCGACACCTCATCCCGCTTCGCCACATACATGGGNAAGTCATTGCCGTTATACTTGGTATCNGACATGGTCACCTCCACNCGNACGGACTCGTAAGCAAGCTCCGGCAGATTNTTCTCCTTGCTCAAATGCCCCAGCACGACAGCCTGCATNCCGTCATGCAAAAGCCTGCTCAGCAGCTTTCCCGCCGCCTCGTTGGACAGATGCCCCCTCTCTCCCAAGATCCTCTGTTTCAGATAATAAGGATAAGGTCCCACCTGCAGCATATGCACATCGTGATTCGCCTCCAGATACAGCAGGTCCAAATTCCGCAGACACTCCACCGTATAATCATTGTAGCACCCCAGGTCAGTGATCAGTCCAACCCTGCGGCCGTCATGGTCGATCCGGTAAGCCACCGGATCCGCCGCATCATGGGAAGTGCGTATAGGATAGAGCGCAATATCCTTGATGACACACCGCTCATCCGGGGCGATGATCTGAAAGAGGGACTCATCGATTTCCCCTACGGTCGTGCTTTGTAGAATGGCCTCCGCCGTCCCGCTCGTGGCGTAGATAGGTATGCCGTATTTTCTGGACAATACACCCAGACCGCTTATGTGATCTGAATGCTCGTGGGTGATACAGATTCCGTCAATGTCCCTCATGGTCAATCCCAGCTCCCGCAAACCGGCCTCCGTCCGTTTGCCGCTGATTCCCACATCCATCAGAAGATGGGTGGTATCACTGCCCACATAGACGCAATTCCCGCTGCTGCCGCTGGCAATGCTGCATAGTCTCATAGTTATGTAAACCTTCGCGGTTGTGCACACATCACACAACCGCCTTTCTCTTTCTCAATGTTTCCAGTATATCTCGATCACGTCCCCGCTGCGTATGCTCTCCATATACTCTGCCTCCCGGCCGTTCAAGTGGGTTACGATCCCGCTTCCCTGGGGTTTGGACAAATCAAAATCAATATATTCAAACACATCCACAAACACATAACTCTTTTTCCCGGAAAGCTTGATCTGTTCACCGTTGACGGTCACGATGATAGAAGTCGGCACGCCCTTGCTCAAAAGCTCAGCCTTTCTCCTATCCTCCTCTTCCTTTGCTCTGGCGGCCGCTTCCTCCTTCGCTCTGGCCTTGGCTTTGGCCTCCTCCTCGGCACGCCGCACCCCCGGTCCCATCACGATCCTGGCACCTTTTTTCTTCTCCTCGGGCTGTTCCTGTTCCTGCTCAGCCGTCGTCTCTGCACTCACTCCCGCCGTCTCTGCCGCCGCTTGTTCTGCCTCATTGGAAGCCGTCGTTTCTGCTGCATCGGAAGCCGCCGTCTCCACTGCTCCGGCCTCCTCGCTCACATTCTTCTCTGGTGTCGCGTCATCTCCAGCTTTCTGTGCCGACACCATAGAGAATCCCGCTGTTCCCGCAGGCCTGTCCGCATCCACCGTCTTTTTCTCCTGCGCCGGCTGTTCCTGCTCATACATCTCCACATCAGACAGGTGCAATTCCTCCAGTGTCCAGATCACCGAGAAATTCTCATAGACTTTTGTCTCCATATCAGCGACCTTGTTGTTGACATAGATATTCATATTCCAGTCAATGACCACATCCATAAACTCCGAGATCTGGCGCACCGTGTAATATCCCAGAATCTCAATCTCATCGTTTTCCTGAATCTCATAATACTCGGACTGCAATTCTCCGTTCACGCTGGCAAATTTCGGCAAGTCCACCTTTTTGTCATTGACCTCGACCCACATCTTGGAACCAAATTCAGGCAGCTGGCCAAGGGTCATCTTCGCCGGATCTCCCGCGGTGGATTCGATCACACGAATCTGATCGTTGGGATGGATCAAAGTGTAGATATCTGCTTCGTTTCCGTTTACGGTAATCTGCGCCGCTTCCCCGGGCTCGCCTCTGACAATACGGGGTTTCCCGTTCACCGTGAAGTTAAGCTCCTTTCCCCGTTTCGGGAACAGACCGTCGCTTGCGAACTCCGCCTGCATGGCTGCATCCACCACAGCCGCCTTGCTGTTGTCATATATTTTCACACGCTGTTCATTGAAGTAGACAAAAATGAAATTGTTGCTCTGCTCATAATAGCTCAGACAGATACCGATGGGGGTCACCATCAGGGAGTCCCTTCTTGCATCCTCCTCCAAAAAGGCGATATCCTTCATGACTTCCTCGCCTCTGACCGCCACACGCTCGCTCTGAATGTCAAGCTTTTTTGCCAGAGCCTCTGTGTAACCCGGAAGCTTACCGCCGCCGCCCACCACAAACACGGCGCTTACGGACTTATTACCGTTTAACTCCTTGATCTTATCTGCGACCTGGGTGGTCATGTTGTCGATCACATCCGCCGCCACACGCTCCACCTCCTCGGTGGTGATGGTCTGCGTCAGCCCCATGATATCCTTATATTCGATCACATCCTTCACGCCGGTCTCTCTCTTGATCTGCTCCGCCGTGGAAAAATCTACCAGACAATGTTTCGCCACCACTTCTGTGAGAGAGTCTCCCGCAATGGGAATCATGCCGTAGGCGATAATACTGCCGTCCCTTGTGACAGAGATATCGGAAGTGCCCGCGCCCACATCCACCAGTGCAATATTTAACATACGATACATCTCGGGAATCGCCACCTGAATCGCCGCAATCGGCTCCAATGTCAGATTGACCACATCCAGACCGGCAACACCCACCGCCTTGTAGAGACCGTCCACTACATCTTCCGGCAGGAAGGTGGCAATCAGATCTTCACCGATGGTTTTTGCCTTGTGTCCCTCCAGGTTTCCCATCGTATAACCGTTCATGTAATAGCGCACAACGGAATATCCCACACAGTAGAACTTCATATCCATACTGTTATTTTCCAAAAACTCTGCGTAGGCTCTCTCCACGCCCAGAGAATCCAGCGCATAGATATCCTCGCCGCTTACTTCCCTTTCGCCCTCCAGATCCTGATCTACCCGCAGGGTCACTGTCTGCAGAACACGTCCTGCCGCCGCTATGCAGACGTCTTTAAGAGTCCTTCCGATTCGCTCCTCCAGCTCCGCCTTGACTTCTTTTATGGTACCGCCCACCTTATAAATGTCGTGGATCTGCCCGTCCAGCATGGCCCGTGTCTGATGTTCCCTGATGCTCTGTGTGACCACATGAAATTTACCGCCCGTGCGGTATCCCACTGTTCCCACGATGCTTCTTGTCCCGATATCCAGACCAAACACTAACTGCCCCGGAAATTTCATTGCTTCTGCCACTGGTTTTCCCCCAATTCTTTCTCTATTTGTTTATATACCCTTTCCAGCCCTGCGTTATTCTCTATCACCACATCGCAGTGCTCAAAAAAGGCTTTCTCCGATAGTTGATTTTGCAGGATGGCATCGATCTTTTCCTCCGTATAGCCTCTTGACTCCCTAAGCCTCTGCCGCCTGATCTCTTCCCCCGCGTGAACATACCACAGTTCATCCAGAATCCCGGCATAGCCTTCCTCGATCAAGAGCGCCGCCTCAATGAAAAGCCATTCCCGCTCTCCCGCCGCCTGCTCCTGCGCGATCTCCGTAAGCAGCGCCTGTTTCACTGCCGGATGTACGATCGCATTCACTTTTTGTAGCAGGATCTCGTCTGCAAAGATCGCAGCCGCCATCCTCTGTCTATCAATCCTGCCGTTCCCATCCAGGACATCCTTCCCCAGAAGAGCCACCAGCGGTTCATAACAGGCTCCTCCCGGCTCCTCCAGCTGATGGGCCAGCCGGTCCGCCATAATGACACGGCAGTTATACTTCCCTGCAAGATGGGCAAGCACCTCAGATTTCCCTGCGCCAACCCCGCCCGTAACTCCGATAACCTTCATCTTTTTCGCCTTCTTTATCTTTGGCTTATTATCACTTGGCCTCATACCAGTCCGTACCCGTGTGCAGATCGATCTCCAGCCGCACGGACAGCTCTGCCGCCTGCTGCATCTGCTCCGTGAGAATCTTTCGCACCTGCTCTTCTTCCTCCGCATAGGTCTCGATCAGAAGTTCATCGTGCACCTGCAGGATCAGACGTGACTTTAAATTCTCGCTTTGCAGTCTCTCCCACACCCGGATCATAGCGATCTTCATGATATCCGCCGCCGTTCCCTGGATCGGAGAGTTCATGGCTACCCGCTCTCCAAAGGAGCGCTGCATGAAGTTATTGGATGACAGCTCCGGAATGGGACGTCTGCGGCCGTACATCGTGGTCACATAGCCCTGCTGCTTTGCCTCCGCCACCATATGATCCAGAAACCGCTTCACTCCCGGATAGGTCTGAAAATACTGTTCGATATAGTCCGCCGCTTCCTTCTTGGAAATGCTCAGATCCTGACTGAGCCCAAAGGAGCTGATGCCGTAGACAATGCCGAAATTGACCGCCTTGGCATTGCGTCTCTGCAAATCCGTCACCTCCTCAAAGGGGGTGTGGAACACCTTGGAGGCCGTGATGCGATGAATATCCTCCTCCATCTGATATGCCTCGATCAACTGCTTGTCGTCGGACATATGGGCTAGGATCCTCAGCTCGATCTGGGAGTAATCCGCGTCCATAAAAAGACATCCCTCCCCGGGAACAAACACCTTCCGGATCCGCCGTCCCAGCTCCATGCGCATGGGAATATTCTGCAGATTCGGCTCCGTAGAACTGATGCGTCCCGTGGCGGTGATGGTCTGATTAAAGGTAGAGTGAATCCTGCCGTCTTCGGCAATGCAGGCGGACAATCCCTCCGCGTAAGTGGACTTTAATTTCGCCAGCCCACGATACTCCAGGATATCGGAGACGATCGGATAATCCGGCGCCAGCTTCTCCAGCACATCCGCCGCCGTGGAATAACCGGTCTTTGTCTTTTTGCCGCCTTTGATACCCATCCTGTCAAACAGGATCTCCCCCAGCTGCTTGGGCGAATTGATATTAAACTCGCTCCCCGCCTGTTGATAGATCGCCTGTTCCAGCTCCGCGATCCTGCCCGTGAGTGCTTCTCCGTATGCCTTCAACTGCTCCGGCTGCACCAGCACCCCGTAACGTTCCATGTCGCAGAGCACTCTGGAAAGGGGCATCTCAATCTCATAAAACAACTCCGTCATGCCCTGCTCTTCCAGCTTTTCCCGAAGCAAAGGTGCCGCCGCCAAACACACATAGGCCTGATAGCAGGCGTACTGGG
This sequence comes from Lachnospiraceae bacterium, assembly GCA_014804615.1. Taxonomy (GTDB): domain Bacteria; phylum Bacillota; class Clostridia; order Lachnospirales; family Lachnospiraceae; genus UBA3282. The sequence continues at coordinate 34,931 of JAAUZL010000015.1, forward strand.
CAAAGGCTTCCGGCGCTTTTTCGTAGGCTTCCGCGTAGGTGGCCTTTCCACAGACCTGTGTCCGATCAGGGATAGTCAATCCCAGATACTCCTCCGCGATATCCTCCACCTGATAATCACTCTTTAACGGATTCAGCAGATACGCCGCCACCAGAATATCAAAATAGCGTCTGTCCCGATATGGCCTGAGGACATCCTGCTTGCCCTCCGCCGTGCGCCACATACTGTCGTTCTCCGTATCCTCTATCTTATCGTATATCCCTTTGACGCCAAAGGTGGTTAGTTTACATAACTCATCTCTATTCAGGGCTGTCAGTTTATCCTGCAGATAAGCCGCTGTCACCATTCCCTGACAGGGGATAAACACGATCTCCTGCTTTGTCAGGGCGAGGGCGATGCCCATACAGTCCTCCCCGTGCGAGCTCCCTTCACAGAAGACAAAAACCCCGATCTCATACGCTCCTTTTGCCTGCTCACCGCGCTCTCTGCAGTCAGCAAAAAGCGTCTCCACCTGCCCCAGATCCGTCACGGTACGGAAATATTGTTCCTGATCATTGACCACCGCCGTATCCGCAGAAAAGCGGGACAACATATTCTTAAAGCCCAGCTGCTTGCACAGCACATAGGCCTCCTGTGTATAGAAATCTCCCACCTTCGCCTGCGGAAAAGCAAAGTCGATCTGAGCGTCCACATTGATCGTGGCAAGCACCTTGCTTAAATCCGCCAGCTCCCGGTTCTGGATCAGCGATTCCCGGATCGATTTCTTGGAGATTTCCTCCACATGAGCATATATATTCTCCAGAGAACCGTAGGTCACCATCAATTCCGTGGCAGTTTTTTCTCCCACCTTGGGCACGCCGGGGATGTTGTCCGCCGTATCTCCCATCAGGGCCTTCAGATCAATAAACTGCAGCGGAGTCACCTGATAGGCAGTCTCCACATCCTTCGCATAATAATCCTCTACCTCCGTGCGGCCGCCCTTGGTCTTTGGTATCCGGATCCGAATATGATCTGTGGCTACCTGCAGCAGATCACGATCCCCTGACACCAGCGATACCTCCAGCCCCTCCCGCTCACCGCGTTTGGCAATGGTTCCCAGAATGTCATCCGCCTCCAGCCCGGCCTGCTCCACCACACAGATTCCCATAGCCAAAAGCATCTGCTTCATCACAGGCACCTGTTCTCTCAGTTCCGTAGGCATCGGTTTTCTGGTGCCCTTATATTCTTTATAAATCTCATGCCGAAACGTGGGCGCATGCACATCAAAAGCCACCGCCAGATAATCCGCCTGCTCCTCCTCCAGAATCTTAAACATGATATTCAGAAACCCATACACCGCATTCGTATGCAGGCCCTGACTGTTTGTCAGATCCGGGACCCCGTAAAATGCCCGATTCAATATGCTGTGTCCATCTATCAATACTAACTTCTGCGCCATGTACCCTTACGCCTCTCTCAATTTCCTGCACAGTCTCTATCGTGTGCCGCCGGTCGCTCCTCTATACCGATACGATGATCACCGCTATGATGATCATAGCCGCCACCGCGATCTCCAGACACAACAAAATGTTCCGCAAGATCCGATTGATCCGGACTCTATCGTCCGCATCTCCAAGCTTCAAGAGCAAAGCTTTCTGCAGATTAAAATTATTGCCCTGCTCAAGCTGCTCCATACCCTCCGTCACCAGAAACTGGATGGATAATTCCTCCTTGCAGTCCGGACAATCCTCGATATGCTCTACAAATTCCGCCAGATCTCTCCCGTCCAGATCATCGTCCAGAAAGAGAGATATTTTTTTCTCTGCTTCTTTACAGTTCATACCCGCCGCTCATCTTTCCACAGGCTCGTTCACAGGTGCCCACACAGAAATTATTATATACCATCACAGGGGCATTTACAACAAAAAATCGAGCGCTCCCGCGCCCGATTTCCAGATCATTTATCCATTTTTACTGCACTTGCGGCTGCTCCTGTGGCTGCGCCTCCGGCGCCGGCTCCTCAGGCACCTCTGCCGTCGCAATACCGTTTTGATCTACCGCATAACTTACGCCATCCACCTCCACGGTCACATTCCTCTGCAAAGCTCCCGTGGCAGGGTCATAGTAATAAACGTTGCCATCCGGTCTGGTCACCAGACCTCTCTGCATTACCGCATTCTCGTCAAAGTAGTAATCCTGTCCCTCGATCGTCACATCCTCCCGCAGGGCGTGTCCATCCTTCGTTGCCAGGAAATATCTGCCTGTCTCATCCTCAAACCAACATCCCTTCTGCACGAAACCGTTCTCATCCAGATGATACTTTTTATCCTCCCAGTTTGCCCAGCAGTTTCTCTGCATCCGATAGCCTGCATAGAACACCATCTGCTCCCCGCGCGGCGCAAAGCCATCCGCCACGATGAGCGATGCGTAATCCTTAAACTGATAGTTCATATCCACTCTGGTGGGAATGCCCGCTACACTGCCGTGAGAGGTATTCTGCCAGAAGGAAGCGCCGTCATACTCCAGTGCATCCGCATACTGTGCCACCCATTTGTCATAACCGATGTTTCCGATCTTATCCCGGAACATGTTCCTGCTGGAATAAACTACCGGATAGTAACCGTTCGCCTCAATGATGGAACAGAATGCATTGATCAGCTCCTGCAGCTGTCCCTGGGACATATTCTTATGACAGGGTGCCTCCACGTCATAAACCACCGGGTAATTCACCGTATAATTGCCGATCCACTGTAAAAGCTGATTCGCCTCATTCCTTGCCTCTTCCACGTTTGTCGCATAAGAGTACAAATAAACACCGGTCCGCAGTCCGGCCGCATTGGCGCCTCGCATATTGGCGTCGAAATACGGATCGACCCCGGAATTGGTACTGCCCGCCTTCACAAACACAAAAGAAACTCCGGAGGAGGGAACCTGACTCCAATCAATTGCCAGATTGTGCTTCGAAACATCAATGCCTCTGGCGATGGAACTTCCCGCTCCGATAGCTTCCGCCTGCAGCCCCGGCGCAAGAGCCAGTGCACCTGCAAGGCACAATATAAATACTTTTTTCCCGCTTTTTTGCAGCTTATGCAGCAATGCTTCTTTTATTTTTATCATTTGTACTTTGTATCCTTCGGCACAGCCGCCGGATATTTCCCTTTCGTATTCTCACATATCTTTTTCTTTCGTATGGATTGCTGCCATGCCATTTTGTAACGATTTTGTTTCCAAAATATTACAATTTGTCACATATTGTAACAATCCTTAACAACTATATCATGTTTCTGCGGGAATGTATAGAGTATTTTTACGGATTTATGTTGGAAATATTTAGACAAAAAGGAAGCTGCAGATTGCTCCGCAGCTTCCCTCCCATGTATTCATTATAATTTCTTATTTGAACTATAATCAATACATGTTCCCCTTTTACGAGTTTATCATACCACATCTTGTAGTCTTTTGATAGTGTAGGTTATCGCGTAACATTAAAACAAGAGCCTCACTTAATCATATGCAAACGTCAGATTTTCCATAATTTCATTCGAATCCGGATCAAACCGCAGTATTCTGATATCTATCTTTTCCTCTTCGTTTTGCCATGTTGAACTGACGAAGCATTCTGTGTCATTCATATATACCCCGTATTCGCCCTGCTCATTTGCAAATACACTCAATACCCCAAACGAAGTATCACAACTGCTGTCAGAAGCATGAAAATTCTCTAATACAACCGCTTCTTTTACCATACCGTCCCACACAATAAAGTCCACTTCTTCATTAGCGGTTTCGCCGGATATGCCAAGATTCTCAAAAAGCTCTGCATAAGCGGGATCCTGCCAAATATCCGGATTATTTATTTCTATCACAGCTTTATATTGTGTAGCGCGCAATCCCTCCAGATACACCGATAAGCTTTCAAGCGGTGTCGCCTGTGTCCGCGTATCATTTTCCTGTGCAAAATCAAATGGATCCGCCATACCATCCTTTACAGATACCATTCTGATCGCAGGTCTGGAAAATACTGTGCTCGTACAACATACCGTTCCATCCAGACTTACCTGATATATCCCTTCCCGGATCTCTGAAAAAGAAAGCATTCCTGCCGAGGTCTCCCTATCGCCTTCCGACTCACCCAACTCGGAAAGATATACATATTTTCCCTCTGTCGGCTTCGCTATGATAATACGAACCTCTTCCGTGACAGCCGAAATATCAATTCCCATATAGGTAAATAGATCAATAAAATCCGGCTCTTTTAACAGCTCTTTACGATTGATCTCTATCAGAAAGCTGCCCCCGTCAAAACTTGCATACTGTGCACTTCGTCTTATAAAAATGCTTTCCGGATATACTGCTTTCAATCTTTCAAAGTATTCATCGGTCTCTTGTAAACGACTCATTACAAATGTCCGAAAAACACTCATTCCTTTTGCGGCATCGGCATAAACCCCTTCCGGCCAACGCTCCATATCTCTCAGATAAGCGCCGGACAAATAAATATTTTTTTCGTATTCATCCAGCAAAGAACTGATATTCTCGTCTGACCAGCCGTTTCCTCTTAAATATTCGTATTTATCAAATATTTTTTCCCATATAGAATCATCTTGGTTTAGGATCAGTTGATTTACAACTCCGCTTTCCATAACATGGTTGTATTTTTCTGATAAGGTGTACGGCTGCTGCTCACTGATCAGGGTATCGTCTCTCCACGTATTTCCCCAGGTGTTATCCATATCCCAGGGAGAATACATTGCAATGACTTTCCCCAGTCTGCTGTGGATCGAAAAATATTGGTTCTTCACATTCTCTTTTGACACATTATCTGTGCCCTGTGTAAGATTATAAAACAAATAATTATCTATTACATTATCTATATCAATAATGGCATATAGCTTTTCGTTGTCATCCATACTGCTATAAAAGATATCAAAATAGTTTTGTATGGGAATCCAATTCCCGTTCCCATCCTCTGCACCTTCGTCCACATACCCTGTGATACATCCATCCTCTGCATAGTCCAAACTATTTCCTCTTGTCCAATCCATAATCTTATAAAGCGCTTCTTCACTATTCTCTTTATTCAACCCCAACTGTTTTTCATCTATTGGATAACCTAACGCATATAATCCCCAGTATTCGCCGTTCAAAAAGAGTTCCAAATACTTGTATTCCATTCCGGTATTGATTTTGTATGCATTATCTGTCGCACATGTATATTCCCATAAATTAGATGAAAATACATTCCTGATCTTTTCCTGATCGTTATAGGCAGCATATAATAACCAATCATCATCCTTCCGCATTCCTAGAAGTGATACATGATTGGTACGCAAATTACCGCCATTCGATTCCTGTGTCAGTGAAAAACGATATCCCTTCTTGGGATATAGCCTCGCTGTAACACCGCGGATATGAATGTTGCCTTCTGATGATATGATCCGACGTGCCGCCTGCTGCCGATTATCAAAAAGAACTATACTCATGGGAACCGAATCATCCCCGATTTCTTCCGTGCATTCTATATTCATAAGGGGAAGAGATGTGCACTTTAAAGAATAGCAGCAATATTCTTCCCCAGTATAGGCCAGTATGGTTATCGCATCATTATTCTTGATTCCCTCTGCCGTTATGCTGTCTTCTACAAAAGCAATTTTCAAATGTTCATTTTCGCCCGTTATCTTTACATCAGGATCATACGCGCTCGCATTTCCTTCTACGAGTGAATAATAAAAAGTTTTATTATCATTATCATAAAAAAGAGTTTCTTCATCAAAAGTTAAAGAATCCAACAAAGGAAATTTCTCTGTCCGATTCTTAATAATAGCTTCAACTTCTTTTTGATCAATGATACATGCAGAATAATGTACCGTGTCATTACAAAACAAGATTAAGTAAATGCCTATTACAACAGATACAATAAAGATTACTGTCCTGATATTTTTTTTCATGTAGTCATTGCCCTTTACAGCACAGCATAAATCATTTCTATATCGTACGAAAGTCTGTATATGTAATAGTATAGCCTCCTGACAGGTCTTTATACTTTCGCCGCAACGAAACTGACCACCGCCCCGATCAGTAAAAGCGGCAATGCAATATAAACCAGCCCCGAGATCAAAAGTACGATGAGAAACAGCGGCGCAAACACCAGACAGAATATCACCTTCGAAATCCCCCATGCCGCCCGGATCGCCACCAGCGCCAGCTTTCCAAACACAGTAAACATTAGAATACAGAATAATAAAGTGATCATTTTTTGCTCCTTTCGTATCGTCCGATCCTTTTTCGTTGTGAAACTACTTCCCCCTGAAACGTCGATCTGTCCTGCACACCTATCGTCTTGCAATAGATTTCCTGCTCTTCGATCTTTTCCAGCAGACGGCACAGAAAAATTCTCTCATCAATTGTCATTTTCTTCCTCCGTTCCACCAGCTCTCGTATTTCCCGTTCCTGATAAATCTATTCTAATCCGGCGGTTCCTTCTTTTACATCACAAACTCACCGAAAAAGCGCCCTCTAATTCCCCCAAATCCGCGAATTAGATTCCGCATATCCTCCATTCAGATTCTGCTTGCTCCGCAAAGGACTATCCTCTATACTATATTTATATTTTGACATTTGGAAAGGGTTTTATTATGGGAAAGAGATCTACAAAAGAAAACAAAAACATTTACTTTCAAAGTCGGGAAAATGCCGGACTGACAAGAGCCCAGGCAAGTGAGCTTATGGAATATATCTCAGAGAGTAAGATTGAAAAAATAGAAAACAACGCCACGCTTCCCCAGCCGGAAGACGTTCTGGCAATGGCTGATGCCTATAAAAATCCCCGGCTCTGCAACTACTACTGCGCCAACGAATGTCGCATCGGCCAGGAGCATGTGCCGGAAGTGCAGATTACAGGACTTCCGGAAATCACCCTCGGCATCCTTTCTTCTCTGAATACATTGGATAAATACAAAGAACGTCTGATAGAAATAACAGAAGACGGAAAGATCACGGACGATGAACTGCCCGACTTTGTAAAGATTCAGGATCGTCTCGATAAAATTTCCGTCACTGTGGAAGCCCTGAAACTCTGGATCAACAATACCATCATTGCCGGAGAGCTGGATGAGGAAAAGCTTAAAAAACTGCGGGAGTCTCTGCGCTAAGCAGCTCCTCCAGTTTTTTTATGTCTTTCTTCGCCTGAAAAAAGAATCCCCATCTCGATAAAATCTGACCCCACGCAATAAAACCACCTGCTCCCAAAATCATCCTCACATCCATAGGTTCGGATGTGATCAGATAGAGAACAGCAATCAAAAAGATAAAGCCCGCAAGGCCAAACCAGATTATCAGAAATATATATGTGAGCGGATGAAGCTGCATTTTCAAAGCCACCACATACGCCCCTTCTCCTTTTTTAATTGCTCCTTTTATAACGGGCATAAAGGAATTGCGATAATTAATTATTCTCATAATCTTAAAATCATACTGCTCAATCGTACCGATAAATTCACCTGGCGGTCTTGTAACCCATGCTCTTTTGGAAAATGTGACCGATTGCATAATGTCGTGGATCTCTTGGGGTGATTTTGTGGTGTGGATGGTGTGTTCCATGTATGGCAGTATATGTATCATTGGGTTCTCCTGTTGGTTATCAATGCTCTCAATTTATATACATAATTGTACACCCGTTTCATATACTAGCCAAGGGGTGCATTATATGAAACATTTAAAGAAATATACCATCATCGGCATTATTTTTGTCCTGACGAAAGGAACCCTTGATCACTTTCTGTATGATTGGTCCGGGCAAAATGCTATCGTTGGCCTTTTTACGCCAATCAACGAATCGATCTGGGAACATATGAAGCTGTTATTTTACCCCATGCTGCTCTACTCCCTCTTTCTTATTTTGAGATTCAGAAAAACCTACTCGTGTATCACTTCTTCCTTATGTTTTGGGATATTAATGGGGACCATATTGATCCCTATATTCTTTTATGCCTACACTTCTGTTCTTGGAAAGGACGTCTTTATCTTAGATATCGGCATATTTATACTGAGTATCCTGATTGCATTCTGGCTTTCCTACAAACTCACATTGTCTTGTCGATTAGAGCCTTATACAGTCTTATTGTGTTGCTCAGTAATTGTTCTTTTGCTCTGCTTTATGTATTTTACGTATCATCCTCCGGGGACGCGGATTTTTCAGGATCTTACTGCTTCACAAAGTGCAAAAATCTTCATCTTTTAAGCCCATATATACCCAAATGATCATTTGAGAAAACAAGCTGTACCACTCCGCAGGCCCCTTGGCAGTTCTTTAATATATAAAGATCCATAATACCCTTCATCTCTGACTCTGAATTATAATAATCATCCCGATACAATCCGATGACATCTCCCACCTGATCTAGTGTTTCTGTAGATATCTTAAATTCCTGAATCTTCGGGCATTTATCCTCCCAGAATTCAAACCTCTTGGACAACTGCGAGAGTATTACGATTGCTATGCCATGCTTCTCCGCCATTTTTTTCATAGCGTAAAATTCTTTTGCCATGTCTAGTTGATGATGATCCGAGTCTCTTTCCTCTGATAGAAGCTGCAGATGATCAATGAAAATAACCTTAATCGGCTCATTTCCTGCTGCCTTTTCCGCACTGGAGATCAATTCCTCGATATTACAATAAGGCGTATCATCAATAAAGATTTTTCTGTCACTCAGCTTCTTTTCCGCCTTGGCTACTCGCTGTATATCCATACAATCCAATGTCCCTTTCCACGCCTTGTTAAAATTGACTTTGGCCAGCGTAGCAGTCAGCCTGCGCACCACGATATCTGCTGATGTCCCTAAAGAATAAAGCAGCACAGGCTCCCCCTTCTCCACTCCCAGCTTAAGCATAAGATTATATACAAAAGTGCTTTTCCCGACACCCGGCTGGGCTCCAATAAGATAGAGTTTTCCCGGCAAAAGTCCTCCTATATTACAATCCAAATCATGATATCCTGTTTTCAACGCATTTTTCGGAATTTGCTCAGTACTGCCAAACTCCTTCAAAACCTTGCTTACATAACCTCTACTCAGTCTATGCACTCCCATACTATCCTCCTATCTCCCAAAACCAATCGAGACACGCTTTTCCTTAACCCTCTGACTCACATTCACATCAAAATCATCTGCTTTCAGTTCCATCAGATATTCCCTTAAGACTTTCTCGCCCCCGTATTCACCCATAGTGCGCTCTGCCTGCTTCATCATGGCTTGCTCCAATAAATTCCTTACAAATCGCCCATTACCGAATTCCTTCCCTTTTACAGCCTCCTCAAATATGCTCAGGCACCTGTCGTCCACTCCTTCGGATAGATGGTATCCCTTCTGCTTCACCTGCAAATGCAAAATACGAAGCAGCTCTTCAGCATTATAATCTGGAAAGTTCAAATGAAAAGCAATCCTGCTCCTTAAGCCCTCGTTCTTTCCAAGAAAATCCTGCATCTTCTCAGGATATCCTGCAAAGATTACAATCACATCCTCACGGTAATTTTCCATCTCCTGTACAATGGTATTGATAGCCTCATCCCCGAAACTCTGGCTCTCATCAACAAGAGCATATGCCTCATCAATAAAGAGAATTCCTCCCTTTGCCTCAAAGAACTTTCGCTTGACCTGCTTTGCTGTCCATCCGACATACTTGGCGACCAGATCCGAACGACCGCATTCCACAAAGTTTCCGGTATCCAGCACTCCCTCTTTTTTTAAAATCTGTGCTATGCGCCGGGCAACCGTTGTCTTTGCGCTACCGGGATTTCCGGTAAAAATCATATGGAGCGATGTCTTGTATGTATCCATCCCCATAGAGCTTCGCAGCTTTGTGACTTTTCCCATTGCGATGATCTGGTCTACAACCTTTTTTATTTCCGTAAGACCGACCATTTTCTGCAGCTCCTCATACGGCTCATTTGACTTTCTCTTGTCAGCTATCTTTACTGCCGCGCAATTCTGATAGGATGTATAGACCTTACTTTTCAGCCCATTTCCATACCATTTGCGATAAGCTCCGTATACTTCGGTCGCAGTATATAGTGTCTTCCTCGGAAGCAGCTTCTCCGCGTCTTTTTCGGTTGCCGGAAAATCTGTCTGCTTTGACAACGCAATAAAATATTTGCATGCCCTTTCATAATCGCCACATCCCTCCTTGATCTCAATCAGGTCTATCGCACTCTGCACTTTGGAAATCAAACTTTCAGAAAACCCCGGATGTTCCGTACATTCGATAAATATGCAAAGCGTATCCTTTCCATACTTTTTCACAAGCCCGTCAAAATACTCAATGACCTGCTCATAAGAGGATGCATAATTTCCATGGATGCCGTTGGATCCTGCCAGTTCTATGACAACGGTGTTTCCACGAGCCGCCTCAAAAAGGTTATCCATATCCGTCTCATCGTAACACCCCTCCTCGACATCATATATATGTATCACTCTGTTTCCCAGAAGTCTACCGTTTTTTCTAAGCGCCGGAACCAGAATTTTTACGATGTCCATAGCAGCTTCCGTCTTTCCCACGGTTAATTTGTAATGGACAGGATGCCCGTAAAATTTTTTCTTGTTTTCCGGAGCAAAAATCCTGTTCAATTCCTCATACAGAGTATTGTCTCCGAGAATCATGTCCGCCTGCTTTACGGCACTTGCCTTTGTCAGTTTCTGCTCAAAGCACCTCTCCTTGGCATGAAACTGACTGTTTGTGAAATAATCCAACCCCATGTCCCTCACAAAGGGATAATGTCCACTGATATAATTCATGTTATCAGCACGTTTGATCATCGATTCAATATCCTTGGCACCAATCTCCTTTGTATCGACAATATGGACATTTTCAGCTTTCCAGAAACTTTTTATCGTCTCCAGAATGAAATCCTTACACTTTTTCAATGAAACTCTTTCAATCCTGCAGGAAGCAGCCACATGAATGCTTCCCTCAGTTCCTGAGACAACTGCTGCGGATATTCCGCCATCAAGCCCACACTCATAACCAAACTGCTCGTTAAGGTCAGAAACCTGCTCATTCCACTTCATCGACCTGTCATCGTCAAACGGAAAACAAACTGTGACCGTCTTATCATAGTCTATGGTGAAATCATAAAAAACCATACCGCACCTCCTGTTTGCTCTCTCGAACTATGTTCTATAGTGCCATCATACAACATTATATGTACATTTTTTTGTGCATTCCGCAAAAAAAAGACGTTGGCTCAAGCCAACGTCTTTTCATTAATCCCAACCAAGTCTTCATCAAATTCCAGTTTTTTAGGATCCTCCGGATCGCTTTCCAAGGGAAAATACTTCCTGATATCTTCATAGCCGCGAAATTCTTTTTCCAACACATTCAATAGTTTCTCAATATCTTCAGTAAACCACCATTTTCCGATATATACATTTTCCTCTTTTCTCTTGCCATAGCTTACTTTATCAAATATAACATTACAACTGATCCTCTTCAAAACTTCTTTTTCGGCTTCCTTCTTAAAAATTTCGGAATTCTCTAAATCTTTCACAAAGAAATCATTCAGCATCCAATAAATACAAGCACATCCCTCACCTCTCCTAGGAACGCCCCCAAACGTCTTTTCTCCTTTTTTACTGTAGTACGCCATCCGCAACTCCTCATTAGTCAGCCCCGGAAACATAGGACAGCTCTGGTTATTCTTTTTATCATCCAAAGGACACTGCTTATTATCGCAGACACATCCTGTTTCGCCTCGTTCCTCAGCCGCCTTCCGCCACCTTTCTTCCAGTTTTTCATAATCCGATTGCGTCATCAAGATTCCATCCAGCCAGTTGTTTTTTATCTTACCTCTGAGAATCTCAATAATATGCTCAATGGGATATGGTGACTCGTTCTCCTTATTCAGAGTCAGAAACTGCCTGATAATCAGGTAACCCAATGCGGCAGTGTTCATTCCTTGCCCCTGGTAGGATCCGAGTGTGATGGGCTTCTTTCCGTTTTTCATCATAACTTTGTACAGTTTTCGTTGTTTCGCATTCAATACATCTATCAGCTTCTGATTGGCTTCTGCTTTGTCATCAGGTAAGTTATCCGATGATAATAACCTTTGCGTGATTGGAGTAAAAACTGCCCGATAGAACTGCCTGTCCGCATTATCACGAACGATAAAATGGCTATCCTCATTTATGTTAAGCCCTATATCACGCAACACATCTTCATGATCCTCCCAGAGCTTTAATGCAAGCCTTTTTTCTGTAGGTCCGACTGCCATTACAAGCTCTCTTCCGGCTTTAGGATCTTCAGTCTCACTAGCAAAAATAGACTGACCCAGGCAAGACATATAATCCCGCAATCTCTGCTTTGTAATGCTGTCCTCTGTGATCGTATAACAGGGAATAATCATGCCATCCAGTAGATATTGGTAATTGATTACAAGAAAAAGATGGTTTACGCAGGGAAATTTACCTGTCTTCGAAACCGCATCCTTCATTTCCTTATTTGAGGCAGGATAAAGATAAACAGGAATGAAGTAATCTACGCCAGTTAAGTCATCGTCTTTCATCTTATCGTCCCTCATCTTCATCTGCTTCAGGACTTCTTTCATATAATAATAGGTCTGGTTGTCATTTTCGGAACTTGTCACCTTATTCTCAACCAAGAACCACAAGTGGATTGATTTTTCTTTATTTTCTTGTTTTACTGCTATCGTACAGTCAATCCAGATATCTGCCCGGCGTGCTTTTATTGGTTTTTCCCGCTCAACCTTACAGGTTTTAATGTCAAAATTTCCATTCATCAATGAAGTAATGAGTTTCTTTTTCTCATCACCGTTCTCTTCCCCATTGCCTTGGAAAAACAACAGTTTCTTTCCCATTTCCTTTGGCTCTATTCCATCAAATGCCTTAGATTCACTAGGGATTTCTTCCAAAAGCGGGTTCCGCAAGGTCTCTTCTACAAGATATTCGCTGCCATATTTTATGAAAGCAAAGCACAGCGTCTCACAGAACTTTTTAAAGCCATAATCCTCCAGTCCATTTCCTTCATTAGGACTCAACATCCATCTTAAAAAACTGCTGTGCGGATTTTCCTGTCTGGCAACACCAAGGATATCCATCATAGTTTTTGACTGATAAAGTGTTCTCAGTGTCTGAAACTCTTCGGAATTCTGCATATCCAAATATTTTTTATAATGGTCTGCATTGTTAATATAATCAAGCGACATACCGGTATCCTCCCATTCACCCCTTAATCTTTATATTTTTCAGCCATACGCTGAATCGCTTCCATAAGTTCCTTACGCAGGTTCTTCGGTTCAAGCACCTCAATATGCGGACCATACTGGAGTGCCCAGTAAAACATTGCATTATAGTTACAAATAACCCGGACAACAATATCCCCCGTGTCGGAATTCTTTGACAGGACTTTGATATCCCTCCCAAACCAATCTACAAGGTCATCCACGGTATCTTCCTTGCATCTGATCTGCACAGGAACGCTCTCACCGCAAAACATATAGGCGTGTTCTGCCATATGTTTTGGAAGATCCAGCCCATTTTTCAGCTCCTGCACATCTTTCATCGGTTTGACCGGCATATCAAGTATCTCGGTTCCCACCATCTTGTCGATTCTGAAATACGATACATTGTTATACCGGTCAACATTACCCAAAAGATAATAATGCCCATTTGAAGCAATCATCTGATATGGATTTACTACATAATCTTTCCCACGGTCATGTAATTTCAAATCAGGCCCATACTTACAGTAGCGGAATCTGATTTTTTTCTTCTCATCTATCGCATCATTGATTGCATTAACGGTATAAAGCACCTGCTTGTTTTCGGTTCTTGACCGGCTTGGCGTATTGCTGACATGGGACACCTTTGCAGTAAAATATCGATTTCCAAAGGTCTCCAGCTTCTTTATCATCCTCTTAGCCTGTGTGGCGGATAGCGTTTTGGAGAAAAGAACACTGTCTATGAGTATACGCAGCTCCGCATTCTCAAGCTCACGCTCCTCAAGATAATAACCATTCTCCATGTTGATCTCGTATCCCATCTCAATCAGGGAAAGGATATTATTCTTCACGGACCTCCGATCGCAGTCCATGTCATAATTCTTTCTAAGAAGCTTTATGATCTCCTGCTGCGTAAGTTTATGTTCCTCATCCGAATATTCTTTGAGAATATCCAAAATGAGCATATTCAACATCTTCTTATTTCCGGTAGTATACATGATTCATCACCTCTGACTTACTCTCCTATGTCTTTCTTCACATGAGTGAATATGCTGACTCCACTTTTTACAGGCTTTATTTCCTGACCGTTATTCCACGTGAGAGTTATTAGCTTTTTGTATAGTATCCGTTCCGTATTCTGGATCATCTCTGTAAGGTTGATGTCAGCAAGGATAAGTATTAACGGACATTTTTTCCTGGTTACCTCTTCCCTCAGGAAACTCTCCAAGTCATCCTGCGTTCCACTTCGCGTGGGATTCATTTGTAAGGATGCCAGCATCTCCCTAACAGTCTTCTGAAACATGAATCTATCATTGCCATACTCCCCATCCCAAAACTTAATCCTTATCTTAGTATTCTTATACTGGCGACAGCAGCGCAGTGCATTCATCATACATCCGCTTAAGTCAGAAAATTTTTCGTCGGAAAGATTCTGATCAATCAAGAGAAGTATCTTATCAAAAGAACCCTGTCCCGGAGTACTTTCCATCATGCCCTCTATCCTATTGGACCAGGAATGCTCGATGATCTCAGGAAGTCTCTTTTCCAACTCCCGCATAATCTTTTTCTCAATAACGTGTCCGTTATCCATATGTGTCTCCTTTCGATTCCACCTGCATCTTAGGCAATTCATTGGCCAGCCGCTTCCCGCAGCTTTTCAAGTACCTTAACCATGGCATAGGTATCCAGTCCGCAATACTTCAGAAGGTTTTCCCTTATCTTCTTAATCTCCTCCTGAGAATGACTTGTCATATCGGCAAACGCTGCCGCCGCTTCGCTCCCATTATGAACTCCTTCCAAATTTTGGTAATCGAGTGCCGGAACATCAGGGCACAGTGCAGGCAACACATATTTTATGGAATACGATCCCTGCATTGCCTCTGTGTAATACAGTTGCTGCTGGAAGGGTATCATCAGATCATGGATATTATCCCTGATTGCCAGCAGCTTTCCGGACAAATCCTCAAACTGCTCTGCAAGCTCCTTTATCACCCTTCTCTCAAAGGACATATTGTACGCAAGAACGCACATATCATCAGGGATGTCCTGCACCAATCTCTCTGCAAGTGCCCGCCTTGGGTCCGTGCCCTCTTTTGCTAAAAATTCTCTATGTTCAATCTTTCCATCCCTTTCCTCGATATGGAGCGAATACTGAAAAGGAATCTGCGCATATGGTCGTATTCCGTCAAACTCCGGAACAGCCTGTTGGTATGTCTCAAAATCAAGATGATAGACCGGATAGGTAAGTGCTTCGAGGAAATCCCTTATGCCATCCCTGTCAATCATATCCGGTTTATGGAATACTGCCGTCTCGACCTGCAATATCTGTGGTCCCGAAAGCCTTGGTTTCTCCCGAACGACATCCTCAAAGGAAACAATCCCATCATGATAGTAGCTGTATTTCCTGGCTGCCGTCAGTCTGCGGATGTCAAATACAGACTGCTCTGGCAAATGCCCGCCACAATATGCCCGATACGCACAATCATATGGATTCTCACAGCATAAGTCGATATCTTTTTCCGGCTCCTCTTCCGCGTTCACATACTTCCGGATATCCTTGATATTCCGCTCTACCTCATCAAACTTCGCTTTTGCCCGATCGGTATAATCCTCTATCATGAACAGGCCTTGAAGATCCAAATCTCCCTGTCTCACATAACTGTTGTCAATATGCATATTGTAGACATGATCCACTTTCACCCCTGCTTTTGTCAGAACATAATTCTGAAAAGCCATGTCCTCAACGTAAATGTCGGATACATGGGTGGAACTCTTCACCTCGATAATGTCATATCCAGACGCTGTTTTCTTCAGAATATCTACGGCACAAAAGAGACCGTCTGCCAGAAAACTCGCCTCCGCGATCACATTCTGACCGTCTCTCATATACTTCTCAGTCTCGCTTACCATTCTGGTCTTGTCAAAATCGAAATTCACAAGAGCATATGGCCCAAAATACGACCTTGCCAAATCTCCGACCCTCGTCCCCGTGGTCAGCACGCTCTCCGGAAGATTGTCTTCGGCCTCCTCCGGCTTATTAATATCCATCCAAAGCATCTTGGGGCATTGGATACCTTTGCAGTATTTTGATTTGCTCAGCTCAAACACCTTATCTGCCATACCATGTTCCTCCTTGCAGATAAAACTATAACATAGAAGGTGTGCATTTTTTTGCCGCATACCTACGCGTCTTATATTTTAAAAAAATTATAACATAGTATCATAAATATTTGATTTTCTAACATGATATTTTATGATTACAAAAACAAGAAATTAACTATATCGATTCAAACCCTAAGCAGTCTTATTATGCTGCTCAGTAATTGTTCTTTTGATTTGTTTTATGTATTTTACGTATCCCCTTCTCCTTATAAAAAGGTGCAAAGCCTTAATCTCTCAATAGACTTTACACCCCATGTTTACGATATATGTATATAGCCGTGATTACGCTGTGTGCGCTGATCTGTCTGCTTTATGATTATCTAAGATTGAATGCACTCTTTCGACTTCGTCAAAAACGAAACCGACTTCAATATGCAGATTCTTTACATCTGCCTTCACCTCAATCAGGTCTGCCTCAAGACGCACTACCTTCTGATCAAGATCTGTCACTTTTTGGTCAAGACCTGCCACTTTCTGGTCAAGACCCACTACTTTCTGGTCAAGACCCGCTACCTTTTCAATGATCAAATCCAGTTTCTCACTGTCTCTCATACTTTCACCGCCTTTACAGGGACTAACGAATTGACAACATATTGTTGATTGAATACAGTATATCACAACCAGAATGCAAAGTCTATTCAATTATCAAGGTGTCCTGTGGAAAATGTAACAGAAAAACAAATGAAACACACACAAGAAATATAAAGAATCATGCTGATCAGCAATGCTGGTGGTGGGACTTGAACCCACACGTGGTTGCCCACAACAGATTTTGAGTCTGCCTCGTCTGCCATTCCGACACACCAGCTCTTGTCATAGCCCGGCTGCAGCGTCGTCTATCTGAGCTAACATCTGCAACCAAGCTATATCTTACCATACCAACAGGCTGTTGGCAAGATTTATTCACAGGAAATCGCAGAGAATTTATCCTGCTATAATCCGCCTACACCCCCAGCTTCCCATACACCTCGAATCCGTCCAGCGTAGCAAAATACTCCTTCGGTGTCTCCGCCCGCCGGATCAGCTGCACACTGCCGTCCTCCTTTAACAGAAGCTCCGCTGACTTTAATTTACCATTGTAGTTATATCCCATAGCATACCCATGTGCGCCCGTGTCATGGATCACCAGATAATCGCCCTTTTCAATCTCCGGAAGCATTCTGTCAATGGCAAACTTATCATTATTTTCACACAAAGAACCTGTCACGTCATACTTATGATCGCAGGCTGCCTTCTCCTTTCCCAGCACCGTGATATGATGATAGGCTCCATACATGGCAGGCCGCATCAGATTGACAGCGCAGGCGTCTACACCGATATACTCCTTATGGGTATGCTTCTCATGAATCGCCTTTGTCACCAACGCGCCGTAAGGACCTGTCATGAAGCGGCCCATCTCTGTGTAGATTACCGTCTGTCCCATCCCGGCAGGCACCAACACCTCGTCGAATACCCGATGCACACCCTCACCGATCGCTTTGATATCATTGGCTGCCTGATCAGGCTGATAGGCGATTCCCACACCACCGGAGAGATTGATGAACTCAATCTGCACTCCTACCTTCTCTTTGACCTGAACAGCCACCTCAAAGAGCTGCTTCGCAAGCTGAGGATAATACTCGTTTGTCACTGTGTTGCTTGCCAGAAAAGCATGCAGACCGAAATGCTTTACCCCTTTCTCCTTTAAAATCCGATAGCCCTCAAACAGCTGCTCCGGTGTAAATCCGTACTTGGAATCTCCCGGATTATCCATGATTCCATTGCTCATCTGGAACACGCCGCCGGGATTGTAACGACAGCTCATCGTCTCCGGCAGCTTCCCTAAAATCTTTTCCACATACTCAATATGCGTGATATCGTCTAAATTGATGATGCCGCCCACTTTCGCGCAGTAAGCATACTCCTCTGCCGGCGTATCATTCGAGGAAAACATAATATCCTCCCCGTTGATCCCCAGCGCATTGCTCAGCATCAGCTCTGTGAGCGACGAGCAGTCACAGCCTGCACCGTACTCATGCATGATCTGAATAAGGAACGGATTGGGACATGCCTTCACCGCAAAATATTCCTTGAAGCCCTTGTTCCAGGAAAAAGCCTCCTGCACCGCTTTGGCGTTCTCCCGCAGCCCCTTCTCATCGTAGATATGGAAGGGCGTCGGATAGGTTTTTACGATCTCCTCTATCTGCTCCTTTGTTACAAATGGCAACTTACTCATGACACACTTTCTCCTCTCGTAATGTTCTCTATTTGCCAATCAATCGGCGCCACACCGTTTTTCTCCAGAAAAGTATTACACTGGCTGAAATGTCTGCATCCGAAAAATCCGCGGTAAGCGGAAAGCGGACTCGGATGAGGCGCTTTTAAGATCAAATGTTTTGGGTTCGTGAGCATCGGAATCTTACTCTGCGCGGGTCGCCCCCACAGAAGGTATACGATCGGCCGATCCTGTTCATTCACCGCCCGAATGACCGCATCCGTAAACTCCTCCCAGCCCTTCCCCTGATGAGAATTGGCCTGATGCGCCCGTACGGTCAGCACCGTGTTCAATAAAAGCACGCCCTGATCTGCCCATTTTTGCAGATACCCGTTATCCGGAATATAACAGCCCAAGTCATCCTGCAGCTCCTTATAGATATTTTGCAAAGACGGCGGTATTTCTTTCTGATCCGGCAGTACCGAAAAACTCATGCCGTGGGCCTGATGCTCGTTGTGATAGGGATCCTGTCCCAAAAGCAATACCTTTACCTCAGAAAGCGGCGTAAAATGAAAGGCATTAAAAATATCATCCGACGGCGGGTAGATCACTCGTCTACTGTACTCCTCTTTCACAAACATGTAAAGATTTTTATAATAGGGTTTATGAAACTCCCCATCCAGAGCCTGCGCCCAATCGTTGCTCAACATAGCCATCTCTGCTTCTTCCTTTCCCTAAAAAAGGCATAGAACAATTCCTTGTCCTCATGCCCCTTTGCATCTAATGATTTACTATATCCGCACCGAGATTCCTTTATCTCTCAGATATCGCTTTAGATCCTTTATCTCCATCTCTTTAAAGTGAAACAATGATGCCGCTAGAGCCGCCTCCGCTTTTCCCTCTGTAAAAGCTTCGTAAAAATGCTCCATTGTGCCAGCGCCGCCGGAAGCGATCACCGGGATCGACACATTCTCTGCAATGGCCCTGGTCAGTTCCAGATCATATCCGGCCTTGGTGCCGTCTCCGTCCATGCTGGTTAAAAGGATTTCTCCCGCGCCCAGGCGTTCCGCTTTCATGGCCCACTCCACCGCGTCGATCTCCATATCCACACGGCCGCCGTTTTTGTAAATGGTAAATCCCGCTCCGTCAGGGCGTCTCTTGGCATCAATCGCCACCACCACACACTGGCTTCCGAATTTATCCGCCGCCTCGCTGATCAGGTTTGGATTCATGATCGCCGCGGAATTGACTGATACCTTATCTGCTCCTTCCCGCAGGATTGCCCTGAAATCGTCCACTGTGCGGATGCCGCCGCCCACCGTAAAGGGAATGAACACCTTCTCCGCCACTTTCCGCACCATCTCCACCGCGGTAGCTCTGGAATCGGAGGAAGCCGTGATATCTAAAAATACCAGTTCATCAGCACCCGACTTATCATACGCAGCGCCTACTTCTGCGGGATCCCCCGCATCCTTAAAATTGATAAAATTAACTCCCTTGACCACTCTGCCGTTTTTCACGTCCAGACAGGGAATGATACGCTTCGTGTGCATATACGCCGCTCCGTCCTAAATCTCCAAGAAATTCTGTAATATCTTAAGTCCCACTTCCGAGCTCTTCTCCGGATGAAACTGGCAGGCGAAAAGATTGTCCCGTTCTACCGAGGCATGTATCAAAGTTCCGTACTCTGTAGCCGCCTTCACGATCTCCGGCTCTCCCGCCTCCAGATAATAGGAATGCACAAAATAGACATAAGCCCCCTCTGCAATCCCCTGAAAAAGTCGTCCCTGATTGGGAAATTGCAGGGAATTCCAGCCAATGTGCGGAATTTTAAGATCCGGTTTTTCGGGAATTCGCAGGATCCTGCCCGGCAAAAGGCTAAGGCCTTCCACCCCCGGTGCTTCCTCGCTGCTCTCAAACAGCAACTGCAGCCCCAGACAAATTCCCAAAAAGGGGATCCGGCTCTCTACCGCCTCATGGATCACGTGGACCAGACCATACTTTCCAAGCTTGTCCATAGCATCGCCAAAAGCGCCTACACCGGGCAGAATAATATGATCTGCTGAAAGGATCGTCTCCCGCTCCCTTGTCACCACTGCCTCGTATCCCAACAGCGCTACCGCTTTTTCCACGCTTCTAATGTTACCG
This sequence comes from Lachnospiraceae bacterium, assembly GCA_014804615.1. Lineage (GTDB taxonomy): Bacteria > Bacillota > Clostridia > Lachnospirales > Lachnospiraceae > UBA3282. The sequence goes on from JAAUZL010000015.1 coordinate 55,642, forward strand.
GCATCATAATCGATTATGGCTACCATCATTCTTCTGACCCTTCATCCCAATTGCCGTCTATTTCCAGTTCTTCCTCGGGCAGAGCAGCATCTATCTCTGCCGCTTCATCGGGCATAATATCCTGTTGCTCCTCCTGCAGACCTTCCAGTCGCTCCAGGATCTCTTCTTCCTCCGGCAGTATATCGAGAGTCGCGCTTGTTCCCTCTTCCTCGGAATATGTACTTCCGTTCAGAATTCTTTCAAGCCACTTTGTATACTCCACATTATCTTTCAGTGCAATGATCTCCAGCGCCTCTGATTCAGACACACCAAACTCTGTCGTTAACAGTCCTAATATCTGTGAATAGGTCGTACTGACTTCATCGACTACATTATATTGCTCCGCTTTTGGCAGAACCTGCTGATAGCGCTCCACACCGCTGATCAACGCATTCAATGCTTCCAGTCGCATATTTAAGTTTATATAATTCTCATAAGAAGCAACCTTACGCCTCATCTGTAAGATCAGATTACTCCTCTGGAACAGAATCTCATCCTGCTCAGACCGCTCAACTGCATAGAGCAACTCATACACTTCCGCATAATCATTATTATCATAGGCAACGTGAGCATCCTGTATTTGGAGATAGTCAGGCAGATAGGAATTCATCACAATAATACCAGCCCCAATCGTAGCACCGAGTAAAAAGGCCGTGAACACTTTCTTTTTGGAAAGCTTTTTCTCCGGAAGCGCATATGGATCCTCCTCGGGCACCTTCTTCTTTTTCTCTTTCTTTGGCTTCTTGGGCTTCTTTTCTTTCGCCTCTCCCTTATCCTTCTTCTTTTTCTCTTTCTTTTTCTTCTTTTTCCCCTTTTTATCTTCTTCGCTCAGTTCATCCAGAAGCGCCTGATTCTCATCGGTGACTGTCCCCGTCGTACCGCCTTTATCTCCGCGGACTTCTGCTGCTAAGGGATCTTCATCCTCATCGCTCTCTAAAAGAAAGTCCATCAACTTCGCAAATAAGCCAGGTTTCTTTTCTGCTTCCTGTCCTGCAGCATCCTCTAAGCCGTCTTCTGCTTCCTCTGCCGCTGCTCCCGCATCATCTTTTTTCTTCCCAAACAGCTTTTTGCGTTTCTTTTTCTCTTTCTTAGGTTTCTCTTCTCCGTTATTCTCTCTGGCTGCCACTTCCTCCGGAGAAAGCTCACGAATCCCCTCTGCTTCTCTGGCCGCCTCGTCACTCTCAAAGAAATCAAAGGAATCGTCATCTCCGTCAGGAGCTCCCTCCAACATCGCCAACAGATCATCATCTGCCGGGACACCCTGCTGAGACTCCTCTAACAGATCATTGATTTCCGACAGATCCTCGTCATGATCCATACCGGCCAACAGATCAGAGAGTTCTTCTTCTCCATTCCCCCCATCTTCCAGAGCAAAGTCCTCGGATGCCGTCTCGCCTTCCTCCATCGGATCACCACTCAAAAGCCGGTCGATATCTTCTTCAGACATCAAGCCATCCATATCTTCATCCCCCAAATCCTCTAAAACAGAATCTGCCTCCTCCGCTGTCGTCGCTTCATCCGGCGAAAAATCATCCAAAGACATATCATCCAGAGACATATCTCCTTCCGGAAGCTCCTCCAGTCCAAGATCCGCTCCGATACTATCTCCCATCTCAGCCTCGTCCATAGAAAGGTCATCCAAGGACAGCTCATCCAGAGACATATCTTCCATGGGCAATTCACCCTCCGGAAGCTCCTCCAGACCAAGATCCGTCTCAACGCTGTCTTCCATCTCTGCCTCGCCCATAGAAAGATCATCCAGAGACAGCTCATCCATAGATATATCATCCATGAGCAGTTCGCCCTCCGGAAGCTCCTCCAGACCAAGATCCGTCTCAACGCTGTCTTCCATCTCTGCCTCGTCCATAGAAAGATCATCCAGAGACAGTTCATCTATAGATATATCGTCCATAGACAGTTCACCCTCCGGAAGCTCCTCCAGACCAAGATCCGTCTCAACTCTGTCTTCCATTCCCGTCTCGTCTATAGAAAGGTCATCCAACGGCAGTTCGTCCAGAGATATATCTTCCACAGCCGTTTCCTCTGTTGCAGGCGTATTGGCAGCCGCACTACTTTGCTCGTTCATAAAAGCAAGCATCGCCTCCATATCATCCGCCGCCGTATCGGCTTCAGCAGCTTCCTCTTCGCCGCCGCCAAGAGTGCCCATGGATACAAGCATTTCTTCGATCTCAGCCGGAGACATTGCCTTTTCCGCCTCTACGCTCCTATTCTCTTCCGAAACCGCCTCTTCATTCTTTTCAGGCGAAGATTCTTCCGCATCTCCGCCTCCCAATATGGAATCCAACAAACTGTCTAAATATTCTTCACTTGAACTCATAACTTCTCCCCATTCAGAAAATCGCTTGCGATTCTCGTGGAGTTAATCCCTTAGGGATGCTCTCCATTTTATTTTTTATGTCGCACTACCTCATATTTTATCACATATTACCCCATTTAACAAATCCCTTTGTTAAAAATCATTACTTCCCAGGCTCCTGAGGAAATCCAACGGATCCATTGCGATCCCCTCTCCTCTGTCAGCGATTTCTTCACCCAACTGATAAAGTTGCGGATGTACACGGTACAAGAACGCCTTTTTGTTATAATACACTACCTTTTCAAAAGGAAATCGAATAATGCTCGGATACTCCATACCTGCTCCCAGCTCCAACACACAAAGGTTCCTGTTCACGGTGCCTTGCAGCCATTTGGTATAGATGTGCCATTGCTCCAGATACCCCTCCTCCGCATACCTACTCACACCCAGCTGATTAAACCGCAATTTCGCGCCGCATTTCTCACAGATCGGTTCCTCCAGCGCGCTAAGCGACAATTCTTTCCTATAATATTGCAAAACAGCCTGATAGCTCTCCTTCGGCACTTCCCAAAGAGTTCCTTCACAATTTCTGTCACACTGCATCCTGCGAAAGCCGCCGCATGGTGTCACCAATCTTTTTTCATCCAATCCTGCATTGTAAAGATAATCGTCCATACAGAGCGAAACGACAAAGTAATTTTTATCTCTTAAAAGCTCTCCAAGGATACGATACGCTTTCTCCCATCTCTCATCCCGTTTCTGAAGTATCATTCTTTGTAAAAAGGGAACGATCCAGACATATTTCTCCTCATGCCCGATCTCCTGCTCTATCTCCCGATACCTGTCATCCCGCAAAAGAGCGTCCCAGTCATACTGAAAGCCTTCGCCCAGTCCCACCAGTACCAGTTCCGCATCTTTTACTCTCGTTATCAATTCCTGCAATCCAGCATCCACTCCCTGTTTCCCAAAACATGGTCACGCCATTCCCTATGTAACAATCGAGTAGAGAAGATTTTATCCCTGCTCGCCGCGCGATCCGTGCGCCACCTTAGTGGCATATTTCCTATGCTCGGGTCTGCGCATAATAAAGGCCGGGAAATTCCCGGCCTCTACCTATTGACATATCTATCAGCTTACTTATTCTCCAAGACCAGTTCATCAACCACTCGCACCAGATTACCAATCTCAGGCTTGGAAAGCTGTGCATTCGCTCCGAGTGCTTCTCCTTTTCTCTTCATATCATCATTAACCAGAGAGGAGAAGATGACAACCGGGATATCCTTTGTCTCTTCATCTGATTTCACAAGCTTCGTCAGTCTGTGTCCATCCATGATCGGCATCTCAATATCCGTAATGATACACTGCACATGCTGCCTGAGCGTGCCCTCTTTCTTACATTCCTGAATTACATCATAAGCCTGCTGTCCGTTTTCCGTATGGATTAGATTCACGTAGCCAGCCTTATGTAAGGAGTCTACGATCAGCTTATTCAGAAGCGGTGAATCCTCCGCGATCAGGATCGGCACATCAATCCTCTGTCTTTCACCCAGCTCTTCTATATCTGTAATCTTCAATCCCGTTTCCGGATTGATATCCGTCACGATCTTCTCGAAGTCCAGAATAATGATCAGTCTATCGTCAAATTTAATAATACCTGTGGATACACCATCCTCCGAGGTTGATACAGTAGACCCCGGTTTAATGATCTCTCTCCATGATACACGGTGGATTCCGACCACAGAGTCTACATGGAATGCTATATCCAGTTTGTTAAAGTTTGTGATGATAAATAAACCGCCCGGCTCAGATACACCTCTTTGCAGACAATTCTTTAAGTCGATAGCTGTGATCATCGTATCACGCGGCATAAATATACCTTCAATACTTGGATGTGCATTCGGCACCGGAGTTACTTCCTGATAATTGATGATCTCCTTGATCTTCGCCACATTGATACCGTAAGCATTGCCGTCCAGCTTAAACTCAAGTACCTCCAACTCATTTGTTCCATTTTCCAGCAGAATCTTCGTATCCATGCTATCCACCTCGCGTTATAGTTATATATTTAGAAAACCCTCTCATCTTTCAGATTGCTCATATTTTACATTCTTCCAGCAAATCCTTGCGCAATCTTAGACTTATCATATTATATCACAAAAAAAAATAAAAAAAAACACTAATTACATTTTTTTTGTAAATAGTGTTTTTTTATCTCTCACATACCCTGAAAACCGAATCTGAAGTCCATTGTTGGTTAAGCCCTCGACCGATTAGTACACGTCAGCTTAACACATTACTGCGCTTACACCTCGTGCCTATCTACCTCGTACTCTCCAAGGGGTCTTATAGATCTCTCTATGGGATATCTCA
>JAAUZL010000016.1 GCA_014804615.1 Lachnospiraceae bacterium
CCGCGCAGGCAAGCAGGTCATCACGGCGACTCAGATGTTAGAGTCTATGATCAAAAATCCCAGACCTACCAGAGCGGAGACTACCGATATTGCCAATGCGGTCTATGACGGCACGAGCGCGATCATGCTCTCCGGGGAGACGGCGGCGGGTGCCTATCCGGTGGAGGCGGTGAAAACCATGGTCAGGATCGCGGAGCGCACGGAGCAGGATGTGGATTACCGCAAGCGGTTTTTCCAGTTGGAGAGGGACGCGAATCCCGATGTGACAGATGCAATCTGCCATGCCACCTGTACCACGGCGCTTGACTTAAATGCTACGGCTATTGTGACGGTCACCAAATCCGGCCGATCCGCCAGAATGATATCCCGCTACCGCCCTGAGAGCGATATCATCAGTTGTACCACTACGGAAAAAGTTTGCAGACAGCTCTCTTTGTCCTGGGGCGTAACGCCTGTCCTGCTCAAGGAAGAGAAAGATGCTTATGTGTTGTTTGACAAGGCCATTGCGGCGGTTGAAAAGCAGGGGCTCCTCACCAAAGGAGATCTGACGGTCATTACCTCCGGCGTGCCGATCGGAATCTCCGGCACCACCAATATGATTAAGGTACAGATCGTGTAGAGTCTACCGCAGAAATACACATACTACCGGTACGGTTATAAGACTTAAAATTGTAGTCAGAATGATTCCCTGAGAGATATCACCGGTGTCCATATCCAGCTGCTTTGCCAGCATAAGGGGCATATTGGCGGCAGGCACGGCGACCATGAGAAGCAGGGTGTTCAGGATCAGAGTGTGTTTGATAAATAGGCCGAACAGCAGGACACAGCCGATAGGCACCAGAATCTGTCGGATCAGGGTAAAAGCGTAAAGCTTCGGGTTAGAGAAGATCTCCCGGAGAGAGATCTGCGCTACGGATACGCCCAGCACCAGCATGGACAGGAGCGTGGTGGCGCGTCCTGCATAGGAGAGCGTAGAGGAAATAATGACCGGAACCGGGAAGTCGCCCAGATAAAATAAAACGGTCAAGGCAGCGGAAATGGTTCCGGCATTGATAAGCATATGCAGCCGATCTGGTTTTGCGACACTTGTGTCAGAAACGGAGGTTTCCTGATTGGCTGCTTTTTGCAGGAGTGTGATACCGAAGGTGTAGATCAGGAGATTGAAAAGCAGGTTATAAATGGCCACGAAGATCAGGGAACCGGTTCCCAGAACAGCGGAGGCCAGAGGTATTCCGATAAATCCCACATTGCCGAAGACGGAGAGCATCCGGTAGGCATAGTGGGATTTTTTAGGGATTCGTAAAATCCAAGGGGTCAGAAAACCGACAGCGATCAGGATGACATAGACCACAGCATAACAGCCCAGTGCAGTGCCAAGCTCTGACAGAGATACTTTGGGTCCCTCATCGAAGGCGGAGCAGATCAGAAGCGCCGGGTTCGTGACGTTGACAATGAGCCCGGAGAGCTGCTTCGAGGTCGGCTCTGACAACATTTTTTTATGATAGAGGATCACACCGGTTCCGATTAAAAGAAAGATGATCACCATTTGTTCTAATACGATCAAGCTGCTCATGACATATCTCGCTTTCTTATCATTATAATAAAGAATATTGTTAAATAGCCGTAAAATGACCGGCAGTCTTTACTATATTACCACTGCTTTAAAATATTAGCAAAAGAATTGCGAAGAGAATTGCGACTTGATATAATAACTAAAATAAGACGGAAAGGGAACGTAGATACGGATGAACATTACATACAATGAAAAAAACAGGCTTTTTAAATTGGACACGCCGGGCACGAGCTATTGCATCGGCGTTGTGGACGAGGAGAACTTTCTGGGGCATGTATATTATGGCAGACGGCTTTTGGACGATCAGTTGACATATCTGCTACGCACGCAGGAAGCGCCTTTTGTGCCGACAGAAAACAACAGGGACAGGTGTTCTTTTCTGGATTCCTTTCCGATGGAATACACAGGCAGTGGTCTGGGAGATTACCGTGAGGGAACGCTGGCGGTCCGGACGACGGAAGGCCATACGGGAGTCTCTCTTTCCTATGTGTCCCACCGTATTTATGACGGGAAGGAAGCACTGGCCGGGATGCCGGCTGCCTTTGGCAGTAAAGAAAGTTGTAAAACACTGGAGATCACCTGTGAGGATTCGATTTTGCATCTGCAGGTGATCCTGTCCTACAGTATTTTTGCGGACACGGACGCCATTGCGAGAAGCGTGCGGATCGTGAACGGCGGCAGTGAGGAGATCTTTCTCACCAAAGTGCTGTCGGCCTGCATTGATATGGATAATGAAGACTATGAGATGATCACGCTGAACGGCTCCTGGGCAAGGGAACGTGTGATCCAGGTAAGCCCTGTCAGAAAGGGCAAACAGAGCGTTGGATCTGTGCGGGGAGAGTCCAGTCATCAGGAGCACCCCTTTATTGCATGGAAGAGCCCGACGACCACAGAGGAGACGGGTGATATCTACGCGATGAACTTTGTCTATTCCGGGAACTTTCTGGCGCAGATCGAAGAGAATCAGTTTGGCAGCATTCGTGCCATGATGGGGATCCATCCGGAAAATTTCTGCTGGAAGCTTATGCCGGGAGAGAGCTTTCAGGCACCGGAGGTCATCTGCCTGTATTCGGCAGAGGGCATCGGCGGCATGACCCGGAATTTCCATGACCTGTATCGCAATCATCTGATCAGAGGGATTTATAAAGACAAAAAGAGACCTATTCTCATCAATAACTGGGAGGCTACTTATTTTAATTTTAATACCGAGAAGCTTCTGGAGATTGCCAGACAGGCATCCGGTCTCGGGATAGAAATGCTGGTGATGGATGACGGGTGGTTCGGCCACAGAGAGGACGACAACACCAGTCTGGGAGACTGGCAGGTGAATGAGACAAAGCTTGAGGGCGGATTGAAGCATTTGGTGGAGGAAGTCAACAAGCTGGGGATGAAATTCGGTATCTGGTTCGAGCCGGAGATGATCTCACCCGATTCCGATCTGTACAGACAGCATCCCGACTGGGCGATCCAGATTCCGGGCAGAGTGGGAAGCCTGTCCCGCAATCAGTATGTGCTGGATCTGACGCGCAAAGAGGTGCGGGACCATGTGTACGATATGGTGGCGGCGGTGCTGCACAGCGCGAATATCGAGTATGTAAAGTGGGATATGAACAGGCAGCTGAGCGATTTGGGAAGTTATGGGCTGCCGGCGGACAGGCAGGGAGAGCTTCTGCACAGACAGGTGTTGGCGGTCTATGAGATGCAGGATCGGCTGACCAAAGAGTTTCCGAACCTGCTTTTGGAGAACTGTTCCGGCGGCGGCGCCAGATTTGATCCGGGTATGCTCTATTACAGTCCGCAGATCTGGTGCTCCGATGATACGGATGCAGTGGAGAGGCTGTCGATCCAGGCGGGGACGGCGATGATCTATCCTCTGTCCACGATGGGAGCCCATGTGTCCGATTGCCCGAACCATACGGTAGGCAGGACGACACCTTTTGAGACCAGAGGGTATGTGGCCCTGGCAGGCACTTTTGGCTATGAGCTGGATGTGACGAAGATTCCGCAGGAGGATCGAGACAGCATTCCGGGGCAGGTGGCCATGTATCATAAATATAATGATCTGGTGCGGGAGGGAGATTATTACCGAATCGCCCACTACGCGGAGAATCATTTCTTTGACTGCTACGAGGTGGTTGCGAAGGATAAGAGCGAGGCGCTGGTCACTTATATTCAGGTGCTTGGACGGGCGAACTGCCACAGCAGACGGATCCGTATTCCGGGACTTGCACCCGATAAGATTTATGTGGTCGAGAATGCGGCGGACTGGCCGGAGTTGAAACAGACGGAATACGGCGGAGACGCATTGCATTATGCGGGAATTCAGGTGCCGCCTCTTGCAGGGGATTTCCGGGGAAGGCTTTTACATCTGGTGGCGAGGTAAAAAATAAATTTATAATAGAAATGGAGAAAGAGATATGATCGTACAGAAATATAAGGATATGTTACAGGGAAAATCAGTGATCCGGCAGCTTTCGGAGTTTGCCACGGCGCGGGGCGCCGAGATCGGCTATGAGAATGTGTTCGATTACAGTCTCGGAAATCCCTCCGTGCCGGTGCCGCAGGCGTTCACGGACACGATGATACAGATGCTGCAGGAGAGAAATCCTATGGAGCTGCACGGCTATAGCCAGAGTCTGGGCATTCCCGCGGTCAGGGATAAGGTGGCGGCTTCCTTAAATAAAAGATTTGGAATGAACTACACAGGTAATCATATTTTTATGACCACAGGCGCGGCGGGCGCGATTGCCCATGCGGTGCGGTGCGTGTCGGAGCCGGGGGATGAGATAATCACCTTTGCCCCCTATTTTCCGGAATACGGGCCCTATATTAATCTGACCGGGGCGACGCTCAAGGTGGTGCCTGCGGATACGAAAAGCTTCCAGATCAACTTTGAGGCTTTTGAAGAGATGCTGACACCGCAGGTGGCGGCAGTGCTGATCAATACACCGAACAATCCTTCCGGTATGGTTTATTCTGAGGAGACTATCCGGGAGCTTGCACGGATCATGGAGGAGAAACAGAAGCAGTACGGACACGATATCTTCCTGATCTCCGATGAGCCTTATCGTGAGATTGTATTTGCGGGAGTGGATGCGCCTTACCCTTCGGCTTTTTATGACAATTCTCTCTCCTGCTATTCCTTTTCAAAATCCCTTTCCTTACCGGGAGAGCGGATCGGTTATGTGGCGGTAAATCCGAAATGTACGGATGCGGAGCTGATCAGCGTGATGTGCAGTCAGATCTCCAGAGGAACGGGACACAACTGCCCGCCCTCCATCATTCAGCTGGCGGTGGCTGAGGTGCTTGATCTGACTTCGGATCTGTCGGTTTATGAGACGAATATGAACATATTATATAAAGAACTTACGAGCCTCGGATTCGAGTGCATACGTCCGGGCGGAACCTTCTATATGTTCCCCAAGGCGCTGGAGGCGGATGCCATCGCTTTTAGTGAGAAAGCAAAGAAATACGATCTGATCCTGGTGCCGTCAGATTCGTTCGGCGTGGAAGGGTATTTCCGCATTGCGTATTGTATCGATACGGAGAAGGTGGAGCGTTCCCTGGAGGCATTCAGAAAATTTGTGAAAACGGAGTACGGAGCATGATGTATCAGGCAGGATTGATCCTGGAGGGCGGCGGTATGAGAGGAATCTATACCGCCGGCGTTCTGGATTTTTTTATGGAAAAAGAAATATGGCTCTCGGACTGTTACGGTGTGTCAGCCGGGGCAGGTCATCTGTGCAACTATCTGTCCGGGCAGCGGGGACGGTCTTATCGTATCGGCATTAACTATCTGGGCATGAAGCAATATTGCAGTACATGGAGTCTGCTGACTACAGGGGATCTCTTCGGGGTAGATATGAATTATCGGCTGATCCCGGAGCATCTGGATCCCTACGACTACGATACAGCGGACAGATATGAGGGCAGAGCCTTTGCGGTGGCAACGGATATCCGTGCCGGGAAGCCGGCTTATCTGCCGCTCAAGGATCTGCGCAAAGATGTGATAGCGGTGCGTGCGTCCAGTTCCCTGCCCTTGGTATCCCGCAATGTGAAGATCGACGGGAATCTTTATCTGGACGGCGGTATCAGCGACGGCATCCCGATCAGACAGTCTGAGCGGGACGGAAATCGCAAGAATGTGGTGATCATGACCAAGGAGGAAGGCTTTGTCAGACGGCCTGTCGGGGCGGAGCTTTCGCTGATCCGGGCACGGTATCTGCGTTACCCCAAGGTCTATGAGCTGATGCGGGAAAGGCATCTTACTTACAATGCTACGGTGCAATATATTGGGGAACAGCAGGCAAAGGGAGAAGTGTTTGTGATCCGCCCGAAGCAGGCGGGACAGGTGAGCAGGATAGAGAAGGACAAGGAGAAGATGAAGGCGCTCTATCAGGAAGGTTACCGCGATGCGGAGGATTGTTACTCTGCACTTTTAGAATATTTGAGTAAGTGAGGAGCTGCACGAATTCGAATACTTTTCGAGTGTTATCGCTCATAAAATAATATGAAATAAGAGAAAGGACAACGTATGGATATCTTGGAAATTTTAAAAGCGGTGCTTTTCGGCATCGTGGAGGGTATCACAGAATGGCTTCCGATCAGCAGCACCGGGCATATGATCCTGCTGAATGAGTTTGTGACCCTGAATGTGAGTGAGGANTTCTGGGAGATGTTTCTGGTGGTGATCCAGCTTGGCGCGATCCTGGCNGTGGTGCTNCTTTTCTGGAATAAGATATTTCCTTTCCGCTTTCGGGAAAAGCCGGTGGTGCAAAAAGACATCTTTGTATTGTGGTTTAANATTCTGGCGGCCTGTGTCCCTGCNGCTGTGGTGGGNNTGGCCTTTGACGATGTNTTNGANGCGCTTTTNTATAATCCCTGGTGCGTGGCNATTGCGCTGATCGTATTNGGTATCGCTTTTATNCTGATCGAGAANCGGAATAAAAACGCNTCGCCAAAGATCACGNCGCTGGAGGATATCTCATACCGGACGGCGCTGCTGATCGGNGTNTTTCAGCTTNTGGCAGCTATTTTNCCGGGCACATCCCGCTCCGGGGCGACCATNGTGGGGGCGCTNCTCATCGGNGTATCGAGAACAGTAGCGGCGGAGTTTACTTTTTTCCTTGCCATTCCGGTGATGCTGGGNGCAAGCTTACTAAANCTTCTTAAGTTNGGATTTTCNTTTTCGGGGACAGAGCTTACGATCCTGGCGGTGGGAATGATAGTGGCTTTTGTGGTATCGGTTGTGGTGATCCGATTCCTGATGGGATATATTAAAAAGCATGATTTCAANGTGTTCGGNTGGTATCGNATCGTGCTGGGNGCGGCAGTGCTTTGNTATTTTGCANTATCNTGACANCCGTAAAATGGCAGGTTTACCCCCTGTTTTTNNGCCAATTTGTATATGATTTNGTTATAAAAATGAACTATTTGATACAGATTGTTGGTTGACAGTGCCGAATGATTGAGATAAAATGCTCGTAGTATGAAAAAGTGATTAGAGAAACAAGAGTAGTTGGGGAAGGAGATTATTCATGGCAGACACAAAGAAAATTGATGCGACAAAAGCGGCAGATACAAAGACAGCAACAGTGACGACACCNGNGGCAGCACCTGCGGCAAAGACNGCGCCTGCAGCACAGAGCGCAAAGACAGAGGAAAAGAAAGAGACTGAGGCTAAGAAGCCTGCAGCNAAGAAACCCGGCAGAAAGCCTGCGGCTAAGAAGCCCGGCAGAAAGCCTGCAGCAGCTAAGAAGGAGACGGCNGCTAAGACCACGACNANAAAGNCGGCTGTGAAGGAGACGATCCACGTACAGTTCTCCGGCAAGACNTACACCACNGAGGATCTGGTAAAGATCGCGAAGGATGTGTGGAAGTATGACCTGAAGAAAAAGGTTGGCGANTTCAAGAATGTAGAGCTCTATGTAAAGCCTGAGGAGAGCNTTGTATACTATGTGATCAANGGCGAGGAGAAGGGAAGCTTCAATATTTAAAAAACAGAACTAAAAANCAGAATGCAGGCNGTCAGTTTAGGGNATTCTAAACTGACTGCTTTTTTTCACACTTTTTTAATAAATTTTTTCCAATCAGATGTTGACAATAAAATTCTTAAGTGATAACTTACTACTAGAAGGTGTTAGCACTCTNTTGNGTNGAGTGCTAACAANCCGANAAGAGGGAAACGGGATGCAGCTGGACGAAAGAAAATATATNATATTGCAGGCCATCATCCGAAACTATCTGGAGACAGGCGAGCCGGTGGGCAGCCGTACCATCTCCAAGTACACGGACTTAAACCTGAGTTCCGCNACGATCCGCAATGAGATGGCAGATCTGGAGGAGCTGGGTTANATCCTGCAGCCTCACACATCTGCGGGCAGGATCCCCTCCGANAAGGGATANCGNCTCTATGTAGATAAGATGATGGAGGAGAAGGAACGGGAAGTGGAGGAGATGAAGGAGCTGCTTCTGGAGAAGGAAGGCAAGATGGATCACCTTCTNAAGCAGGCTGCCAAGGTGCTGGCAAACAACACCGAGTATGCGGCGATGATCTCCGCCCCGCAGTACCATCGCAATAAATTAAAGTTCATTCAGCTTTCCAGAGTGGANGCCAATCAGATCCTGGCGGTCATCGTGGTGGAAGGCAATATGATCAAAAACTCCATGCTGTCAGTGGCTGAGGAACTGAGTGATGAGACGCTTCTGAAGCTGAACATTCTCCTGAATACACACTTGAACGGCCTTACGCTGGAAGAGATCAATCTGAGCATGATCGCCGCGATGAAGCAGCAGGCGGGAATCCACAGTGAGATCGTGGCAAGTGTCATAGACGCCGTGGCGGAGGCGATCAGGGCGGATGAGGATCTGGAGATCTACACCAGCGGCACGAAGAACTTCTTCAAGTATCCGGAGCTTGCGGATCACGAACGCGCCAGCGAGTTGATCACAACTTTCGAGGAAAAGCAGCTTTTGAGCGAACTTGTGCAGGATAATCTGTCGGATGAAAACCGCACCGGCATTCAGGTTTACATCGGAAGCGAGACGCCGGTGGCGGGCATGAAAGACTGCAGTATCGTGACGGCGACTTACGAGCTGGAAGAAGGCATGAAAGGCACCATTGGTATTATCGGACCGAAGAGAATGGACTATGAGAAAGTGGTGAGCAATCTCAGGCTGTTAAAACATCAGCTGGATGATTTGTATAAAAAAGATTGACTTATACAGTTAGCCTTATAAGAAAGGGATGAGAACCGTGGCAGAAGAAAAGGATAAGAAGCTGGAAGAGGATATGCCGGAAGAGAATACGCCGGAGGCGCCGGAGGAAGAAAAGGCAGACCAGCCTGCGCAGGAAGAAGCGGCAGCAGGCGAGGAGGCAGCCTCAAAAAGCGAGAAGAAAGAAAAAAAGAAAAAGGACAAAAAACAGGACGCTCTGAAGGAAAAGATCGAAGAACTGGAGGATCGGGTGAAGCGCCAGATGGCTGAGTTCGAGAATTTCCGCAAACGGACCGAGAAAGAAAAGACGGCCATGTTTGAGACGGGAGCCAGGAGCGTGATCGAAAAGATCCTGCCTGTGGTGGATAATTTTGAGAGAGGTCTGGCCAGCGTACCCGAGGAGGAAAAGGACGGCGCTATCGCCCAGGGTATGCAGATGATCTATAAACAGCTTATGACAGAGCTGGAGAAGCTGGAAGTAAAACCGATCGAGGCGGTGGGAGAGGAATTCAATCCCGAGTTCCACAATGCAGTGATGCAGGTGGAGAGCGAAGAGTTTGATTCCGGCGTAGTCGCCCAGGAACTGCAAAAGGGATATACCTACAGGGACAGCGTGGTGCGGCATAGTATGGTAGCAGTAGTACAATAGAAATAGGAGGAGAAAAATATGAGTAAAATTATCGGCATCGACTTAGGAACTACAAACAGCTGCGTGGCAGTTATGGAGGGCGGTAAGCCCACCGTTATTGCGAATACGGAGGGCGCAAGAACCACACCGTCCGTAGTGGCTTTTACAAAGAACGGCGAGAGACTCGTAGGTGAGCCTGCAAAACGTCAGGCGGTCACCAACGCAGATAATACCATCGCTTCCATCAAGAGAGATATGGGTACGGACAGAGGCCGCACTATCGACGACAAGAAGTATTCACCTCAGCAGATCTCCGCGATGATCCTGCAGAAGCTGAAAGCGGATGCAGAGAACTATCTGGGGGAGAAGGTGTCGGAGGCTGTCATCACAGTGCCCGCATACTTCAATGACGCGCAGAGACAGGCGACCAAGGACGCAGGTAAGATCGCGGGTCTGGATGTAAAGCGTATCATCAACGAGCCTACAGCGGCAGCGCTGGCTTACGGCCTTGACAATGAAAAAGAGCAGAAGATCATGGTATATGACCTGGGCGGCGGTACCTTTGATGTTTCTATCATCGAGATCGGCGACGGCGTGATCGAGGTGCTTGCTACAAACGGCGATACCCATCTGGGCGGCGATGACTTTGACCAGAAGGTGATCGACTGGATGCTGGCTGAGTTTAAGGCACAGGAGGGCGTAGATCTTTCCAATGATAAGATGGCGCTCCAGAGATTAAAGGAGGCAGCGGAGAAAGCAAAGAAAGAGCTCTCTTCCGCGACAACTACAAATATCAACCTTCCCTTCATCACAGCGACAGCGGAAGGTCCCAAACATTTTGATATGAACCTGACAAGAGCGAAATTTGATGAGCTCACAAGTGATCTGGTGGAGAAGACAGCAATTCCCGTACAGAACGCTATGAAGGACGCAGGTCTCACCAATGCGGATATTGGTCAGGTGCTCTTAGTGGGCGGTTCCACCCGTGTGCCTGCCGTGCAGGAGAAGGTAAAACAGCTCACCGGCAAGGAGCCCAGCAAGTCCTTAAATCCGGATGAGTGCGTGGCTCTGGGCGCATCTGTTCAGGGCGGTAAGTTGGCTGGCGATGCGGGCGCGGGCGAGATCCTTCTGCTTGATGTGACACCCCTGTCACTTTCCATCGAGACAGCAGGCGGTATCGCTACCAGACTGATCGAGAGAAATACCACGATCCCTACCAAGAAGAGCCAGGTGTTCTCTACTTATTCCGACAATCAGACTGCAGTGGATATCAATGTCCTGCAGGGTGAGAGACAGTTTGCAAAGGATAATAAGTCCCTCGGCCAGTTCAGACTGGACGGTATCCCGCCGGCAATGCGCGGCGTACCGCAGATCGAGGTGACCTTTGATATCGATGCCAACGGTATTGTGAATGTGTCCGCAAAGGATCTGGGCACAGGCAAGGAGCAGCACATCACCATCACCGCAGGCTCCAATATGTCCGATGATGAGATCGAGAAGGCAGTTAAGGAGGCCGCTGAGTACGAGGCGCAGGATAAGAAGCGCAAGGAAGCGGTAGATACCAGAAACGATGCGGATTCCTTCGTATTCCAGACAGAGAAGGCACTCAACGAGGTGGGTGATAAGATCGACGCTTCAGAGAAGGCCGGTGTGGAGGCAGATCTGCAGGCTGTGAAGGATATTCTGGAAAAGACAAAGGATCAGGAGCTTACCGACAGCCAGCTCGATGAGCTGAAGGCTGCGAAGGAGAAACTGACCAATTCTGCACAGGCGCTGTTTACCAAGATGTATGAGAGCATGCAGCAGGCGCAGGGCGGCCCGGACATGAGCAATATGGGCGGCGCGCAGGATGCAGGAGCACAGGATAACGGCCCCGCGGATGACGTGGTAGATGGAGACTACAGAGAAGTCTAAAAATAGGGAAAGGTTTGAACCATGGCAGAACAGAAACGAGATTATTATGAGGTGCTCGGCGTAGAGAAGAACGCTGATGACGCCGCCATCAAAAAGGCATACAGAGTTCTGGCTAAGAAGTATCATCCCGACATGAATCCGGGGGACGCAGAGGCGGAGAAAAAATTTAAAGAGGCTTCGGAAGCTTACGCTGTTTTGAGCGATCCCGAAAAGAGGAGACAGTATGACCAATATGGTCATGCTGCCTTCGACGGTGCGGGCGGCGCAGGCGGCTTTGGAGGCTTCGATTTCAATAGCGCGGATTTCGGCGATATTTTCGGCGACATTTTCGGCGATCTTTTCGGAAGCGGCAGACGCAGCGGCGGCAGGAGCAGCGGGCCCATGAAAGGGGCGAACCTGAGGACCAGCGTCCGCATTACTTTTGAGGAGGCGGTCTTCGGCGTGGAGAAGGAGATCGAGCTGACCCTAAAGGATGAATGTACCTCCTGTCATGGTACCGGTGCGAAGCCGGGCACCAGCCCTGAGACATGTACGAAGTGCGGCGGCAAAGGCCAGGTAGTATTCACCCAGCAGTCGTTCTTCGGCACGGTGCGTAACGTGCAGACCTGTCCGGACTGTCACGGCACGGGTAAGGTGATCAAGGATAAGTGTCCCGACTGCCGCGGTACAGGATATATTGCAAATAAAAAGAAGATACAGGTCTCCATTCCGGCAGGTATCGACAACGGACAGTGTGTCCGCATCCGCGACAAGGGCGAGCCGGGTACGAACGGCGGTCCCAGAGGCGATCTTCTGGTCGAAGTGGTAGTGGGAAGACATCCCATCTTCCAGAGACAGGATGAAAATATCTACTCTACGGTGCCCATGTCCTTTGCGGTCGCGGCGCTTGGCGGCGAGATTGTGATCGACACTGTAGACGGCAGAGTGATCTACGAGGTGAAGGCCGGTACACAGACTGACACGAAGGTGCGGTTGAAAGGCAAGGGAGTTCCTTCCCTGCGCAATAAAGATGTGCGCGGCGACCACTATGTGACGCTGGTGGTACAGGTGCCTGATAAACTGTCACACGAGGCGAAGGAGCTGTTAAAACAGTTTGACGCCCTGACCGGAGACAGTTTGAATGCGGCCAAGAACATATCCTCCGATTCGACAGAGGAGCCAAGCGGTAAAAAGAAGAAAAAATTTAAATTCTAAATATTGGAAAAATTTCTGAAAGATTTTGGAAAGATACCCTCTCCCGCATTGATGGGAGGGGGTATTTGTGTTATGATGAAAGCCACAAATAGAATTGTCATTGTGTTGTATTATTTTTTAATTTTACAATATCCTTTTAAAAACTATAGCTATTATTTTGAAAAGTGATATAATTATTTCTATATCTAAAAAATACCCGGGGGGGGGTATTTTATATGGCTAAACGTGGCAATAAAAGGATGGAATGCCTGAAGGGAAAGGAGAAAGGAAAGAAAAGAAAATGAGAGCGAAAAAGAAACTCAGCAAACAGATGCTGGCATTGTTATTGTCAGCGGTAATGATCGCAGAACCGGCGAGCAGTGCTGTTACATATGCGGCGGAACCGGTCATTGGACAGACAGTGGACTCTGTGGAAGATGTATCTGAGGAGGAACAGGATACAGCGGAAACAGAAGAAGGAAAGGATGAAACCGATGTCGACGAGACCGGCGAAACCGATGGCGAAGAAGGTGATTCCGAAGAAACCGGCGGTGACGAGAGCGGTTCTGATGAGACTGGCAGTGACGAGAGCGGTTCCGATGAGAACGACGGTGACGATCAGGAGACAGATAAAGACGATGAGGACACCGGTTTGGAGGAGGAGCTTCCCGCCGATGAGACAGTAGAGGAAGAGCCGGAAGAGGGCGCAGACGTGCAGGACACGGTGTCCGCCAACGACTTAGAGGAAGATAAAAACAACTGGAAGGGGACAGGGCATAAGGCGCCGAAGCTGGAAATGCAGTTGACTTCTGCAATGGTCGCAGAGAAACGTGAACTAAAGGGAACCTATGAGCGTTTGCTGGGATTAAAAAAAGATGTACAATATTTGGCAAATGAGGCGGTTTTCCTGGCGGATTCCAAGAAATATGCGGAAACGGTAGCGGAAGGCTATGGCGCGTCTTTGGATTCTTTCGAAGAAGGTGTTGCAGTTATGACCTTCCCGGATGAGGTGACGGATATTATCGCGATGGCGGAAGATGAGAAGGTAAAGCTTCCGGCTGTATATCCGAATTACTATTATACGACTTGTAATGATGTTGTTGTATATTCGGATGCAGTGCTGATTGAAGATGATAATGTGGCAATGGCAGTCGTCAACGATGATCCGTGTTTGGATTCTTCAGCGGGAAAGGCATATCAGTATTATCATGATGAGATTAAATCAACTGCTGCATGGAATTATAATCAAACAGCAGGATCGGGGATTAAAGTTGCCGTCATTGACAGCGGTGTACAGAAGAATCATGAGGATTTAAAGGGAAGAGTGTCCGCTTCGGTAACTTACAGCACACCGTATAATAAAGCGGAAGATAACAATGGTCACGGAACGCATGTGTCCGGTATTATAGCGGCAACGGCAAACAACGGTAAAGGCGGAGCCGGAATCGCATATAAGGCGAGCGTCGTGTCCATTAAGGCGTTGGAACAAAATCCAGCCACTGAAGGTGCAGGTGGTAGTACAGCTGATATTATTAAGGCTGTGAATGCATCGATAAAGAGCGGTGCGCGGGTCATTAATATGAGTCTAGGCGGGTATGTCTATGATCCTTTATACGAAGCAACAATCGATACGGCGGTAAACAAGGGTATCGTGGTAGTTGCAGCGGCAGGTAATGAAAACACGGTGTTATCAAAGGACAAAGACAGTGATAAGTACTGTTCACCTGCATGCTTTGATAATGTTATTACGGTATCCGCAAAACAAAAAGGGAGTAATGCAAAAGCGGACTTCTCTAATTCCGGCTCAGGTATTATTGACATTACGGCTCCTGGAACAGAGATTGTGTCTAGCTATCCGAATGGTTATGCGTCTATGGGTGGTACTTCCCAGGCGACACCGATGGTAGCGGCAGCGGCGGCATATATTCTTTCCGTCAGCCCGGATTTAAAGAATAATAAGACAAAGTCAACCGTTGATACGGTAAAGGAAATTTTAAAGGTTTCGGCAACGACAGGGACAGGTCTTGACGCTTCTTGGGCCGGAGCAGGACTTTTAAATGTAGAAGCAGCGATAAAAATGGCGGCGCCTACTACTGAAGAGAAGGGTGGTACAGGAGAACTGACCGCTCCCGCAGTAAAGAAAGCAGATGGAAGTGATGTTGCAAATAATGCAACAATTCAGAATACGGATAAGATTGCCCTTTCCGCTACGGTGGGTGGCGCGTCAAATGATAAAATAGAGATTCGCTATACTACAGACGGAAAAGCGCCGACGGAGAAGAGTACACTTTATACAGCTCCGTTTTCAATAGAAGCATCCGGTAATAAGACGATTAAGGCAGTTGCCATTTATTATGGCAAGAAGAGTAAAGTTACGTCTGTAAAAGTAAAAGTCAATGCAAATATGACTAGCTTTGCTATTGCTTCCAAGACAGGCTCCGATTGTTTGGGTGCAGGAAAATCCATGAATTTGGTGGTAGATACAAAAACCGTTGCGCCCACTTACGCAACGAATAAGAAGGTAACATGGAAGATCATCGACTATGGAAATGGCGCAACAACCGGTGATAATGCTACTATTAATGAAACAAGCGGACAATTGAAGGCGAATGCAAATATTAGTGCTAAAACTGTCATTAAGGTGCAGGCAACGGCGAAAGATGGCGGCAATGCAACTGCGGAAAAGAGTATTACACTGCTTCCGAAGGTGGAGTCATTGACATTAACAGCTCCGGACAATAAAAAGGCGTATCTGTTAAATTATGAGAAAACTGCGGAAACAGTACAGATGGAAGTGACAGTAACCCCCGCAGATGCCAACACAGGAATTTCGTATACTTCATCCAATGAGAAAGTGGCAAAAGTAAATAGTACTGGTTTGGTTACTGCAGTAGGAAACGGAAAAGCGACGATTACGGCGAAGACAACGGATGGCAGTAACAAGAAAGTTACCCTGCAGGTGCAGGTAACGAAGAAGGTCCAGGAAGTCAAGGTCACTTCAAAAACAGGAGAGTCCCAGATCGCGGCGGGCAAAACCTTGCCGATGGTGGCGACGGTCACAAGCGATGCAACAAATAAGAAAGTGAAATGGTCAGTTACGGGCGATGTTGCGACAATCAATGAAAATAATGGTCAATTAAAAGCAAATAAGGAAGTAACAGCAATTTCAACAGTCACGGTAAAGGCGGAAGCTCAGGATGGCAGCGGAACGTACGGCGAAAAGACGATTACCGTTTATCCGTCTATTACAGGTAAGATCGCTTTTGAGGAGGGAACCGCTAAAGATTTAGGTACAACTAAAATAGGTGAGCTTGACACGACCGTACAGTTGCATCCATATACTGAGGCGGATTCAGAGAACTACTTTGGAAGGAAAGAGAATAGTGGAACTACAGGGCTTAACAACTTTACTTACACATCTTCAAATACAAAGATTGCGACTGTAAATGAGACAGGTTTTGTAACCGCTGTAGGAAAGACGGGAACTGCCAAAATTAAAGTTACGGCGAAAGACGGAAGCGGAAAGAACGCCTCGTTTACCGTGAAAGTTGTGAATCCGGTAACCTCTATTTCCATTTACTCTAAAACGGGCAGTGTTGTTGTGGGAAGAAATAAAACATTGGCATTAGGCGCATTGGTAGCATCGTTAGGCGGCAATGCAAGCAATAAGAAGCTGAAATGGACATCTTCAGATTCAAGTATTGCAACTGTTGATCAGAATGGTAAAGTAAAAGGAGTCAGCTTTAATGCAGATTTAGCAACAGCGGTTAATATTACTGCGGAAGCAACAGATGGAAGCGATGTGAGTCGAACAGTTACAGTATATGTGCAGCCGGCGATTACGAAATTAATGTTTGAGACAAAAACGGGGGGATATGCTGCGACTGTTAAAGATACATATTGGTTGTCACAGGTTCCTGACGGAAAAATAACTACTGATAATGCCGATGATTATTTATATTATTGCCTCGAACTGTATGGGTTTAATACACCGTATTATTTTGACGAATCGTCTGGGAACACGTACAGAAAAACTTCGAGTGGAGGTGCATATTGGGATTGGGATAGTGTTTCGTGTACCTGTTCTAACAATAACGTGATTCAAATAGTAACCGCTCTAACTCCGCTGAAGCAGACTGATGGGTCATACAAGAATGTTTATTTAGACTATATGATTCCTGTCAATAAAGGAAATGCAACTATTACCTTTAAAGCATTGGATGGCTCCGGAAAGAGTGCTAAATTTAACATTACAGTAAAATAGCCAAGTTGTTTTTATTATCTGGTTGTAGTAAGCGGCTTTAATAGGTGACATTAGCATTAAAGAGGGATTTTATGGAAAAAGGAAAGCGGATGAATAAAATAATACCATTTATTGTCATTCTAGTTGTTGTGGCAGTTCTAGGCACTGTTAGTTTTATCAAAAGCAGACCGCAGCAAATTGCAAGAGGCGAGATTGAACTGGACAGGATGTTAAGCAGTGCAGATGCGGACGAGAACAGGATGCCAATCAGCATGGAAGCGGACAGAGTCGGGATTGGAGAGTCGGAAAAGATGTTGAATAATCAGGACTATATCGAAAATCAGGTAGTCGCTGTCGCGGAATCCAAGCGGGAGGCAAAGAAAATTGCCAAACAGATTGGAGGAGAACTGTTATCCTATGATAATCAGGTGGCGGTCATTCAGATCGGAGTGACCGTTGAAGAGATGATGCAGCAGCTGGAAGAAGATTCCACTCTTCCGAAGGTTTATCCGAACTATCAGGGGTATCAAAACAATACAAATTAAGTTGTGATATTCGGGACATCCCCTCTTTCTTGGTGAAGGAGGGGATGTTTTTTGACCAAATGTATCACATAATTTCGTCAAAAAACAGTTGACAAACTATTATTCATATATTATCATAAACCCATCAGAGAAATTCTAATTAGTGTGCTTTTCGCACATCCAGACAGTTTCTGTCAGATTTTTCGGATAACTAATATTTAGTAAGGAGCAGTTACAATGGAGAAGAAAGTTGACATTATAAAAGATGTTGACGGAAAAAGCATTGTTGTCATCAATGATCTGCGTTTCAAGGGAAGGAGGAGCGTGGACTGGAATGTTGTTGAGGATTGCCTGAAGAGATATATCGACGAGTGTGTGGAGATTATGGAAACATCAGATTTTGTATACATAGGCACGGATTTCCCGGACGAATTTGCACATTCCAAAGATACAAAGGCTTTACGGGGTGCAAATATGTATGCAAAGGCAAATTCCGTGAGTGTCGTTAAAGAGATGATAGAAATTGCCACGAATAAGGCATTTGCAGAAAACTATGCATTCAAGCATAATGCAGATGCAAAATTTGGCTGGTACCGGTATGATACACGTTTTGCAATCCCTGTCTATAACGATAAAATGGAACTACAGAGGTATAATGTGTTCAAGGCAAGAATACTGGTGCGCCATGCACAGGACGGAAAATTATATCTGTATGATATTCTGAGGACAAAAAAAGAAACGAGCAAGCCGCTTGAGCAATAGCTGTACGGTCGTAAAACTCATTTCTTTATATCTCATATATTAATGACGCCTGGCGTTCTTGTCAAGTGAAAAAATCATATGAATATAACTGCCTTTTATAATTTCATCTAAAATCAGTTGACAAATTATTGTTCATATATTATCATAAATCCATCAGAGAAATTCTAAACAGTGTGCATTTCCGCACATTCAGACAGTTTCTGTCAGATTTTTCGGATAACTAATTAAATATGGCAGGAACCAACAGTGACGGATATGCACAGAAATATGGATTCTTTTGTTTATCTTGCTACCAATGTTCCTGCCGGAAAACGGAGGAGAACGGATGCAGAGAAGCGACAAAAGGATCAAGAGATTTTAAAGAACTTTTCACGAGGTGGAGCGGCAAAAGGAAGGTGTATCGGGGAGTGAAAGACAGGCTCTTTCGCTTTCTGTTCACACAGGACAGGGAGGCATTATTACAGCTATACAATGCATTAAACGGAACGGATTATCAGGATGCTTCTCAGTTACAAGTGGTTATCATTGAGAATGCAGTGTATGTGATGATGAAGAATGATCTTGCGGTGGAGCAGGGGCTCTATGGATCGAGACGGATTCCGCTGCCGACACCTCAGTGTGTGGTATTCTACAATGGAACACAGAGGGAACCTGAAGAACAGATTTTAAATCTTTCAGATGCATTTATCAACAAAGATCGGGAAGCGGATTTGGAATTGCGGGTCAGGATGCTCAACATTAACTATGGCACAACAAAGAGTTAATGGAAAAGTGCCGCGTCTTGAAGGAATACGCCATGTTTGTGGATATATCACGGCAATATATAGAACAGGGACTGCCCAGACAGGAAGCCATGGAAAGTGCGATACAATACTGTATCGAACAGGGGATTCTTGCTGAGGCACTCACTAAGTATCGAGCGGAGGTGCTGGGAATGATATTGGAGGAGTTTGACAGAGAGAAATATGAGCGTACGATTCGGGAGGATGGGATTGAACGTGTAAACAGCTTGAATCAAATACTAATTGAGCAGAACCGCATAGAAGACTTGAAGCGTTCTACCTGTGATCCGGAATATCAGAAGACATTGTTTAAAGAATTTGATATATGAAAAAGGATGATTTGATATGAGTAGTTTGTTATCATATAAGAATTACAATGGGACAGTAGAGTATTCAAAAGAAGATAATTGTCTTTTTGGAAAAGTGGTCGGAATAAAATCTTTGTTATCTTATGAGGGTGAATCAGTTAAGGAATTAGAACAGGATTTTAAAAATGTGATTGATGCCTATTTAGAAGACTGTGAGGAACGGAACATAAAGCCGGAACAGCCTTATAAGGGAACGTTTAATGTTAGAATCAGCCCGGAGCTTCATCGAAATATTGCAGTATATGCAATTGAACATGGAAAAAGCTTAAATGCTGTTGTTGAGGAAGCTATTGGGAAAATGGTTGTGGAATAGTAAGGATCGGAATCGATGAATGAAATGGTTCTTTCTTTTCTGAATTTCGTTCAAAAACAGTTGACAAACTATCATTCATATATTATCATAAACCCATCAGAGAAATTCTAAGCAATGTGCATTTCTGCATATTCAGACAGTTTCTGTCAGATTTTTCGGATAACTAATTAAGTAGCTCCAATATAATTCAGAATTCCCGCCCGAATGGGAAAAGAGAATATAGTGCATTTAGTGGTTTTTTGCAGGAATATGTGATAAAATTTAACAGAAAGAAGGAAATACATACAAGATGGAAGTCGATATTTTAATTGACAGAATTACGGACTGTTTGATAGACACAAGAACCGGAGAGGAAGTAGAAACGGAATATCGGTTGCGTGAAACATCGATAAAATTGAAAGATTACAAGGGATGGAAATTTAACTGGAGTATCACAGAGAAAAACGGGTATGATATATATGAGCTTTTTTTAAAGGATGATGATACGGTTCAAGGCAGTATTTCTTTAAAAATTGACGGCGGAGTGGCTGATGTGGAGATTGTCGAAACTGCACCGCATAATTATAGCCATAAAGGTATCTATGCAGGTGTAGGCGCACACTTATTTGCGATTGCCTGTCAGATAAGTCTTGATGCAGGGTGCGGTGGTGTCGTGGCATTTACATCTAAAAGTGATTTGGTGGAATATTATATGGATAAATTGAACGCAGTGGAAATTACGCCAAGAAGAATGGTAATTTTTGAAGATCCTGCGCGGGTACTGCTAGACAAATATATGAGAAAGTAGGTGATGGTTATGTTGGCAATGGAACGAAAACCAGTAGACTTTACACATGATATTTCTTATTATGCAAAAGACAGCAGGTTGACGGGAGAACCGGATGGCATGCGTTACAAATGGAGAGAAATGATAGAGCGATTTAAGATGCTGGGCAGACCTCTTACAGAGGAGGAAGCAGAGGAATTTAGGGTTAAATAGCAGGGGATAATTACAGTCAGGCTTTTCTAAGTCAGACTGTAATTATTTTCCGAATTTCGTCTAAAAATAATTGATAAACTATCGCTCGTGTATTATCGTTAACACATCAGAGAAATTCTAATTAGTGTGCATTTGTGCACATTCAGACAGTTTCTGCCAGATTTTTCGGATAACTAATTAAGTATTTTGTAAAGAAAATGATGAAAAATGATTGATATATTTTTGCTGTGTGAGTATAATAACAAGTGAAAGGAGTGGTTATTATGGCACAGGCAATGGTAAATTTTCGCATGGATGAAGATTTGAAGAGGGAAATGGAGAAAACTTGTAAAAGTATGGGGCTTACTTTGACTTCTGCATTTACCATGTTTGCAGCTAAGGTGACACAGGAGCAAAGGATACCGTTTGAGATTGTTGCGGATCCGTTTTATAGCCGGAAGAATATGGAGAGGTTGGAGCAAGCGATTGCCGATGTGGATGCAGGACGCAGTACTTTAAAGGAACATGATTTATTAGAGGTAGACTGATGAAAAAAGTGTGGCATGACGAGGCATGGGAAGACTATGTGTATTGGCAAACGCAGGATAGGAGAACGAATAGAGATATGGCAATGCGGCTCGCATTATAGAGATAAGTAGTGTGGCATAGATTGGAGGCAGGGTGTTTTTTAACACCCTGCCTTATTTCGGAGGTCGGATATAATCTCATGTAAAATATTTATTGTAGACATTATTAACGGCCTCAATGTAAACAACAAATGACGGATGATCTTTATCCCACCAGCGAGATAGATACATTTCTTTCAAGTTGACATATTGGTCTCTTACTGGTCTTTTCCGTATCCCCAGATATTTTTGTTTTGAATCAGCCTGCATAGTGTTCCGTTAGAATTTTTGGCGACAATTGCAACATCGAAACTGAACTCAACTGTCGGTTCATCTTCAAAATGTAATAGGGATGTCAGACAGGAAGTTGTGTCTTTCGATTCAGAGAAACATTGCAATACGCTGCATCAACGATTTTAATCATTTGCCTTTTTCCTTTCCGCCCATGCCTCCATTTGACATTCCTATATCAAATCGTTCTATTGTAACGGTAAAGACTATATTTGTCAATTATTAAATTTAGAAACTAATAATGTTGGAGATTATTTTGACACGCTTATAATTTCTCAGAAAATCAATTGAAAAAATATTAATTATATATTATCATAAACCCATCAGAGAAATTCTAAACAGTGTGCATTTCCGCACATCCAGACAGTTTCTGTCAGATTTTCCGGCAGGTATTAGTATAAGTATTAAAAACATATCAAACGGCAGTTGTAGTCTGTTACAACCGCTGGTCTACATCCGGCAATGCAGGATATTTATTCAGGTCATTCTGCTATTGTCCATGTCAAAAGGAGTTCTTATGGCAAAAGAGAAAAAAGCATCTCAAAAGAAACACATCAGCAACA
>JAAUZL010000017.1 GCA_014804615.1 Lachnospiraceae bacterium
CATTTTAACGCATTAAGAAAACTGGCATCAGAGCATCAGGCAGAAGTTATCGGTTCAGAAGTCCGTAAGTTGTATAGCTGGAATAACGAGGATAAATTAATTGATAATTAATCATGAAGAAAAGATGTTTTGCCTAATGCTTACTAATTTTCTCAATATAATTTCAGTAGTACATTAAAAACAGTAAAAGAAATGCGATACATATTGAAGGGCGTGCTGCGGTTCACAATAGATGTGGATTGCAGTACGTTCTTTTTGTCTTTATGAGTGATAATCTGTGGCTTGAGAATGTGATTTACTATTGAATTACTAACCTCTTGGCACTGACCAGATAACTTTCGAATCTTGACACACATTGTATAGTTGCATACAATATTTAAGGAAAAGCCGGACGGTAGGCCAAAAGAAAGGAGGCAGGACAGATGTATAATCCCCAACTTGAAACTTTTATACGGGTAGCGGATGCAGGCAGTTTTAACAAAGCAGCGGAAGAATCTTTTATTACGCCTACTGCGGTCATCAAGCAGATTAATCTGTTGGAAAACTCCTTAGATGTAAAATTGTTTGAAAGAACACATAGGGGGCTGACCCTGACAAAAGCGGGAAAATCCTTATATCAGGACACAAAATATATTATCCAGTATTGCAGGGATTCCGTAACACGGGCTAAAAATGCCATGCAGGAAGATACGAACATTATCCGTATTGGCTCTTCCCCAATGACACCGGCACAACTGCTGATGCAGATATGGCCAAAGATACAGGAGCACTGTCCTGATATAAAGTTCCAGATTATCCCATTTGAAAACACACCGGAAAATGCCAGGGAGATTCTGGCAAATTTAGGGAAAAATATTGATGTAGTAGGCGGGATCTTTGACGAAACCATGTTAGGTTTACGGAACTGCGCAGGACTGCAGCTTTCCCGGGAGCCATTGTGCTGTGCAGTCTCCATTCATCACCGCCTTGCTGCAAAAGACAAGCTTCTGATAGAGGATTTGTATGGGGAAAACCTGTTGATGATGCGGCGGGATTGGAGCCATTATGTTGATAAACTGCGTGATGACCTTCAGCAGAACCATAGTCAGATACATATAATAGATTTTGAATTTTACAATATGAGTATTTTTAACCGCTGTGAAAACAGTAATGATGTGCTGCTGGCAATCCCGGGATGGGCAAGTGTGCATCCGCTCCTGAAAGTGATTCCGGTGGAATGGAATCATAGTATTCCT
Organism: Lachnospiraceae bacterium; assembly: GCA_014804615.1. Classification (GTDB taxonomy): domain Bacteria; phylum Bacillota; class Clostridia; order Lachnospirales; family Lachnospiraceae; genus UBA3282. The sequence continues at coordinate 1,236 of JAAUZL010000017.1, forward strand.
TATGGACTGCTTCATTCGCCGCATCCGTCTGAAACGGTAAAACGCTTTCTTGCGGCAGTGCAGTCCGCAATGCAGTAAATAAGCAGTGTGTAATAAACAAAATAGGACCTGATAGGTTATAACCTGCGGGTATAAACTGATAAACAAAACGAGACTTCTGTTGGAGTCTCGTTTTGTTTATACTGCAACTGTAAAAATACGGGAGCAAAGGGAGAATGCAAAGAATTATTTTACAGCAAAAGTTGATCTGCTATATAAGGAATAAAACGGAGGTGCCGGAAATGAAACGGATAGCAGCGGCATTACTGTGTGTAATGCTTATATGCGTGGCTACAGGATGCAGCAGTGAATATGAGTGGGAAGATGAGTCTGAAAACGAGCTGGAGAAGGGCAATGGGAATACGGTTTTGAGTGCCGTTGCCGATGCTCATAACAGCCAGACACTTTACTTATGGGAAGACGGGAATGCCCCNGCGNTTACAGAATATACCNNNAATAATGGAAGATATGCGGACGATCCNGACTTTCGTCCNTATCTTGTCACNTTTCCCGTGCCAGAGGGAACGGAGGTAAAAGGGGCTGTGCTGATCTGTGCAGGAGGGGCTTTTCAGTTCCGCAGTGACGAAATGGAAGGAACCCCTGTTGCTGAAGAACTTGCAAGCCGGGGTTATCAAAGTTTTGTGGTGAACTATCGGCTGCGGCCATATACACAAGAGGAAGGCGCATTGGATCTNGCNCGTGCAGTTCGGTTCGTCCGCAAGAATGCGAAAGTTTATGGAGTTGACGAAAATAATATCGCTGTAATGGGATTTTCGGCAGGGGGTATTTTGGCAGGTGAAATGTTGCTGAACTTTGACGGTATGGTAAATGGTACAGCTCTGGATGACAGATATATCCCGGATGCTTTGGATGAGATNTCGGCGGATGCCGCAGCNGATGGGATGATCTACTCCTTTTATGGATGGCTCAGTATCAGCAACAACGATGTGCAGACCCTGCAAAACGGAGAATTNCCGCCGACTTTCTATTGCTATGGCACACGTGACCCTTTTTATAATCAGTTTTTGGAAAATGCGGATGCTGTGGAAGCAGCGGGAGTGNNTGTGGAACGCNTNCAGNTGGATGGNCGTNCCCATGGCTTTGGTTATATGGAAGACTGGTTTGATGCCTATGACAGTTTTCTGACGNACGTGTTTTCCGAGCAGTAAGGATTTNAGATGATAAAGTAGAAAATAATAATAAATTCCGTAATTAGAACGATGTTCAATGGGAAAATANNTTTANAAGCTCTGCTAACAAGCGGGGCTTTTTTATGAATATGCTGTCTTGAATGGTTGACATTGTCCACTAAATACAATATAATGAAAAGTGGACATTGTCAACTANTTAAAAGGAAATGNGNAATATGAGCAGATATGCNNAAACAGTTAGTGAAATAAGAAAGTTCAATCGCTTTTACACGGTAAGTATGGGCTTTTTAGATTCAGGTTATCTTGACACAGTGTATTCAATAGTGGAAACAAGGATTTTGTTTGAAATTAGGATGCGTNGAACATGTATNCAAAGTGATATTGCAAAAACCTTACATGTAGACAAAAGNTATTTAAGCAGGATNATTACACGTTTTTCTAAAAATGGAATTATCGAGAAATATAAATCNAAAGCAGATAAAAGAATAACATATATCACATTAACTGAAAAGGGNAATATNGAGGCAGACAGATTNATNGAATTANCAGACACNAAGATAAAATCTCAGATAANNNNANTAAGTTCGGATGAATGTGAAAAATTATGTGATGCAATGAATCTGATAATTTCAATTTTAGGAAAAGAGGAATGAAAATGAAAGTTATACCATTTGAGGAAAAGTACAGGCAGGATTTTATTGATTTTAATACAGACTGGATCGTGTCTAATTTTGGTTTTCTTGAGGAACACGATAAGGAAACATTTGAAAAAATTGANGATGAGATAANGTCGGGNGCCATGNTNTTTTTTGCTGTTGAAAATGATGTNGCGCTTGCGACATGTATGGCAGTGCCGATGCAGGATGCAACATGGGAAATATGCAAGCTTGGATCTAATAAAAATGTTGCGCATAAAGGGGCGGGAAGCGCAGTTTTTGAAGCGGCAATGAAATGGGCATTAAGTCATGGGGCAGAAAAGCTGTTTATTCTCTCAAACAGCAAATTGAAGCCTGCGCTGCATATTTACGAAAAATATGGATTTAAAGAAATCAAACTTGAAAACTACGAATATATCAGAGGCGATATAGCCTTTGAGTATAAAGTGGATTAGAAATTTTAACCCTTGTCAGTAATGGGGATACGAAAGTACCATTCAGATAAAACCTAAAGGTATATACTGCATAACGAATCGAGACTTCCAAAGGGGTCTCGATTNGNTTATTATGGAAGGCAGAAAGAGAATTTAAATGATTGGAGGAGACTAGCAATGAGAAAAAATTTTGGAAAGAAAACATGGTTTTACCCGCTCCCGGTGCTGATCATTGGAAGCTATGATAAAGATGGCAGGGCAGATGCCATGAACGCTGCATGGGGCGGTATTTATGACAGTGACAAGGTGGTGCTGTGCTTAAGTGANNATCATCAGACAACACAGAANATNAAGGAANGAGGGGAGCGTTTACTATCAGTTTTGCGGATGCTGCTCATGTGAAAGAGGCTGATTATGTAGGTCTGGTTTCGGCAAAGGAAGTTGCGGACAAGATGGAAAAGGCGGGTTTCCATACCACAAAGAGCGAATTTGTGGATGCACCGCTGATCGAAGAACTTCCCATGGCGTTGGAGTGTAAGTTTATAAAGGTCAATGAGGACGGAAATATCATCGGAGAGATCATCAATGTAAATGCCGATGAGAAAATTCTTGGCAGCGGCGGTGTGATAGATACGGCAAAATTAGATGCGATTTCTTATGATCCGGTAAACAATGTGTATGTAAGGTTGGGAGAAAAAGTTGGAAATGCCTTTTCAGATGGGGCGGAATTGGGGTGATGGATAAATGGAAAGACCTTATGTGATCTGCCATATTTTAAGTTCCTTAGACGGAAAGATAAATGGACCTTTTATGGGGACGGCGGCTGTGGGGGAGCTTGGTGCGGAGTATGGAAAATACCGGACAAAGATGAATGCGGATGCATGGCTGTATGGAACCACTACCACAAAGGAGTTTACGGGTTTCCGAAAACCGATCATTGAGAACGTCAGTGAGGTGCCGGATGGNGATTATATNGCGGACAACAGGGCGGAATTNTANTATATTTCGGTGGATGTNGACGGCGAGATCGGATGGGAGTCAGGGATATTCNGCAACAANGGGAGAGNNCCGGCGCACGTGATCGAGGTCCTGACTGCGTCCACCCCGGCAGCCTATAAAGCATATCTGAGGAAAACAGGAGTATCCTATATCATTGCAGGTGAGAAAGAATTGGATTGCGAGNGAGCTATGAATAANCTGTATGAACTATTCCGCATTGAAAAGGTACTGATTTGNGGGGGCGGTGTTGTCAACTGGAGTTTTTTGCAGGCGGGCATGGTTGATGAACTTAGCCTTTTCTTAGCGCCTGTAACGGATGGCAGCAGNGGTACGGCATCATTATTTTCACAGTTCCCGTGTTTTACGGAAGGGAAACCGGTGGAATTCCTGCTGAGGGAGACGGAAAAAATAGGTGANGGTGGATTGCNTCTGAATTATCAGGTAAAAAACAGAAAAGCATAGTTGAAACCATAAGGTATAAACTGAAAAACAAATAGAAACTTCTGACGGAGTAATTTTCATTTTATAATANGACCATAAAAGTTAAGATTGTAAAGGAGATGGATCATCATGGAATATGTAACATTATCAAACGGNGTAAAAATGCCAATCTTGGGATATGGCGTTTATCAGGTGACAAAGGATGANTGTGAGCAGTGTGTACTTGATGCGCTGGATGCAGGNTATCGGAGCATTGACACAGCACAGTCCTATTTTAATGAGGAAGAAGTAGGTGCTGCGATNAAAAAGAGCGGTGTTTCCCNGGNAGATATNTTCCTGACNTCCAAAGTGTGGGTGGAGCATTATGGCTATGAGGAGACCAGAAAATCCGTGGANGAATCTCTCCGCAAGCTGCANACGGATTATCTGNATCTGATGCTGCTCCATCAGCCNTTNAATGATTATTACGNAGCATACAGNGCNTTNGAGGATATGTATGAGGAAGGCATGTTGAAAGCAATCGGTGTATCCAATTTTTATCCNGACAGGCTGGTGGATCTTGCATCTTTTACNAAGATTCCNCCCATGGTCAACCAGATTGANACNCATGTGTTNAATCAGCGTGTGGAAGACCATACATGGATGGAGAAATACAAGGTTGCGCATGAAGCGTGGGCGCCTTTCGGAGAAGGCCGCGGCGGATTGTTTGAAAACGAGGTGTTAANNGGCATAGGAGAGAAGTACGGAAAGACCACGGCACAGGTAATGCTGCGCTGGAANATTCAGCGGAACATTATCGTATTGCCCAAGTCTNCCCATAAGGAAAGAATGATCCAGAACATNGATGTTTTNGATTTCAGNCTGACAGANGANGATATGAACANAATCGCAGCGCTGGATACAAAGACAAGCGCATTCTTTTCNCACTATGATCCGAACATGGTGGAATGGTTCGTAAAGATGGTGGAGGAGAGAAAGACNNAGCATGANAGCAGCAAGGAAAAGAANAACTGGTAGACAGANAGGGAAAAGNAAGGAGTTTTATAATGGAATACTNTACACTGAANAATGGNATTAAAATGCCGATGGCAGGAATCGGNGTGTTNATGNTGTNACCTGCGGAGGCNGANGCANCNGTNGAAACAGCNNTNNAANGCGGNGTCAGGNTGATTGATACNGCAAANGGGTATATGAATGAGAGCGGNACAGGGCGNGGAATCAAAAAGAGNGGTGTACCGNGGGANGAGATTTTTNTGGTAACGAAGCTCTGGCCNACNGTATATGAGAAAGAGACGGCTGTGGATGAGACGCTTCAGAGGCTTGGCACAGATTATATNGACCTNTTGTTCCTGCATCAGCCTACCGATAACTGGAGAGAAGGTTACAGGCAGATTGAAAAAGCGTATAAAGAGGGNAAGGTNAAAGCAATCGGTCTTTCNAACTTCCCGGATGATTTNTTGAAAGAGGCNATTGACACAATGGAGATCAAACCCCAGNTTGTACAGGTGGAGGCACATCCGTANTTNCCNCAGACCGAACTTAAGAAGGTGCTTGCACAGACAGGNATGGGGCTGATGGCATGGTATCCGCTGGGACACGGTGATAAAGCATTGATNGGCGANNCCGTATTTGGNGAACTTGCNGANAANTANGGNAAGNCNAATGCACAGATNATCCTCCGCTGGCATGTGCAGAGCGGAAATATAGTNATTCCGGGNTCNAANAATCCTGACCATATCCGTGANAACTTTGNTATTTTTGATTTTGANCTGACANGNGAGGATATGGAGAAAATTGCAGNNGTTGATAAGAATGTGCGTTATTATACGGCAACNCCGGAGANGNTNGCGGCTTATGCGGCAATGGAACTGANAGAAGATTTATAAAGGAGAAGCCGGTGATGAAAAGGTTNATTTCAATCNGNCTGAGTTTCCTGTTTGTNTGTGCNCTNGNTGCATGNTCGAATACCGAAAGGGAGGACGGNAGCNTGAATGAACAGGAAANATCNCCGGCAGGAGTGGAAAGTATGCAGACAGNGGAGAANGCNGAGANTNCTTATACAGTTGACACACTGATATCGGATGTCATAGCCGACCCAGTGTTCGGGGAGTATGGAAGGCTTATTTTTCCTGTAGATACCGGGTATTACAGTGGGAACACGCTTGGGAGCCTGCGGCTTACATGGTACAGCAATATCGACCCGGATAAGACAGTGGAGATCACAAATTACATGAAGGAACATGCCGGAGCGGGAGAAACTATTTTCTTTGATATTTATTCCGAGGAGGAAAAGGNNGCTGATCCGGCGAAGGAAGATACCGGGTTATTCTTCTTTAAGGGAAATCCGGGAGAAAAGTTTGCGGTATGCAATGCGGGCGGCGGTTTTGCCTATGTAGGAGCCATGCACGACAGCTTTCCCCATGCACTGGAATTATCTAAANAGGGTTATAATGCATTTGCTTTGATCTACCGTCCCGGCGCACAGACTGCCTGTGAGGATCTGGCGAGAGCCATCAGTTTTATTTTTGAACATGCGGATGAACTGGAGGTAGATACAGACTGTTACTCCCTGTGGGGCGGGAGTGCCGGTGCAAGGATGGCAGCATATCTCGGAAGTTATGGGACGGCAGCTTTCGGTGGGGATGAACTGCCAAGACCGGGTACAGTGGTCATGCAGTATACCGGTCATTCGGAATATACAGAGAGTGATCCGCCTACCTATGTATGTGTGGGAGAAAACGATGGTATTGCAAGCTGGAGGACGATGGAAGGCCGTTTGGAGCGGATGAGCGCATTGGGGATTGATACGGAATTTCACAAATATCCGGGGCTTTCCCATGGTTTTGGTCTTGGGACAGGAACTGTGGCGGAGGGATGGATAGAGGATGCAGTCGCGTTTTGGGAAAAACATATGTAGACCACCCGCAAACTTTGAAAGGAGATTTTACGATGAAAAAAATAATGNTTTTTATGCTGAGTGTAGTAATGGTTTTTAGCCTTGCAGCCTGCGGCGGTCAGGATGGAGGCCGCAGTACATCTACACCTCAGCCGACAAATGAGGGAAGCGGCACGGAAAATAATCAGAATCCCTCCGGGCAGAATGAGGAAGAATCGAAGGAATCTTCTGATGAAACACTGATGGAGGAATCAGGAGATTCTTCTACTGAAGCATCAGTGGGGGATGTAGAGATAACGGAAGGAAAGACACTTGTGGTTTACTACTCTGCGACAGGATATACAGAAAGTGTTGCAGGTTATATTGCGGAAGCAACAGACGGCGAGTTATTTAAGCTGGAACCGGTGGAAGAATACAGCAGTGCGGATCTGGACTGGACTGACAAGAACAGCCGGGTTTCCCGTGAACATGATAATCCGGAGGAGAGGGAGATGGATCTTGTGGCATCCACTGTTCCAGATTGGGAATCCTATGAAAATATATTTATAGGTTATCCTATATGGTGGGGTATTGCAGCATGGCCGGTGGACAGATTCATTGCAGACAATGACTTTACGGGAAAGACGGTGATTCCTTTCTGCACTTCGTCTTCCTCCGGGCTGGGAGAGAGCGGCGAACTACTGGAAGAGGCGGCAGGAACAGGGGAATGGCTGACTGGAGAAAGGTTCCGTTCCGGCGCTTCTGAAGAAACTGTCCGGGAATGGGTAGAAAGCCTTTCGTTAGAGTAGGGGGCATCTATGAAAAGAAAGCTGGCGTTCGTACTGACTGTTTCTATGGCTGCTATTTTAACTGCCTGCCAAAGCATATCATCACAATCGGGTAAGGATAGCGCAGACAACATCCCGCAGGAAGATGTGGGAGAGATGGGAACAGAAAATGTACTGGGAGAAGAGGAGAAGCTTACGGTGGGCAGCAGAGAAGATAATTTAAGCGGAACAGTACCGGATGAATTGGAGTATATTCCCGCTGAATACAAATATCCTGCCGAGCAGGCAGGAACATTGGAAAAGCTGACATATCAGACATGGGAATCCTTTTCTTATGAAGACCACACACAGGAACTGACAAAAGAGGCATGGGTTTATCTGCCCTATGGGTATTCGGAAGAACAGAAATATAATGTTTTCTATCTGAGTCATGGAGGCTGGAGCAATGAAACAACCATCATGGGAACGGATGAGGAGCCACATTCTTTTAAGTATGTGATCGACCATGCGATTCAGGATGGAAAGATCCAGCCGCTTATCATTGTTCTGCCTACTTATAATAATACAAGCGGAAACGACAGCGGTGATTACGGTCTTGCATTGAAATTGACAGACCAGTTCCATAATGAGCTGCTGAATGACCTGATACCTGCTGTTGAGGGCAGGTACAGTACCTATGCGGAGGATACGACGCCCACAGGTATTGCGGCTTCCCGTGACCATAGGGGATTTGGCGGATTTTCCATGGGCTCCGTCAATACATGGTGTACGTTCCGGTATTGCCTTGATTATTTCCGGTACTTTATGCCAATGAGTGGGAACTATACCACAGACGGAGAATATATGGCGGAACTGGTCAGGGAATCCGGGCATACATGGGATGATTTCTTTATCTTTTCTGCGTCCGGTACGGATGATTTTGCATACAGTGCCTTTAAGCGGCAGATCATGGCTATGGGTGATGTGGAGGACGGTACTTTCCGGTTTGCGGATAATGAGGCGGATGGCAATCTGGCATTTTTAGAGCGGGAAGGATATGTTCATGATGGAACAGCAAGTGATGAATATACTTATAATGGGTTATGTTTTTTCTGGAATGGAAAGAAATGAGCACAATCTACAGGAGAAAGATTAACATATTTGGATTGGTGAGGAGAGATTTTGGATGAACCCCAAAATGATTGTTAAGACAGGTGTTGATATTGGGATGACGGTTGCCCTNATGTTTTTGATGACCTATGAGATGATAGGGCAGNCTNTCCATGAATGGCTGGGAATAGGNATGTTTTTGCTGTTTNTCATNCATCATGTTCTNAACCGNAGATGGTTTGGGGTNCTTCTGAAAGGGAAATATACGCCTTTCCGGATATGGCAGACGGTGCTGGTGGTGTCAGTGCTTCTTTCCATGATCGGCTCCATGGTCAGTGGTGCCATTATTTCCCGCAGCGTTCTCTCATTTTTGCCGATCCACGGAGGAAACGCTTTTGGAAGAAAACTTCATATGCTGTCAGGTTATTGGGGATTTGTATTGATGTCACTTCATCTTGGGCTGCACTGGAATATGATGCTGGGAGTGGCGGGAAAAGCAGTAAAAGGAACTTCAAAGGTTCGTATCTGCATACTACGCATTGCTGCAACAGTGGTGGCTACATACGGCATGTATGCTTTTGTGAAACGGGACATAGGAAATTATATGCTGTTAAAGGTTCACTTTGTGTTTTTTGATTACGATGAGTCCTTGTTCTTTTTCCTGCTGGATTATGCAGCGGTCATGGGTTTGTTCATATTCGTTGGGCATTATTTTACTTTAGGCTTGAAACAAACAAAAAATAAATTGTAGTAGTAGCATAAGATAAATTTGTTATCAATCTTATCTGGAACACTCAAGATATTTATTTTTATACGTCAAAGCTTGTTCCGGTTTCTGCCATCGGGAATATAGGTTATTCAGGTACAAGTAAACTGATTTGGCATAATCGTTATCGGTTCCCATTACTTCCGAAATAATATTCTCCGCAGATAAAAGATGAAGTTCGGATTCTTTAGCATTGCCCTCGGAAAGCGCAATCGCACCATACATCATCTGGCAGACTCCGTTATCTAAAGTTTGCGTTCCCTCATTTTCCAAAACGAGATTTTCATAAGTGGAAAGAACCTGTTTTGCCATATCTGTATTTTGGGAGAGGATCAGCATATTGGTAAGGTTCAGCAATTGTTGCAGCATATCATGTGATTCTGCCAGCCCGAGGTGTGTATATTCCTGACGGATGGTTAAAGCAGTATGGAGCATTTCAGCAGCCTCTTTCGTCTTTTTCATCAGCAGGTATGTATTGGAAAGATTGTTGTACAGGTTTGAAAGCAGATTTGCTGTCCGCTGGTCAGCATCTTCCGTATGGTACGGTTCTAGGATACTGACAGCTTTTAACCGTTTCTTCAAGGCGTTTTTATGATCATTTTTGATAAGAAACAGTTCCGCCTTATAGTCAAGAAGCAACGCTCTGTCGCAGTAGGAATGCGTATCCTGTTTCATTACATACTCTATCCGTTCTGCAAGTTTAGGCAGATAGTCCGTTACAAGATATTTTTCAAGATATGGGAACATATCCTGAAGGAATAGCAGATAATCCTCTGGTATGTCTACTAAAATGTTTTCTGTAATGCTGATGAGTGAATCAATCACATTCTGCGGTCTTTTAACTTCCAGTCCATGCACAAGGCAGATGCAATGCAGACTGTCAAGCAGTGTATGGCAGTTTGATACGGACGGCAAAGTTTCCAGTGCAACAATTTCCCTTATCAGTGGGTGCAGGCTGATTTTCCGGTTTTCTCTGTCATCATGGATAAAACCGTATTTGGCAAGATAGTTCACATCATTTAATGAGGGCAGTTTCAGCCAGTTCTTAAAAGCATTTTTTAATACACCGGAGGCAGAAAGCAGGGAAAGGTTACACAGGACATTAAGGCAGGGATCAGACAGTTTCCCAAGCTGTAACAGTTTCTTCAAATGCTCTGCCATCAATCCGTCAGTGTAATCTCCATCCTTATATAGTTCAACAGCTTCACCGGAAGAAATACTCAGTCCGCAGGTCTGTAATTCATACAGCAGTTCTTCCGCTTCCATTCCGCTTGCGGATAAGGACAACGCAGACAACACAACGGTCAGAGTATGGCTGTGTACGGTATGTATGATCTGTTTTGTTGCCAGTGTATCTTCCTTTGCGGAAGGGCATAGACGGAAAAACAGTTCCGGCAGTTCGGTATCTGTATCCAGCTCTTTTAATTCCATAATGGGGTACTGCGTAGGACGGCATCTGGTGGTTATCAATAGCTGGAAATCATTCTGCGCAAATTCCCTGAAAAAGCTGTCATCCTTTGGGAGTACATTAAAATTATCAAGAATAATAAGGCTGTCATGGTGCAGCTTTTTTAATATCCTATAGTGTCTGTCAAAAAGCGTTTCTTCAGTCATTTCACTGGTATCACCGTCAAATTCCATGCCTGCAATGCTTTTCTTTAAATCTCCTGCATAATAGAGGTAAATGATATTTGTATATTTCTTACGGTTTTTGTCTGCATAATATTTTGCAAATTCACTTTTTCCGATCCCTGCCACGCCGCTGATAAAAAGTGTGGGGCGTTCCTGCAAAAGTTTCCCGCATTCTTTCAGTTCATTTTTACGTCCTACAAATTCTTCCGTAATGGAAGGCAGGCGGCTGTTTTGTATGGTATCGGATAAATCAGGTGAAAATAAGCCGCTGTGTTCGTGGTCTGACAGAATGGCATAGCGGATCGTGGCAGTAAAAAATGCTGCATTATCGGTAAGTGCAAGCATTTCATCTGCGGTTTTGTTGCCGATGATATTGCGGCTGTCATTGATCAGTTCTTCCATTTGGGAACGTGCCTGTGATTCATTTATCAGGTTCGGAATGATTTTGCACCGGAAATCTTCTTCCATGACCTCAAAATTATTATCCTCATAAATGCGCAGGATTTCCATAGGTATCGGTCTTGCTCCGGTACACCAGCGGCTGTACATGGTGTTGTCTTCTGCATATATTTCACCGCTTGAAAGTTCATCGTTCAGGTATGCGGAAAATAAGCTGCGGACAAGTTGGTGCTGCTGATAGGTTTTCTTTTTATTCTCAAGAAGTATGCTTATTGTATTGGCAAAGGTAAGTCGGTTTCTCAAATTATTCTCCCCTTCAAAAATTTCTATGTCAATGTATGGTCAAGTCTCCGTCAATGTTTTTCCACTCTCTGTATTGGTATCATAAATCCATGAAAACGAAGCCGCTTAAAGCCATCAGGCAGACAAGGCGGTTACAAAAGAATTATATCATGCTGCGGATAAATCTTGTGTCGAATTTTGAAAAAATTGGAAGAAGGTTTTGGAAGCAGCAAAAGAACATTGATAAACAATCCGTCAAAACGGATTCATGAGCTGTACTTCATGCCAACAGACCTGCAAAGAACCTTTTACAGAAAAGGGGAGCAGGCAGACACTTCCGAAAGGGTGGGAATATTCCGAGCAGGGGAAGCCCACAGGCAGATTTTGAAACAGAAATCGTTGCTAAAGGTCAGCAATGACAGCATGGGATACGAATGGAAGCCGACAGGAAAATTACACCGTTTATGCCAGTTTTAGTTCTTTGACAGATTTATTATGCGGAATTAAAAAGATTGTAGAAGGGGATGAAGTGATGCAGCAGAGAATAGATAACAGAAATGCAGATTATATTCCATTTGAGGATAAGGCATTATTGAGCGTGAAGGAGATGTGTGTATATCTTAGTATCGGACAGACAAAATGCAGGGAGCTTTTGGCTGATCCGGCAAACGGTTTTACCGTAAGGATAGGAAACCGTCTTTACGCACACAGAAAAAACCTTGATAACTGGCTGAAAAACCAGATATATTAAAAGGATAAAAATAAAGCAGAATGTAAAAAGTTTAACATTTTTCAGAATCTGATTGAAGGTAAGCAGTCGATTTGGTAGAATGTCAGTATCAGATAATTCTTTCCAATAAATGATTTGCTTTCCTGTGTGGAAAGGAAGTGGAACATGGGAAAATCATTGGCAGGAAAAGAATTAGGGCAGGGCATAACGCAGCGTAAGGATGGACGTTATCAGGCGAGGTTTACGAACCGTTTTGGGAAGCGGCAGACTATTTATGCAAAGACGCTGAATGAAATCCGCCAGAGGCTCCGCAATGAGCAGTATGAGGATGAAAAGAATCTGAATGTTGTTTCTTCGGATATGACGTTGGATGAATGGTTTGATGTCTGGATGGATACCTGTAAGAAGAATTGCAGGAATACCACCAGAGCCAACTATACACACTCGTATAACCGTATAAGGGAAAGTCTTGGATGGCGGAAGCTGAATAACATCAACCTTATTACCATGCAGCAGGCTTTTAACGAACTGAAAACGGATATGTCCAGAAAAGACACACGGCGTATCCTCATTGATATGTACAACAAGGCGATAGATGCGGATCTCGTATTGAAGAACATACCAATGCAGGTAAATACAGTTGTGAATAAGGACAGTAATTCGGAAGAGCCGAGAGTGCTGACGCTTGAAGAAACGGATATATTCTTGGAAGCAGCACAGCATTACAGGTATTTCAACACGTTCAGCCTTGCTCTTGAAACCGGTATGCGCATCGGAGAGCTTTTAGGCTTGAAGTGGTCAGACATTGATTTTGAAAACCAAACAATCTATGTTAATCGTACACTGGTCTATGTGACCTGCAAGGATGAAACAAGTCCGAAGTACGGAAAGAAAATCAATGAATTTCACGAGCCAAAGACAGAAAAAGGAAAGCGTAAAATCCCGATGACCTTAAAAGCATATCAGATTCTGAAAAGACAAAAACTCTGGAAAGCTGAAATTGAAGCCAAAGGAAAGAAAGCGCCAGAGGGATTTGAGGACTTGGTATTTGTTACTACAAGGAATGCTCCCGTTAGTCAGAATGACACGGATCTGGTCATGAAGGTTATTTCAGACCGGATAGCCAAAGAACACGAAAAATTCAAACCATTAACACCGCATACGCTCAGACACACATTTGCGACCAGATGCATTGAGCGTGGCATGAACCCTAAAACAGTGCAGGTTATCTTGGGACATTCGAGTGTCAATATCACAATGAATCTGTACTGTCATGTGACGGAAGATACGCTCATATCTGAAATGAGTAAATTTGAAGCAGAAGAATCTGAAAAAGGTGTCAATCGTCAAATTGGTAGTAAAAAATCTTTACACCAAGTGGTGTAAAGATGGTGTAATTTCTAAAAATCAACTCAATAAATCCTTATTTGCACGAGTAGCGAAGAACAAGGAAATGCTTGTATTTCCTTGTGAAGAGCACCGCGACAGCCGCTAGGCATTCAAGGAAAAAATCCCACAATTAACATTTCAGAAACATTTCTCAAAACTTTTGAAAACATTTCAGGTATATGATACGGATATGAAGTGAGAGAACACGAAACATAGACGGAGGTATTTACCATGAAAAAAGAAAACTTTGTTACCCTAATCCTTGGTACCATCGGAGGAATCCTGTTTGCAATCGGGATGTGTATGTGTCTGCTGCCGGAATGGAACGCATTTACACAGGGCGTTGTCGTTGCTGCTGTCGGTGCCGTGGTGCTGCTTGCGATAGTTGCCGTCCGCCGTAAAATGGAAGGAAAGCCTGTTGTTATTAAGCTTTCCGGCAAGACAATCGGGGGAATTCTACTGGGTATTGCAGGCGCATTGATGCTGGGTGTCGGTATGTGTATGGTTATGGTTTGGGAAGGTTTGATGATATGGGGGATTATTGTTGGTGTTATTGGCATTGTCCTTCTGCTCTGCCTGATCCCGTTTTGTAAGGGCTTAAAATAGGGAAGTAGTTATTCTAGAAACGAAAAAAACATTGATTAAGGAGGATAAGAAAATGTCCGATTCTAAACTGAAGAAAGTAAATGAGAAGATTGCCGAGGGTGTTACCAGTGGCTATAAGAAGATTGAGGACGGCGTTGTCGGTGGATACAAGAAAATAGAGGGCGGCGTTGTAGGCGCCTATAAGAAAGTTGAGGACGGTTTTGTTGACAAATTCCTGACCCATGAGGGCGAATCTGTGGAAGATGCAAAAAAACGTCTTGCAGAAAAACATTAGCATTTGTGTGTTATAATAAAAGAAAAATAACCGGAGGTACTCGCTATGTTCAAAGTATTGGTGGTCGAGGATGATACAGAACTGAATCAGACTGTCTGCTCGTTTTTAAATCAGAATGGTTATGATGCGATCGGCTGTCTGAATGCCGACAGTGCTTATGACACTATGTATAATAATTCCTTTGACCTGATCGTATCCGATATTATGATGCCGGGGATCGATGGTTATGAGTTTGCAAAAACGGTACGGGGACTGGATGAGAATATCCCGATTTTGTTTATGACAGCGAGGGATGATTTTGCATCCAAGCAGAAAGGCTATCGTATCGGCATTGACGATTATATGATAAAGCCGGTCGATCTTGATGAACTGTGCTTACGGATTGGTGCACTTCTGCGCCGTGCGAAGATCGCAAACAGCCACAGACTGGAAATCGGCAGGCTGGTACTGGATGCCGACGAGCGCACAGCAGTTGTGGGCGATGAAGAGATTTCTTTGACGATGCGGGAATTTAATATTATTTATAAATTGCTCTCTTATCCGAAAAAAACTTTTACCCGCTCGCAGCTTATGGATGAATTCTGGGATACGGAGACAAATGCTGCGCCGCGTGCCGTGGATGTCTATATGACAAAGCTGCGGGATAAATTCTCCGGCTGTGATGATTTTGAAATTGTCACGGTTCATGGGCTCGGTTACAAGGCGGTGGTGAAATGAGCAGAAATGACAGAAAAGCAGCTAAAGACCGCTTGCTGGCGGTCTTATGGCGATATCTTATTTTTTTCTCGGTGATAGCTTTTTCCATCACGGTATGTCTGATCATGTTTTTAAGGCTGGTAGAGGAGGATCTAGGCGTGGCCCATACGGAGAGTAATATCGGTCATGCTGCTGTCTGGACCTTCATCAATGTTTTATTTATAAGCGTATTATTTACCATAATAGATGTGGTTCGGCGTAAGATTATGGTAGATCGCCCTGTCAGGAGGATTGTTAATGCGGCTGACAGGATTATGCGTGGTGAGTTTTCGGTGAGGATCAAACCTCTTCCTGCTATATATGATTCGGCAGGTTTTAATGTTATTATTGAATACTTTAATAAGATGGCAGTCGAACTTTCCGGAACGGAAACGCTCCGCACAGACTTTATTGCCAATGTATCCCATGAACTGAAAACACCGCTTGCAGTGATACAAAATTATGGAACCATGCTGCAAGCGTCTGATCTGTCGGCAGAAAAAAGATTGGAATATGCAAAAGCCATTACGGAAGCGTCGCGCAGGCTGGCGGATTTAATTACTAATATTCTGAAACTCAATAAGCTGGAAAATCAACAGATCTACCCGGAGCGGGAGACCTATAATCTGGGAGAGCAGCTTTGTGAGTGCCTTTTGCATTTTGAGAATACCTGGGAGAAAAAGGAGATTGCGATCGATACGGATATTGAGGAGGAGGTTCTGATTGACTCCGACGAAGAACTTCTGACACTGGCATGGAACAACCTGTTTTCCAATGCGATGAAATTCACGGAATCGGGAGGATGCGTTTCAGTGAGCTTGAAATCGGACAGTGGTTTTGCCATTGTGCAGGTGAGCGATACAGGTTGCGGGATCAGCCCGGAGGTCGG
Organism: Lachnospiraceae bacterium; assembly: GCA_014804615.1. Classification (GTDB taxonomy): domain Bacteria; phylum Bacillota; class Clostridia; order Lachnospirales; family Lachnospiraceae; genus UBA3282. The sequence goes on from JAAUZL010000017.1 coordinate 17,410, forward strand.
CGGGCACATTTTTGAAAAATTCTATCAGGGAGATACATCTCATTCCACGCAGGGCAATGGCTTGGGGCTTGCGTTGGTGAAACGGGTAATTGATATCGTAGACGGGGATATATCGGTGCAGAGCGAGGTCGGGAAAGGCAGCACTTTTACCGTAAGGATTAGGAGAAAGGAAAATGACGCGGTTTAAACAGATTCTGAAAAGAATATTTTTTCTGCCGTTGCTGCCTACGGTTTTGATTGCCGTGCCTTCTTTTACGTTGGTGACTGTTATGCTTGTAACAGGAGATAAAGGGGCGCTTGCGTTTCTATCGTATTTATTGTCCGCCTATGCTCTGGTCATAACTTGTACGAGTGTAACCCGTGTGAACCGTCTTGTGAAATCTGTCCGGGCTGACATAGGAAAACATCCGTTGATGGAGAAGGTATCAAATACTTCATTGGGCGCCCGCTTTCTGGGGGATGTAAGGTTTCGTACAGAAATTTCTCTATATTTAGGTTTTTTAATCAATCTGCTTTATATTGTGATGAAAATGGCATCAGGAATCTACTACCACTCTGTATGGTTTGTTTCTGTTGCTCTCTATTATATCCTGCTGGCGATCATGCGATTTCTGCTTTTCCGTCGCGGAAAAACGAGAACGGACGGGAATCATCTGGAAGCAGAATTAAAGCGCTACCGCATGTGTGGTATTTTATTGCTGTTAATGAATCAGGCATTAGCCGGAATCGTTGTTTTTATGGTATCCCAAAATAAAAGCTATGATTATCCGGGATATTTGATTTATGCAATGGCGGCATATTCTTTTTATTGTATGATAGTTGCAAGTGTGAATGTCATCAAGTTCCGCAGACATGGAAGCCCTGTTTTGTCAGCTGCAAAAGTGATCAGTCTTGTATCTGCAATGGTATCGATTCTGTCGCTGGAAACAGCAATGGTCACCCGGTTTGGGGATCAGGACGATTTTGCATTCCGGCAGGTTATGACAGCCGCGACAGGCGGTGGAGTTTGTACGCTAGTGCTGGGTATCGCTGTGTATATGATCGTAAAATCGTCCTTACAGCTTAATAAAATTAAAAATACAGAAACTGAAAATAATTATTTTGAAAATATATAAGGGATAAAATATATTTGATGGGTAAAGGAGTAATTGTAATGGAAGAGAAAAATGAAGTTTTCAGCTACACCTATTCTGCCTCACAACAGGCTGAGATAAAGGGGATTCGTGAAAAGTATATGCCGCCCACGGAAGAGGAAGATAAAATGGAACGACTGCGCAGGCTGGATCGTAGTGTGACGAAAACCGGTACAGCCGTGTCCATCATTGTCGGGGTTATAAGTACTTTGGTCTTTGGTGTCGGTATGTGTTGTACAATGGTGTGGGAGGGATTGATGCTTCCCGGAATCGTGATTGGCGTAGTGGGAATTGTTGGGATTGTTTCCGCCTATCCGCTCTATACTTATGTTACAAAAAAACAGCGGGAAAGGGTGGCGCCGGAAATTATGCGGTTGTCCGATGAATTGATGAAATAGCGAAAGGAATGTAAGATATTTCAAACGTTCTGTAAAGAGAGGGAATCTGAACTTAGGCGATACATTGACTTAAAGCGATTTAATAAATTGATTCAATGAGGTGTTCGCATTTTTTTTGTGATAAAATGCGCCGAAAGAAAGAGGAATTTTCTCAGTAAGCGGTACTGTGACAAAATCCGAAGATTTAAGACTTAAGATTCGGGGAAGGATGACTAGTCCGATGCCAGATGCCACCATGCAGTGCGCAACCTCGATACTGTCACAATAAAGAATACCCTGTGCTGAACGCTGTTTCAATAATTTTTGTTGAAAAGTTGCAGTAGATAATGGGGCGTTTAATGGATTACATGCTATGATGGTTTCATCTGAAAGATCATTCAGAGAAACGGATTCTTTTGCAGCAAACGGGTGTCTGGCGGGAACCAGACAGGTGAGATAGTCCTGTTCAAGTTCTATAAAGTTGATTCCTTTCTTTTGCGGCATATTTTCTTTATAATAGAAAAGGATATCCAGTTTGTTTTCCAGAAAAAGATTCAGCGCAGATTGATATCCCGGGATTTGGATGTCCGGGCGTATATCAGGATAATCTATATGGAATTTAGTAAGGTACGGTGTCAGATAGAAAAGAGCAACAGGATTGCTTAAACCGATCCGGATGAAATCCGCATTTTTATTCTGCTGTCGAATGCGGCTGACAGCCATCTGAGATTTCATGACAATATCTTTGGCATCTTTATAAAATGACATACCAATGGGAGTCAACTCAACATGACGTGTGGAACGGATAAAGAGAGTGACTCCCAATTCATTTTCTAAAGAAATGATTTGTTTTGTTACAGCAGGCTGTGAGATGTAAAGGGCTTCTGCGGCGCGGGCAAAACTTAAGTTTTCTGCTACTAAAATAAAGCATTTCAGATTATCTATATTCAATTAATTATCTCCCCTCAATAACTTATTGTTATTAAGTATAACATAATTTCAATTCACTGTATAGGGAAAGTATGTTATATTTTTCTTTTATCAGGAGGTAGAAAATGGGCAGATATAAAGAGAGCATAGCAGAATATGTAAGAAACAAAAAGACGGTGTGTAAAAGAAATGATGTCATTACTGATGAGTTATTTGAGAAATATGGAGTCAATCGTGGATTGCGGGATCAGAATGGGAAGGGCGTACTTACAGGGCTGACAAACATATCTAAAATAATTGCATTTGAGGAACACGACGGAATCAAGAAACCCTGTGAAGGACAACTCTGGTACAGAGGATATTCGGTAGAAAGTTTGGTAAGAGAATTGGGTAACAGTGAATTTGGATTTGAATCTACTGCGTATTTGCTTTTATTTGGTGAGAAACCGAGTAAAGAAGAACTGGTGGAATTTTCCTTAATGCTTTCAAAAAGTAGAAATCTTCCTACAAATTTTACGAGGGATGTCATTATGAAAGCACCGAGCAGGGATATTATGAATTCGATGACAAGGAGTATCTTAACTTTAGCATCCTATGATAAAAGGTCAAATAGCGTGGAAATTGAGGACAGTCTCAGACAGTGCATTCAGTTGATCAGCACGATGTCAATGTTGGCTGTGTACGGATATCATTCATATAATCATTTTGAAAAAAATGAAAGTATGTACATTCATAGGCCGGATGCCTCTTTATCCACTGCGGAAAATTTGTTGTTAATGCTGCGCCCGAATAAAAAGTATACCCAGTTAGAGGCAAAGGTTCTTGATATTGCTTTGATGCTTCACATGGAGCATGGTGGAGGAAATAATTCAACATTCACAACGAGAGTGGTTACGTCTACAGGTGCAGATACCTATTCAGCTATTGCTGCGGCGATGTCCTCTCTCAAAGGACCACGGCATGGGGGAGCCAATATCAAAGTTATAGAAATGATGGAAGATATCAGAAACCATGTGAGGAATTATGATGATAAGGAAGAAATAGAGAACTATCTGTCACTGATTTTGGATAAAAAGGCTTTTGACAGGAAAGGATTGATTTATGGGATGGGACATGCTGTATATTCTTTGTCTGATCCAAGGGAACGGATTTTCAAGGGGTTTGTGGAAAAATTAGCGGTCCAGAAACATTTGGAAAGAGAAATGAGCCTTTATTTTAATGTATCAGAAATTGCCACAAAGCTAATTGCGGAAAAGCGTCAGATTTTTAAAGGTGTCAGTCCGAACGTAGATTTTTATAGTGGTTTTGTGTATCAGATGCTTGGTATTCCAGTGGAGCTATATACACCGATTTTTGCGGTGGCAAGGATTGTTGGATGGAGTGCACACAGAATAGAAGAACAGGTAAGTGCAGGGAAAATTATTCGTCCGGCATATATGAGTGTAATGGAATATCGACAGAAATGAAGATTAAGGTGTAGTTGATAATGGGCAGGGTGATTGTTAGGGTCATCCCGCCTGTTTCGTATCTAATATCGTTGTTTTATATATTTTTAAGTGAGGCGGAATTTGTTTGTTAACAGGATCTGTAAAAAATAGAAATGATTAGTCCCGCAATAAAACACAGAAAAGTTAATTTAATGAAAAGGTTTAATAACTAATAGTTATTAAGCATAACGTATTTTCAATTCTCAAGACATTAGAAAAGTGATAAATATAAAAAATGTGAGATATGATTCGCTAACAAACAATTTGGGAATGAGGAATGTGCTTTATCTTATTTGTCAGAAGATTTAAAGATGGGAGGTCAATAGTGAGTGAAATAGTTTATTCAAAATGTATACTTGGTTTAGCAAATCGAATCCGTCGGATCTATAACATTTCGACAGATAATCAGGGAGTGCAGACACGAATCCTTCATTTTTTGTTAGTGAATTATTCTGAAAGAGATATCTATCAAAAGGATATAGAGGAAGAACTGAACATCGGAAGTGCCAGCATTTCGGTACTTCTAAAAAAATTAGAAGGAGATGAAATGATCGTCCGGGAGAGGGTATCTCATGATGACCGATTGAAAAAAATCCGTCCTACGTCTGCTGGTATTGAACTGAAAGAAAGAGTCGAGCAGAATATCCGGTCAGTAGAGAATCGGCTAGTTTCTGAGATCAGCGAGGAAGAGTTAAATGTGTTTTTCAGGGTGATACAGAAAATGATAAAAAACACATCAGAATAAATAGAGGGTATGGAAAATGTAAATTGGCGAAAAGCTTTAATTATTAGAAGACCGATTGCAGGTAATAACTGTACGTGGGAAAGAAAATTAGGGAGTATGTAGGAGAATACAGCGTGATACCAGAAATCTGAAAAGAAGCTGTAAATAGATAACGAAAGTGAGGAGATTGATTATGGAGAAAATTTGGAACAGAAAATTCATTTTGCTGTTTATCACCAATTTATTAATGATGGCGACTTTTTATGCTTCAGTTCCGATCCTGCCGATTTACTGCCAGCAGATTGGAATTACAGGAGCGGGGATAGGAATTGTTTTAACTGCTATGTCAGTAACGACAGTTCTGTTCAGACCTTTTGCAGGATACATACTGGATAATTTCAACAGGTATCATGTATATATGTTGTTTTTGGCTTTGTTCTGTATTCCCTTTCTTGGTTTTATTATGTTTCCGTTTTATACGGCGCTAGTAGTGATACGGCTATATATGGGGGTAGTATATTCCGTATGTGGATCTGCAACGACGACCCTTGCGGGGGATGTGTTACCGCCTAACAAAGTCGGACAGGGTGTGAACAGATTTGCTCTCACTATTTCTCTCGGTATGGCGGCAGGACCTTTTATTGGGATTCAGGTTCAGAATCA
>JAAUZL010000018.1:0-42734 GCA_014804615.1 Lachnospiraceae bacterium
GCTATGACAGAGGAACAGCAGGAGCTTTGGATGGGTTTTATCCGTGAAGATAAAACCTACGCAAAGTATTATGATGAATTTGTCGTGCTGTTGGGAACGGGCATGCGTGTCAGCGAATTTTGTGGGTTGACAAAAAGTGATTTGGATTTTGAAAGCCGGAAGATTCGTGTGGATCATCAGCTTGTTCGGGAACGGGGCGGAAAGTATTATGTTGAGAAAACAAAGACCGAATGCGGATGCCGCTTTATCCCTATGACAGAGGAAGTTTTTCAAAGCCTAAAAAATATCCTTGCTAACCGTCGGGAAATGAAAACAGAAATTATAGTAGACGGATACAGTGGTTTTCTTCTGATTGATAAGGATTGCCACCCAAAAGTGGCACTGCATATCGAAAATGAGATGCGATGGGCAATGAAAAAATATAAGAAGTTGTATCCAGATAAACCATTGCCACACATCACTCCTCATGTGTTCCGTCATACGTTCTGTACCAACATGGCAAATGCAGGTATGGATATCAAGACCTTACAGTATGTAATGGGTCATTCCGATGTAGGTGTTACGCTGAATGTCTATACTCATGCCAGCTATGACCGGGCAGCGGAGCAGATGGCCAAAATTTTAGACTTCAAAGAAACTGATATGCGAGGAAAACAGAGAAAATCAGGTTGAGAAATGCACTAATCTACTACACCAATTACTACACCATTTGCCCGTATATTTGCGAAGATTTATAACGAATTACGCAGATTTAGGGTAAAAAACCAAAAATGAAAAAAGCGCCAAAAAGCTTGAAATATCAAGGCTTGAAGGCTTATGAAGGGATATAAAAGATATGATAAAAATATTATTCGTCTGCCACGGCAATATTTGTAGAAGCACCATGGCCGAGAGCGTCTTCACCCACATGGTCACTCAGCAGGGCCTTTCCAATCAATTCCGCATCGCCTCCGCAGCCACCAGCCGCGAAGAGATCGGCAACTCGCCGCACTACGGTACGGTAAACAAACTGCGTGCCGTAGGCATTCCCGTGGTTCCTCACCGCGCGGTGCAGATGACAAAAGCGGATTACAAAAACTATGATTACATCATCGGCATGGACGGCATGAATATCCGGAATATGTTAAGGATTCTGGGGAGTGATCCGGAGCATAAGGTGTACAAGCTTCTTGACTTTGGCGCCCATTCTCGCGATATCGCGGATCCCTGGTACACGGGGAATTTCGATCTTACCTATGAGGATATCGTGGAGGGATGCGAAGCGCTGCTTGCGTATCTGCAAAAGGAAGGGATGGTGTAAAATGACCTATCAGGAATTGTTAGAAAAAGCGAAAGAAAATATTGGTACATACTGTAAGGCCTGTCCGGTCTGTAACGGGCTTGCCTGCAAAAATCAGATCCCCGGACCGGGAGCCAAGGGAACCGGAGACACGGCGGCCAGAAACTATGCGAAGTGGCAGGAAATCCGAGTCAATATGGATACGCTGTGCGAGCAGAAAACACCGGACACTTCTCTGGAGCTGTTTGGCAGAACGTTCCGTTATCCTTTTTTTGCAGGACCGGTAGGGGCGGTCAGTCAGCACTACAGTGATAAGTATGATGATCTGTCCTACAATGATATCATGCTGAAAGCCTGCAGGGACAACGGAATCGCGGCGTTTACCGGGGATGGCATCAATCCGGATGTGGTCAGGCAGGCGGCACAGGCTCTGGCGCAGGTGGACGGGCAGGGTATTCCGACGATCAAACCTTGGAATCTGGAAACGATCCGGGAGAAGATGGCACTCTGTAAAGACTCTGGCTGTTTTGCACTGGCGATGGATGTGGATGCGGCGGGGCTGCCTTTTCTGAAAAATATGACGCCGCCCGCGGGCAGTAAGAGCGTGGAGCAGCTGAAGGAGATCGTACAGATGGCAGGCGTACCTTTTATCGTAAAGGGGATAATGACGGTAAAGGGCGCATTGAAAGCAAGGAAAGCGGGTGCGGCAGCGATCGTTGTCAGCAATCATGGCGGCCGTGTGCTGGATCAGTGTCCGGCGACGGCAGAGGTGCTTACGGAAATTGCGGACGCTCTGCAGGGAAGCGATATGAAGATTCTGGTGGACGGCGGTATCCGTAGCGGTACGGATATTTTCAAGGCGCTTGCTATGGGAGCCGACGGTGTGCTGATATGCAGACCCTTTGTGACGGCGCTTTATGGAGGCGGTGCCGAGGGCGTCGGCCTTTACATAGAAAAGCTGGCGGGAGAGCTTCGGGATACCATGGAAATGTGTGGGGCAGGGTCTCTGCGTGAGATTACCAGGGATATGGTACGTGTCTGCTGATATATTCAGAGAGCAGGTGTGCAGGCAGCCTCTCTGGTGCAGCATGTCATAAAGAGGCGGATTTGTGTCATGAACAGACAGAATACTGCATTAAGGAAAGGGAAGAATCAGCCGATATTCATTGTAGAAATTGCAACAGAGTGATACTGTCACAGGACAGGAGGAACACAGGATGCAGGTTAAGATAGGAAATAACGAGAATCAGACGATAAATACAAGTCTGCAGACGCAGGAGAATGCGGCAAAAGGCGCGCGCAAGGAAGCGGTGAAAAGGAAGAACACCATTTTTGCTGGAGATCTGCCCATGAATCAGGACCCCATTGCGCTGCGCAAACAGCAGGCGCAGAAGAGGGCCATGAAGTTTGTGAAGGATGCCTGGTCGGGTGACCGCAAGCTGGATCAGAGTCAGGAGGAAATCCGTGCGAAGCTCAGAGAGCTGTTGGATGAGTCAGATGCTAATCAGGAGCTTGCGCGGAAGAACACAGAGAGATTAGAGAATCTGCGCCGGCAGTACGGTGTGGATGCAGATTCGCAGGAGCAGAAGGACCTGGAACTGCTTATGAAGACAGCGAACCATGAGTCTCTCACAGAGGATGAGGAAGTAAGACTGGCGGAGATGGAACCCCAGAGGGAGTATCTGGCACTGCTTTCGAAGAAGATGATAAGTCAGGATCCTTTTACAGAGAGCGATCAGGCAAGACTGGACGAGTTGGGGGAATCGTTGACGGAGTATCAGCGGAACTGTCTGGAGATCAATAGTGAGCGGTCTGTCTATCAGAGAAGGGATGCGAAGACGCAAAAATATATACAGGAACTTCAGACCTCCCTCACGGATATGAAGATTGAACGGTTAAAACACCACAAGATGGCGGATGCCCAGGAGAAGGCAGAACAGGTCATGGAGCAGGCCAGTGAGGAGATCGTGGGTCTTTTGGTGGATGAAGCTAAGGATCATGTGGATGAGACCTACGAGGAGCAGAGAGAAGAGGCAGAGAAGAAGGCCGAGGAGAAGGAAGAACAGGAAGAGAAGCAGGAGAAGATAGAGGAACAGAAGGAGTTGATCGAGGCTCGTGTGGATGCCGCACAGGAGCATACCCACGAGGCAGAGGAGGCGCAGAGAGAGCAGGAAAAGGACGCCAGAGAAGAAGCGCAGCTCATGAAGGATATGGCGGAAGGCGGAATGGATGTGGCAGGAACCAGCTCTGCGGTGAAGGCGGAAATCAAGGATATGCTGCAGAAGATGAAGCTGATTGAGGCGGATATCAAGGGCATTGAAGTGGACGAAGAGATATAAGACTGAAACGGCAGACAGAAAAGAGGTAGTGTTATGAGAATCACAAGAAATTATAGAAATAGTATGGTAAATCCCAGAAAGAACAGTAAAAGTGATCAGGCGTCGCTCATAAAGAGCGCTTTAAACCGAAGCAGTGCAAACAGCCGCGCGACCAGACTGGCAAGTATTCTGGGGAATAAAAACACCTCCCAAACCAGCGCTCTGACTGCAAGGGATTTTGTTACTTCCACCGCCAAGTCGCAGAAATTTTACTATGATATGCAATATCATGCCAATCAGGTAACGGAGTACGCGGATGCTTTAAAGAGTTCCAATAAGAACTCTGTCTACGACAAGGCGAGAGAGAGCGGCAGTACAGAACAGATCGTGTCGGATATCAAGGGATTTGTGGCACAGTATAACAATATGTTAAGTGACCTGAAGGAATCCGGAACCAGAGCGGATTCCAGTATTCTGACCCAGATCAACAGCATGGCAAGATTGGCGGAGAAGGAGCTGGCGACTACGGGCATTTCCCGGAAGGCGGACGGCACGCTGGTGATCGATGAGGAGAAGCTGGCGGCAGCAGATGTAGATACGCTGGAAAAGGTATGGGGCGGCGGATTTGCTTCGAAAGCGAGCGCTAAAGCAGGTACTGTGGCAGCGACTGCGGAGAAGAATATTGAGGCGGAGAAGAGCAGTATTTACAGTCCTTTTGACAGAGCGAATCTTTACAGCGGCTCCGGTTCCAGTTCCTCCGGGAAGTATTTTAACTATCGCAGGTAAAGGGTATGAATCGTCTAAACTGGGTACAGCAGAGCGAGGATTTTAAAACGGAATACCATGTTTTACAATGGAAGACCTCTCATTTCCATGAACCCTATGCGAGGCGGAATGCAGGCAGTATGCCGAAACAGCCGAGTGCTGCCGCTGCTGCGGCTGCTAAGGAGATGCAGACGGAGGCGGAAGGGCTGGTATTAGGGCTTGCTGATAAGCGAAAGACCGGGACTCGTCCCGGTTTTGGCATGGGAGATCATCTGGCGCAGGGCGTGTCCGGAGAAGACAGAGGGCGCGACGGTGTGAGTATCTCTGCACAGGGAACCAGACAACAGAACGATGCAGGGCAGACGCAGGCTGCGGTACAGAGTGTAAGCCAGGCAGCCCAGATCCAGGCGGCGGAGACTGTGGCGGCATCACCTGCAAATGAGTTCTCTTCTGCAGAGGCGGAAGAGGAGCGGGCAAACCGGGAGAATACCACGGTGGCGCAGACCGGTCGCGGGAATATTCGTAACCGCCTTCAGGAGAGCGCCAAACGATTGCAGGAGGCGTATCAGAGGCAAAAAGAAAAAGCGGCAAAACTCTTGCCGCTGAAACAGATCAAAGAGGAAAAGCCCAAGGAAAAAGAGAAGGGCACTCGGATGGCCGACAAGGAGACGATGCTCTCCATGCAGGCCGAGAATCATTATCTGTTGGATTCTTACGATCATAACGGAAACTACAGCATGCTGGGGAAATAGATCAATTCCACTTCACCAGCTTGTGAGCAAGTTTCAGCGCGACGCGCATATAAAAAGGCTGTAAGGCCTTTTTTGCGTTCTGCAGTTCTTTACGGATCTCGATATGCTGGGGACAATGCTTTTCACAGGCGCCGCACTGGATACATTTGTCTGCGGAAGCCGGATCCTTTTTCAGGGAGGTGATCTGAGCGTACTCTAACCGGGTAGTCAGTTTTCTGGCGTTGGCAGTCTGGTTATAGCAGCGAAAAGCGGTAGGGATATCCACTCCCTGTGGGCAGGGCATACAGTAGCCGCAGCCGGTACAGCCCACCTTCAGGTTGGCGTTGATCTTGGCGCGCAGCGTCTGGATCATGTTGTGGTCGGCTTCCGTAAAGGCGCCAGCTTGCGCGGCGCACGCACTGTCAATATTTTGCTGTACCATCTCCAGAGAATTCATACCGGAGAGTACACAGGTCACTTCAGGCTGATCCCACAGCCAGTGAAAAGCCCACTCGGCAGGGGTGCGTTTTACGGGATGCGCCGCGAGCACCTCCCTGGCGGCATCGGGCAGATTTACCAGTCTGCCGCCGCGCAGAGGCTCCATGATGACAACAGGAATGTTTTTGTCGTGGGCATAATGAAGACCTTCTCTTCCGGCCTGTGTATGTTCGTCAAAATAATTATACTGTATCTGGCAGAAATCCCAGTCGTAGGCGTCGATCAGAGACTGAAACGTGGCGGTATCGCCGTGGAAGGAGAAACCGANGTTGCGAATANCGCCTGTTNTCTTTTTCTCCGCGATCCAGGACTCTATNCCGATGCTNTTTANNCGNTTCCANACATTCACNTCNAAGAGCATATGCATCAGATANTAATCNATATGATCTGTCCGCAGACGTTTGAGCTGTTCGTTGAACAGNTTNTCNATGGACGNTTCNTTNTTTAACATNTAGTAGGGNAGCTTGGTNGCAATATANACCTGNTCNCNGCAGTGGTTGCGCTCCAGGATNGTGCCGAGGGCCTCCTCGCTGCCGCCGTANATNTANGCNGTNTCAAAATANTTGACACCGTTTTCGATGGCAAGCATGACTTCNTTNTCGGCCTTTTCCAGATTGATCNTNCCGNCGGNGCCGGAAAACCGCATACANCCGTANCCGAGGATGGATACCTCNGTGCCGTCTTTCATTTTTCTATANTGCATAGATCATATCTCCTGTCATATTGTGGTATATAAAATAGTCGTTTTTTAAGTNATANTCNNTNTNNATTATANGNAGATTNCAGNGAGAAGTCAATGNANATCCATGTATACATTTCCNNCCATTCTATCAAATTCTAATAAAAAGTTAATAATTCTTTTCTTGTTTTTTGACGGCATCCGATATATATTAGGAAAATGAACGGAGGGTATACAAATGACAGGGAATCCATTTTTCCCATTGGAAGATATGGGATTTGACGCCGAGGAAAAGCAGATGATGGTGATTCCGACGGTGGATAATGCAATTTATGAACAGCGNAAGAAAATGGCAGGAACGGTAGTGGATTACAAAGAGATGCGTATGCGCTACAGTTGTGCGATCAAGGAGGTACGGACGAAATTTGATGTGTTGAACTCGGAATTCAACGTGCGGTATCGGAGAAACCCTATTACATCCATCAATTCCCGTTTGAAGAGCAGCGCCAGTATTATGGACAAGCTGAATCGAAAGGGACTTGCCTTTACGGTGGAGAACGTGGAGGAGAATCTGTACGATGTGGCGGGGATCCGGATCGTCTGTTCCTACGTGGATGATATTTATGTGTTGGCGCAGGCTCTTGCCAAGCAGGACGATATTACCGTGATCCGGGAGAAGGATTATATTAAAAATCCAAAGCCCAACGGGTATCGCAGTTACCACATGATTGTGAGTGTTCCGGTGTTTTTCTCGGATCAGACCAGGGAGATGGCAGTGGAGGTGCAGATACGCACGATCGCCATGGATTTCTGGGCAAGTCTGGAGCATCAGCTCAAATATAAGCAGGAGGTGCCGAATCAGAAGGAGATCGTGGGCAGTCTGACTGTCTGTGCGGAACAAATTGCGGCTATTGACGAACAGATGTGCCAGGTGCGCCGGCAGATTGAGAAATCAGAGGATTTGCCGACGGAGGAGGAGATCCTCCTGGAGAAGCTTCGCAAACTCGATATTGCGGTTGGGGAATAACACGAGAATAACTTCTAAAATATTTTACAAAAAATTAAAATAAATATTGAATATGTGCTGACTCTCTGTTATAGTTTAAAGTAAGAGAAAACAACAGGTTTCCATCAAATGAAGTGTGGAGACGGCGGGGATTTATGATCTTCGAATCGTCTCGGAACGGAGGGTTAAAATGAGAAGGAAGGGACTTACGGTCTGTGGGCTCGGCGTCCTGCTTGCGTTCGGGCTTATGGCCTGCGGCACTTCGCAGGATACGGGAACATCCGGGAGTGCGGAGACAGACACAGATGCAGGTACAGAGGAGGAAGCGGCAGTGGCTACAGAAGGAGAGAGCGGAGCGGGCGCACTGCCCGCGGGATTGGATTTTACGGTAAATTATGACGGGATCAAGACGGCGAAGATCGATGCGGGTGTCAGTGTGCACGATCCCTCTATCGTGAAGGTGGACGGAAAATATTACATATTCGGCTCCCATATGTCTACGGCGGTGTCGGAGGATCTGCGTAACTGGACGTCTCTGGGAGATGGNTATAAGGTGAAGGATCAGATTTATTATGAACTGATGGCNAATAAGGATGCCTTCGCCTACGCCGGNAGCAAAAACAGTGTGATTCCCACGGACGACAGGGCATGGCATGTGTGGGCGCCGGATGNGATNTACAANGAGGAGACAGGCTTNTANTATNTGTATTTCTGTACNTCCTCCACNTGGAACGCATCGAANCTGTGNTATGCCACCAGCGAGAANATTGACGGCCCCTATGAGTGGAAGGGAGCGCTGATCTATTCCGGNTTNACCGCACAGACGCTGGATGANACAGATGTNNCGGAATATGTTGACCGGGATACGGCAAANGACAGATACATTAAAAAGAGCAATGANTATAATTTTAATAAATATCCNAATGCNATNGATCCCACNGTNCTNTANGATGGNGANGGCAGACTNTGGATGGTCTACGGNTCCTGGTCGGGNGGTATGTACNTNNTNGAGCTGGATAAGAGNACAGGGGAAGTGATNCATCCNNAGGAGGANGAGGCAAACCGTGTNGATCCNTACTTTGGGAAAAGGCTTCTCGGCGGCAANCACAGCTCTATCGAGGGACCTTATATCCTCTACGATGAGGAGAGCGGCTACTATTATCTGTTTGTNTCTTATGGCGGATTNGCCAGAGAGGGCGGNTATCAGATNCGTGTGTTCCGCTCNGAGACCATAGACGGGGATTATGTGGACATGAACGGCGAGTANCCTATGGANACNNATAATCCGGAGCATTACCCTTATGGCCTTAAGNTGTCCGGCAACTATTTCCTGCCCAGNCTGGAGATGGCTTATATGGCTACCGGNCACAATTCCGCNTTNNTCGATGANGANGGNAAAAAGTATATTGTNAANCATACCCGTTTTGACAATAANACGGAGGANCANGAGCCGAGAGTNCANCAGTTTATNGTCAATGAGGAAGGNTGGCCCTGTATGCTGCCCTATGCGACGGACGGTGAGACCGTATCGGAGAGCGGCTATAGTATGACGGATGTGACGGGAAGATACTATGTGATCAATCAGGGAACAGCTATTNANGCCGAGATCGCGCAGCCCTTTATCNTGTATCTGGACGAGAGCGGCAAGGTTTATGGCGATGGCGTGGAAGGCAGCTGGGAAATGAAAGATAACACTTGTTACATGAAAGTTTCTTATCAGGGCACCGATTACAGCGGTGTGTTCTGCCAGATGAACGACGAAGCGGGAACGCAGGTTATGACCTTCAGTGCGGTAGGAAACAATGAGAGCGTCTGGGGCGTGAAATATTAAGAAGAGCAGTTATACGGCAGATAAAAGAAAAAAGAAAGCCTGCGGGAAATCGAATCCCGCAGGCTTTTTTAATCTGCTTATCATACTCAGCTATTCTGTCTCCTCCATAGGTGCATAGTGGATATTCACCTTGATATCCTGGCCGTAGTTACCGAAGGTTTTTCCGAAGATGGTCAGTCCGCCCACATGCTCTGCATCGTCTTCCACTGCCAGGCGGAAGCGGAGACTGCTGCGGTAATCCAGATGAAGGCTGTCGATGGTCACGTCGGAAATTTTAAGGCCGTCGATAAAGGTACCTTTGCGGTTGACCACGAGAAGCTTCAAAAGACCGTACTGATTCCAGTTCGGGAACCACCAGTCGGGGGTGAAGAGCCCTCTGGAATCGCCGAAATCTCCTGGGGAGAGCCAGTTCCCGATACACACATCATTGATATAGAAGGAGATATCGGAGGGCCACACGTTGTTGACGCCGGGAGCCTCGGAACTCAACTCTGCNGAGATGGTNAGCTGGGTGATNTTCTGGAANCTGGGAATAAAATTCGGGATNTTGTANTCCACAAANCCTTTTGTAAACCAGAGNATATCGGCGCTGTANCGGTCCGGATGATCAAAGTAGCGGGAATCGTCCACCTCGCCGATCAATGCNTTGTCNGAGGCCAGNCCGCAGGTAGGGCAGATCCGGTAAACGGAGTAATGACCGACTTTTACATCGGTGCTGTATACGTTCAGGATGTCTTCCTGTCTCTCCAGATCGATCAGGATCTTATCCAGATGTACGGAGCAGATCTTCTGGTTGCCGTGCCCTGCGGACTCNGNGGANATGGAGATGAGTCCACAGCTTTCCAGTTTTTTAATNTGGCTTGTCAGCGCACCGTTGGTAATGTTCAGGCGGGAGGCNAGNTCGTTCATGCTCATGCTGTTATTATCCAGCAGNATATTTAAAAGTTCAATTCTGACATCGGAGCCCAGGGCNTTAAAGATGTCCAAACCGTCGGTTAATGAAGTNATNTGAAGCAAGGTGTTTTCCTCCCNNTAGATAGTAAGAAGTTTTATTACTTTATAAAATACTATAGCAACAATGATAACAATAAAATTATATACAAAAAATGNCTTTTCGTCAATTAAAGCTAAATAATTTCATGTAAATTTGCACAAGNAAAAGACGGNATAGTCTAAAATATTTTATAAAATGCAAAAAAAGACGATCTCTCCNCGGAGACCGNCTTTTGNCTGCTTTGTATTATGTGGGAGTCGGATTATTTTCCCATCACCTCATCAAAAATCTGTNNGATNTTCTNATCNGGCTCCTTTGTCAGCAGAGAAACGATCACATTGACAAGGAANGCNACAANGAATGCGGGAAGCAGNTCGTAGATGGCNAAAACNCCGCCCAGANNNGCNATACCGTATTTCCATACAAAGACCATNACNCCNCCNGCTATCATNCCGGCGATGGCGCCCTGNTTATTGGANCGTTTCCAGAACAGCGCCAGAAGNACNACCGGNCCGAANGCNGCGCCGAANCCNGCCCAGGCAAAGGANACGATANTGAAAATNGAGCTGTCNGGATNNTGNGCNATNAANACNGCGATCANAGAGATNACGATGACCGTGATCCNGGCAATGCGCAGNGAAGTCTTGGTATCCAGCTTCTTTTTGCCGAAATCCTGCACCAGATTCTGGGAGATNCTGGATGCCGCCGCCAGCAGCTGGGAATCGGCAGTAGACATNGTNGCNGCCAGNATGCCNGATAAAATAANNCCNGCTATCAATGCGGGGATAATNCCNTAGGANCTNANNACNGAAGCGATCTGAATGATGACCGTCTCNGNNNTGCTGCCTTCCAGCATGGGAAGGAATCCNGCCTGNGAGAGNGCGTAGCCCACCACNCCGATGAGNATGGCNATGCCCATNGAGATCACAACCCACACAGAAGCGATCCTTCTGGAAAGNGTCAGNTTTTCNTCATNCTCGATCGCCATAAAGCGAAGCAGGATATGGGGCATACCGAAATACCCCAGNCCCCAGGCCGTTGTGGAAGCGATCATAAGNGGNGTGTAGGGNGTGGCGGAGCCGGTNTNCGGAGANTAGCTCTGNACCAGGCTCAAGTANCCGGGAAGGCTGCTTGCCNTGTTTANGACCTGATCAAAACCACCGGTNACAACAGCGCCGAAGCCGACTACGATCANCAGTGCGATCGTCATGGTAATGCTCTGGATAAAGTCCGTGGTGCTCACTGCAAGAAAGCCGCCCAGCGTGCAGTAGAGCACGATGACAGCGGCGCTNAGGAGCATTGCCACGATATAGTTCATGCCGAAGAGTGTGCTGAACAGCTTGCCGCAGGCCGCAAAGCCGGANGCNGTGTAGGGCACAAAGAAGATCACNATGACCACAGCGGCGATACAAGTCAGGATATGCTTGTCATCGCCGTATCTTTTTGCAAAAAACTCCGGGATGGTAAAGGAGCCGATCCGGCTGGAGTAACGGCGGATCCGCTTGGAGACAAAGAGCCAGTTTAAGTAGGTGCCGACGGCGAGACCGATGGCGGTCCAGCCCACCTCGGACAGGCCGGACAGATAAGCAAGNCCCGGCAGGCCCATNAGCAGATAGCTGCTCATGTCGGAGGCCTCCGCGCTCATGGCAGTGACCAGGGGNCCCAGCTTGCGNCCGCCCAGGAAAAACTCTGAAGCCTGCGTACTTTNTTTGGAATAGACTATNCCGATATAGATCATGATGCCCAGATAGGCGATGATCGCAATNATGATACAAACAGTCGATGTCATAAATTTTTTCCTCCTNATTATCCTCTTGTGTATACAATCATTTGCTATTATAGCGGCTTTGCNGAGAATNCGCAATAAAAACCGNCAGAAAAACGATACCCGGAGTTGCACANCCTATTGCNTTTATGTCAAAAATCGCATATAATGTCATTATCTGTACTGTATTTTTGGGGAAAGACGAAGGAGGAGGCAATGGGGGGAGAAACCGGTGAAATGAGTGCGACAGCCCGTTTTGAGGAATTATGCANNAATGCNTNNGCAGAGCAGGAGAAATTCCTNATGGACAGGCTTGCGGAGAATAAGGATACGGAGTATGGAANGCTGTTCGGATTTGAGGATATTCACTCNGTGGAGGANTANCAGAAGGANCTGCCNATNACGTTTCATTATGATTATGAAGCNATCATAGAGCGTCAGGTAGATGGGGAAGAGGGACTGCTCACNGCAGAGAAGCCNGTGTATTACTGNATCAGNTCCGGCAGCACGGATTCGCCNAAGTATGTGCCGATNTTGGAGCGGGATATTCAGAGACANCAGTTNTATTGGAATGGATCTGATCCGGGAGACGATNCGNAAGCAGNTTCCGGATGCTGCGGACGAGGANCTGTTTGGCAAGATTTTTGAGACNGGGGAATTTCGNCGGGATTTNATGCCGGANGGCACNATGAGCGGTGTGNGGGCGAGTGCTCTNGANCGNTATCTGGAGGCCAAAGATGAATTAGATATCGGGTGTTATACAGCGCCNAAAGAGGTNTTGTTTCCGGAAGAGATGGANGATATGCTGTATGTCAAGCTGCGTTTTGCNNTGGACTGCGCNGATGTGACGGCGATNCATGGCGTNTTTGTNAANCGTCTNGTNGGNATGTTTCGATATCTGGTNAAAAACTGGGAGGCNTTTCTTTCTGATATTGAGACAGGAGANNTCAGTGAATGCTTTGCGGTGAGCCATAGCTGGGAACAGTATCTGCGGGAGCATCTGAAGGCCAATCCTGAGAGGGCGGCGCAGCTGAAAAAGATTGCCGAGGAGAACCTGGAGGATGGGCTGGTGCAAAAAATCTGGCCTAAGGTCAGGTACTGCCGGGTGATCGGCGGAAGCATGTTCGCACCCTATATGGATATGTTAAAGCGGTATATCGGGGATCTGCCCATTCATTATTTTACCTATGCGGCTTCGGAGGGGTGTTTTGGTATTGCCAGCGAATTAAATGCGGAGGATGCATACTATGTGCTCCTGCCGGATACCTGTTTTTATGAATTCTTTTCGGAGACCGGGGACGGATATAAAATGTACACCATCCGCGATGTGGAGGTGGGAACCAAGTACGAGCTGTTGATCACGACTTTTTCGGGCGCATATCGGTACGCCATCGGAGATGTGGTGGAGGTCGTGGGCTTCAAGGGACAGGCGCCGATTGTGCGGGTCTGCTACAGGAAGAGCCAGGTGATCAATATCGCCGATGAGAAGATGAATGTACGTGAGCTGGAAAGCGCTATGCGGAAATTCCAGAGACGGGCCGAGTGCACTGCGGAAGGATACTGTGTGGATGGGGATTACACGAAACGGCGGCCCCGGTATTTGCTCTATCTGGAATTGGCGGAGGGAGAACTGCCCGAGGACGCGGAGCAGCTTTTGGATGAATGTCTGATGGAGAGCTGTGCCGGTTATAAGAGAGACAGGGAGCTGGCGGAACTCGATAAGGTAAAGATCCAGTTGATCCCGCAGGGCGGCTTTAAGGCCTACGGAAGATTTATGGCGAAGCTGGGACATCGTAAGGAGCAGGATAAACCGCTGCGGATCCTGGTGACGGAGGAACAGAAGGCGTTCTTTGGAGGAGCGCTCTTGGTATAGGAAGATGACGGATGAGAGAGAAAGACTGCCGGAGGCCTTCACAGAAAAGATGAGAAGGCTTCTGGGCAGCGAGTATGATGCCTTTGCGGCAAGCTATAGTCAAGGACGGCAGTACGGTCTGAGGCGTAATCTGCAAAAAGGCACAGAGCAGGATTTTATCAGAGTGATGCCCTTCCCGTTGGAAAAGATTTCCTGGGCGCGGGAAGGGTATTATTATGATGCAGCAGACCAGCCCGGCCGTCATGTGCTGCACGAAGCCGGGGCATATTATATTCAGGAGCCCTCTGCGATGGCGGCGGTGGAGGCTCTGGATCCCGCGCCGGGAGAGCGGATACTGGATCTGTGTGCCGCGCCGGGAGGCAAGACCAGCCAGATCGCCGGCAGGATGGAGGGGCAGGGACTGCTTGTGGCCAATGAGGTGATCGGGGAGCGGGCAAGGATCCTGTCCCAGAATGTGGAGCGCATGGGAATCCCCAACTGCGTGGTATGCTCTGAAAAGCCGGAACGCATGTCTATGCTGTTTCCCGGTTTTTTTGACCGGATCTTGGTTGATGCCCCCTGTTCCGGGGAGGGAATGTTTCGGAAAGAGGAGGCGGCAAGGGAAGAGTGGAGTCCGGAGGCCGTGCGGATGTGTGCGGACAGGCAGGCCATGATTCTGGAAGAGGCGGCGAAGATGCTGAAACCGGGCGGCGTGCTGGTGTATTCCACATGCACTTTTTCTCCGGAGGAAAACGAGGGGACGATCAGTGCATTTTTGCAAAGGCATGAAGAATATATTATAGAAGAGATCGCTTGTAAGGATTTGCTCTCTCCGGGGCGGGCAGAGTGGATCGGGCAGCCTGCGCCGGGGATCGAACGTACTCTGCGGTTGTGGCCCCAGTTTTTGCGGGGCGAGGGACATTATGTGGCCAGACTGCGCAAGAAATCGACGGACGCGGGAGTATCGCGGGAAAATGTCGATAGAGTGAGGCCTGAAAAGAGTGTCAAAAAGAGTGTGGCACGGGAACGTACATTGGAAATTGAGTTATGTAAACTTGCTGCCGGCTTTCTGACAGAAGAGCTTGGACTGGAACCAGGATGGATGGAGAGTCGCTCCGGGGAGCTTGTGCGGTTTGGGGAACAGCTCTATCTGGTGCCGGAGGGGATGCTCTCTCTTTCGGGGGTGAAGGTGCTGCGTCCGGGACTACATCTTTTGACAGAAAAAAAGAACCGGTTTGAGCCGGCGCATGCCCTGGCGCTTTCCTTGAATCCGCAAAAAGTGAGCAGGACAAAGAGTCTCACGGAGCAGGAAGCGAAGGCTTATCTGCGAGGGGAGAGTATAGCCTGTCAGGAGGAGAGAGGATGGATATTGCTTGTCTATGAGGGGTATCCTTTAGGATTCGGAAAGGCTTCGGGGGGACAGATCAAAAACCATTATCCTAAGGGACTCAGAAAAACATTATGAAATACTTAAATTTGATTTATGGGCTTGTCAAACGATTCCGCCTGGAATATACTAGATATAGATTTTTACATAGGATAAACCACTTTAGCTTGTGCTTACTCGCGTAGGGAGTTCTTGGGATGTTATTTTCCAGTGTGGGATTTTTATTTCGGTTTCTGCCGATTTTTATAATCATTTATTTAGCGTTGCCTAAATATCGCAATATTATACTTTTACTGGGAAGCCTGATTTTTTATGGAGTAGGAGAACCGTATTTTGTTCTGCTGCTTCTTTTGTCTGTGCTGACAAATTATGGGCTGAACTGTTATATGTTCTGGGAGCCGCGATCCCCCCAGTCAAACCGGAGAAAAAAAGCAAAGAGACGGAAAAAGCGTGCGCTGGCAGCGGCGGTGGCGCTCGATCTGGGAGTGCTTTTTGTTTTTAAATACTGGGATTTCACGGCGGGCAGTATCAATTCTCTGGTGGGTCAGAAGGCATTGCCGCTGCTTTCGCTGGCGCTGCCGCTGGGGATCAGTTTTTATACCTTCCAGATGATATCTTATCAGGCAGACTGTTATCGGGGGACGGTGCAGAAGCGGGCAGACTTTTTGACCTTTGCCACCTATATCTGTATGTTTCCGCAGTTGATCGCCGGCCCTATCGTACGTTTCGGGGAAGTGTCTGAACGGCTGGCAGTAAGGCGGGTGCGCATCCGGGATCTGGAGAACGGTTTCAAGCTCTTTACGCTGGGGCTGGGACTCAAGGTGCTTTTGGCGAACCAGATCGGCACACTCTGGAATCTGATCATGACGGCGGGAGCGGGGCGGCTCCATGTGTTGGTGGCATGGTTGGGGGCTTTTGCCTATTCCTTTCAGATTTATTTTGATTTCTGGGGCTATTCCGTGATGGCGATGGGGCTTGGTAAAATGCTTGGCTTTCGGATTCCCCGCAATTTCAATGAGCCTTATACCTCGCGTTCTGTTTCGGAATTCTGGAGAAGATGGCATATTACGCTTGGGAACTGGTTTCGGGAATACGTCTATATTCCGCTGGGGGGAAATCGGCGGGGAAATGTCAGAACGATTCGGAATCTGCTGATCGTCTGGGCGCTCACGGGACTCTGGCATGGAGCGGCGTGGAATTTTTTGCTCTGGGGCATTGTTTTTTTCCTGCTCATTTCCCTGGAGAAGCGCACCTACGGCAAATGGCTTGAGCGCAGCAGAGTGCTGGGGCATCTGTACACGATCCTTTTGCTCCCCGTCACATGGATGATCTTTGCGATCACAGATATGGGACAGCTTGCGATGTATCTGGGCAATATGATCGGCTATCACCGGGAGACGATTCTGGTGGGGATCACACAGCTTATGAGATATCTCAAGGAATATGGTGCATTATTGATAGCGTGCGTTATTTTTGCAACACCCCTGCCCGGCAAGCTGTATCATAAATGGAGAGACCGCTGGTTTATGGTGTTGATTCTTCTGATGGTGTTCTGGCTTTCTGTGAGAGGGATCATCAGAGGGGACAATAATCCGTTTTTGTATTTTAGATTTTAACGCGCACCTGTTTGCATAAAGAGGCATAAGATGAATAATAATAAGATGAGAACTTGTCTGGAAATCGCATACAATTGTCCGTTTCTTTTACTGATTTTCTCGACCTCCTTCCTGTTTTTTATCTATTCCGGTGTTTCGTATGGACGTGATAGCGATAAAAGTGTAGCGACGATCCAAATGGATGCGGAAGGGGAAATCCTGGAGAACTATGACGGCACAGAGAATGAAAACAACGAAAAAACAAATAAAATAGAGCAAGATATAGATTTTGCCGTTTCGCCGGAAGGAGCGGATGAGACTCGGGAAGAAGAAAACGGACTGGAAAATGCAGGAACACGCAAGGAAGAAAATGAGAATATAGAAAATAAAAATGAACAAAAAATCGATAGCGCAAAATCGAAAGGCACCGTAGTTAAGGCGAAAGAGAAGGATAGGGCTACAAAGTTTGTGGAATATACGCCTATAGAAACAGATTCCATATATTATTCGGATGCAGGAAAAGTTGCATTGACCACCACCTATGACTATGTGTTGGAAAACGATAGTTATTTTAATGACGCTGCTTTTATGGGGGATTCCCGGACTTTGGGCATATCGGACTATGCGGGATTTGACGAGGCAGATTTTTTCTGTGACAATGGCATGACCATTTTTAAGCTGCTGGAAGATGCGGGAGTGACCTATCAGAAGACCGGTGAGAAGGTGAACCTGAAAGAAATGCTGCAGGAGAAGCATTACGGTAAGATATATATCATGCTGGGAATGAATGAACTGGGGTACGGAGACACCAACAGATATATGAAACAGTATCTGAGTGTGCTGCGGCAGATCAGGGAGTGGCAGCCCGATGCGATCATTTTTATCATGGCGAATCTTCATGTGAGTCGGGAAAAGAATGATATGGCGTCAGAGTTTAACAATATCAATATCAACGATAAGAATGTGGCTTCGGCCCGTCTCGCCAACGGCCGGGATATCTTTTATCTGGACTGTAATCCGCTCTTTACGGACGAAGAGGGGTATCTGCAGGCGGAACTCACCTTTGACGGGGTGCACCTCTATGCCCAGCACCATGAGAAGTGGCGGGAATTTCTGCTGGAACACGGTGTGGAGCCGGAGAGTACGGAAGAATAACGGATGATATGTATTGCGGCGCAGGAACGTGCGGGGAGGCGTTACCTATGAGGGAAGAAATTCGACTGAATAAATATCTGGCTTCCTGCGGGGTATGTTCCAGGCGGGATGCGGATAAGCTGATAGAGGCGGGAGAGGTCTGTGTAGACGGAGAGACAGCGAGACAGGGCAGACGGGTGACAGGAGCCGAGCAGATCACTGTCCGGGGAAAACTGCTGCAGGGGCCTGACGAGAAGGTAGTCTTAGCCTACTATAAGCCTCTGGGTGTGGTGTGTTCGGAACGGGATGCCCATGCAGCGCGGCTGGTGACGAAGGAATTGGGGTATGGGAAACGGGTGACTTATGCAGGCCGGTTGGACAAGGACTCCGAGGGCCTGCTTTTGCTGACCAATGACGGCGGGCTCATCGAGGCAATGATGCGGGGCAGAAACAGGCATGAGAAGGAATATATCGTAAAGACGGAAAAGTCTTGGGAGGCGCAGGCAATCGAACATATGCGGCGGGGAGTATATCTGGAGGAGCTGGAAAAAACTACCAGACCTTGTGAGATCGAGCAGATCGGGGAGAAGACTCTTAAAATCATTCTCACCCAGGGATTGAACCGGCAGATCCGGCGTATGTGTAAGACGCAGGGATATCAGGTGAAGAGCCTGAAGCGGACTCGTGTTGTCAATATTAGTCTGGGAGAGCTTCGCCCGGGAGAATACAGAGAACTGACCAAAGAGGAGAAAGCAGAGCTTTACAGATGCTGTGGACTGTCTGTGAGATGAGCGGTGCGCGGCAATTTAAGGTAAGAATGGCAGGTGGAACAGATGGCGGATCAGAACATGGAACGAATGCGGGAACTGGTATCTCTATTGCACAGGGCTTCCGAAGCCTATTATGCGAAGGATGAGGAGATCATGTCCAATTTCGAGTACGACAGGCTTTATGATGAGCTGGCGGCGCTTGAAAAAGAGAGCGGTGTCACTTTGGCGGACAGCCCTACGGTACAGGTGGGCTATGAGGCGGTGGAAGAACTGCCGAAGGAGCGCCATGAAACGCCTATGCTCTCTCTGGCAAAGACCAAGAGCCGGGAGGAGCTTCGGGACTGGCTGAATGGCAGAGAGGCGCTTTTATCCTGGAAGCTGGACGGTCTTACGATTGTCTTGACCTATCAGGACGGCGCCTTGCAGAAGGCGGTCACAAGAGGGAATGGAGAAGTGGGTGAGGTCATCACCAACAACGCCAGAGTCTTTAGGAATCTTCCCCTGACCATACCTTACCGGGGCGAACTGATCCTGCGGGGCGAGGCGGTGATCACCTACAGCGATTTTGAGAAGATCAACAGTGAAATCGAAGATGTGCAGGCAAAGTATAAAAACCCCAGAAATCTGTGCAGCGGCAGTGTCAGACAGCTGGATAATCAGGTCACGGCGGGGCGGAATGTGCGGTTCTACGCTTTTTCTCTGGTGCGGGCGGAAGTCGATTTCCACAATGCCCGCTCAGAGCAGTTTGCGTTTTTGGCAGAGCAGGGATTTGAAGTGGTGGAATACAGGGTTGTGAATCCCGATAATATATTAGATAACATTAGTTATTTTGAAGAGAAGATACAGACCTACGATGTGCCTTCAGACGGATTGGTTTTGACCTATGAGGATATGGCCTACGGCGCGTCTCTGGGAAGAACAGCGAAGTTTCCCCGGGATTCTATCGCCTTTAAGTGGGCGGATGAGCTGCGGGAGACCACCCTGCAGGAAATCGAGTGGAGCGCCAGCCGCACAGGGCTGATCAACCCTGTGGCGATCTTTGAGCCGGTGGAGCTGGAGGGCACCACGGTGAGCCGGGCCTCTGTTCATAATATCAGTATTGTGCGAGGGTTAAAGCTGGGGATCGGAGATCGGATCACCGTTTATAAGGCAAATATGATCATTCCGCAGATCGCGGAAAATCTGACCGGCAGCGATACGCTGGAGATTCCTGAAACCTGCCCCGTCTGTGGACAGCCCACTCAGATCAGACAGGTCAATGAGGTGCAGTCGCTGTATTGTACGAATCCGGATTGCGACGCCAAGAAGATCAAGGCTTTCACCCTCTTTGTGAGCCGGGATGCCTTGAATGTGGACGGTTTATCTGAGTCTACGCTGGAGAAATTTCTGGCGAGAGGCTTTTTGCACGAGTTTGCGGATCTGTTCCGGCTTTCCCGCTACGAGGAGGAGATCACGCAGATGGAGGGCTTCGGGGAAAAGTCTTACCGGAATTTGCACGAGAGTCTGGAACAGGCGAAAAACACTACGCTGCCGAGGCTGGTTTATGGACTCGGCATTGAGAATATCGGTGTGGCGAATGCGAAAATGCTGTGCCAGCATTTTCAGTTCGATCTTGCCAGACTACGCAGTGCATCCCAGGAGGAGCTGGCGGAGATCGACGGCATTGGAGACGTGATCGCCCAGAGCGTCCATGCTTTTTTTGCGGATGAGAAGAACGGGGAGCAGTTAGACCATCTTCTGTCGGAAGTAAATATCGCTGTGGAGACGATAGAAGAAGGAGAGCAGACTCTGTCCGGCATGAGTTTCGTGATCACGGGCAGTCTGATGCATTATGAGAATCGGAATCAGTTAAAAGAAGAGATCGAGAAGAAAGGCGGTAAGGTGACGGGCAGTGTGACGGGCAAAACCACCTGTTTGATCAATAATGACACCACATCCCAGTCCTCCAAGAATAAAAAGGCGAAGGAACTGGGAGTGGAGATCGTGTCAGAAGAAGAGTTTCTGAATAAGTATCTGGATAAATAATGGATGTTATTTAAATATCCCGCACATCGTAAGGCGTCGTCTGGTACACATAGTAATTGAGCCAGTTGGAGAACAGGAGCTGTCCCGCGGAGCGCCAGTTGACGATGGGCTCTTTCGTGGGATCGTCGTCCGGGAAGTAATTTACCGGGATCTTAGGATTCATGCCCTTTTCCATATCGCGGGCATATTCCAGAGCCAGCGTGTCCGCATCGTATTCCAGATGGCAGGTGATAAAGAAATGCCGGCTGTCCTCCGTCTTGGCGATGGCTACGCCGGCTTCGTCGGAGACAGCCATCAGTTCCAGACTCGGCACAGAAGCGATCTGCGACGGAGCGATGGTCATGGACCGTGACTGGGGCGCATGGAAGATATCGTCAAAACCCCGGAAGAGGGGCGATTTTTTCTTCAGGATCTGATGGGTGTACACACCGGACAGCTTTTCGTCCAGATCCTCCCGATCCAGCCCGTAAAAATAGTAGAGGGCAGCGTATGCACCCCAGCAGAGATGGAGCGTACAGTGCACATGGGTACGTCCCCATTCCATGATGGTGCAGATCTCATCCCAGTAAGCCACTTTTTCAAAGCGCACATGGTCAAGAGGCGCGCCGGTGATGATCATACCGTCAAATTTCCGGTCCTTGATCTGCTCGAAAGTGGTGTAGAAAGCCGTCATGTGATTGGAATCGGTATGCTGCGGCGTGTAGCTTACTGTCTGTAAGAATTCTACATTCACCTGCAGCGGGGTGTTGGAGAGCTTGCGAAGGAGCTGTGTTTCCGTGACTTCCTTCGTAGGCATCAGATTTAGGATCAGTACATCCAAAGGGCGAATATCCTGATGCATCGCCCGGTATTCTGTCATTACAAATATATTTTCTTTCTCTAAAATGCCGGTGGCCGGCAGTAAGTCCGCTACTTTGATGGGCATAAGAGTCCCCTCGCTTTCTGATCGTATGTTTTAGAATATTATAAGCAAAATAATATCACAAACGGGAGAGGCGCGCAAGGTGCAGGGGGTATCCGGCAGTCGGAGGACGATTTTATAAAAGGGTTTGCATAATCCCATATTATGCTTTATAATTTAATAAGTATTGCGTATCTTGATTTTCTTGGAGGGGAATGATCAGAGTATGGAGACAGCATATCAGAAAGTAAAGGTGCATAATGAACTGGAGTGGTGTCAGGTAAAGGACATGGATACCAAGGAGAAGATTGAGAAGGTCCTCTTGAAACACAGGGTTTCCTATTTTGTAAAGTGGGAGAAACCGAAGTTTTTCTCGAATGATACCTTTGGAGCCTGTGTATTCTGTGTCAACCAGCTGCAAAAAGAAATTGCGGATGATGCGTTGCAGGATCTGGACGAGGAGGTCAGAGAAAAGATCCGTTTTGTCAACCGTAAGGTGGATAGAACCTTTTATTAATAACGTTGCAGGAAATAAACCGGGTGCGTGAGATCACGCACCCTTTTTTATGTCTTATAGATTTTCTGCCTTGAGATTTTTCTGGGCGGTGGAGAGCATCAGCTTGATCCGGTTTAACTGATTGACTTCGCTGGCGCCGGGGTCATAGTCGATAGCCACCACATTGGAACGCGGGAAACGCTTGCGCAGTTCTTTGATAACGCCCTTGCCTACCACATGGTTGGGCAGACAGCCGAAGGGCTGTGTGCAGACGATATTGTTGACGCCGCTGTGGATCAGCTCCACCATTTCCCCGGTAAGGAACCAGCCTTCGCCAGTCTGATTGCCGATATCGACGATGGGCTTCGCGTAGTCAACCAGGGTATAGATGCTCACGGGCGGCGTGAAATGCCGGCTCTTTGCAAAGGCTTTTGCAGCGGGAGAGCGGAGTGTTTCCAGTGCCCGGATGGCAAGTCGGGAAATAACGGCTGCCTTCTTGGAAGTGCCGAGATAATCCGCCTTGTAAATCTGGTTGTAGAAGCAGTAGAACATAAAGTCCAGGAGATCCGGCACCACAGCCTCCGCGCCCTCATGTTCCAGAAGCTCCACCAGATGATTGTTGGCGGTAGGGGCAAATTTTACCAGGATCTCACCCACAATACCCACTTTGGGCTTTTTCAGCTCCTCGTCGATGGGGATGGCGTCAAAGTCCTTTATGATCTGACGGCACATCTTTTGGAAAGTCAGATAGTTCATATGCTTTTGGGAGACAAAGCTTTGGCAGCGCTTCACCCACTGAGCGTGCAGGGCATCCACGGAGCCCGGCTCCTGTTCGTAGGGCCGCATACGATAGACGCAGCGCATGAAAATGTCGCCAAACAGCGCGCTGTAGGCAGCGCGTATCAGTAAGTCGGCGTTCAGGTGGAAGCCCGGATTGCTCTCTATGCCGCCCAGATTCAGGGAGATCACAGGAATCTGGGCCATATCGGCTTTTTCCAGTGCACGTCTGATAAAGCCCACATAGTTTGTGGCACGGCAGCCGCCGCCGGTCTGGCTCATGACGATCGCCACCTTGTTCAGGTCATATTTGCCTGACAGAAGAGCGTCCATGATCTGACCCACAACAATGAGAGAAGGATAACATGCGTCATTATTTACATATTTCAGACCTACATCCACGGCCTGCCGGTTGTCGTTGTCAAGCACTTCAAAATGGTAGCCGCAGGCGTTGAAAGCGGCCTCCATGATCTCAAAATGAATGGGCGACATCTGGGGACAGAGGATGGTATAATCCTTTCGCATCTGTTCCGTGAAGGCTACCTTGGTGATGGCGCTGGAGCGGATGGTACGCTGTTTCGCCTTCTGTTCTCTGACCTTGATGGCAGAGAGCAGGGAACGGATACGGATTCTGGCCGCGCCCAGATTGTTGACTTCGTCGATCTTTAAGCAGGTATAGATCTTGTCAGAGCCCGTGAGAATATCGTTCACCTGATCTGTGGTGACGGCATCCAGACCGCAGCCAAAGGAGTTTAACTGGATCAGATCCAGATCGTCCCGGGTCTTCACATAGCTCGCCGCCGCATAGAGGCGGGAGTGGTACATCCACTGGTCAGAGACAATCAGCGGCCGTTCCGGAGCCGCCAGATGGGAAACGGAATCCTCAGTCAGCACGGCGATATCGTAGGAGGTGATCAGCTCGGGAATACCGTGGTTGATCTCCGGGTCGATATGGTAGGGNCGNCCTGCCAGCACNATGCCGCGTTTGTGATTTTCTTCCAGATAATGNAGCACTTCNTCNCCTTTTTTNCGCATGTCCTGTCTGGCGGNAGCCAGTTCTTCCCAGGCNGCCTCNGCTGCATTCATAACATCTGTTANNGGAAGCTCCTGAAATTCTCTGGTCAGNGCNTCNGTGACAGTCTGCAGGCTNTTGAAGGACATAAAGGGGTTNCGGAAGANNACCTCACCCCGGCCGATCTCCTCCACATTNTTNTTGATNTTNTCGGAGTAGGAGGTCACGATCGGGCAGTTGTAATGGTTGTTTGCCTCGTGGAACTCGTCCCGCTCGTAAAAGAGGGCGGGATANAAGATAAAATTCACATTCTGNTTGATGAGCCAGGANACATGACCGTGCGCCAGCTTGGCGGGNTANCANTCCGACTCNCTGGGGATGGACTCGATGCCGAGCTCGTAAATNTTACGGTTGGAGACCGGGGAGAGAATGACCCGGTATCCCAGCTTCGTAAAGAAGGTAAACCAGAANGGATAGTTNTCGTACATGTTCAGCACNCTGGGNATTCCCACNGTGCCNCGCTTNGCCTCNTCTGCCGGCAGGGGCTCNTAGGCGAAGTAGCGTTTCAGCTTATAGTCGAAGAGATTGGGNACGCCGTTTTCTTTTTTNGNGCCGCCCAGNCCNCGNTCGCAGCGGTTGCCGGAGATGTATTGNCGGCCGCCCGTAAATTTGTTGATGGTGAGNCGGCAGTTGTTGGTNCAGCCCTTACANTTNGCCATGCTGGTCTCAAACTGCAGATTGGTGATNTGCTCCAGATTTANCATNGANGTCTGATAGTCCTTCTCATAGCGNTCTCTGGCGATCAGAGCCGCACCGAAGGCNCCCATGATACCGGCNATGTCGGGNCGNATGGCTTCACAGTCCGCGATCTTTTCAAAGCTTCTGAGGACCGCNTCGTTGTAGAAGGTGCCNCCCTGTACCACAATATNTTTGCCAAGCTCNGAGGCATCGGAGACCTTGATGACCTTAAACAGTGCNTTTTTNATGACNGAGTANGCCAGTCCCGCAGAGATATCNGAGACNGAAGCNCCNTCCTTCTGNGCNTGNTTGACCTTGGAATTCATAAAGACCGTACANCGGGTGCCCAGATCGATGGGNTGCTCNGCAAAGAGGGCNGTCCNTGCAAANGNCTCNACNCTGTAATTNANNGANTTGGCAAAGGTNTCNATNAAGGAACCNCAGCCCGAAGAGCAGGCTTCGTTCAGCTGTACGCTGTCCACCGTCTGNTTTTTGATCTTGATACATTTCATATCCTGTCCGCCGATGTCCAGNATACAGTCTACNTCAGGGTTGAAGAAGGCGGCGGCGTTGTAATGCGCCACAGTCTCCACCTCGCCGTCATCCAGTAANAAGGCGGCCTTCATCAAAGCTTCACCGTANCCGGTGGAGCAGGANCGGGCGATTCTNACGCCNTCNGGAAGCAGNTTGTAGATNTCCTTCAGAGAGCGGATNGCGGTCTTNAAGGGACTNCCNTCGTTGCTGCTGTAGAAGGAGTAGAGGAGCGAGCCGTCATCGCCCACCAGAGCCACNTTGGTGGTGGTGGAACCGGCGTCNATCCCCAGGAAGCAGTTGCCNCGGTAGGAAGCCAGATCGCCTGTNNCNACATGGTGTGCGTTATGGCGGGCGAGGAAGCCGTCATAATCCGCCTGGGAGGCGAAGAGAGGCTCCATGCGTTCNACCTCAAATTCCATCTTGATGTCGGAGGCAAGCTTNNCTGTCAGNTCCTCCATGGTATAGGATACCTCCTCCTTCGCGTTCAGGGCAGAGCCGATGGCGGCGAAGAGNTGGGAATTGTCTGCGTCAATGATATGGGCATCGTCCAGCTTNANGGTGCGGATAAAGGACTGCTTTAACTCTGATAAAAAGTGNAGCGGGCCGCCCAAAAAGGCCACATGTCCCCGGATCGGCTTTCCGCAGGCAAGGCCGCTGATGGTCTGNTTGACCACTGCCTGAAAGATAGAGGCGGAAAGGTCCTCCTTCGTAGCGCCCTCGTTGATGAGGGGCTGGATGTCGGTCTTGGCGAACACGCCGCAGCGGGCCGCTATGGTGTAGAGGGAGTGATAGTTTTTGGCATACTCATTCAGCCCTGCCGCATCGGTCTGCAGAAGAGAGGCCATNTGATCNATGAAGGAGCCCGTGCCGCCGGCNCAGATNCCGTTCATGCGCTGCTCCACGTTGCCGCCCTCAAAATAGATGATCTTGGCGTCCTCACCGCCCAGCTCTATNGCCACATCCGTGACGGGTGCGAGGGTCTGCAGAGAGGTAGATACNGCGATCACCTCCTGGACGAAAGGAATCTGCAGATGGTTGGCCAGTGTGAGACCGCCGGAGCCGGTGATCATGGGATGTACCGTGAGATCTCCGAGGGTTTCGTGGGCNTTTTCNAGAAGCCCGGNAAGGGTTTCCTGGATATTGGCAAAATGTCTTTGNTAGTCGGAAAAGAGTATNTGNTGCNTGTCATCCAAAATGGCGATCTTGACAGTGGTGGAACCGATGTCAATGCCAAGTGTATATTGCATGTCACACATTTTTCCTTCACTCCTTTATGAAAAATGAAAAAAATACCTTTTTACTTATTTAAATGCAGTTTTCGGCATACCTTGTCATTATACGACACTGTTTCTTAAAAAGCAATCGTCCAATTCTTAGAAAGAAATGAAGTTTTCGGTAAGTAATTATAAAATTTTTGTGACACGGTGTTTTTTTGAGTTGTCNCGTTTACATTTAAAATGAGGGATGCTATATTATTAATATATTTTTGAAGGAGAGTGCGACATGAGTCCTTTTGAACGAAAATTNGGAAAATATGCNATCAGGAATCTTTCCTTTGTNCTGGTCATCTGNTATGCGGTNGGGTATGTNCTGCAGCTNNNCGACAGNAGCGGACTGCTNNTGTCNTATCTGACCTTAAATCCATANGCGATNCTGCACGGGCAGGTNTGGCGGCTTGTGACNTGGATCTTGATTCCGCCNAGCAGNGGGGGNCTTTTNCTTACCCTGATCATGNTGTATTTTTACTGNTCCATTGGCACNTCTCTGGAGCGTACATGGGGCACNTANCGGTATAATGTCTATCTGTTTCAGGGAATGCTNTTCACCATTGCGGGGAGCTTTCTNCTGATGGGNTACTGCTANCTGTTTNAGCCGACGATTTTCCTGACAAGCCTGTCGGGCACTGTNNTGACGATCNATNCACCNGCGCAATACTTTACGGTCGTATCGATGATGTTCAGCACCTACTATATCAACATGTCGATCTTCCTGGCGTATGCGGCGACCTTCCCGGACGCACAGGTGCTGCTTATGTTTATCATTCCGATCCGGGTGAAATGGCTGGGAATCATTTACGCGGTGATGCTGGTATTTCAGTTCCTGGGCACGGATGTGTTCGGGAAGTTTGCCATCGGCGCATCCCTCCTCAATTTTGTGGTGTTCTTTTTCACTTCGCGCAATATGATGCATCTGAATCCGAAGCAGATCCACAGGCGGCAGGAGTTTAAGAGAGATGTGCGCAGAAATACGGGCATTACCAAGCACAAGTGCGCGATCTGCGGCAGAACCGAGGTGGACAGCCCGCAGATGCAGTTCCGCTTCTGCTCGAAGTGCGAAGGAAACTATGAGTATTGCGAGGAGCATCTCTATACGCACACACATGTCAAACGGACTAATTAGACCAGCAGCGGGAGTGGGGAACGAAATGGACAGAGAAGTGCAGTTTGCCAAAACTTTGGAAGAAATAAAGCAAAGAGCGAGAGCACAGCAGAACCTGATAAGCAGCGCAGAGGTGGAGGCGGCGTTTGCGGCGCTTTCCCTGTCTGCGGAACAGCTGCAGATGGTGTATGAGTATCTTGCGCAGAATAAGATCGGTGTAGATGAGCCGCTGGATGTGGAGGAAACGCTGCAGGAGGAAGAACGGGATTACCTGGCTTCTTATCTGGAGACTTTGCAGGAACTGCCCGGGGCGACGGCAGGAGAGCGGGAGGCTGTCACCCTGTCTGCCATGGCGGGGGATCAGGACGCTGTCAAAAGACTGACGGAGATTATGTTGCCGGAGGTGCCACAGATCGCAAAGCTCTACACCGGACAGGGCGTAAGCCTTGAGGATCTGATCGGCGAAGGGAATGTGGCGCTCTCTCTGGGAGTCACTATGCTGGGGGCGTTGGAGCACGCTTCCGAGGCGGAGGGAATGCTCGGGAAAATGATCATGGACGCCATGGAGGCGTGCATTGCGGCAGATGCCGAGGAGGCGAAGGCAGACCAGAAAATTGCAGACAAGGTAAACCGGGTGGCGGATGCAGCCAACGCATTGAGCGAGGAACTGCGCAGAGAGGTGACCGTGGAGGAATTGGCGCAGGAGTCGGGGCTTTCGAAGAAGGCAATCGAGGATGCAGTCCGCATCAGCGGCGGTAAGATAGAGTCCATTATGAAAGGGTGAACCGATGGAGCAGGAAAACAGGGATTATAAGTATTTTATGCAGGATACGGGTTCCATCTATCTGGGCGCCAGACTGAGCTATACAGAGATCCTGCAGGATGAAATGGTCAACTTTAAATACAAGAGTATCATAGAGCATTACATATTAAAGGATACCGATCCGGAGACTACGCTGGAGAGCCAGCTTTACTATATGACGAAGGAACAGTTTTCCTACAGAACCTATCAGCAGTTGAAGGCCCGCGTAAAGATCAGCATTCTGGAGGAGAAAAAGAGGATTTTTGGCGGAAAAAAGACAGCGTACCAGACGAAGATCCTGCCTCTTTCGGAGTTCGCGGATATGAATCTGGCCCAGAAGAAGGCGAAGGGTGTGATAGTGCAGGAGCTGGTTTTGTCGAAACTTGGCCTGATGACCTTTAGTGTCTAGAAGTGCGCCGGAAAAGTTACGCGATAACTTACATGTAATTTTCCGCAAAAAATGTCAGATACGTCTTGATTTAGACAAAATTATCTGATAAAATTTACATCGTAAAATTCCCCTTTTACACTGAGCAGGTGAAGAGCATTTATTGCAATTCACCTGTTCTTTTATATGCGCAGGCCCGTGCAGAAGAAGTATGCCACTAAAGTGGCGCACGGGCCGCGCGGCGAGTAGAGAGAAAAACTTCTCTACTCGATTTTAGCGTTGCATACGGAGGAATGACATGGCTGTCGCAGAGGAAAAAGATCTACAGCAGTTAAAAAACAGGCTGATCGAGCTGGCGGACAAGGCTTACAGCCGTAATATCTATACCTACACGCCTTTTTTTGGGCTTGCCGAACAGCAGGCCTTTTATGCCGTGGAGCGGGAGGTCTCCTATGCGGGGGTTGCCATGGAGGGCGGTGCGCCACAGTGCGAGCGCAAGATCATACGATTCGGCGATCCGGGCTATGAGGAGACTTATCCCATTGCGCGGTTGGAAATACTGCCAAAGACTCCTAAATTCGCACAGGCTCTCACCCACAGAGATTTCCTCGGAGCAGTCATGAATCTGGGAATCGAACGGGATGTGGTGGGAGATATTTTTATAAAAGGACAGGGGGCAATGCTCTTTTGTCATGAAAATATCGCGGATTATATCATGGAAAATCTGGATCAGGTAAAGCATACAAATGTCAAATGTGTCAGGGCGCAGAGCGAGACTGTGCTGGAAGCTGCCGAACCCGAGCGAATTTCGGTGACCGTCTCATCCCCCAGAGTGGATGGTCTGATTGCTAAGGTGTATCATCTTTCCAGACAGGAAAGTCAGGAGCTGTTCCGCATGGGACGGATCTTTATCAACGGGATTGCAACGGAAAATGTGAGCCATCAGCTCAAGGAGGGAGATGCCGTGACGGTGCGCGGTTTCGGGAAGTTTCTTTTTTACGGACAGAGCGGTGTGAGTAAAAAGGGAAAGGACCGCATGGAGATAGGAATATTCGGGCGGCTATAGATAAATTTTTGTGACGGTGATATACTAGTGCAAGAAGCGTGTGAAAATAAGAAGAGTCAAGAATGAGAGGAGTTCATATGAACTTAGAAAAGTTAGAGGCTTACACGGTACTGAAAAAACAGGAGATCGGAGAACTGAAATCGGAGGGATATCTGTTAAGGCATAACCGGACAGGCGCTCATGTGGCGCTGCTGGAGAATGACGATGACAACAAGGTATTTTGTATCGGCTTCCGCACGCCGCCCAAGGACAGCACCGGCGTGGCTCATATCATTGAGCATACAGTGCTTTGCGGTTCTGAGAAATACCCGATCAAGGATCCTTTTATTGAGCTGGCGAAGGGATCTTTGAATACATTCCTAAACGCTATGACCTATCCGGATAAGACGATTTATCCGGTGGCCAGCTGTAACGGACAGGATTTTCAGAATCTGATGGATGTGTATCTGGATGCGGTGTTTCATCCCAATATTTATCGGGAGGAGAAGATCTTCCGGCAGGAAGGCTGGCACTATGAGCTCGCCGATGCGGAGGATGCGCTGACAATTAACGGGGTGGTGTATAACGAGATGAAGGGGGCGTTTTCTTCCCCGGACGATGTGCTCTATCGGGAGATCATGAACTCACTGTACCCGCACACCTCTTATGCGGTGGAATCCGGGGGTGATCCGAATGTGATTCCGGAGCTTACCTACGAAGATTTTCTGGCGTTCCATCAGAGATTTTATCATCCGTCCAACAGCTATATCTATCTCTACGGCGATATAGATATGGCTGAGAAGCTACGCTATATCGATGAGGAATATCTTTCTAAATATGATGCGTTGTCTGTGGATTCTTCTCTGGCATCGGAGCCGCCTTTTTCTGAGACAGTAACGGTGGAGAAGGAATATCCCATCATGGAGAGCGAGTCGGAGGAGGGAAATACCTATCTTTCCTATAACGTATCGCTGGGAGAAGCATTAGACAGTGAGGTGAGCGTGGGCTTTCAGGCGCTGATGGACGCGGTGGTGGGAGCACCGGGGGCACCGGTGAGAAAGGCGCTTTTAGACGCAGGGATCGGTACGGATATCAGCAGCTTTTATGAGGCAGATGTGAAGCAGCCTTATTTCTCTATTGTAGCGAAGAATGCGGAGAGCGGGCAGAAGGATGCCTTTGTCCGCATCATTGAGGAGACGCTTACCGGACTTGCAGGAGATGGAGTGGAGAAAAAGGCCCTTGCTGCGGCCTTAAATCACGATGAATTTAAGTACCGGGAGGCGGACTATGGCTCTTATCCCAAGGGGCTGATGTATGGACTGCAGATGTTTGAAACCTGGCTCTATGACGAGAGTAAGCCCTTCGATTATCTGCAGTTAGACGAGACTTATAAGGAACTGAAAAAGAAGGTAGACAGCTCCTATTATGAAGATCTGTTAAAGAAGCTCCTGCTGGAAAACAACCACAAGAGCATTGTGGTGGTGCGTCCTGTAAAGGGCTTGACGGGCAAGAGGGAGAAGGCGCTGGCAGACAGTCTTGCCGCGAAAAAGACCTCTATGACGAAACAGGAGATCGACCGGATCGTGGAGGAGACAGCGGCGCTCACTGCCTATCAGGAGGCTCCCGACAGTGCGGAGGATCTTGCTAAGATCCCGCTCCTTGCCAGAGAGGATATCGGGAAAAAGGCGCGGCCTTACTGCAATGAGGAGCGCAGGGCGGGAGATACGCTGCTTTTGTATCACGATATCTATACCAACGGGATCGGTTATCTGCGATTCCTGTTCGATTTAAGACAGGTGCCGGAAGAACTGTTTCCCTATGTAGGGCTTTTGCAGAGTGTGATCGGGCTGGTGGATACGACGAAGCGTTCCTACAGTGAACTGTACAATGAGATCAACCTGCAGACCGGCGGCATTGTACCGGCGGTAAATGTCTATACGGATGCAAAGGATCTGTCCAAATACAAACTGACCTTTGATCTCAAGGTGAAGACGCTGTATGAAAACCTTCCCCAGGCATTTGCACTGGCGGAGGAGATATTGACTGAATCAGTCTATACAGACGAAAAACGGCTTCTGGAGCTGGTGGCGGAGAATCGATCCGACAAGCAGGCACAGATGATGTCCGCAGGCCATTCTCTGGCAGCAGGACAGGCGCTTTCCTATCTGTCTCCGCAGGCCTATTTGATGGATCAGGTAAACGGGTTTGCCTTTTATCGCTTTTTGGAGGATCTGGAGAAGAACTTTGACAGCAGAAAAGAGACGCTGTGCGAGAATATGAAACGGCTGGTGCGCTGTATCTTCCGACCGGAGAATCTGATGGTGGATTACACGGCGCAGAGAGAGGGGCTCTCCGGTCTGGAGCAGCAGATCGAGGCGTTAAAGGAGAATCTGTACCGGGATCCCATTGAAAGCGATCCCTATCAGCCCAAGCCGGTGAAGAAGAACGAGGGCCTGATGTCCTCCGCCCAGATCCAGTATGTGTGCCGGGCAGGAAATTATGCGAAAAAAGGGTTGTCCTACACGGGAGCGCTGCGGGTGCTCAAGGTGGTGATGAGCTATGAGTATCTTTGGATGCAGGTTCGTGTCAAGGGCGGCGCTTACGGGTGTATGTGCCAGTTTGGCAAGACCGGGGAGAGCTATTTTGTCTCTTACCGGGATCCGAATCTGGAAAAGACCATAGAGGTGTACGAGCAGGCGGCGGATTTTGTGGAACACTTTGAAGCTGATGAGCGTACCATGACCCAGTATATCATCGGCGCCATCAGTGCGCTGGACATGCCGCTCACCCCGGCGGCGAAGGGGACCTATTCCATGGCAGGGTATTTGACCGGTTACGGCTATGAGCAGGTGCAGCAGGAGAGGGATGAGCTCCTATCGGCAGATGCGGCGGCGATCAGAGAGCTTGCGGCGCATATCCGTGCCTTTATGGAGGACGACTGCCTGTGCGTTGTGGGTAATGAAGACAAGATCAAGGAGCAGAAAGAGCGCTTTGGAGCGATAGATTATCTGATCCGATAATTTTTTCTGGAAATGCAACCTTTTTTATTCCCGAACGGTATTTTGGATAGAGGAAGAAAACCGTTTGGGAAAGGGAGGAAAAAGGATGAAAAAGAAAATTGGTATGAGGACCATGCTGGCGGTGTTTACGGCTGCGGCACTTTGCACCGCCTGCGGCAGTGCCGGTAAGGGCATGACAAGCTCTTATGAGATGGCAGCGGCTGCCGATGCCGGTGGTGTTTACAGTAACAGTGCCGCCTATTATGATGTGGCGGAAGCAGAATATATCCATAATGAAGCGGCGGTAACTGCCGATTATGATTATGAATATGCTGAGGCAGCAGCTGCGGAGGAGCCGATTGCGGAGGAGGGATCGGTGTCGGTTCCGGAAGGGGCGGTGGATCGGAAACTGATCAAGACCGTGAACATCTCTGCGGAGACGGAGGCCTTTGACGAACTGGTACCGCAGCTCCAGAAACGGGTGGAAGAGCTGGGTGGTTACATAGAGAGTATTTCTGTCTATGATATAGGCAGTTATTATGTGGAAGACGCGATGCAGAAGCAGCGCTGTGCCCAGATAACAGCCCGCGTCCCCAAGGAGGCGCTGGATGGTTTCCTTGCGCAGGTGGGAGAGCAGACCAATGTGACGAGCCGGTCGGAGAACGTGGAAGATGTGACCTTGCAGTATGTGGATCTGGACAGTCATAAAAAGGTGCTTCTCACGGAGCAGGAGAGACTGCTTGCGCTGATGGAGCAGGCGGAGAGTGTGGAGGATATTATCACGATCGAGGGACGGCTGTCCGAGGTGCGCTACCAGATCGAGAGTATGGAGTCCCAGCTTCGCACCTACGACAATAAGATCGACTACAGCACGGTGTATCTCTCCATTGAGGAAGTGCGTAAGTATTCGGCGCCGCAGACAGCGACTGTCTGGCAGAGGATCGGGACCGGCTTTATGAAGAGCCTGGAGAATATCGGTTTCGGGATTCGGGATTTCGCCATTTATTTTGTGATCGACCTGCCCTATATCATTTTGGGACTTTTGGGAATCGTGGTGGCATTTTTTGTACTGCGGGCGCTCTTTAAGCGTTTCCTGCGGAGCAAGTTTTTGAAAAAGACGCTGCAAAAGGGTAGAAATCTGAGCTCGTCGCTGCGGAAAAAGGATGTCAATGAGGAGAGCGGCGATGGTGAGGAGACCGGATCTGATTCGGAGACAAAGGAAGAACAGGAGTAAGGATACATGGAAGACAGACAGTTTAAATCCGGTTTTGTCACGCTGATCGGCAGGCCGAATGTGGGGAAGTCAACACTGATGAACGCGCTGATCGGGCAGAAGATCGCTATCACGTCTAAGAAACCACAGACGACCAGAAACCGGATCAGGACCGTATATACCAGTGAGGAGGGCCAGATCGTATTTCTGGATACGCCCGGCATCCATAAGGCCAAGAATAAGCTGGGAGATTATATGGTGGATGCAGCGGAGCGCACGCTGTCCGAGGTGGACGTGATCCTGTGGCTGGTGGAGCCCACAGACTATATCGGCGCCGGAGAACGGCATATCATCGAACAGCTGCAAAAAACAAAAACACCTGTTATTTTAGTAATCAATAAGATAGACACTGTAAAAAAAGAACTGCTCTTAACCTACATCGACGCCTACCGGAAGGAACTCGATTTTGCAGAGATCGTTCCGGTGTCGGCGCTTAAGAAGGATGGCCTGAAGGTGCTGGTGGATTGCATCATGAAATACCTGCCCTACGGGGAGGCGTTTTACGACGAGGATACGGTGACGGATCAGCCCATGCGGCAGATCGTGGCGGAGCTGATCCGGGAGAAGGCACTGCGCTGCCTGGAGGAAGAAATCCCTCATGGGATCGCCGTCACCATCGAGCAGATGAAATTTAAAAAGCGTATCGTGGATATCGAGGCCACCATTGTCTGCGAGCGGGATTCCCACAAGGGGATCATCATCGGCAAGCAGGGAAGCATGTTAAAAAAGATCGGCTCTCTGGCTAGGCGGGATATCGAGGATCTGGTGGAAAATCAGGTGAATCTAAAGCTCTGGGTCAAGGTGAAAAAGGATTGGCGCGACAGCGATTTTCTGCTTAAAAATTTTGGCTATAATCCTCAGGAGACAGAATAGAAACAGGCAAATCGGCGAACCCTATTTCTTGTGATACATTAAGAATTCAGGGGGCGTAAGATGAAGGAAAT
This sequence comes from Lachnospiraceae bacterium, assembly GCA_014804615.1. Lineage (GTDB taxonomy): Bacteria > Bacillota > Clostridia > Lachnospirales > Lachnospiraceae > UBA3282. The sequence goes on from JAAUZL010000018.1 coordinate 34,918, forward strand.
AAACTACTGGGAGCAGTTTATGGCCACGGGAAAGATCGAAGATTTTCTGGCCTATAAAAATGCGACGAGACAAGACGGGCAGCAGGTGACGAGAGAGGCAAAGGAGTATTCTCATGCAGGGGATCGCGGAGATCACGGGGATGGTTTTAAAGGCTGAACCCATAAATGAGTATGACAGAAGAGTGGTCCTTCTGACAAAGGAGCGGGGAAAGATTTCTGCATTTGCCAGGGGAGCCAGAAAACCGAACAGCAAGCTGTTAGCGGCAACGAATCCGTTTTGTTTCGGAACGTTTAAGCTTTATGAAGGCAGAACCTCCTACAATATCATGGAGGCGGAGATCACAAATTATTTTGAGAGCCTCAGGGAGGATTTTGAAAGCGCCTATTATGGTATGTATTTTTTGGAGGTCATGGATTATTACACCAGAGAAAATAATGATGAGAAGGAGCTGTTAAAGCTCCTCTACCAGTCCCTTCGCGCACTCATGCACGAGGGACTTTCCAATGTTCTGGTGCGCTATGTTTTTGAGATGAAGGCCATGGTGATAAACGGGGAGTTTCCGGGGATGCCCAGAGAGGGCGACTGGGAGGATTCCACACGTTACGCGGTATCTTACATAGTGGATTCCAGCGTTGAAAAGCTCTACACTTTTACCGTGACACCGCAGGTTTTAATGCAGCTGAAGCAGATCGCGGATGACTACCGCGTCCGATATGTGGACAGGCAGTTTAAAAGTCTTGAAATTGTGGATAATCTTTAATATAATGAAAACGGCTCAGTTATAGTCATAGTAGAGGGGATTATATATGCGTAAGGCAGTAAATGTGCTGGTTTTGTCCTTATTGGTCTTGAGTCTTACCGGCTGCGGTCAGGAAAAGATGCCGGAGATCAGTTCTTTGTCTTTTGACAAAGAGGGAGAGGTTCTGCATCAGATCGTGGGAAAAGCGGATCAAAACTATTACCAGATTCAGATGTCGGATCTGGAGAGTTTTGCAGCAGAGCGTGTGGAGGAATACTGTTCGGACAATGGAGAGGGCCGGGTCACGCTGGAGGCAGTGGAGGAGAAAAGCGGCAGCATCCTCTTACAGTTCCGCTATGCTTCGCCGGAGGATTACAGCGGATTTAACCACAGAGTGTTGTATATCGGTTCTTTAGAAGATGCTGTTGATGAATATTATCTGGAGTCGGTACCCTTTGTATCTGTGGAGGGACAGGCATCGGAGATCGGCTACATTGACGGCTGGGATGCCAAGAAGATGATCGTTCTGGAGACCAAGGGCGGAGAGGATATTCTGGTAAATCTGCCGGGGAAGACACTTTATATCAATCAGAGTGCGGCCAGCAGCCAGGAAGTAACTTTTGTCGGAAAGAAGAGTGTGAAAGTAAGTAATCAGGAGGAGACGGAAGCGTCTGCCCTCTCTTACATCATATACGAATAAGCGGTCGAGTGTCCGCACAGTCGACCCCTTCGATGTTTTAGGTTATGGCAATTTTGAAATGAAATATAAAAGAAATGAGGAGATACTATGGAAAAAACGATGGAAAAGATTGTGGCGTTATCAAAGGCGAGAGGGTTTGTCTATCCCGGTTCCGAGATTTATGGCGGTCTGGCGAACACCTGGGATTTCGGTAATCTGGGTGTGGAGTTAAAGAATAACATCAAGAAGGCGTGGTGGCAGAAGTTTGTTATGGAGAGCCCCTACAATGTAGGCGTGGACTGTGCGATCTTGATGAATCCCCAGACATGGGTAGCCAGCGGGCATCTGGGAAGCTTCTCCGATCCGCTTATGGACTGCAGAGAGTGTCACGAGAGATTCCGTGCGGATAAGATCATCGAGGATTATGTGGCGGAGAACGGTATGACTCTGGACGGCTCTGTGGATGGCTGGAGCCAGCAGCAGATGAAGGATTTCATCGAGGAACATAACATTCCCTGTCCTACCTGCGGCAAGCATAATTTTACCGATATCAGACAGTTTAACCTGATGTTCAAGACTTTCCAGGGTGTCACCGAGGATGCGAAGAATACCGTGTATCTGCGCCCGGAGACGGCTCAGGGTATCTTTGTCAATTTCAAGAACGTGCAGCGGACATCCCGCAAGAAGATTCCCTTCGGCATCTGCCAGGTGGGTAAGTCTTTCCGAAACGAGATCACGCCGGGTAACTTCATTTTCCGCGTGAGAGAGTTCGAGCAGATGGAGATGGAATTTTTCTGTGAGCCGGATACAGATCTGGAGTGGTTCGCATACTGGAAGAAATATTGTATTGATTTCTTAAAGAGTCTGGGTATGAAGGAGGAGGAGATGAGAGTCCGAGACCATGATCCGGAGGAGCTTTCTTTCTACTCCAAGGCGACAACGGACATTGAGTTCCTGTTCCCCTTCGGCTGGGGCGAACTCTGGGGTATCGCTGACAGGACAGACTATGATCTGACACAGCACCAGAATACCTCCGGCGAGGATATGTCCTACTTTGACGATACAAAGAATGAAAAATATATCCCGTATGTAATAGAGCCTTCACTGGGCGTGGAGCGTCTGTTCCTTGCGGTGCTCTGCGGGGCCTACGATGAGGAGGAGATCGGCGAGGGAGATGTGCGTACTGTGCTGCATTTCCATCCGGCTCTTGCACCTGTCAAGATCGGCGTGCTGCCTCTTTCCAAGAAGTTAAACGAGGGCGCGGAGAAGATCTTTGCACAGCTTTCCAAGAAGTATAACTGTGAGTTTGACGACAGAGGCAATATCGGTAAGAGATACCGCAGACAGGATGAGATCGGTACGCCCTTCTGCGTTACATATGATTTTGATTCCGAGACGGACGGCTGTGTGACCGTGCGGTTCCGTGATTCCATGGAGCAGGAGCGCATAGCGATTTCAGAGCTTGACGCCTATTTCGCCGACAAGTTTACATTTTAGGAATGAGGAGAAAAACGATGAGACAATTCACTTCAGATGAGCTGAGAAAAACCTGGAAGCAATTCTATATAGAGCGCGGGCATGTAGATGTAGGGGCGGTTTCCCTTGTGTCTGACGGTTCTACGGGGGTTCTCTTTAACGTTGCGGGCATGCAGCCGCTGATGCCTTATTTATTAGGCCAGAAGCATCCCTTAGGGACAAGATTGTGCAACGTGCAGGGGTGTGTGCGCACGAATGATATTGATTCGGTAGGCGATAAGAGCCATGTGACTTTTTTTGAAATGATGGGAAGCTGGAGTCTGGGAGATTATTTCAAGGAAGAACGCTGTAAGTGGAGCTTTGAGCTTTTGACCCAAGTGTTTGGCTTTGATGCGGATCATCTTGCTGCGACCGTATTTGCCGGGGATGAAAATGCGCCTAGAGATGAGGAAGGAGCCGAATACCGCATTGCTTCCGGATTTAAGAAGGAAAATATTTATTACCTACCGGCGGAGGATAACTGGTGGGGATTGGAATATGGTCCCTGTGGTCCTGACAGCGAAATGTTTTATATTGCTGATCGGCCGGACTGCGGACCGGACTGCGGGCCGGGCTGCAGCTGCGGAAAGTATACGGAATTGGGAAATGATGTTTTTATGCAGTATGAGAAGCATCATGACGGGAGTCTTACTCCTTTAAAACAGAAAAACGTGGATACCGGCTGGGGATTGGAGCGCATTTTGGCGTTCTTAAACGGAACCAGAGATGTTTATCAGATCGACCTGTTTTCCCCTGTGATCGCCTATATCGAGAAGGTATCCGGAACGAAATATGAGCAGGATGAGAATTTGACAAGGTCTATGCGGATTCTGTCGGATCATGTCCGCACCAGCGTGATGCTGATCGGTGATGAAGCAAAGCTTTTGCCTTCCAATGTGGGGGCGGGATATGTGCTGCGCCGTCTGATCAGACGTGCCGTAAGACACGGCAGGGTGCTTGGCCTGACTGTTGATCATATCTTAAAAGCAGCGGAAATTTTCATTGATGATATTTATGCGGAAAGCTATCCCCGCTTGAAGGAAAACAAAGAGTTTGTTCTTGCGGAGCTCAAGAAGGAAATCAATCGTTTTGAGAGCACTCTGGAAAACGGTATGAAGGAGTTCCGTAAGATTCTCGAGCAGAAGAAAAAGGCCGGATCAGGTGAAATTGACGGTAAGTCTGCATTTTACTTATATGACACCTTTGGGTTCCCGATTGAACTGACTGTGGAAATGGCGCAGGAAGAAGGGCTGAAGGTGGATGAAGACGGGTTTGCAAAGGCGATGGAGGAGCAGAAACAGAAGGCAAGGGATAACCAGAATTTCGAGGCAAAGCTTACCACGGAAAACATGGCGCTTTATGACAGCCTGGACGCTTCTGTTGTCAGTGAATTTGTGGGTTATGATGCATTGACGGTCGAGAGTGAAATTGCCGCCGTAAGTAACGGAAAGGAATTGAGAGATTCTCTGAACGAAGGGGAAGAGGGGACGATCATTACCTTTAAGACGCCTTTTTATGCTACTATGGGCGGTCAGTGTGCCGACAGCGGAATCATTATCTGTGGCGAGAACGAATTTATGGTGGAAGATACCGTTAAGCTTCCCGGCGACAGGATCGGACATGTCGGCAAAGTGATAAAGGGAAGCCTGAAAACAGGGGATACGGCAGTTTTACAGGTAAATGAAGAAAAGCGCGGCGATACCTGCAAAAATCACAGCGCGACCCACCTTCTCCAAAAGGCGCTTCGTCTGGTTCTGGGGGATCATGTGGAGCAGGCAGGCTCCTTTGTAAACGGTGACAGGCTCCGCTTCGATTTCAGTCATTCCTCCGCGATGACGAAGGAAGAACTGGAAAAGACAGAGCGGATCGTCAATGAACAGATCGGGATGGGACTGCCTGTGGTGACAGAGGTAATGTCCATTGAGGATGCGAAAAAGACAGGGGCTATGGCCTTATTTGGAGAAAAGTATGGCGAAGAGGTACGGGTTGTCAGGATGGGAGAATTCTCCACCGAGCTTTGCGGCGGTACCCATGTGGGCAATACCGGGGAAGTGCGCCTGTTTAAGATCGTATCGGAGAGTGGCGTGGCTGCGGGTGTGCGTCGTATCGAGGCATTGACCGGCAGTAATGTGACGGCTTACTATCAGAAGCTGGAGGAACAGTTAAATGCGGCGGCAAAGACCCTGAAAACCAACCCGGCAAGTCTGGTGGAGCGCTGCGAGCATCTGATGGCGGAGATGAAGGCGCTGCAGAGCGAGAACGAGTCCTTGAAGAGCAAGGCGGCCAAGGATGCCCTGGGCGATGTGATGGATCAGGTGCAGGAGGTTGGCGGCGTGAAGCTGTTGGCGGCAAAGGTGGCAGGTGTGGATATGAACGGCCTGCGCGAGCTGGGAGATCAGTTGAAAGAGAAGCTGGGTGACGGCGTGGTGGTACTGCTCTCCGAGAAGGAAGGTAAGGTCAATCTGATCGCGATGGCTACCGAGGGCGCGATGGCAAAGGGCGCTCATGCGGGCAATCTGATCAAGGGAATCGCGGCGCTGGTAGGCGGTGGCGGCGGCGGCCGTCCCAATATGGCGCAGGCGGGCGGTAAGAATCCGGCAGGGATGGATGAGGCTGTGGCAGCCTGTGCGAAGGTGCTAGATGAACAGATCCAGTGACCGCAGTAAAATTTTATGAGCAAAAAGAACTAAATTGCAATTTTTGGTTGACTCATACCTAAAATGTGGTATAATCTAACTTGTGTGAGAACACGTAAATAACCCAATCAGTCGTAATACTCGGGGACTGAAGGGAGGTCAGGTGCGGGAATGTCAAACGTAATCGTAAAAGAAAACGAGACTTTGGACAGTGCTTTACGTCGCTTTAAGAGAAGCTGTGCAAAGGCGGGTATCCAGCAGGAGATCCGTAAGAGAGAGCATTATGAGAAGCCCAGCGTAAGACGTAAGAAAAAGTCCGAAGCAGCAAGAAAGCGTAAATACAATTAATAGGCGAAAGAAAGCAGACTCGTTTCGAGCCTGCTTTTTTTGCGCAAATAAGCAGAGCATTTCGAATCTGCTTATTTGCGTTTCCTATACATATTTTTCAAAGGGGGATAATAGATATAGTAAATAAGAAATTGCAGGAGTGACTTAGTTTGCGCGGAGTGAAAAAGCGAATCATTGTATGGTTTGTGCTGGGATGTTTATTGACAGATACCCTGTTTCAAATTTTGACTATTACAGTCAACGCAGCGCCGGAGTTGGCAACGCCATCATATATTGTGATGGAGGCTTCTACGGGGCAGGTGATCTGCGAGCAGGATGCGGACACGAGACGGAGTCCGGCCAGTATCACAAAGATCATGACGCTGCTTATTGTTTTCGAGCATCTGAAAAGCGGCAGGATCCATCTGGAGGATCAGGTGACCACCAGCGCCTACGCAAAATCCATGGGCGGTTCTCAGGTTTTTCTGGAAGAAGGTGAGACACAGACGCTGGAGACCATGATCAAATGNATCGCGGTGGCNAGCGGCAATGATGCCAGCGTNGCGGTGGCNGAGTACATAGCGGGGAGTGAGGCGGAGTTTGTCAAGCTGATGAATGACAAAGCAGAGAGCCTGGGGATGCAGAATACGCATTTTGAGGATTGCTGNGGNNTGACAGAGTCCGATGACCATTTTTCTTCAGCCAGAGATGTGGCGNTCATGTCNAGNGAACTGATCACCAAATATCCGGAGGTGTTTGANTATACCACCATCTGGATGGAAGATATTGAGCATAAAACGGCGCAGGGGACCAGTNNCTTTACCCTGTCCAGNACCAACAAGCTGTTAAAGCAGTATGAGTGGACNACGGGNNTNAAGACNGGATCCACATCCAAGGCGCTTTACTGCNTGTCTGCCACNGCNAANAAGGACGGCATGGANNTGATCGCGGTGGTCATGGCGGCGCCGGATNCCAAGACCCGGTTTCAGGATGCCATGTCNCTTTTAAGCTATGGCTACAGTGTAAGCCAGATGTATACAGATGANAATACGGATGCCCTGCCGGCNCAGAAGGTGGAGGGCGGCATCGAGGATACGGTCAATCTGNTCTATGCGGAGCCNTTNGAATATCTGGATACGGCNGGAAGCAANTTAANTGAGATNGAAAAAGAGATCAGTCTGCCGGGNNTNGTGACAGCGCCGNTCGCAGAGGGGGATGCNNTCGGTGAGGCAGTNTANAANNTNAACGGNACCCGNATCGGAAGTGTGTCCATACTGGCGGCNAANNGTGTAGAGAAAGCACAGTATATGGATTATTACAAGAANCTNTGGGGNNTNTANCTGATGAANAGATAGAACAAAAGTTCGCTGATTGCGATGAAGTAGGGGTTGTGTTACACTTTAAAGGTGGCTGCCGGACGGGGCGTCCGGCGGTTTCCTTTGTTTTGGATGGAAAACAGGCGGAGTGGATATGGCNAAGATTTTTNTCATCATCATTAGCATGATCATTTTTGTATTCATTTTAATATGTCTGCTCTCGGCCGTTTTGGACAGCAGCCGTTTTGTGACTGTTTCCTATGAGATNAGATCGGACANGNTCNCAAAGCCNTGCAGAATGGTGCTGCTGTCGGATCTGCACAATAAGTCTTTNGGNCNGGATAATGAGAGNCTGNTNANGAAAATANCGGAGCTTTCTCCCGATNNTGTNNTGGTGGCGGGGGACATGCTCACNGCNNCAAANGGACANGACTATGGCAGGGCGCTTCGNCTGATGGANAGGCTTGCCGNNTCNTATAAGATTTANTACGGTATGGGCAACCATGAGNATCGGNTGNAGCTNTACCCCGATCAGTATCCGGGTATGTATGAGGGATANCTGAANGGGCTTCGGGCNNCNGGCATNGANCCNNTGATCAATGAG
>JAAUZL010000018.1:42739-263633 GCA_014804615.1 Lachnospiraceae bacterium
TTNTCTGNCGGCATGGAATGNGGCGGTCTGCGGTGTGCAGATCGACAGCTGTTATTATAAGCANCTGCGCAAAGAGCCTATGGAGAGNGANTATCTGCCCNGGATNCTGGGAGAGGCGAGNGAGGATGCCTTTCAGGTGCTTATNGCCCACAATCCGGTTTATTTTGAGGAGTATGCNGCNTGGGGAGCGGATCTGGTNGTGTCAGGACATGTGCATGGCGGCATTATGCGGCTGCCGGTGCTTGGCGGNGTGCTGTCTCCCAGTCTGACNCTNTTNCCNAAGTATGACGGCGGCAGATTTACCTGTGGAAANAGTACGATGNTCNTGAGNCGTGGGCTNGGAAGNCACACGATCCCCCTNCGGTTCTTTAATCCGGGTGANCTNGTTGTGATCGAGCTTTTNCCGGAAAAGTAGAANGGTANATNTNAGANAGGAAAGAGAATGGCNATTCCTGTAAAATTAGAGGTGTTTGAAGGACCGTTAGACCTGCTTTTACACCTGATCGATAAAAANAAAGTGGATATTTATGATATNCCTATCGTGGAGATCACGGAGCAGTATCTGGAATATATCCAGCAGATGGAGACNGAGGATATGAATGTCGTGAGNGAATTTCTGGTCATGGCGGCGACTCTGATCGACATCAAATGCAGGATGCTCCTGCCCAAGGAAGTGAATGAGGAAGGGGAGGAGGAAGATCCCCGGGCAGAGCTGGTGGAAAAGCTGCTGGAATACAAGATGTGCAAATACATGTCCTATGAACTCAGAGACCGCATGGTGGANGCGGANCGCAATCTCTATAAGAGNCCTACGCTGCCGCCGGAGGTGGCTGATTACCGACAGCCGGTTGACTATGAGGAACTGATCGGNGATATGACGTTAAATAAACTNCACGANATCTTCCGNCAGATGATGAAGCGGCAGGAGGATAAGATCGATCCGGTCAGAAGNACCTTNGGCAAGATCGAGAAGGANGAGATCGATCTGGANCTGAAGACTACCTATGTGGAGGCTTANGTGCGGAGNCATAAGAAATTCAGCTTCCGNAAACTGNTGGANAAACAGCACAGCAAAATGGANGTCATNGTGACCTTTCTGGTGATCCTGGAGATGATCAAGACGGGNCGGATCGGNATTGAGCAGGAGGATACCTTTTCNGATATCATCATCACNGCGAAGGANACGGCGGATAACGGGCCGGTGCAGTTGACNAGCGTCAGCTGACAGGGAGGAGAATATGGAAAGAGATAAGGCAAAGGCAGTGCTCGAGGCGATTCTTTTCACTATGGGAGATTCGGTGGAGATAGACAGGCTGGCAGCCGTGATCGAAGAAGAGGAAGAAACCACAAGACAGCTTCTGGAAGAAATGGCGGCGGAGTATGAGAAGCAGGATCGGGGGATCGCGCTCACTACGCTGGACAATGCNGTACAGCTGTGTACCAAGAGCGAATATTATGAATATCTGATCAANATNGCTACCGCACCGAAGAAATTTGTACTNACAGATACGTTGTTNGAAACGTTGTCCATTATAGCATATAAGCAGCCCATCACCAGACTGGAGATCGANAAGGTGAGNGGGGTCAGCTGCGACCATGCGGTGAACAGACTTCTGGAGTTTGATCTGATCACNGAGGTGGGGAGNAAGGANGCGCCGGGACGGCCGCTTTTATTCGGTACCACAGAGCAGTTNCTCAGNAGCTTCGGCGTAAAATCCATCGAGGATCTGCCGGAGCTGTCCGCGGTGCAGATCGAGGAATTTAAGCAGCAGGCGGAGTCCGAGGTGAATCTGCAGTTGGATATTTAAGGGAGAATGCGCATATATATTAACGAGAGAAACGGCGTTAGGACAGATATATGCNTAGAGGGGNAAAAAAGACAGAAGTGATCCGAANANGGAGATACAGCAGGGTGATTGCCGTGGTGACGGCGGTCGCCTTGTTTTGTTGTCAGATGATATCCGTCAGGGCGGAAGGNGAACAGTCGACTGANGAATTGCAGCTCTACGCNCAGGCGGCGGTTTTGATGGATGCGGCATCGGGCAGAGTGCTCTATGGCAANAATGNGAAGGAAGTGCTGCCCATGGCCAGTACCACNAAGATCATGACCTGTATNNTGGCATTGGAATACGGCAATCCGGANGAGATCGTGGAGGCNTCCTCCTATGCGGNCAGTATGCCGAAAGTAAAGCTGTACGTGAAATCGGGAGAAAAATATCGTTTNAGAGATCTTCTGTATTCTCTGATGCTGGAATCCCACAATGATTCGGCGGTGGTGATCGCGGAGGCNGTGGGNGGAAGNGTGGAAGNTTTTGCNNCCATGATGAATCAGAAAGCAAGAGATATCGGGTGTTATGATACCTATTTTATCACACCAAACGGATTGGATGCGGTGGTGAATGCGACCGGCAGAANCCATTCCACNACNGCGGCTGATCTGGCACGGATCATGGCNTANTGTGTGTCGACTTCNCCNATGAANGAAGAATTTCTGGAGATCACCCGCACAATAAGCTATGACTTTACGGATGCGGATGGNAAGAGGAGCTTTCACTGTAATAACCACAATGCCTTTCTGGGGATGATGGAGGAGGCTCTTTCCGGAAAGACNGGATTTACCAACAANGCGGGNTACTGTTATGTNGGGGCAGTGGAGAGTGAGGGNCGGNTGTATACNGTGGCNCTNCTNGCCTGNGGCTGGCCNAATAACAGGNGTTATAANTGGAGCGATATGAAGAANCTGGCGGCCTACGGNATGGAACGCTATCAATACCGGGATATTTATGAGGCNAAAGANTTTGCGGATATCCCGGTGCGAAACGGGATNGCCGGGGAGCAGGGGACNCCCTNNGANGAGNCNNNTGTTTCTGTTACNCTGGANCNGNANGAGNAGAGCCTNCCNTTTCTTTTGTGNNAGGANGACCGGGTGGANGTNAAGACNCNAGTGGANACTGNGCTGGANGCGCCTGTTGCNGCNGGGACAAAGGTGGGAGANGTGCGGTATTATCTGAANGANGAGCTGGTCAAAAGNTATGGGATCTATACGGACAGCGGNGNGGANGAAAGAACCTTCCTNTGGATTCTNNNATATATTCTAAAACTTGCATTTTTTTCTAAAATCTGCTAGTCGAGCNGTCGATTCTGTGTTATACTACAANCGTGTGCAATGTCACACGGTGATAAAGTTTTATTATTTATTATTATGATAAATGGAGGGCTGAAAAATGAGTACTACTTCTCAAGCGAGTCAAAGAATCAATGCTTTACTCGATGAAAACAGTTTCGTTGAGATCGGCGGTCTCGTGACAGCGAGAGCCACGGATTTCAATCTGAAACAGACAGAGACTCCGTCTGACGGTGTCGTGACCGGCTATGGTGTGATCGACGGCAATCTCGTGTATGTGTACAGCCAGGACGCTTCCGTGCTGAACGGATCCGTAGGCGAGATGCANGCGAAGAAGATCGTAAACATCTATGAGCTGGCAATGAAGATGGGTGCGCCTGTGATNGGGCTCATCGAATCTGCGGGTCTGCGTCTGCAGGAGGCTACAGATGCACTCAACGGTTTCGGTGAGATCTACAGAAGCCAGGTGATGGCATCCGGCGTGATCCCTCAGATCACGGCTGTATTCGGAAACTGCGGCGGCGGACTTGCTCTGATTCCGGCTATGGCGGATTTTGCGTTCATGGAGGAGAAGAATGCGAAGCTGTTCGTAAATTCTCCGAACGCACTGGAGGGGAACGAGATCTCCCGCTGTGATACTTCCTCTGCGGAGTTCCAGAGCGGTGAGACAGGAATGATCGATATGGTAGCTGACGAGGCGACCATTCTCGGACAGATCAGACAGCTTGTTTCCATTCTGCCCGCGAATAATTCCGATCTGGCATGGACGGACTGCGCAGACGATCTGAATCGTGCCTGTGCTGATATCTCCGGCTGTGTGGGTGATACGGCGATCGCGCTGTCCCAGATAGCGGACGACGGTCTGTTCGTGGAAGTGAAGCAGGATTACGCTAAGGATATGGTGGCAGGCTTTATCCGCTTAAACGGCGCTACCATCGGCGCGGTGGCAAATCGTACCGAGGTTTATGATGAGAAGGGCGAAGTGAGTGAGAAGTTTGATGCAGTGCTGTCCGTGAAGGGTGCGGAGAAAGCGGCAGAGTTCGTGAACTTCTGCGATGCTTTTGATATTCCAGTACTGTCTCTCACTAATGTGACCGGCTTCTCTGCAAAGACATGCTGTGAGAAGCGCATGGCCAAGGCAGCGGGCAAACTTACCTATGCTTTTGCCAATGCTACGGTTCCCAAGGTGAACGTGATCATCGGCAAGGCTTACGGCAGCGCATATGTGGCGATGAACTCCAAGGCTATCGGTGCGGATATCACGATCGCATGGCCGGATGCGCAGATCGGCATGATGGATGCGAAGCTGGCAGCTAAGATCCTCTGTGACGGACAGGGCGCTGATGCCATCGATGCCTGCGCGAAAGAGTATGAGGCTCTGCAGAACAATGTGACCAGCGCAGCGAAGAGAGGTTATGTGGATCAGATCGTGGAGCCGGCAGACACCAGAAAGTATGTGATCGGTGCATTTGAGATGCTTTCCTCCAAGACAGAGGGCCGTCCTGAAAAGAAACACGGTACGGTTTGATCATTTCGTAAATATAGTACCTGCGGCTTTATGCGCAGGTTACGGAAAGGCATGTGTATAAGTATGAAAAAACTATTGGTTATATTAGGGATGATTACCTGTATGGCTTGTCTTGCAGCGTGTGGTCAGGAGGAAGCGGTGAGCGGTCCCATCAGCGAGGAGCAGGCGATACAGATTGGTACGACTATCGTCGACCAGATGAATGCGATCGTGGCCGGAAATGCTGTTGAGCAGTACGTGGATCAGCCCATCCTCTATAATGGCTTTATTGGCTGGCAGGATGCGTTGGATGATATCGGCGCCTACCAGGGGACAAGCGGCGGTTCCGTCTCCTTTTCTGATGATGAGGTGGTGATCAGCGTCGAGGTTCTCGGTTCCTCACACAATGCGACGGTAGAGATCATTCTCGACAGCGCGCTGGTATCTTATATGGGGATCACGACCAACGTGCATTACTCTACGGTAGAGATCATGGTGAAAGCCGGTATGAATACCCTGATCGGTATGGGTACCGTGTTTGCGGTATTGATCCTGATCAGCCTGATCATATCCTGCTTCACACTCATTTCCAAGTTTGAGCAGAAGCAGAAGACGGAGGCACCTGCTGCGGCATCTGCAGCTGATCCTGTGGTGGAGCAGATCGCAGCGAAGGAAGAGCTCTCCGACGACACAGAGCTTGTGGCAGTCATCGCGGCTGCAATCGCGGCCTACGANGGCGCAGCGTCCACGGANGGTTTCGTGGTGAGATCCATCAGAAAATCNAATAAGAGNAAATGGCAGAATGCCTAAGATCATAGGAGGATATCAAAATGAAGAATTATACAATTACCGTAAATGGCAGCGTATATGATGTAGTGGTGGAAGAGGGNGCGACAAGCGGCGCACCCGCAGCGGCAGCACCCGCNGCNCCCAGAGCAGTTCCGAAGGCAGCNCCTGCACCCGCAGCGGCGGCTCCNGCAGCANGCGGCGCAGCCGGCAGNGTGAAGATCGAAGCCGGNGCAGCAGGTAAGGTGTTCAAGATNGAGGCCAATGTTGGTCAGGCAGTGAAGAAGGGTGANGCTGTCGTGATCGTNGAGGCTATGAAGATGGAGATTCCTGTAGTGGCTCCTCAGGACGGTACTGTAGCNAGCATCAATGTGGCAGTGGGCGACGCTGTAGAGGCAGGCGCACTTCTNGCAACATTGAACTAATCATCGGNNAGGCGTTTTNNGACGCTCTNTCTGAAACNAAAACTACAGGAGGTTAANAAAATGTATGTAGCTGAGACGCTTAACAATCTGATACATCAGACCGCTTTCTTCAATCTGGAAGTCGGNAACTATGTNATGATTGTCGTAGCACTNGTATTTCTATATCTGGCCATCGGNAAGGGCTTTGAACCGCTCTTATTGGTGCCGATCGCGTTCGGCATGCTGCTNGTGAATATCTATCCGGATATCATGAAAGAGGTCGGAGAGGGCGGCGCAGGCGGCGGTCTGCTGTATTATTTTTACTTGCTGGACGAGTGGGCNATCCTGCCGTCCCTGATCTTTATGGGTGTCGGNGCCATGACGGATTTCGGTCCGCTCATTGCGAATCCGAAGAGTTTTCTCTTGGGTGCGGCGGCACAGTTTGGTATTTTCGCAGCNTACTTNGGTGCGATCTTCTTAGGNTTTAANGANAAGGCGGCGGCAGCCATCTCCATCATCGGCGGNGCGGANGGCCCGACATCCATTTTCCTGGCAGGTAAGCTGGGACAGACCACATTGCTGGGACCGATCGCGGTGGCGGCATATTCTTATATGTCACTGGTGCCGATNATACAGCCGCCCATTATGAAGCTTTTCACCACGGAGAAGGAGAGAAAGATCAAGATGGGACAGCTTCGTCCTGTCAGCAAACTGGAGAAGATCCTCTTCCCTATCGTGGTAACCATCGTGGTTTCNCTGATNCTTCCCACNACNGCNCCCCTTGTNGGTATGCTGATGCTGGGTAATCTGTTCAGAGAGTGTGGCGTGACAAGACAGTTGACGGATACNGCGTCCAATGCGCTGATGTANATTGTGGTTATCATCCTGGGTACTTCCGTAGGTGCGACCACCAGCGCGGANGCNTTCCTGAACATGGATACCATCAAGATCGTNATTTTGGGNCTNATCGCNTTNGCGTTTGGTACGGCGGCAGGTGTGCTCTTCGGTAAGCTGATGTGCATCGTTACNNNNGGNAAGGTNAANCCGCTGATCGGTTCCGCNGGNGTNTCTGCGGTGCCTATGGCNGCCAGAGTGTCACAGAAGGTAGGNGCGGAGGCAGATCCGACCAANTTCCTGCTGATGCATGCTATGGGACCTAACGTAGCAGGCGTTATCGGTACGGCNGTTGCNGCNGGTACNTTCATGGCAGTGTTCGGNGTNTTCTAACGAAGTAAAATCCTTCGGATTTAACTTCACGAGGACGCTTCGCGACCTCGGANTCGCTGTGAATTNNANTATAAATTGAGAAAGGAATGAAAATATAATGGCAGAACAGATTAAAAAGCCGGTTGGAATCATGGAAACCGTTCTTCGTGACGCACATCAGTCTCTGATCGCGACCAGAATGCCTACNGAGAAAATGCTTCCAATCGTAGATACAATGGATAANGTNGGCTACCATGCNGTAGAGTGCTGGGGCGGCGCTACCTTCGANGCNTCNCTNCGTTTCCTGAAAGAGGATCCGTGGGAGAGACTCAGAAAGTTAAGAGACGGCTTTAAGAATACNAAGTTACAGATGTTATTCAGAGGNCAGAATATTCTNGGNTACAGACCNTANGCNGATGATGTNGTGTANTCNTTTGTTGAGAAATCNATTGCAAANGGTATNGATGTNATCAGAATTTTTGACTGTNTGAANGATATCAGAAACCTTCAGGCNGCGGTAGACGCAACCAACAAGATCAAGAAGCAGGAGGGCAGAGGAGAGTCTCAGATCGCGCTTTCCTATACGCTTGGAGATGCCTATACATTAGAGTATTGGGCGGATATGGCGAAGAAGATTGAGGAAATGGGCGCAGATTCCATCTGTATCAAGGATATGGCNGGTCTGCTTGTTCCCTACAAAGCGGCGGAGCTTGTAAAGACATTGAAAGAGAGCACAAAGCTTCCGATCCAGCTTCATACNCACTATACGTCCGGTGTAGCGTCCATGACATATTTGAAAGCAGTAGAGGCAGGCGTGGATGTGATTGACTGTGCAATTTCTCCTTTTGCNCTGGGTACTTCNCAGCCGGCGACAGANGTTATGGTTGAGACCTTTAAGGGNACAGAGTANGATACCGGATATGATCAGGANATTCTGGCNNAGATNGCAGATTACTTCCGTCCTTACCGTGAGGAGTGTATCGAATCCGGNCTGATGAGCACCAAGGTNCTCGGCGTNAACATCAATACACTGCGNTATCAGGTTCCCGGCGGTATGCTGTCTAACATGGTAAGCCAGCTGAAGGAGCAGAANGCNGAGGATAAATATCAGGATGTGCTGGAGGAGATCCCNAGAGTTCGTAAGGATTGCGGTGAGCCGCCTCTGGTTACGCCTTCNTCACAGATCGTTGGTACNCAGGCNGTATTTAACGTACTGATGGGCGAGAGATATAAGATGGCAACAGGAGAGTTCAAGGATCTGCTTCGCGGTAATTANGGGCAGACNGTTAANCCTATGAGNCAGGAAGTNATCGACAAGGTTATNCCCGGNGAGCCGCGTTCTACCGCTCGTTCCGCTGAGGCAACCGGNCACNNNGAGCCGGAGCTTGCAGGTCTGGAAGCNGAGATGAAGGAATGGAAGCAGCAGGANGAGGATGTACTGTCCTANGCACTGTTCCCGCAGGTGGCANTCGACTTCTTCAAGTANCGTCAGGCACAGCAGGAGAANGTTGATATGACNCAGGCNGATACNAAGAANGGGGCATACCCTGTTTAAGCACAAAGNAGAGCAGATATGAAAGAANGTGATCCCGGAAGGTTACTTCCATGGGGTCACTTTTTTTCATATCTATTCGGCNNGAGCCGTACAACGAGGATTTGCGAAGCAAATTCGAGTNGTACTCTGCTTTGTGCNTAAACATCTTTGGCAACCCATGTTTACATATAANANTACTTTTTTTGACAAACTTTGATTTTTTCTAAAAAAGGGGTTGACGGAGGTTACATAATATATTATAATAACATACGTTACCAAAAGATGCAGAAAAAAAGGTTACAAGAGAGGTACATTCTTATGGCAAGAAAAGAGTCGATCACAAAAAACGACATATTGAACGCGGCCTTTGAAATGGCGCGGGAAGAAGGCTTTGGNCAGGTGAGCGCGAGAACTCTTGCGGCNCGGGCGGGATGTTCCACCCAGCCGATCTTTCGCGTTTATAAGAACATGGAGGAACTGGGNGAGGATCTTTTTGTAAAGGCGATGGAGTTCTTCAGCACCTACTACGAGGAATTCNCGAAATTGAATAACACGCCNTTTGTCAATCTGGGNCTNGCCTATATTCGCTTTTCTCAGGAGGAGCAGAATTTATTCCGGNTGTTATTCTTATCGGAGAACCGTCANGGCAAGAGTCTTTATGATATGCTGAACGGTAAGAACGGTGCCGTTGTGAAAGAGATNAACAGNGCAAAGATTTTTGGCTGTAAGGATCCCAGCGGTATGTTTATGAAGATGTGGATCTTTATCCACGGCGCTGCATGTATGACGTTGACGGGAGATTATGATCTGCAGGAAGAGGACACCATTAAGCTTTTGGAAGAGTCCTATAACGCATTCCAGAATATTTAATGAGGTTTCTTCTANCATGGCAATAGAAAATCGTTATGACATCATAACCAGAATCAATGANTATTACGGGAAGATGAGCAAGGGNCAGAAAGCNATCTCNGCNTTTATCTATGATCATTATGATCAGGCAGTGTTTATGACTGCNGCNAAGCTGGGAGATACGGTGGGCGTCAGTGAGTCCACCGTNGTGCGNTANGCCATGTTCATCGGCTATAACGGCTATCCGGAATTTCAGAGAGATNTGGAATACTGGGTACAGAATAAGATCAATTCNGTNCAGAAGATCGGTGCGAAATATGGCAAGAGCAGTCANTCGGAGATATTAAACTCTGTTCTGCAGGCGGATATCGANAAGATNCAGGATACGATCCACAATCTGGATCCGACNGCTTTTGAGACNGCGGTNGATATCATTCTGGAGGCGAAAANNGTCTATATNATGGGNGTCAGAAGNTGTGAGCCGCTGGCAGATTTTCTGCAGTTTTATTTGAATATGATCCGTGGCAATGTGGTGCTTTTAAGAACAACAAGTGTTTCGGAAACTTTTGAGCAGATGATCCGTATTGACGAGGGGGATGCCTTTGTGGGNATCAGCTTTCCGCGGTATTCCATGAGAACCNTGAAAGCGATGGAGTTTGCCAANGACAGGAATGCCAAGGTGATCGCTGTCACGGATTCCGTTCATTCCCCGATGAATCTGTATTCCTCCTGNAATCTGTTTGCCAGNAGNGATATGGTGTCCATCGTGGATTCNCTGGTGGCNCCNCTTAGCATGATCAATGCGCTGGTNGTNGCNATGTGNCTGAANCAGCCNGAGGAAGTGAANGATAACCTGAAAAATCTGGAGGAGGCCTGGAACAATTATCAGGTATATCTCAATGANGAGATCAATTTCATCGACGAGGAGCCGATGTTGAATTATCCGCTCCGCAAGAAATCGGAGTAGAAGAGAAGATGNATANGGNAAGAGAGCAGGCGGTCGTGATCGGCGGCGGCGCGGCNGGTATGATAGCGGCGGNNGCTGCNGCNGAAAACGGACGCCCTGTTATTTTATTAGAGAAAAATGAAAAACTCGGAAAGAAGCTGTACATAACGGGGAAAGGCCGCTGCAATGTGACCAATGCCTGCAGTAATGACAAGTTTTTTGAAAATATTGTGAGCAATCCNAAATTTTTATACAGCGCTTTTCATGAATTTGATAACAGTCGTTTTATGGAATTTTTGAAAGAAAACGGCTGTTCTNTAAAAGTGGAGCGGGGAGAGNGGGTATTCCCGGTNTCTGANCNTGCCTCGGANGTGACGGCGGCGNTNNANNGNCTTCTTCGNAAGAGAGGNGTGCAGATACGGCTTCGCAGTGCNGTGCGCGCGATNCTGACAGAGGAGGGACAGGTNACAGGGGTACGTCTNNCAGATGGCAGTGANATCCCGGCCAGAANTGTTATTTTGGCTACGGGCGGCCTGTCTTATCGGACGACGGGCTCCTCGGGAGACGGACATCGTATGGCACAGGATCTGGGGCATAAGGTNAAGGANTGTGTGCCTGCACTGGTNCCATTGGAGATNCNTGAGNACTGGTGNAAAAAATTACAGGGGTTATCNTTAAAGAATGTGTCNCTTGTNATGACCTGTGGGAAAAAGAAGCTNTACNAGGGCTTTGGGGAGATGCTCTTTACCCATTTTGGTGTGAGCGGACCGTTGATCCTGTCAGCCAGCAGCTACTACGGGAAGGTCAAAGATCCTGCGGATGTGCAGCTGACGGTGGACCTGAAGCCGGCGCTGGAGCCGGAGCAGCTGGATAAGAGAATTCTGCGGGATTTTGAGGAAAATGTAAACAGACAGTTTAAAAATGCGTTGGGTGGGCTCTATCCCGCCAAGCTGATTCCTGTTATGATAGAGAGGACGGGGATCGACCCTGAGAAAAAAGTGCATGAGATTACCAGACAGGAGCGCAGAAGGCTGGTGGAGCTGACGAAACAGTTTACCATGCAGGTACAGGGGAAGCGTGGTTTTGAGGAGGCCGTGATCACCCAGGGCGGCGTAGCGGTGAAGGAGGTCAACCCGTCCACCATGGAGTCCAAGCTAGTGCGGGGCCTGTATTTTGCGGGAGAGATTCTGGATCTGGACGCATTGACGGGAGGATTTAATCTGCAGATCGCCTGGTCTACAGGATATCTGGCAGGAAAAGACTGCAGAGATAACGGAAGGGAGAAAGAAGATGAGCTTTAATATTGCAATAGACGGGCCTGCGGGAGCGGGAAAGAGCACGATCGCAAAAAAGATTGCGGCGAAGAAGGGATATATCTATGTGGATACGGGTGCTATGTACCGGGCGATGGCTCTCTACCTGATCAGAGAGCAGGCAGCGCCGGAGCAGATCGATGAGAAGTGTGAGCATGCGGATATCACTATTGGCTATGAGAATGGCGAGCAGGTGGTGTATCTGAACGGTGAGAACGTGAATGGCTACATCCGCACGGAGGAAGTGGGCAGGATGGCTTCCATCAGCAGCCCGAATCCCAATGTGCGTCGGAAATTGACACAGCTGCAGCAGAAGCTGGCGGCGGATAAGGATGTGGTCATGGACGGACGTGACATCGGCACTTGTGTGCTGCCGGGAGCCCAGGTAAAGGTGTATCTGACTGCGGACAGCCACGAGAGGGCGTTGCGTCGGTACAAGGAGCTGACGGAAAAAGGAGAGGCCTGCGATCTGGACACCATTGAGAAGGATATCGTGGAGCGGGACAGACAGGATATGAACAGAGAAATATCGCCTTTAAAGCAGGCGGAGGATGCGGTGCTTATAGATTCTTCCCATATGACGATAGATGANGTGGCGGACGCNGTGATCGCTCTTTGCGACAGGGAGGGATAAGGAGATGGAAGTNATCCTTACNGANCANGCCGGTTTCTGCTTTGGCGTCANGCGTGCNGTGGATACCGTNTATGANCAGATAGNGGCCNGGCAGGAGANCGGNCGGCCNATTTATACCTATGGGTCTATCATACATAACGAAGAGGTGGTCCGGGATCTGCAGGAAAAGGGNGTAANGGTACTCTCAGGNCTCGAAGAAGCCGAAAAGCTGTCCGNGGAGGAGNNGGGNACCGNGATNATNCGNTCNCANGGNGTGGAGAGAACTGTCTGCGAAAGGCTNAAGGGACTGGGNTTTGAGNTNGTGGANGCCACCTGNCCNTTTGTCAANCGNATNCACGATATTGTGGAGAAGGAGAGCGGGGCAGGAAAAACCATTGTGATCGTGGGNAATGAAGGACANCCNGAAGTGGAGGGGACCAGAGGATGGTCTGATGCGGCGACNTATGTGATCGGGAGCGAGGANGANGCGGAAAANTTTNCCTGTCAGGAAGGGCAGGAACTCTGTATCGTTTCCCAAACGACATTTAACTACAAGAAATTTCAAGATGTGGTTGAAATTTTCGGGGAAAAAGGTTACAATGTTAGTGTTGTGAATACTGTATGTAACGCTACGGAAGTGCGACAGGCCGAGGCCAGAGAACTTGCGGCTCGGGTNGATGTAATGATAGTTATAGGTGGGAATCATAGTTCTAACACAAGGAAACTCTATGAGATTTGCAGGCAGGAGTGTGAAATGACCTACTATATACAGACACTCGACGACTTGCATTTNAATTTACCTAAATCTGTCCGACTGGTGGGTATTACAGCAGGGGCTTCCACCCCAAACAATATTATCGAGGAGGTTCAAAATTATGTCAGAATTAACTTTTGAACAAATGTTAGAGGAGTCTTTAAAGACAATACACACAGGAGAGGTTGTTGAAGGTACCGTTATTGATGTGAAGCCGGAAGANATCATTCTCAACATCGGATACAAATCAGATGGNGTTTTAACGAGAAATGAATATACAAATGAACCCAACGTAGATCTGACAACCATCGCAAAGCCCGGTGACACNATGGAGGTCAAGGTGTTAAAAGTGAACGATGGTGAGGGACAGGTTCTCCTTACCTACAAGAGACTTGCGGCTGACAGAGGCAACAAGCGNATCGAGGAGGCGTATGAGAACAGAGAAGTGCTTACCGCAAAGGTNGCGCAGGTTCTGGACGGCGGTTTAAGCGTAGTGGTGGAGGAGGTTCGGATCTTCATTCCGGCAAGCCTNGTCTCCGACACTTATGAGAAAGATCTGAACAAGTANGCGGGTCAGGAGATCCAGTTCGTGATCAGTGAGTACAATCCGAAGAGAAGAAGATATATCGGNGACAGAAAGCAGNTGATCATGGAGGAGAAGGCAGAACTNCANAAGAAGCTNTTTGAGACCATCAAGATCGGNGANACCGTGGAAGGNACNGTNAAGAATGTGACAGACTTTGGCGCNTTCATTGATCTGGGCGGCTGCGATGGACTGCTTCACATNTCCGAGATGTCNTGGGGCAGAGTGGAGAACCCGAANAAGGTATTTAAGGTGGGCGATGTGNTGAAGGTGCTCATCAAGGATATCTCCGGNACGAAGATCGCNCTGAGNCTTAAATTTGAGGATNNAAACCCNTGGAAGGGAGCTGCNAGCAAGTACGCTGTGGGCAGCGAGGTNACCGGCAAGGTGGCCCGCATGACAGATTTNGGTGCATNTATCGAGCTGGAGCCCGGCATTGACGCACTGCTTCATGTNTCCCAGATNTCNAAAGAACANATCGATAAACCNTCTGANGTACTTAAGAGCGGCCANGAGGTAACGGCNAAGGTAGTNGACTTTAACGAGGCGGACAGAAAGATCAGNCTGAGCATCAAGGCTATGTTTGCACCGGAACCCAAGGCNGAGCNGNCNGCNGATGAGGATGTNGTATCTGTNGATATNGATGCTGTGATCGCGGAAGAGAACGAAAGCGCNGAATAAGNNCTTNANCGNCTGNNTTTTNTNTGNTTTGNANNANAAAAGANTAAGGATGGTGAGGCTTCATGGCATATGATTATGAGCAATTTAAGAAAGCGGTTTTTGATCTGACCAAAATAGATCTGAACGCTTACAAGGAAAAGCAGATGAAGCGTCGGATTGACACGCTGATTGCCAAAAATAAGATTACGGGGTACGAGAATTACGTCGCTGCGCTGAAATCCGATACGGCGAGATTTGAAGAGTTTGTCAATTATCTTACGATCAATGTGTCTGAGTTTTATCGGAATGTAGATCAGTGGCAGCTTTTGGACAAAGATGTTTTCCCGGATCTGATCAAGCGGTATGGCAATAATTTAAAGATCTGGAGCGCTGCCTGCTCCACAGGCGATGAGCCCTATTCTCTGGTGATGGCGCTTTCCAGACATCTGCCTCTGAATCAGATTAAAATTACTGCCACCGACCTGGATAAGCAGGTCATTGCCAAGGCAAAGGTGGGACTGTATGGTGCAAAGAGCATCGCGGGTGTCCCGGCGGACTTGAAAAAGAAGTATTTCACTCAGATCGGGCCTTCCTACCAGATTTCCGATGAGATCAAGGCAAGGGTTGAATTTAAGGAACATAATCTGTTGAAGGATACATACCCGACAGATTATCACCTGATCGTCTGTCGTAATGTGTTGATCTATTTTACGGAGGAGGCGAAGGACGAGGTGTTCCGCAAGTTCCAGAAGAGTCTTAAATCAGGCGGTTACCTCTTTATCGGAAGTACGGAGCAGATCATCAATCACAAGGATGTAGGATTTGAACGGAAAAATTCTTTCTTTTATCAGAAACCATAAGAAACAAAAAGCAGCGAATCATCGCTGCTTTTTTTGTGTTCTGATTTAATAGGTCTTTGCCATCTTGCCGAGCAGATACTGTGCATAGCGGGAAAAGAGTTCCCGGTCCGTCTTTCTGTCATCCGTAAGCTCAAAGAAGAGCTCTTTGCTCTTGTAATCCCGCTTGAAAAACGGCTCTGTCATCACATCCCACTGGGGGAGAAAGAGGCCGTATTTGCGGGTGTAACAGGTAGCGGCAGTGGCCTGGACACGATGCGCTTTATCCACGAAAGAGGATACCGATTTGTGGAGAGCGATGTCCTCCGCGGGCAGATAGTAATAATCTTTGTAGTTAGAGTAGTAATATTTCATTTCTTCCTCGTAGAGAGGAACCTTTAAAATTCCCTCGCTCTTTTCACCACTGAAATAGCAGCCGTTGGAGAGGTCGGAGACAGCCATGGGCAGAGGCGTGGGAAGCGCCAGCTTCATCAACACCTCCTGACGGTCTTGACCGTTATAGTCAACATATCGGTTCGACTGCACCTTCTTTGCCCGGATTTCACCGTTGAAAAGGTCATAAAAGGCGAGCAGAGGCAGAATCTGCAGCATACCCCGCATATCGTCCCTGTTATGTAAGAGCAGAAGAGCGCGTGCTTCCTCTGAGGGAGTCTGCACATAATTTTGGTAAACCTCGATCAATTCACCGCCGTGATAGAGGTCTTTTCTCTGAATGCCGAGGAGCGTCTCCAACGTCTTTTGCTTACAGTTCGGGATGTGGAGAAAAGCCTTGTAGGGAGAGATGCGTTTATACAGATCGATGCCGTCAAAGTCGTCAAAATTGTGCGGCAGTTTATGCTGGGCACATTTTTGCAGCAGATAGGGCAGATCAAAATTATTGCCGTTAAAGTGGATCAAGTGCGTGAAGGGGGCGGCAAAAGCAAAAAAGTCGGAAAGCAGGGCCGCCTCCTCAATGGGATTTTCGCAAAACCATTGGCGGATCTGCCAGGAACCCTCTGCATAAAAAGCTGTGCCGATCAGATAGAGAGAGGAGCTTTTCGCAGTAAAGCCGGTAGTCTCAATATCTAAAAACAGGAATTGTTCCAGGGGAGCGATCCGCTCCAGCGGATAGCCTATGGTAAAAGAATCCAAAGTCTGTTTTACGATTTGCATGATGCCCTCCGTGTTGATGATTCTATAACAGTTTACCATATTTTTTGAAATAGCAGTAGTTTTTTTCGTCGAAAAATAGTATATTTATTATAGCAGTTCAACCACCCGGCGGACGGCGGAGAAGAGATCGGCTGTCCCATATTTATGGGTGTGAGTGGAACGTGAAAGGAGCAGGGTTATAGGTATGGCTAAACTAACATTTAACGGCGGCATACATCCCTACGACGGCAAAGATCTGTCAAAAGATAAACCGATCAGGGAAGTGCTGCCCAAGGGAGATCTGGTTTACCCGTTGTCTCAGCATATCGGTGCACCTGCCAAGCCTGTCGTGGAGAAGGGCGACCGGGTATTGACAGGACAGAAGATCGCTGAGGCGGGTGGTTTTGTGTCTGCACCCATTTATGCCACGGTATCCGGCACGGTGAAGGCAATCGAACCCAGACGTGTGGTCACCGGTGACAGTGTGATGAGCATTATCATCGAAAATGACGGTCTCTATGAGGAGGTGGAGTATCCCAAGCGCAAGCCGCTGGAGGAGATGACCAGAGAAGAGATCATTGAGTGTGTGAAGGAGGCAGGTATTGTGGGCATGGGAGGCGCAGGCTTTCCCACTTTTATCAAGCTTTCGCCCAAGGAGCCCGAAAAGATTGATTATGTGATCGCAAACTGTGCGGAGTGTGAGCCTTATCTGACTTCGGATTACCGCAGAATGATAGAGGAACCGGAGAAACTGGTAGGCGGTCTTAAAGTTTCTCTGCAGTTGTTTGAAAATGCAAGAGGCATTCTGGCAGTGGAGGACAACAAGCCGGACTGCATCGAGATTTTGAAAAATCTGACGAAGGACGAGCCGCGTATCAGCGTGAAGGCGCTTAAAACCAAGTACCCTCAGGGAGCGGAGCGGCAGATCATATATGCCACCACAGGAAGAGCCATCAATTCCACTATGCTTCCGGCAGATGCCGGCTGTGTGGTCAATAATGTGGATACTGTGGTAGCGATTTATCATGCGGTGATCGAGGGAAAACCTTTGATGAACCGTATCGTTACGGTGACGGGGGACGCCATCGCGGATCCCTGCAATTTCATTGTGCGTATCGGGACCAACTATCATGAGCTGGTCGAGGAGGCGGGCGGCTTTAAGCAGGACCCTGTGAAAGTTGTCTCCGGCGGTCCGATGATGGGCTTTGCGCTCTTTGGGCTGGATGTGCCGACCACGAAGACGGCTTCGGCGCTTTTATGTCTCACGGAGGACGAGGTTTCCCGTATGGAACCCAGCGCCTGCATTAACTGCGGCCGTTGTGTGGAGGTTTGTCCAAGCCGCATTGTTCCCAGACTCCTGGCGGATTATGCGGAGCATTATGAGGAAGAAGAATTCCTTGCCCATGACGGCATGGAGTGCTGTGAATGCGGCTGCTGCAGTTTCGTATGTCCGGCCAAAAGGCCTTTGACGCAGACAATCAAATCCATGCGCAAGATACAGCTTGCTAAGAAGAAAAAATAAGAAGAAAGGAGCATAGACTGAAGAGATGAATGATTTAATGAAAGTATCTTCCAATCCTCATGTCAGATCGAAGTCCACCACAGCAAGCATCATGCTCACCGTGGTGATAGCCCTTCTTCCTGCGGCGGGATTTGGTATTTATAACTTCGGGCCGAAAGCGCTGCTGCTGATCTTAGTGACAGTGGCTTCCACGGTGCTTACGGAGTTTGCATTTGAGAAGATCTGTAAGAAAAAAGTGACCATAGGAGATTATTCCGCTGTGGTGACGGGACTGCTGCTGGCACTGAATCTGCCGGTATCCGCACCCTGGTGGATCGGCGTGGTGGGCGGCGTGTTTGCCATTCTGGTGGTTAAGATGCTGTTTGGAGGCCTGGGCCAGAACTTTATGAATCCGGCGCTGGGTGCAAGGTGTTTCCTGCTGATTTCCTTTACCTCCATTATGACAAACTTTGATTGTGACGCATACACGGGGGCGACACCTCTGGCGGCTTTAAAAAGCGGAGAGAGTGTCAATATCCTGAATATGGTGATCGGCCGCACGGCGGGAACCATCGGCGAGACTTCCATGATCGCCATTGTGATCGGCGCCTGCATTCTGATCCTTTTCGGGATCATTGATCTGCGGATCCCCGGCACTTATATCGTGACCCTGGCGGTCTTCGTGAGCCTCTTTGGAGGACGGGGACTGGATTGGCCTTACATATCCGCACATCTTTCCGGCGGCGGCCTGATGCTGGGCGCATTCTTTATGGCGACGGACTATGTGACCAGACCCATCACGAAAAAGGGACAGTATGTATACGGTGCTCTGCTGGGTATCCTGACCGGCATATTCCGTATCTTCGGACCCTCCGCGGAAGGAGTATCTTACGCGATCATCATTGGCAATCTCTTAGTGCCGCTGATCGAGAAGAACACTCTTCCGAAAGCATTTGGTAAAGGAGGGGAGAAGGCATGAAGGAAATGATGAAAAATACAGGGATCCTTCTGGCAATCACCCTGATCGCGGGCCTGCTTTTGGGAATCGTCTATCAGGTGACCAAGGAGCCCATTGCGGCGCAGGAGGAAAAGGCAAAGCAGGAGGCCTGCAGAGAGGTGTTTGCGGATGCGGATTCCTTTGAGGCGGTGCAGCTTGCGACGCCGGATGCGGCGTCCTGGAGCGATGCCGGATATGCACAGGAGAGCGTGGATGAGGTGATGGCGGCTTTGGACAGCACCGGCGCTACCCTTGGCTATGTGATCACTGTGACCACGAAGGAAGGCTACGGCGGCGATATCCAGTTTGCGGTGGGCGTGAGGATGGACGGCACTGTGAACGGGATTTCCATCCTGTCGATCTCTGAGACGGCAGGACTGGGTATGCGGGCCGAGGAAGTCTTAAAACCTCAGTTTGCGAATAAGAATGTGGAGAAATTTGAATATACCAAGAGTGGTGCGGCTGCGGAGAGCCAGATCGATGCGATCTCCGGTGCGACGATCACCACGAATGCAGTGACCAATGGAGTCAATGCGGGATTATATTATTTCCAGACAGAACTGGGAGGAGGTGACGGCGTATGAGAGAGCGGCTTTTAAACGGTATTATAAAAGAAAACCCGACCTTTGTACTGATGCTGGGTATGTGTCCCACGCTGGCAGTCACGACCTCTGCGATCAACGGTCTGGGAATGGGCCTGACCACGATGGTGGTGCTGGCTCTCAGTAATGTCTTTATCTCCCTGCTTCGCAATATTATTCCGGATAAGGTGAGGATTCCGGCTTTTATCGTGATCATCGCTTCCTTTGTGACGATGGTGGAGCTTTTATTGCAGGGCTTTATTCCTTTCCTCTATGATGCTCTGGGAATCTATATTCCACTGATCGTGGTAAACTGTATCATTCTCGGCAGAGCGGAGGCTTATGCTTACAAGAATCCGGTGCTTTTGTCTCTCTTTGACGGTATCGGCATGGGGCTGGGCTTTTCCGTGGCTCTGACCTGTATCGGTGCGGTGAGAGAGCTGCTGGGAGCAGGAGAGGTATTCGGGGTTCATGTGATGCCGGAAAGCTTTGTGCCGGTGAGTATCTTTATCATGGCGCCGGGCGCATTCTTCGTGCTGGCAGCGCTCACGGCGATCCAGAATAAGGTCAAGATAGCCGGAGAAAGAAAAGGAAAAGATATGTCCAAGATTCAGTCCGGCTGCAACAGCGATTGCATGAACTGCGGGGATATGGGCTGTTCGAAGCGTCTCGTAGACAATAAGTCAGGAGAGGAGGCAAAGAAGAATGGTTAAAGAATTGTTAGTGATATTGATATCATCCTCCCTCGTGAATAACGTGGTATTGAGCCAGTTTCTGGGGCTGTGTCCCTTCCTTGGGGTTTCCAAGAAGACGGAGACGGCAACGGGCATGGGTGTGGCGGTTATCTTCGTTATCACCCTTGCATCAGCGGTGGCAGGAGCAATCTATCAGTTTATTCTGTTACCTTTTGATATTGCTTATTTGCAGACCATCGTGTTTATTCTGGTCATTGCGGCTCTGGTGCAGTTTGTGGAGATGTTCTTAAAGAAATTCATTCCGGGCCTGTATCAGTCTCTGGGTGTTTATCTGCCCCTGATCACGACGAACTGTGCTGTGCTGGGTGTGGCGCTGACCAATGTGCAGAAGAGCTATGGAATAGTGACCGGAATAGTCAATGGCTTTGCAACAGCGGTTGGTTTTACGATCTCCATCGTGATCCTTGCGGGCATCCGGGAGAAGCTGAAGTACAATGATATACCGGAATCCTTCCAGGGTATGCCCATCGTGTTGGTGACAGCGGGACTGATGGCCATCGCATTCTGTGGATTTTCCGGATTACTCTGATGGAGGTAGAGCGGTATGGATATGGCAGGAATTTTAATGGCTACGGGTATTGTGGGAGCGGTAGGACTTTTTGTGGGACTGTTCCTCGGTGTGGCCGGTATTAAATTCAAAGTAGATGTGGATGAGAGGGAAGAGGCTATTCTGGGCGTCCTTCCGGGAAATAACTGCGGCGGCTGCGGCTATGCGGGCTGTTCCGGTCTGGCGGCAGCGATCGTGAAGGGGGAAGCCCCCACTAACGCCTGTCCGGTAGGCGGAGAGAAGGTAGGCACTCAGGTGGCACAGATCATGGGTGTGGAAGCCGGCGAGAGTGTGCGTAAAGTTGCTTTTGTGAAATGTCGCGGAGACAAGGAGCGCACCCGTGTAGATTATGACTACACCGGGATCGAGGACTGTGCTATGCTGGCCTTTGTGCCGAGCGGCGGTCCCAAGACATGTAAAGATGGCTGTCTCGGTTTCGGAAGCTGTGTGAAGGCGTGTCCCTTTAACGCCATTCATGTGGTAAACGGTGTGGCTGTGGTAGATAAGGAAGCGTGTAAGGCCTGCGGCAAGTGCGTGGCGGCCTGCCCTAAGAAGCTGATCGAGCTGATTCCCTACAATGCAAAGCATGTGGTGGCATGCAGCTCCAGAGAGAAGGGACCTGTGACGATGAAAGCCTGCGATGCGGGCTGTATCGCATGTCAGCTTTGTAAGAAGAATTGTCCGGCAGATGCGATCGTGATCGAGGAGTTCCACGCGATCATCGATCAGGAGAAGTGTACCGGGTGCGGCACCTGTAAGGAGAAGTGCCCGAAGAAGGTGATTGTGTAGCAAATAAGGAGATATGACCATGGACGGACAGTTGAAGAGCGGAACAGTACTCACATCCGAAAGCGGTGAAAAATATACGGTAAAGCAATTGCTTGGGTCCGGCGGACAAGGGGAAGTGTATTCAGTAGAAGCCAACCATAAGGCGTATGCTTTAAAGTGGTATTATAAGAATACTGCCACGAAAAATCAGAAGGAAATACTGGATAACCTCATCCAGAGCGGCCCGCCGGATGCTTCCTTTTTATGGCCGCAGGATATGATCTTCAGGGCATATGGCGAATCTTTTGGTTATATTATGCCGCTTCGTCCAAAGAATTACAGAAGCATTGTGGATATGATGAAGAGGAAAGCAGAGCCTTCCTTTTACTGTCTGTGCAGGGCGGCCTATCATTTGACGAGAGGGTATAATGCGCTGCATGGAAAGGGGTACAGCTATCGGGATATTTCCTTCGGCAATGTTTTTTTTGATCCGGACACGGGCGATGTTCTGATCTGTGATAACGATAATGTTTCTTATAACGGCGCGAAAACCGGGATCTATGGGACACCCCGGTTTATGGCGCCTGAAATTGTGACAGGAAAGGAAAAGCCTTCCAGAAATACCGATCTGTTTTCTCTGGCAGTTCTGCTCTTTTATATGTTTATGCTGAATCACCCCTTAGAGGGGAAGAGAGAAGCCCAGATCAAATGTATGGACATTCATGCGATGAACAAGTTGTATGGGACGGATCCTCTGTTTATTTTTGATCCGGATAACAAAGAGAACAGGCCGCTTGCCGGTTATCAGGACAATGCGCTTATTTTCTGGGATCTGTATCCGCAGCAGCTGCGGGATCTGTTTACCACGTCATTTACTGTGGGGCTGAAACAGCCGAACCGCAGAATAACGGAGGCTAAATGGATGGAGACGTTCTCGAATCTTATGTCAGGCATTATGCTCTGTCCCAATTGTGGCTGTGAGGTGTTTTATGATGCGCAGAAGGAAGCGGGCGGTGCTGCGCATATCTGCTGGGGATGTCAGAACGTGGTAACTGTCCCCACCAGGATAGTGATCGGCAAAAATACGATACTGCTTATGGCCAATACCAGGCTGTATAAACACCATATTGACGGGAATTATGATATGGAGACTGCAGTGGGCGAGGTGGTTCAAAATCCGAGTAATCCGAAGCTGTGGGGCATAAAGAATCTGTCAGAAGAGAATTGGACCTATATTAAGGCGGACGGAACGCAGGTTCCGGTGCCGAAGGGGCGTTCGGCAGCTATTGTAAAAGATACAAAGATTGATTTCGGACAGCTGACGGGAGAATTTCATTAAGGAGCATAATTACCGGCATGGAAGACGATAAGGTTTTGACAAATTTGATACAGGACTATCCGGATGCGCTCTCTGACAGAAAAAAGCTGCAGGCTCTGCTTTTGGATTTTTTTCCGCAGGACAAACGCAAAAGGAATCTGTTGCTTCTTACGTTTGACGATGGGATCGTGAATGAAATGAAGGGACTGGTGCAGATGGACAAAATGATCCTGCATCGGTTTGTCAGGTCCATCGAACAGGGATATGATATCAGAACCAAGAGCGCTGAGGCCGCCGTCAGTGCGTGGGCAAAGGCGTTTGGGCTGTTGACGGAGGAAAAAGAAGTTGAAAGCCCGCCGGTTGAAGACGGGCAGAAGATAGTGGTCGAAAAGGAATGGGTTCCCTGTGAAAGCGACAGCCTGTATGAATATGAGGAAACGTCAAGAGGCATTAAAATTCTGAAATTCATCGATTTTGACGATCCTGTTATTGTGATTCCCAATGTCATTGAAGGGAAAAGGGTAATTGCGATCGGCAACCATGCGTTTAAGGGTTGTGTCGGAATTGAAAAGATCATTATTTCAGACGGCATTGAAATGTTGGGAAACGGTGTGTTTTTAAATTGCAAGGGATTAAAAGAGGCGGTTTTGCCCGGAACGCTGCGATGTATTGGTACAACGGATCCCACAGGTTGTCCCAAGATATTGGGCAGTCTGACAAAATATGATGGCGCCTTTGAATATAGCGGTCTGGAGAAGATCACCATACCGGACAGCGTGAAGTTTGTCGGCGATAATACATTTGCCGGTTGTGCGCAGCTAAAGAGGGTCGTACTTCCCAGGCTGAAGGAAATAAAGGAAAATACATTCCGCTGGTGCAGAAGCCTTCAGGAGGTAGTGTTTTCCAAGGAACTGGAAGCAATCAGAATATCCGCTTTTGAAGGGTGTGACGCCTTGCAGAAGATTGCACTTCCGGAAGGGACTATAAGTATTGAAGAAGGCGCTTTTGCAGGCTGTAAAAGTCTGGAAAGTATTTATATACCGGACTCCGTCATTGAAATCGGCGGCGGAAAGGGCACAGGGTTTTTAAAGACCTTCGGAGAGCTTGATGAAAGGCATGCAAATTTTACGATACGATGCAATGCGGGTTCCTACGCAATGAAATATGCCAGAGCTCAACAAATCAGATGCGCAGACGCACAAGATTATTAAGGAGGAACAATTATGGGAGAGATGAAAAGACCGGGAGGAGAACTGGCAAGCAGACCGTTACATTTTTTTTGGATTGTGGATTGCTCCGGTTCCATGTACGGAGAAAAAATTGGCACAGTGAATCATGCCATTCAATCAACGATACCGGAGATGGTATCAGCGGCAGAAAACAATCCGAATGCACAGTTGATGATCCGGACCCTGAAGTTTTCCACAGGCGCTTCCTGGGTGACAAGCAATCCG
Source organism: Lachnospiraceae bacterium (assembly GCA_014804615.1). Taxonomy (GTDB): domain Bacteria; phylum Bacillota; class Clostridia; order Lachnospirales; family Lachnospiraceae; genus UBA3282. The sequence continues at coordinate 66,928 of JAAUZL010000018.1, forward strand.
ATCAATGTGGAGGATTTTGCATGGGATGATCTGGAGGCCGGCGGTGTGACGGATCTTGGAAAAGCTTTTGAACTTTTGGCGGCACAGCTTACGATTCCCCCTATGTCAGACAGGGCGCTTCCGCCTGTATTGGTGCTGCTTTCTGACGGGCAGCCTACAGATGATTATAAGAAGTCGCTGGCGGAGTTAAAGAAGCTTCCCTGGGGAAAGAAAGCGGTAAAGATTGCTATTTCCATCGGGCAGGATGCAGACGACGACGTTTTGCTGGAGTTCACGGGCAACAGGGAACTGGTGCTGCAGGCAAACAATGCCTCTGCGCTCACGAAAATGATCAAGTGGGCATCCACCGCTGCCTCTTTGGTTTCGGCTCCGGCAAGCGTTGCGGCGGATGTAGGTGAACAGGATGGATCTAATCCGGTTATTGTGGATTTGGGCGGCAGAATTCCTGACCTGGATGATATTCAGGAAGGTGATGTCTGGTAGAAAGGATGTTGTATATGACACGAAGCGTATTCGGTGTATCTGTACAGGGAGCATCCCATATACGAAGCGGCAAGGAGTGTCAGGACAGTCTCAAAAAGCTCCAAATGGATCACAATACGGTTATCCTGGCGGTGGCGGACGGACACGGGAGCGATGCCTGTCCGTACAGTAAAGCAGGATCTCATGCGGCGGTAAATGTTTTTTGCAAAATATTGGGTGATTATCTGAATACTTATGCCGGACAGCCGGAAATGCTCTTTACTTTTTTGAAGCGGGAGGGCGATACCAAAATAGCGCGGGAGATAGATGCAGAGTGGAAACGCAGAATACTGCGGCTTCACACGAAACAGAAGAGGGATATTCCCGTGAATGCAGAGAATGATCCTGATAAGGATGCAGTCTACAGGATGTATGGAAGTACGCTGTTGGGGCTAGTTCTCACGGAGGAATTTCTCTTTGCCTTTCAGCTTGGCGACGGAGATATCATAAAAGTGTCGGAGACGGGGATATACCATATCATTGAGGCGGATAAGATCCTTGGAACGGAAACCCATTCACTCAGCAAAGCGGAATCCTGGAAAAAGGCTGTTACCTTTATCCGAAAACAGAAAGAGAATGAGCAGCTACCCGTAATGTATATGCTCTCTTCGGATGGCCTTGCGAACAGTTATAAAAATGATGAGGAATTCGAGAAAACCTGCAGGGATTACTATATCCTGCTGAAAGAGCACGGCGTAAAGGCAGTGTCCGACAATCTGAAAATATGGCTTCAGGAGACCAGCGAATTAGGCTGTGGTGATGATATCACCGCCCTTTTTGCCTATGATGCGATGTGAGAAAACTGCGGAAAGGAGAATTGCGTTGGTAGAGAAGATGATGGAAGCACGGATTGCGCTGTGCAAATGTAAAGAGGGAAGACGTACATACGGTGTCCGCTTGGAAAAAACGGGAGACGGATGGAAGTATACTTGGGCGTTTCCTGTGAAGGAAGCTACGGCAAAGAGGGAGCACTACGATGAGACAAAAATCGTTGGAGAGATATTTCCTGATCAGAACTATCCCGGGTGTCCGTTTTGCAGGACAATGGATTTTGTAGTTTGTAATTGCGGTAAACTGAGCTGTCATAACGGGGAGGATCAACAATTTACATGTAACTGGTGTGGTTTGTCCGGGACGCTTGGCAGATATGACGGCTCGGGGTTCGGCTCCGGCAGCGACATATAGGGTGTACGGGAACAAGATATTTAGGAGGATAACGATATGGAAACAGTGAGACTTGGAAAAACAGAGATCGTAACGAATAAAAATGCCTTTGGGGCGCTGCCGATCCAGAGGGTTTCTGATGAGGAGGCGGTGAAGCTTCTCAGGAAAGCCTACGAGAACGGGATGACGTTTTTTGATACAGCGCGATGGTATTCAGATAGTGAGCATAAAGTAGGACTTGCCTTTGCGGGAATGCGGGAGAAAGTCTTTATTGCCACCAAGACGGGAGCGCAGAATGCGGAAAGGTTCTGGAAGGATCTGGAGACCAGTCTGGGAAATCTGCAGACAGACTATATTGATATCTACCAGTTCCACAATCCGGCTTTTTGTCCGAAGCCGGGAGATGAGAGCGGACTTTACGATGCGGCTTTGCAGGCAAAAGAGCAGGGTAAGATCCGGCATATCGGTATTACGAACCATCGGCTGGCGGTAGCCCATGAGGCCGTCGACAGCGGACTCTATGAGACGCTGCAGTTCCCATTCTGTTATCTGGCTACAGATAAGGATGTGGAGCTGGTGGAGAAATGTAAGGCGGCAGATATGGGCTTTATCGCCATGAAGGCTCTCTCCGGCGGCCTGATCACCAATTCCGCGGCGGCTTATGCGTATCTGGCGCAGTATGACAATGTACTGCCGATCTGGGGCGTGCAGAGAGAGAAGGAGCTTGACGAGTTCCTGTCCTATATTGACAATCCGCCGGCGATGACGGCGGAGCTGGATGCGCTCATTCAAAAGGATAGAAAAGAGCTTCTGGGAGAGTTCTGCCGGGGCTGTGGATACTGTATGCCTTGTCCGGCTGACATAGAGATCAGTATGTGCGCAAGAATGTCCCTGCTTCTTCGCCGTGCACCTTCTGCGGATTATTTAGGGGAGGTATGGCAGGAGAAGATGGGTAAGATCGAGAACTGTCTCCACTGTAACAAGTGTAAGGGGCACTGTCCTTACGGGCTGGATACGCCGACACTCCTTGAGAAGAATCTGGAGGACTACAAGAACGTGCTGGCGGGTAAGGTACAGGTATAGGATGGATATAAGAAAGATATTGCGGATAGGCTTACCATCTCTGGCTGTGATAGGGGTGGCGGGCCTATTGCTTTTTCCCATGGTTAAGATGGCGCTGCATCTGGATTTTTCTCAGGAGTATCGCAAGATAGAGGGAGCGGACAGAATCCGATTCCGGGATAACTGGAGTGGAAAGGTTTATGGCAGGTCCTTTTGGGGACTGCGTCCTGTTGGGCAAAAGAAGGATGAGGCATCCGGCGGATATCCGGAAAATGCAAAGGACAGTGGCCTGTCAATAGAGCAGTTTTCCCAATATGAGGTGAAACAGGTCGAACTTTCACCGGACGGCAGATATATTTTGTACTGTGAGATTGCGTATGGTGTGAATGGCGGCTACTCTACAGATGAGGAGTATTGCTATTATCGTGTGATTGACAGAGAGGATGGGGAGCAGTATACGATTTATTCCGGGTATCGAGAGTGGTATCAGGTGTATTGGGAGGATTAAATATTTTTAAAACTATTTATGAGGTTGCATTTACTATTGGCGGTATGTAAGATAAGAACATATGTTGAAGTAAAATGCAGAGAAGAAAGGGAGGAAAACGCATGTTGAAGAAGGAGACCACGGTATCATAGCAATGGCTATGACATTTATACCTAAATTGTGATAGCCATTGCCTTTCCTAAAGTAAATAATTAGGAGGCGGCTATGAGCTATAAAAGAGCAGATGACATTCTGCCGGAAAATATTCTTGAGATCCTGCAGACGTATGTGAGCGGCGAAGCAATCTATGTGCCGAAAAAGAAAGAGTGCAGAAAAAGATGGGGATCGTCCACTGGTGTGAACGAAAAACTTCGGATCAGAAATGAACAGATTTTGGAGCAGTATCAGAAGGGCACATCCACAAAAGAATTGGCGCAAAGATATTATCTGACGGAAAAGAGCATACAGAGGATTCTCAGGGAAATGCAAATGAAACCTCCTACAGAGAGACAGAGTTTTAACGTGGGAGGAAATAAAATTGAATAGAGAAAATAAAAGAAAAACATTTGAAAAAGGATATTACAAAAATCATGCCTGCGAGGAAATTTTTGTCTGCAAGGTCTGCGGACGGCAGGTGATACCGGACGGTGCAGGCAGTAAACACAGAAATCACTGTCCGAACTGTCTGACAAGCTTGCATGTGGACATAGAGCCGGGAGACCGTGCTTCGGACTGCGGCGGTTATATGGAGCCTGTGGCAGTCTGGGTCAGAAAAAATGGGGAATGGGCAATCATACACCGTTGTCGCCAGTGCGGTCAAATGAACTCTAACCGGATCGCAGCGGATGACAATCCCATGAAACTGATGTCCATTGCAATGAAACCGCTTACATCATCCCCGTTTCCGCTGGAGCGGATTGAAGAAATGACGAGACTGATGGGCGGGGAGGGAAGGATATCCTAGAATGTGGAAATGATAAGAAAGAGAGAATGCGTTCTCTCTTTTTTTGTCCGATTATTTGGAGAAAGATTAATTTTTGACTGAAAGAAGTTTTAGTGTGTTACAGGGAAATTTTCGGAGCGGTACTGTGTGCCGTCCTTTGTGATCAGGAGATATTCCACTTTTGCCCTATCAAGATACTGCCGTCCTTTCTCCAGCCCCATGCAAAGGCAGGAAGTGGAGAGGGCGTCCGCTTTTGTAGAAGACTCACAGATAATGGTCACGCTGGCAAGTTCATTGTCCACAGGATAGCCTGTGGACGTGTCCAGAACATGATGATAGAGGGTGTCCCCCTCATAAAAATATCGCTCATAGATACCGGAAGTCACCACGGAAGTATCCCGGATTTCTACGGTGTCCAGGGCTGTTCCCTCCGGAGCGAAAGGTTCCTGAATGCCGATTCGAAAAGGTGAACCGTCCGGCTTTTCGCCGATGGTGATCACATTGCCTCCCAGACTGATGCAGGCGCTCTCTACGCCCTGCGAGAGCAGATATTCTTTCATCTTGTCGGCGATGTAACCTTTTGCAATGAAGCCTAGATCGATGGCGGCCTCCGGATCTTGCAGAGTGACGGTGTTATAGACGGGTTCTCCGGTCTCTTCTGATTGACCGACGCCAAAGCGGATGGTATCGTAGGAGACATGGGAGAGCGCTTCTTTGATGTCGGTATCCTCCGGAAGATGTGCTTTGCCCTCAGAACCGAAATCCCAGAGCGCACTGACAGGGCGGATGGTGGGATCGATTCGTCCTTCTGTCGTGTTGGCAAAGTCAACTGCCGTCACAAGAAGAGCCGCTGTTTCCTCCGATACCGTGACAGCTTCCCCGCTTGCGTGGTTGATATTCCAAACATCAGTTCCTTCTTTCGTGGCACTGAAAAGGTTTTCGTATTTTTCCGCCAGTGCAAAACATCCGTCCAGAACAGAATCATCTTCTGTGTCATATAATGTGATTCGAATTACCGTATCAAAATAAAAGCCTGTACGGGAGATTGGCTCTGTATTTTTCGTACAGCCGGTAATAATGGATGTAATAGACAATAGTAAAATAAAGAATCCTATTACATAAATTTTTGCTGTTATCTGTTTTTTCAAGTTCTTCTACCTGGTTTTTATGTTATGAATTTGCTATTTTATTGATATCATGATATCATAACAACGAACAAAAAAACAGAGGAACAGAGGAGTGTTTTAGTAAATGAGATTACCGGGAGAAGAGGAAGCAGGAGGCGGCATGGGTCCCTCCGTGATCTATATGATCGTCGGCGTATCCGCCTTTATCCTGATCGTTCTGTTGGCCGTATTCCGTAATAACGACAAGAAAAGCGGTGGCAGTGAATATCTGCAGGAAGTGCAAAGACAGCAAGAGGAAGCAGTGCAGGAAGAGGAGCTTGCGATGCAGGAAGAGGAGGAGACGGCGACCAAGCTTCGGGCGGAAGATCTGGATTTCTGGGATATGTATCCGGAAGAAACCGAAGAGCCTGAGGAAGAGAAAAAGACGGTGGAAAGCGTTAATAAAAATCCATACACGGAGAAAGCCGAAAAGGAGAAGGAAAAGGATAAGGAGGCGGAGCGCCAGAAGGAAGAGGAGGAGCGCAACGATCCAGCCACGGACGGCAAGCACACGCTGATCACGAACCGCGATGGCTCGGAGGAGTGGGTGCTGATCAGTCCCTATCTGAAAAAGAATACCTATGATTTTACCAACATGGAAGATAAGGCCGGACTGAAGCGCTATATGGAGAACGGCAGAAAAACTTCTTATGTGGGAGTGGATATTTCCAAACATACGGGAAAGATCTATTTCCCAAGCCTCAAGGCGGCAGGGGTGGATTATGTGATGATCCGGCTGGGAAGCCGGGGTTACAGCACGGGACAGATCACGCTGGATGAGAATTTTAAGGAAAACATCGAAGGCGCGATCGAGGCACAACTGGACGTGGGAGTTTACTTTTACTCTCAGGCAATCTCTCAGGATGAGGCGATCCAGGAAGCGAATTTTGTGGTGCAGAATCTGGAGCCCTACAGAGGGAAGGTAAAATATCCCATTGCCTTTAACATGGGCTTTGTGTCCAATGATAAATCGCGGATAGAGGGATTGAGCAGAGAAGATAAGACGACGGTGACTGTCAGCTTTCTGGAGGGTGTTAAAGCGGCAGGCTATGTGCCTATGGTCTATGGAGATAAAGAGTGGCTGCTCAAAGAAGTGGATCTGACCAAGCTGCAGGATTTTGATGTGTGGCTTTCTCAGGAGGAGGATATTCCCGATTATCCTTATCTGTATTCCATGTGGCAGTATGATACAGACGGAGTGTTAAATGGAATAGACGGCGGGGCTGACTTAAATATCTGCTTTGTCGGTTATTCGGAACGATAATCCATCAGGTGGGGCGCCACCTGGATGGAAGCATAGAGGTCGGCGTAGACGTCGGGGGACATCCCCTCCATATAGTTGGGGGTGTAGGCCTTGTCTATGCCGGCTTTTTTCAGCAGATCGATGGCCTTATTGTAGGCGATGGCAGCTTCGATCTCGGAGGCGTAGGTGCCTACTTTTACGTTGCCCTTCACATGGATCTTTACCTGATAGCGTGTCTTCCCTTTTTCCTGTACCGCGCATACGCCGTGGAAACGGTTGATGATCTCGATATTTTCATAGCGCAGATCATTGCGGTTGCCGTTGATAAAGCGGTAATCCCGGCCCTCCACCGCATAGTTTTTAATGCCGTAGCGGCTCATGATATTGATCTGCATGCCGTAGTCTGCCACGAAATAGTGGCCGCCGCGCCGGGAGATTCTGCGGGAGGAATAGTAGAACAGATCATCCTTATCGAAAATAAAGTGTTCCTCCGGGGAAAAAAAGTAATAGAAAAAATGAGGCCTGATATAAATAGGGGAAGAAAAGTAGAGGCCATTATCCCGAAAATTGATCAGACAGACCCATTTGGAAAAGGCCAAAGGAGAATCCTCCGAATAGTCTTCCAGATGAATGGAGGTGTCTTTTAAGAGCGCAGAGGCAGTCAGATAGATCTCGTGTGCTTTTTGTTTATCGTCGTGGCTGCCGAGACTGATATGCTTATTGCGATAAGTTAATGAAGCGCGAAAGTAAATGGATCCGTCCCCTCGCACAGCGGTATAAACGCCGGGTAATGGCTGCTCCATGCTGTGACCTCCTTTTTTATATGATTGTACCATTTTTGAGAAAAAAAACAAATTCAGAAATATTTTTCCTTTTCTCTGCATAAAATACTGTTGAGAATCGTTGGGACTGGCTGTCGGTTCCCGAATAAACGCGCGGAGACTGCGTTTGGCAATCGAAGCGCAACAGTATAAGTAAGGAGAAAAAATGTATAGGAAATATATAACAGGCTTTCTTCTGGCGGGGATGATGATACTGTCGTCATGGATCTGCGTCAGAGAGCTGAAGATCGACCGGATATCGGCCAAGCCTGCTTTTCGCATGGAATACCTGGACACATCGATGGAGGAGGATAATCAGAGCTTTGTGGAAATGCTCGAGAGTGTATCTTCCGGTCAGCGGGTCGTGGACTATGAGGTGTTGGAACAGACGAAGAAGTACCAGTTGTCGGACAAGGACTATGAGGCGCTTCTTCGGATCGTGGAAGCGGAAGCAGGCGGAGAGGATCAGAATGGAAAACTTCTGGTAGCCAATGTGGTGTTAAACCGTGTGAATAATGAACGGTTCCCAGATACGGTATGGGATGTGGTCATGCAGAGAGAGCAGGGGATTGCCCAGTTTTCTCCTACGGTGGATGGACGCTATCAGAATGTTCATGTCAGCGATGATACGGTGGAAGCGGTGGAGCGCGCCTTGTATGGGGAGGATATCTCTCAGGGAGCGCTGTATTTCTGCGCCCGTGAAAAGGCGGATTCCGATCGATTGAAGTGGTTTGACCGAAAGCTGACAAGACTTTTTTCCTATGGAAATCACGAGTTCTTCCTCTAAGGGATTCTTGCGTCGGCAGAGAAAGTGTGATAACATATACGATGGCAATGAGCAGTGCGCAGACAGTTTTTCGAGTATGCACTGCGATAAAGTACACAAGAAAGGTGAAAACCCATGGACGTTATATACAGCAGTACCAGAGACGAAAACAGAACAGCGACCGCATCCCAGGCGATCCTGCAGGGATTGTCGGAGGACGGAGGACTTTTCGTACCGGATCACATTCCGGCTCTCGAATGGTCCATGAAAGAGTTCGCGGGCAAGACCTATCAGGAGACGGCCTATGAGGTGATGAAGCTGTTTTTTACAGATTTCACCAAGGAAGAACTGCAGGGGTGTATCGAGCGGGCCTATGACGCGAAATTCGACACGGAGGAGATCGCGCCTTTGGTGGAAGCGGAAGGGGCTTATTATCTGGAGCTGTTCCACGGTGCGACCATCGCATTCAAGGATATGGCGCTGTCAATCCTGCCCCATCTGATGATCACTGCCGCGAAAAAAAATCAGGTGAAGGACGAGATCGTGATCCTGACGGCTACTTCGGGCGATACGGGGAAGGCGGCTCTGGCGGGATTTGCAGGCGTGGAAGGAACAAAGATCATCGTCTTTTATCCGAAGAACGGCGTCAGCCCCATTCAGGAAAAGCAGATGGTGACCCAGAAGGGTGACAATACCTTTGTGGTTGGGATTCATGGCAATTTTGATGATGCGCAGACAGGTGTAAAGCAGTTGTTCAACGATAAAGAGCTGGCGGCGCAGATGGCGGAGCAGGGGCTCCGGTTTTCTTCTGCCAATTCCATCAACATCGGCAGACTGGTGCCTCAGGTGGTCTACTATGTCTATGCCTACGCGAAGCTTTTACATGAGGGCAAGATCGAGGATGGCGAAAAGATCAACGTGGTGGTTCCCACAGGGAATTTCGGCAATATTCTGGCGGCCTTTTATGCGAAAAATATGGGAGTGCCGATCAATAAGCTGATCTGTGCCTCCAATGAAAATAAAGTGCTTTATGATTTCTTCATGACNGGAGATTATGACNGNAACCGTGAATTTAANCTGACCAGTTCTCCTTCTATGGATATTCTGATCTCCAGTAATCTGGAGCGGCTGATCTATCGTATNGCGGGGAACGATGCGAAGAAAAANGCAGAAATGATGGCGGCGCTCACAAAGGACGGCAGCTATCAGATCACNGAGNNCATGAGNGAGCAGCTTGCAGATTTTTANGGNAATTTTGCAGANGAAAANGAGACGGCGGANAGAATCCGTGCTCTCTATGAAAATACGGGCTATGTGCTGGATACNCANACNGCGGTGGCAAGTGCGGTTTATCAGAAATATGTATCGGACACCAAGGATGCGGCAAAGACTGTGATCGCTTCCACGGCAAGCCCCTTCAAGTTTACCAGAAGCGTTATGAATGCCATCGATNCGAAGTATGACGCGATGGAAGATTTTGAGCTGGTGGACGAGCTTTCCAAGATCGGNAATGTGGCGGTGCCGAATGCCATTGANGAGATCCGGACNGCNCCGGTGCTNCANGACAATGTGTGTGATAAGACAGAGATGAAGGCGGTTGTGAAACAGTTCCTCGGAATATAACAGACAGACGCGTTCATNTAGGGAGAGTATAAAAAGGAAGAATTTAGTAAGAAGGGGTAACGTATTATATTATGAAAACANTCAGAATTTTACTTGCGGGTATGNTGTGTGCGGCTATGGTATTGTTAACAGANACANGCATTGATGTCAGCGCGGNGGAACTTTTGGAAGTACAGACGGATAGTGAGACAGTAGATACAAGACCGGATTATGTGGTCTATGTGAACAGGGCTTTGAATTGTATTACCGTTAAGGANNAGGANGAAGACGGTTCCCTGACCGCGGTAAAGGCGATGGTGTGTTCCTGCGGGCTTGGAAAATCCGCAACACCGGAAGGCACGTTTAAAACTTCCAATTATTACGCATGGCGAAAGATGGTGGATGGTACATACGGCAGATATGCCGTGCGGTTTAACGGAAAGATACTGTTTCATTCTGTGCCGTACATAGAGGATTCACCGGATACATTGGAGTGGGAAGAGTATAATAAACTGGGAGAAAACGCATCTCTGGGATGTGTCAGATTAGCGGCGGAAGATGCAAAATGGATTTANGATAATTGTAAGCGGGGAACGAAGGTAGTTGTATATTCCGATACGGAAGAAGCCGGAGAACTCGGAAAGCCGACTGCNCTCAAAATNGAANCGGACTCTCCGTACCGGACATGGGATCCGACGGATGACAGCGCCGANAATCCGTGGTTCGGNGGAGANGGCATCGTAGCGNCTCCGTTTACGGGAACCATGGATGAGTTTGATTATGTGGCATATGCGGACCGTTATCCGGATCTTCGGAAAACCTTCGGCTATGATAAAGAAGCGTTATATGAACACTATGTCACTTGTGGAGTAGATGAGGGAAGAATTGCAACAAGTATTAACTAACTAGCNTATGCCAAAGAAAAGAGAGCATTCGCNATAACCANAAGCGGTTATAAGGCAATGCTCTCTTTGTTATTTCCTAATGTCTGGCTGTCATGCATTCCTCTGNTGCAGCATAGCATAATCTCTGTCTACGCAGATCGTCTTGTAAGCGGGACGAATGATCTTGCCGTTGTTGGCAAGNTCNTCCATACGGTGNGCGCTCCAGCCAACGATTCTGGCGATGGCAAAGATCGGGGTGTAGAGCTCCATNGGCAGATTCAACATACTGTAGACGAAACCGGAATAGAAGTCNACATTGATGTTGACACCCTTATAGATGGGACGCTCCGCGGCNATGAGCTCCGGAGAGAGCCGTTCCACCAGAGAGTAAAGNGCGAACTCCTCCTGCAGCCCTTTTTCCTCGGACAGCTGTTCCACGAAGGATTTGAAAATGACGGCACGGGGATCGGATTTGGAGTANACNGCATGTCCNACACCNTANATCAGTCCNGCGTGGTCAAAGGCTTCCTTGTGCAGGAGCTTTTTCAGGTAATCGGCAACTTGTCCCTCATTGGTCCAGTCGGAGACCTCCCGTTTCATCTCCTCGAACATCTTAACTACCTTGATATTGGCACCGCCGTGGCGGGGGCCCTTCAGAGAGCCGATGGCAGCCGCGATGACAGAGTAGGTGTCTGTCAGGGANGAAGTNACAACNTGGGTCGTAAAGGAAGAGTTGTTACCGCCGCCGTGCTCCATATGCAGNATCAGGGCAATATCGAGAACCCTCGCNTCCANAGGCGTATACTTATTGTCNGGNCGCAGNATATGCAGGATATTCTCNGCATTGGAAAGNTCCGGCTGNGGCTGATGAATGTAGAGACTTTCCCCGTTGTGATAGTGNTTGTANGCCTGATACCCGTAAATAGAGAGCATCGGGAAAAGNGCGATCAACTGCAGACACTGTCTGAGTACGTTGGGAAGCGANGTGTCGTCNGCCCTGTCATCGTAAGANTAGAGCGTCAGNACNCATCTTGCCAGNGTGTTCATCATGTCATTGCTGGGCGCCTTCATGATGATGTCCCTCACGAAGCCGGTGGGCAGAGAACGATAACTGTTTAATAATTTGGTAAAGCTGGCGAGCTCNTCGGCATTCGGCAGCTTNTCAAAGAGGAGAAGATAGGTCACCTCCTCAAANCCGAAACGGTTATCGGCAAAAAANCCGTTCACCAGATCTTTTACATTATATCCCCGGTAGAAAAGCTGACCGTGGGTGGGGATCTGTACGCCGTCCACGATCTTATTGGCGCGCACGTCGGAAATATTTGTCAAACCGGCCAGGACGCCTTTACCGTTTAGATCGCGCAGGCCTCTTTTGACATCAAATTTTGTGAAAAGCTCTGTATCAATAACGCCGGCTTGTTTGCTCATGTTTGCAAGTCGAACGATCTCAGGTGTGATCTCAGAAAAAATGTTTTGTTCCATACTATGTACCTCCTTTCCATACATTAACGAATCTATCATACCATGAAAAAAATGACGGAAACAAGCGAAAACAGGAATTTAACAGAATTTTAATATTATAGTCATNNTTTAATAGGAAGATAGTACCAGAATTTGGAAACGGTCTTTGTGCTTCTCTNATTTTTGTGTGGAAATTTCAGACTGCAGNGATTACAATAGAGAAAGAAATGATTATAACNTATACAGAAATGGAGANCAGTATGGATAAGAGAGAGATTTTAAAGNGGGTAGATCACACACAGTTAAAGGCTTTTGCNACCTGGGAGGATATCGTTACNCTCTGTGANGANGCTATCGAAAACGGGACGGCTTCGGTCTGTGTACCGCCCACTTATATCGGGAGGATTCATGAACAGTACGGGGAGAAGATCAANATCTGNACGGTGGTAGGNTTCCCGCTGGGATATTCCGTGACGGAGGCGAAAGTGGCNGAGACNAAGAAGGCCATTGAGGACGGCGCAGAAGANATCGANATGGTGGTCAATATCAGCGATGTGAAAAANGGNCTCTACCAGAAGGTGGAGGAGGAGATNCNCACCCTCAAGCAGGCCTGCGGCGATAAGATCNTGAAGGTCATTATCGANACCTGTTACCTGACNGAGGCGGAAAAGATCGCCATGTGTGAGGCGGTGACAAAGGCNGGNGCNGACTACATTAAGACNTCGACTGGATTTGGNACGGGCGGNGCCACCATAGAGGATGTGCGTCTTTTTAANGANCATNTCGGNCCCAATGTAAAGATCAAGGCGGCAGGCGGTATTTCCACGNTGGAGGATCTGGAGGCTTTTGTGGCGGAAGGATGNGATCGNATCGGTACNTCGAGGGCAGTGGGACTATTGCGGTAGCGAGANGCAGGCAGTTTAGGAATTGTTTATATTTATTTGGGCAATTTTTCCNATTTTTTGTTTGAGTTTTTGCGCTGAAAGCAGTATAATGNTTTTAANTGGGAATATATGTGACCATGCCCCGGAGAGCAATCCGGCGACAGAAAGGAGCATGATTATGAACTTGGGCATAAGAATATCTCAAAAAAGCCAGGAGAATCAGAAGAATCTTTTTTGGGCCTATTCGCATCTTTCCAGCGGGAAGAGGATCAATACGGCGAAGGATGACGCGGCGGGTTTAGCTATTGCGCAGCGTATGAAAACGCAGGAGACAGGGCTTCGTGCCGGTGCGGAGAATGCCGGCATGGCTATGGGAGCTGCCAATGTTGCAGAGGGCGCTCTGGGCGGTATGTCTGACTATCTGCAGCGGATCCGTGAGCTTGCAGTCAAGTCTATGAACGGTATCAATTCCGACGCTGATAAACAAATCTATCAGAAGGAGATCGATCAGCTCAAGCAGGGGATTGAGTCTCTGGCGAGGAATACAAGCTTTAATGAGCAGACATTATTGGACGGCAGCATGGCGGATATGGCGGTTGTCACCTCTCCCAATGGCGGCAGTATGCATATCCAGATGAAAAATTCCACACTGGAGGCTTTGGGTATCGCTGATCTGGATGTCACATCTAAGAATTTCAGTCTGGATGCCATAGACAAGGCGCTGGATATGGTTTCGGAGAGAAGGAGCAGCCTGGGCGCTTCCACAAATGCTCTGCAGTATACCCGGAATTATAATAATTCTGCAGCGCTTAACCAGCTTTCTTCCAGAAGCCGTCTGGAGGATCTGGATTTTCCCAAGGCGATTTCCAAGAAGAAACAGGATGAAGTGATGGGGCAGTATCAGATGGCTATGCTTCGGAAACATATGGAACAGAAAAAGAAATCGCATATGGCATTGTTCTGATTTCGAGTAAGGCGGACCTATTGATTTTTAAGGTTTTATCATGTATAATAAAGTAATTTTATTATAAATATTAAAGAAAAGAGGTAAAATGCGAGATGGCAGAGATCAACTTAAGCAAGTATGGTATCACCGGAACTACAGAAGTAGTGCACAACCCTTCCTTTGAGATGCTGTTCGAGGAAGAGACCAAGGCTGGTCTGGAAGGTTTTGAGAAAGGCCAGGTAACTGAGCTTGGTGCAGTGAACGTTATGACCGGTATCTACACAGGACGTTCCCCCAAAGATAAGTACATCGTAATGGATGCAAATTCCAAGGACACTGTATGGTGGACCTCCGATGAGTATAAGAATGACAACCATCCTATGACAGAGGAGACATGGGCTACAGTAAAGGATATTGCAAAGAAGGAGCTTTCCGGCAAGAGACTTTTTGTTGTGGACGCTTTCTGCGGCGCGAACAAGGATACCCGTATGGCTGTTCGTTTTATCGTGGAAGTTGCATGGCAGGCACACTTTATCAAGAACATGTTCATCCAGCCCAGCGATGAGGAACTGGCAAACTTCGAGCCTGATTTCGTTGTTTACAATGCTTCCAAGGCAAAGGTTGAGAATTACAAGGATCTGGGTCTGAACTCTGAGACTTGTGTAGCTTTCAACATCACAAGCCGTGAGCAGGTTATCATCAATACATGGTACGGCGGTGAGATGAAGAAGGGTATGTTCTCCATGATGAACTACTATCTGCCTTTGAAGGGTATTGCTTCCATGCACTGCTCCGCAAACACAGATATGGATGGCAAGAATACAGCAGTATTCTTCGGACTTTCCGGTACAGGTAAGACCACCCTTTCCACAGATCCTAAGCGTCTGTTGATCGGTGATGATGAGCATGGTTGGGACGACAACGGCGTGTTCAACTTCGAGGGCGGCTGCTATGCTAAGGTTATCAATCTGGACAAGGAATCCGAGCCCGATATCTACAATGCAATCAAGCGCGACGCTCTGTTGGAGAACGTTACTGTAGATGCAAACGGCAAGATTGATTTTGACGATAAGAGCGTGACCGAGAATACTCGTGTTTCTTATCCGATCAACCACATTAACAATATTGTACGTCCTGTATCTTCCGCACCGGCAGCTAAGAATGTAATCTTCCTGTCTGCAGATGCATTCGGCGTACTTCCTCCTGTATCAATCCTTACACCGGAGCAGACACAGTATTACTTCCTGTCCGGCTTTACAGCTAAGCTGGCTGGTACAGAGCGTGGTATTACAGAGCCTACACCTACTTTCTCCGCTTGCTTCGGACAGGCATTCCTGGAGCTGCATCCTACAAAGTATGGTGAGGAGCTGGTTAAGAAGATGGAGCAGAACGGCGCTAAGGCATATCTGGTAAATACCGGATGGAACGGCACCGGCAAGCGTATTACCATTAAGGATACCCGTGGTATCATCGATGCTATTTTGAATGGTGATATCCTGAATGCGCCTACAAAGAAGATTCCTTACTTTGACTTTGAGGTTCCTACAGAACTTCCTGGCGTAGACACCAATATCCTTGATCCTCGTAATACATACGCGGATGCTTCCGAGTGGGAGACCAAGGCAAAAGATCTGGCAGGCAGATTTGTTAAGAACTTTGCTAAATATGAGGGTAACGATGCCGGTAAGGCATTGGTTGCTGCTGGTCCTCAGTTATAATATTAAAAACAGCATGAATCTGGAGCGACGGACAATATGTCCGTCGCTTTTTTGTGCGCAGAGGTGCGTAATGTATATTGCTGCTTCACGCCATGAGGGTTGTCTTTGATTGAAGAGATATATAAAATATGGTATAATAAAATCAACGTAATTTTATGGAACGAATATTTAGTTACGGTTGAAAACATAGGAGGAAATTATGTATCATTGTCAAATTTGTTTTTATATGATCACAGGACAGAATGAGTTGTTCGCCGCATTGCAGCAGATTTCACCGCTTCCTCATTTTACGCATGAGTATCTGCAGAGCACAGAGGCAGATGCAGAACTGACGGACAGAGCAGATGTGATTCTGGCGGATATGCGACAGATGCATGTGGAAGAGACGCTTGCGTTCCTGCTTTCCCATAAGAGGAAGGAAGCGGAATTGATTTTGCTTGCGGATAAAGAACAGACAGAGCTTTTGGCGGCAAAGGAAGATGCGGAGATCGCAGATATCTGGGTGATGCCCTTATCGGAAGCTGAACTGCGGTTTCGTTTGATCCGTTGGCAGAAGACCTACAAGATGGGTAAGGATTTCTGGCAGACCCAAACTTATCTCGACTCGACAATCAACTGTGTGCCCCATTTGATCTGGTATAAGGATAAAGAGGGCGCTCACATGAAAGTGAATGAGTCGTTTTGTAAAGCGGTCAACAAGACAATGGAACAGATTGAGGGACGCGGACACTATTATATCTGGGATATCGATCCGGATGAGTATGCTAAGGGTGAATTTATCTGCATGGAATCGGAATACGAGGTGATGGAGAAGAGAGAAACCTGTATTTTCGATGAGACAGTAAAGATCGGAGACAGTATGCGGCAGTTGAAAACCTACAAGACGCCGCTATTTGATCTGGATGGCAGCGTTATGGGAACTGCGGGTGTTGCTATGGATGTGACACAGGAACGTCTTTATCAGCAGATGATGATCAAGAATGCGAATACGGATTTCCTTACTGGCCTGTATAACAGACGGTATTTGTATGAATATATAGAGAAGGCACCGAAAGGAAATATGACGGTGTTCTGTATTGATCTCGATCATTTTAAGAGTATCAATGACATCTATGGACATCAGGAGGGTGATCGGGCATTGGTTCTTACGGCGAAGACTCTTCGGGCAAATATAGATATACAGGATGGCTTGATCGTGCGTACAGGCGGCGATGAGTTTCAGGTAGTGATGTTTGGAACGCATACGCTGGAGGAAGTAGAGGAAATGAGGCAGACGATAAAGGCGCGCATCGATGCGGAATATGCGAAAGATGAACATTTTCAGAAAATATCCGCGAGCGTAGGAGCAGCATACTCTGCGACGGGAAAAGAACGTTATGATCAGCTGGTCGGAGAGGCGGATGCGATGATGTACCGGGAGAAGGAGAAAAACAGATAAATACCAATATTTTTGGATGAGAATATCATTGGATGATGGCAAAAAATTCTGTTGTATTCTGCGGTCAATTCGGATATAATAGAGATAACCTGAAATGCTCGATAAAGTCTTGTTATTTTGAACCTACAGATACTTTAAACGGGATTCCTACATTGTCATATAGATGTCAGGCCTCCAGCCTTTTTGGGCATTGCGCAGTGGAAGACAGAAGTATGGTTGCGGTTACCCACCTAGCGTTGCTAGGAGTCAAAATACAAGATACGGCATTTTGGGGCACATACAAAAGATGGAAAAGCAGTCGTCTTGTACGGCTGCTTTTGCAGGTAAAGGAAAGGATCATATTATGAGCATTAGACTTGGCATTTTGGGCTATGGAAATCTGGGACGGGGCGTGGAATGCGCCATTAAACAGAACCCCGATATGGAGCTTGCAGCGGTGTTTACTCGCAGGGATCCGGATAAGGTGTCGATCCTCACTAAGACGGTTGCGGTCTGTCATGTGCGGGACGCGGCGGCGTGGAAGGATAAGATCGATGTGATGATCCTGTGCGGCGGGAGCGCAACGGATCTGCCGGTGCAGTCTCCGGAATATGTAAAGCTGTTTAATATCGTGGACAGTTTTGATACGCATGCAAAGATTCCTTCACATTTTGAAAATGTAGATAAGGCTGCAAAAGAAGCAGGTAAGGTGGGCATCATCTCTGTGGGCTGGGATCCGGGCATGTTTTCTCTGAACAGAATGTATACTTCTGCGATTCTGCCAAATGGAAAAGATTATACTTTCTGGGGGAAGGGCGTGAGCCAGGGGCATTCCGATGCAATTCGCCGGATTGAGGGCGTCAAGAATGCCAAGCAGTACACGATCCCGGTGGAAGCGGCATTGGAAGCTGTGCGCGAGGGGAAAAATCCTGAACTCTCTACCCGTGAAAAACATACCAGAGAATGTTTCGTGGTTCTGGAGGAGGGGGCGGATGCCTCCAAAGTGGAGCAGGAGATCAAGACCATGCCGAACTATTTCGCAGACTACGATACCACAGTACATTTTATCAGTGAGGAGGAGCTTCTCAGAGACCACAGCGGCATTCCACACGGCGGGTTTGTTCTCCGCAGCGGAAAGACCGGCTGGGAGGAGGAGAACAGCCATCTGATCGAGTATAGTCTCAAGCTGGACTCCAATCCGGAGTTTACTTCCAGCGTGATCATTGCTTACGCGAGAGCGGCTTATCGGTTTTATCAGGAGGGGCAGACGGGCTGCAAGACCGTATTTGATATTCCGCCCGCTTACCTGAGTGCGAAAAGCGGAGAAGAACTTAGGGCAAAAATGTTATAAATGGATAAAGAGCGGCGCAAATGAGATGAGATTTTTAAAAAGAATTACATTGATTGCGGTGTGTGTTTCCCTGTTTTATATTTTGTTGTCGATGGGGCTTTCTTTTACGGAGTTGTCTCTTCGTACCTGGGTGAAGACGCTGGGGCGGGTGATCGTGTGGCTTGTTACGCCGGGCATGATCCTCTTCCTGGCACTTTACTATTTGTACGGAAATGAACGCGTTCACGAGGTTGTTAGGGTGGTCTGTACAGCAGCGGCAGTGATTGTGGGCGGTATTTATGTTTTCTATATTTTTTTCTTTATTCTGATTCTGTCTGGAATGGAGGAGGAGCGGATGCTCACCAGCCATCTTCTGGTGACGGATGAATCTTTTTTGAAGACAAATCCGGTCTATTATCGTCCGGTTGCTTTCTTTTTTAAAAGGCCGGGAGAGATCACAACGGCGGATCAGTTGGAGTATCTGGAGAAGAAGTATAAAAGGGCGTTTGAGATATCCAGGTCGGGGAATGCATTCTACGATGTGACATTGCCGGAGGTTCAGGTGGCAGTGGTACCGGATGGCATGTCCCTTGCGGATAACTATGTGGAGTCGATAACCCTGCATTCTCTGCTGGAAGTGTATCGTACGGTGGATATGGAGCGGGATTATCATATCGTAGAGCCAGACGAGTGGAAGTATTTATGTCTGGAGGCTTCCGGCTATGATGATATTCCCGCGCTTTCAGAGGATCTTTTGTGTCTGGCTGCCGGTGCTATGAGCGGAGGATTTTCTTCATCTGCATTTGATGCGGCTGGTTTTTTTCAAGAGTATAGAGGGAAGGTCTATTTTTCTTTCGGTAAAGATGCGGAGAGCTATACAGGCAGCATTTCTTTTGGCGGCAAGGACGGAGAGTGGCCGATCGATGTGGAGGATGTTGTTCGCATCGCATACGACAGGCAGGAAAATGGTAGGCAGGGAGAAGCGCAGGAGCCGTACCAGAGTACCGGAGAGGACGATAGTGCCGGAGAGGGTGACGAGACAGCCTCGGATCAGGAAACACAGATGGATCATGAGTCCGAAGTCGAGTCGGATTATCGGGAGGAAGCCGCGAAAGCGGTCTATGACGCTGCGTTGGCGGAGGAAGGATTTTCCTATGAGGTGTATTACAATGCCAAGGGGAATCTCTATATTGATTTAGGGAATAAGACATCGGAAGAGGATGGCAAGGTTTATTCTTACCTCCTTGTATATGACCGTCCTTCCAAGAATGGAGCCTGCGAGCTTTTGGTACTGTATCGGTCCGTAGAGGGATCAGATAATGAGGCCATCGTGGATATGTACGCGGTGGAGACTGCCACTGGAAAAGTAGTCGCCTCCGGCAGAAAAGCGTGGAGCGATGTGGGGACGAAGGAATACCGGGAGATGACCGGGGAATAAAAAGAAAAACAGGAAAGTGTCAAAAAGGAGCCAGCGGGTACATCAGTACCCGCTGATCGTGTCTATGATGGACATTTCTCGAAGACTTTTCAGAGGATATTTCAAAGCCAGAAATACAGATAATCCCATGACGCAGAGAATGACACAAAGCTCTAAGGCGGGAAAGCTCCAGACTTCATGCCAGCGCGTGGTCACCAGCATGGTAAACAGCTTTTTGTTGAGAGCAAGCCCGATCGCAATACCGAAGAGGCCGCCTGAGACGGCGTAGGTGAGCGTTTCCGCAATGACCATTCGTGTCAGTTGTCTGACGCTTAAGCCGATAGCGCGCAGGCCGCCATACTGTTTTTTTCTGGCTTCCACACTCATGGCTACGCAGTTGACAATATTGCAGACAGTGACCAGAGCGATCAGGAACAGAAAGCCGTAGATAAAAAGGTGGAAAGCATATCCTGCGCCCAACACATTCTGATTGTCGGCCCGTCGGTCGGAAAAGGTACAGTCTGTGTCTGCGATCATTCGGAGCGTTTCAACATCCTCATCGGTTGCGCCGTGCTTTAACTGGATATCAATGATTGTGTAATTGCTTATGCCAGTCAACTGCCGGAAGGTATCCTCCGAGCAGAGGATAATTTCACCGCTTTTCGTGTTGAAGGGACATTCGGACACCGTGCCGACAATTTTTATACGTTGGGTGCCGTTTTGTGTCGTGAGTGTCACCACATCCCCGTTTTTGATTTCGCTGGCAGTGTTATACTGGGGTGGGGCGATTAGCCCGGTGCCGGGATTGTCACGGGCATCGGAAACGGAGCCGTCGATCAAATATTTTTCCCCCCATTTAAACTGGGTCTCATCGTAGGAAACCAGCATGGCTGTGGTCGTGCTTCCGTTTACCGTGACAGGCAGGTCGTAGGCGAACATTCTGCCGTAAACACGTTTGACGGACGGATGCCCTGAAAGTTCGGCAAGCAGAGCCGGGTCAAGCGTGCAGGCGTTGTCAGGCGATATAACGGAGAGATCCGGCGTCCAGGGATGCAGAACGTTTATAGCATGTTTCATAAAGTCCACCGTGGTGGAAAAGGAGAGAAACAAAATAATGCTCAGCGCAAAGCTGGCTGTCACGAGAAGGAAGTTTTTGCGATTGGCTTTGGCGTGATGGATCCCAAGCGCCGTATCTACCCGACATAAGACCGTGTTTGCGGCCCTGCGCACCGAGGTGCTGTCGTCAGCAGGACCGTTTACCGCCGTCAGAGGCGATACGCCGGAGGCTTTTCTTGCAGGCGCTCGGGAGGCGATAAGCACCGTTAGGAGGCCGATCAGGACTCCGGCGAGAATGCTTGGAAGACTGACGGCGAAAGCGGGCATTGTATCAAAATATTTTGGACTTAAGAATCGCAGCAGAGCGCACAGAATCCAGATCATTGCCATACTTGCCGTCAGGGCTGCGGGGATGGCGAAACCGCATAGACCGAGGGCTTCCCGATGTACTAGGCGGATGATCTGTTTTGGCGTTGCGCCGATGCAGCGGAGCATGCCGAAAAAAGTTGTGCGTCCTGCGATATTGCTGTTTAAGCTGCTGGCGATCATCAGGATACCAGCCACCAAGACTAGTATGGAGAGAAGCATGGCTGCCGAATAGACTGTGACCATGAAGAGATTTCCCTCATCGCTCTGACCGAGCAGACCAAGCAGCATGGCCTGTTCTCCCACCTGTTCCTCCGAGAGAGAAAACTGTGTTTTGATATCGTTTATGATTTTTCTCAAATATCTTTGTCCATGAAACTGCACTATGAAGACACTGTCATAATCGTCTGGCTCCCCGTTGGTAACATTGGGGAAGAAGGAGCGGAAGGCTTTCGTGTTCATTACAATTCCATACACGTCTTTTCGTAGTACCATGGATGGATTTTCAATAAATCCTGAGATGCGGTAGGAGGTTTTTGTTCCTTTCGCATCACAGATAGAGATTTGATCGCCTAAGTCAACTCCCTGCTCTTTATGGATATTGGAGGTTACCAATATTTCGTTATCGCTTTGCGGGAAAGCGCCCTGCGAGATGAGGCCGGCGTAAATGTCCGTCACATAAGGAGAGTCTACACCGCAGATTACCGTATCTTTTCCGGCGATGGTGTAGTCCATGTCCAATCTGTAATTCAGGACGCCGTAGCAGGAGAAGGCCTTGACTTCCGGGCGTGCGGCAATCATGGCGGCCGTCTCATCGCTGATATTTTTCAGCATAATGTGCCAGTTGCCGTCGTCCTGCTTGGTTTTCATAATCATACTTCGGACATACATGTCTGCCATTCCGAAAATAGTAGCCACGAGAAATACCGACAGGATGATACACAGAATGGACATACGATTCTGTTTCCGATGCACTTTTGTATAGTGGGGAACCAGTTCAAGATAATTTTTCATCGCGGAATCCGCCTCCTTTTTCGGTAGATTCTCCTGGCTCTGTCAGACAGCCGTCGGACACCCGCAGCACTCTGTCGGCTGATGCGGCGAGACTGTTGTTGTGGGTGATCATAAGAATTGTCTGCTGGAATTTTCTGGAACAACGAAGTAAGAGGTCCAGCACTTCCAAACTGTTCCGGCTGTCCAGATTGCCGGTAGGTTCGTCGGCCAGAATCAGTTTCGGGCCGGTGATCAGGGCGCGGCCGATGGCGACGCGCTGTTTTTGTCCGCCGGAGAGTTGATTCGGGAGATGACGGCGTCTGTCCTGCAGTCCCAGAAGGGAGAGTATCTCTTCCAGGGCATCAGGATCAGGTTTGCGATAGTCTAGCAGGAGCGGAAAAATAATGTTCTGCTCCACGTTCAATTCTTCCACCAGCTGAAACGACTGAAAGACAAAGCCGATGTTGCGTCTGCGGAAAATGGTGCGTTCTTCCTCACTCATGGAAAAGAGGTTGTGGCCGTCGATCAAGATATCACCGGAGGTTGGGAGATCGAGAGCGCCGATTAAGTTGAGCAGTGTGCTCTTACCGGAACCGGATTCCCCTACAACCGCACAGAATTCTCCCTTATCCAGAGAGAAGGAGACCTGTTTCAGGGCATCAACTTTGACGGCGGATTTGCCGTAGGTTTTACAGAGATTTTGTACCTGTAAGATTTGCATGATGTGTCAATTCCTTTCTTGTCCAATAAAAATATAATTGTTCGGGCAAAAACAGAATAACAAGAAGGCCTTACAGCAGGATGAATTTTAGCTTACAGTTTTGTAAGGTACAAAGGAAACAGCAGGGTGAAGGTGGTTTCTATGTGGGGAACGCTATGGACGGAAAGAAGCCCGTCCTGTCCTTCTACGATGGATTTGGCAAGGGAAAGTCCCAGACCGGCACCCTGTGTATCCTGAGATTTGTGGCTGCGATAGAAACGTTTGAAAATATGGGGTATATCCTCAGGGGAAATACCTTCTCCGTTATCAGTGACGCTGATCTTTATGGCGGCAGGGGAAGCATCCCAGACGATGCGGATGACACCCTCTGCATGGGTGTGATCCAACGCATTTTTGACGAGGTTGGAAAGAGCCTCAGCGGTCCAGGCGGGATCGCAGATGATCGATACATCGGGATTTCCTTCCACAAGCAGTTTTTTCCCTTCCGTCTCAGCGCGGGTGGTCAGTTCACCTAAAGCGTGGGAGACGAGTTCCTGCAAGCGGCAGTTTTCTTTTTCAAATAGGATACTCCCGGCATCTAGACGGGTAATCTTCAACAAGGAAAGGAGCAGATCCTCCATGCGTTTTAATGCCAGTCCTGTTTTTTTGGCAAATTCTTCTATGACAGCGGGCTGGTCGTGCTCGTTTTCCATGATCTCCTGATACAGAGAGAGTGCCGCCAGAGGCGTTTTCAGCTGATGGGAGATGTGGGAAATGGTGTCTTTCAGGAAGCGCTTGGAATTCTGGGCAGTTTCCTTCTGTGCCTGCAGCATGGTGGCAAGACCATCCACAGCGGAGAACATCCGATAGATTCCGCCCTCGCTTGTCTGCGGAAGATGGGGGGAATAGTCGCCTCTCCGGTAGTTTTCCATGACAGTGCAGGCCTGTTCGTAAAGCTGTTCTCTTTGGTGCAGAAAAAAGCAGGCACCGCCAAAGAGCAGAACGGAAAGCAGAAACGTACAAAAAAAGATGAGGAAACGGGCATGGTTTTGAAAGCGGGAGAGGGGAAGCAGAAATTCCGTTTCCTGATTTTGCGTAAGTCCCGTTTTGGTCAAAAGAGAAGCGCCTTCTTCGGTGCGTTCGTTTTCTGTGAGAGCGGCCATGATCACCTGTTCCGAAATACCCTGTGAGAGCAGGGAGGAAGCAACTGTCTCATCGTGGGAAAGAAGCATGGATTTAGCGGATTCTGTGAGAACAGTTGTGAAAAAAATACCTGTTAGGAAGAGCAGAAGCGAGAACAGCAGAAAAAAAGTGATATAATGTTTGTTGTCCTTGTCCTGAATATCCTGTGCAAATGCAGCGATCATCTGTAAGCTCCTTTCATGTTTGTGCATTCCATTTGTAGCCGAATCCGCGGACGGTGATCAGATAGATGGGATGAGCCGGGTCTGGCTCGATTTTTTCCCGCAGCCGCCGCACGTACACGGAAAGGGTATTGTCATCTACGAAATCTCCGCTATGATCCCACAGTTCGTCGAGAATGCGTTCTCTTGTAACAACGATTCCAGCATTTTTGGCAAGAAGACACAGCAGACGATATTCAGCCCTGGTCAGGTCAATCGTCCGGTCATTTACTGTTACACTGTTTGCCACAGTATTTATGGAGAGACTGCCGAAGGTGAGGTTTGGCGTGTTTTGGGTACGTCGGAGCAGTGCGCGAATGCGGGAGCAGAGTTCACCGATTTTAAATGGTTTCGTGACATAGTCATCGCCGCCGCAGTCAAGTCCCCGGATGACATTGACTTCCTCGTCGGAAGCGGTGAGAAAGAGAATGGGGATCCGGCTGTCTTTGGTTCGTACTTTTTCGCATACTGAAAAGCCTGTCCCGTCCGGCAGGGTAACGTCCAGAATGAGCAGATCAAAAGGAATGGGAAAGGAAAGCTGTTTCAGCGCTTCCTCCACCGTGCGAGTGGTTTTCACAAGAAAGCCGTTCTTTTTCAGGGAATATTCCAAGCCGTCTATAAGGCTGATATCGTCTTCTAAAAGTAAGATTTTGGTCATGAAAGCCACCTTTCTGAAACAGATTTATAAAAATGATATATCCGGATGGATGTTTTTGCAAGGAGAATTCTCTTTTGAAAAGCGACATACTGTTGTCATGTTTTATATGGTATAATTATCAAGATCTTCTTATGCGGAACTTTTTATCCGGTGAAAATTTTTGTATTAAAAATTGAATTAAGATAATCATGTGAAGGAGGACGAAAATGGATTATATTCAAATCACAGAGGATAATTTAGAGTCGGAACATATCTGCTGTGCGATTTCCGATAAAAAAGATCCGCAGGTGATCGCGAAGAAAGAATGGATGCGGGAGAGGCTGAAGGACGGGCTTGTATTTTTAAAAGGTAATATTCGTGGAAAATGTTTTATAGAATATATTCCGGCAGAAAACGCCTGGGTGCCGATTGAGGCAGAAAACTATATGCATATCAACTGTTTCTGGGTGTCCGGTTCCTGTAAAGGCCACGGCTACGCGGATGATCTTTTAAAACGGTGCATAGCGGATGCAAAGGAGAAAGGAAAGTCCGGTTTGACGGTAATTTCCTCTGCAAAGAAAAAATCGTTTTTATCGGACCCATCGTATCTTGCGTACCGGGATTTCAAGTTTGCGGATACCGCCGATCCTTGGTATCATCTTTTGTATCTGCCCTTTAGCGATGAGGCAACGGTTCCCAAATTCAAAGATTGCGCAAAGTATCCGAAAAGTGAATCGGAAGGCTTTGTATTGCATTATACATACGGTTGTCCGTTTACGGCTAAATATGTGCCTGTATTGGAGCAGGCTGCGAAAGAAAATGAGATTCCGCTTACAGCGGTCAAAATCGACAGTAAGGAAAAGGCACAAAATGCGCCTGCGGCATGGACAAACTATGCGCTGTTCTACAATGGAAATTATGTGACAAATGAGATTTTGTCTGAGAAGAAATTTCTTGCGATGTATGAGATGATGAAACAAGAGGGAAGCAATTTAAAATAAAATTTTTAGTAGAGGATGCTGGTGTATAGCAGGAGATTTCAGGGAAAAAGGCAAACAGAAAAATAGTTTCTGTCTGCCTTTTACTTATGTGTTAGTTGTAGAGAGAGATGCCATATTTAATTTTTCTATAAATCTTAAATCCAAGCGTACCAAAAAGAGAGACCGCAATGTAAAGTGTGGATAATCCACCGCAAGCGCCGCCTACTACGATCAATATTAAAACTCCAATGTTCATTTTTATTCTCCTTTTCATCCGTATGTTGTTAGAGTTGGGTGAAAAGGAATCAGGATTTTCGTCCGTCTTTTTGATGAATGTAATTGGTGATGATGATGCCGCAGGGACAGAAAGTGGGAACCTGCTGATAGGATAATTGTCCCAAAACAGCAAAAGAAGCAGCAAAGAATCCGCCATAAAAAAGTTCAGCGGTGATATGTCTGACGGTGCGGGACAGGAGTCTTACACTGCGGCTCCTGGCGGCAGATACTGTCTCCTGTGTACCCGAATATTGGTCGGATAGGTATTCCTGTAAAGGAATATGTTTGCCCGCCGGGGTAATGGCAGAGACTGAACGGTTTACATAACTATAATGCTGATCGCAAACAAAGTCTGTGATCTCAGACGTAGAGGATACGCCGGAGAATGTGCCCCAGAGGAGCAGAACCAGTATGGAAAACAGACAAAGCTTTTGATTACAGTTTTTTGAAAGCATGATTACCACCATACAGACAATCGTTTTTGTTTCTTAGAACCGAAAGCTATTATAGCAGAGATTGGCTGGGGAGACAATTCTAAATTATTATAATTGATATACTCTTGTTTCTTAGATTGATTGAATATTGACAAAATCCTATCAGGCAAGTAATATAATGATAGAAAAAATCAAAAATACAATCATTAACAATGCGGAGGATAAAACACTGAATATAGAGAAGAAAGATATAGAACAGTATCTTTCAGAAGTGAAAGCCGCTGTTGAAAACGGCAGATATCGACTTGACCGGAGGTAACTATTATGGCAGAGCAGGGGAGAAGGGATTTCTGCACCACGTGCAGGAAGGAAACAAAGTATCTTTTACAGAAAAAGAACATTGTTAAAACGATAAGGGATAAAGAATATACTTTCGGGATAACGATAGCGGTATGTGCGGAATGCGGAGATGAAATGAGCGTTCCAGGACTGATTGATAAGAATGTGCGGGAAGTGGATGAACAGTATAGATTTGTCGAAGGGCTTGTGAAGGTTGAGGATATTGAAAAGCTTATGAAAATCTATAAGATTGGAAAAGCCCCATTATCACTTGCACTTGGGTTTGGTGAAGTTACAATTCCGAGATATCTGGAAGGGCAGGTTCCTTTAAAAGAGTATTCGGATATCGTGAAGGCGGCGCTGGCATCTCCGGCATACATGAAGGAAAGGCTTAGGGAAAACCGAGGCAAGATTACTGATGCGGCATATAAGAAAGCAATGACCGCAGCAGACAGCCTTGAAAACCTGTTCTCTGTATCGGAGAAGATGCTCAGGGTCATTGCCTATGTATTTGAGAAGTTGGAAGAGGTGACGCCGCTGATGCTGCAGAAACTGCTTTATTTTATTCAGGGCGTTTATTCTGCGTTGTATGGTAGACCAATTTTTACTGAGGATTGCAGAGCATGGATTCATGGACCTGTTTATCCAGAGGTTTATGACTTATTCAGAGATTTTAAATATAATCCCATTGATGACGCGCGGTTTGCTTTGCTTGAAGGTACCGCAGATGCGTTGACTGAAGATGAAAAGAAGGTCATTGACCTTGTTGTGAACACTTTTGGAATGTATGGCGGAAAAGTTCTGGAGCGAATTACCCATAATGAGGATCCGTGGAAGAACGCGAGGAAGGGATATGGTGACAGTATTCCATCGAGTGAGATTTTAACGAAGAAAAGCATTATGAGGTATTATGAAAGTGTGAATATGAAATATGGAATTGAAACGGAAAATGGTTTAATGAATTATATTTTTGATATGTTGAAAAGGGCATCGTAATTATCAAGCAATATCTCTGAAAAAGTGGTCAATGATCCAGAAAAAGTAGTCAATGCCAAGAAAAATTGGTCAGTGAATTAAGAAAGAAATGAAGGGAAATGAATTATGCGTTTAACACCTGAAGAAATTGAAGAGCAGCAGAAGAATGAAGAAAATACTAAAAAGAAGTACATAACCCCGGTCATTCAGGAAAGATGGGGAAATGAAAACTCTGATAATATCATCATGGAATACTATTTTACGGATGGCAGGGTAAATATTGATGGTGATAAAGTATCAAGGGGAGATAAGAAAAAAGCAGATTATCTTCTTCTGTTTAAAGATAATATTCCTTTGGCATTGGTGGAAGCAAAAGGCGTAGATCATAGTGCCATGGAAGGGTATCAGCAGGTACTTGAATATGCTGAGATTCTTGATATTCCTTTTGCATATGCGACAAATGGGATAGATTTAGTCGAAGAAGATATGATCATCCATAAAAATTGTGACAAACTGAAAATGAAGGATTTCCCATATCCAGAAGAGTTGTGGGATAGATATATCCAAGAAAAAGGTTTAACAGAGGATGAAATAAGACTGATTAATCAGCCTTACTATATTGATGCGTCAAAAGCAAAGCCTAAGAAACCAAGATACTATCAGAGAATTGCCATTAACAGGGTGATTGATGCAATCGCACAGGGAAAGAACAGAATGCTTCTTGTTATGGCGACAGGTACAGGAAAAACTTTTACTGCATTTCAGATTGTGTGGAGACTGTGGAAGAGCAAGACCAAAAAGAAAATTCTGTACTTGGTTGATAGAAATGCACTTGCAGACCAGACAATGCAAAAGGATTTTAAACCATTTGTGGATGCCGGTGTTATGGTGAAAATGAAAAGTGCAAATATAAAGAAAGATACTGCTTATGAGGTATATACAGCACTTTATCAACAGTTAAAGAGCAAAGACAAAGACTATTATAAGGAACTTCCGCCTGATTTCTTTGATATGATTATTGTGGATGAGTGCCATAGAGGTTCTGCTGATCTGGATTCTAATTGGCATGAGATACTGGAGTATTTTAGCTCGGCAACACAGCTTGGTTTAACTGCGACTCCAAAAGAAACAGAAGATGTGTCAAATATCAATTATTTCTGTTCAGAGACCGATGATAAGCCATTGTATACTTATTCATTGAAACAAGGTATTGAGGATGGGTTCTTAGCTCCTTATAGAGTTATTTCTGTGGAACTCAATATTGATAAAGAAGGGTATAGGCCGCCAGCAGGTAAATTAGATATAGAAGGGAATCCTGTAGAAAACAGAGTTTATACACAAAAGGATTTTGACAGGACTATCGTTGTGGAAGAAAGGCAGGAGATTGTTGCAAAAAGAATTACAGAGTACATGACAGAAAACGATTGCAGATATGCAAAGACGATTGTATTCTGCGAAAATATTGACCATGCGGATGCAATGGTTTTGAAGCTGAAAAATCTCAATGCAGATTTGGTGCAGGAAAACAGTAAGTACATAATGAAGATTACCGGCGATGATGAAATTGGGAAGGCAGAGTTAGAAAACTTTACTCATCCGAATACGAAATATCCTGTTATTGCGGTCACGAGCAGATTAATGTCAACGGGTATTGATTCGGAAACTTGTGAATTGATCGTTCTGGATAAATCTATTGGTTCTATGACAGAGTTTAAACAGACAATTGGCAGAGGCACAAGAATCAATGAAAACTTTACAATTGATGATGAAAAGAAAAGCAAGCTGCATTTTACAATTTTAGACTTTAGATCAAATTATCATCAGTTTGAGGATCCCGGGTTTGACGGAGATCCAGTGGCGGTTATGGCAGTTGGAGAGAACGGCTCGTTCCCTAAAGGAAGCCCACAGAAGGAAACAGATGAGAAGGGGGAAGATATAGATAGTGGCAAAGCAAAAGGACATATTCAGAAAGTAAAAATAAACGGTGTGGATGTGACCATAGAAGGAGAGGAAGTACGCTACACCGATGAAAATGGAAACCTTATCAAGCAGAACATCGAAAGCTGTGTAAAGAATAATATTTTGACGCAGTATCCGACTTATCAGGATTTTTATGCTTCCTTTAAAACATCCGAGGATAAAGATGGAATGACTATGGATCTGCTGATAGAAAAAACTTATGTCAGGAAGGTCAGCGAGACGGTAGGCTATTATATTGATAAATTCGATATTGTCGGGCTTGTGGGATATAAACAGCCGCCTAAGTCAAAAGAAGAGCGAGTACAGAAGGTCTATGATACAGGTCTCTTAGATGAATTGGATGTTGAAAAAAGAGACATTATTCAGACTATTTTAAGTGCATATAAGACAGAAGATTTTTCAAAGTTGAAAGATATCACAGTATTTAATCTGCCAGTATTCAAAGAAAAGGGCTATACACCAATGAAGATATTAAAAAATGTGTTTGGTGGAAATAAGCAAAATTATCTTGATTTAATGAACCAAATAGAAGACAATTTGTATTAAGGGACGGGAGAAAAAGATATGGCATTGGCTACATTGATAAAAAGACTGCAGGACATTATGCGCGGGGATGCAGGTGTCGGCGGAGATGAACAGAGATTATCTCAAATCGTATGGATCTTGTTTCTAAAGATCTTTGATTATAAAGAGGAAGAATGGGAATTGACACAGAGCGGTTATGTCCCGGTTATCCCGGAGGGATATCGCTGGAGAGATTGGGTGACATCAACTTCCGTAAAAGACCAGATGACAGGGGAGGAACTGATTGATTTTGTAAATAATAAGCTGTTTAGGGTGTTGTCCGGAGATGCTGTGAAAAATGAGAAAGGGGAGGATGTATATCTCTTTACGAAAACGGACAGGGCATCTCTTATTGTGAAAGAGCTCATGAAAGAATCTACTAATTTTATGAAGAATGGCGTTCTTCTCAGACAGCTTCTTAATATTTTTGATGAAATCGACTTCTCCGATTATGATGAAAGACACGCCTTTAATGATATTTATGAAACCTTACTGAAAGGTTTGCAGAAGAACAATGGAGAGTTTTATACACCAAGAGCAATCACCTCATTTGTAGTAGATAAAGTTGATCCTAAAATCGGGGATAGGGTGGCAGATTTCGCTTGTGGGACAGGCGGATTTCTTGTAGATGCGCTTCATCATGTGGAAAGTGCTGGAATAAAGGTAGAAGATTTACCAAAACTACAGCACTCCTTTTATGGTGTTGAAAAGAAACAGCTTCCCTATATGCTATGTACGACCAATATGCTGCTCAATGATATTGCAGAACCGGATATTATGCATGACAATTCATTGGAGCAGGATGTAAGAAAGTATACAGATGATGATAAATTTGATGTGATTCTGATGAATCCTCCTTATGGTGGTTCTGAACTTGAAATTGTACAGAAGAATTTCCCGGCTGAACTTAGAAACTCAGAGACGGCAGACCTCTTTATGATAGAGATCATGTATCGTCTTAATAAGAATGGCAGATGCGGAGTCGTTCTGCCTGATGGTTTCATTTTTGGAACGGATAACAGTAAGAGTGCGATTAAAAAGAAACTGGTAGAAGAATTCAATTTACATACCGTGATCAGATTGCCTGGGAGTTGTTTTGCGCCATATACGAGTATTGCTACCAATTTGCTTTTCTTTGATAAGACAGAACCTACAGCGGATGTATGGTTTTACAGATTTGATTTGCCAGATGGGCAGAAGTTTTCTATGAAAAAGAATCCTATGACAAGAGAGAAAATGTCTGCTCTTGATGAATGGTGGGACAATCGTATAGAGATAAAAGACGAAAAAGAAGACAGTTCCATGACAGAGACCTGGAAAGCAAAAAAGGTATCTGTGGAGGAAATTGTTGCAAATAATTACAGTTTAGATTTTTGTGGTTTTCCCAATGAAGAAAAAGTGATCCTTTCTCCGAAAGAGACAATAGAAAACTTCAAGGCAGAACGAGAAAGACTTGATCGAAAGATGGATGCAAAGCTACAAGAGATAATGGATATGTTGGGAGTGTAGACTATGGTATTGGCAGAAGATTTGAGACAAGCAGTATTGCAGGCTGCATTGCAGGGAAAGTTGACAGAACAGCTTGAAACGGATAGTAATGTGGATGAAATGCTGAGTCATATTGCAATACATAGAGAAGAAATTAAAGAATGTAAAAATACTTTAATTTTAGATGCAATGGATATAGAAATACCTGATTCATGGAGAATGGTTGAGTTAAACAGTATTTTGTCATTTGTAGATTATAGGGGGAAAACTCCTAATAAAGTTGAAAAAGGAATTTTTCTTATAACAGCATCTAATATAAAAAAGGGCTATATGGAGTATACAAGAAAAGAATATATTTCAGAAGAAGAATACAGAATGCGTCAAAGTAGAGGAACAACAAATAGAGGTGATTTATTGTTTACTACAGAAGCACCATTGGGCAATGCCGCATTATGTGATTTAGACATTTCTTCTTGTGGACAAAGAATTATAACTATGCAATCATATTGTGAAAATACAGTATGTTTAGAGTTATTTATGTATTTTATTTTATCAGCTGCATTTCAAAACGAATTGTTGGATAATTGCACTGGAACAACCGCGAAGGGCATAAAAGCGGACAAATTAAAACATTTACTAATTCCATTTCCGCCTATTGAAGAACAACAACGAATTGTTGATAAAATTAATGAGATTATGCCTAAAATCGATGAATATGAAAAGATTGAAAAAGAATTGGAGGAATTAAAGAAAGAATTTCCGAGAAATATGAAAGATGCATTTCTTCAAGCTGCTATGCAGGGAAAATTGACTGAGCAGTTGGAGAATGATAGTAGTGTGGAGGAATTATTAGAAGCAATAAAAAAAGAGAAAGAAGAATTGATTGCACAAAAGAAAATAAAAAAGGAGAAGCCATTACCAGATATTGAGGAAGAAGAGATACCATTTGATATTCCTGAGAATTGGAGATGGGTAAGAATGGGGAATATAATAAAGCTAACATCTGGTCAGGATTTACAACCTGATAAATACTCAGATAACAACATAGGTATTCCTTATTTGACTGGGGCAAGTAATTTCCTAGCTGGTGATTTGATTATCAATAGATACACTTCATGTGGAACTTCTATAGCATATAATGGAGAGTTGTTATTAACATGCAAAGGAACCATTGGAGAAATGGCATTTATGAACATTGAAAAGGCTCATATTGCGAGACAAATTATGAGTATATCAGCAATAAATGAAATAAATCTTAAATATATAAAATTATGTCTTGAGAATTTTATATTAAAATTGAAGGCTAATGCAAGAAGTATAATTCCTGGAATTGACAGAAAAGTTATATTGCGCTTACCTATTCCGCTTCCACCGATAGAGGAACAGCAGAGAATAGTGGAAAGATTGGATGTATTGTTGCGGCTATGTGAGGACTTGAAGGAATAGGAGTACAGTGATGGAACAATCTGTTTATGAATTACAACAGATGGCACTTGATAAGAATGTTGATATTGAAGAGCTGCTTAGGAAAGCATATTTGATAGCTGTTTTAATAAATCAGAAAGATATTGAAAAATGGGTTCTTAATGAGCAAAATGGATACAAATGTGTGGAGAATCTTCCCGAATATAGATTTTTGCGAGGTGAATTAAAGGCATACAATCATGGAAGGTGGATTCCTACTCAGTTTACTAAACAAGAGCAAGCAGAGGCTTTTTCTAAATTGCCTTTTATGGAATCTATTTCAGAAATAATCGAAGCATATCAAAATAGCAATAATGGAATTGCTTCATATTCCATTACCGATACATTAACACAAGCTCTTAATAGAAACGGAAGTTTCGTAACCGTATATAATTATTTTGTATCTACAGGACAATTAAAACAAGTAATAAATTCTGTTCAAAATAAAATTTTACATTGGACTATTGAACTAGAAAAGAGTGGATACATGGTGGAGAAGGAATTCCCGGAGAAACCAGTTGGTAAGGAGGAAGACGGTTTGAAGAAATTAAATATTTTTTTGTCTTATTGCTGGAATGATTCAAATGAAGCTAATAACATTTATGCTTATTTAAAGAATAATCAGAACATTGAGTTACATAGAGATACTATTGACATTCAAAAATGGGGAAGCATAAAAGAGTATATGCAATCTATTAGTAACATGGATTATACAATTTTGTTGATCTCCGATTCATATTTGAAATCTGCTAATTGTATGTATGAAGTTTTGGAAGTAATGCGAGACAGAAATTATGAAGATAAGATTTTTCCAGCAGTTATTGATTCAGAAATTTATAGCCCCATTACAAGGGCAAAATATGTGAAACATTGGCAAAATGAATTTAGTGAGTTAGAAAGTGTACTGAAAGACATTAGTGTGCAAAATCTTGGAAAACTGAACGAAGATTTAAAGCGGAGACAGGATATTTCTTCTAACATTGCAGAGTTTTTGGATGTGATTTCCGATATGAATAATCCTAATATTGAGGATGTATGTGTGGCCATTGAAGAAAAGTTAAGTCAGAAAGGTTTTCTTGGGAATAAGAGTAGTCAAATTACTGATGATAATGATTTATTTGCTACATTGGGAATACCAAAAATAAAATATAATTCCGAACCAACAGATTTAGAAATTAATCAGTTTGTAAAAGACAGTTTTAGTCAAGTTGTAAAGCTGTTATCACAATTATGCCAACAGTACCAAACCCAAAATACATGGATGCAGGTGCAGATCGAACAGATTGATACAAGAACAGTAATTTATCAGTTTTATAAA
Source organism: Lachnospiraceae bacterium (assembly GCA_014804615.1). Taxonomy (GTDB): domain Bacteria; phylum Bacillota; class Clostridia; order Lachnospirales; family Lachnospiraceae; genus UBA3282. The sequence goes on from JAAUZL010000018.1 coordinate 101,734, forward strand.
AATGGGCAATTAGCAAGGAAACTGAGGATATTTTTAAGTAGCATGATGGGGAGCAGACAGGAAAGCATTGGTGTATCAGATAATGTTATGCCGCATGGGAATGGTGATTCCTGGAATGGTATGTATGATGCACAATTTGTAGAAGGGGAATTGAAATTATTTGCAACATTGTCGTTATTTGGAAACCATAAGGCAATGACGGTCGAAGAAGTTGTAGCGGATATTTGGGAGCATTATATACATATGTATTTAGAAAGATAGGGAAATGGTTTATGTATGAGAGTGAGCTTATAAGTAAAGTGGAAGAAGGCAAAGAGTATAAAACAGAAATACTTGAAGAATTTCTGTTTAGAAATCATTATCATCTTTATTCCAAGACAATCGGAAGAAATCTATATGTAGGTGGACAAGTTATGTGTGTTGTTGAGAAAGTAATAGAGGATGATTTTCAGTTCTTAAATGATAATGGTAAGATGATACATATTGAGCCTGTTAAAGGTATTGTTTTTGCCGAATTAAAATTATAAAAATAATATGGGAGGTAGAAGTTATTGAGTGTATCTATTAAATTTAACAAACAAGGAATAGAAAAAATCAGAAAACAGATGGAAAAGGAGCTTAATCGTCAGGTTCAGATTGGAGCGAGTGATTTGAGAAAAGATAGTGAGAAGTTTTTAGAGATTGTTCTTAAAAAGAGAGAAGAAATAAGGAAAGATGCTTTGAGTTTTGGCTTGGAAGATTTTCGTGAAATACCTAATATCCAAATGAATATTGGAACTATTTTGGACGATTTAAAGATACATGGTTGTATTGGTGATAATAGCTTAAAGTTTGTCACTGGTGAAATAGATATATATTTAACAATGGAAGGAATTGAATACTTTAATGATAAAGAGGGGATAGAGCAGGTAGAACAGATGAATGGAAATATAAATTATTTTTATGGAACTGTAAATAATATGCAAATGCAGCAAGGAACTGTTAATTCAACACAAACACAGACAATAACAACAGAGTCTGTAGATTTTGATAAGGTTGCAGAATTTGTTGAAAAAGTTAAGAAATATGATTCGCTTTTGGAAGATGAATATGGAGAACAAGCAAAAGAAGTGCGAGAAAATTTAGATGAGATTTTATCATTAGTTCAAAAGAAAGAGAATTCTAGAAGAATAAAATCATTACTGATGGAATTGAAAAATTTATCGGTTGGAGTTGGAGGAAGTTTGATTGCAACAGGTATTGTAGAAGGAATAAAACTTCTTTTTATGTAGGAGTGTTGATAAAGAAAGCGGTCTATGAATGTATGGATAATTAATAGATTGAGACAAATAGAGTTAAAGAGAGTAGCATAATTGATATGAATAAGGGCTTGAATAAAATAAAGACAATTGTAAAAAAGAAGTGGATATTATGTATTGTTATATTCTTTATAATGATACCATTTTTGCTTAATTTTGGTTTGTATATTACAGACATTATTTATGATAAATGTGGCTTGACTTTGACAGCAAATGATTTGGGAAATCAGGATTGGTTAGCCTTTTTGAGTACATATTTATCTGTGGTAATTGCTTTTCTTGGAATTTGTTTTGCATGGGAATCTTCTAATGCTGATCGGAAAAAAGACAAAAATGAAAAATTGGCACAGGAATATGGCGAAGAATTAAAAGAAGAAAAAAATGTATTGATAGAAATGTGTCAAAGTTTTAACACGGATATTGCTTGGAAAATTTTTATAGAAATAGACAATCCTAATACGAAAGAATGCAAAAGAACTTTGCAAAATGCAAGAGAACAGGTTCTTAATGCACAGGTAAAATTTGAGATGTTGACTGATATTGTAGACGATTTTCAAAGATGTGAGAATTGTAAGTTTAATCCATGCTATGATAAAGAAAATATGATTGCTATTAGAGATTTATATTATAAAATGGAAAACATGTATTTTCAAATGCTAGAAAACGCTAATACATATATTGTCCAAATAGATCAACAAAGGATAGACGAAAATAAGATTCAAATCAATGAAAAAATAGTAAAGGATGATAAAGACAAAATTTCATTACTGAAACAACGTACAATTTATGAAGATGAAATGACAATGAAAAAAACACTTGAAGATATTCAAAAAATAGAGCAGGAAATTGATTTTTTTAATTCTGAAATTAATGCATTAAAAGAGCAAGAGATAGACATAGAAAAAATGAAAGAATTGGCAGATCCCATTATTGAGTCGATAAAAATGATTTCCCAAGACATGAAACCTAAAATGATTAGTTATTGTAAATCATACATAGGCTGGAAAAAAAGGCATAAAGAAGAATTGTTTCAAGATGGGCAGAAGAGATTTGTGAAATTTCCAGAATGCAGTGAAATTTTAAAGTCACAAGAATAGTTTAATCTTTTGTTATTACTATATTTGTAATATCTGCTTCTAGGTCAATAAAAGAAAGTGGTTATCAATATATGAGTGATAGAGAACGAGCAGTACAGTTATTAAATAGTGTACTTGATGATAAAACGGAAATTCCGAACAAAGACACGATTGAAGCCATAGAAGAATTAGAGAATGGTGGCGGTGAAGTATTTGAAGGTTCTGCACATGATTTTTTGCAAATGATGTTGAAGGAATGAAAAGATGCTAAAAACAAAGATCATGATTTGAAAGGGAATTATAGAGGATTTCATAAATAGGCAAAAGCGTATGGAACAGCATTAAACCATGCGTCTTTTTTAGAATAATCCCACCCACTCTCACATAACAATAGAAGAAGGGACGAGAAGGACTGTCATATGAAATTCGACGTAACACGGTTTGTAAAATTGGCTCTTATTTTTTTCGGCCTGTTATTTTTGGTCTGCCTCTGGTTCGGGCGGCGGCAGCCTAAGCCAGTTTCGTCTCCGGAGGGAGAGAAGATCACGGTGGAGGATGTGGAGATTTTGTTGGACGCTCTGGGTGTCTCCATTTCTCTTTCCGAAACCAATGGTACAGATCAGTCGCAGGGTGATCAGGAAACGGGGGATAGAGAGGATTATCTTACATATGGGCAGTATGAGGAGATCTGCCGTCAGATCGGAGAGGAAGAGTGGCAGCTTCCCCATTATGAAGAGAAATATGAAGCGGAGCATGGAGTGTTAAAGCAGGACTGGTATGAGGCCTTTCGTATTCTGTTAGCTCATCTTGACACCGAGTCTTCTATCTGGGAGACTACGGTTTTTCTTTTGAAGGTGGACCGGGAGGCAGGGGAAGCCTACACGGAAAACGGCGCTATGCAGGGAGCCAACCCATACCGCTCAACGGCTTTTGCGGAGAATGTCTTTCAGGAGATGAAGGTCTATGTGCAGGGGAATACGCTTCTCACCATCGTGGAAGTGCTGCCGGAGGAGCACGAGTTGGGAAGTGTTTGGGTGATGGAATCCACAGACGGTGTGCTGGATTGTTTCTATCATCAGACCGTATTTCAGGCAAGTATCTCAGAGAAAGACGGTGTTTCCATACCGGAGCGGGAACAGATCGCGGATCTTACCTTTCGGGATGGTAGGATCATAGAGGCGAAGGAGCGAAATGAGAAGATTCACGGGAAGCTTCTTCGGGTTTCCGGAGAAGAGCTGGAGATAGAGGACTATGGTGTCTACCGGATCGCAGAGGAGGCAGAGGTTTATAAGCTGTACGGGAATCTTAAGACACTTCAGCTTGCTGATCTGCGGGTGGGCTGTGCGGACACAGACTTTGTGATTCACAAGGATAAAATTTACGCCTGTCTGGTGTCGGAGGCGCAGAAGGCGGATCAGATCAGAGTGCTCTTGAAAAACACGGCGGCGGGCAGCGATTTTCATGAAGCAGTGAAGATCACCGTGGATGGAGAGCAGACGAAGCTTCGGATGGAGCAGATGACCATCGGGGAACGCAGGACGTATCGGAGTGAAAATCTTACGGACAAGGTTCTGGTGGAGATGGAGGGCAGTACCAGAAGCGATCATGCTTATCGGGGCGCTATAGAGTGTCTGCGGATGGAGCAGGGAATCGTGGTGGTGAACGAATTGCCCCTGGAGGAATATCTCTACGCGGTGGTGCCCAGCGAGATGCCGGCATCCTATCCTCAGGAAGCCCTGAAAGCGCAGGCGGTGTGTGCCAGAACATATGCCTATCTCTATATTCTGCGGGCCGGACTGCCGGCATTGGGAGCCCATGTGGATGATACCACGGCCTATCAGGTCTATCACAATATCGGAGAGAATGTGGCTGCTACCATGGCGGTGAAGGAGACAGACGGCATGCTGCTCACCTATCAGGGAGAGGCCGCCGGAAATTATTATTATTCCACTTCCTGTGGTGCGGGTACGGATGTGGTAAGCTGGCAGGGCGGGAATGGCGAGGTGGTTCCTTATCTGCGGGGCGTGCGCGTGAGCGAAGCGGATGGGACAGTGGGAACGGGATTTGATGTGGAATCCCTGCGTGACGAGGAGGCTTTTCGGAAGTTCATTACCACGGTTCACGAGGAAGATCTGGAAAAAGATGAGCCCTGGTATCGTTGGATATATCGCGTAGAAGAACTGGATGAGAAGGCATTTCTTGCCCGGTTGAAGGCGCGCTATGAGGCCGCACCGGCTTCGATTTTGACAAAGGCAGAGGGGGAGTATTATGTGTCGGAGCCGAGCGGAAAGCCGGGAAAAATTAAGAGGATAGAAGTGGAAAAGAGAGGCGAGGGAGGGATTGCGCAGGAATTGACCATTGAGGCGGAGAAAGCGACTTATAAGGTATTGTCCGAATATAATATCCGCTATGTTCTCTGTGACAGAGAGAGTGCTGTCAGGAAACAGGATGGCAGTGAGACTGTGCCGGGGATGCTTCTCCCCAGCGGCTTTTTTGTGTTGGATACCGTCGTAGAGGCTGGAAAAGACGGAGAAAGTGTGGTAGGATATACGTTGACCGGAGGCGGCTTCGGCCACGGCGTCGGTATGTCTCAGAACGGAGCAAAGGCTTTGGGAGAGCAGGGGGCCGACTACGGGCAGATCCTTTCAAAGTTTTATCCCGGCTGTGATGTGAAGGATGCCGAGGAATTGAGAGAGTAATAAAGATATTGGGTGTGCAATGAAGACGATTTACAGATTATATTTGATCCTGCGGGATTTTAACTGGCAGATGACCAAAAAGAATATCAGTGCTTTTGCGGCCAGCACGGCATTTTTCCTTTTTTTATCCATGATACCGCTTNTGATGGCGCTGTGCGCNGTTNTGCCNTATACNNCNNTNACNGAGGNNAATCTGCTCCATGCGATCACACAGTTTACGCCGGANGCNATGGANGCNATGGTNGTGCGNATCGTGTCGGACGTTTANGCCAGATCNGCNGGGACGATCACNGTCTTTGCACTGGTGACGATCTGGTCTGCGGCGAANGCNATGCTGGCGCTCATCTATGGATTAAANGCGGTCAATGATTTTGAGGAGAAGCGTAATTATCTTGTACTGCGTACGATNGCCTGCTTCTATACGGTGATCATTCTGGNNGCGATCGTGATAGCGCTNTTGGTGATGGTNTTCGGCAANGTGATCGTGGATCTNNTGCTTGCNGATATACCGCCGCTTCATATTGTGGTAAGTTTTATCATGCACTTTCGNTTNNTGNTCTCNTGGGTGATNNTGACCTTTATCTTTGCGATGATCTANGCNTTTGTNCCNAGCAGGAANCTTNGGTTTAANCAGCAGCTTCCGGGNGCGGCNTTTGCNGCGGTNNTGTGGAGNGCGGCTTCCTTTGCNTTTGCCGTGTATGTGGATCATTTNAANGGCTTTGGNACTTATGGGAGTTTGACCACAGTNGTCATTTTAATGCTCTGGTTTTATATGNTGATGTATATTTTGATGATCGGNGCTCANATNAACNGNTATTTCGGGCCNGTTTATAAATTTCTNTTNGGNTGGCTTGACAAGNCGAGAGAAAGTCACTAAAATAGCAGATAGGTTAAAAGCGAGGAAGGTGTTCAGTAGGNAATTTTTTTCCGNCAGAGAGAGGGAATCATCGGCTGNAAGTTCCCTTNGGTTCAGAATATTTCCGAATTTCCCACCGGAGCTGTCTGNGNGAACNGATTTANCNNANAACNGGTAAATCTCAGTAGCGNAGGACGTGGCGGCACGTTACGCCGAGTGGAGNGTCCGTTGCATCGGCGAAAGCAGCCGGAAGCANNGGGAAATTGGGTGGTACCGCGGANNATATTCGTCCCATGTGTCTTATGACGCATGGGATTTTTTGCGCGAATAAGCAGAGTCAGAAAATAGAAAAATCAATAGAAAAAGGAGAGCAGNTATGAAGGAGAAACTGGAACAGATCAAGGCGGAGGCANTGCGCCAGATCGAGGCGAGNGACGCCCTGGANCGACTCAACGAAGTCCGGGTCAATTATCTGGGCAAAAAGGGAGAATTGACNGCAGTATTAAAGAGNATGAANGATGTGGCNCCNGAGGATNGNCCNAAGGTGGGACAGCTTGTCAACGAGACCCGGGAAGAGATTGAAAGGGTTTTGGAAGCGTCCGTTAAGAAAATGGAGCGGGCTGTCAGAGAGGCCAAGCTNAANACGGANGTCATCGANGTNACNCTGCCGGCGAANAAAGAAAACATGGGACANCGNCATCCGAACACCATCGCTCTGGAGGAAGTGGAGAGNATCTTCATCGGNATGGGCTANGANGTGGTNGAGGGTCCCGATGTGGAGANNGATTACTATAACTTCGAGGCGCTGAATATCCCTGCGGACCATCCAGCAAAGGATGAGCAGGACACCTTCTATATCACCGGGGACATTCTGCTGCGGACACAGACCTCTTCTACTCAGGTGCATGAGATGGAGAAGGGAAAACTCCCTATCCGTATGATCGCGCCGGGACGGGTATTCCGTTCCGATGAGGTGGATGCGACCCATTCCCCCTCTTTCCATCAGATCGAGGGACTGGTGATCGATAAGAATATAACGTTGGCGGATCTGAAGGGGACCCTTGCAGAGTTTGCGAGAGAGCTGTTCGGAGAGGAAACCAAGGTCAAATTCAGACCGCATCATTTCCCTTTCACAGAACCCAGCGCGGAGATGGATGTGACCTGCTTTAAATGCGGCGGCAAAGGCTGCCGGTTCTGCAAGGGCGAAGGCTGGATCGANATTCTNGGGTGNGGTATGGTGCATCCNCATGTGCTGGAGATGAGCGGNATCGATCCGGAGCAGTATACGGGTTTTGCCTTTGGCGTAGGATTAGAGCGTATCGCGCTGTTAAAGTATGAGATCGATGACATGAGACTGTTATATGAGAACGATATCCGGTTCTTGAAGCAGTTCTAGGAAGAAAGCCAATATTGAAGGAAGGGAAAGGAAGTTTACTATGAATACAGCATTATCATGGATCAAGGCTTATGTGCCGGAGCTTTCCTGCACGGATCAGGAGTATATGGATGCGATGACGCTCTCCGGTACNAAGGTNGAGGGATATACCAGACTTGACAAAAATCTGGAAAAGATCGTGGTGGGTCAGATTGAGAAGATCGAAAAGCATCCGGATGCAGACAAGCTGATCGTCTGTCAGGTTAATATCGGAAAAGAAGTGATACAGATCGTCACCGGNGCGCCCAATGTGAAGGAGGGNGATAANGTGCCNGTGGTTNTGGACGGCGGTAAGGTGGCNGGAGGCCACGACGGCGGGCCGCTGCCGGANGANGGNATNGANATAAAGGCCGGNAANCTGCGCGGTGTGCCNTCCAACGGTATGATGTGNTCCATCGAGGAGTTNGGNTCCAGCCGGGANATGTATCCGGAAGCGCCNGANNTNGGNATTTATATTTTNGAGGATGANGTGGAAGTGGGNGCNGATGCNGTGGAGNCGCTGGGNCTTNGGGATACCGTATTNGAGTATGAAGTCACNTCAAANCGCGTAGACTGTTATAGTGTGATCGGTATNGCCAGAGAGGCGGCGGCTACCTTNAGAAANCCTTTTATNCTGCCGGAAGTNGNNGTGAAGGGCAANGGNGAAAANGCGGAGGACTANATNTCCGTGGAAGTGCNGGANAAGGAGCTGTGNCCCAGATACTGTGCGAGAGTGTGTAAGAATATCAAGATCGGNCCTTCCCCNAANTGGATGCAGAGACGCCTTGCGGCNAGCGGNATNCGTCCCATCAATAATCTGGTGGATATCACNAACTATGTGATGGAAGAGTACGGNCAGCCCATGCANGCCTACGATCTCAGCACCATTGCGGGCAATAAGATCATCGTCCGCCGTGCTAAGAACGGGGATGTGTTCCAGACCCTGGACGGGCAGGAGCGGAAGCTGGATGAGGATGTGCTGATGATATGTGATGCGGAGAAAGAGGTGGGCATTGCCGGAATCATGGGTGGTGAAAATTCCAAGATNACCGACGATGTGACCACAGTGCTNTTCGANGCGGCTACCTTTAACGGCGCCAATATCCGTAAATCNGCGAAGCGNGTNGGTNTGCGCACGGATGCCTCCGGCAAATTTGAGAAGGGNCTGGATCCCCANAATGCGGAAGCTGCCATCAACAGAGCCTGTCAGCTCATCGAGGAGCTGGGATGCGGTGAGGTTGTGAGCGGCATCGTGGATGTGAAGGGTGAGCTGAAAGAGGAAGTGGTGCTTCCCTTTGAGCCGGAAAGCTACAATAAGCTGCTGGGTACGGATGTCTCCGAGGAGGAAATGCTGGAGATATTCAAAATGATCGAGGTGCGCTACGATGCGGAGAAGAAAGAACTGATCGTGCCCACTTTCCGGCAGGATATTTTAAGACAATGCGATATTGCGGAGGAAGTGGCGCGGTTTTACGGCTATGACAAAATTCCTACAACCCTGCCTACCGGTGAGGCTACCACAGGCAAGCTGCCATTTAAGCTTCGCATAGAGCAGAAGGCAAGGGATATTGCGGAATACTGTGGTTTCTCTCAGGGAATGTGTTATTCTTTTGAGAGCCCGAAAGTATTTGATAAGCTGTTGCTCTCTGCAGACAATCCGGCGAGGAAAGCAATCACCATTGCCAATCCGCTGGGGGAAGATTTCTCCATTATGAGAACGCTTTCTTTAAACGGAATGTTGACCAGCCTTGCTACCAACTATAACAGACGAAATAAAAATGTACGCCTCTATGAGCTGGGAAATATCTATCTGCCTAAGGCGCTGCCTTTGACAGAGCTTCCTGAGGAGCGGATGCAGTTTACACTGGGCATGTACGGAGAGGGAGACTTCTTTACCATGAAGGGTGTGCTGGAAGAGTTCTTTGAGTGTATCGGCATGAAAAAGAAAGCGGTCTATGATCCGAAGGCGAACAGAAATTATCTGCACCCGGGAAGACAGGCGAACATTTTATATGAGAACAAGATCATTGGATATCTGGGCGAGGTACATCCGGAGGTCTGCGACAATTATGATCTGAAGACCAGAGCTTATGTGGCGGTTCTGGATATGCCGGAGATCCTTCCCTTTGCCACCTTTGACCGGAAGTATGAGGGAATCGCCAAGTATCCGGCAGTGCTCCGTGACATCAGTATGGTGGTGCCCAAGGAAGTCATGGCAGGGCAGATCGAAGCGATGATCGCGCAGCGCGGCGGCAAGATCCTGGAGGATTACAGGCTCTTTGATATCTACGAGGGCGATCAGATCAAGGAGGGCTATAAGTCCATGGCATATTCCATCACCTTCCGCGCTTTAGACAGGACTCTGGAAGAAGCGGATGTATCAGGCGCTATGAAGAAGATCTTGAATGGTCTGGAAGGCATGGGCATTGAGCTGAGAAGTTAAAAAGTGCAAAACAGAAAGGAGCTGTGACATGGAACAGAAAAATACATGGGAAACTTACAATGCGAAGCAGTTAAAGGAAGTGGATGCTTTCGCAAGAGAATATATGGATTTTTTGGACAACGGAAAGACGGAGAGAGAGTGCATCGACCAGATCGTGAATACCGTGGAAGCTGCGGGCTATCAGGAGCTTGAGGCGTTGATCAAGGACGGCAAAAAGTTAAAGGCAGGAGATAAGGTGTACTCTGTGTGGATGAATAAGTCCGTCGTATTTTTCTATTTCGGTCAGGAAAAGATGGAGAACGGCATGAATATCCTGGGGGCCCATATCGATTCTCCACGTCTGGATGTCAAGCAGAATCCGCTTTATGAGGACGGTGGTTTTGCATATCTGGATACCCACTATTACGGCGGTGTGAAAAAGTATCAGTGGGTGACGATCCCTCTGTCCATTCACGGCGTGGTGGTGAAGAAGGATGGCAGTACCGTGGAGATCAATGTGGGAGAGAATGAGGACGATCCGGTGTTTTTTGTCTCCGATCTTTTGATCCATCTTGCGTATGAGCAGCTGGAGAAGAAAGCGAATAAAGTGATCGAGGGGGAGGCCCTGGATATCATTGTGGGGAACAAGCCTCTTGTGGTGGATAAAAAGAAAAAGACGGATGATGAAGAGAAGAGCGCGCAAAAGGACGCTGTGAAAAAGGGCATTCTGGATATTCTGGAGAAGAACTATGGCATTGCGGAGGAGGATTTTGTTTCTGCAGAGCTTGAGGTGGTACCTGCGGGAAAAGCCAGAGAGGCAGGCTTTGACCGGAGCATGATCCTGTCCTATGGGCAGGATGACCGCGTATGCGCATTTTCTTCCATGAAAGCAATGCTGGAGCTTCCCGCCAAGACAAAACGGACAGCCTGCTGTATTCTGGTGGATAAGGAAGAGGTTGGCAGCGTAGGGGCAACCGGCATGCAGTCTAAATTCTTTGAAAATGCGGTGGCAGAGGTCATGAATCTTCTGGGTGAATACAGTGATCTGAATCTGCGCAGATGTCTGGCGCATTCCTGCATGCTCTCCTCCGATGTGAGCAGCGCTTACGATCCCACCTATGCTTCCAGCTTTGACAAGAAGAACGTGGCTTATCTGGGCGGCGGCATGGTGTTTAACAAGTTTACAGGCAGGGGCGGGAAATCCGGCTCCAACGATGCCAACGCGGAGTATCTGGGTCATATCCGGGCAATTTTTGAGGAGGAGAAGGTGAATTTCCAGACGGCGGAGCTCGGCAAGGTGGATCTGGGCGGCGGCGGTACCATCGCTTATATTCTCGCACTCTATGGCATGAATGTGATCGACAGCGGCGTGGCTGTGCTCAATATGCACGCACCCTGGGAAGCGACAAGCAAGGCGGATGTGTACGAAGCTAAGCGGGGCTATGTGGCGTTTTTGGAGAATGCAAATATGTGAGGATAAGGATGACGGAATTAAAGACATCAGATTTTTATTTTGATCTGCCGCAGGAGCTGATTGCACAGGATCCACTGGAGGATCGATCGGCTTCCAGACTGCTGGTACTACATCGGGAGACCGGAGCGGTGGAGCATCATACATTTAAAGAAATAACACAATTTTTAAGGCCAGGCGATTGTCTGGTCTTAAATAACACAAAGGTATTGCCGGCAAGGCTTTTCGGAACAAAGGAAGATACCGGTGCGGCCATCGAGGTGCTTCTCTTGAAGAGAAGAGAGAAGGATGTCTGGGAAACCCTGGTGAAGCCGGGGAAAAAGGCAAGACCCGGCACAAAGCTTACTTTCGGGGACGGCAGCCTACGGGCGGAGATTCTTGAGGTGGTGGAGGAAGGCAACCGCCTGATCCGCTTCTTTTACGAGGGAATCTTTGAGGAAGTGCTGGATCGGCTGGGTGAGATGCCTCTGCCGCCCTATATCACCCACAAACTGGAAGACAAAAACCGCTATCAGACCGTGTATGCCAAGTACGAGGGCTCGGCAGCGGCGCCCACGGCGGGACTGCATTTTACGGAGGCGCTTTTGGAACAGATCAGAGAGATGGGCGTAGAGATCGCCTTTGTGACCCTCCATGTCGGTCTCGGTACCTTCCGGCCGGTGAAGGTGGAGGATCTGTCAGAACATCATATGCATTCAGAGTATTATGAAGTGACAGAGGAGACTGCAGAGACGATTAACCGCACGAAAGAAAAAGGCGGGAGAGTGATCTGCGTGGGCACCACTAGCTGTCGGACCATAGAGAGCGCAGCAGGAGAGGATGGCAGAGTCCGGGCAGGCTGCGGCAATACGGAGATCTTTATCTATCCGGGATACCGTTTTAAGGTGCTGGACTGTCTGATCACGAACTTTCATCTTCCGGAGTCTACGCTCGTGATGCTGGTTTCCGCGTTAGCGGGGAGAGAACAAGTGTTGGCGGCTTACCAGAAGGCGATTGAGGAGCGGTATCGGTTTTTCAGCTTTGGGGATGCGATGTTGATCATATGATAGATTTAAGGGAAACAATGGTATGGACAGACGGAAAAAGAGAAATATCTGGCTGGAGTTGAGCGTGATCGGTGTCTCAATGGCGGCGCTTTTCCTGCTTTTGTATTTTGTGATGGTGGTGTCCTTTCAGAACGGGACAGCCTCAACCAGTGTGACGATGCAGTTGGCGGAACAGATTGCTAGACGAATTTTTGAACAGCCTACGGCGGATCAGATCGAGACAACGGCGCTGATGATACGTTATGGTGCACATCTGGGACTTTTCTTTGTGGTGGGATTTGTAACCACCTTTGTGAGCATGGTGATTTTCAGGGGATACTTTCGGATTCTTGGTGTGTTCGGCGCAGGAGTCGCCTGCTATCTGCTTGCTTATTATACGGAGTATTATAAGCAGTTCGTGGAGGGGCGGCACTTTCAGATGTCGGACGCGGCCCTCAATTGGTACGGGTGTGTGGCGGGAATCCTCTGTATGGTGGGATCCTATTTTTTGAACAGACTTCTGGTGAAACTTTCTTAAAAAAATCGAGTGCCTGCGCACTCGATTTTATATAGTTGTAATTTCTTGAAGAGTAGAGATCACTTGCATAGGCGGGCAAGATCCGCATAGAAATCGGGGTAGCTGATGTTGACCACATCGCTGCCCTTTATTTCGGTTTCACCGTCGGCGATCAGGGAGGCGATGGCAAAGCTCATGGCGATGCGATGGTCTAAGTGGGAGTCCACTTCTGTGCCGTGCAAAGGTTGTCCGCCGACAATGATCATACCGTCGTCCGTGCCTGTGATATTACAGCCCATAGCGCTCAAATACTGTACCATGACATCAATACGGTTCGATTCCTTGACTTTTAATTCAGCGGCGTCGCGGATCACTGTGGTGCCCTCCGCGCAGGCTGCCATGATATTGATGACGGGAAGTTCATCGATCAGAGTGGGGATGATATCGCCCTCAATGGTGATGCCGTGGAGATGGCTGTGTTTTACCAGCAGATCTGCAGTGGGTTCGCCATCGTAATTTTCGTTTAAGAGCGTGATATTTCCGCCCATTTCTTTTGCAACCTTCAAGATGCCGTCGCGGGTAGGGTTGATTCCCACATTTTTGATCAGGATCTCTGCGCCGGGGACAAGAAGTCCTGCGGCGATAAAGTAGGCGGCGGAGGAAATGTCTCCGGGTACATGAATTTTCTGTCCCTGTAAATGCGGTTCGGGACATACTTTGGCTGTTTTATCTTCGGAACTTAAATCTGCGCCGAAATAACGCAGCATGATTTCCGTGTGATTGCGGCTTAAAGACGGTTCTGTCACAAGGGTCTCTCCATCGGCGTAAAGCCCTGCCAGCAGGACGGTCGACTTTACCTGTGCGGAAGCCACTTTGGAGTGATAGTGGATGCCGTGCAGAGGTGCACCTGTGATGCGGAGCGGTGCGCAGTCATTGCCGTTTACGCTGACAATGTTACCGCCCATCATGGAAAGCGGTTCCATGATCCGCCGCATGGGGCGTTTCTGAATGGAGGCGTCGCCGGTGAGGGTGCTCTCAAAGGATTGTCCGGCAAGGATGCCGCTGATCAGTCTCGTGGTGGTGCCGCTGTTGCCCATATCCAAAACGGAAGAGGGGGCCGTCAACCCGTGAAGTCCCCGGCCGTGGATCAGGATTTTATCAGGAGTATTCTCAATCTCGATGCCCATTTTCCGAAAGGCTTCTATGGTGGAGAGGCAGTCCGCTCCCTGTAAAAAATTGGTGACCTCGGTGAGACCGTCTGCCAGAGAGCCGAACATCACTGCACGATGGGATATGGATTTATCGCCGGGAATCGTCACTTCCCCGGACATATGTTTTACCGGTTTAAAAATCATACGTTACCTCTTTCTTTTGTTATTTGGTGTGAATCTTATAGCCGTGCTCTGTCATGACTGCTTCCGCCTGTTCCAGCATGTTCTTATCATAAAATTCAATGCGCAGCGCACCTTCTGCTAATTCTCTGTTGTGATTGATGCCGATATTTTTAATGCTCACATCGTGCATGGCAAGAAGGGATGCAATGGCTGCAATAGCGCCGGGTTTATCTGCGATATCCACAGTGAACACATATTCCGCCTTGATAGGACCACTGGGTGTACTGATGAAAGACTCCCGGTAATTCCTAGCGGTGTCAAAGAAGCTGTAAAGACTGTCTTCAGCGTGATCCGCCAGATAGCCTGCGAGTACGTTGAGGTAGTCGATATAGGTTCGCAGAAGCTTCGAAATGTTTTCTGCATTAGTCAGGCAGATCTGCTGCCACATGTCAGGGGAGGAGGAGGCAATCCGCGTGATATCCTTGAAACCACCCGCTGCGATCATTTTCATAACGCCATCCTTGGAGTCACTGCTCTTGACCAGATTTACTAAAGATGCGGCGATCACATGGGGCAGGTGGGAGATGGCTGCGGTCACATAGTCGTGTTCTTCGTAGGACAGCACGAGAGGGATGGCGCCGATAGATTCCACCAGTGTCCGGTAAGCATTTACCTTTTCTTCCGGAACAGTCTCGGAAGGCGTCAGGATATAGTATGCGTTTTCCAAAAGAGACGCATTGGCATTCTGATAGCCAAACCGCTCGGACCCGGCCATGGGATGCCCACCGATAAACTGAGCCTGTAACGCTAACTGTTCAATCTGTTTATGAATCCCTGTTTTGACGCTTCCCACATCGGTGAGAATCGTGTCGGGGGAGAGAAAATTTTTTAGTGTAAGAAGATTCTCGGCATTGTGGGAGACCGGTGCACAGAGAAACAGATAATCACAGTCCCTGAATGATGCATCGATAGCGGTACAGATCTCGTCAATGATCTGGTCTTTTTTTGCCAGTTCCAGAGAGTCAGTATTGATATCATAGGCCAGAAGACGTGCATTCGGCATATGAAGCCGAATTGCTTTGGCGATGGAGCCGCCGATCAGACCGAGTCCGATAAAGCCGCAGGTGAGTGTACTCATAGGATCATTCCCTTTCACACTTTTTATGCTTAAATTTCGATTCTAAGATATCATAAAATGGGCAGGAAAGCAAGGAGACGGGGAGGCGGGATAAGAAAACAAGGAAGAAAAGTAATACTGAAATTTGTATAGCAATATAGGTGCGATTGAGGTAAAATGTTATTTGTATATCTGAAAGGCAGAGCAAAAATGATTATAAAAAAAGCAGAAAAAAATGATTTGCAAAAAATACTTGATTTACAATATCTTGCGTATCAAAGCGAAGCCAAACTTTTTAATAATCCCGATATTCCACCGCTCAGGCAAACTTTGGCTGAGGTAGAAAGCGAATACCAGAAAGGCGTTGTTTTAAAGGCGGTAGATGAAAACAATACAATAATAGGTTCTGTAAGAGCTTGTTATGATAATGATACTGTTTATATCGGAAAACTAATGGTACATCCTGAAAAGCAGGGGCAAGGAATAGGAACACAGCTTTTGACTGCAATAGAAAAGGAATATCAGCAGAAAAGATATGAACTCTTTACAAGCTCTAAAAGTAAAAAAAATATAGAGTTATATGAGAAATCAGGATATAGAATCTTTCGTGAAGAGCAAATTACTGAGGAATTAAAATTTGTATACTTAGAAAAATGGACTTAGTAAAGACAACAAATCCGGGCAAAAAAATTGCCGAAGGAGAGGATCGTATATGTGGTTTTTATTTGCATTATTATCTGCAATCTTTGCAGCGCTCACCTCAATACTTGCCAAAGTCGGTATTGAGGGCGTCAATTCCAATCTCGCAACTGCCATCAGAACGGTAGTCGTGGTGATCATGGCGTGGGGAATGGTTTTTCTGACTCATGCGCAGGGAGGAATTTCACAGATTAGCAGGAAAAGCTGGATGTTTTTGATCCTGTCAGGCCTTGCCACAGGAGGATCGTGGCTGTGTTATTACAAAGCGCTACAGATCGGAGATGTTTCGAAGGTTGTCCCTGTTGACAAATTAAGCGTGATCATCACGTTGGTTCTGGCCTTTGTCTTTTTACATGAAGAATTTACGATAAAATCTTTGCTTGGGTGTATTCTGATCGGAGCGGGCACTTTGATCATGGTGATATAAATTGCTTTTAGAGAATGCCAAAATGGGGGTGTAATATGAAGATAGTTCGCAGGATAAAAAATGCGATACTGATTTTAATTGCGGGAGGGGTTATCGGTATTATCCTGCTGGTTTTTGCATATATGATTCCTACAGATCCTATCATAAAGAATGCCGGAGCGTCTGTTGATATATTTAAGATTGAGGGTTCCAATCCTCAAGTGATCCATGGGTATCAGGCAACTGCGCTTGATAATTATACGGATGCCTGGATGCTGCGGAATGCTTTTTATAATGGAGAGGAATCTGCCTGGCAGAAAGCGCTTCATGTATATTTTTATGGGTATCCAGATGAGGAGTCATATGATGTGCGGGAAAGTATGATAGCCTGGCTGGAGGGCGAAGAGGGGTATGAAAAAGAGTCCTATGCAAGATATTGGCATGGCTATTTGATTCTTTTGAAACCTTTGTTGTTTTTCTGGGATTACGGAGATATCAGAGGATTTTTAAAATGGATTGAATTGTCTTTGGTGGTTTATATTTGTGTGATATTGAGTAAAAAGAAACTGGATCGTTTCATTCCGGCATTCATCGCGTCGATGATATGTATTGAATTTCAGCTTGTTGGAATGTCTATGCAGTATTCCTGGGTTTTTCTCATTGGCATGGCGTTTTCTGTCATAATCCTGAGAAAACCTTCACACGGGACAGAAGAAGACGAGAGGGATGATCTGCTTTTTCTGGTAACAGGAATGCTGACCAGTTATTTCGATTTCCTGACATATCCGCTTTTTACACTTGGGATTCCGCTTTTGTTTCTGATCATCTGCGAGAGAGAAGAAAAGAGAGAGAATGCAGCTCTTTTAGGTACGGCGATTAAGCATTCTGCATATTGGAGCGTGGGATATATTGGTATGTGGGTGCAGAAATGGATACTATGCACTGTTTTTACAGGGGAAAATCTATTGGCTGACGGGCTGAATTCTATTTTGGAGCGTTCCGGACGAAGTGTGAATGGAGAACAGGTTGGTTACATAGATGCGCTGCGTGCGAATATAGCGCCTATTTGTAAATATCCGTATTTTTTGGCTGTTTTAGCAGCAGCTGTTTTAATTTTCGTCATATGTAGGAAAGAGGAAAAGGGTACTTTTTCCGGATGGGTATTGCTCACTTATCTGTATATTGCCTTTCTGCCGTTTTGCTGGTATGCAGTCAGTGTCAACCACTCCTACATTCACTTTTTTATGACGGGTAAATTGTTAGGGATCACAGTTTTTGCAGTATTATGTATGTTGACGGAGGTAAGGAAAAATGAGTTTAAAATCCATTGATATTGTTGGACTTGGCGCCCTGGGCGTGATGTATGCGGAATTTTTTACAAAAACACTGGGAAAAGAAAATGTGCGCATACTGGCGGACAGAGAAAGAATTGAGAGGTATAAAAAGGAGCAGATCACCTTTAACGGTGAGGTCTGCGATTTCCAATACTGTGATGCCTCGAAGGAGAACCGTCCCTCAGAATTGATGCTTTTCGCGGTAAAATACGGTGCGCTGGAAACAGCTATGAAGGAGAGTGCCCACCTGGTCGGGGAAAACACGATCCTGTTATCTGTGCTGAACGGTATCCGCAGCGAGGAGGATCTGGGACAGAAGTTTGGCAGAGAAAAGGTAGTGCACTGTATTGCGCAGAAAATGGCGGCCATGAAGGAAGGGAATGCTGCGTTTTGCACAAATAAAGGAGAACTGGCAATCGGCGTTTTGGATGGCGGCAGGGAGGAAAACCTGGCGGCGGTCAAGGAACTTTTTGACAGGACCGGTTTTGCCTATTCTTGTCCGGAGGATATGCGGCATGCGTTGTGGGGGAAGCTTCTGTGCAATGTGGGAGTGAACCAGACAGTTTCTCTTTTTGAAGGAACCTATCGGAGTGTTCAGCAGGAGGGGGAAGCGCGTGAAATGATGAAGGCAGCAATGCGGGAGACCATCCTGGTGGCGAATGCGGAAGGCATAGGTCTTTCGGAAAAGGATCTGGAGGACTGGGTCACCATTATCGACGGGCTGAATCCGGACGGGGAGCCGTCCATGCGTCAGGACAGCAAGGCAGGCAGAAGGACGGAGGTTGTACTCTTTGCCGGGACGATTTGTGAGCTGGGGAAGAAGCATGGGATTGCCACACCGGTGAACGATCAATTCTTGGAAAAAATAAAATGAATGAGACCGGATAAATGTTTTTTGACAGCTAGGTATAGATAAAAATTATGTGCAGAATGTATAGTTGCATATTGAAATAATTCAGAAAATTTAGTAAAATGTATTTACAACTATACAGAATTGGAGGGTTACAAGGCATGAATGTTTACACAACGGACAAGATTCGTAACGTAGTCTTACTGGGGCATGGGGGCTGCGGTAAGACAAGTCTTGTGGAAGCGATGGCATATCTTTCCGGCATCACATCCAGAATGGGCAAGATAGACGACGGGAACACGGTGAGCGATTTTGGTAAGGAGGAGCAGAAGCGTCACATCTCCATTACCACATCGGTGGTTCCTATTGAGTGGGAGGGCAACAAGATCAATGTGCTTGATTCTCCCGGTTTCTTTGATTTTGTAGGAGAAGTGGAAGAGGCAGTGAGTGCAGCGGATGCGGCCATCATCGTGGTATCCGGTAAGGCCGGTGTGGAAGTAGGCACGGAGAAGGCATGGGAGATTTGTGAGAAATATAAACTTCCCCGTTTTGTGTTTGTGACGGATATGGATATCGACAATGCTTCCTTCAGACAGGTTGTGGAGGACATGACTGAGAAATACGGCAAAAAGATCGCACCTTTCCATCTGCCGATCCGTGAGAATGAAAAATTTGTGGGATATATCAATGTGATCACTGAGCAGGCTTACCGCTGGGAGGGCAAGGAAGTTGTTGAATGCGAGATGCCTGAGTACAGTAAGGCGAACCTGCAGATCTGCCGCGATACGTTGATGGAGGCGGTGGCCGAGACCAGCGAAGACTTTATGGAGCGGTACTTTAACGGCGACACCTTCTCAGAGGCGGAGATCCGTGCGGCGCTTCGGACAAATGTTATGGACGGCAGCATCGTTCCCATGTCCATGGGTTCCAGCGTGCTCTGTCAGGGCGTCTTCACTCTGCTTGACGATATCGTGAAGTATATGCCCAGCCCTGAGAATAGAGAGTTTGCCGGCGTGGATCTTAAAACCAATGAAATTTTCCAGGCGAACTATGATTTCTCCAAGCCTAAGTCCGCATATATCTTTAAGACCATTGTGGATCCGTTTATCGGTAAGTATTCTCTGATCAAGGTTTGCTCCGGCGTGTTCAAGAGTGACGATGTGATCTATAATGACGAGAAGGAAGTGGAAGAGAAGATCAGTAAGCTTTATGTGTTACAGGGCAGCAAGCCCATTGAGGTGAAAGAGCTTCACGCAGGCGATATCGGTGCCATTGCAAAACTGACGGCGGCGAGAACGGGCAACACGCTCTCCACGAAAGCGCGTATCATCAGATATGGTAAGACAGAGATCTCCACGCCCTATACATACAAACGGTATCGGGCGAAGAATAAGGGGGATGTGGACAAGGTATCTCAGGCACTGCAGAAGATGCGTCATGAGGATCAGACGCTTCAGGTAGTAAATGATGCGGAGAACAAGCAGTCTCTGCTTTATGGTATGGGTGATCTGCATCTGGAGGTGGTTGTCAGCCGTCTTCTCAATGAATACAAGGTGGAGATTGAACTGACAGAGCCTAAGATTGCTTATAAAGAGACGATTCGTAAGAAATCCGATGTGGAGCATAAGTATAAAAAGCAGTCCGGCGGACATGGTCAGTATGGTCACGTTAAAATGCGTTTTGAATCCTCCGGTGATCTGGAGACACCTTTCGTGTTTGAGCAGGAAGTGGTAGGCGGCGCTGTGCCGAAGAACTACTTCCCGGCAGTGGAAAAGGGATTGCAGGATTCTGTTCAGGCTGGACCGTTAGCGGCTTACCCTGTGGTGGGTGTGAAGGCAGTCCTCTATGATGGTTCTTATCATCCGGTAGATTCTTCTGAGATGGCGTTTAAGATGGCGACGATCCAGGCATTCAAGAAGGGCTTTATGGATGCGGGGCCGGTGCTCTTAGAGCCTATCGCGAACCTGCAGGTGACAGTGCCTGATTCCTACACCGGTGACGTTATGGGTGATCTGAATAAGAGAAGGGGCAGAGTGCTCGGTATGAACCCCGCAGGCGATGGTAAGACAGTGGTTGAGGCGGATATTCCGGTAGCGTCTCTGAGCGGTTACTGCACCGATCTCCGTTCCATGACAGGTGGCCGCGGTACTTACAAGTATGAGTTTGCCAGATACGAGCAGGCACCCAGCGATGTGCAGGAGAAGGAAGTAGCGGCGAGAGCGAAGGCAGTGGCGGAAGCGAATGCGGACGCGTAGAGTCGAACAATAGCATAGTATCTATAACATGTAAGAGGAGCAGACCGGTTGGCCTGCTCCTCTTATCTTACGGTTTCCAATTCCAATTGTTGCTTACATCGTCTGTCACGCCGCTCACAGTGCCACCGCCACCATATCCCCAATCTACGAGGGGCTTTTTGTTGCCTCTGCAGTTTGTTATCGTGACATTTGTTATCGTGGCTTTTTTTTGTGCGAGAATCTGAATCGTTTGGCCTCTGTTTCCATAAAACTCGGAATCGTTTATGGTTACATCGCTGCAGGTCTTGTTGCTGTTTGGTTCAATATTGATACCACATTCAGGATCTGTCCCGTTTGCGTAATAGAACTGGCAGTCGCTTATCGTAACCTTCGATACTTCATCCGTAATGGACAGATTGCTTCTCCTGTTGTGGTGAAGATTACAATTTTCAATCGTTATATTACGGCTATTATAGGCCTTTGGCTTTCCAGCTTCATCCCAGCCATTGTACATTCCCAGATAAATACCGTCGCCCCAGCACTGGGAAATTTCAATATTCTCAATGGTAACATTTGTGCAGCCGGCGATATTAATTCCATGTCCTGATTCGCCGCTGCTTCCTTTGTGTCCCTTGCGTTCACCGATAATCTGACCACCGGAGATGGTAATGTTATTACGGCCAAAAGCATATATGACTTGAAAATCACCGCTGCTATTGTTTGGAATTGCCACAAGCAACGCGCTCGGGGACATGATCAACTTCTGATTGTCCGTTAGAACAATCCCGCCAAATCCGCCGCCAACAGCGTCAATATGATAAACACCAGCGGGAATATACATATAATCATATGGTGTTTTGCCCTTTTTTTGTTGTGTTTCCCAATCTCTTAAAAGAGCGTTGATAGCTGGAGTATCATCTTTGGTACCATCCGTCTGCTTATATCTAAGAACTTTATCTTCGGGCGGTCTCGTTTCATCTCCGACTGCGATCGCATAACACTGTCCGGTAAATTTGTATTTGCTAACAGTTACCGTGATGACAGCCACACCTGCCTCTTTCATGGTGAGCAGACCATCGTTGTCTACGGACACCGCCTTCGGATTGCTGCTTTCCCATCGTACATTGGCGTTAGCTCCTGCGGTATCATCCGTCTGCGCATACTGCAGATTTAACTGATATGTGGTGCCTATATTCTCTTGAATGGTCTGTCCTTCTTCCGTGAAGACCGGTTTGTTTGTGATCGTTACTTTACAAGTAGCCTTTTTGTTGCCATCCTGCGAAAGAGCAGTGATGGTCACGGTTCCTTCCTTTTTAGCCTTGATACGAGCGGTGCTGGTAGCTGTCATAACGTTAGTTGTGCTGTCAATGAAGGGAGTGTTATTCTGTATATTCCCTACGGTAGCAATGTTATTGTTGGAGGAAGTCCAAATGATCGTAGGGTTTGCTATTTTTTGTTCACTTTGTGATGTGATTGTGGCGGTAAGCACTCCTTTTTGTGAGCTTTCGCCCTGTAATTCTATCATAGAGAGCGTAAGGGCGTTATTGTCCAACCTGATTCCTTTCACGCTGTTTTTCAGATACGGTTTCTTTAGGATCTTAAAGTTATAGGTCTTTGTTCCACCGTAATCACCGATGCCGCGCAGGGTCACTTTTGCGGTGCCTGCTTTGATATTGTTTTTGTATCCGGATTCAACGATCTCAAAACAGGATTTTGATAATTCGTTTTCACCCTTCTTTAAGTCATTGTTTGTGGCGTAAAAATGAATATGATCCTTCGTTAATGTGATCTCATTTCCGGTATAAATTTGATCGTCAATTTTAACCTTTAATTTACTGATATCATTCGCCTTATCATAGATTCGATAGGTAGCAGTACGCTCGCCCTCATAATAACCGGTTCCCGTTACTTTTACAGTGACGATAGTACCCACATCTATCGGATTGCTTTCCATATTTTCATAGGTATAGGTGATATCTCTGTCATAATCTGTTTTCGCGGCCAGTTTCTTTCCATTTACATCCGTGACCGTGACAGTGGATTTCCATTTATCTGGCTTTGCGTCGTAAGGCTTATCCAAAACAGACAGGGTGGCCTTGCTGATGTCGGCTTTTGTTACCGTAAACTCCACGGTTTTTGTGAAGCCTTTATAGTTGCCTTTCCCGGTAATGGTACAGATCAGAGGATCGTCACCCGGTACTTTTTTGCCGCTCAGTCTTACCGAATAGTCTGTTTTGCTGTTTAAAATCGTATAATCCTGATCTCTGACAGTGAAGGCAGGAGATGCGCCGCCTTTCTGATAGGAGATGGTAAGTGCTCCCGTTTCCTGATCTTTTTTGACATTTTCGCCCCATGTGATCTTTAAGTCCTTCGGATCACAGTTTGGGGTAATGGTATATGTTTTCCGTAAAGAGCCTTTGTATCTGCCTTTTCCGGTAAAAGTAACGGTTACCTTTCCGGCCTTTTTGGCATTGCTGTATTTTATTGTATAGTCGGTTCCTTCTGTAAGTGGTTCTTCTTCTGTTTTAAAGACAAGCAGACTATTCCCCTGTTGGAACATACCGCCGTTTTTATCCACGGTTTTTTGAGAAAAGAGTATGTTTTCCTGCCAGTATTTTTCATTCAGAAGAGCCTCTTTGATCTGCCTGTCGCCTTCCAGCTTCAAATTCACCTGTTTACAGCCATGATAACCCGCTTTAACGCCTTCTTCGGAAGGATACACTTCCACATAAGCGCCTTCAAGCCCGTAGGCATAGACTCTATAATCATAAAGAAGAGTATCCGTCAAGTTTTCGCTGCCTATTTTGAGCTGTGTAATCTGAACATCAGTTTTCTCTAAAGGCTTTCCTGAGTACAGATACTTGTTTTTATCAAGCTTGATTGAAGCGGAACTAAAATTTTTGGTTTTATCCTTCAAGATAACCAGCTTCATGGGGAAGGAACCTGTAAAGTTACCGATTCCCTCAACGGTGTAAGAGTATACCTTTCCTGTCTCGTAGTCATCTCCGTTTTTATAGTCAGTCGGTAATGCCGGGTAATCTGTATCCGGGGTAGTGTAATCACAGATAAAATCCTTTTTGACTGCCAGTTTTTTCTTACCGAAGGTCAGAACCGGATTGGGAATGCTCAGTTTTTTGCTGTAATTGACAGCTTGTTCATAGCCCGGTGATTTACTGCCGGTGGTACTGTAAATATCAATCTGGTTGATATCTAAGGGCTTGATCGTATAATACAAGGTTGTGCTGCCGCTATACTGGCCCTTTAAGTTGATGGTCACGCTGGGGGCTTTGGTGGTATTCCACTCAGCGGCATTGACGTTATTTTTATATGTCAGTGTATAATCCGTTTTTTCTTTTAAAAGGGTTTCTCCATGATAAACGCGGAGATTCTGTGTGATTTTCTGACCGGTATAAACCAGATCATTACTTACCTGTTGGAAACCGGCTACCCGGATATCGCCGGAAAGGTCGAGGAGTTTACCGTTATCAGGATTCTCCGGATTATCTTTGTCGAGTACAACATCAACCATGACAGAGGCCGTTACACCATAGCAGGACGCAGTGATCTTTGCGTAGCCTTCCGAGATAGCGGAGACGAGTCCTTTTTCATTTACAGTGGCGACGGTATCGTCATCGCTTTCCCACAGAACAGTTACCGGCGTATCTGCCGGATCAACTGTATAGCTTTCTGTTATTTTCTCGGTATCGCCCGGCTCCAAAGTGATAGGAGTTGTTTTGTCTAATGTCAGTGTAATGACAGGGTCTGCCGTTTCCGGCGTTGTGTCGTCTTCGGAAGGAGCAGAAGAGTCTTCCATTGTATGATTCTCGGAGAGCGTAGAAATTTCCGCCGGCGTTGAATCGTTATCGGGATTCTCCGTATTTGCAGCTTCCGGGGCTTCCTCCCTATGAGTCTCATCGTTCAGTGCTTCTTCATCAGAGATGGTATTTTCTGATACTGACAATTCGTCCGGCATAAGATCCACAGAAGCTTCCTCTGTGGATAATCCGTCATCCGCTGCATTTTCCAGGTCGGTATTTTTTTCTTGCAGGAAGGGGATGGTCGCTGCCGCATAAAACGCCTCATTTTCCAATTTTTCTGTATCTATATAATACGCAGCGCGGATATAATAGTTGTAAGCTTCTGCATCGCCATCTGCGGTATCTTTGAGCGCAAGCTCAGCCGTCTGGTAGTAATCGCTCTTTTTATCTTTATTTTCTGTCAGTGTAAAGCAAGGAGAGGAGGAGACTGTTTCAAAATCTGTCCAGTCGTCGTCTTCCTCGATAAGGCTGGTACTGCCCGGTGTCATTCCTTTTTCACCGCGGAGAATGCTCCAGACAAGCGCGCCGTTTTCTTCCGGTATCGCATTCAGGTTGTAATTGACAAACAACACGATCCGGTCTGACAATGCAAAAGAAACCGGCAGATCATATTTGAACTGTGTGTCATCTGCATCGGGCAGTTCTTTCCCTTTTTTGATCTGTCCGATATGCAGGGCAGGCAATTCTGCTGTATCTGATGCAGAATCGGCCTCGATATTCTCCGTATCCTCAGAAGGCTCTAATGATATAACATCCGTATCCTCACTTTCTCGTGTCTCGTCTTCTGAAGTAAGTTCATCAGAAATTCCGACAGTATTTTCGGAAATCGAGGTTTCTGTTGCGATGGCAGCCTCTGTCGCCAGAACCGTCATACCACCGCAGTCGCTGATTACTATTGCCGCCGCAAGCAGTGCCGCAAGCCAATTTTTTGTGTGCCGCATAATGTTCTCTCCTTGATGCAAATTACAATTTAAATTTTCCGACCTCTGTTTCAAGCTGACCGGCAATTTCTCTGTTGCCCTCGGCTTCATTCTGAATATTTTCCATGCTCACAGCCATCTCGGAGGCCATCGTTGTGACGTCGACAACGCCTTTGGCGCTTTCTTCAACAGCGATGTTGACAGCATCTACAGACTCCTTGATGCTGTCGATATTGTCATTAAGACGCATGCTTTCATCAGCAAAATCATTCATGGTTTCGCTCAAATGGCCCACATCGTTTTTATAATTCTGGCTGTTGTCAAGCAGTCTTTCGTATCCGGCCATAGCAGTTTCATTCATAAAGTGAATCATCTGTTCCGACTCACTGGCCAGTTCATTTACGGCGTGGATTACTTCCTGACTGACCTTCTGAATACCCTCGGCAGCCCGGGCAGAGTTATCCGCAAGCGAACCGATTTCACTGGCTACGACGGCAAAGCCCTTTCCGGCTTCACCGGCTCTTGCGGCCTCGATGCTGGCATTCAGGGCAAGGAGACTGGTTTGGTCGGTAATATTGATGATTTCCGTTGTCAGCGTGTCGATCTGCTCTACAGCCTTGGAGCGTTCGATGCGCTCGTTCATATTTTTTGACATTTCAGCGGCTTGTTGTGACGCTATAGTTCTGTCCGTTTCCGCAGATTCATAAATCGCCTGTACCTTTTTCATGATCTCCGCGGCGGAATCCCGTTCGGAGGATGCTTTTGCGGAAATGTTTCCGATGGTCTCCGTGATATGCATGACAGATTCATCTACCTGATACAGAGATGCGCTGGTTTCTTCCATGGCGGCGCTCATTTCCTCCATGGTGGCGGAGACATCTGATATGTTGTCCTTTGCGCTGATCAGGCTGTCTGCGATCGTTCCGGCAGATGTGTTCAATTGTGTGGAGTTGGAGGAGATGTTCAGCATGATCTCCCGGATATGTTCGAGCAGCTTATTGACATTCTCNGCNATCAGCTCCAGTTCATCACCGGAAGNGATATCCAGTTTTTGTGTCANGTCNCCCTCACTGTGCACCAGATCGTAAATTTTGCGNTCAACCTTGTTCATACTCCTCATAATACGGTTTACGATNAGATTNATGATAATAAGAGCCAGGACAAGACAGACGCCGGAAATCTGGAAGATACTGTTGCGTGCGCCTTCGATCCGGCCGACCACATAGGATGCATCATAGTCACAGCCGAGTATGGCNACCACNGTGCCGGAACTGTTCTTTATAGGAAGATAGGCGGAGATCAGNCTTCCGTCCNCNGTTTCGTCTATGTAGTCCTGNACATAGCTNTGTCCTGCAAATACACTTGAAAATTCTGNATATTCNCCGTCAAACGCATCGCCGGGCATGTTCTGACTGCCGCTGTCGTCTGTGTCGATACCGTAGTAGAGACGGGTATTATCGTCCGTATGCAGGGTATACAGATAGGCAATGCCGCAGAGGTCCTGAATTTCCCTGAGAGAGGTCAGGTTATTTTGGTATTCTTCCGTNNTTTCATAACCNGTTCCGACTTGGGAAAGAGTGTCGCCGTTTAGTACAAATCCGGCAATGGAAGCAGCCATCTGGGCTTCCTCTACACCTAACTGGATCATACCGGTCTTGATGCGGTTATAGGAATTTAACCCTATGACAGCGCACATGACAATGATCGAAATCGTTGACGGAATCAGGATNTTCCATCGAATACTGAATCGTCGTACCTTTATTTTCATGAAGCAGGCCTCCTCACCTTAATAAAATTTTGTTNCGTNTGTTATCTGTTTTTNATTATACGCTTCCAAAAATGAGAAATCAATGACCCTGTATTGCGAAAAAAAGNAAAAAGAGTTGACAAATCTTCTAAGTATAATAAAATTAGAAGAGTATGAGAAAAATCGTTAAAACTGCGGTCGGATCAGGCATTTNCCGACCGGGATTGCGGTAAGATATAGCCGTACATATGCGGCGGGAAAGGTATGGAGGGCAAGATGGCAGAATTGTACAATCACAGAGAAGTGGAGACAAAATGGCAGAAGATCTGGGANGATGAGAGAGCATTCCAGACTTCGGAGGATTATTCCAGACCGAAATACTACGCGCTGGTGGAGTTCCCGTATCCTTCGGGGCAGGGACTGCATGTGGGACATCCGCGTCCTTACACGGCACTTGATATTGTGGCGAGAAAGAGGAGAATGCAGGGATATAATGTGCTTTATCCCATGGGATGGGATGCCTTCGGCCTTCCTACNGANAANTACGCGATCAAGAACCACATTCANCCCAGGATCGTGACCAAGAACAATGTGGATCGCTTTAAGGGCCAGCTTCANTCGCTGGGGTATTCCTTTGACTGGGAGCGGGAAGTCAATACNACNGACGTNGGTTACTATAAGTGGACGCAGTGGATCTTTCTGAANNTGTTTAAGGCGGGGCTTGCCTATAAGTCGGAGATGCCCATCAACTGGTGNACCTCCTGTAAAGTGGGGCTTGCCAACGAGGAAGTGGTCAACGGNGTGTGCGAGCGCTGTGGTGCNGAGGTNGTCCGCAAGGTNAAGAGCCAGTGGATGNTNAAGATCACAGAGTANGCCGACAAGCTGATCGAGGGNCTNGACACNGTGGATTATGTGGANCGCGTCAAGGTNTCNCAGAAGAACTGGATCGGNAAATCCACGGGNGCCGAGGTGGATTTCTCTATCAANGNCAAGGAGGATAAACTCCGCATCTATACGACACGCTGCGANACTTTATTNGGTGCGACCTANATGGTAGTGTCTCCGGAGCATCCGATCATTGACAAATATAAGGANGAGTTAAAGAACTGGGANGAAATCTGNGCNTACCGNGAACAGGCNGCCAGAAAGTCNGANTTTGAGCGNGCGGAGCTGGCNAAGGAGAAGACNGGTGTGCGTATCAANGGCATGACAGCTGTCAATCCGGTGAATGACAAAGAAATTCCGATCTATATTTCTGATTATGTNCTGATGAGNTANGGTACNGGCGCNATNATGGCGGTGCCGGCTCATGATGAGAGAGACTGGGATTTNGCNAAGAAGTTNGACCTGCCTATTATCGAGGTCGTNGCAGGCGGCAGNGACGTGCAGGANGAAGTTTACACAGATGTGGCTGAGGGNAAACTTGTCAATTCTGANTTCCTGAACGGGCTCAATGTGGCNGAGGCAAANGAAAAGATGATCGCNTTNCTNGAGGANAAGGGTGTTGGNTGTGCCAAGACNAACTTTAAGCTGCGTGACTGGGTCTTCTCCAGACAGCGTTACTGGGGAGANCCNATTCCGATCGTGATCTGTGANAANTGNGGCTATGTGCCNNTTGATGAGAGCGAACTGCCTCTGGAGCTTCCCGANGTGGAGAGNTATATGCCCACCGATAACGGNGANTCNCCTCTGGCGGCAATGACNGATTGGGTCAATACTACNTGTCCCTGCTGTGGCGGNCCTGCCAAGCGGGAGACTGACACTATGCCGCAGTGGGCGGGATCTTCCTGGTACTTCCTGCGCTACACNGATCCGAAGAATGANAATGCGCTGGCGAGTAAGGAAGCGNTNGATTACTGGATGCCGGTNGACTGGTACAANGGNGGNATGGANCACACCACGCTGCATCTGNTGTATTCCCGGTTNTGGCANAANTTCCTCTANGANGAGAAGGTAGTGCCNTGTCCGGAGCCTTATGCGAAGAGAACNTCCCACGGNATGATNNTGGGNTTGAATCCGCACTGNTTNTCCAATCTGCCNGCNAAGGAGCAGGAGGCNCTNNTNAAGGAGCACGGCAGNGANAAGGCGGCAAGAGAGGCNNTGAAGGAAAAATANGGCGAGATGGCGGATCACCCNGTGGTNAAGATGTCCAANTCCTTGGGNAATGTGGTGAATCCNGANGATATNGTGACGGANTACGGCGCGGATACNCTGCGNACTTATGAAATGTTCATCGGCGCTTTNGAGNTGAGCGCAGGCTGGAGCGAGGANGGCGTGAANGGCTGCCGCAGATTCCTGGAGAGNGTGTGGAAGCTGCAGGATATNCTCACAGACGATGAGGGATATTCCGCAGATATGGANATCAAGATGCACCAGACCATCAAGAANGTNAGNNTGGATTTTGANAATCTNAAATACAATACGGCNATNGCGGCGATGATGACTCTTGTCAACGAGTTTTATAAGAAAAANGCGGTGACNAAGGNAGAGTTTAAGACNCTGATCACTCTGCTCAATCCNGTTGCGCCTCATATCACNGAGGANCTNTGGCAGGCGGTGGGCTTTGAGGGCAGAGTATANCAGACCANNTGGCCGGAATATGAGGAGGCCAAGACGGTAGANTCTACCGTGGAGATCGTNGTGCAGATCAACGGNAAAAACAGAGGCGTGTTAAACATCGGTAAGGACGATCCCAAGGATGAGGTGATCGCAAANGCCAAGGAGACGATCGCGGATAAACTGACCGGCAGCATTGTGAAAGAAATCTATGTGCCCGGCAGACTTGTGAATATCGTGCAGAAATAATATTTTAAGTGTGAGTTTATATGCGATAAAGAATAAAGGGTGGTGCGTGCATTGCATCACCCTCTGCTTTTGCGAAGCCTCATCAGTTTGTCGATTGTGGCAGTTTCCTCTGGGGTAGCGCTTTCTTTGATCACAGAGACGATGGTGTCAATCTCTGCATCGGAAAACGTGATATGATTTTCCTGTCCCTTTTTAGCGACAGCCATCAGGAAGGGGAGCATCTGTTCCTTTTTTACGCTGCGGCTTTCAAACACGAGAGCCTGTAAAAATTCCAGCTTGGGTTTGTCGATATCCGCGAGGGCAGGATCATTCATCCATTCATTGTTCATGGGAACCTCCGTTTCCGGGATCGTCGCCGGTTTGCGACGATCGTTCAAACATTTCATACATTTCTCTCTGCTCGGGGGTGAGCATGTTCATCATCATGGAAAGGACAGGAGAGGCGGAAGGCGCAGATGTCTGCGAGGGCGTTTCATCGCTGTCTGTCTGTGAAAATCCAAGGTCCGGGAAGCCGGTCATGCCATCCATGGAAAGATCAGGGAAAATCTCCTGCATGGCGTTCATGGTTTGTGACATTTCCTGTACGGTCTCCATGGTCTGCAGGATGTTCTGCATCTGTTCCAGCTGCCTTATCTCCTTCGGGGTGGAGTAGAGGCACAGCTCCTTGCAGATTTTGCGAAAATCCGGTTTCGGAGGCTGTGACAGGCTGCATCCGCTCAGGGTAACGGGGTGTCTTTTCACATAGTTCAGTGTATATTGAAACTCCATATATTTGATGTAGATTGCCAGATGCTTTTGCATAGAGGGTTCTATGTAGGGGAGAAGAACCTTGAGCTTCTGGATCTGATTGGTGGTGTATAAGGCATCAAATGTCATAACATTGGACGCGTCTTCCTTTTTTTCTGCCATAAGATATGCCTTTCTGATGCCCTGTTTTTCTAACAGTATATGACACTTGAGTGGAAAATAGGCTCCGATCGGAGCCGGAGCCTATTTTCCGGATGTGTGTGAAAGATGTGATGAATAGATAAAACTTTAGGGGTTAGTTGTTGCAGCAGCTGGATAAAAGAAGCAGAATCCAGATCAGGGAGCAGCAGCTATTGTTGTTGTCGCCACCGAAGAGGCTGTTGCCGAATAAACCATTGTTGCCGCCACAGCCGCAACCGTCACCGTTGTTGCCCAAAACGGACAGAAGAATCAGGATCCAGATCCAGGAACCACAACCGCAACCATTGTTGCTGTTATTGCTGGTATTGTTGCATCCGCAGTGAGTTGCTGTAAGATCGCTCATGTTAGTGTCCTCCAAATGTTGTTTATGCTTTATCTTATGCGGGGGCGGCAGATAGGTGTATGAAAAAAATATTGGACATAAGGAGCATGAACTATGTATGATAATTATATCTTTGACTTATACGGTACCCTGGTGGATATCCATACCAATGAAAGCAAAGCCTCATTATGGAAATATATGGCTGGCTATATGACGCTGCAGGGGGCTTCGTATTCTGCGGCGGAACTGCGAAAGCGGTATAGGAGCCTGATCAGTGATTTGTGCCGGAAACAATATGAAAAGAACAAGTCTTTGATCCCGGAGCTGACACCGGATCAGATCGAGGTGGATCTGTCGCAGGTCTTCTCCCGGCTGTATCAGGAAAAGGGGGTGGAGCAGACACCTCAAATGCTTGCAGACTTTGCATTGCTGTTCCGTGCTGTCTCCTTACATTACTTCCGCCTCTATGAGGGGGCAGAACTGCTGTTAAAGGAACTGCACCGCCAGGGGAAAAGGATTTATCTTCTCTCAAACGCACAGCGGCTGTTCACGGAACCGGAACTGCGATCTCTGGGAATTTACGACCTGTTTGATGATGTGATGATCTCCTCGGACATCGGGTTTAAGAAACCTTCCCCTCTGTTTTACGGCGCGCTCTTAGAAAAGCACGGCCTGGATCCGAAAGTTTCCGTGATGATCGGGAACGACTGGCAGGCTGACGCCTGGGGTGCTCATAACAGCGGTCTTGCCAGCATGTACATCCATACGGCACAATCCCCTGAAATCGCAGGCGGCCTTCCGCGTGACTGCAGACGGCTGGAAACGATTTCTGATGTGTTGCAGCAGAATTAAGCGAAATGTCTGCCGGAGCGGAATATGAAACGTATGGCTTGAAACATATGTTCGGCTGTGGTAATATATCAATATGCGCAAAAAAACGGAACAAAAACAGTATATGACGAGGGCGGATGCCGTTTTACTCCTGCTCTGTCTCTTGCTGGCGGCAGTCTTTGCGGTATGGCATGCTGTTGGAAGGAGAGAAGGCGGAATGCTCCGGCTTACCTGTGACGGGGAAGTGATTGCTCAGAGCAGTCTGCGGGACGTTGAGAGGGACGAAAAGAAGGATGCGGCATCGCAAAGAGTTCGCTATTGTCTGCTTCTCTATACGGAGGAGGGTGTTTCCTGTACCTGGTATGAAGTAAGGCCTGATCTGGCTTCAGCAGTTCCGGCAGAGAGCAGCTATAATCTCCTTTCCGTCGCTGAGTCTGGCGTTTCCATAGAGGCTGCAGACTGTCCTGACCAGATTTGCGTGCATCACATTTCTATCAGAAGCGGAGGAGAGAGCATTATCTGTCTGCCCCACAAGCTTGTGGTGGAAATTCTGGGCGGGACGGAAGCAGAGACACTGGATAGTATGGTAAAGGCAGAGCGCGTTGGCAAGCATCTCCGGAATGAGGGGAGGTATGAACATGAGGCGGACGGCTGAACTCGGATTGTTCCTGGCGCTGGCATTGATTCTGTCCTATGTGGAATCTCTGATCCCGTTTTCTTTTGGCATACCGGGGATCAAACTGGGACTGCCCAATTTGATCGTGCTGCTGCTGTTGTATGATGAGACGGGAAACGGGGCGCGGGAGGCGCTGTTGGTGAACGGTCTGCGGATCGTTCTGTCAGGCTTTCTGTTCAGCAATCTCTATGCCATTTTGTACGCGCTTGCGGGGGCAGCATTCAGTTTTCTTGTCATGCTTTTGGGCAGAAGGACGAAACGATTCTCCATGGTGGGAGTGAGCATACTGGGGGGCGTGTTTCACAATATCGGACAGATTCTGGTGGCGATGCTGGTGGTGGAGACTTTTGCGGTTGCTTATTATGTCCCCTTTTTGATCATAGCAGGTACGGTGACGGGAGCCATACTCGGACTCGTGGGGATGGAACTGCGCCCCTATCTGCAGCGTATCGGGCGGAATGGAGAATAAAATAAATATATATAATGGACGAAGGGAAAGAGTGTGATGTATGCATACATTAAAGGAACGCTTGAGGAGATCACGGAGGATGCCGTGATCGTGGAGACCGGCGGGATTGGCTATAACATAAAGGTATCCGGTACCACAGTGGATCTTCTGCCGGGCATCGGCAGCGAGGTTAAGATTTATACTTATACGCTGGTGCGGGAGGACGCCTTTTCGCTCTATGGATTTTTGACCCGTGACGATCTGGAGATCTTTAAGAAACTGATCACGGTGAGTGGAATCGGGCCAAAGGGCGGATTGGCGATTTTGTCGGTGATGAGTGCAGATGCCCTGCGGTTTGCCGTGATGGCGGCGGATGCGAAAGCGATTGCCAAAGCACCGGGGATCGGGGCGAAGACTGCGGAACGGGTGATCCTGGATCTGCGAGATAAGATTTCTCTGGAGGATACGCTGCGCGGTATCGGTTCGCCGGCAGATGCGGCAGGACAGGCGGCAGCTTCCGGAAGCGGTGACAATCTGATGAAGCGGGAGGCCATAGAGGCGCTTGTGGCGCTGGGGTATTCGGCATCCGATGCCACTGCGGCGGTGAAAAGGGTGGAAGTGGGCGAGGACGCCACCTCGGAGAGTATTTTGAAGCTTGCCCTCAAGCATATGTTTTAGCAGAGAAAGGAACGGCGTCCGCCGGAGCGGACGGATGGGGAGAATATTGTGATTTTTGGGAAGCATATTAACCGTTACTACAGGAAATATGGGCCGCTGCTGCTTATCGGCATTGCAGCTCTTATTTTCGTGGACTATTTTCAATTGATTTTGCCGGAGTTGTACCGTATTGTGGTGAACGGCATGAACGGCGGGCTTGTTGAGATAGACGGAAAACTCGTGCCTTTTACAATGGAGGTGCTTTTGGATGAGGTCTGTCTGCGGTTGATCGTTGTAGTATTAGTCATGGTGGTGGGGCGTTTTTTGTGGCGTGTCTGTTTCTACGGGGCGGCGATCAGAGTGGAGACCGATCTGCGGAATCGGATGTTTGATCACTGCAAGAATCTTTCACAGGATTACTTTCAGATCAACAAAGTGGGGAATCTAATGAGTTTGTTCACCAATGATCTGGACACCATACAGGAATGCTTCGGGGACGGCATATTGTTCTTTTGTGACGCGCTGCTTCTCGGACTTTTGGCATTTTATAAGATGTGGAAGATGGACAGGGTTCTGACAGGATTATCCATGATTCCCATGGCGCTTTTGTTTCTGATAGGAACAGTGTTGTTTAGAGCCATGAAAGCTAAATGGGAAATTCGTCAGGAGGCGTTTTCCAAACTGTCTGATTTTTCTCAGGAGAATTTTTCGGGAATTGCGGTCGTCAAGGCTTTTGTAAAAGAATATCTGGAACTGAAAGAATTTTGTAAACTAAATGTGGAAAATGAGGAGGTAAATGTGGCTTATACCCGGATTTCCACACTTCTTAATATTCTCACCACTTTGCTTGTGGAGTCTGTGATCTGTGTCATATTGGGTTATGGCGGGTATCTGGTTTATTGCGGCAGGTTTGACGCCGGGCGGCTTGTGGAGTATATTGTCTATTTTGATTCTATCATATGGCCCGTTATGGCAGTATCTATGCTGATTGAGAAGACTTCCAGAGGGAAGGCTTCCCTGAACCGGATAGGGGAACTGCTGGAAGCGGAAATTACGGTGAAAGACCGGGCAGGTGTGAAAGATCTGACGAATATGAAAGGTAAGATAGAGTTCCGGCATCTTTCTTTCTGCTATCCGGACGGGGAGGCAGACGCTCTTCGGGACGTTTCCTTCACCATTTATGCCGGGGAGAGCGTAGGCGTGGTGGGAAGAACCGGCTCCGGGAAAACGATTCTGGTGGATTTGATTCTGCGCGCCTACAATGTGCCGGACGGCACGCTCTTCATCGACGGGCATGATGTGAATACGGTATCGATCCATTCCGTGCGGGAAGGATGTGCCTATGTACCGCAGGATAATTTCCTGTTCTCCGACACGATTGAAAACAACATTTCTTTTGCGGTGGATGAGGCGGAAGATGCTCTTGTGGAACATGTGGCGAAGCTTTCTGATGTGCATGACGATATCATGGATTTTACGGCGGGCTACCGAACGATTCTTGGTGAGCGGGGAGTGACAGTCTCCGGCGGGCAAAAGCAGAGGATATCTATTGCAAGAGCGCTTCTCAAGGACTCGGCCATATTGATATTGGACGACTCCGTCTCTGCGGTAGACATGAAAACCGAAAAGATCATTTTAAAAAATCTGTTGGAGGAGAGGAAGGGTAAGACGACGATTCTGATTGCCCATCGCATTTCCACGGTGGAGCATATGGATAAGATCATTTATATTGACGAGGGAAAAGTCTGTGCAGTTGGCAGTCATGAAAGCCTGTGCGAGAATTGTGAAGATTACCGGAGAATGGTTGATTTGCAGCGCATGGAGGAGGAAGCGGGAGGTGAGACAGATGTATGAGTACTATCCGCTTATCGTAGTGGGAGCGATTGTCGGTGTGTTCGCCGTTGTTCTTCTTACTGCGTATCTTTGTGTAAAAGATAAGAAACAGTCCATGGGTTTTGAACGGCAGATGGGCGACAAAGAGATTATGAGCCGTCTGATGCAGTATGCAAAACCTTACTGGCGGCAGTTTTTGCTGGTGGGCGCCGTGATGCTTTTTTCTATCGCTTATGATATGATTTCGCCGCTCATTATCGGGTGGATCGAGGAGNTGGTTGCCGGNGATTTCGCTATGNGGCAGATTTANAGGGCGGTAGCGGTCTANGTGGCTATTCTNCTCGTGTCCATGNTCTGCAGTTATGTNCAGGCNGTNGTNTTACAAAAGACGGGGCAGAGAATTATCTCAGTTNTGCGNGAGGACTTGTTTGTAAAGATTGANNAACTTTCCCATGAACAGNTGAATGCGATTCCGGTGGGAAAGCTTGTTACNCGCGTCACCAACGATACAAACGCNATNTCCATGATGTTCACCAATCTTCTGGTGAATCTNGTCAAGAATGTTTTTGTGATNGTCGGTGTGTTTGCGGCGATGCTTTTGCTNAATTACGAGCTGACGCTTATGATCCTGTGNTTTGTGCCGTTTATNGTTTTGTTTACNGTTATNTTCCGNAAATTTTCCAGACGGGCTTACAGNAAGGTGAAGGANNGGACNACAGANATNAACACTTATCTCTCCGANAATCTTTCCGGTATCAAGATTACTCAGATTTTTAATCGTGAGGAGGCGAAGATGCAGGATTTCCGGGAGAAAAGNAATGCNCTGGGGAGAGCGAAGCAGGAGCAGATATTTGTATTNGGTATTTTCAGGCCGCTGGTATATATGCTTTANGTCAGNTCTGTGCTTTGTCTTNTATATCTGGGCGGCAGAGGTTATCTGACGGATCNGGCTTTTATGGGGCAGGTGATNACNAGCGGCACACTGGTATCCTTTTATATGTATATTATGAAATTTTTTAANCCGATCCAGANTCTGGCNGAGCAGTTCAACTGGCTGCANTCGGCTNTTGCCTCGGCGGAAAANGTTTTTACGATCATGGATCTGGAGCCGGTCATACAGGATGCGCCGGANGCTGTGGANCTGGAANNNGTGAGAGGAGANATNGANTTTAAGGATGTGTGGTTTGCCTATGTGGANGGAGANTGGGTGTTAAAGGGNGTNTCNTTTCATGTNAATCCNAAGGAGACAGTNGCCTTTGTGGGNTCCACCGGTTCCGGCAAGACNACNATACTNTCTCTGCTCTGCAGAAATTANGAGTTTCAGCGGGGAGANATNCTCATAGACGGGATNGATATACGGAAGATCAAGACAGNTTCCCTGCGCCGGCATTTNGGACAGATGCTGCAGGATGTCTTTCTNTTTTCNGGGACGATCCGGAGCAANATCGTNCTGCGGGCGGAGAATATNTCNGATCAGGAGATCCGGGAAGCCTGNCNTTATGTGAATGCAGATCATTTTATTGATAANCTGGAGCGNGGANTGGATGAGGAAGTGNGGGAGAGNGGCAATAATTTTTCNGCNGGACAGAGACAGCTTTTATCCTTTGCCAGAACCATTGTCCATANGCCGGCGGTCATGATCCTGGATGAGGCCACGGCAAACATTGATACGGAAACNGAGATTTTGATACAGGATTCGTTGGAAAAGATGCAGAATATCGGCACGATGCTGATGGTGGCCCACCGGCTTTCCACGATCCAGCACGCAGACAATATTATCGTGCTTTCNCANGGCAGGATCATCGAGCAGGGGAACCACCAGGANCTGTTGGAGAAAAAAGGGCAGTATTACAGACTTNATCATCTGCAGTACCAGAGGGAGGAGATGGCTCGTATAAAAGAGTAAAATGATCAGGNCGTCTCTTCTTCCTCCGCNTCGTATGCNTCCANAAGCCGCATNCCGGCNGTCTCNGTCACNGGCAGGGAAAANACCACGGATTTCGCAGGAGAGGAGAGGCCGGCCTCGTCCATGACGGCCTGCATGATGGCATTTTTTTGTTCTTTTTTGACNACGATGAAGATGATCTCCTTTTCGGATGCGAGGGTGACGCCCAGAAATTTATCGGCGCTCTCCATNCCGGTGCCTTTGGCGTGGATGACNGTGCCGCCGCCCGCATTCATTTTGCGNGCGGCATCCATGATCTTTTCNGTATAGCCCTGATTGGCGATGATGANTAAAAGCTCGTATTTGGTGTCTTTCAAAACCGATTCCTCCCTTTTNTCATACGATTGACTNCCTGTCAGGAAATGGAGCTGCTTGAGACCGCCGATGCTGCTTAAGGGAATAATAAACGCGATTCCCGTGCCGGGAATATCGATCTGCATTTCCTTTTGCAGGCCGGTCTTGATCTGTTTCCAGGTTTCTTTCTTGACGACAGAGAAGATGACGGCTTTTTCCGTGCCGTCCAGCCCGAAGTAGTCCANGATNTCATTGCCGGCAGTTCCGTTTCCCAGCGTGATGAAATTGACGGAAACGCCGTATCTGTCATAAAAAGCNGCAAAATTTTTTGTNCGGTCCCTNGTGATGATCGCCGTCATCAGATATAGTTCACTCATAGAGAATCCTCCGTTTCTGCTTGTCTACAGCTCTATGATCATATTGTCCTCTGCAACAGACAGGGCATCCGGGGTAAATCCGGCAGTCTGTGGCGCCAGACGACGATCTCTGCTGTCTGCCTTATGGCGCTGGGAGAGGAGGCCGAGAAGCTGTATGGTGATAAGCGGCGTCATCGCTACCATGGCGACGATGCCGAAAGCGTCTTTTACAATGCTGCCGCCGACTGCGCCGCAGGCACCTTGAGCCAGCGGGAGCAGAAAAGCCGCGGTCATGGGACCGGAAGCCACGCCGCCTGAGTCAAATGCGATGGCGGTATAGAGCTTGGGGACGAAAAAGGAAATACCAAGAGCAAAGGCATAGCCGGGGATCAAAAACCACATGACGGATATGCCGGTGAGCACCCGGAGCATGGCAATGCCAAGGGAGATGGCTACGCCGAGGGAGAGACAAGTCCCCATGGCACCGGCTGAGATCGCGCCGTCGGTGATCTCCTCCACCTGCTTGTTTAACACATAGACGGCAGGCTCCGCTTTTACAATGAAGAATCCCATGACCATGGCGATGGGAATGAGGATCCAAGGGTGCCCGGAGCTGCCAAGCATCTGCCCAAGATAGTTTCCGGCGGGCATAAAACCG
Organism: Lachnospiraceae bacterium; assembly: GCA_014804615.1. GTDB lineage: Bacteria > Bacillota > Clostridia > Lachnospirales > Lachnospiraceae > UBA3282. The sequence goes on from JAAUZL010000018.1 coordinate 140,744, forward strand.
ACATTTACGCCGGTCATGAACAGAACCAGACCGATGTAGGTGTAGACCAGTCCGATGATCATTTTTGTGAGCGTTCTTTTTTGGAGTTTTAACACTGCAATCTGAAAGATACCAAAAAAGAGGACAATGGGGAAGAGCGAGGTGGCGATCTCCGCGATATAGGTGGGGAAACCACTGTGGAACAGAGCCCACAGCTCCACGGAATTTTCTACAGCGGGAATCACGGGCGGTACATAGCTGCTCTCAGTGGGATGGTAGATCATCCCCAGGATCAGCACGGACAGGATGGGGCCGATGGAACACAAGGCCACCAGGCCGAAGCTGTCGTTTGCGGCTTGGCGGTCATTACGGATGGCAGCCACACCCACACCCAGAGCCATAATAAAGGGCACCGTCATAGGACCGGTAGTCACACCGCCGGAATCAAAGGCAACGCTCAAAAAGGTATCCGGTACAAAGGGTGTCAACAAAAAGGCGACAAGATAAAACAACAGAAGCAGAGGCGTGAGGGGAATGCGAAACAGCATACGCAGCAGAGCAAGCACCAAAAACAGACCGACGCCGCAGGCGACAGCCGCGATCAGGACAATGTTTGGCACAGAGGGTACCTGTCCCGCAAGCACCTGAAGATCCGGTTCGGAGACGGTGATGATAAAGCCCAGCAGAAAGGACAGGGAGATGACAACGAGAAGCTTTTTGCTCTTTGTCATGCAGGTGCCCACCTTTTCTCCCATGGGCGTCATGGCAAGCTCTGCCCCCAGGGTGAAAAACATCATCCCCAGGATCAGCAAAACGGCGCCGATCAGAAAGCATAACAGGATGCTGGTGGAGATCGGTGCAATGGAAAAACAGAGGATCAGCACGATGATGATGATCGGAAGCACGGCAACCAGCGCCTCCCGCAATTTTTCCATCAGTTTACCGCGTAAAACATTTCTTGTCTGCAAACGGTCATCCTCCTTTTCGGCTTCTGTTCTTATGACTTCTTATTATTATGAGTGGTCATATCAGAAAAGAACTGTGTGAGTATTATCTTATAATGAATCGGGAGGATTGACAAGGGAGAAAAGAGATTATTTGCGGGGCGGCTTGCGAAGCGGACGGGAAGATGGTATTCTTTTTTCAGAGGAAACAGTATGGCAAACAGAATGATCGAGACGAATTTCATAGAGGAAGATATCAAGATTGAGGGGTCTCTGCGGCCGCAGAGACTTGTTGACTATATTGGTCAAGAAAAGGTAAAGGACAACCTCAAGATATATATAGAAGCGGCGAAACAGCGCGGTGACGCGTTAGATCATGTTCTTTTTTACGGTCCGCCCGGACTTGGCAAGACGACCCTCGCCGGTATCATCGCCAACGAGATGGGGGTGCACATGAAGGTCACCAGCGGCCCGGCTATTGAAAAGCCGGGAGAGATGGCAGCGATCTTAAACAATCTGCAGGAGGGAGATCTTCTCTTTGTGGACGAGATCCACAGGCTAAATCGCCAGGTGGAGGAGGTTTTGTATCCCGCCATGGAGGATTATGCCATTGATATCATGATCGGCAAAGGGGCTACGGCCCGGTCCATTCGTCTGGATCTGCCGCATTTTACGCTGGTGGGTGCCACCACTAGGGCAGGACTGCTCACAGCGCCCCTGCGTGACCGTTTCGGGATGATCCATCGGCTGGAATTTTACACGGTGGAGGAGCTTACGGTCATCATAAGACAGTCAGCGGGAAAGCTTGGCGTGGAGATCGACGAGAAGGGTGCGGTGGAGCTGGCAAGAAGAAGCCGCGGAACGCCACGGCTGGCTAACCGTATTCTAAAGCGTGTGAGGGATTTCGCTCAGGTAAAGTATGACGGGGCGATCACGGAGGAGGTAGCCAGGACGGCGCTGGATCTGATGGATGTGGACCGGCTGGGTCTGGATCATGTGGATCGGAACATCCTGGGCACCATGATAGAAAAGTTTAAGGGCGGTCCTGTGGGGCTTGAGACGCTGGCGGCGGCCATTGGAGAGGATGCCGGAACGATAGAGGATGTGTACGAGCCTTATCTGATCCAGAACGGTCTGCTCAACCGCACGCCCAGAGGAAGAATGGTCACGGATCTGGCCTATCGGCATTTTGGGCTTGAAATTCCCTCTTGAGACAGATATAATAAAATTGTGGTACTGTAATGCACGGTAAGGGAGAGGCGTTCATGGCAATCAAAACAGATACGGAAGTGATCATCGCCGGTAAGGTTTTTACGCTGAGCGGGAATGAAAGTGAAGAGTACCTGCAGAAAGTGGCTTCCTACATTAACAATAAGATAGCTGAGTATAACGGAAATGACAGCTTTAAAAGACAACCGATGGATATACAGAATGTGCTGTTACAGTTAAACATAGCGGATGACTACTTTAAGGCCAAGAAGCAGATCAGCATTTTGGAAGAGGATCTGAAGAATAAAAACGATGAGGTATATGAATTAAAGCATGACCTGATCGCTTCGCAGATGAAACTGGAAGCGACTGAGAAAAAAGTGCAGGAGCTGCAGGACCAGGCGAATGAAAATGCGAAACAGATCGTCCGCATGGAAACAGAATTAAAAGAACGGAAAAAATAAACAGGAAGCCAGGCTCAAAGGGCCTGGCTTTTTTCGGATTTAGTTCGGAGCGATAATTATGAGTAAGTTTGTGGAACTGCTGGCGCCGGCCGGCAGCTATGAGGCCTTTTTGGGAGCGCTGAATGCCGGAGCGGATGCGGTGTATCTGGGCGGCGATCGTTTTGGCGCCCGGGCATATGCGGAAAATCTGGATACGGAACAGATCTGCCGAGCGCTTCATATTGCCCATTTTTATGGCAGGAAAATATACCTGACGGTGAATACCCTCTTAAAAGAGAGGGAACTTTCCGGACTCTACGAATATCTTGCGCCCTTTTATGAGGCGGGGCTGGACGGTGTGATCGTACAGGATCTGGGCGTGTTTCGTTATATAAAGGAGCATTTTCCGAATCTGCCTCTGCACGGCAGTACCCAGATGACGGTGACGGGGAGGCGCGGCGCAGCTTTTTTACAGGAGCACGGCGCGGTGCGTATCGTGCCTGCCAGAGAGCTTTCTCTGGAGGAGGTGCGTCAGATCAAGGACCAGACCGGCATGGCGGTGGAGTGTTTTATTCACGGAGCCATGTGCTATTGTTATTCCGGACAGTGCCTTTTTAGCAGTATGTTGGGAGGCAGGAGCGGCAACAGAGGGCGTTGTGCCCAGCCCTGTCGTCTGCCTTACGAGATCTATGACGGGAAAAAGAGGATTTCAGGAGAGGGATATCCTTTGAGTCTGAAAGATATGTGTACGCTGGAGTATCTGCCGGCGCTGATCGATGCCGGGATCGATTCCTTTAAGATCGAGGGACGTATGAAACGGCCGGAATATGCGGCGGGTGTCACGGCAATCTACCGGAAGTACATTGATCTCTATTATCAGAAAGGAACGGCAGGGTACCGTGTGGATCCCGCTGACATGGACAGGCTTCGCGGACTTTATATCCGCAGTGAGATCCAGACCGGGTATTATGAGCGGCACAACGGAAGAGAGATGATCACTCTGGAGAAGCCGGGGTATCAGGGCAGCGACGAGGCGGTTCTTGCCCAAGTGAGAGCAGACTATCTCCATGAGCCTGAGAAGATGCCGGTCCGGATGCAGGCAATGGTGCGGGTGGGAGAGCCCCTGCGGCTCAGGATGTGTCTGGAGCAGAGGGAACAAGCGCCCCTGTCCGGCGAGGCGGCTGCAGACAGAAAGAAGAGGATCGAGGCATTAGTGGAGATTGCAGGGGAAACTGTGCAGCCCGCCAGAAATGCCCCCTTGACGGAGGCAGATATCAGAAAACAGCTGTGTAAGATGGGAGAAAGTCTTCTGACGGTGACAGACTGTGAAATCTGTCTGGAAGGGGATGGTTTTGTGCCGGTGCGGGCATTGAATCTGTTGCGCCGGGAGGCCGTGGAGCGTCTGGAACAGGCGGTGATCACAGCGCAGCGTGGCAATGATCCCACAGAGGATATTCATAAAGGAAATGGAGAAAATCGACCAAATGAGTCAACAAAAGATGCCAGAATATCTATGCCGGTTTCGCCTCTGGGCTCACAGGAGGATGCGTCCGGGACACATCGTACGGCGCGGCCAGACATAGATTGCCTGGTTACCACCTATGAACAGCTGGAGGCCGTGGCGGAAGCGGACTGCAGGCGTATTTATCTGGAGAGTGATCTGCTTCTGGCGGAATCTGACAGGATAGCTGCTATCTTGGAAAGGCAGGGGCAGGGACGGTATTATCTGGCGCTTCCCTATATTCTGCGGGAGCGGGATGAGCGTTATCTGGAACGTCTTGAGATGCTGCTTCGAGAGAATGGGAAGCAGTTCTCCGGTGTTCTTGTCCGCAATCTGGAGAGTCTGTCCTATGTGTGGGCGCTTGCAGAAAAAGAGGCGGGAACTTCTCTAACTGACAGGATCATCGCGGATGCGGGGCTGTATTGTTTTAACGGGGAGGCGGCGGCCTTTTTACGGACGTCCTGTCAGGAGATCACCCTGCCTTATGAGCTGAATGCGGGAGAGGCCTCTCATCTGACAAAGGCGGCGCGCAGATTGGGACTTCAGGTGAATCAGATCGCTTACAGCCGGATTCCCATGATGATCACGGCAAACTGCCTGCAAAAGACGGCGGATTTTTGTCTTGCCGGGCAGGAAAAAGGCAGAATGCTTTCCTTAAAGGATCGGCAGGGCGTACTTTTTCCTGTGGTGTTAAATTGCGAACACTGTTATAATGTCATATATAATGCTGTGCCTTATTCCCTCCACACAGCGAAAAAGGAGCGGGAGAGGATCGGTGCATCGGCGCTGCGCTATGATTTTGTGCTGGAAAACGGCTCTCAGTGCCAACAGATATTAAAGGGAGAGTACCCCTTTACAGACTACACGACGGGACACTGTAAGAGAGGTGTCGAGTAAAAGGAAACGAGTTATATGGAGCTGTATATCACAGAGCTTTCTAAATATTTTATCACCCTGTTCATCGCCTGCTATACGCTGGAATGTTTTTTGGTATTTCGATTTTCGGATGAGGAGCGGCGGCGGGGCGGCTATATCCGCCAGAATCTGTGGATGTTTCTGGTGCATTTTTCGTGCTTTCTGGTGATCTGTTTTGAGACGGGCAAGATTGAGTATCTGCTTTTTTATGTGCTTCAGCAGATTTTGTTATTCTCCACGGTCATGCTCTTTCGGATGATCTATCCCAAGGGTAATATGCTGATCGTCAATAATATGTGTATGCTCCTAAGCATCGGGTTTGTGATCCTCACCAGGCTTTCCTATGAGCGTGCGATCAAGCAGTTTTTTATCGTGACATCCTCGATCATCATCGGTATGGCGATACCTTTTTTTATCCGCAATCTGAGGTTCTTAAAAAGTCTGACATGGATCTATGCGGGGGTTGGGATCGTGGCGCTGGGGATCGTGCTGATCTTAGGTTCCGTCACCTACGGATCCAAGATTTCGTACTCTTTGGCGGGCGTTACCTTTCAGCCCTCAGAGTTTGTGAAGATCCTGTTTGTCTTTTTTGTGGCCAGCGCATTCAGTGAATCCTGGGATTTCCTGCGGGTGATGGTGACGGCGGTGCTGGCGGGCATTCATGTTCTGATTTTGGTGGCATCCAAGGACCTGGGCAGTGCGCTGATCTTTTTTATCGTCTTTGTACTTATGACGTTTATTGCCACAGGCAAGGCAATTTATCTGTTTCTGGGGGCGGCCGGCGGCTGCGGCGCGGCGGTTGTGGCTTACCGGCTTTTCAGCCATGTGCAGGTGCGGGTGCAGGCATGGCGGGATCCGTTCAGTTGTATTGACGATGCGGGGTATCAGGTCACCCAGTCTCTTTTCGGAATCAGCAGCGGCGGATGGTTCGGGCTTGGTCTGTTTCGGGGTGATCCCACGGCGATCCCGTTGGTGGAGGCGGATTTTGTGTTTTCTGCGGTGGCGGAGGAGCTGGGCATCCTCTTTTCCATGTGTCTGCTTCTGATCTGTATCAGCAGCTTTATTATGTGCATGAATATCGCCTTGAAGCTCCAGGATCGGTTTTACCGGCTGATCGCATTCGGGCTTGGCGTTACTTATATCTTTCAGGTATTTCTGACAGTGGGCGGCGGGACAAAATTTATTCCCATGACGGGCGTGACGCTGCCGTTTATCAGCTATGGCGGCAGTTCGGTGCTGACTACGCTGAGTATGTTCTTTATCATAGAGGGACTCTATATTATCAGGCGGGATGAAGGAGACAGACGTGCCAAAAACAAAAAGCGAAAAAATGCAGTCGAGAGAAAGCGAAGAGCAGTATACGCAGAAGAAGAGCCAGAGGACGAAGAAGAAACGTAACCGTCAGATCTTAACGGTAACTTATGCCTTTGTCGCTCTGTTTTTCCTGATGATGGGCTATACCTGTCACTATGCGATGACCCATAAGCAGACGCTTCTCAACAACAGCTATAATACAAGACAGGAGATTTTGATCGCTCAGAACAGCAGAGGAACGATCTATGCCTCCGGAGGACAGGCCCTTGCCATGACGGAAACGGATGAGGAGGGGGAGGAGACCAGAGCGTATCCTTATGCCAACATGTTTTCCCATGTGGTGGGATATGCCTCCAACGGAAAGTTCGGCATAGAGGCGGCGGCTAACTACTATCTGATCAACTCCAATACCAGCCTTTCCGAGAAGGTGGCAAATGATATGGCGGGCCAGAAATATCCGGGGGACAGCGTAGTGACTACGCTGGATGTGGATTTACAGCAGATCGCATATGATTCGCTGGGAGTTTACAAGGGGGCAGTCATTGTGTCGGAGCCTTCCACGGGGCGGATACTGGCTATGGTGTCGAAGCCGGACTTTGATCCCAATGAGATCGAGGCAATATGGGATGATCTTCTTTCGGATAAGGAGAGCAGCGTGCTGTTAAACAGAGCGACACAGGGGTTGTATCCGCCCGGCTCTACCTTTAAGATCGTGACGGCGTTAGAATATATCAGAGAAAACATTGACTCATATAGTCAGTTTAGATTTCAGTGCAACGGCAGTTTCACCCACGGGGAGGAACGCATCAACTGTTATCACGGGACTTCCCACGGTGGAGAGGATTTTACGAAGGCGTTTGCAAAGTCCTGTAATTCCGCTTTTGCCAGTATTGGACTGGAGCTGGATCGGAGAAAGTTTGGAGATACGGTAGACGAGCTGTTGTTCAATCAGGAATTGAAGGTGGATTTTTCTTATAATCAAAGCAGGCTTTCCATGGGAGCGGATACGGTGGACGCTGATGTGATGCAGGCAGCCATCGGACAGGGCACCACCCAGATCACGCCTCTGCAATTGAATATGATCACCTGTGCCATCGCCAACGATGGCATGCTGATGAAGCCTTATCTGGTGGAGCGGGTGGAAACTCAGGAAAAAACGGTGGTCAAACAGTATTCTCCGGATACCTACAAGCGTCTGATGAGCGAACAGGAATCGCAGATCATGAAGGAATTAATGACTGAGGTGGTGGAGAGCGGCACGGGCACAAAGCTTTCCGGGCTTTCCTACACGGCCGCCGGCAAGACGGGGTCTGCGGAATATAACAGTGTCAAGACAGATTCGCACGCCTGGTTTACGGGCTTTGCCCCGGTGGAAGATCCCCAGGTGTGCGTGACGATCATCATAGAGGGAGCTGGCAGCGGCGGCGATTATGCCGTGCCTGTGGCGAAGCGGATTCTGGATGCGGCTATCCTTAATAGATAGCCGTTATCGTAAGATCCGGTTTGGAGGAGAGGTCGATGAGACTGCCATCCTCCCGCTGTAAAAGGGGTCTGGAAAGGTTATCCTTNTTGATGTTCATGACGCGGGCCTCCTCATCGTTGCTCAAGCGNACCATAAAGTTAAGCTGTGTGGCNGCTATGTGGTAGAGGATAGGCTGCAGGATATCCTTGTCGTATTTCTCGTAGCCGTCCCGTTCGAAGTTTTCGATGATNTGAAAGGGATGCAGGGACTGNCTGTAAGTGCGGATGGAGGTCATGGCCTCATAAGCGTCTATGACGGCGATATATTTGGCGAAGATATTGATCTTGTCTCCCCGCAGTTTGGAGGGGTAGCCGGAACCGTCGCANCGNTCGTGNTGCATGAGGGTTGCCTTGATCACCTGTTCGCCGATCTCTGCCTGATCCTTCAACAGTTCGTANCCCAGCATGGTGTGGGTTTTTAATTTGGTGTATTCCANGTCTGTCAGCTTGTCNGATTTCCATAAAAGNTCCTGAGGAAGCCGGAGTTTTCCGATATCATAAAAGAAACCNCACTGGATCAGCACCATCACATCCTCCTCGGAAAGTCCCCACCAGGTGCCGAAAACACCGGCGATCAGGGCGGAATTCAAGCAGTGGGCATGGGTCATGGTGTCCTCTCTGGGCAGCATATTGTACAGAAAATCCAGAAGGGATTCNCCGTTTCCGGCGCAGGCAGTGAGCTTTAAGTAGATATCCTTAAGCTGGCTGGTGCTTTTCCACACGCCGGTCTCTACGAAGCGGTTCATCAGCTTTGCGTAGATGGGCATGCAGTTATTGTAGGTGAGCTGGAAGGTTTTAAATTCCTTGCTCAGACGCACTTTTTCAAAGTGGGTGGTNGCGAAGTCGATGTCCTCCTTGATGGGAACACAGATGATGGAGTGCCGTGCCAGTTTTTTGATNACCTTTTCATCCACCACTGTGTCTTTCGGAAAGATCAGTTCGTTTTGATAGTTGTAGACGTCCTCACCGATCACCATGCCGTTTTCCAGTGTCATGCGGGCTACATCTTTCATAAGGTTCCTCCATTCCGGCCTGACTGTCCAAAGAAAGCAGACCTTACCAGATATNGTANTNAAAAGTCNGATTGNNTAAAATTATGTACAGATATAGTAGTGACTTCTGTTATATAGTATAAAACTTCTGTCGGAGAAGTCAATCTTTTCTTGCAGGGTCATTGGGGGATCAAAGCGCCCCGGAAAGAGGGAAAAATGAGTATTTGCGACACATGCAGCAACTATCAATATGANGAGGACTACGAGTATTATGTGTGCATGGTGGATCTGGATGAGGATGAGATGNGCCGGTTCCTCTCGGGTGGNAACTTTGAATGTGCATTTTATCAGCAGGAGGANGAGTACNGGATCGTCAGGAAGCAAANATAAACGTCGCAGGATCGGCNTCCTGCGACCAAAGAATTACTTCGTAATTCTTTCTNCAATATTTNNCACNGTGGCATGGTTTTTATGNTATAATANTCGCACAGGGAGTGCAATATTTTGGATGANAGTTTATAATAATCTGTATGTGGGAGATACTGTTAAAAAGCCGGAAAGGCTCATAAAGAAGCTGAAAAAGCACAAAAANCTGNCGGGATTTTATGTGATCGCTTTCGANANGGAGACNGACTCTCTTTCNATCTATCACAGNCTGATGCTTACNCAGTGGTATTATAANGAGAATCCNCCTGCCTGTATTGTGGGANTGGCGANCAATAAGGAGGAGGCNTTTGCGCTGATAGAGNAGATCGCGGCGGAGACTCTTGCGGCTACCGGNCAGGTATCNCTGGTGGAATATCTATCCNGGACGGATCCGGAANGCTTTCAAGGNTAAGANAANGACGACACCTGNAAACANGTATTTGGAGAAGAAATGCTACATATTCTGCTATTGCTGTTAAAGATCATAGGAATCATAATTCTCTGTATTCTGGGAACGATTATANTANTGCTTTTAGGCATTCTTTTNGTACCNGTCCGNTANCGGATCGAGGTTGTCAGAAAAGAAGGTGAGAACGAGCCGCNGGTGGTNGTACAGGCAAAGGTCACCTGGCTNTTGCATTTTATAAATGTGNTGGTACGGTATTCCACAGANTTNTNTNTGCGNNTACGNCTNNTGTTTATCCCGNTNTTTCGATTGCCGCNNAAAGAAANGAAAANGGCNGGNANGCGNAAGAAAAAGGAAAAGGGAGAAGAAAAGGAGCAGGAGAGAGAACAAGACAAAGAACAAAAGAAGGAAGAGAGAGAAGAAAAGCCGGAAGAGAAAGAAGAAAAGAGAGAAGAAAAGCGGGAAGAGGCAGCTGAGAAAAGAGAAAAGGAAGCGGCGGAACACGGCAAGGAATATATTGAAGAGTCATCAAAACAGGTACGCGATGAAAAAAGCGGAAAAGAAATCCCGAGGATCACAGTAGAGAGAAAGGATCGGGAGACGGAGCAAAATGCCGATTTTACAAGGGCGGCAGAAGCGGTAAAGCCGCAGAATTTTGTCCATAAGCTGCGTGCATTGTGGGAGAAGATCCGAAATTTCATTGAAAATATACAATACACAATCCGAAATATCTGTGATAAAATAAAGTCGATATGGAATAACATACAGTATTACAGCGATCTGGTGAAGAGCGATGTGTTCCAAAACACCTTTCAACTGTGTAAAAAAGAACTTTGCAGGCTTTTGAAAGGAGTTTTGCCGGGAACTTTCGAGGTGGATCTGGTAGTGGGCATGGATGATCCGGCAGCTACGGGCCAGATTTTGGCTGTCTGCGGTATGCTCTATCCGGTATTGGGCGGGCATATCAACGTTGTGGGTGATTTTGAGCAGAAACGTCTGGAAGGCCGCATATTTATGAAGGGCAGGGTCTATGGCATTACCCTGATATATGTATGTGTGAAGATCTACTTCAATAAGAATGTGAAAAAACTGTACAAGCTATTGAAAAAGGAGGCAGTGTAAATGGCTGAGAATAATTTTAGCGGTGTGATAGATTCCCTGATGAAAGGCATGAATGCCGTGATCGGCACGAAAACGGTGGTGGGAGATGCCACTCAGGTGGGAGATACCATTATCCTGCCTCTGGTAGATGTGAGCTTTGGCGTAGGTGCAGGTGCGTCTGCTGCGGATAAGAAAAACGGCGGCGGCGGTGGATTTTCCGCCAAAATGTCGCCCAGTGCAGTGCTTGTGATCAAAAATGGAACGACCAAGTTAGTCAATATCAAGAATCAGGATACTGTCACCAAGGTGCTCGACATGATCCCGGATATCGTGGAGAAGTTTACCGCACCTAAGGAAGAGATGCTTGCGGATGACGCGGCGGTGGATATCGCGTTCCCGGAGCAGGAGAAGTAGAGGACACTTTTTCGGGTTTTCGACATATAGTATCATAAGAGCATAAGCAGAGGAAGCCTATGAAAAAAATGATTGGGTTTGTGGCACTTTGTGTTGCGGCCGGTATGTTGATCATGCTTTTTTTGGTGAATCGGTTTTTGGGCCTGATATTGATCGTACTGCTTGTGCTGATCGGATATAGTTTTTTTTGTTGTGATTAAGTGATAAAGAGGCATAAGATGGAGAACATAGAAGAAATACTTGCAGATGAGACAGTGACGGAGGAATCTCTGCAGGAGCTTAAGGCATGGCTTTTTCGGGAAAATATCAGACTGGTGACAGCGGAGACGGAGCTTAAGGAAAAGCAGGAGAAATTTGCGCAGGAGAAAAAGCAGTTTCAAGCGGAAATGAAGAAACTAAACCGCAAGATGAGTGCGGAGCAGAGTCGGATCCGGAAAGATAACCAGCTCGTCGGTGAGAAGCTGGAGATCATAAAGGAAGGTTTTCGGAAGCTGGATATGGACCGCAGACGGCTGGAAAAAGATCTTGCCAGAGTGACGGCGGAGAAGGAGCTGATAGCGGAGAGTGGTCTCTACGAGAACTTTTCGGATGTGAGTATTTTCTTTCATGGGGTAAAAAGTCCGCTGACCCTCAAAAAACGCTATAAGGATCTGTCAAAGATCTTTCATCCCGATAATCTTGCAGGAGATACGGAGATGATCCAGAGAATCAACAGGGAGTACGAGAACCTGAAAAGAGAGTATGAGAAGTGCAAACAGGCCTAAAAATAATGAGAAAAGCAAAGGGAGCATCGTGGTGCGATGCTCCCTTTTTTGTAGGATCATGTATCATGTTATTTCTAAGTAATATCAATATGGAAAGCGATTTGTATCAGTTTTTATCATCGTCATACGCCTCTTCAAGACGCTTTTTTCTCCGGTGATAGAGAGCAGAACAGATGCAGAGCATGACGGAAAGCATCACGCTGAGCATGAAGAAGTAAATGACAAAGACGGCACACGCCGTATATAGATCCTGATAGTTACGGTAGGATACTATGGCGTTGAACAGGGCTGTCAGCGCTGCGGCGAGGATGCTGAAGCCGATATTGACTGCAGGGGTCGCCTGAAGGTGTCTGTCCCAGATCCCGTTGCGAAGGCAGCCGCCTGCGAGATAAAGGCCCATACACAGAAATACAATAAATTCACCGACAAGCTTCTCGCCCGCGTTTTCCGGTCCATACAGAAACGCCTGCACTGCGATGGACAGAAACAGGCCCAAAAAGCCGATCCAGTAGCCTCTGCTCTCGATTTTTAACAGCTTCAATTCCTGCATTTCATCTAAATTATTTTTCTGAAACCATTTCATTGTTATCATCCTCCCAGAATAAATCATTTAATGTTTTGTCAAGTTCTTTACAGATCTGAATACACAGCTTTAAGGTCGGGTTATAATCTCCGGATTCCACCATACCGATCGTTTGTCTGGTGACACCGACACGGTTTGCCAGCTCGGTCTGGGAAATATCCTTTTCCATACGGGCAAATTTTAATTTCAGGTTTTTCATAATAGACGATTTCTCTCCTTTCTGGAATTAGGATAACACTTATAGAAATAAATGTCAAATATATTTTACAATTAAATAATAAATATTACATACAAAAGATAAAGATTGCATTTGCTAGTTAAATTTTGCACTTGGAATATCGGATTACAATTCAAGCATGTAATAGTTTTTGATGGATTTTGAAATCTGCTTATCATTCTGACTGTTTTATTTTATAATAGAAAGAAGTAAAACGTTTGGAGGAAAATTCGATGTATCAAGAAATACTGCAGAATATTCAGGACGAAGTGAATCTTGTCATCAAAGGGAAAGAGGAGGTAGTCCGGAAGGTGCTTGCGGCGATGATCGGCGGAGGGCACATTCTGATGGAGGATATTCCGGGAGTCGGCAAGACTACGTTGGCGACCACTTTTGCAAGGGTGCTTTCNTTAGAGTATCATCGTGTACAGTTTACGCCGGATGTGCTGCCGAGCGATATTCTGGGGTTTTCCATGTATAATAATCANAGCAGAGAATTTGAATTTCGTAAGGGATCGGTTTTCTGTAATCTGTTTTTGGCGGATGAGATCAANCGGACTTCNCCGAAAACACAGTCGGCNCTTTTGGAGGTTATGGAGGAGCGGCAGGCGAGNGTGGAGGGAGAGACGAGAAAACTGCCGGATCCTTTTATCGTAATTGCNACGCAGAATCCGACCGGATCTTCCGGAACNCAGATGCTGCCGGAATCNCAGCTGGANCGNTTTCTNGTCTGNNTGTCNATGGGATATCCGGAGCACGNGGACGCGATAGCCATGTTAAAGGGNGAGGTNTGGAACCGGGTGGATTCTCTTCGNCAGGTNNTNTCATTGGATNAATTTCGNAACATATGTCAGGCGACAGAGAAGATNTTTGTCCATGACGCTGTCTATGAATATATGGTATCGCTGGTAGAAAGGACCAGANGCAATCCGTTGTTTTCCATGGGNGCAAGCCCCCGTGCAAGCATCGCANTGCTTCGCATGTCGAGGGCTATGGCNGTTCTGTCNGGCAGAGATTTNGTGACGGCCCAGGATGTACAGAATGTGCTTACGGATGTGCTGGGACACCGTGTAAAACTCAGCGCAAGAGCGCGTGCGGAAGGAAAAACGATATATCACTGTATTCAGGAATTGTTTGCTGAGGTGAAAAGTCCGCGCAGTTGATCNGCATGAGAAGAGGTGCCNGATGGAAAAAGANAATCAGTATCGGATACGNCCGCTTAGAATGGTCAATTATCTTTTGGTATTGGCTTTGNATNTTTTTCTGTATAGTGTGCTGCANAGCTATTTTTTATGGGTGACGGCNATNCTTCTGNTCATCCTGCCGATCNTTTCTGTGGTGGGACTGGTGTATNTGGNAANACAGCTTTCTCCGAAGCTTGGAATCGGNCAAATGCGGCTGGTGAAAGGGGAAGAGGTNCTTTTGGAACTTTCCTGGCAGAATCCGGTCTGGTACATGGCACTGCACAGTCAGATGCAGCTTACGGTATCTAACACCTTTNTGGAACATACGTCGAAATTTACGGCGGTTATGCCNGTNAATCTGCGTGGGACGAGCGTTCTGAGGATGCCGGTCCNGATCGTGGANCTGGGGAGATTTTCGGTGCAGGGTGATACNNTGTTCTTACAGGATATCATGGGACTGGTNACCTGCCGGAAAAAGATCGGATTGTCCTGCGAGATGTATGTGCTGCCTGACGGGAATATGGCGCAGGAGATGGATATNACAGGATTAGAGGGNAAAGCNNCGGAAACGGAAGAGAGCAGGAACAAGGGAAGNGATTTNGCGGAAGTGAGCGATATNCGGGAATATATTCCGGGCGACAGGATNCGNGATATCCATTGGAAACTGTCGGCAAAGCAGGAAACGCTTATGGTGAAAGAGCGTGTGGCGGTAGCGGGCAGTGAGATGGTGNTGCTGCTNTCACTGACAGCGGATCCGATACAGGCACAGAGTATATTNGAGACAGCATATTGCTTTGGAAAGAGCTTTTTNCGGCATAGCCTGCCGGTATGCTTTTTGTGCTGGAATCAGGCGGCTTTTTCATTTGAGGAATANCGCTGTGGCACAGAGGAAGAATTGAAGGAAGCTTTCTGTGGGATTTATCAGACACCATTGACCNAAAGAGTCAGCNGTGAATTGGAANCCTATATGAGAAATTGTTACCCATTTTTAAAATCCTATCTCTCGATCGGAGNNCAGGATGGGACACTAAAGGTGGAGATGTGNGAAAATGATTAAGTGGAGGAAGCGCCAACAGGAAGAAGAAAANATTTTTCTGGCGGACGGCATGATCCTGAGGCTGGNGGACAACGGTCAGNAAGAAAACAGGNTATATACACTGCTTCTGAANGGTATTCTGGTCTATTTGATCGTTATGGGNGGTATGGGCTGCTTTCTCTCGTCTTTGCAGGTGGAGTATGCTTCGTGGGTAGTACATATTGNNGTTTTGCTCACGGCTGTGTTTTGCTCTATGCTGTATTATCATAAGATATGGGAAAATATCGGTTATATNATACTGTTAATACTGCTGCTTGTCAGTGGAANCGGNNTGAGNCGTTATATTAACAGCGGCTTTTTTGCTGTGGCAAATGATATGGCGGAGGAGATTTCCAACTTTTTCGGCAGAAACGTGATGAGAAGCTATGGGGAGCAGGTCGGGAACCGGTATCTGGCGGTTACGATCTCCATGTGTTTTATCGGCTGTATATGCTGTATTTTNATGAATGTNCTGATTTCCCGGCGGATGCGTTACTTTATGGCAATTCTGGTGGGTGNCGGGATGCTGNTCATGCCGATGTANNTGGAGCTGGAACCGGACGGATTGTATATTGTCATGTATCTCGGGGGCCTGCTGGCGGCCTATATCATTCGATGNGGAGGACATTATCAGCTGCGGCAGGGCAATGCAAANTATGAATTTCAGAGATCTGTCTTAAAAAAGCAGACNATTTCTTATGTGTATGCAGGACGCACGCTGGCAGCCGGNCTNGGAGCCGTATTNCTGATCTGTTTTCTGACAGTTTCGCTTGTGTCGATCATTTATCCGAAAGAGCAGTTTCATGCGGCGCATATGCCAAGCGGATTNAAAAAGAAAACGATGGATACGGTTGAGAANGTTTCTTTTTCNGGTCTGATGGGANTGTTCAATTTCTACCAGAATACGGGTGGTCTGACAAGCGGTACTCTGGGCGGCGTCAGCTCGGTCCGCCTGGATTTTGAGACAGACTTGAGAGTGGAATTTGCACCTTACAGCGAAGAACGTCTTTATTTNAAATTTTATACAGGNGGACTCTATCTTCCCTACAGTAANCGNTGGAGCCGTATGGCGGATGANTACAGATCTGTGATGGANCAATACGGGTTTGAAATGGAGGAAACNGACAATACNGTNCTGNGNATGAAGGANCANTATGAAGCGGGNANGGANCANACGGCAAGAGGTATCATGANNATNACCAANGTNGCNGCNGCGGCGGGAGCTTATCTGCCNTATTANTCGGAAGATACCNATATNCAGATCTATCCGGGNCAGACCAAAGAATATACNTATTATCCGAGGGTATCGCGNGAGGCNNTGGCNGGAACAGAGGAAAAGTGGATGGACGAGTGGCGCGTGGTGCCGGATGTGAATCGGGAAGTGATTGCCGCTTTCTGTGAAGAGGCGGGACTTTCCGATGAAATGAGTACGGCACAGATCGTTTCCGGATTGACACGCTATTATCAGGATAACATTCCCTACACGCTCCGTCCCGGGCTGACGCCTTACAATAAAGACTTTGTGAATTATTTTCTGGAAGAGAACCGGAGAGGGTACTGTGCTCATTTTGCCAGCGCCGCTACGCTGATCTTTCGCTATCTCGGCATTCCTGCAAGATATGTGGAAGGCTACGCCATTGATCCGACGGATATTTTTGCGGAAGGCACACGGTTGGAGGAAGCGCGGTATGAAGAATATTATGAGGGATATTCTCCTTTGGGCGTCGAGGCGGTGGTATCTGTTGACGCCACAGACGCTAACGCCCATGCATGGGTGGAAATTTACGACGAGGCGCTCGGCTGGCAGGTCGTGGAGGTGACGCCGACATCGGACGAGGAGGAAGAAGCCGGTGAAAGTCTATGGCAGCGGCTGCTGGATTTCCTTGGAGGCAATCAGGATGAGGCATCGGAGGAAGCATCGGACGAAGACGGGCAGACGGGGATCGCTCTGGACGAAGAGATGAGACAGCTGTTGGGACGGGTGATCTGGCTGTTAGCGGGTACGTTTGCCGCCTTATTCGCGGGACGACGGATCGTACTCAGAATGGTAAGAAATTATCGATACAGAAAAGCGGACAGAAATGAAAAACTGATCATGCGGTATCAGGCGTATCTTCGAAAGATCGGCAGAAAGAATCGAGCGTTGACTGAAATGGTCAATTACGAAGAACAGATTGGCTGGCTTTCGGATCAGGGTTTCTGGGAAGCGGATGAAGAAGAACGGGACGAGTGTATCCGGATCTTGGAGCGGGCCGGATTTTCCCGGACGGAGATAGAAGAGGCGGAATTTGCACAGGTGATCAGGCATCTTGCTAAATAGACGGGAGGAGCTTATTTCAAGAGAATGGAGTAAAAAAAGAGAGTGCTGCAAATAACTACAATAAGTTATTTCACAACACCCTTTCATTTGCTCTTAACGAAACGGATTATGCGCGCTCTACTTTGCCGGATCTAAGGCAGCGTGTGCACACATGGAGCTTCTTGCTCGCGCCATTCACCATGCACTTTACGTTCTGAATGTTGGATTTCCAAATCCGATTAGATCTTCTATGAGAATGGCTGACGTTATTTCCGAAATGAGCGCCCTTACCACAAATATCACATTTAGCCATCTTTGCACCTCCTAACAAGTGAAGTATTAAAAAATCGAGCACAGCTCGATCTTGCTCTACGCAACGTTAATATAATAGCAGAAAGTGGAAGAGATTGCAAGTGAAAATTATAAGTTTTTTTCAGTTTCTTTTTTGTAGATATCGGGTTATAATATAATCAGCGCATAGGAAAACCAAGCGCCTCTTTCGGGGCATTTGGTTTTCCTGCGCGATTAACGAGCAAACAGTCTGCGAAGCAGACATTAAAGCGCCGAAGGCGTATGTTTGCGAGTATATGAAGCATTATTCTATAATAAACAGGAGGTAATCTATGAAAGTATCTTCGATGGATACCCATATGGGAAATATCTCGATCGACCAGGATGTGATCGCGCAGTTTGCAGGCAATGCGGCGATGGAGTGTTTCGGGGTGGTCGGTATGGCGAGTATGAGCGTCAGGGACGGACTTGTCAAGCTTCTGAAAAAGGACAGCATGACGCGTGGCATACAGGTTTCCTTAAACAATAATAAACTCACCATTAATTTTCATATCATTGTATCCTACGGTGTGAGTATTTTGGCGGTGGCGGATAATCTGATCGACAGTGTGAAGTACAAGGTGGAGGATTTTGCCGGAATAGAAGTGGAGAAGATCAACATCTTCGTAGAAGGTGTAAGAGTGATTGACTAAAGGGAGGATCAGATAAGGTGGAGTCGAATACGATAGATGCCGGATTGATGGCCAAAATGTTCCTGGCCGGTGCAAAGAATCTGGAGAGCAAAAAAGAGTGGATCAATGAGTTAAATGTGTTTCCCGTGCCGGATGGCGACACCGGCACAAATATGACAATGACGATCATGGCGGCAGCCAGAGAGGTATCGTCCCTCTATGAGGTGGGGGATATCGACATGGTATCTCTGTGTAAAGCAATCTCCTCCGGCTCGTTAAGAGGAGCGAGAGGCAATTCGGGAGTTATCCTGTCTCAGCTTTTCCGGGGCTTTACCAAGGGCGTGAAGGAGTGCCAGGAGATTACCGTTCCCGTGCTTGCCACGGCTTTTGAGAAGGCGGTAGAGACGGCTTACAAGGCGGTCATGAAGCCCAAGGAGGGCACGATCCTCACGGTGGCAAAGGGCGGCGCTGCAAAGGCGAGAGAGCTGGCGGACGCAGGCGTGGAGGATCTGAGCGCTTTTCTGGAGCAGGTGATCAGCTATGCAGACGAGGTTCTGACGCAGACACCGGAGATGCTGCCTGTTTTAAAGCAGGCAGGAGTTGTTGACTCTGGTGGTCAAGGATTGATGCAGGTACTCAAGGGCGCGTATGATGCGTATCTTGGCAAGGAGATCGATCTGACGGTAGACAAGAGCGGCCATATGACTTCCGGTGGCAGACCGGCGCCGGGCTATGAGGCGCAGGCGGGTGCGGATATCAAATTCGGCTACTGTACCGAGTTCATCATCATGNTGAACAAGGTNTTTAATATCAAGACNGANATGGATTTCAAGGCTTATCTGGAGNCCATCGGAGATTCCATCGTNGTNGTNGCGGACGAGGACGTGGTAAAGGTGCACGTACATACCAACGATCCGGGTCTTGCGATNCAGCGGGCTTTAAAGTACGGTGCACTCTCCAATATGAAGATTGACAACATGCGTCTGGAACATCAGGAAAAGCTCTTTAAGATGTCCAAGCAGGAGGAAAAACCGGAGGAGGANGANCTGCCGGGACCNAAGAAGGATGTGGGCTTTATNGCNGTCTCNGTGGGAGACGGGATCGGAGAGATNTTTAANGGNCTGGGCGTNGACTATATNATNGAGGGCGGNCAGACCATGAACCCCAGCACNGAGGATATGTTAAACGCTATCGATAAGGTAAATGCGGACACGATCTTCATTCTGCCTAATAATAAGAACATCATTCTGGCGGCCAATCAGGCACAGTCGCTTGTGAAGGACAAAAAGATCGTGGTGATCCCCACCAAGACCGTGCCGCAGGGCATAACGGCGGTGATCAANTATGTGCCGGATCTTTCTATCGAGGANAATACGGAGACCATGCAGGCGGAGNTGCAGAAGGTAGCCACCGGNCAGGTCACCTACGCGGTGAGAGATACGAACATCGACGGGCGNGAGATCAGGCAGGGCGATTTCATGGGACTGGGAGACAGCGGTATNCTNTCTGTNGGNACTGCNATCTCCACGGTNNCCTTTGANNTGGTAGGGGCGATGATGACCCCGGAAAAGGAGTTGATCAGCATATACTACGGTGAGGAGATCGCCGAGGAGGATGCGGAGAAGCTGAAAGAACAGATCGCAGAAAAGTATCCNGACTGTGATATCGAATTGCAGTGCGGCGGACAGCCGATCTACTACTACATTATTTCAGCGGAATAANCGGGTAATCTATGGATATCAGATCTTTGAAGGGCGTCGGTGACAAAACCGCCGCCCTCTTTGAGAAATTGCATATTTTTACGGCGGAAGAACTGGTTTATTATTTTCCCAGNGATTACGAACAGTTTTCTGAGCCTGTGGCCCTTGATCAGGCGCCGGANGANGANCTNNCGGCGGTGGCNGGACAGNTTGTGGGCAATGTNGCGACCAGACATGTGAGAGGATTGTCCATTACTACTTTTCAGGCGGCCTGTGAGGGCGGNACGCTNCATATGACCTACTTTAATATGCCNTACCTGAAAAACAGCCTGAAGCGTGGCGTTCCCTATATTTTCAGGGGGCGGCTGCAGCGCAGGAAAGACCGGTATGTGATGGAGCAGGCCCGGATCTATAAGCCTGAGGAGTACGGAAAGCTGGTGGATTGTATGCAGCCCTGTTATTCCACCACAAAGGGGCTGACCAACAATGCCATCACCAAGGCGGTCAGGCAGGCTGTGGCGCTGACAGACTTTTCCGAGGATCCTCTGCCGGAGAAGATCCGCAAAAAACAGGGATTTATGGGACTGCGGGAGGCTGTGGAGCAGATGCACTTCCCGGCGGGNCGTGATGCGNTGGTGGANGCNAGGAGACGTCTGGTGTTTGACGAGTTTTTTCAGTTNATTCTGGTGCTGCGNCGNNTGCGGGANGCCAATGAACAGGTCAAAAATGANCGTCCCATGATCGAGGTGGCGCAGACCGGGCGGTTGATAGAAGCCCTGCCTTACCGGCTGACGGCTGCCCAGCAGAGGGTGTGGGAGGAGATTCAGGCGGATATGACCTCTGCGTATGCCATGAACCGTCTGGTACAGGGGGATGTGGGCTCCGGAAAGACGATCCTTGCTTTTCTTGNCNTTGCTCNTNTGNNCNGCNAACGGCNGNCAGGGAGCCATGATGGCGCCCACGGAGGTTTTGGCGAGGCAGCACTATGAAAGTCTGCTCCAGTTGAAAAAGGAGTATGGACTGCAGATTCATCCCGTATTGTTGACCGGTTCAGTCACNGCAAAGGATCGGCGAGAAATNTATGCAGAGATTGAAAACGGAGAAGCGAACGTGATACTCGGNACCCACGCGCTGATTCAGGAGAAGGTGGCTTATCACGATCTGGCACTGGTCATAACAGACGAGCAGCACCGNTTCGGCGTCAGACAGCGGGAAAGTNTGGCGGAAAAAGGTCGAGCTGTACATGTGCTTGTCATGAGTGCAACGCCCATTCCCCGGACATTGGCGATCATTCTTTACGGGGATCTTCACATTTCTGTCTTGGATGAACTGCCGGCGGACAGGCTNCCNATCAAAAACTGNGTGGTAGACACTTCTTATCGGAATACTGCCTATAAATTCATAGAAAAAGAAGTGGCACAGGGGCGGCAGGTCTATGTCATCTGTCCCATGGTGGAGGAGGGAGAGTCCGAGGAGCTGGAGGATGTGGGCACCTACACAAAAAAGCTGAAAAGCGCATTGCCCGATGCCATCCGTGTAGCCTCTCTCCACGGCAGGATGCGCCCGGCGGAAAAAACGCGTATCATGGAGGCATATGAAGCGCATGATATAGATGTACTGGTATCCACCACGGTGATCGAAGTGGGAATTAATGTGCCCAATGCCACGGTGATGCTTGTGGAAAACGCGGAACGATTCGGTCTGGCCCAGCTTCATCAGCTGAGAGGCCGGGTGGGACGCGGCGATAAGCAGTCTTACTGTATTTTCATCAGTAAATCCAAACGGCCGGAGACGATGGAGCGGCTCAAGATCCTGAATGAATCAAACGATGGTTTCTACATTGCGAGCAAGGATCTTGCCCTGCGCGGGCCGGGCGATCTGTTCGGGATCAGACAGAGCGGTGATCTGCGTTTTGTGCTGGGAGATATTTATCAGGATGCGGCCATCCTGCAGCAGGCCAGCGACTGGGCGGACGAGATTCTTGCAGAAGACAGGGAGCTTGGCGGGGAGGAGTACAGCGCTCTGCGAAAGAGCCTGCAGCGGCGTGAGATAAATGAGGTTGACTTTAGAAGTATCTGACGGTAAACTCGTAATGTAGAGTAAAAAACATACGGAAAATGAGGAATACTATGGCAAAGAAAATAGCGGTCGTAACGGACAGTAACAGCGGTATCACCCAGGCACAGGCGAAGGAGTACGGAATTTATGTGCTTCCCATGCCTTTTATGATCAATGAGGAGACCTTCTATGAGGATATTACTCTGACCCAGGAACAGTTCTATCAGAGACTTTCCGAAAATGCGGACGTCATCACCAGTCAGCCAAGCCCTGAGGCGGTGATGGATCTCTGGGATGAGATACTGAAAACCCATGACGAGATCGTGCATATTCCCATGTCCAGCGGCTTGAGCGGCTCCTGCCAGAGCGCGCTCATGCTGGCGGAGGACTATGACGGTAAGGTACAGGTGGTGAACAATCAGCGTATTTCCGTGACTCAGAGACAGTCGGCGTTTGATGCGCTGGCGCTCGTAGAGCAGGGGAAGGATGCGGCGCAGATCCGACAGATCCTGGAGGAGGATAAATTTAATTCCAGTATCTATATTATGCTGGATACGTTGTATTATTTGAAGAAGGGCGGCAGGATCACGCCGGCGGCGGCGGCTCTCGGTACGATCCTGCGGCTTAAACCGGTCTTACAGATTCAGGGTGAGAAGCTGGATGCCTTTGCGAAGGCGAGAACAGTATCGCAGGGTAAGAGCATTATGATCAATGCAATCCGCAATGACATGGAGAAGCGTTTCGGCGGGGCCAGAGCCGATAATATCTGGCTGCAGATCGCCTACACCTATGATCTTGCGGCGGCCGAGCAGTTGAAAGCGGAGGTGCTGGAGGCATTTCCGGGGTTTGATGTGCATGTGGATCCATTGTCTTTAAGCGTGGCCTGTCATATCGGACCGGGGGCCTTGGCGGTGGCGTGCTGCAAGCGACTTAAACCGATTGAGCGTTAAACGCTCAATCTAGAGAATACTTCGTATTCTCTGCGCGTGGGTGGTTGTCGTTGCTGGGAAATTTGGATAAGGCTGTGCATTCTCCGCGTGAGATGGTTTACTTTGTAATGATTTTGGAGAAGATACGTTTGAGTGAGACGTAGATTTGCGTATATTGATTATGAGAAAAAAGGGGAAATAAATTGCCAGAAGAGAATGTGATAGAGGCAGAACGGCAGGAGGCTTATATAGAAAAATGCCAGACTGCGGTAGCGCAGCTAAAAAAAGAGCTGGGACGGGAGCCGAAGGCCTGCGTGGTCACCTTTGGCTGTCAGATGAACGCAAGGGATTCCGAGAAGCTTTCGGGAATTTTGGAAAAAGCCGGCTACGTCCTCACGGATGCGGAGGAGGAAGCCGACTTTATTCTCTATAATACCTGCACTGTGCGGGATAATGCCAATCAGCGGGTTTACGGGCGGCTTGGTGTCTTGAATAACTTGAAAAAAAAGAAACCGCACTTAAAGGTGGCTCTCTGCGGCTGTATGATGCAGGAGCAGGCTGTCATCGAAAAAATTAAGAAGAGTTACCGCTTCGTAGATCTTATTTTCGGAACACACAATATCTTTCAGTTTCCGGCTCTCCTTGCGGATCTGTATGAGAAGCAGGAAATGATCGTGGAGATCTGGAAGGAAACTGAAGAGATCGTAGAGAATCTGCCGGTAAAACGGAAATATCACTATAAATCCGGCGTCAACATTATGTTTGGCTGCAATAATTTCTGCAGTTACTGCATTGTACCCTATGTGCGGGGAAGAGAGCGCAGCCGGGAACCGAAGGAAATCCTTCGGGAAATTGAGAATCTGGTGGAGGACGGTGTGGTGGAAGTCATGCTGCTTGGCCAGAATGTGAATTCCTATGGGAAAAACCTGGAACATCCCATCACCTTTGCCGCGCTTCTAAAAGAGGTGGAAAAGATCGAGGGACTGAAGCGGATCCGCTTTATGACCTCCCACCCCAAGGATCTTTCGGACGAACTGATCGAGGTGATGCGGGATTCCAGAAAGATCTGCAGGCATCTCCACCTGCCTCTGCAGGCGGGCTCTGACAGAATATTGAGGGCCATGAACAGGCACTACACGAAAGATCAGTATCTTGCGCTGGTGGATAAACTCAAGAGAGAGATTCCCGATATCGCCATCACCACGGATATCATTGTGGGGTTTCCGGGAGAGACTTTAGAGGATGTGGAGGAGACCATCGATGTGGTACGCCGTGTGCAGTACGACAACGCCTTCACCTTTATCTATTCCAAAAGGACGGGCACCCCGGCGGCAGCTATGGAGGAGCAGGTACCGGAGGAGATCGTGCGGGAGGGCTTTGATAAGCTTTTGAAGGTGGTGCAGGATACGGCGAAGGAGCGCGCGGCTCTCTTACAGGGCAAGGTGATGGAGGCTCTGGTGGAGGAGGTAAACGAGCAGGATCCGGCCTTTGTGACAGGAAGACTCAGCAATAATATGCTGGTGCATTTTAAGGCGGACAGAAGAATGGTGGGAAAATTTGTCATGGTGGCGCTTGACACCTGCCATGGCTTTTATTATACGGGACGCATGGTTGACTGGATGGGTCAGTCCAAGCATACGAGATTAGGAAAGATGGTTGATGACCAATGGCTGAATTGACACCAATGATGCAACAGTATCTGGAGACGAAGAAGGAGTACAAGGACTGTATTCTCTTCTACAGACTGGGCGACTTCTATGAAATGTTCTTTGATGATGCACTCACTGCCTCCAGAGAATTAGAGATCACCTTGACAGGAAAAAGCTGCGGGCAGGCGGAGAGGGCGCCCATGTGCGGCGTTCCCTATCATGCGGTGGACAGTTACCTGAATAAGCTGGTTTCCAAGGGCTATAAAGTAGCGATCTGCGAGCAGGTGGAGGATCCCAAAAGCGCGAGGGGGATTGTAAAACGAGAAGTGATCCGGATCGTCACGCCCGGTACGAACTTAAATATTCAGGCGCTGGATGATACGAAGAATAATTATCTGCTCTGTGTGACTTATTTTCCGGGAAAGATCGGCCTGTCTGTGGCGGATGTCACCACGGGGGATTATTATCTGACGGAAGTGGAAGATATCCGCAGACTGCAGGATGAGGTCAACAAGTACGCGCCCTCGGAGGTGATCTGCAACGAACAGTTTTTCGTCAGCGGATACGATATCGAGGATATGAAAAACCGGCTGAATGTGTCTGTCTACTCTCTGGCCTCCCATTATTTTGATGAGGACGGCTGTAAAAAGACACTGATGAAACATTTTCGGGTGAATACCCTGCAGGGGCTTGGCATCGAAGATTTCCCCGTGGGAATGATCGCTGCGGGCGCTCTGCTTTCTTATCTTTACGAGACACAGAAGACGTCTTTATCCCATTTTACTCATATCTATCCCTATCTGACCAGCAAATATATGCTCCTCGACAGCGCTACAAGGCGCAATCTTGAGTTGACTGAGACCCTGCGGGAAAAGCAGAAGAAGGGGTCTCTATTGGGCGTTCTGGATCGCACGAAGACGGCTATGGGCGGTCGGATGCTTCGCAAATACATAGAACAGCCCCTGATCGACCGGGAAGGGATTGAGAAACGTCTGGACGCGGTGGAAGCGCTTTGTAAAAAGAGCGTGGACAGGGAAGAACTGCGGGAATATCTGCACACCATATATGATCTGGAACGGCTGCTTGGCAAGGTGAGCTATAAGACTGCCAATCCAAGGGATCTGATCGCCCTGCGCAATTCTCTGGCGGTGCTGCCATCCATTCGGACGGTGCTTTCTGATATTGACGCACCTTTGCTGAAAGAGTTGTGCGACAACCTGGATCCTCTGCAGGACATCCACAGGCTCATTGACGATGCCATCACGGAGGAGCCGCCCATTGCGGTGAAGGAGGGCGGCATCATCAAGGAGGGCTTTCACGAGACCATAGATTCCCTGAAAAAGGCTAAGACAGACGGCAAGGCGTGGCTGGCGGCTCTGGAGGAAGAGGACCGGGAGCGCACCGGCATCAAAAATCTGCGCATCAAGTACAATAAAGTCTTCGGCTATTATTTTGAGGTGACAAATTCCTATAAAGATCAGGTGCCGGAGGACTATGTGCGCAAGCAGACACTTGCCAATGCAGAGCGTTACACTACGCCCCGCTTAAAGGAGTTGGAGGATTCCATCCTGAACGCGGAGGACAAGCTCTTTACGCTGGAGTATGATCTGTTCTGTGAGATCCGGGATACCATCGCTGGGGAGGTGGAACGGATCCAAAAGACGGCAAGGGCAGTGGCGAATCTGGATGTGTTCGCTTCCCTGGCATTTGTGGCGGAGCAGAATCAATATGTGCGGCCTGTCTTAAATGAAAAGGGAGTGATCGACATTAAGGAAGGGCGTCATCCGGTGGTGGAGCAGATGATTCAGAACGATATGTTCATCGCAAATGACACCCATCTGGATGATAAAAAGCAGTGCATTGCCGTGATCACAGGTCCTAATATGGCAGGGAAGTCCACCTATATGCGGCAGGTGGCGCTGATCGTCCTGATGACTCAGATCGGTTCCTTTGTGCCGGCAAAAAAGGCGGATATCGGCATCGTGGACCGGATTTTCACCAGAGTGGGCGCTTCCGATGATCTGGCAAGCGGCCAGTCCACCTTTATGGTGGAGATGAACGAGGTGGCGAATATCTTGAGAAATGCGACCTCCAAGAGCCTGTTGGTGCTTGACGAGATCGGCAGGGGAACTTCTACTTTTGACGGGCTGAGCATCGCCTGGGCGGTGATCGAGCATATCAGCAACCGCAAGATCCTGGGCGCAAAAACCCTCTTTGCCACGCACTATCATGAGCTGACCGAGCTGGAGGGAAAGATGGACAATGTGAATAACTACTGCATTGCCGTCAAGGAGAAAGGCGACGACATCGTGTTCCTCAGAAAGATCGTGAAGGGCGGGGCGGACAAGAGCTACGGCATTCAGGTAGCCAAGCTGGCGGGTGTGCCGGATATGGTCATCGACCGTGCCAAGGAGATCGTGGAACAGCTGAGCGATAACGATATCACCGAGAAGGTGCAGAGCATAGAGGTGAACCGGGGCGGCGGTGAGCGACGAAAGCCTGTCAAATACGACGAGGTTGATCTGGAGCAGATATCCCTGTTTGACACGGTAACGGATGAGGATGTGATCAAAGAGCTTACGGAGATTGACGTGAGTAATCTGACACCGGTGGACGCACTGAATACACTCTATCGGCTGCAAAACCGTTTAAAAAACCGCTGGAGGTAAAATGGCAAAAATTAATGTATTAGATCATCAGACAATAGATAAGATCGCCGCCGGGGAGGTGGTGGAGCGGCCCGCCAGCGTTGTGAAGGAGCTGGTAGAGAACGCCATCGATGCGGGCGCCGACGCCATCACAGTGGAGGTGAAGGACGGCGGTACGACGCTGATCCGGGTCACCGACAATGGCGGCGGCATCGAGAGAACGGAGGTGGCAAACGCCTTTGTACGGCATGCCACCAGTAAGATTACCTCTGCGGAAGATTTGACCAAATTGGTCAGTCTTGGGTTCCGCGGAGAGGCACTTGCCAGTATTGCGGCAGTGTCGCAAGTGGAGCTGATCACAAAGACGCCGGAGGAGCTGACCGGCATCCGGTATGTGATAGAGGGAGGCGTGGAGAAGGAGCGTGAGGAAGTGGGAGCGCCCCAGGGAACCACGCTTCTTGTGCGAAATCTGTTCTATAACACGCCGCCCCGAAAAAAGTTCTTAAAGCAGCCCCGGACGGAAGGGTCTTATGTGGCGGATCTGATGGAACATCTGGCGATGTCGAATCCCAGGGTCTCCTTTAAGTTCCTTTTGGGCGGGCAGTCCCGGTTTTATACGACGGGCAGCGGCGACCTTCGGGAGATCGTCTATCGTATCTACGGGCGTGAGATTGCCGGAGAACTCATGGATTTTCAATGTGAGCTTCCGGGAATGACGGTGACGGGGCTTCTGGGGAAGCCTGTGATCAACCGGGCAAACCGCTCCTATGAGATCTTTTATATCAACGGCAGATACATCCGCAGCGCCCTGATCAGCAAGGCGGTGGAGGAGGGGTATCAGGAGTACCTGATGCAGCATAAGTTTCCGTTCTGTATCCTGCACTTTCAGGTGGATACCGAAAAGGTGGACGTCAATGTGCATCCCTCCAAGATGGAGGTTCGTATTGCCGATGGCCCCGCCTTCCATGAGGAGGTCAAAAATGCCATATATCAGGCGCTGCACGCCCGGGAAATGATTCCGGAGGTGTCTTTGGTTACGGATAAGGAAAGAGCCGAGGAGATCAGGAAGATTGAAACGCAGGAGAAACAGGAAGCGCCGGAGCCTTTTGAGCAGAGCCGTATTCGGCAAACAATGGAACGACAGCAGAAGACGGTGGAACAGACACGACAACCCTCAGCGGTGCAGACTATTTTGCAGGAGTCCGGGCAGGGCGGCTACGAGGAAACGCTGCGTATTCCCCGGGCGCAGAGTCTGCGGGAGCCTACAGTGGAAGCCTATGGTGTGGCGGATTCCTCCGGAGAGACAGCCGCCATCCCCAAGGGAGAACAGATGGAGCTCTTTGATGACCGGCTTTTGGGTGCTGCGGCAAGAGAGCAATATGAGATCATCGGACAGCTCTTTGAAACCTACTGGTTGATCTCTTATCAGGAAAAACTTTTGATCGTAGATCAGCACGCGGCCCACGAAAAAGTGCGGTACGAGCGGCTGATGCATCGTTTCCGGGAAAATGCTATTGTCTCCCAGAGTATCAATCCCCCCAGAATCGTGACCCTGAACAACCGGGAGAAGGAGGTATATCTTCTCCATGCTGCGGATTTTGAAGCCCTGGGCTTTGTGGTGGAGGAGTTTGGAGGAAATGATTACGCGATCCGCGGGGTGCCCATGGATCTCTACGGCTATGCGGAGGGAGACTATTTCTATGAAATACTGGACGAGCTCTCGGAGGAGCCGGCGAAAGGGACGCCGGAGAGCATTCGCAGTCGTATCGCTACCATGGCATGTAAGGCGGCTGTGAAGGGGAATATGCGGATCAGCAGACCGGAGATGGAGGCGCTGTTAGACGAACTGTTGACACTGGAAAACCCCTATAACTGTCCTCACGGCAGACCCACGATCGTCTCCATGAGCAAATATGAGATTGAAAAAAAGTTTAAGCGTATTGTCTAAAAAGCGGCATTCTCCGCACGTTTTTAAGGAAGGTAAACGAAATAGATGGATTTCACGAAGCAGAACGGGAATAGACCGCTGGTGATCCTGACAGGCCCGACAGCTGTGGGAAAATCTGCCCTGTCCATTGCCCTGGCAAAGGCCATTGGCGGGGAGATCATCTCCGCAGACTCCATGCAGGTGTACCGGCATATGGACATAGGATCCGCGAAGATCAGGACTGAGGAGATGGAAGGGGTGCCCCATCATCTGATCGATGTGCTGGAGCCCACGGAAGCGTTTAATGTGGTGGTATTTCAAGAGTTGGCGGAGCAGGCCATGGCAGAGATCTATGGGCGGGGGCATATTCCCATTCTGGTGGGCGGCACCGGTTTTTATATACAAGCCCTGCTCTATGACATTGATTTTACGGAAAATGATGAGGATACTGCGCTTCGCCATTCTCTGGAGGAGCTGGCGCGCAGAGAGGGGTCGGAAGCGCTCTATGAGAGGCTTCGCGCGGTGGATCCGGCCTCCTGTGAGAGTATTCATGCTCACAATGTGAAGCGGGTGATCCGCGCCATCGAGTTTTATGAAAAGACAGGAAAGCGCATTTCCGACCACAACAAAGAACAACGGGAGAATGTTTCCCCTTATCGGTTTGCTTATTTTGTCTTAAACGATGACAGGGAGCGGATCTATCAGAATATTGACAGGCGTGTGGACCAGATGCTGGCGCAGGGATTGGTGGAGGAAGTGCAGTCTCTCAGAGAGAGGGGATGCCATAAGGGAATGGTATCCATGCAGGGACTTGGCTACAAGGAGATCCTCTCTTATCTGGAGGGGAAGATTTCCCTGGAAGAGGCTGTATACCTGATAAAACGGGATACCAGACACTTTGCTAAGCGGCAGCTCACCTGGTTTCGGCGCGAAAAAGAAGTGATTTGGGTACAAAAAAACGATTTTGACCATGATAGTCAATATTGTTTGAACTTTATGCAGGATTTCCTGCGCGAAAAACAGATTATCCTGTAAGGAAATGTCGAAACAGCATAAAACCTGAGTTTTTAACATGTTGGGATCGAAAATATAACGAAATTACGAATCCATAAACCATGTTATTTGAAATAAAATGTGTTATTTATCCAAAAATAAACGAAAATACATTTAACCATTAGATTGTAAAGCGGTAAAAATGAAATAAAAAGCAGGAAGATGCAAGGAAAATGATTTCCGGAAACGCTGATTTTACGGTGCTTTCCGGATACTTAGAGCGATAAATGTCTGAAATAGTGTACAAAATAGACAATGGCTTTTAGAAAGGCGGAACAGGTAGAATGGTGGAGCTTTATGGGAAATATAAAGAGTTTGGGATATCGGAGGCAGTGTACCGTTTCGGAGAAGAAACGCTTGCCTCTCTCAGAGAGCGGTTTGATGAGATCGATAGAATCGCGGAGTACAATCAACTAAAGGTGGTTCGTGCCATGCAGCTTGCCGGTGTCAGTGAGGCATGTCTTCTGGGAACCACAGGCTATGGGTACAACGATCTTGGCAGGGATACGCTGGAGAAGGTCTATGCCGCTGTCTTTGAGACGGAGGATGCGCTGGTCAGACCCCAGATCACCTGCGGCACTCATGCCCTGGCGCTGGCACTTATGAGCAATCTGCGGCCCGGAGACGAACTGTTGTCCCCGGTGGGCAAGCCTTACGACACATTGGAGGAAGTGATCGGCATTCGGCCTTCCAGAGGCTCTCTTGCGGAGTACGGCGTTACCTACAGGCAGGTGGATCTTCTGCCGGACGGGAGCTTTGACTACGAGGGCATCCGTGCTGCCATAGGGGAAAGAACCAGACTTGTCACTATCCAGCGCTCCAAGGGCTACCAGACCAGACCTACCCTGTCTGTGAAACGGATCGGTGAGCTTATCGTTTTTGTGAAGCGGATCAAGCCCGATCTTCTGGTGATGGTGGACAACTGCTACGGAGAGTTTGTGGAACTCACAGAGCCCTCCCAGGCGGGAGCGGACATGGTGGTGGGATCTCTGATCAAGAATCCCGGCGGGGGACTTGCGCCCATCGGCGGATATATTGCCGGAAAGAGAGAATGTGTGGAGAATGCGGCCTGTCGTCTGACTTCCCCGGGACTTGCCAAGGAGGTGGGGGCTTCCCTGGGGGTTCTGCCGGCCTTTTATCAGGGACTGTTCCTTGCGCCCACGGTGACGGCTTCTGCCTTAAAAGGCGCCATTTTTGCGGCAAATCTTTATGAAAAGCTGGGATTTTCGGTGGTGCCGGACGGTCGTGAAAGTCGTCATGACATCATTCAGGCTGTGACCTTCGGCACACCGGAGGGAGTGATCGCTTTCTGCGAAGGGATTCAGGCGGCGGCCCCGGTAGACAGCTTTGTAAAGCCGGAGCCCTGGGATATGCCCGGTTATGACTCTCAGGTGATCATGGCGGCGGGGGCTTTTGTGTCCGGTTCCTCGATAGAGCTGTCTGCGGACGGTCCTATTGCGCCTCCCTACGCAGTTTACTTCCAGGGAGGGCTCACTTTTCCCCATGCCAAGCTGGGTATTCTGAAAAGTCTGCAAAATCTGGTAGATAGCGGAATTTGCCATGTCTGACAGGGAGAACTTTAGGGAAATTTTTCCTATTTTTTATATACATCAATATCCGATTGTGTTAAAATGAGCCTTGGAGAAAGGAGAAGAGTTTTTTTATGCGAAAGAATACTTGGACTTGCTTCCTGCTGATCCTGGCGGGAATCGTGATCGGTGGCTTTATCGGAAGTCTTTTTCCTACTACGGTGCTGAATTACGGTCAGTCCTTTGGACTGTCGCAGCCGATGATATTGGATCTTGGCATTCTGAGCATTACCTTTGGCCTGTCGATTAAGATCACGATCGCAAGCATTCTTGGGATCGCGTTGGCGATCATTATATATCGTTTGATGTGACACTGCATCCCCCGGACTTTTGGAGAGAAGCTGTCGGGAAAGAGGTTGCATGAAATCAGGCAAGTGTGAGAACAATGAGTATTACAGGCTGCAAAATCTACCCTATGAGAAGTTTGCGGCCTACGGCGGAGAGAATCTGACGGATTCGGAGCTTNTGGCGATCCTGCTTCGAACCGGGACTAAGGGTGTCTGCGCCAGAGAACTGGGAGAGCGGGTGCTTGCGGAGACGGCCAGATACGGGAACGGCCTGTTGGGGCTGTACCACATCTCCTGTAAGGATNTGCAAAGGATNGAGGGCATAGGGGAGGTGAAGGCAATCCAGTTGAAGGCTGTCGCNGAGTTTGCCAGAAGAATGGCNCGGGCGAANGCCAAAGACAAGCTTTCCTTTCATGATCCCTATTCTGTGGCGGATTATTATATGGAGCGTTTCCGGCATGAGAGTGTGGAGTATATCCTGCTTTTGCTTTTGGACACGGGAATGCACNTGATGGGNGAGGAAATCCTCTCCAAGGGAACGGTCAATGCGTCTCTTCTCTCGCCGAGAGAGGTGTTTGTTCAGGCNTTTCGGGGCGGAGCGGCAGGAATCATGCTGNTGCATAATCATCCCGGAGGAGATCCTACGCCCAGCGAAAATGATCTGAAGATCACNGGCCGGATCGCGCGTGCAGGAGCGCTTACGGATATCCCGCTTCTGGATCATATNATTCTTGGGGATAACCGCTATCTCAGCTTTAAAGAGAGTAATCTGCTGACAGATATGACATATTTTGATGAGGCAATATGAAGAAAGGGGTACAATCACCTTGGCAAACAATGCATTTGGAATTGATCTTGGCACCAGCAATATCAAGATATACAACCGCGCGGACGACGATGTCTTCGTAGAGAAGAACATGATCGCCATCGAGAACAAAAAAACGCTTTTTGCATATGGCGANGCGGCNTTTGAGATGTACGAGAAGGCGCCCAGCAACATTAACATCACNTATCCNNTNAGCAACGGTGTGATCGCGGATATTCAGAATATGGAGACGCTGATCAAATACTTTTTNAACGGTATGATGAGAAATAATGTGCGTCCCGCAGATTANTATATCGCTGTCCCCTGGGATGTGACGGAGGTGGAAAAGCGCGCTTTCAAGGATCTGATCAAGGAATCCAACGTGAAGGCNAAAAAGGTCATGGTGGTGGATAAGGCTGTAGCGGACGGTCTGGGACTCGGGATCGATGTGAAAAATTCCCAGGGTGTTCTGGTNGTCAATGTGGGNTTTGATACCACGGAGATTTCAATCCTTTCTCTGGGCGGTATCGTGTTAAGCCGTTTGATCAAGGTGGGNGGCCGGAAGTTTGATGAGGCTATCAAGGCGGCCGTGCGTCGGGAGTACAGTCTGATCATCGGCGGGAAGACGGCGGAGATCGTNAAGACCTCCCTGCTGGATCTNGAGGAGCAGAGANCAGGGGCGGTGGTCTACGGACGGGATATTGTGACCGGGCTTCCTGTNGAGCGTGAGATCCCTACGGCTCTGGTNGACGAGTGTCTGGTGGAGCATTTTAACTCGATCATAGATAACATTAAGGTGATNCTGGAGCGGACACCNCCCGAGCTTGCNGCGGATATNTATCGGCANGGGCTNTATCTCACAGGNGGCGCTTCCCAGGTGAGTAAGCTTGCGCAGCTTATGAGCAAGGGCACGGGACTGCAGGTGAATGTCTCCGAAAATCCGATGACCAGTGTGGCGCTGGGNCTTGGAAAGATCATCAAGGAAGACAATTATAAAACGGTAGCTTACGCGATAGAAGGAATGAGTAGATGAGTCCAATCGTCAAAAGAAAAGGAGAAAAATTTACNTTACCCGGTAAATATCTCCTTTTTATTTTAACAATCCTATGCACGGCCCTGGTCCTTTTGACTTTTAATACCAANGTNTTCAGCGGGCCGCTGTCNGCTGTGGCAGGNTATATCGTAGTCCCCTTTGAGGAGGGGATCAGTGTGGTGGGAAGCTGGCTGTCAGGACGCTCTGAGGAACTTGTGCAGATCAGGGATCTGATCTCCCAGAATGAGGAGCTNAAAAAACAGGTGGATGAGCTGACCATCGAGAATACAAGNCTTCAGCAGGACCGNTATGAGCTGACGGATCTGAGNGAGCTCTACAGCCTGGACGCCCAGTATGANGAGTATGAAAAGACGGGAGCACGCATCATTGCCAGAGATTCCGGCAATTGGTTTTACTCCTTTGTGATCAATAAGGGAGCTACGGACGGNATTGCCGTGGATATGAACGTGATGGCGGGAAGCGGCCTTGTGGGCCGGGTGGTGGACGTGGGTCCCAACTGGGCGAAGGTAAAGTCGATNATTGCGGATGATTCCAATGTGAGTGCNATGGTGCTTGCCAGTGCCGANCGTATGATCGTATCCGGNAATCTCAAGCTTTACGCAACGGGTGTTATTGAATTTGAACAGCTGGTGGACAGCGAGAATGTGGTGGTAGAGGGAGACAAGGTAGTGACTTCCGATATCAGCGATAAGTATCTGCCGGGCATCCTGATCGGCTATATCAATACCATTTCGCAGGATGCAAATAATCTTACCAAGTCCGGNTATATTACACCGGCGGTGGATTTTGAGCATCTGGAGGAGGTTCTGGTGATCCGGCAGTTAAAACAGACGGTTCCGGACTAGGGAGATTTTATGAAACGAGGCATTGTCACAGCGCTGCTGATCTTCATATGCTTTTTGCTGCAGTGTACGGTATTTCATGCGCTGTCTTTTGGCGGCATTGTACCCAATCTGCTGATCGTGCTGACGGCTTCTTTCGGCTTCATGCGGGGAGAGAAGACCGGGCTTCTGATCGGTTTTTTCTGCGGCCTGCTGGTGGATATCTTTTTTGCCAGCGTGATCGGGTTTTATGCGCTTTTGTACATGTATATCGGCTATATGAACGGTAAATTTGCGGCGATTTTTTATCCCCAGGATATCAAACTGCCGGTGTTTTTGATCCTGGGCAGCGATTTTCTCTATGGAATCGGCTGTTATGTTATTTTCTTTCTATTACGGGGACGGTTTGAATTTACATATTATCTGTTGCACATTATTTTGCCGGAGATCGTCTATACGATCGCGGTTACCCTGCTTTTATACCCGCTCATTCTCTGG
The DNA here is from genome assembly GCA_014804615.1 of Lachnospiraceae bacterium. Classification (GTDB taxonomy): domain Bacteria; phylum Bacillota; class Clostridia; order Lachnospirales; family Lachnospiraceae; genus UBA3282. Next base: position 176,011 of record JAAUZL010000018.1, read on the forward strand.
ATCAACACCGGGCTTGAGCGAAGCGAACTGAGGAGCGGAAAGAAGTTTGTTTGAGGAACTGATAGAGAGCTTTAAAGAAAAATTTGTGAATATGGTCACCTCCCGGCTGCTCGTGCTCCTGCTCGTGATCGTTGGTATGGGAGGCTATCTGATCTACTGGATCTTTCAGCTGCAGATCGTAAACGGAGAAGCGTACTACAATGACTTTCAGCTGAAGATCAAGAAGGAGAGGACTCTTCCTGCCACCAGAGGCAATATTATGGACAGAGACGGGAATCTTCTGGCCTATAACGAACTGGCCTACTCTGTTACCATAGAGGATGTGTATGAGTCCGGCCGAAGAAAAAATGCGAATCTGAATCAGACGATCCGCAGATTGATCACCATGATCGAGGCAAACGGAGACCATGTGATCAGCGATTTTCATATTGAACTCGATAAGAGCGGTGAATACAAGTACAACGTGGAGGGTACGAGGCTTCTGCGTTTTCTGGCGGATATCTATGGCTATGCATCGACGGACAGTCTGAAGGAGAAGGAAAAGAGCGCCTCTCCGGATGAGGTGGTAAAGTATCTGTGCAGTACCTCGCGCTACGGCATCGGCGAGTACACGGACGAGGATGATTCTTCCAGCTTTGTGGAGGGACTGGGATACACAAAGGAGGAAGTGTTAAAGATCATCACCATTCGCTATGCCATGAGCGCCAACAGCTATCAGCGGTATATCGCGACCACGGTGGCCGATAATGTCTCTCCGGAGACGGTGGCTGTCATCATGGAGAATGAAGATACCCTGGATGGTGTGTCTATTGCGGAGGGCACGATCCGTAAATATAACGAGAGCATCTATTATGCCCAGGTCATTGGCTACACGGGACGGGTGGATCAGGATGAACTGCAGGAACTGCAGGCGCAGGATGACTCCTACGATCTGAATGATACGGTGGGAAAATCCGGAATCGAGGCATCCATGGAGATGGAGCTGCAGGGNCATAAAGGTTCGGAGACGGTATATGTGGACAACATGGGTAAGGTGGTGGAGGTAGATGANCGGGTGGAACCCTCGGCGGGCAACGACATTACCCTGACTCTGGATACCGGACTGCAAAAGGCATGCTATCATATTCTGGAGTCAAAGCTGGCCAGTATTCTGCTGGCAAAAATACAGAACATCAAAGAGTACACGCCGCCGGAAGGGGGGAGTGGCGGGGATATCCCCATTCCCATCTACGATGTGTACTATGCCTGCATCAACAACAATGTGATCGATACTTCGCATTTTACATCGGCCTACGCGGGAGAGACGGAAGCTGCTGTACAGGAGGCTTATCTGGATAAAAAGGCACGCGTTTTTGCCACGCTGCAGGATGAGCTGAATGAGACTTGCACTCCCTATGAGGCATTGACAGAAGAGTATCAGGTCTATGAGAGTTATGTGGCGGCTGAGCTTTATGAGCGGGATATCCTCATGGAGGATGTGGTGGACAAAAACGACGCAACCTACATCGCNTGGACCAAGGATGAGGTGATCAGTTTAAGCGAGTATCTCAATTATGCCATTGCACAGAACTGGATCAATGTTTCGAAGCTTTCCATTGATTCCCGCTATTCCGATTCTGTGGAGATTTACAGTAAGATATTGGAATACATCTTTGATGTGCTGGATCGGGATCCGGATTTTGATAAAAAGATCTATCGATACATGATCCTGAACGATGAGCTTACGGGGCGGCAGATCTGCAGTCTTTTGTTGGAACAGAATATCGTGGAGCTGNCGCAGGAGGAGCTTTCTCAGTTTGAGTCGGGAGCGGAGGCGCCTTACAACTTTATGAGAAACCGGATCGAGCAGCTGGATCTGACACCGGCACAGCTGGCTCTGGATCCTTATTCGGGTTCTATTGTAGTCACTGATGTAAATACCGGCGACACGCTGGCGATCGCTTCCTATCCAAGCTATGACAATAACCGGATGTCGAATGGGGTGGATGCAGAATACTTCGCGAAGCTGCAAAGCGATCTGTCCCGCCCGATGTTAAACTATGCCACCCAGCAGAGGACGGCGCCGGGTTCTACCTTCAAACCGGTATCCGCCACAGCGGGGCTTCTGGAGGGAGTGATCTCNACATCGGACAGCATCACCTGTGTGGGNCTTTTTGATAAGATCGCTCCGCCGGCCAGATGCCATATCTATCCGGGCGCCCATGGTTCTTTGAGTGTGACGGGAGGCATTCAGTATTCCTGTAACTACTTCTTCTACGAGGTGGGATATCGTCTGGGGATCGTGGGAGATACTTTCAATGACAGCGTGGGTTTAAACAAGCTGGCAAAATATGCGGATATGTACGGACTCTCGGAGACTTCCGGGGTGGAGATCGAGGAATATGCGCCGGACGTTTCCGATCTCGACGCGGTTCGTTCCGCCATCGGCCATGGAACCAANAACTATACCACGGCAGGTNTGGCGCGATATGTTACAACCGTTGCCAACAGCGGGACATGTTATAATTTAACCTTGGTGGACAANGTGGAGGANAANAGCGGGAGCNTTGTCCGGGAGAATGANGCNNNGGTCAGGAACCGGATCGATATGGATCCGACCTACTGGAACGCGATCCATGCCGGNATGCGCAAGGTGGTGGAGAANAAGAGCTATTTCGCGGATCTGGACGTGAATGTGGCTGGTAAGACGGGTACGGCGCAGGAGAACAGGAACCGTCCCAACCATGCGCTNTTTATCAGCTATGCGCCNTACGAGGCACCGGAGATCTCGGTGACGGTGCGTGTGGCGAACGGTTATACATCCGATTATGCGGCCCAGATCGCAAAGGATGTGTATGAATACTATTACGGGCTGAAGGATGANAGCGAGATCATTACCGGNACGGCAGGCACATTGGCCGGTGGCGCGATCAACGCTGACTAATAAACGGCAGTGTGAGGATTGAGGTGAAAANGATATGAAAAATGCAGTGATCATTAAAAGTTTCCCGAATGGATTATCGATCTTTTTGGACAGCGATATTTCTTTCGAACAGNTGTTNGAGGAGATTGCGATGAAGTTNAGGGAATCCGCAAATTTCTTTAAGGATGCCAGNATGGTGCTCTCCTTTGAAGGCAGGGTGNTGACGGAGCAGGAGGAAAGGCAGATCGTGGAGACGATCTCGGCAAATTCCAACCTGAATATTGTCTGTATCATGGGAAAGGATATAGAGACGGGCAAGAGCTATATGAGAGCCCTGCAGCAGCTTTCNTTCCACCAGGAGGTACTGGAGAACGCAGGTCAGTTTTACAAGGGGACCTTAAAGGACGGGCAGATCCTGGAGACGGANAACAGCATCATTGTGCTGGGCGATGTCTATCCGGGAGCCTGNATCATATCCAGCAAGGATATCGTAGTGCTGGGAGGACTCTACGGACAGGCCTACGCCGGGGGAAACGGCGANGAGGGACATTTTGTAGTAGCGCTTGAAATGTCGCCGGAGAAGCTAAAGATCGGCGATTTCAAATATAAAACATCCGAGAAACAGAGCAAGTGGTCGATCAAGCCAAAGATTCANCCTAAAATTGCTTATGTAAATGACGCCAGAGTGATCATAGAGCCGATTACCAAAGAATTACTGAACGANCTGCCTTTTTAGGTTNGGTTGAGCAGGGGACGATAACAATTCATGTAATGGAGGTTGTGCTATGAGTGAAGTGATTGTCGTCACGTCAGGGAAAGGCGGGGTGGGNAAGACCACCACCTCAGCAAACGTTGGAACAGGTCTGGCAGCTATGGGCAAGAAGGTGATCCTGATAGACACGGATATCGGGCTCCGCAATCTGGATGTGGTGATGGGGCTGGAAAACAGGATCGTCTACAACCTGGTGGATGTGGTAGAGGGAAACTGCCGTATCAAACAGGCGATCATACGGGACAAGCGGTATCCTACGCTGTTTCTGTTACCGTCAGCCCAGACAAAGGATAAGAGCGCGGTCAATCCCTCCCAGATGGTGCGCATGATAAGCCATCTGCGGGATCAGTTTGATTATATTATTCTGGACTGCCCGGCAGGGATTGAACAGGGATTTCAAAATGCGATCGCGGGCGCTGACAGGGCGCTTGTGGTGACAACTCCGGAGGTTTCTGCGATCCGGGATGCAGACAGGATCATCGGCCTTCTGGAGGCCAATGAGATACATAGGATGGATCTGATCATCAACCGAATCAGACAGGACATGATCAGACGGGGAGACATGATGTCTTCGGAAGACGTGGTGGATATCTTGTCATTACCGTTGATCGGCAGGGTGCCGGACGATGAGAATGTAGTGATAGCTACGAATCAGGGAGAACCGTTGGTGGGCAGCAATACGCTGGCGGGCAAGGCATACCAGAATATCTGTTACAGAGTGGCGGGAGAGGAGGTCCCCTTTATGGATTTTGAGAAGGGCGTCTCATTCTGGGCCAGAGTGTCAGGTATTTTCCATAAAGGTTAGGGGGTGATCAGTGTGTTTAAGAATCTGTTAAAGCGGAAAAGCTCCAGAGAAATAGCCAAGGATAGGCTGAAGATACTGCTCATTTCCGACCGGGTCAACTGCTCTCAGGAGATGATGGAGATGATCAAGAACGATATCGCCAAGGTGATATCCAAGTACATGAAGATAGATGCCCAGAGCATGGAGATTCAGATCACACAGACAAGCGGCAAGGGACACGGGATCAAGAATCCCACACTCTATGCCAATATACCGATCTTGGATCTGAAACAATAGCTGATTGAGCTGCGCTCAATCGCGAGATCTGCCTGCGGCAGACTCGGTAGGAGAGAATTAGGAAATGCTAAAGCAATATCATATCAGGGATTATGACTTTAAACTGATCGTGTTGGTGGTGGCGCTCACCGCCGTGGGCGTTCTGGCTATCGGAAGCGCCAAAGAGTCTCTGCAGAGCAGACAGCTTGCAGGGGCTGTGTTTGGCTTTTTTCTGATGCTCGTCATATCCCTGTTTGACTATACGGTGATTCTCAAGTTTTACTGGATCATGTATGTGGTCAACCTTGTTCTCCTGTGGCTGGTGAAGGCCATAGGTGTATCGGCGGGTGGTGCACAGCGGTGGTTAAATCTCTTTGGAATTCAGTTCCAGCCCTCTGAGACGGCGAAGATCCTGTTGATTTTGTTTTTCTCACAGTTTATCATGAAACATAAAGACGAGATGGGAACATTTCGGATCGTTGGAAGCTGTGTGCTCCTGTTTTTGCCGTCCCTCTATCTGATCCTGAAACAGCCGGATCTGTCCACCAGCATTATGGTTGTGATCCTATTTTGTGTGGTGATGTTTGTGGGCGGCGTAAGCTGGAAGTATGTAATTTTGGCTATTTCTGTGGCGGTTCCGGCTTTTGTCATAGTCTTGACTTTGATTTTGCAGCCGGAGCAGCAGATCATCAACGAATTTCAGCAGCGGCGTATTCTGGCATGGCTTTACCCGGACGAGTATTCTGATACGGAGGCATATCAGCAGAACAATTCCAAAACGGCCATCGGCTCCGGTATGCTCTACGGGAAGGGCTATAATACCAACGAGATCAGTTCGGTAAAGAACGGTAATTTTATTGCTGAGGTGGAAACAGACTTTATTTATGCGGTGGTGGGCGAAGAATTTGGCTTTGTAGGCGGCTGTGTCGTAATTGTGTTATTGATTTTCATCTCATTTGAATGTATTATGGTAGCTAGGAAGGCAAAGGATCTGGCCGGTACGATCATCGCCGCGGGGGTGGCGGCGCTGGTCGGCTTTCAGGGAATGCTGAATATAGCAGTGGCTACCGGCGCCAGTCCGAATACGGGAATACCGCTTCCGTTTGTCAGTTACGGCCTCACTTCACTTGTGAGTCTGTATATTGGAATTGGGTTTGTGATGAACGTGAGGCTGCAATGTAAAAACGACAGAGGGGTTAGCAAATGAATATTGCGTTGATCGCACATGATGCAAAGAAAAAACTGATGCAGAATTTCTGCATTGCTTATCGGGGAATTTTAAGTAAAAACGAGCTTTTTGCGACGGGAACGACCGGACGGCTGATCGAGGAAGTGACGAATCTTACCATTCATAAGTATCTGGCGGGACATCTTGGCGGTGCACAGCAGATCGGGGCACAGATCGAACACAACCAGATCGACCTGGTGATCTTTTTGAGAGATCCTCTTTATCCTAAGTCCCATGAGCCGGATGTAAACAATGTGGTCATGCTCTGTGACAGACATAATATACCGCTTGCCACAAATCTGGCGTCCGCAGAGCTTTTGATCAAATCTCTTGACAGAGGAGACCTTGAGTGGCGTGAAATGTACAAATGATCGATCGAGAAAGTGGTGCGCGTTTCTGTTTCTGTTGGCCTTTGTGCTGACGGGCTGTGGCAGTACGAAATATGATATGCCCTATGAACAACAGGATAGTGTCAGCAGTTATCAGCTCATCAATATCACCAATAGAGAGACCATAGATCCCTTTGCGAAGGATCTGTGTGTGGCGGCAAGAGATGTGCCGGCTGCCGGTGTGGATCTGTCTCATGTGGCGGCGGCTGCGCTGTTTGACACGAAGAATCTGGAGACGCTCTACGCTAAAAATGTGAATAACCAGCTCAATCCGGCCAGCCTGACCAAGATTATGACGGCGCTTGTTGCGTTAAAGTACGGTTCCTCGGACGATATCTACACGGCCTCGGAGAATGTTCTGATCACGGAGCAGGGGGCGGTGCTGTGCGGATTGAAGCCGGGAGACAGGATGACGCTGGATCAGGCGCTGCACACGTTGCTTATCTATTCTGCAAATGACGCGGCGATCCTGGTCGCGGAGGGTGTCGCCGGTTCTCAGGAAGCCTTTGTGGAGCTTATGAATCAGGAGGCGCGTGAGATCGGCGCCACAAACTGTAATTTCATGAATCCCAACGGACTGACAGAGGAAGGCCACTATGTGACGGCCTATGACCTATATCTGATCTTTCAGGAAGCCTTAAAATATGATCTTTTTAATCAGATCATACAGATGAACTCCTACAGCACGGTTTATACGGCGGCTGACGGGACGGAGAAGACATTGGAGATGGAGACCTCGAATCTTTTTCTGCGGGGTACTTATGATGCGCCGGCGAACGTGACCGTGGTGGGAGGAAAAACGGGTACCACCAACGCGGCGGGACATTGTCTGATCCTGCTTTCCAGAGACAGCAACGGTACGCCTTACATTTCCGTTATCCTGAAGGATGAGTCCAGAGAAGCGCTGTATGGGGATATGGAAGATCTGCTGGGAATCATCAAATAAGGTAGTTGTATTTTCGGGGATTTTCTTGTATAATTGAAAAAGGGAAAGACTACTATTTTACATTAGGAGGGTATCGACATGGTTCAGTTTATTGTAGGCAACAAGGGAAAGGGAAAGACCAAGCATTTATTAGATAAAGTGAATACGGAGATCAAAGATGCGCAGGGCAATGTCGTCTATCTGGACAAGAGTACGAAGCACATGTTTGAATTAAACAATAAGATCCGACTCATTGATGTGCCGGAGTATCTGGTATCGAACAGTGATGAGTTCATCGGCTTTGTCTGTGGTATCATCTCTCAGGATCACGACTTACAGCAGATGTATTTNGACAGCTTTTTAAATATNGCCTGTGTGGAAGCGNACGAGCTGGANAAAGTCATAGCTAAGATTGAGAAGATCAGCGAAAAGTTCCATGTGGATTTTGTGATAAGTGTATCGCTGGATGAGAGTCAGCTTCCGGAGAATGCTCGCAAAAACATTCTTATTTCCCTCTAATATGTACATACATTGATATTGAAATATAGATAATTCCATAAAACCTCGGAATCTTCCGGGGTTTTATCATTTGGCAGGAAGTCGGGTGTGTTACGTTGGCAGATAACAGCAATAAGATAAGTAAATACAGAAGNCCCATCAATTTAAACATTGGCATGGTGGTTTTTGCGGTGATCCTGGTTTATGTGGTGATNTGNGTGATCATGTATTTCCGGACAGATCACATCGTGCGTTACAGCGTGCAGGAGGGGTCACTCACTTCCAACAGTATCTACCGTGGGATCGCGCTCAGACAGGAGAAGGTGGTGACCGGGCAGGACGCCGGNTATGTCAATTACTTTGCCAGAGAGGGNGAGCGCACGGCAGTGGGAGACCTGATCTACACTGTGGATGAGACCGGGCGGCTCTCTGATTATATCAAGGCAAGCGCAAACGGGGAAAACTCCCTGTCTGATAAGGANCTTACGGAGGTGAAAACAGATATCACAGCCTTTGTACACGGGTTTGACCGCAAACGNTTTGATGAGGTATATAGCTTCCGGCATGATATGGAGAGTCTGGCTATCAAGCTGGCAAACTATAATATGCTGCAAAATGCGGATGCCTTAAACGATGCCTCNGGNACNGTGCTCATCAATTACCGCTATGCNGCNGGNAGCGGCATTGTACTGTANTCTACGGATGGNTANGANGANCTTACGCTGGANGATATGACNGCGGANCTTTTTGACGAGGAGGNGTATGAACGCAATTATCTNGTCAATAACGGACTGGTAGCGGCGGGNGATCCGGTCTATAANCTTTCTACATCGGAGGACTGGTCCATNGTCATTCCGGTGGANAAGGAGCTGGCGGANCAGCTTTTAGAGAAGGANTATGTGGAGGTACGGTTTCTNAANAACCAGTATACTGCCTGGGGGAAGGTGGATACTTACACGAATGAGGCGGGAGAAACNTTTGCNTCNCTNACTTTCACNAACTCNATGATCACNTTCTGNACGGATCGNTTNATTGATATTGANCTTTTGCTGGAGGAGGAAACGGGGNTAAAGATTCCCAATTCCGCTATCGTGCAAAAGGAGTTCTTTATCGTGCCCAAAGCTTATGTGACAAAGGGCGGCAATAACGGTGGGTCCGGCGTGCTCNTNGAGACATATAATGACGAGGGCGAGGCCACGACNCAGTTTGTGGAGACGGAGATCTACGAGGAGACGGAGACGGAATACTATNTGGATGATTCGGTNCTTCGNGCGGGCAACTATATCGTCATGCCGGAGACNGGGGAGAAGCATGCCGTAAGCAGAACCGGTTCTCTGGAGGGCGTTTACAATATTAATAANGGATATGCNGATTTTAAGCAGATCAGTGTGNTGTACAGCAATGATGAGTATTCTGTNGTGAAATCCAATACNACNTATGGACTCAGNGTGTACGATTACATTGTNNTGAATGCNGATATGGTGAANGATAATGAGTTTATNTANGAGTNATTGNTNAATAANAGGGAAACTAATATGNCGGAAATCAGGGAAAATATTGAGGTGATTANNAGACGCATNGAGGANGCCTGNGCANNNNGCGGCNGNGNGCNNGNGGATGTGAAGCTGATNGCNGTGAGNAAGACNAAGCCCCTGGANGCNCTGCAGGAAGCNTATGATTATGGCTGCCGGGATTTCGGAGAGAATAAGGTGCAGGAGCTNGTGGAGAAGTATGAGGCTATGCCGANGGATATCCGNTGGCATATGATCGGGCATCTGCAGCGCAATAAGGTGAAATACATCGTGGATAAGGTGTTTTTGATCCACAGCGTGGATTCTCTGCGGCTTGCACAGGAGATCGAGAAGGAAGCCGCNAAGAANAATGTGACNGTNAATATCCTGGTGGAGGTGAATGTGGCAGANGAGGAGAGCAAGTTTGGTACGACCGCCGAGGAAGCGGNNCTTTTGGTGGAAGAAATCGCAAAATTACCCCATGTTCAGGTNNGAGGATTGATGACGATAGCACCTTATGTAGAGGATTCGGAAAAAAATAGACTATATTTTGAAAAATTAAAGCAAATATATGTTGACATAATACATAAAAACATTGATAATGTTTTTATGGAGGANCTTTCGATGGGCATGACCGGAGACTATGAAGTCGCAATAANAGAGGGNGCGACNTANATCAGAGTCGGAACGGGCATATTTGGAGAGAGAAATTATACTTCAATTTAGTATACATAAGATCCGCGTATAAGCAGAGTCAGAAAGCGACAGAGACAGACTATGGCGGTTTATGACGAGGCGCAAGACGTCCGGGGGACGTCTGTCCTGCGCGGACCGGAGTGGAACGGAGACCGCGAATGAGAGATGTGAAACATCTCGAGTCTGCTTATACGCTAGTGGGAAATTAAATTGTGGTAATGGAGGATTTTACAGATGGGTGTTATGGACAAGTTTATCAGTGCCATGAAGCTGAGTGAGGAAGAAGACGACGGCTATTACGATGACGATTTCTATGATGACGAGCCGGAACCGATGCGCAAATCCAATGCAGTCAAGGATACGGACAGCGGAGAGGAGGACAAGGTTCGTAAGCTGACGCCGAAGGTAACGCCTCTTCGTCAGACGAAGAAGGTGGGAAGCGGCATGGAAGTGTGCGTGATCAAGCCTACTACGGTGGAGGACGCCAGAGAGATCACAGAGACTCTTTTGGCTAACCGGACGGTGGTTCTGAATTTGGAAGGGCTGGATATGGATATCGCACAGAGAATCATTGATTTCACTTCCGGATCCTGTTTCGCTATTTCCGGAAATCTGCAGAAGATATCCAATTATATTTTTATCATTACCCCGGCGAGTGTGGATATTTCCGGTGACTTTCAGAATATCCTGTCAGGTTCTTTTGATGTGCCGATCGACAATGGGTTTTAGGGATTGTTGTACTTTCATTTTAGATAAAGAGATCGGGTGCATAACATGTGCACTCGATTTTTGTTAAGGAGGATACTATGGCGAATCGAATGACCATAAACTATGAGAAAAAACCTTGCTACGACATTGTGTTTGCCAGAGATTTTGATCTGCTGCTGGATGAACTGCAGGTTTTTGAAATTGCCGGACGGCGGGTGGCAGTGATCTGTGATACCAACACGGAGAAGCTGTTTGGGGAACAGATACAGAATATCCTGACAGGAAACTGTAAGAAGGTGATCCTGCACGCTTTCCCGGCAGGGGAAGCCAATAAGACATTAGATACGGTGAAGGAGATCTACAAGAGACTGATCGAGGAGAAGTTTGACAGAAAGGATATTCTTCTGGCGCTGGGAGGCGGTGTGGTGGGAGATATCACCGGTTACACGGCGGCTACCTATCTGCGTGGAGTTGACTTTATCCAGATTCCCACTACCTTGATCGCGCAGTCAGACAGCAGTATCGGCGGTAAGACAGGTGTAGATTTTGACGGATATAAGAATATGGTGGGCGCCTTTTATATGCCTAAGTTAGTCTATATGAATGTGGGCGCCTTAAAAGAACTGGATGACAGGCAGTTTTATGCGGGATTTGCCGAAGTGATGAAGCATGGTTTGATCAAAGACGGGGCGTTCTATGAATGGCTTCTGGAAAACATGTATGAGATCCATGAGCGGGATCTGGGTACGTTAGAGGAGATGGTCATAAGAAGCTGCAGCGTGAAAAAGCTGGTGGTGGAGAAGGATCCCACGGAGAAAAGTGACAGAGCGCTTTTGAATTTCGGACACACCATCGGCCATGCGATTGAGAAAGCTAAGAATTTTGAGATGATGCACGGGGAATGTATTGCGCTGGGTATGGTGGCGGCAGCCTATATCTCCTGGAAGCATGAGTGTCTTTCCATGGATGAATACTATGAGGTGCGGGATATGTTCGTGCCCTTTAATCTGCCGATCAGCATCGACGATATCGATCCGGAGGAGATTCTCGCACTGACCAAATCCGATAAGAAGATGGATGCCGGACAGATCAAATTCATATTGTTGAAAAAGGTGGGGAAGGCTTTCATTGACAGAACCGTTACCGATGAAGAGATCCTTTCCGCTGTAAAAGAAATTTATTTTAGTGACGAGGATATGCGGGAATGAGTCTGAAAAAAAAGTTTTTTTTGTTCCTGGACCTTTTGATGATCACCGGACTGATCTTTTTCGACCAGTATACCAAACGTTGGGCGGTGGTCTGGCTGAAGGATAAGCCGGCCTACAATCTGATCAACGGAATCCTGGAGCTGAATTATCTGGAAAATCAGGGTGCGGCTTTCGGGATGCTCCCCAATCAGAAAGTGTTCTTTATTTTTGTGGCGGTTGTGATCCTGAGTGTGGTCGGCTATGTGCTCATAAAGATGCCGGATCACAAAAAATACACGATCCTGCATTTCCTGTTCAGTCTGATCGTGGCCGGATCCATTGGCAACATGATAGACAGGGTGCGTTACGACTATGTGGTGGATTTTATCTATCTTGTGAGACCCAATTTCCCAATCTTTAATGTGGCGGATATCTATGCAACGGTTTCCGCGCTGATTCTGCTGATTCTGCTTTTGTTTGTCTATAAAGAGAAGGATCTGGACTTTATCAGCTTTAAGCAAAAACGATATCGGGAGTTCAAGTGATACGACGCAGACTCGGCATCTGAGGTAAAAATTTTGGAAACATTCAGCTATCAGATCGGCGTGGGTGAGGAGGATAGGCTTGATAAATGGCTTACCGAAGCAGTATCCGGGCTTTCACGCTCTTATATTCAAAAGTGTATCAAAGAGGGGCAGGCGCTGGTGAATGGCACGCCCCAAAAGGCAAATTACCGGCTCAGAGTGGATGATGAGGTGTCTTTTTCCATTCCGGAGGCGGTAGAACCGGAGATCGCAGCGGAGGAGATACCTTTAAGTATTCTCTATGAGGACGGGGATGTCCTTGTGGTGGATAAGCCCAAGGGTATGGTAGTACATCCGGCACCGGGGCATTACAGCGGCACTCTGGTCAACGCAGTGTTGTATCACTGTAAAGGACAGCTTTCCGGGATAAACGGGGTACTGCGGCCGGGGATCGTTCATCGGATCGACAGGGATACCACAGGTTCTCTTATTATCTGTAAAAACGATCTGGCGCACCAGACGATCGCGGCCCAGCTAAAGGCGCATTCCCTGAACAGAAGTTACCGGGCTATCGTGCATGGTGTGGTAGCCGGAGAAGAAGGGACTGTGGATGCCCCCATCGGCAGGGATGAGAGAGACAGAAAACGGATGGCGGTGAATCAGAAAAACGGCAAGCCTGCCATCACGCACTATAGAGTGTTAGAGCGCTTTCGGGAACACACCTATATCGAATGCAGACTGGAGACGGGCCGTACCCATCAGATCAGGGTACATATGACATCCATCGGGCATCCGCTTTTGGGTGACGAGGTCTATGGGACGAGGAAGACACCTTTTCATCTGGAGGGACAGACCCTGCACGCGTATATGCTGGGGTTTCGGCATCCGGTAAGCGGGGAGTATGTGGAGGTGACGGCACCCCTGCCTGCATATTTTCAGAAGCTTTTGGAAATTCTTAAAAAACCTTGAAATAGCGGCTGTAAAATGCTATTATATAAGATATGGTTTTTGGTGAAATTTGAGGGATTATGAAATATACGAGAAAGAATATCATAGATATTTTATTGAAGAGCTATGAGGCATATTATAATATTACAGATTACGGAGATTCCAGGGAGCCGCTGAGGGCATTGTGTGAGTATTACGAGCACGCCGAGAAGTATATGGTCTCCAAGAAGGTCTCGCTCTGGTCGGCGGACAGTGAAGAGTTTATTTATCTCTTTGATGTGCCGCATCTGACGAAGGAGCTCTTTGAGGAATGTAAAAAAACTGCCTATGAGGACGGCATGAACCAAATGCACATCGGCCCGGGGCATATGTATTCCTATATTACGCCCATCATTGTCTGCGACACCTGTGATGAGGAGGCCGTAAAGGCATTAAAAAAGTGTCGCATATACAAAAGTTTTCATTTTTCGCTGCACGGCTGGATGGATTTTCATGCGGCTGCGGTCATCGGGGATAGTGACCGGATCGTGTGTAACCATGCCGGACGTACGACAGCGAAAATTTTGAAAAAAGTATTATTTTCCAAAAAATAAGAAAGAAAGGGAGAGTTAGTATGAATTCATTATTACTGTTAATCATCTGTGTTGCAATTCTCGTCGTTGGTTACATATTCTACGGCGGATGGCTTTGCAAGCAATGGGGTGTGGGTGAGAGCAACAAGCCTACGCCTGCACATGAGATGGAAGACGGTGTGGACTATGTGCCGGCTAAGGCGCCTGTGCTGATGGGCCATCACTTTTCCTCCATCGCGGGAGCCGGTCCTATTACCGGACCGATCGGCGCGGCTATGTTCGGTTGGGTTCCCGTTGTCCTCTGGATCCTGGTGGGGGGTATTTTCTTCGGTGGCGTTCATGACTTTGGTGCGCTCTTTGCTTCCATCCGTCACAAAGGACAGTCTATCGGTGAAATCATTTCCACCAACATGAGTAAGAGAGCGAAGCTTCTGTTTACGATCTTCGCATATCTGACCCTGATCCTGGTAGTTGCGGCATTCGCATCTATCGTGGCTACCACTTTCGGTGCTACTGTGGATGAGGCAACTGGTGCGATCGATGTGGCAGCGTCTGCGACGAATGCTTCCGTTGCAATGGTATCCCTGCTGTTTATCTTGATCGCTATCGTGTTTGGTTTTATGGTATATCGCCGGAATGCTTCCATGGCGGTTTCCACGATCCTGGGTGTGGTTGCGATNGCTGCTTGTATGGCAATCGGTATGAATTTCCATCCNATNTACCTGACCACCAATACATGGATGATCNTTGTGGGTATCTATATTGCCATCGCATCCGTTACTCCGGTCTGGATCCTGTTACAGCCTCGTGACTATTTAAGCTCCTTCCTGCTTTATGCAATGCTGGCAGTGGCTCTGGTAGGTGTTATCATTTCCCACGCTGGTATGGGCGGTGCAGACGGTCTTGCAGCATTCAACGGTTTTGCAGTTGACAACGGCAANGGTACNCAGTATCTGTTCCCTGTACTCTTTACNACAGTTGCCTGTGGNGCNATCTCCGGTTTCCATTCTCTGGTATCTTCCGGAACCACATCCAAGCAGCTTGACAAAGAGACAGATGCAAAGCCTATCGCTTACGGCGGNATGCTCTTAGAGTGTGTATTGGCAGTTATCACCGTATGCGCGATCAACTATGCTTATAAGAATGGTATCACNGCAGGCGCTACAGCGATCTTNGCGGGCGGTATTTCNCAGATGTACAGCGGTTTCGGTGAGGGTGCGGTCAGAGTTTTGAACACCTTACTGGTGTTGACTTATTCTGCATTCTGCCTGACNTCTCTGGATACGGCAACCCGTCTGGCACGTTTCATGTTCCAGGAGTTCTTCCTTGANCCCGGTCAGACTGTTGACGATGTAAAGGAAGGCTGGAAGAAGATTGCGGTAAATCCTTACTTTGCAACCATCATCACTGTTATTCTCGGTATTGCTCTGGGTATGACAGGTTANTCCAANATCTGGGGTCTGTTCGGTGCNGCAAACCAGCTNCTNGCAGGTATCGGTCTGCTGGCAGTGGCAACCTGGCTGAGNAACGTTGGCAAGAACAATAAGATGTTCCTGCTCCCTATGGGCTTTATGATCATTGTTACGATCTGTTCCCTGTGTGTAACGGTTAAGAATCAGGTTGGCATGATCACGGCAGGNGGCGCAGACTGGGGTCCTTATGCACAGGCAATTCTGGCGGTTCTTCTGATNGTACTGGCAGTGATTCTTGTGATCGAGGGTATCCAGACGCTGACCAAGAAGAAATCTGCATAAGAATTTGATTGTTAAATATGAAATAGCAGAAAGAGAGCAGTGAATATCGCTGCTTTCTTTTTGTGTGCGAACGAAAAATGNGAAGCATANTGATTCTGCTTATTGNTGCCAGAATATATAGGAAATTGCGACAGGAAACATTCTGCTTCTATTGCATTTTTTGTGCAAATTATATATAATGGAANTNGAATTTTACTTAAAAACAGGGGATCNTTAAGACAGGAGGGATTGCTTATATGAATACGATTATTACGATTGGACGTCAGTTTGGTTCCGGTGGCCGTGAGATTGGCAAGAAGGTGGCNGAGTATTTTGATATTAAATTTTATGATAAGGATCTTTTGACCAGAGCGGCGAANGAGAGCGGTTTTTGNGAGGAGATGATCCAGAGCCATGATGAGCGTCCCACCAATTCNTTTCTCTATAACCTGGTGATGGANACCTATTCNTTTGGNTANAATTCGTCTTCNTTTGTGGATATGCCGATCAGCCATAAGGTGTTTTTGGCGCAGTTTGATACGATCAAAAANATTGCCANNGAGGGNCCTTGCGTGATNGTNGGCCGCTGNGCAGATTACGCCCTNCATGACTATNAGAATTGTCTGCANATTTTNATTCATGGNGATGAGGAATGTAAGGTGAAACGGATCATGGAGCGCTTCGATGATATCACCACCGAGCAGAAGGCGATAGATATGATGAATAAGAAGGATAAGCAGAGACAGAGCTATTANAATTATTATNCNTCGAAGAAGTGGGGNCGNGTAGACAGCTATGANCTTGCNNTNAACAGCAGNGTNCTNGGAATTGATGGNTCTGTNAAGCTGATCNCACAGTTTGTGGAGGATTTTGAGAATTATCGTTCCCTGTAATCCTCTGAGCTATTATATTTGGTCACATAGGGCTTATANCCGGTGCTCTTGTCACGAAGCTCACTGCGGCTTCTGATACGGTCNTANGANGCNTGGTAGTCCCGNACNNAGTTNANGNTCTGTGTATGCTCNCTGNNNTTTCTGGCTTTNCGCCGCATNTAGAAAAAGATNANAACNACANCNATNGNTGTAAANAGAAGNACACTGATCATATTTTGTTTCCTCCAATTAGGTTTCCTTGGGAGNATTGCCCGTCGGATCTGCAGGTCTGGCGGGTTTGTTTTTGGCTTTTTTCTTTACGGGAGGAACATATTCCGTAAAGGCCATGGATTCTTCAATCTGTCCCAGCGTCATATAGGGAGACAAATCTGTAGGGAGATTCTTTTTTTGCAGCTTTCTGTTGACCAGAGATTTCACGCCCGCGTAGAATACGGCGAAGATCGGAACACCGACGACCATGCCGAGAACACCGAACAGTCCGCCGAATATGGTGATGGCAAAGATCACCCAGAATCCGGAAAGACCTGTGGAATCGCCAAGAATCTTGGGACCCAGAATGTTGCCGTCAAACTGCTGGATGAAAATGATCAGGATACCAAAGTAGAGCGCCTGCTTGGGGTCTACCATCAGTACCAGAAGGGCGCTGGGTATACCGCCGATCCAGGGACCGAAGAAAGGAATCACATTGGTCACGCCGATGATCATACTCACCAGGATCGCATATGGCGTACCGATGACACTGGTACAGACAAAGCAGAGAATACCGATCAGGATGGAATCCACGATCTTGCCGCCGATAAAGCCGATGAAGGTACTGTGGATAAAGCGGAAATTTGAGATCATCTCGTTGCCGGCCTTGCGGTCTAACACAGCGTAAACGATCTTTTTCGCCTGCCCGGCAAACTTTTCCTTACTGCCAAGCAGATAGATGGAGATGATGAAACCGATAATCAGATTCCAGAGCGCTTTGAAGACACCGATCACGCTCAAGGAAACCGTTTTAAGCAGCTCGTTGATATGGGGGAGCAGATTGGTGTTGACATACTCCAGCACCTTTGCGGAATACTGATTGATCAGCGCATCCACTGTGGCTTCCAGATCCGGATTATCCTTCAATAAAAGAAGCGCCCAGTTAGAGAGGTTGTTCACGTAAATAGGGAACTGGAAGATAATGCTCTGTATACTGCGGACGATCTCCGGGAGAATCAGTGCAAAAAGCTCATAGAGGATCAGAAAGATCAACACAAGCGTAGCCAGAATGGAAATTCCCCTAATGCGGCGTTTGGTTTTGGGCGTCATGGAGATCCCTGCCTTATTGTATAGCGGAATGATCAGCTTTTTCTCGATCTTATTTAAGATCGGAGTGAACAGATATGCCAGCACAAAACCGTCGATGATCGGCATGGCTATGGTGATAAACTGGCTCAGTCCGCCCATGAAATTAGAGCGGTGGAACAGGAGATAGTAGAAGAGGATAGCGCCGACCAGAACCAGCAGCGCTGTGATTCCCCAGTATAGATATTTTTTATCAAATTTAAAATTCATTGCAATGCCCTTCCGATAGAAATTTCCGATGAGTAATAGAGAAATACTATATATTGTATCTAAATTATAACAATTTGAGCCGCCGGACACAAGACCGACCTTATGATAATTTAAAAAAATAATGCCAAACGAATGAATGTTTTGTATAATGTAAGTGTCGCATAAAAAAACAAGCGGCTGCGAAGCAGACATTTGTTTTTTTGCGACACTTAACGAGCAAACGTCCGGCGAAGCCGGACAACAAGTGCGAAGCACGAGTTTGCGAGTGACAGAAAGTACGCAAAATAAGCAGCTGCGCAAGGAGCACTCCACAT
The DNA here is from genome assembly GCA_014804615.1 of Lachnospiraceae bacterium. Lineage (GTDB taxonomy): Bacteria > Bacillota > Clostridia > Lachnospirales > Lachnospiraceae > UBA3282. Next base: position 194,416 of record JAAUZL010000018.1, read on the forward strand.
GAAACTACAACAGGTATTAAGCCTCACAAGAAAAGCAATCGATGACTTTCATATGATCGAGCCGGGGGATAAGATCGCGATCGGTATCTCCGGCGGCAAAGACAGCCTGACTCTGCTCTATGCGCTTCAGGGGCTGCGTCGCTTTTATCCCATCCCTTTTGAGCTGTGCGCGGTGACGGTGGATCTTGGCTTTGGTAATATGGATCTTGAAAAGGTTGAAGATCTGTGTCGGGATCTGGAGGTGGAATACCGTATTATCAAGACGGATATCGGAAAGATCATATTTGAGGACAGGCAGGAGTCTAATCCCTGCTCCCTCTGTGCCAAGATGAGAAAGGGCGCGCTCAATGATGCCATGAAGGCTGCCGGCTGCAACAAGGTGGCCTACGCCCATCACAAGGACGATGTGGTGGAGACCATGATGATGTCCCTGATCTACGAGGGCAGATTTCATACCTTTCGTCCGGTGACTTATCTGGACCGCACGCAGATCACGGTGATACGGCCGCTTCTCTATATGAATGAGGCGGATGTGATCGGATTTGTGCGAAAACACAATGTGCCGGTGGTAAAGAGTCCTTGTCCTGCAGACGGCCATACTAAGCGGGAAACCGTAAAGAATATAGTACGGGATATTAATCTTGAGGCACCTGGCGTAAAGGAACGTATGTTTACCGCTATTTTAGGCGGCAATCTGGAAGGATGGGAACGAGATGGCAAGTAGAAATCACACCTACCATGAACAAAGAGAGACAGGCTATGTCCTGCAGCTGAGGGGGCTATTAGCGGATCTGCCTCCCTATGCACGGGATTATTTTCGTGCTTTGGAACAGAAATCCAGCGCAAAGACCAGGATATCCTATGCTTATGATCTTCAGGTGTTTCTGCGGTTTCTCAAGGAGAAAAATCCGGCGCTTACGGACAGAGAAATCAAGGAGATCACTTTAAAGGATCTTGATTGTCTGACCAGCATAGATATTGAGGAATATCAGGAATATCTGAAATATTACGAGTCCCAGACCGGAGAACAGAAAAACGGGGCAAGCAGCATTGCACGGAAAATGTCGTCTCTTCGCAGCTTTTTGGACTATTTTTATAAAAAGGAATTGCTTACCAAAAACGTGGCTATGCAGGTGGATATGCCCAAACTACACGAAAAAGCCATTATTCATCTGGAACCTGATGAGGTGGCGATTTTGTTAGACAGTCTGGAAAGCTATGAGAATCAGCTATCCGGCAAGAAGAAGGAATTCTTTTTAAAGACCAAAATAAGAGATATTGCTATTGTTACCTTGTTTCTTGGTACCGGGATTCGGGTGTCGGAATGTGTGGGTCTTGATATCAATGATATCAATTTCCGGGAAAACAGCATTCGAATTATCCGAAAAGGAGGCAGCGAATCCGTGCTTTATTTCGGCGAGGAGGTAGAAAAGGCGCTTTTGGACTACATAGAGGGGCCCCGTGCCATGACAGCGAAAGAGGCGCTTCCCGGGGAAGAAAACGCGTTGTTTTTCTCCTTGCAGAAGAAGCGGATCAGCGTGCATGCGGTGGAAAACCTGGTAGAAAAATATGCGAAAGAGTTTGTACCCCAGAAAAAGATCACGCCACATAAACTGCGTTCCACCTTTGGCACAAACCTTTATCAGGAAACGGAGGATATTTATTTGGTGGCGGATGTGCTGGGACACTCGGATGTAGGAACGACCAGAAAACATTATGCGGCAATCAAGGATCAGAACCGAAGAAAAGCGGCTATGACAGTAAAGCTGCGGGAGAATTAAGTTTCAAAATAGAGATGTTATTGACGTAACAAAACGAAAACGTTATGATAAGAAGCGGATTGTCCGGGGAAACAGGTGCAAATCCTGTACGAGCCCGTCGCCGTAAGGCATGTAGATAGATTGACCAACCAAATGCCACAGTTTGGGAAAGCCATTGGAGTGATCTCTGAGAAGGCCGGTCATGAGAATGCCAAGTCGAAATATCCGGACAATAACGATCCTCTATGGAAAGAGCTGCGAGTGCCGGCTGACAGAGGAAATAAAATATAAAAGGAGATTGAAAACATGCAAACGAAACACAACAGAAAACGTTTGTCATTCATCCCTTGTATGGTGCTTATTGTGGCTATGGCACTGTTTACAACCGGTTGTAATGGCAGAAAAGAGAGCGGGGTATCCTCCGCCGGTACTCAGGTACAGGCCGAATCCGGGCAGCTTGGAGAAGGCAGTAAAGTATTTTCATTTACCGTAACGGATCAGGATGGAAATGAGACACCGTTTGAGATTCACACAGACAAGGAAACGGTAGGAGAAGCTTTGCTGGAACTTGGAATGATCGAGGGAGATGAAAGCGAATACGGGCTCTACGTCAAAACCGTCAACGGCATAACGGCGGATTATGATGCTGACGGCGTATACTGGGCATTTTATATCAACGATGAATATGCGCCGACGGGTGTTGATTCCACGACCATAACGGAAGGTGATCGCTATGCCTTCCGGATCGAATAAGCGATGAAGCTCACGATCAAAGAGATTGCTGTATTTGGGATGCTCGGAGCTGTGATGTATCTTTCCAAGATACTTATGGAGCTGTTTCCGAATATTCATCTGCTGGGCGTATTCACGATTGCGTTTACGGTTGTCTACAGGAAAAAGGCGCTGTATCCAATTTATATCTATGTGATCTTAAACGGTATTTTCTGTGGTTTTGCAGCTTGGTGGATTCCCTATCTGTATATATGGACGGTTCTTTGGGGGATTGTGATGCTTCTTCCGAAGAAAATGCCAAAGAAGCTTCAGCCTGTTGTGTATATGGCAGTATGCGCGGCACACGGGTTTTTATTCGGGATATTGTATGCACCTGTGCAGGCGTTGCTGTTTGGCTTAAGTTTTCAGGGAATGATCGCCTGGATCCTTGCAGGTTTTCCGTTTGACCTTGTTCATGGCATCAGCAATTTCTTTTGCGGATTGTTGATCCTGCCGATCGTTTCTGTATTGAGGTTTGCAGAAAGAAGTATGGGAACTGAGCATGAATAAGAGAGTAAAATCGCATATTGCAGTATATGGCTGTTTTATGTGTCAACTATGAAATAAATGTGTATTTGTTTCATAGTTGAAATGAGGCAGAAAAACACCGCTCTACGGGATATGGTCAAAATCGGGCCACTCTTCCCATGAGCGGTGTTCTTTGATAATCAGTGTCCGTGCTATGATGCAGGTTCGTTCTGAAGTCCGACATAAATATGGATTTCGGCATCACCGTCCATATTGTCATTTTGATATTCTTCGTAATCGCAGGTAAAAGTTCTGGGCAGATTTAATTGCCAAATTGTCTGCCAGGCTTCAGCAACAGCCTGCACCATATCCCCATGAACGACGAATTTAGCATATCGTCCTGCAGGAATCCGGCATATGGTGTATTTGTCCTTTTCCTGAGGCATCTTGGTGGTTACACAGGCGACTATTGTCGTATAATCCGATTTTTCATCCCCTTCGTAATCGGTATAGATGCCCAGCGCTTTTCCGTCTGCTTTGTCCTGTATGGAGGCATAAATGCCTTCACTGTAAAAACGATTCCATAATCCGCTGATAATGGTTCCCATATCCGGGGACGTGTTGTTGGTGCGCGCTGATATGCCGACAACGATTCTTTCCTCTAAAGTTACAATTTCATAATCCATGATAGAGCCCTCCTTTGTTTGATGGCTCTATGTTAGCAGAGGAATCATGACATCTGTGTGTCATGATTTACATATTTTTTGCGAATCCCCTCTGCGAAGGCCAAAACATCCTGGCGAAACTCTACCGGCTCCAGAAGCTCTGCGCCCTCACCAAAGGACGTGATCCAACCCACAATATTGTCCCTATCCGGGAATCCAGCGGAGAAAAGCAGGGTTTTATCCGGCTGAACGGTAAAGCTTTCCGGGCCGTACTCTTCTATCAACCTCCACTTGTATTCCGGCTGTATCCTTGCTTTTACCTGATAGGTGGGCGGAAACACATGATCAGTGGAGAGATCCGGCAGGGAAACGTTCCGCTTTTCAAAGGGTTCTTCTATATGCAGATCTGTCATTCGTGCCAGTTTAAAGAGTCGAAAATCGCTTCTGGATTCACACCAGCCCCAGAGATACCAGCTGGCCCAATGATAGATCAGATTGTAGGGCTCTACCGTTCGTCTTGTCTCTTGGTTTGGTGAAAAATAAGTAAAGGAAATCTTATGGTCGGTAAGAATGGCATCATGAAGCAATTCCATTTTGGGGGATAAGGAAGATTTGGGACACCAGGAGGCAAGATCAATGAGAATATGCGTATCTCCTGCCAACAGATTGGAAGCGCCTACAGACAGCTTTTCCATGAGCTGGGCATAACGATTTGTACCACTTACGCTGTCAAGGCTCCTAAGCCCTGCCAATATGGCCTGCATATCTGATGTGGTGAGCAGCGTACGGTCTATTTTATAACCTTCCATAATGGAGATGCCACCGTTTACGCCCGGCTCTGTCACAAGGGGAATACCTGCCATACAGAGTGCCTCAATGTCTCTGTTTATGGTTCGGCGGGAAACTTCAAATTTTCCTGCAAGATAGGGAGCTGTCACCTTCTCTTTTTGGAGAAGAATGGACAGGATGCCGATCATTCGGTCGATTTTCATTTTACTTTTTCTCCTGTCAAGATAAATGTGATCAGCTCTTCTGCGTCCTGAAAATCGTCATAATCACCATGAATTCCCTCACGATGATATAGGATACCGTTTTGTTCATTTCGCTCGAGACAGTCTAAAAGCTTTTGTTCCCCATATCGCTTTACAAAGAGTGTAAATGCGTAAGGTTTAATCTTTGATAGAATGCCTTTTTGACACAGTTCAGGACATTCATAACAATGTGATCTGTTTTTGGACATGGAACATTTCCTGTTTTCACACCAATCTTTATCTGGGCAGGCATCAGAATTACAACCTGCACATTTGTCGTTTTCGGAACACAGACAACAGGCTAAGCCACATCTGGCAATCCCTAACTCTCGTTTCATGTTGCTGGAACTCCTTTTAGTGTTTATGTATTATAAAGAAAATACTGAAAACTATTGTATGGAAGCTGCGGGCGCTTCGTCGTAATAGGGGACGATCAGGTGAGCATCCGCGTAGATCGCGTCGCTTGTAAGGCTGTTAATGCGCATAACCTCACGGATATATTCATAGACAGATCCGTAATGCTCCTCATCCATGTACATGCCTGCTATTGACCAGAGTGTGTCATTGTCAGATACGACAATGCTCTTATAATATTTATAAGTTTCTTTACTGGCATCGTTCTTTGCATTGGAGCGGAAGGAACTGACGGCAATGGAGGTGGTGACGATCAGACAGAGAGTCATCACAAATAAAAGAAAGTTTTTTCTCATCTCCCGTCTCCTGCGAATGCGGTTATTGCGGATTCTCCTCTCGCTTCTGATATCCTGAGTTCTTCTGTAACGCTGTGCCATTTCTGATCCACTCCTCTCTTCAACAAATAAGATACATAATATTTCTGATGTTCAAAAAATCTTTTCTAAAGAGTATCTGATAAACTTCCAAACAAATGTTGCGAACAAATGTTCTTTATAAGTGAATTATACCGAACGTATTTTCGAAAGTCAATACTTCTTTTGAAAAAAATCGAACAAATTTTCTGAATATATGTTTGCTTTTTGGGGAATGCTATGCTATGATAAAATTAAATAAACCGTAAAGTGCATAAAACGGATTTCAAAACCGTTAGAAAGGATAGGGATTTTGCATATGGCACAGGGAAAGATCACTGTAAAACAACAGCAGATTTTGGATTATATTAAAGAGGAGATCTTAAAAAGAGGTTATCCGCCGGCAGTGCGGGAGATCTGTGAGGCAGTCAATCTGAAATCTACATCTTCTGTCCACTCTCATCTGGAGACACTTGAGAAGAACGGCTACATAAGACGGGATCCCACGAAGCCCCGCGCGATAGAGATCTGTGATGACAACTTTCAGATGGTGCGCACGGAGATGGTCTCCCTGCCGGTGATCGGACAGGTGGCGGCCGGACAGCCGATCCTTGCGGAACAGAATATCGAGAGCTATTTCCCTGTTCCGGCAGACATGGTGCCCAGTGGTGAGTCCTTTGTTCTGAAGGTAAAAGGAGATTCCATGATCAATGTAGGGATTTACAGCGGCGATCAGATTTTTGTAAAAAGCTGCCAGACAGCCAATAACGGAGATACAGTCGTGGCATTGATCGATGATTCCGCCACGGTCAAGACTTTCTATAAGGAAGACGGTCATGTGCGTCTCCAGCCGGAGAATGATTCCATGGATCCGATCATCGTGCAGGATTGCCAGATTCTCGGGACGGTATTCGGCGTATTTCGTCTTTATAAACATTAAAATTTTCCAGCATAGACCCTCTTTTTTCAGGCATAATACATAGTGATCGTAATTGTCCGGCTTTTGACAGTTACGATTCCGATAGCGTGATCATTTCATCATGTCTATAGGATATTTTTCATTGGAATATGGGGTATGAAGCTTGCGAAGGGGGAAGAAAACATGAAAAACAGAGCTTTAGATTGTCTTGCCCTGACGATTGCCATTATCGGTGCTGTCAACTGGGGGTTAATCGGACTTTTCAGCTTTGACCTTGTGGCATTTATATTTGGTAATATGTCATGGTTTTCCAGAATTATCTATGCCCTGGTGGGTATTGCCGGTCTGTATATTATTACGTTCTATATGTATACGGGCGGCACAGCAGAAACACATCATCAAGCATAAGACAAACTTGTACAGGATCGGCGAAGATACTTTGCCGGTCCTGTCTGTGTCTGTTCACTGCTCTTCTATTGCCGATACAGGCAGGCTTAGATCAATGCTCTGCCGTCTTACTGTTTTTACGAAACAACAGCTTGAAGATCGTTCTGATCAAAGGCTGAATAAAGAAAAGCTGGGTAAAAAATGCAAACGGGAAGTTATAGCATACCAGCTTCAGCCAGTTTGCCAGCAGTGTAAACAGGTTAAATCCCGTATAATAGGGATAATAGAACCATGCAGCAAGAAAACTCATGGTCGGGCACATCAATCCCACTGTGGCACAAATGACTGCACTCTCGAAAATAACGGGATGAGTTTTTCCCAGTTCGAAATTCTGACAGGCCAGCTTGAAAGATAAGGGGCTGCCCATCACACATTCCAGGACGTAGGCAAAGATGAATTCGATCAGAATAATCGCCCAGATCGGCAGCATTTTTCCAAACATGGACACGCCGCCCTGCGCGTTAATGGCATGAATGACAGAATCGGCGCCGGTAACCTGCATTAAGACAGAACCATTGACCACATACAGGCTGTAAAACACGTATGCATGAACCGTTACCAGAACGGTCAGGAAGGCAAATACCATCCTCTGAAATTGATTTGTAGGCATAAAATAATATCCTCCTCTTCTCTTTTTTTGACATACAAAAACACAGGCAGGCTTTCCGTGATAAACTGATCGGAACCTAAAACCATGTTCCGTAATCAGCTTTACGTGCAAAGCACTACCTGTGTCATCATGTATATCGTTTATTTATTTTTTCCCGAAAAAGATTTTATCACAAAAATTTTCGAAAAGTCAAACGGTTTTTAAAGCTTCTTTTTCGATGAGTACGCCGTCCCTCCAGATCCGCTCCAGATCGTAGAACAGGCGATTTTCCCGATCGAAGATGTGGATGATGATGTCCTGAAAATCCATCAGGATCCAGTTTGCATTCTGATATCCTTCTATCTGTCTGACGGTCACGCCTGCTCGCCCCAACCGCTCGGAGACATTGTCAGCCATGGCCTGGATCTGACTCTTATTGCTGCCGTCTGCGATGATAAAGTAGTCAGCGATGGTAGATATTTCGCTGATATCGATAATGCGGATATCTTCCGCCTTTTTATCCTCCAGCGCATCTATGGCTAAAAGTGCGATTTCCTTTGTATTCATAAGAGTGTCAACCATACCTTTCTTTATGCGTTTGTGAAACCTTTAACATAAGAGTTATTCTGCAATTTATGTTCTTTTATAAAATTGATAAGTTTTGGCAGTCATATCGTCTATCTGTCCGTCTGTTGTCTGCAGATAGTCGAGGGTGTTTGCCAGTATTTTTTCCATGGTCCAGTCAAGATCCTGATAGGCGATCCTTCGGATCATCTCCATATCGGCGAGGGGCTTTCTGCCGGGTTCAATGTAATCTGCGATATACACGATCTTCTCCAGCTTGCTCATATCCGGCCGCCCTGTGGTATGATAACGAATGGCGTTTATAATGTCAGGCTGTGTCACACCGTATTTATGTTCTGCCAGATAGGCACCTACCTTTGCATGCAGAAGTGCGGAGGGATTGCTTCGTTCCACCGCAGACATATGGATGTGGGCCTTTTCACAGATTGCCACCTGCTCGGAACCATGCATGCCTTTGGCACAGTCATGCAAAAGCCCGGCGATCATGGCATTTTTCATATCTTCTTCGTGTGCCATAGCCAGACAGGAGGCCGTGTAGGCTACTCCAAGGGTGTGGATATAGCGTCCGGAGGACAGTTCCTTTTCCATCGCCTGACGCAGCTTTTCTGTTTCTGTCAAATGATGCTTAGAGCCCATGTGCTATCCTTTCTTTCCGATATTGATCTGTCATTCATAGAGATGGTGCTTTTGAATATAGGCAGCCACCGCTTCCGGCACCATGTTCTGAATGGATTTTCCTTCCTTGATACATTTTCTGATCCGGGTGGAAGAAAGCTGCATACCCTCCATCTCCAACATGGCAATGGAGGCGTGATATTTACCCTGTAAATATTGTATCTGTCCAGTCAGCTTCTGGCGCAGTGAAGTTTCTCTTTCCTCGCCCCGCACAGCTGCCAGAACTGTACAATATTGAAAGATCAAGTCGGGATTTTTCCACTGTTCCATGTCATACAGGCTGTCGGCTCCCAAAATGAAATAATAAACAGCATCAGGATCTGCAGTCCTCAGTTTTTGCAGAGTTTCATAAGTATAGGTGTTTTTTCCCTGCGCCGCATCCGCCGCCTCGATATCAGACAATTCAAAATAGGGCTTCCCTGCGATGGCTGCGGCTGTCATCTCACAACGGGTTTCTACCGGCAGCACGGCCTGCAGATCTTTCATGTAGGGGACGCCGCTTGGAATAAACAATACTTTCTCTAACAAAAACTGCTCTTTTGCCTGCTTGGCAATCGCAAGATGTCCATTATGAATGGGATTAAAGGTACCGCCTATGATGCCGATCCGTTTCATCTGCTCACTCCTTTATGCCTTTGGAAGGACGATCTTGGGATTCTTCCTGTCAGGTTTATAGAGGATGATCTTTTTGCCGATCACCTGTACCACCTGAGAATGAGTACGCTCTGCCACTGCCTGTGCGATCTCGCGTGGATCGTCCGCACAGTTTTTTAATACAGCGATCTTAAGAAGCTCTCTGGTATTGAAAGCATCGCCTACAGATTCGGTAAATTCCGGGGTCAGACTGGACTTTCCCACCTGAAAGATAGGATCCAGACTGTTTGCCAGACTTTTTAAGTAGGCGCGTTGTTTGCTGGTCAGTTCCATAAAATATCTCCTTATTTGTAGTAATCAAATGACAGCCCGTACATCCTGACGGTACTGCCCTCCTCGATGCCAAGCGCCTCAAGCTGTTCCAGAATGCCCTGTTTGCGCATAAAGTCCTGAAAGAACTTAAAGCCTTTCTCGGATTCCAGATTGGTGTAGGAGAGCATTTTTTCAATGCGGGGACCCTCCACCACATACTCGTCAGCCGCTTCGTCGTAGACTACTGTAAAGGGTTCTTTCTCAATGTCAAAATGATACTCCGGGAAAAACTCCTGTTCAAAGACAAGGGGCTTGTCTCCCAGCTTTTCCAACTGATTATTGATGGCGTACAAAAGCTCCCGGACGCCTTTACCGCTGATGGCAGATATGGCGTGGACAGGAATCCCCTGAGGTTCAAATTCCGCCCGGATCGCTGCGACAGGGTCCTCATCGCCAGCGTAGATCATATCGATCTTATTGGCGGCGATGATCTGAGGGCGGCCGGCAAGATTCTCGTCGTAGGCCGCCAGTTCTTTATTAATGGCGTAGATATCCTGTATGGGATCGCGCCCCTCGGTGGAGGCAGCGTCCACGATATGCACGATCAGTCTGGTGCGCTCAATGTGGCGCAGAAATTCATGGCCTAAACCTACGCCCTCAGAAGCGCCCTCGATAAGGCCAGGAATGTCGGCGATCACGAAGCCCTTGGCATCCTCTAAGTCCACCACGCCCAGATTGGGATTTAAGGTAGTAAAGTGATAATTGGCGATCTTGGGTCTTGCGTTTGTCACCTTGGATAAAAAGGTGGATTTTCCCACGTTGGGAAATCCTACCAGCCCCACATCAGCGATTACTTTAAGCTCTAAAAGAAGCTCCAGCTCCTGAGCCGGCTGACCCGGCTGTGCATACTTGGGAGCCTGCATGGTGCTGGTGGCGTAGTGCTGATTGCCGCTGCCGCCGCGTCCGCCCTTGAGCAGCAGGAAACGGCGGTTATCGCCGGACATATCGGTGATGACTTTACCGCTCTCGGCTTCACGGATGACGGTGCCCTCCGGCACCTTGATGGTGATATCTTCGCCGTTTTTACCGGCACAGTTTTTCTTGCCGCCTTCTTCCCCGTTTTTAGCCGCGTACTTGCGGATATGTCTGAAGTCGGTCAGGGTGTTTAGGCCCTCGTCCACCTCGAAATAGACGCTGCCGCCATTGCCGCCGTCTCCGCCGTCAGGGCCGCCGTTAGGCACATATTTTTCCCGCCGGAAGGAAACGTGGCCGTCCCCGCCCTTTCCGCTTTTTACATAGATTTTCGCTCGGTCTGCAAACATAATGGTATTCTCCGAAAATCGTAAGAAAAGGCTCCAAACATCAGAATGTTCGGAGCCCGTCTTAACGTTCTTACTTCTCTACAGGATAAACGGAAGCCTGCTTCTTATCTCTTCCTTTTCTCTCGAAACGAAGCACACCGTCCACTTTAGCAAACAATGTATCATCACCGCCGATTCCCACATTAACGCCGGGATGGATCTTGGTTCCACGCTGTCTGTATAAGATGTTTCCTGCCTTGACGAACTGTCCGTCAGCTCTCTTCGCACCTAATCTCTTGGACTCGGAATCACGACCGTTCTTGGTGGAACCGACACCCTTCTTATGTGCAAAAAATTGAAGGTTCATATTTAACATGGTATTACACCTCCTCAAATGTCAATTTACAGTGTTTTTTCCCGTACTGTGCCGCGATGCGGCTCAGTCCCAGTGTCAGGGAATCCATGAGTATGACGGAAGCTTTCTGCAAGGGCTGTTTTAAAAAGGAACAACTGATCCTGCCAGACTCTTCGTCGGCCTCCACCTGTATCGGCTCTTTAGCGATCTCTTCCAAAGAGTTCACGGTGTTTATCACTAGGGCGGAGATCGCGGCACAGACAATGTCGTTTCCGCGTTCTGCATAGCCCGCATGGCCGTCACAGATAAATTTCTGATATTCTCCCGACCGGGTTCTATAAATGGTGATTTTTGTCATTACGCATTGATCTTGTCGATCTTGATCTGCGTGTAAGGCTGTCTGTGGCCATTCTTCTTGTGATAGCCGGTTTTTCTCTTATACTTGTAGACGATGACTTTACGAGCCTTATCCTGAGCCGTAACAGTTCCGGTTACGGTCGCGCCAGCCACATCGCCTGCAACCTTGAGATCCTTATCACTGACTGCGATCACCTGATCGAATGTAACAGTAGCGCCTACCTCGACGTCGAGCTTTTCTACTCTGATCTCGTCACCTTCGGATACTTTGTACTGTTTTCCGCCAGTTGCAATGATTGCGTACATATCTGCACACCTCCTATTCATGAACTTTCGTCCATTTACTCGCTAACTGTGGTGATGCCAAAATGGCATACTTTTACCTCGTTATGCGGCATACTCAAATATCATAACCAGTTTTTGGGGATTTGTCAACAGAAATTTATTTTCAGGGTTCTCTACATCCGAAAAAGCATCTCCAGCTTCTGGCGTGCCATTTTTGCTGCAGGATAAAACCCCACTCTCATCAGAAGCTGTCCGCCCAGGATCATCAAGGCAGCCACGGCAGCGGACTCTATGCTGCCGCCTTTCACAGCCGCAAATAGACTGGTCACAAAGTTATACCCTGCTATAGCGAACCAGACAACAAAAAAAAGAAGGACATGCAGGAACAGGCGCATTTTGATCTCCACGGTTGTTTGGCCGTTCGCCTGGTGTAACCGGCCGATGATCATAGGCAGGAAGGGATTATCCAGTTCAGCGTTCATCCCGAACAAGACAAAGGTTCCGATCCGTGGCCGAATCTTAAAACCGGTTTCTCCCACCGTTCCCTTAAAGTCCGGGTCTATCTTCTTGTCCTCGTCAAGAGAATACTGGAAAATGTCCAAGTAGCCTTCTTCGTATAAGTCAGTGACGGACTGCAGACGCGAAAGAAGCTCCTCCGGCGTTCTGTGGGATTCAATTGTAAATTTCATACCAGGGAAAAACACGACAGCACCTTCTTTCTCACGGTTTGATACGAAACAGGTTATCCAGCTCTTCCTCCGTATAATAAAAGAACAAAAGCACCGCCAAAAGGGCGACTCCCACGGTAATGTAGATGTCCGCCACGTTAAATTTCGGAAAATCTATGGGTACAAAATAAATAAAATCCACCACATAACGATTGATCAGACGGTCGATCAGATTGCCCACTGCCCCGCTTAGGATCAGCAGTATACAAAAACGCATTCCCCAAAGGCGTCGGGTGATCGGAAGGGTCATATACTTCCAGAGAAGCAGGAGGATCACCAGAGTTGTCAGGAGGATCAAAAAGGTCTGTTGCCCGGAAAAGGAACTGAAGGCTGCCCCCGTATTTTCCAGATAATTGAACTCCAGCACACGGTCGATCAGGACAAAGGGCGCCTGTCCCTTTAAACGGACGACGGCAAGACGTTTGGTATATTGATCAAGGAGCAGCAAAAGGCATAAAATCATGAAGGATATAAGCGATAAAATAAATTTTTCTTTTTGCTTTTTCATATTTAAAGAAAATGAGTCCTTTCTGCATTTATTTGCAAATATTCAAAAACACCAGATATAATCGGGCTTTTACACAATATTGACTAAGTTAGTCACCGCAAATCAGCATGACAGATTTCTTGCAAAAAAGTAGGCGGCTATCTGTGCGCGGGAACTGAATTCTTCTGTCTCCAACAGCTCCTTCACTTCTTCTTTCGTATAAAATTTTGCGCTAATCTGTTCATTTTCCGAGGTGTGATCTTCAAAATCACCCTCTGCTTCCACAAAAGCGATCTGGGTTTTGACATCGGAGAAGGCAACCGCGGCAAAGGAAGGCGGCAGGATGGTCAGAATCTTTTTTAAAGAAAGACCGGTCTCTTCATAGAGCTCTCTCTGGATACACTCCTCCAGTGACTCTCCCGCTTCCAGCATGCCGGCGCAGAGATTGTATATATCACGGTTTACGCCCATACGAAACTCTTTTAGCAAGAGCATTTTATCCTCATAATAGGCAACGATGGAAACACCGCTGACCTTTTGGCCCAGAGCCTCAGGACCAGAAATATCACTTCTGCTGACAATCTCATATTTCTTTTCCCGCCCGGCCTTATTCAGATAGGTCAACTCATAGTTTTTCAGATATCTGCCATCCTTCACCTTTTCCATATGCAAAAGCTTCATATTGTCTCTTCCTTTCTTTATTAGCGGAACTGCTCCGCCAGACTCGGTGCGATCTTTTTGCGGGTCAGTTCCATCAACCCTAAGCGCGTCATATCCAGCGCCTTTGCCGGGATGGGATCCTGTTTCAGGAGACTGCGCATATATTCTAAAAGCACCGTTTCATTTGCCTTGTTTTTCATATTGATAAAGTCTACCAGAATGATGCCGGACAGGTTTCTCGCCCGCAGTTGCAGGGCGATCATCTCGGCGGCCTCCCGGTTGATGCGAAGGAAGGTCTCCTCTTTGTCCTTGCCGCTCTCGCATTTTCCTGTGTTGACATCAATGGAGATCAGAGCCTCCGTGGGCTCTATGACAAGATAACCGCCGGATTTCAGCCATACCTTTTTGGAAAGCAGCTCCTGCATACGGCTTTCCACGGCATAGAGCTTGTAAAGCGGCAAAAGGGAATCTTCGTAAAAACGCAGGGGAATGTCTGTATCCCTGCAGAGATCAGCCAAAGCATCGTAAACTTCCCGCAGATCGGTGATCACCTCGTCGTACTCGTCTCGATAGGCATTTTCCACGAAAGCGGCATAATCCGGTTTGCTGCGGTACAGACAGCTGTAACAGGTGCGTGTGGGAGCAATCTCCAGAAGATGCGTAAGGGTCTGGGAAAGGCTCTCCGCTTCCGCAAGCAGAGGCGTTTCATCGACCAGAGTGGCTGCGTTTGTCCTGACGATCAGACAGTGTTTTTCGGCGATCGCCTGTAATGTTTCCAGACTGCGAAAATGCTCCTGCTGTTTGACAGACAGTTTGGAGGAGACCTGTACGCGGCTTTCCTTCTCAGCAGCGGAATGCGTACCCACTACAGCATACTGTCCGGACAGGGAAAGCCTGGTGGTCACACCGGCAAGCTTCGTTTTCATTGGCTCTTTGACGAGCTGTACCAGAAGCTCATCTCCCGCTTTCAGCCGGCCATCCGGCCTGCGGTTTGTAACATGAGCATGCTTTGCCTCGGTAAGGGGCAGAAATGTCAGATAGTCGCCTCCCAGATCGACGAAGGCAGCACCTATGTTTTCTGAGATATTTTGCACTTTTCCTACGTAAATATTGCCCACTGCGTGATTACTCTCCCTCTCTACCTGTACGGAGAGGATCTGGTTGTCACGTATGAGCATTGTGAGCAGTTTTTCATTTAATCTTGTAATCAGAATTTTACCTTTGAGTGGCATCATGTTTTCAGTATAGCACATAACGAGAGAAATGCAAAAAGAAAACCCGCCGTTCGTGAAATGTAAAATAAATATCAGGGTGGAGAACCTTCACGTATTGATGAGAAATTTCTCCACCCCGGTTTACATGATTACAGAATCTTATACTTTACAGCTGTGCCGTATGCGATTACTTCCGCCGCACCCTGCATGACTGATGAAGAGGCATATCTTACATTAACTACCGCATCGGCGCCTAGTGCCTGCGCCTCGTCCACCATACGCTTTACGGCGATCTGCCTTGCCTGATTGAGCATATCTGTATACTCCTTGACTTCTCCGCCCACCAGGGTCTTGATCCCTGCCATAAAATCTTTGCCGAAATTCTTGGTCTGTACGATACTCCCCTTGACGATTCCTAAGGTTTCCAATTCTTTTCCGGAAATATAATCAGTATTTACGAGCAGCATCTTCTTCTCCTCCTTCTAATTCTTTGATGCGCTGCAAAAGCGCGACGGTCACGGCTAATACAATTACGATGGGCACTAGTAGGAAAATACCGAATAACAGGTTCGGGATCGGATCCTGTGTATATCCCCAGATGAGTATGCCGACAAATGCGAACATGATCAGAATAAAGACGATGGCCGCTATGATCGAGCCACGCTTTTTTCTGATGGTATCATTTGACACATTTTTGAATTTTGTTCCTTTCTCTTCCATTTCCACCATCCTTTCCAGGTATTGATCAGGGGAAAGCGTCTGGTAGAGACAGTCCTTCTCCAGGATCAGGCGGCACAGCCCGGCGGTCTCCGTAAGATTCTTCTGCTCCCGCTCCAGCACAATAAGCTGCCTTTGCAACGCATCCGTAAGGAGCAGATCTCCGCTCTGAATCTTTCTAATCTCCTCGATGGGCAGGGAGAGTTTGCGTAAAAGTTTAATTTTCTTTAAAAGCAAAACGTCCGTTTCATCATATTCCCGGTAGCCGTTCTCACTGTTTCGCTTCGGATGTAACAGTCCCTGCTGTTCATAAAAACGGATATTTTTCTTGGAGACGCCCACCTGCTGTTCCACTTCATTGATCTTCATGTTATCCTCCTTTCCAAAGCGTTTCTTTCCTCTGATGCTTTTAGAATAAGGCTTCCACAAGGTGGAAGGTCAAGCGTTTTAACAAAAAAATTTCAAGGACTATGTCGTTATAGTCCTTGAACTGTTCTTATTAGTGATATTTTTCGGATAAAGCCTTATACTCTTCCTGAATCTGTCTGGAAACGGATGAGTCGCCGTTCTGGTTATCGGGATGATAAATTTTTAACAGATCGTGATATCTCTTTTTGAGGGACTTCTTATCGGTTACCCCTGCAAAATAAGAAGTACCATTCGCTGCGCCGCCTTGCACATTCGGTTTAGTAGCCGCCCGATTTCCTTGTTTTGCAGCGCGATGCGGGTTTGTCCTGTAAGGATTTTGCTTGTAACTTCGTATCTGATATAGTTTTTGCTTTTCAAAAAACTGGTTAAAAGTGATGTTGCGTGAAAGGGAATCCAGATAGATCAGATAGTGTTTCCAGTCTGTGTCAAATTCCCGTCTCTCTTCGCTGTTACTGCAGACAGAGGTCTGATAATACTGGTATTGTCCCGGCAGCACAGGATATTTTTCATACATTTTGCTTTTGATATCGGGAAATTCATTCATTTTTGCCTCCAGCATTTTTTGGAATTTTCTTTGTCGATAGGAGCCAATAAAATCATTGCCCAGATATGCCCATAAATATACAGAGCAGGAGTAAAATAAACTTAAAAAAGAAAATAAAATGACATTGGAATGATCTAAAAATGACTGTCCATAAAGATATATGAATCCGACAGAGGCAATTGTCAGCAGGCATATTGCGATCATTCTACAAAAAAAGATACATGACAGGAAGAAAACAGCCGTTAATATCAGAATAATTGACAGTTGTATCGTATGGTTAAGAGAATATATTAAACCGACAATTAACATCTCCTCAAATAAAATCATAGCATATCCAAGTGCTGTACAGTTTACTTGTCCATAGGTTTTGTGAAATTCCACTAACAGGAAGAAAAGAAATAATGCAATCAGGCTGCTGGAGTTCATCGGTAAATATTGGATCATGATTTTGAAAATACCTATGGATTCCATAAGAGAAAACAGCAATATATAGACAACGCTGAACAGCGGTATGCTTTCCAGAATCATGAGCACAAAGCAAATTCCAAAGCCAAGAAGAACGTTTTTAGTATAGAATCCGATCAATATGGATAAGAGTATGTTTTCCAGCCATGATAACTTTGTGGCGTTATTAAAAAAGCAATGATTAAAAAATAGTTTTTTGATGGAAATATTTTTGCTAAATTCTCTCATATTTATAAACGTACTCCTGTGAAATCATGTCTTTAAGGATATCCTTCGTTTCAAAGGCCTTGAAGCGGTACAAGATGCCGTTTCCCGTCTTCTTTGGCAAGGTCTGCGTAAGTCTCCAGTCTTGTTACCTGAATGTCGGAAACGGGTATCTCACAGCCTGCAAATTGGCAGAATTTCTCAAAAATCATGGTTGGCTTGATATTGCCGCTGCTGCTGGCATTAACCAGCATACGGACAGCCCCCTCCTCATTTACACCAAGATCATAGATACCCTGCTTGAGATCCAGTTCTACCACACTCTTTTTGGTCTCCTTTGTGTAGGGAATGGTTTCCTGAGCGTAGAAAGCCTGTAGTTTCTCTGACAGATCATCGATGGGGAAAGATCCCTCTTTCATTGCAAGTTGATAGGAAGCCGCCGCAACGCTTGCCATGGCGTTTTTTGCCTGATCCGGCAGCACATTCACGGACAAAATCTCAACACCCTCCACCATCACGGCGTTTAAGGCCTGCCGCATGGCTTCCGGGGAATCCATGGAGAGCACCTCGATATCCAGATATTCACCGAGGCTCTCGATCCCAACGCCCAGAGGTGCGGCAAAGGACATGATCTGGTGGGGACTGAAGCCCTCTGAATAGCGCACATCGATGTCGGCGCGCCGGATCGCTTTCTGAAAAAAGCGCATCATATCCAGATGACCGATAAATTTCATAACGCCGTATTTGGCGAATTTGATCCTGACTTTCATAGATTACCTCTTAATTGGCTTTTGTGACGAAATATTGTCTACTGGCAGAGTTTTGCCACCACCTGATTGATCACGCTTCTCTCCGCTTTGCCTTTCAGCTCCGGCATCACGGTCTTCATGATCAGTCCTTTATTCTTCTGTGCTAACAGATCAGCATATTTTTCCGTCAGAAATGTCTCCACTTCCTCAGCGGACATCATTTTCGGCGCATATTCCTGAAAAATATCATATCTGGCTTGATACTCCTGACGCAGATCCTCGCGGGAGTCAGGGCAGCTATCCAACTGCTCCTTTACCGTCTTGATTTCCTTCAAGATCACACGATCCACGATCTCCTCCGTGATATTGTCCCGGGTGCCCTCATCAATGGCAACCTTCTTGGCCGCAGAAACTAGTGCGGAAATGGCGTCTTTGCGCACTTTGTTCCGCTCCTTCATGGCGGCGATCATATCTTTCTGTAATTGTTCAAACTGCATTGTCTTGTCCTCTCTTTCTAAGAAATATTTTTATATATGGCGCGATTCAAAGCGCAACGAAATATTATCCGGATTCTCTCCGGCTTTTCGGTTACAATATCCCATAATGCGCCGTGAACACTTTTTCATACCTGATGCACTCTTTCTCAATTTTACTAATTGACTCACAAGCCTGTCTGCGATCCATCGTGTACGGGTGGACTGTTATTCGTCCCTTATCCGCCTTGAAAGCATCTCCCGTGAAAAGATACTTCTCATCCACCGCATATATGGCAGAACCTTTCGTATGACCGGGCACCCATATGCTACGCATTCTGTGTCCACCCAACTCTACCACCTCATTGTCCGGCAGATATACGACCTTGTCCGCATCACACACAATCGGGAGTTTATTTTTCTTGATAAGCTGTCTGTAGGTGCTGCCATCTATCATCTGCTTTTCCTGCTCACTCATATAGATTGTTGCATTTGAAAATAGCGGAAGGGATGCCACATGGTCATAGTCTGTATGAGTAAGAAACACACCCAGAACCTTCCCAGCGTTGATTGACAGACGCTCCATCTCCGACTGCACCGCCCTGATGTCAGAACCTGCATCCACTACGAGCCAGTTCTCACCTGCCGGTATAAAAAACAGATTGTTGCTGCGGTTCTTAATGGCTGTGATATCCGTCCCATCCACTTTGCTGCTGGGTAGTGGGTGCATGAAGCACATGGGCAGAACCGTTGCTAGCGCTATGGCTGCAATGACAATGATGATGGCTGATAATAATAGATACATTACGGCTACCTCTCATAACAGACGCCAACCCCGAAACGGTTTGCTCCGCAGCCTTGGCACTGCGTCTTACAGTTGAGACTTACTGTCTGTTCCTGTGCCTTTTTCCATTCCCGCAGCAAAAACTCCTTTGTCACGCCGCAGTCGATGAAATCCCAGGGGAAAATCTCGTCGTCCGCACGCTCTCTGGTGGTGTAAAAGCCGATATCGAGCCCGCAGGCATCGAAGCTTTCCATCCACAGATCGTTGTGAAAATACTCGCTCCAGGAATCAAAGAGACAGCCTCTGTGATAGGCTTCCAGAATGGCTTTGCCTACTCTTCTGTCTCCTCTTGCAAAAACGCCCTCCAGAACGCTCACATCCGCCTCATGCCAGTTGTATTTGATGCTCTTCTGGTTTAACTGGCTTTTGATACCCTGCATGGCCAGATGCGCTTTGTCAAGAAACTCCTCTTTGGTGCACATAGGCGCCCACTGGAACGGGGTAAAAGGTTTGGGAATAAAGAAGGAGGTGCTTGCCACGATCTGTACCTTGCCGTTTACCCGCTTGTCTTTGGGGACGGTTTCAAAAAAAGCCGCAGCGATTTTGTTGGACAAATCCCCGATGCCCAGAATATCTTCTTCTGTCTCCGTTGGCAGGCCCAACATAAAATACAGCTTTACCCGGGTCCAGCCGCCCTTAAAGGCAAGTGTCGCTCCGTTTAAAATGACTTCTTCGGTCAACCCCTTATTAATCACATCCCGGAGCCGCTGGCTGCCGGCTTCCGGTGCGAAAGTAAGACTGCTTTTTTTCACATCCTGTACCTTGCTCATCACATCCAGAGAAAAGGCATCGATCCGCAGGGAAGGCAGTGAGATGTTGATATGCTTCCGATCACAGTCCTCAATGAGAAAATCGAGAAGCTCATTCAGACGGGAGTAATCGCTGGAGCTCAAAGAACTCAGGGAAATCTCCTCATGGCCTGTATTTTTCAGCATAACAACGGCAGATTCTTTCAGCTTGTCCACATCGCGCTCTCTGACCGGACGATAGATTTGTCCTGCTTGACAAAAGCGGCAGCCACGGATACAGCCTCTTTGAATCTCCAACACTACCCGATCCTGTGTGACCTTGATAAAGGGAACCACGGGCTTTGCCGGGTAAGGCGCATCGGAAAGTTGGGTTTCAATCTCCTTTAAAATGGTATCCGGCGCCCGGTCGTAGAGTTTGCGCCGTTCCCGAATGGTACCATTTTCATTGTAAATCTCCTCATAGAACTGGGGCACATAGATACCGGGAAGCTTGGAGGCCTTTTTCAGAAAATCCAGTCTGTTGCCGCCGGAGGCTTTATTTTTCAGGTAAAGATCCAGAAGGGGCCGGTACATGGTCTCTCCCTCGCCGATATAGAACAGATCGAAAAAATCTGCGATAGGCTCCGGATTATAGGCGCAGGGTCCGCCGCCGATCACGATGGGCATAGTGTCGTCCCGATCCCTGGCCATCAGCGGAATCTGCGAAAGATCCAGTATCTGCAAAATATTCGTATAGCACATCTCATATTGCAGGGTAATGCCCAAAAAGTCCATCTCCTGAACCGGGTCCTGAGATTCCAGACAAAACAAAGGGATATTTTCTTCCCGCATGATCTGATCCAGATCGGTCCAGGGGGAGTATACTCTCTCGCACCACACATCTTCCCAGTCGTTCATCATGCTGTAGAGGATCTGGATGCCCAGATGAGACATACCAATTTCGTAGACATCGGGAAAGCACATGGCAAACCGCAGAGAGACCTTACTCTTATCTTTCATGACAGAGTTGACTTCATTGCCGATATAGCGGGCCGGTTTTTCCACGCGCAGCAGAATGTCATCGCGTAAAGCTGTTTTTCTCATTTTATCTCAAATTTCCTTATCCTGTATTTAATTACAGTATAACGAAGTTATCCGGCAAAGTCAAAATGATGACGCGTGAATATGGCTCTTACTCGAATAATCCGGAAAGCTCTTCCAGCACAGCGTTTTCCGATCCGTCATAGAGATGCAGACTGTCCGCCTGGATCATTTCATAGACTTCATTGGTGCTGAAGGTCAGTATTTTCCCCTGATTCGTATCACAGAGCAAAAAACCTACGAACAGAAGAACTGCCAGCGTCATCCGGTATTTAAAGCTCCCGGTTGCATTGCCTTGCAGTTCGTTCCCGTTTGTCAGAGAATCGTAGCCGCCTGACTCGGAAAAAGGATTTTTATCATACAGAGGCGGCTGTATTTCTTTTCCGTAAAGGATCTGCTCTCGCTGCCTGAGTTTTAAACGGTTCCCCATATTTTGCTCCCGGATAAACCGGGCAAGCTCCATTCTTTTTTCCGTTGTTGCCTTTTTATCCATAAAACGATGATTCCTTTCTGATGTCAGATGATCATTCTGGTTTATTATATTGGAAATCTGGACAGCATAGAACCTCAAAGGATAATAGGAAATTTCGCAAAAAAATCAGCGTCACCGTTTAAGCCGATGGCGCTAATCTTTTTTCTTATCATGAATTTGCTCGTCAGGGCGCTGTGTATACATCTCTCTGCAGAATCGTGAACTTCATCGTGACGCTGCCACCGTATATGCCTGTTCCGGTCACTGTCACGCTCCCCTTGTTTTTACCGGCTGTCACGTTTGCGCCATAGGTCAGGGTATAGTCTCCCTCCCCGTTGACTTCTGTTTGCGGCGTCAGTTTTGTCAGTTTATAGTCTCCATTTGGTGCAGTCAGCGCCGCTTCATCTGTTATTGTATTCTTCTTTGCTGCTTTGACCGCATTGGTTTCGCCATAATAGACAGCCACATCCGGTGACACCTGTTCTCCCTTGTAGGCGATCTGGGCAGTTTCGCTCGACACTACTACATATAAGTTACTGCCTGTCAGCTTCGTCTCGTAAATATTCAGATACACCGTGATCTCTTTTCCCGCTGTGGTCGTATAGCCGCTTCCCTGCGCCGCCGTGATGACCGCGCGGGGATGTATTGCCTGTACGTCCGCCCATGCCGGTCCGTCCGCTGTCCCCAGAGCCGCCAGCTTATCCAGATACGCTTTTACCTCTGTCTGGCTGCAGTTTTCATAATTCACTGTGTAATCTTTATTTCCCAGTGTCTTTTTGCCGTCCTTCACGGTGATCTTAGGCGCATATTGATATTCAGATGCTTTTTTGCTGTCATATGCCGTTGTTGCAGCTGACACGGTCAGATTGTCTGCGCCCGCCTCCATCGCCGCTTCGCTGATCTCAAAGGTCACTTTCAGGTTACCCGTATAGTTTCCTTTTCCCTTGAAGGTCATAGTGGGGATCTTATTCGCCAGATTCGCCGATTTCAGCACGGTGTTGTTGGCATAGCTCACAGTGTAGTCTGTCCCCTCTTTCAGAACAACACCTGTCGCGTTTCCGTCCGTGTCAATCAGGCTCAGGCGGATGCGCTGTGAGGGTTTTGCTCCCTCTCTCGTATATTTCACCGTGCCGGTTAACTTATAAAAAGTATTTCCCTTATCATCCTTCGTGGATGTAAGGCTGTCCGGCTCCTGCCCTGTTGTTTTCGCAGCCTCCACCTTCACAAAGGCAGGGTCTGTCAGCGACACAGCACCAATCTTGAAAGTCTTATTGAAGCTCCCGCTGTAGCCCGACTCCGGCTTCGCCGTGAAGGTCATGGTAGCAGTTCCCTTCTTGATGTTGTTCTTGTAGCTGATGGTGTAGTGCTCACCATATTTCAGCGTTTTTTCGTCCAGATTGGTTTTCGTCACCTTGGTAGTGAGTGTCACTTTATTCTGGGTCACGGCGCTGCCTGTATAAGGCATGGACGTTTTAAAATCGTTGTCGTTCGGGTTTGTCTGGGCATTGTAGGCCTTCACCTCAATAGTGTTCGCCTTAAATGCCTCTCCCGTGATCTTAAAGGTAACGCTCTTTGATCCCTTGTAGTTTCCAATTCCGGTGATCATCATGGTGGCGGTACCTACGGCCTTATTGTTGGTGTAGGTGACTGTGTAATCCTGCCCCCAGACCAGGAATGTCTTACCTGATTTTACGGTGAAGAGGTCGTTTGCGTTTGCTTCCGGCGTGTTGCTGATTTTTCCGTCCGCACTCATTTTATAATATTTCTTTCCATCACTGTAGCCGGGCGTCAGCGTCATTACCCTGCCTTTGTTATAGGGCATATTCTTTTGGTTTTTGCCCAGTGTGACGGTAACGTTTTTGACAAGATTTGCTTTATCTGTCACATATATTTCACGCTTAATCTCACCATCATAATTCCCGATTCCTTCCACAGTCATCTCAAAGACGCCGCTGTAACCTTTCGGGATGGCGGGAAGCGTATACTTATTATTTTTACTCTGATCATATGTTCCCGTGACATTCCACTTGCCGCCGCCCTCGGCTTTCACTACGTTTCCATCTGCATCGCGTACGTTGTCGGAGCTATATGTCACTGTATAATCTTTTCCAGCCGTCATAGCCTTCTTGTATTTCAGGGAGGAAAAAGGCTTCTGTACATTTTTCGCATTGGTCACAAGCTGATCGGTATACTTTAAAGTGACGCCTGCCGCAGTATTGCCGCTGCCGTTCCCAATGGATGCCTTTCTGATGTGGAAATTACTGTAAACGGTTCCCGTATGGTTGCCCTTACCTTTGATCTCCACATAGGGCAGATCTGCGCTAAATCCATTCTCTTTATTTTCTAAACTGTTAGAAATGCCTCCCGTAACATTTTCTACCTGATCTGCATTGGTGTTGTTATAATATTTGACCGTGTAATCCTTTCCGGCTTTCAGCAATGTTCCATCCGACGCATAGACAGCCGTTAAGGGCTTGATAGCATTTCCCGTGTAGAACTGTTCCGGAATCTCCTGAATCTGAATTCCTCCCTTCGCTGATTGCACAATCCAGCGGGCATACAGGGTGGTGTCTGTCAGCACCGTATCCACTGCGAAATTCCATACCTTTGTGCATGCCTGATCCTTGTACCAGCCTGTGAAAAGATATCCCTCTGCCGTGGGTGCAGTCGGCTCCTTGATCAGCCAGCCGGAGCGCACAGACTTTATGGGCGCTGTCTCTATTCCATGCCCCATCATGTCAAAGGTTACGGTATACACGACACGCTCCTCCGCGATGGTGAGGGTGCCCGGTTGATAGCCGTTCTCACTATCAACTACGTAGTTATCACCTATCGTCGCGACCGTCGGGGTAACCGTGTAAATTCCTGTTTTACTTGTGTCTATATTGTCTTTGTTCACCGAACTACCGTTTGGCGTGGCAAAGGAAAATGACAATCCCGTCACTTTGTCTTCGTCTCCGTTGAAGAAACCCGTCATTTCACAGGCAAATGTCTCCGGTATGGTATCGCCCACAGCAATCGTGGTATCCTTCACCCTGATTTTTACCTTTGACTTGTCAATGGTAAAGCTCTTTTCAACCGTGCCGCTGTAAATGCCCATACCTTTGACAACAACGGTTGCTGTTCCCGCGTTGATATTGTTTTTATAAGATACCGTGTAATCTGTACCGGCATTCAGAACTGTGCCGCTTTGTGTAAGTTTCACCTCCATGCGGGGCGTGTGCTGTCCGCTGTTGTATACAGGGTTATTACCCGGCAGAGTTATGACGGTGTTCGCCTTTGTTAAGCTCAGTGTCACAGTCAGTTCGATCGTTGTTTCCAGCTTCTTATCTGTCTCAGGTTGATAAGTCACAACCAGAGTCTTCATACCCGGCACGGACATAGTCGCATTAATTTCTGCTACATTCGTCGTAAAGCCTTCAGTCAGCTTATAAATGTCTCCCTGGTCATTGAAATATGTTACGGTTATGTCGTCAATATTGATCGTCTCACCGCATACATAGGAAGTCCTTTTCTTGACAGCGGTTATATGGGGTTTAGAAGCCTCCGGTTTCTTATTTTTTGTAATCAAAATGCTGTAGGATAAGTTCTGCGGTAACTCCGTAATCACAGTGCCGTCAGAGCGATACCATTTGTCTCTCGAATTTACAGGGAGTTCCACCGATTGTTTGACATTGCGGGGCGTGTAGATCTTGTTCAGCTTTACTGAGGAGCCCTCGGGAAATAATCCCTCCATATCCATCACATTGCCAGTATCAAAATTGCTTAGATCCAGTTCGGTCAGATTAAAGCAATCATAAAACATGAAACTCATATTCGTCACGCTGCCGATATCAAAATTGTTTACATTCAGCTTGACCAAATGTCCGCAGCTATCAAACATGCCCCCCATATTTGTCACTTTGCCGGTATCAAATCTTGTCACATCTATGCTGGTCAGACCACCACATTGAGAAAACATGCCGCTCATATCCGTCACACTGCTGGTATCAAAATTGCTTACATTCAGATTGGTCAGCTTTACGCAGCCGGAAAACATGAAACTCATATCCGTCACTTTGCTGGTATTGAAATGACTTACATCCAGCTTGGTCAGGCTACCGCAGTAATCAAACATGTTGTTCATGTCCGTCACTTTGCTGGTATTGAAATGACTTACATCCAGTGCGGTCAGATTTTCACAGCCGGAAAACATGTGGCTCATATTCGTCACATTACTGGTATCAAAGTTTGTTAGACCGATATTGGTCAGATTTTCACAGCCATAAAACATGTATGAAGCGTCTGTCATACCTGTTACATTGATTTCTGCGGTTTTTATTGACTCTATATCATCATACCAAGGTGTCCACCTATGAGAATCAGAATCGACAATCTTATTTTCCCAATCCCCGGTTCCGCTCACTGTCAGCTTCCCGTTCGCATCAATTTTCCATGAGATATCGTTGCTTGTACCGCTCACAGCTTCTACAGGCGTGCTATTTTTCTTCAAAGTTATACTGTAGTCCAAGTTTTTCGGCAGTTCGGTCACTACAGTGCCATCAGAGCGATACCATTTGTCCTTGGACTTTGCAGGGAGTTCCACAGATTGCGTGACATTGCGGGGCGTGTAGATCGTGGTCAGATTTGCGCAGTTATTAAACATGTCGTCCATATCCGTCACACTGCTGACGTCGAAATTGCTTAGATCTAGCTCGGTTAGAATCCTGCAGTTATCAAACATATGCCACATGTGCTCCACTTTTGCGGTATCGAAATGGCTGACATCCAGACTGGTCAGACTACTGCAAGAAGAGAACATACTCTGCATATTCGTTACATTATCGGTATCAAATTGACTGACATCTAAGTTTGTCAGTTTGTTGCAACTCTCGAACATATCGGCCATACACGTTACATTACCGGTGTTAAAATGGCTGACATCCAGGCTAGTCAGACTCCAGCAGGACGCAAACATATTAGACATATCCGTTACATTATCAGTGTCAAAATGACTGACATCTAGACTGGTCAGGCTGTAGCATCCAGCAAACATATAACTCATATCTGTTACTTTACTAGTGTCAAAATGACTGACATTCAGACTGGTCAGGCTGTTACAATTAAAGAAGGTATCTTTCATAGAAGTGACATTGCTGGTATCAAAGCTGTCCAATGTCAGAGTTGTCAGTTTGTAACAACACTCAAACATATTAGTCATATTCGTCACGTTTTCCGTGCGGAAATTGCTTAAATCCAGTCGTGTAATAACCTTACACCATTCAAACATACTTTCCATGTTTGTCACACTTTGGGTGTCAAACTCTCTCAAGTCCAAATTGCTAATCTCATAACATCTATAAAACATATAACTCATATCTGTTACTTTACTCGTATCAAGATTACTCAGGTCTAGAGTGGTCAACTCAGAACATTCATAGAACATATAAGACAAATCCGTCATATCCTTGACATCCACTACGGCAGACTTAATAGTGGAGCGTTTGTTATACCACGGTGGCAGCTCATCCCCGAAACTATTCTTCGTGCGCTCAAAATCCCCGGTTCCGCTTACCGTCAGCTTTCCGTTCTTATCAATTACCCATGAAATATCGTTGCTTGTACCGCTTGCGATATCCCCTGCAGAAGCTGCCATCACCGAATTGACATCTGGCTCCTCTTCCGCCGCATTCTCTGAGACAGATTCCTGCTCTTCGTCCACGGACATCACAGCGTCCTCCTCACCCTCTATGGCAGGCGCATCATCCCCTTCCGGCTCATCCGCTTCCTGATCCGGATTCTCTGTTTCTTCCTCATCGGTCTCCTCTGCAGGTGCCGACTCCGTATTCTCTTTCTCTGATTCCTTCTCGGGCGAAGTTTCCGCTTCCTTTGCTGCTTCCTCTTCTTCAATTGTGACAATTGTGTCACTATCCTCGTCCGGTTCTGCTAAGGACGCACTCTGCCCTACATTCGGATCATTTGAAACGGCCCATACGTCCAGAGACGCCGCATCTGTAAGGAGCAGCGCTCCGCACAATAATCCAGCCGCTAATCTTGTGAAAATTCGTTTCTTCATTATAACCTCCTCATAAAACTTGATCGATTCCAACTGTTTCCTATTATATGGTCATCAATTCTAATAGTCAATATCATAATTCTTATAGTCTATTATTCGCAATATATATTTTTCTTACGCTTTAAACATATAATGATAGAGGAGGAACTTATTTTGGGTAAAATAGATTACAAAATGCTCGGGGAACAAATTAGATATATCAGAAATCAATTGCATCTCTCACAGGAGCATTTAGCTGAGTTATGTGATATTTCACCCTCTTTCATGGGTCATATCGAAAGAGGCACACGAAAGATGTCTATGGAAACTTTTGTATCTATTGCCGATGCCCTGAATGTCAGCACCGACTATCTCCTTTATAACCAGCTGCCTGATAACGATGCGACGATAGCCGGGATCATTGAAACAGTAAAGCAAAACAATGAGGCACATTACGATAAATACATCTCCATTATCCGTGCTCTTGCAGAAATATCTGACCGTCTATAAATTTAATTCCCAATAAAAATTCCCTTGTCAAATACCCATGAGGGTAAAAACAAGGGAAAGCTAACTTTCATAGACTTCATTGGTGCGAAAGGTCAGTATTTTCCTCTGGTAAGCAGCGTTTGACCATAAATTAACCTCTCGTTAAAATTTTTTTTGCTTCTTGACACCACTCTAAATAAGTTTGATAAGTTTTTATTCCAAACTCCACTGTAAGCAAATAGTATTTATGAGTGTCATCTTCATTCGGACTATTATTTAAGATTGTTTTTGCACTCAAAAGAGCCGGCAATTCACTTTTGATTCTTTTTTCAAATGCTTCAATATGAATCATAGCCTGTTCTTCACCTTTTTCATTTCCGAAAAATAATTTTAATAAGGTTTCATAACGAAGCTCGTCTTTTTCGATAGGCAATGTGAGCCATTTTTTCAAATAAATACGTCCGTTTTCTGTTATGGTATATATCAATTTATTCCTTTTACTTTCTGTATCTTCCCTCTTAGTAGCCAAACCACGATCAACCAGATCGTTTAAGGCGGGATATATGCTGCCATAGCTTGCGCTCCAAAAATATTTGAGGGTGGTATCCATTCGTTTCTTTATTTCATATCCCGTTAATTCTTCATGGCTCAGCAAACCTAAAATGACACAATCAATTTTTTTCTCATTTGCCATTGTTATTTTCCTTTCTCTCGATGAGTCCAAAAGCTAAGACGTTTTTAGGGCAGTTATCAATACACACACCACATTGAATACACTCTTGATTGCTAATGATCCCATGTTTTGTCTCTTTTATTATGTCAATTCCCATAGGACATCCTTTGTTACATTTGCCACAAGATACACAATTATCTTTTTGGTTTGTCCTGATATGTATTCCCGGCAGATGTAAAAGCCTGCGAAGTTTTATTCCCAATATCATAAATGGAGCCATCCAACAAAGATAATGACAAAATGTTCTCTTTCCAAATAAGATAGCGGGAATAAATATCAGGCAAATAATTCCATAATAGATAATATAGCTCTGAGCAGAAGAAACGGAGATACCGTTTTCCGTTTCAAACCAAAAATCTATCGTTATAATTTCCTTACTACGAAAGTAACACAAGATAACTATGATCAACCAAATGCCCCATATTACAAATTTGATATAATTACGCCATCCTTGTTTTGGTTTTTTTTCATTGATTGCAAAAACACATTCCTGCAATCCTCCTGCAGGACAAAGATAGGAACAAAACCATCTTCCGAAAGGAACAGACATAATAAATAATAAAACAAAGACGATAAAACTTCCATTGATTATTCCCTTTAATCCTGCATTTATGATTAAAGCGGGACTGAAATAGTATAGTGTGACAGGAAATAGAAGCAATGAAGTTATAAGCAATAGCTTTCTTATTTGTTGTCTTTGCATAATGATACCTCCATTTAGTTATTTTAATATATCATTTTAATATATCATTTTAATATATCATTATGATATATTATAACAATTAGGTTTTAAATGCAACTGGTTTTAAAAACTTTCATCAAAAAAACGGCGTTTCTGTTCCTCCCGGCTGGGAAGAAAGAAACGCCGCGTCTGCGTAGTATTCAGTTTTTATTTATCCTGAACCGAAAAGTCATCGTTTTGCCAATTCCGATGTGATCTCCTCCCAAGTGATGTTTTTCTCTGCCATCAAGACCATCATGTGATATAAAAAGTCCGAAATTTCGTATTTAATCTCATTGGTGTTGGGATTTTTGGCGGCGATCACGATCTCTGTGGCCTCCTCTCCCAGCTTTTTGAGGATCTTATCGATGCCCTTGTCGAAGAGATAATTGGTATAAGAGCCTTCTTTGGGATGGACCTTGCGGTCTTTGATGACGGCAAACACCTGCTCAAATACCTTGAGCGGGTTTGATTCATCATACTCTTTTGCCATGATCTCCTGGAAAAAGCAGGAATGAGAGCCGGTATGGCAGGCCGCACCGATCTGGGAGACTTTCGCCAGGATCGTGTCTTTATCGCAGTCGGCGGTCAGGGACTTTACATACTGATAATGCCCGCTGGTCTCGCCCTTGACCCAAAGCTCCTGACGGCTTCTGCTGTAATAGGTCATTTTGCCCGTCTTTAAGGTCATCTGATAGGCTTCCTCGTTCATGTAGGCCACCATCAATACCTCATCGGTCTTGTAATCCTGCACCACCACGGTGACATGCCCGTCGGAATTCAGCTTAAACTCCTCCCAGGGAATGGCGGGTTCAAAAGTATTCACGGCAATGTCGTTATTCTGGCAGAGCGCCTTGATTGCAAGAAGCTCCTTGGCATTTTCATTGATGGCCTTGCCGGAGATGCCGCAGATATTGTCGTTTGACAAAATTTCCATGATCTTATCCAGAGATACCTCAGGCACGGAGGCGATCATGGGGAAGGGGGAAACGGCTATGGACTCCTTTAAGCAGGTTTCCCTCACTAAAATGATCTCTCCGATATACTCCTCGATCAGAGCCTCGTTTCTTGTGATGCTGTCGGCTTCCGTCACGCAGGCCACGATCTTGTCCTTGCCGAATTTCTGGGAAACCTCCGCTGTGATCTCAATGTTGCCGGGCTTGGAATAGTTGAGGGCGGCTTTTTTGCAGCCCGCATAGAGCAGCTTCTTGATGTCCTCCATACGCTTTACGTTCCCGGCACCGATGACGGGGATTTCCGCCTCGCTGCAGATGGCCTTGATGATGTCCAATGCCTCCTCATGGGCAGTATCGCCCTCGGACATGTCGTAGACGATCAGCTCATCCGCGTTGTTGTCGCTGTAGTATTTCCCCAGGGCCGCCGGATTCGTATCCACGATGGTACTGTCCGAAAAGCCCTTTACCGCGTTCCCTTTATACAGATAAATACAGGGGATAAATTTTTTATAATTCATAATTGCCTGTCATCCCTTTCTTTTGTCTTCTTACAGACTTCCTTTCGTGCTGAGTACACCCTGAATGCGCTCATCATAGGACACCGCCTCATCCAGTGCTTTTGCAAACGCCTTAAACATGGCTTCGATCATGTGATGGGCGTTTGTGCCGTCCAGCATGCGGAGGTGCAGATTCATGCCGGCGCTGTAGGATACCGCGTAAAAAAATTCCCGTACAAGCTCTGTGTCCAGCTCGCCTACCCGCTCGGTTGAGAAGGTGCAGTCGAAAGCCAGATAAGGGCGCCCGCTCAGATCGATGGCGCACAGACAGAGCGCGTCATCCATGGGCAGAAGGAAGGAGCCGTACCGTTTGATTCCAGCTTTATCTCCCAGAGCTTCTCTGATGGCCTGTCCCAGCACGATGCCAGTATCTTCCACGGTATGGTGGCCGTCTACCTGCAGATCTCCATTGACTTGTAGAGTCAAATCAAAGAATCCGTGTTTGGTAAAGCCTTCCAGCATATGGTCAAAAAAACCGATGCCTGTGGTGATCTCGCCTTTTCCCGAACCATCAAGATTCAGTGTGACATTAATTTTCGTTTCCTTCGTGTTCCGCTCTATCGTTGCTGTTCTGGGCATAATACTCTCCTCTCTATTCGAATCGCACCCGTATGGAATTGGCGTGGGCGCTCAGTCCCTCTCTCTCGGCAAAAAGCTCGATATCCTTATGGGCCTCTTCCAGAGCTTTTCTGGAATAAGAGATCAGGCTGGTCTTCTTCACAAAATCATCCACACTGAGCGGTGAAAAGAACTTCGCCGTGCCGTTGGTGGGCAGAATATGATTCGGTCCCGCGTAATAGTCGCCAAGAGGCTCTGAGGAATACTCTCCCATAAAGATCGCCCCGGCATTTTCAATCTTTGTCATCACTTCATAAGGATCCTTGGTCAGGATCTCCAAGTGTTCGGAAGCGATGGCATTTGCAGCACTGACAGCATCTTCCATGGTATCTGCGATCAGCTGGTAACCGTAATTTTCCAGTGATTTCCTTATGATATTTGCTCGGGGAAGGGTCTGTAAAAAGCCCTCGATCTGGGCAGTCACCTGATCCGCCAGCGTCTCGCTTGTGGTGATCAGAATAGCGCTTGCAAGCTCATCGTGCTCCGCCTGAGATAACAGATCGGCGGCCACATAACGGGGATTGGCCGTCTCATCGGCAATCACCAGAATTTCGCTGGGGCCTGCGATGGAATCGATACTCACATGGCCGAAGCAGGCCTTTTTTGCCAACGCCACGAAGATATTGCCGGGGCCTGTGATCTTATCAACCTTGGGAATACTCTCTGTACCGAAGGCCATAGCCGCGATGGCCTGAGCGCCGCCAACCTTATAGATCTCGTCTATGCCCGCGATCTTCGCCGCCGCCAGTGTGCCGGGATTTACCTTGCCGTCCGGCCCTGCGGGGGTAGTCATGATGATCTTTTTGACTCCGGCTACTTTAGCAGGAATCGCATTCATCAGTACACTGCTGGGATAGGCCGCCTTGCCGCCGGGCACATAGATGCCGGAAGCAGCGATGGGTAGGATACGCTGCCCCAGGATCGTGCCGTCAGTCCGGGTGTCGATCCAGCTGTTGCGGCGCTGCTTTTCGTGAAAAGCGATGATGTTGGCAGCGGAATCCTGCATTACTCGAATAAACTCGCTGTCAATGCTTGCAAAAGCCTCCTCAATCTCCGCTCTGGTGACACGCACATTGTCTGCGTTAATATTCCATTTATCGAATTGAGTTGTGTAGTCAAAAACCGCCTCATCGCCCTTTTCACGCACATTGGCGATGATATCCGCCACGACTGATTCGTATTTTCCGTAGCTGCCGGGACTTCGTTCTAACAGGTTGTTCAGAATATCCTGCTGGGTCTTTGCTGTCAATTTTATTTTCTGCATGGTAGTTTACCTCATAACTTTTTTAAATTCGATTTAGTCTACACTATAATTCAGTTTCACGGTGATGGAAGCGGTCTTCTTCCGGGAGCTGGTATCGAAATAGCCGCCGTAGCTGTACTCGGTGTTGCTGTTCTGGGCAGTGATCTGGAAAACGCCCAGATTAGCATTTAATAGCTCACCAATATTTGCACCGGTGCCCGCCGCCAACAGATCAATCCTGTCCTTGGCATTCTGGGTCGCCTCTTCGATCAGCTGTAATTTTAACTCATCCAGCTTCGTGTAATAGTATTCCGGATCATCCGAGGCAAACTGCACATTGGACTCGATCAGTCCGGAAATATCGCGAGAAATATTCTCAATCTTATCCACGTCCGAGGAGGTAATGGAGACATTCTGATAGAGATTGTAGCCAACTATGTAATCCCGGAGACGGTCACCGTTTTCGTTGTACTCAGATTCCCAGTTGGGACTGATACTGACGGAGCTGAACACCATCTCCTCCTCCGTCACGCCGTTTTCCAACAGATAATTTCTTACCATCTCAGCGTCCTTTTTGATGGAACGATAGGCTTCCTGGGTGGTCGTTCCTTCTCTGGAAAAGCTGCCCCGCCAGACGATCAGATCCGACTCAAAATCACAGTTTGCGGAGCCGGTGGCGGTCAGACCGCCGCTGCCGGAAGTCCTTTTATAGTCCACCAGATTTCCGGAAAAAACATAACAGCAAATGATAGCGCAGATGCCTGCGATCAATGCGATGATAATTCCTTTATATTCTTTCATGATAAGATTCCTCTCTATAAATGACTTCTCAAATCCTGTATCAGCTTCCGAATCCGCTCTGTTTCCATCTGCATGCTCACCTGATTGACGATCATGCGGGCGGACAGCGGGCAGATTTCTTCCAGAACGCCCAGCCCGTTCTCTTTTAAGGTGGAACCGGTTTCCACGATATCCACGATCACGTCAGCCAGATCCACGATCGGTCCAAGTTCCACGGAACCGTTCAACTTGATGATATCCACAGTCTGGTGCTTTTTATTGTAGAAATAGTCCTTGGCAATGTTGGGATATTTGCTGGCGACTCGTATCATCTCGTGGTGCTGCAACAACTCCTTTGCACTCTCGGGCCCGCAGACACACATACGGCATTTCCCGTAGCCTAAGTCCAGTACCTCGTAGACCCGTCTGTTTTCTTCCATGATGGTGTCTTTTCCCACCACGCCGATATCGGCTGCGCCGTATTCCACATAGGTGGGCACATCCGGCGACTTTGCGAGGAAGAAACGCAGTTTATGCTCCTCGTTCACAAAGATCAGCTTGCGGGAGTTTTTGTCCTTCATCTCCTCACAGGTGATACCTATCTGCTCAAACAATTCCATAGTCTTATTGGCAAGACGGCCCTTTCCCAGGGCAAATGTCAAATATCTTTCTTCGCTCATGTTATCCTTCCGTTCTGAAGCACGGGCTTCTGTTATTTTTCGCCGGCAGGCAGTAACGCCACAGATCTGCCTTCGGAACGTATCCTGCGCGCTTCTGCAAGTTTTGCTGTAAAGTCATCATCTGTATAATACAGGTTGGTGCAGGATTCCGGACCGGCGATGGACACACTCTGCCTGTTCATGGCAGACAACAAATCATCCACCACGATCACAAAGCCGATGGCGGGAGCTTCTTTGCCAAAATGGGCCAACAGATTGTCATAGCGGCCGCCCTTTACGATGGCATCACCCACGCCATAGGTATATCCTTTGAAAATAATGCCCGTGTAATAATTATACTTACTGAGCATCCCCAGGTCAAAGGAAACGTATTTTTCCACGCCGTAATCCGTAAGTACTTGATAAAGGCGTTCCAGCCGCTCTATGGCTGACAGAGAACGTTCGTTGGAGACAGCTTTTTTTGCTTCCTGCAAAATATCCACAGAACCGAAGAGCTCGCTCACCTTAAGAAGCGCTTCCTTATCCTGGGCAGACACATGGATGCTGTCTAAAAGCTCCTCCGCCCCGAAGTAATTTTTGCCGGATATAAACTCCCGAAGCTCCAGTTCCGTCTCCTCATCCAGTCCGGCCTGCGCACAGATCCCCTTGAAAAATTCCAGATTGCCTACGCTGATCTGAAATTCAGACAGGCCTGCGTGAGACAGCGCCTCGATCGTCATGGCGATCATCTCCGCATCCGCATAGACGGAAGGGTCTCCGATCAGTTCCGCACCCATCTGGGTCGATTCTTTCAGTTTCCCCTGCAAGCTGGAAGTGTTGGAAAAGGTATTTCCCTGATACCAGAGCCGGATCGGCACATCCTCATCCATGAAATATTTCGCCGCACAGCGGGCGATGGATGGGGTAAAGTCAGGCCGCAGAACCAGCGTATTTCCCTCTTTATCAAAAAACTTATAGAGCTCCTTGGAGGGGGTTGTGCCAACTTCCTTGGAAAAAACGTCAAAAAACTCAAAGGTAGGGGTCTGGATATCCCGATAACCGTACCCTCTGATCTTCTCCGAGAGAAGCCCCTCCACGACGGTTTTTCTCTCTTTCTCATCTCCGTAGATGTCCCGGACGCCCTCCGGGGTATGTACCAGTTTCCTGCTCATATTGTCCTCATTTCTAAATTATGGTTCATTTTAATGCAAAACTTTTGCCTGTTTAAACTCGTTTTAACTTTACGCTTTAGCGCTTTAAAGTGATAATTCGCTAATTTGATAACAAACTAAACTTTTTATACTATACCTCATATTATTCTGTTTGTCAAACTATTCCACCCTGTCATCCAGATCTTTTTGCAGCATATCCAGATAAGGCACCAGAACGCCATGCTTTTTCGGCAGCACATACTCCGGATTCAGCTCATCGTATCGGAAGCTCTTTCTGCCGCCCTCCTGCGCCCGATCCCAGAAAAATCGCAGCATTTCGTAAGGCAGATAATAGAAAGTATCCTTGTGGGTGTAGTAGATCAGAAAAAAAGCGACTCCCTTCTGCTTTTCAAACTGCTCCATAAAGTGTACCTGATGCGCATGAATGTTTTGCAGGGAAAAAGTGTCAACCGCACATTCCTTGGCATCGAAGCAGACAGGGATTCCCTGTACTACGCCAATGTAATCGACCGTGCTCTTCTGATCAAAGTAGGCCAGCGTGATGTGACGGCTCTCCTTGTCGATATTGATGGGCGTAATGGGAGTAGGCACCTTCTGAATCAGCGCCAGCCCGTGTTCCTGATATTTTTCATTGGTTCTGTTGATCAGATCTTCCAAGGTTGAACCGCGCAGGCCGCGGGAGTTCCAGGTTGCCATAGTCACTGCCTCCGTTCAGTCAAAGGTCATATCGGCTGCCCGCTCAAAGGCAGGCGGCATTTCAGCTGAAAAAACTTGTTCGCTGAGATCCGTAAAGGGCGTTTCCAGTTCGGGAAATTCTACCCGGCAGGCATGCAGAAGCTGGGCTTCGATCCGGCAGGCCTTTTTATAGCGGTCATTCCATGCCTTGTCGCCATACTTATAATCTCCCAACAGAGGATGTCCGATGGATGCCAGATGGGCCCTGATCTGATGGGGCTTTCCCGTAATCAGCTTCACTTCCAGAAGTGTCTTATCCGCCTCCTGTTTCAGAGGTTGATATCTTGTCTTAATATAAGAAGCTGTCTGCTCTCTGTCGGGAGGATTCTTACGGATCGTCACCTTATTGTGAACCTCATCCTTCGTAAGATATCCCTCGATCGTCTGTGAGGTTTCCACATGCCCCTTCACATAGAGTCTGTAATACTTATGAAGTGTCCGCTCTTTCAAAAGATCCCCCAGAAGCTGGGCTCCCCGGACAGATTTGGCACATAAAACGATGCCGCTGGTATTGCGGTCCAGCCGATTGCAGGCAGCCGGCTTATAGGCGGCAGGGGAATCATCCGACAGTTCTCCCTTAGAAAACAGATAACCGGCAAGCCATTCATTCAGGGAAAGGTCTGTTTCCTTCGCCTTCTGGGTCAACAGTCCTGTCGGTTTGTCAACGATCAGGATATGCTCATTTTCATAGAGAATCGGCAGACTTCCATAGTATTCGTAGGCCTGCCGCCAGAGAAGACTCTCTTTTGCATCTTGAGACTTTGACTGCCCCTTGCCCATAAACTTATGCAGTGTTTCCTCCGCAAAGAACAGCTTTACCTGATCTCCCACAGCCAGCACCTCGCTGCCCTGTGCCTTTTTGTCATTTAAGGTAATGTTCTTTTTGCGAAGCATCTTGTGAAGGAAACCGGAGCCTGCCTCCGGCAGCAATTTATATAAGTAACGGGCCAGCCTTTGTCCGGCCTCCCGCTCGGTAATTTCCTGTTGATACATGTTATTTACCTCTAGAGGGAAACATTATACAGCAGCTGCAAAATACTTTCTCTGTCCTTATGTTCATCCAGATTCATGTCTAACAACCGACTCAGTCGGTCAATATACTTATCCTCCTGAGAAAAGATGTTAACCGTCACACCTTTGATGCCCTCCTGCACAAGGAGCTGATCCAGGTGCTTTTCCGCCGCCCGGCAGTCACAGTTGGCATTTTCCGTGATGCCGCAGAGTATGCCGCCCTTCAGGGCCATATGGCTGATGGGATAATTTTTCTGATAGGAAGTAAAGTAAAGATCATAGCAGGTATCCAGCTTGTTATCATAGTCTATTAATGTCTGATACAGCCCTTCGCTGCAGCCTTTTGCCGTCAAAAAGATGATGAAGTTGACTGCGCTCTTGCAGGCGGGCAGGCACCCTAAGATCGCCACTATCGTGAGGAGGTTTTTGTTACTGCCCGTAGTCACCAGACCGATCACATAGAGCCCTATGGAGAGCAAAAAGAAAAGCACTGTTCTGAGTGCCGTGTAGAGTTTTCGATTTTGTAAATAGCCATAGCTGCCTTTCGGCGTTAATAATTTTTTCATGAGATCTCGTGTTCCCTGTGTTAAGATTCTGTTTTACCATATTCAGTATAGCTTTTTCATAGGGAAAATACAAGCAATCTTCATTCTGAGAAAATAAATATTTCCTCAATCGGCACTTCCACGACTCTGGATATGTCTATTGCTAATTTCAATGAGGGATTGTACTGTGCCTTTTCCAGCCGCATGATCGTTTCTCTGCGGACTCCGACTAAATCTGCCAACTGCTCTTGTGTCAATTCTTTTAACAGACGATACTTCTTCAATCTACATTCGAATTCTGCCATATCTATGATTCCTTCATATCATCTTCAATGTAATATTCGTTTTTATCGACATATTTCCCGTTAATATGTTCATCATTACTGTATTCATTGTGGTCATAACGATATAACAGATACTCGCTGAGAAAAATGGCAAGCGCAATTGATAACGAGATCAGGATGTATATCACAGTAAATAAAGATTCTATGCTCATAAAACTCTCACCGATAAGGATAAGGATGAAAGCAAATATGATAACGGCAAAAGCGGCTTTTAATGCCATAAGCTGTGCTTTCTTTTTATTTTCCCGAAACCTCTCATCCATTAAGGTATTAGACATTTTACCCTCATAGAAAAATCCAAAAAAACCGAAAAAAACAAAGCGGAACCAACCGCCACCTATAAATCCCAAAAAACCAAAAAAACCAAGAAATCCCAGTTTGGCGTTGAGTTTGCGGGTCCTGTTTGTTTTGAGAATATTCTTCTTTTGCTGAATACTTGTCTTTCCCAGACAAACCAACAAATAGTATCCATACACTATTGTCAGTATAATCGAACAGATCATAGGAATATCTTTCGGGCTGAATTGATATGTCTCTAAATCTGTCGGCACTATAAGACGTGATTCGTTATACCTCACGGAATACCAAATTGATGCAGCTAAAAAGATCATACATAGGATTCCCGGTATAATTATTTCCTTTGCTTTATTTCTTTTCATAATATTCATCCCTCATAAAGTGATATATTTGTCTCATATTGAATGATACAAATATATCACTTCTATAGTTGGATGTCAATATAAATATATCGATTTGCACTCTCTATTCACAACAAAATGTTTCCTTCTGTCTTCTGCGCAATAAGCGTATCCATACAATGCTTATGCGGTATCCCACCACTGTTGCAGTCAAAGATTTCCTCCCTGCAGGTATGGAACAGCCAGTCATGATAATACTCGAATAGCTCTCCTGACATCCACGGGTGTCTTTTCTCTTCGTCCCTTGTACTGTCCGGAGCACGGGTGATAAAAGGTTTTTGTACAAATACATTCAGGGCGTTGATACCGATATCCGTGGTATGTGCTTTCAGACTGTCACAAAGCTCTTTACGGGTATTCTCTGGTATAAAATGAAGCACGCCGCTGCTGAATATAATGTCATACTCTGTGTCAGGGCGATAATCAAAAAGATCTGCCCTAAAAAACCGAACCTCAACTTTATTGTGATCAGCTAGTTTTTTTGCTTTTTCAATTCCTTGTTCGGATATATCAAGTGCAGTTACATCATAGCCGCATTTGGCGAAAAAGACTGCATCCTTTCCTTCACCGCAGCCAATATCCAGCACGCGATAGGGTTTGATCGGTGGAAGAATTTTCATGATATCATAACAGATACGATTCGGCGTAAGTCCCCAGTAATACTCTTCCGTATTGTAGCGTTTATCGTAATCCGTCACAACACTTTCATAGCCAAGCAGTGCATCCACTGTTGTATGAAGTGCTGCCGCTAATTTTGGGAGCATTTCTATATCGGGATATGCAGAATTGTTTTCCCATTTTGAGACTGCCTGAAATGAAATGTTGAGAGACTTGGCAAGCTGATTTTGTGTTAATCCCAGTTCTTTGCGCCTTTTACAAATGACTTCCCCTGTTTTCAGATTATCCATGCTTATTATTCTCCTTCGCCCATAAATTGAATACTGCCTTGTGTTATCCTAATCTTAGTATAAGGTTAACAGTTATCTCAATAACGCAATAAGAGAATGTGACGCCATAATTCACCTGATAGTTGAATCATCAAAATAACAATGGAACATCACCGTACAAAACGATTCTTAAAATACCTATTATAACAAGATGCGCCGGATAATAAATATAGAAAAGCCATTTTCCCCATTTTGCTTTTCCCCTCTCTCCATTGTACTGTTTTAACAGCGGATAGATCAAAATAACAAATAGCTGTAGAATACCATAAACTTTGTTTACAAAGAAAAAGGATATGACTGCATACAAGATTACCCATAGCATCATACTTAACATCTGTTTTTTGAGGTTTCCTCTGTTTCTATACATTCCCATAATTGCCAAAACAGCAATACAGCTAAAATCAGCAGGGAAAGC
Organism: Lachnospiraceae bacterium; assembly: GCA_014804615.1. GTDB lineage: Bacteria > Bacillota > Clostridia > Lachnospirales > Lachnospiraceae > UBA3282. The sequence goes on from JAAUZL010000018.1 coordinate 234,769, forward strand.
ACTCCATATCAGGATAAAGATTATGATATTCTTTATAAAAACATTCGTATGCAGTTCTGTGTCCTGCAGCCACAGCACTAACACAGAAATAAATAACGGGTACATGACGCTTGTTTGATTAAAAATTCCCGTACTGAATGGTATGACATTTATACCAAATGCAAAACAATATGCGAAATGAGATATGACTGCAAACAGGAATAACCGCAATATATAATTTTTTATGTTGCGTGTGTAATAATATCCCTCACAAATAAAAAACCACATAATTGGTGCAGTTAACCGACCGATAATATGCAAAAAAATACAAACCGGATTCGCTGGAAACCCGGGATAAATTAAATCTGCAATGTGATCGATCGTCATTGCTATGATAGCGATCATTTTGAGATGGTTTGCGTTTAGCTTTTTATTCATAAATCCTTCTCATATCAGTCTTGTTCTGCTGTTGAAAATGTTCCATTCAATAATCATCCAATCTGAATGCTTCTTGTGGTATATACTTTATCAAATCGTGAATTTGGTACCTTTCCTTTATCTCATCCGGAAGATTCGGATAAAATGTCCGGGAAGCATATTCAAAAACCTCATTTCCCCACAAATTTACTGTAGACAGCAAATGGCCATAATAGTCCTCGTCATAATGGATATGCCATGATAGTTCTCTTATCAGCCGCAGGCTCATGGCTGTTTCTACGCTGACCATAGCGCCGCTTAATACGGCATCATATTCTGCATCCAAAATCAGGCTGGCTATTTCAGGTGGCTGGCCATCAATAATCAAATCAACCGCAATATCCATATAAGATTTTAAAGGTTCTTCAAAATCATTTTCTAAGGGCAGTTTTTCAATACCGCTATTTTGCAAGTGTAAAACTATCCTCATAAAATAGCGGAATATACTGTCTAAAATCTCATTGGTATATCTGCTTTTGATACTCGTTTTCATAGTCTCTCCCATTACATTTTCAAGCTTAACACCCGTCTAATAAAAGAATTTTTACAACAGGCTCAGATTTGCGATCCCCTGGGTAGCCAGATACAAAAACTTCATGGGCAGACCGCAGACAGAGACCCTTTTCCCGCGGCGGCAGTCACCGATGGCCTTCTTCACCACGCAGGCAGGTTCAACTATGGTCAATTTTTTTAGCAGATTTAATTCGGAAACATCCCCGTAGGCGCGGTCGAGGAAGGGGGTATCCACCGGCCCGGGACATACAGTGGTCACCTGAACGCCCCGCTCTTTTATCTCCTGTGTCAGTGCCCGGCTGAAGGAGTAGACGTATGCTTTGGAGGCGGCATAGACCGCAAAGTTTTCCTGGGGCACAAAGGCGGCGCCGGAGGCAATCTGAAGCAGTCTGCTCCCCTTTTTCAAATAAGGAAGACAGATAGAAGTCATACGGGTGAGCGCCAGGATATTCACCTGCAGCATGGACTCGATCTCCGTTCGGCTCTGCTCGGGAAAAGGTTTGTAACTGCCTGTCCCGGCACAGTTGACAAGTACCGTGATCCGTGGATTTTGGATCATAAGCACTTCCTCAAACTGACGCAGTTCTTTTTCCTCGGACAGGTCGATGACAATGGCCCTGGCCTTGTGATGAAGGCTTTCCGCCAGCTCGTTAAGAGCGGCTTTATTGCGGCCAAGGAGCCAGATCTCATTTGTGTGGCCCAAGCTTATGTCCAGTTGTTTTGCAAATTCTTTTCCGAGACCGGAGGAGGCCCCTGTGATAATGGCAATGTTCATGTACTGCTCTCCTTTTCTGCGATTGATGTGTTTGTTTTCGATGTATGGATTTCTGTTATTTATTTTGTTTTTTTACGATGCACATTGCGGATGGTCTTTTTCTTGCCTGGAGCATGCTCTTTTGCATTTTTATTGTGCATATTCTTAGCAGTCGCTTTCGGTGAAAAACCACTTTCTCCCCGCTTTGGCCGGATCAGGCATTTTTTATCGTATCCGATCAGATCCTCTCTGCCTGCCTTAACCAATGCTTCCCGCACCAGCTCGTAATTTGCGGGATTGCGGTACTGGATCAGCGCCCGCTGCATGGCCTTTTCGTGGGGATTTTTACAGACATAGACCGAACTGCCGTCCCGGGGATCGATGCCAGTATAATACATGACCGTGGACAGTGTGGAAGGGGTGGGATAAAAATCCTGCACCTGCTCCGGCATATAGCCAAGATCACGCAGATACTCTGCCAATGCCACGGCTTCCTTCAGAGTGGAACCCGGATGAGAAGACATCAGATAAGGCACCAGAAACTGTTTTTTCTCCAGAACATCGTTTAACTTTGTATATTTTTTAACAAACTGCTCATAGACGTCGTTCTCCGGTTTTCCCATCCGCGAAAGAACCTTGTCACAGATATGCTCCGGCGCCACCTTAAGCTGACCGCTCACATGATGCTCCACCAGTTCTCTGAAAAAGGCATCGTCCGGATCCGCCAGCAGGTAATCAAAGCGGATGCCCGAGCGGATAAAAACCTTTTTGACACCGGGAAGTGAACGCAGACTGCGAAGCAGCTTGAGATAATCGCTGTGATCTGCCCTGAGATTCGGACAGGGTTTCGGGAACAGGCATTGTCTGTCTTTGCAGACGCCCTTAGTCAGCTGTTTTTCACAGGAAGGGATACGGAAATTCGCGGTGGGGCCGCCCACGTCGTGGATATAGCCTTTAAAATCAGGATCCTGCACGATCTGCTCGGCCTCCCGCAGCAGGGAATCGTGACTGCGTACCTGCAATGTACGGCCCTGGTGGAAAGTCAGTGCACAGAAGCTGCAGCCTCCGAAGCACCCTCTGTTGCTGATCAGGGAAAATTTGATCTCCGCTATAGCAGGCACACCGCCCTCTTTCTCGTAGGAAGGGTGATAGGTGCGCATGTATGGCAGATCGTAGATGTCGTCCATCTGCGTTGTAGACAGGGGTGGCTGGGGCGGATTCTGCACCACAAAAACACCGTTCGGATAGGGCTCGATCAGGGTTTTACCGGTAAAGGGATCCGTATTCTGGTACTGGATCTGGAAACTTCTGGCATATTCTTTGGGAGCTTCCTTCATGGTATCGTATGCGGAAAGCATTTCACTTTGGTAGATGCCTTCTATGTCTCTGGTCTTGTAGACCGTTCCCGGCACAAAAGTGATATCTTTGACGGCAATGCCGCCGGCAAGGGCATCTGCGATCTCCACGATGGAGAGCTCTCCCATGCCGTAGGAGATCAGATCGGCCTGACTGTCCAGTAAAATAGAGCGTTTCAGGCTGTCGGACCAGTAATCATAGTGCGCCATCCGCCGCAGACTTGCCTCAATGCCGCCGATGATAATGGGCACATCCTTATAAACCCGGCGGATCAGATTGCCGTATACCACGGTGGCGTGATCGGGTCGTCTGCCCATCACACCGCCGGGGGTGTAGGCGTCTGTCGGACGGTGTTTGCCGGAGACATAATAGTGGTTTACCATGGAGTCCATATTACCGCCACTGACTAAAAATCCCAGACGGGGCCTGCCCAGAATAGCGATGCTGCTCTCATTCTTCCAATCCGGCTGGGAAATGATGCCAACGCTGTAGCCATGGGCTTCCAGCACCCGGCTGATGATGGCATGACCGAAGGAAGGATGATCCACATAGGCGTCCCCGATCACATAGACAAAATCAAGCTGCTCTATGCCCTGTTTTTCCATATCCTCTTTACTTATCGGTAAAAAGCCCATGCTGCCTCCTTGTATCTCAGAGCAAATATAAATCCATAAATTCTGTAAAGTCCTGAATATAATAGTCGGCAATCTGCCGTTTCTCTTCATCCTGATAGAGGGAATATTTATCGTAGATGGCACATACCTGCATGCCTGCCGCCCGCCCCGCCTGAATGCCGGGCACGATATCCTCTATCACCATACAGTCTACGGGATCTGTTTGTAAAGCGTTTGCCACAGCCAGATAGATATCCGGTGCGGGTTTGCCCTTTTCCACCTCACTGTTTGTCATAATACAGTCAAAATAGGCATCGATCCCGTGTGCCTTTAATACGGTCTCTGCCAGTTCTCTGGAATTGCTGGTGGCGATCCCCATCTTGATATCGTGGGTTTTACAGTATTGAATAAGAGCCGAGGCTCCCGCCTTCAGGGGTACCTCGTGGGCGTATTTATCCCGCGCCATGTCGGTCCAGTCCGCCTTGATCTGTTCCACGCTGTCGGGCAGACCAAAACGTTCTTTAAAATACTCCGCTGTCTCCGAAAAGCTCATGCCCTCAATGCACTGCTGTAACTGCTCCGGCAGCGGTATGCGGAAACGTCCCAGATATTCTATGTCGATGGCCCTCCAGATCCACATGGAATCGATCAGGGAACCGTCCATATCAAAGAGTATTGCTTTTATCATCTTATCTCTCGTACCTTTCTGCTTTTTCTTTCTGTTTCCTGTCATGGGACCACACTTTTTTGGAATATATATGTAGCGGAATATCTGACAAGGAGTTTTTATGTCTCGTTGGTATCAAAAAATCGCTGTCTGGTGTGGACATTTTCGTGAAATCCTGTATACCGCTCTCGGAATCTATCTGATTGTACTGCTTTTACGCTATCCGGTATTGTCTCTGCAATATGCGGTCACCGGCCTGCAGCTCTGGTTTCAGAAGATGATTCCCACCCTCCTGCCCTTTATGATCCTTTCCGGAATCCTGATCGCCATGAATCTGACGGAAAGGTTTGTGAAAGTGCTGCATCCCCTCTTACATACCATTTATCGCATCTCGCCGAACGGCTCCTATACTCTGTTTATGGGCTTTTTGTGCGGCTTTCCCATGGGTGCCCGGATCGTCGGGCAGCTGCGGGAGCAGGGCAAGCTGTCACGGAAAGAAGGAACCCTTCTGCTTGCCTTCTGCAATAACATCGGGCCGATCTACTTTCTAAGCTATGTTGTGCCCACACTGTCTATCGAGAAACCGCTTATCCCCTTCTCCATCATGTACGGGGTTCCGCTGCTGTACGGCATTCTGGTGATGCGGCTGTTTTCCCGGTCATCTTCTTTGCTGACAGGGAAACAGGAGGTGTCAAAAAACACTGCACCGGCAAATAGTCTGCTCACTGCCATTGACAGTGCCATTCAATCCGGACTGATCGGCATCGGTAAGCTTGGCGGGTACATGGTGTTTTTTAATCTGTTAAATATTATGTTTGTGCCCTTTCACCATCTGCCTACAGGGCTGTTAGCCTGTTATCAGCTGCTCTTGGAGATCACAAGCGGTATTGACCAATATGGTCATTTATATCCCTATGCCGTACTGATTTTGCTGCCCTTCGGCGGTTTTTCCTGTATTGCCCAGACGTACAGCATGATCCGGCATACCGATCTTTCTATCCGCGCTTATCTGTTTCATAAACTGGCGCAGACAGGGCTGACAGCACTGTGCTATCTTCTGATCCGCCCTTTTTAAATGAAAAAAACTGCATAGGTAACAGGTTTACCGCCTTCGCCTTCTGCGGCGTTTTTTTCCGCCTCGCAAAATGAGGANCACGGAGAGNGCCATACCGATCACCAGAAGGGCACAGACCAGGCTGNCNGTCAGNAAATAGCTGACAGTNGGANNGNTTCTCCNTTTCNTCCTCCGGCTCNCTGCGNATTTCCACATAGTTTTTCTGGGCAGANGANGCTTCNAGTTCTTTTCNTTTTGCTTCNTCNTCNGCNNTNGCNGCAGCNGCCAGTTCCTCNGCTNTNGCAAGNTCTTCCGCCAGNTCCTCCTCNGTNTTNTAATCCATGGAGGGNAGCGANANCAGATTNCTTTCGGTATAGAGNTCATAGCCGTTATATCCCCGCACCACGATNTTCGGTANNATATGGGGCGGCACCTGCATGGTGAAGGTGATGGTATCNACAGATTTATCTCCCCATGCNAGTCTGGGGAAAAAGGTTTCTCCTCCGTCGTAGCTGTAATCATANTAAAGCATTCCACTGTCGTAATCCNCGGCGGAGAGTTCTATGGTNACCTCACCNGTCTCCATCTCCTGNNTTTTCACTTCGATCATGCAGATATCCGGTTCCGTGCTGTCAGGCCGCATGANNCCTGTTGGAATGGCAACCTCCGGCACCTGATAATCACTGTAATCTACGCCCAGAACATCCGATTTCAGACGGAAATACCTGGCGGCAGATTCCGCNTCCAANCGNCCNAAGGCNTCCCACTGTTCCCGGCCTTCACAAAAGGGACGGTCATTGGCGTGATCCATATGGCANTGCTCGATCAGTACACAGGTNAGATCNTGCTCTCTGGCGTGNCGTATNATGCCGTAATAGTCAATGCCGTCTTTGTTGAGTCTGGTCTTGATTCCCCGGGAATACAGGCCNAGATNTNNNAGCGCCTCCATTTCTATGGACGCGAAAGAGGTGCCCTCACTATAATATCGATCAAAGGCAGATACCCAGCACTCTGCCCCAAACAAAGTGTTGTGATCNGCGGAAAGATTGTAGTGGAGACANAACAGAAAATCGGCATTCATGCTTTTGGCATATGCCACACGATCTTNCAGAGAAAGCTTTGTGTCTCCTGTTCTNGTGAGATANACNTTCACATTTTCATATTTTTCCAGTTCCGTCTTCATGACCTGGGCCGTGATCAGNGTCATATCCTTTTCNACAAAGGAATCGTACATGCCGCCCTCTTCCTCNCCGCCNTGGCCGGGATCTATCACAATGACGANNGGNTGTTGTTCTGCCGGCTGTTCCGGATCGTCCGACACACCTTCCGGCTGGGGCGTCACCTCCCAGCTCACATCATCACCGGGAGTCAGATCNGCCNNNACNTGNNGNGCATCCGTGACCNAAAAANCACAGNNCAAAAANCAGNGGNCCCAGGACANAANACAGTATTTTATTNTATAGGCNGTTCTGCCTCTTGTCTNTCATNGTGCTCCTGCCTTCCNGTTTTTACCAAATNGAANAANAATAAGCCGGCTTCCTNNGAAACCGGCTCCTAATTACGCAGTAATTTNNNGGACACAGACTGCCGAGTCTGCANCGGCTACATCAGATCCAGCCCCTGATTCGGTGCTGGTTCTCCTTCACCCTCGGCTTCCTTCAGCATTTTTTCTACCTCCACCGGGCGAAGCTCCGCNCGGTTCGCTTTCACGATNTCGTTATANCCGCTTATCGTGTTNAAAAAGCTCTCGTAATGCTCCGTAGANGCCGCAAGCGTAGCTGTCATNGCNTTTTCCAGATTGGNGAGCATCTCGTCGAGATACTGCATGGCGGATGTCCTGACGCCGTTTGCTTCCATCGTGGCATTGTTGAGAATCTCCTGTGCNTGTGTNGTGGCCATACGNACCACTTCATTGGCCTGNGCATAAGCCTGCTGCATGATCTCATGCTCATTGATCAGCTCCGTGGTCTGNACGGTGGCATCCTTGATCAGAGCCTCCGCCTTGGAACGGGCATCGTTTAAAATGGCCTCTTTATTGGAGATGATCTTCTGGTAGCGNTTGATCTCATCCGGCGTCTTCATGCGNAGTTCCCGCAAGAGTTCGTCAATCTCCTCTTTATTTACAAGGATATTGGTTTTGGATAAAGGCTGAAACTTGCAGCCGTCAATGTAATCCTCAATCTCATCAATCAATTGTTCAATTCTACTGCTCATGCTTGCTCCTACCTCTTNTATCCAAATTTTTCATAGATCATCCGTCCCACGAAATCAGGTACACATTCTGAGATATCGCCGTTGAAGCTGGCNATTTCCTTGACCGTGGTAGAACTTAAATATGCGTATTCGAGACTGGTAGTCAAAAACACTGTATCCAATTTTCCGTCNGAAAATTTACGATTNGTCTGTGCGATCTGTAATTCGTANTCNAAATCNGTGATCGCCCGCAAGCCTCGAATCGCCACATGAATATCTTTCGATGCGGCGTAGTCGATCAACAGACCGCTGAAAGAATCCACTGTCACATTGGGCAGATCTCTGGTCGCTTCCTCTAACATTTTAACACGTTCTTCCACAGAAAACAATGGAGTCTTTGTTTTATTGTTTAACACACTCACTGTAAGTTCATCAAAAATCTCAGCGGCACGNCTGATGATATCCAGATGACCATANGTCACCGGATCGAAACTTCCCGGATAGATCGCTGCCCTCATANAATTTCCTCACATTTTCAGTCGACAAAAAATATCATAACGAAACTTATGATATCATATTAAAACACTTTTTCAAAAAAGTCTTTATTTTTTTGTATTTTTTATGGAAAAAATTGCGATTTTTCACTTTTTTCGACAAAAAAGATGTCGATTCGTCTTATATCGTTTCTCNTTTTCCAGAGAAAAGCCCAGTTCCTCCAGNTAGGAAAGATCCGTCTGTAAAGAAGTTTCTATCACNATAAGNGTGTNNTCNGTNACCCACGGNAACTCCCGCAAAGCCGCNAGCACNCTCNCTTCATGCCCNCAGTCATANGGCGGATCCATAAAAATAATATCCGCTTCNCGCTCATGGATGCCGGAAAGNGCGGAAAGGACNTCTGTTTTTAANAGGGTGGCCTGATCGGCCAGNTGGGTAAAACGCAGATTTTCNAGAATNCANGCNTGCGCCTTNTTTTCNTGCTCCACNAAATAGGCATGCTTCGCNCCGCGGCTTAANGCNTCAATNCCGATCCCGCCGCTNCCGCTGAAAAGATCNACAAACACNGCATCGCACAGATANGGCTGCAGCATATTAAACAAAGTTTCNTTGATCCGNTCNGTAGTGGGTCTGGTNTCCATTCCNTCNGGGGTTNTTAAACGCAGGCTTCTCGCCTTTCCCGCGATGACTCTCATGATAACACTCCCTTTCTGCTTCGATCATCATTTTCGGGATCTGTTTAGGAAAGCCGTATTTTCACACCTTTGGTGTCGCGATGCCCGAGCTTGATCTTATTCAGCTCCACTTTTTTATCCCCGTATTCGATGGACTGCTCCACCGCATTCTGGGAGTAATAGACCGCTTCCACCTCGTCTTTCGCAGACAGCTTCATCCCCCGCACGCCGATGGCGCCCTTCTTTTTCTCGGGAATCTCCTCCACGGCAAAGCGCAGGAAATAGCCTCCTTTTGACTGTAAGATAATGTTTCGCTGTTCTTTGTAGGCCACAACGCTTACCACTTCATCGCCATCCTGCAGCTTGGTCGCCGCCACAGTGCGCTTTGCCACATCGAACTCGCCGCCATCCACTACCTTTAACATGGCCTGTTTTGTGGCAAAGATCACCCGGTAGAGATTTAAATCGCTCTGGCTGGCGGCATAGACTACCGCCTCCTTTGAGGAATCAAAGTTACTTACATTGTCAATGGGAATCCCCTTATCCCGGAATTTTCCGAAGGGCAGATCCATGGCTTTCACTGTATGGAGCTGGCCGTTGTTGGTAAAGAGACAGATCTTGCCTGTATTTTTGCAGACAAAGGCAAAGCGGTTCTCCGCATCAGCCGCCTCCTTATTGCGCTCGTAAGTGGCTGTGTCGATGGTCTTTGCGTAGCCAAAGCGGTCCATCAAAAAGACGATGTCCATCTCCTCCACCTTTTTCTCCACATAGACAGCTTCCTCGGCGTTTGTGATCTGGGTTCTTCTGCCGCGTTTATATTTTTCTTTGATCTCATCCAGTTCATTGATGATCACCTGCGCCATGGAATCACGGCGGGCCAGGATATCCTCATAGCGGTAAATGTTAGCCAACGTATCCTCATGCTCGTTGATGAGGGCCTCGATCTCCAATCCAATGAGCTTGTAGAGACGCATATCTAAAATGGCGTTGGCCTGTTTCTCGCTGAACATAAGCTGGGCCGCCATCACCTTGGATTCCTTGGATTTGAATTTGATCCCGTCGGTCTTACCTTCCACCAGACAGGCTTTCGCCATGGCGCGGTCTTTGGAGCCTCGAAGGATCTCGATGATCAGGTCGATCACGTTGCATGCCTTGATCAGGCCTTCCTGAATCTCCTTGCGCTCCAGCTCCTTCTCCAGAAGGTTACGGTATTTGCGGGCTGCTACCTCATACTGGAAGTTCACGCTCTCGCGGATGATCTGTTTTAGCCCCATGGTCTCCGGACGGCCATCGCTGATCGCCAGCATATTGACGCCGAAGGTATCCTCCAGACGGGTCTTTTTATAGAGCAGGTTCTTAAAGTTTTCTACGTCCGCGTCCCTTCGCAGCTCGATGACAATGCGAATGCCCTCCTTGGAGGACTGATTGGTGATATCTACGATATCCTGGGTCTTTTTGGTCTCTGCAAGAGCCGCCACATCCATCAGGAATTTTCCGATGTTGGCGCCGATCATGGTGTAGGGGATCTCGGTGATGACCAGATTGGTCTTGCCGCCCTTGGCCTTCTCTATCTCCACCTTGCCCCGCAGCTTGATCTTGCCTGCGCCGGTCTCATAGATCTCCAACAGCTCATCCTGATTGATAACGATACCGCCTGTGGGGAAATCCGGCCCCTTTACATAGCGCATCAGTTCCCTGGTGGTAATGTTTTCATCCAGCATATAGGCTTTGGTCGCATCGATCACCTCCGCCAGATTGTGGGGCGGAATGTTGGTCGCCATACCTACTGCGATACCTTCGGAGCCGTTGATCAGAAGATTAGGGATTTTCACCGGCAGAACATCCGGTTCACGCTCTGTCTCGTCAAAATTGGGGATAAAATCCACCACATCCTTGTCCAGATCTGCGAGAAAAGCCTCCTGTGTAATCTGTTCCAGGCGGGCCTCCGTATAACGCATAGCTGCCGCGCCGTCCCCCTCAATGTTGCCGAAATTGCCGTGACCGTCGATCAGGGGCAGTCCCTTCTTGAAATCCTGCGTCATGACAACCAAAGCTTCGTAGATGGAGCTGTCGCCGTGGGGATGGTATTTACCCATGGTATCGCCTACGATACGGGCTGATTTCCGGTAGGGCCTGTCGTAGCGGATCCCGAGTTCATACATATCGTAGAGCGTCCGCCTCTGCACCGGTTTTAAGCCGTCTCTGGCGTCCGGCAGCGCTCTGGCGATGATAACGCTCATGGCATAATCTATGAAGGATTTCTGCATCACTTCGGAATATTCCGTTTTAATGATTCTGTCGTCCATAATTCATCTAACCTTTTCATTTATAATTTCTTCTTGTATTACTATATATCTAACTCCGCATCCTGCGCATACTTGTAGATAAACTCCTTGCGGGGCGGAACTTCCGTTCCCATCAGAAGCTCTGTTACCTCCGAGGCCATACGCGCATCCTCTATCTCCACTAATTTTAACAGTCTTGCATCCGGATCCAGCGTGGTCTCCCAGAGCTGATCTGCATCCATCTCGCCAAGGCCTTTATATCTTTGCAGTGTAAAGGAACCTTTGTGTTTCTTCCGATACCGCTCGAGGGCTTTGTCATCATAGAGATATTCCTCAGCTCCCTTGGAAGGCATCGCCTTATAAAGCGGCGGCATGGCAATATATACATGTCCTTCATAGATCAGCTCCGGCATAAACCGGTAAAACAGCGTCAAGAGAAGGTTGGAAATGTGAGCGCCGTCCACATCCGCATCGGCCATGATGATGATCTTGTCATAACGCAGCTTCGTAATGTCAAAATCGTTGCCATAGCCTTCTGAGAAGCCGCACCCGAAAGCGTTGATCATGGTCTTGATCTCAGCGTTTGCCAGTACCTTGTCAATACTCGCCTTCTCCACATTTAAAATCTTACCGCGTATCGGCAGGATTGCCTGATACATACGGTTTCTCGCCATCTTGGCACTGCCGCCTGCGGAATCACCCTCCACGATGAAGATCTCGCACTTGGAGGCATCTTTGGACTCACAGTTTGCTAACTTCCCGTTAGAATCAAAGGAAAATTTCTGTTTGGTCAGAAGATTGGTCTTTGCCTTCTCTTCTGTCTTTCTGATCTTAGCGGCTTTTTCCGCACAGCCGATAATATTTTTCAGAGTTTCCAGATTTCGGTCGAAAAAGCGGACGATCTCATCGCCGGTCACCTTGCTCACGACTTTCGCTGCGTCCTGATTGTCCAGCTTGGTCTTGGTCTGCCCTTCAAAGCGGGGATCCGGATGCTTGATGGAGATCACTGCCGTCATACCGTTTCTCACATCCGCTCCCGTGAAGTTCACGTCCTTCTCCTTCAGGATATTTAATCCTCTGGCATAGGTGTTGATCACGTTGGTAAACATTGTCTTAAAGCCGGTCAGATGTGTGCCGCCCTCTGCATTATAGATATTATTACAAAAGCCCAGCACATTTTCGTGAAATTCATTTACATACTGCAGGGCGCATTCCACAGTGATACCCTCGGCTTCTCCCTTAAAGTAGATCACATCATGGACAGCCTCTTTGGATTTATTCATGTCCTTGATAAAGCCCACGATCCCTTCCGGCTCATGGTACTCAATATGTTCTGTCTCAGGGCCACGTTTATCCTCATAGATGATAGTAAGCTCAGGGTTCAGATAGGCAGTCTCGTGAAGACGGCTCTTAATGTCGTCCTCCTTAAAGCGGGTCTTGTCAAAGATCGTATCGTCCGGCAGGAAATTGATGGTGGTGCCGGATTCTCTGGTCTTACCGATCACGGGAAGAAGCCCGTTCTGTAATTCCATGGTGGGGATACCCCGCTCATAGTGATCCTCATAGACCTGCCCTCCGGTCTTTACAGTCACATGAAGATAGGTGGAAAGAGCATTGACCACCGAGGAACCCACACCGTGGAGACCGCCGCTGGTCTTGTATGCTTCATTGTCAAATTTACCGCCGGCGTGCAGGGTGGTGAAAACCAGCCTCTCTGCACTGATGCCCTTCTCATGCATGCCCACGGGAATGCCTCTGCCGTTGTCTGACACGGTGGCGGAGCCGTCCGCTTCCAGAGTCACCCGTATTGTGGTGCAAAATCCGGCCAGATGCTCGTCCACCGCGTTATCCATGATCTCGTAGATCAGATGATTTAATCCCTTGGTGGATACACTGCCGATATACATACCGGGACGCACCCGGACAGCCTCCAGACCCTCCAGGACCGTGATGCTGGAGGCGTCATATGTGTTAGAATCTGTTTTTGCCATTTTTGTTTAACCTCGTTTAAATTCGCAGTGCAGTTCGAAAAGCCTCTGTCTGCGCACTGCTCATCGCTATATCATACCATATATTTTGTATTTTTGCAAAGAGAAAATACAATATAGTGTGGTGGACACGCTATTCTTCTACCTCATACAGATATTCACGTCCCTGTTTTCCCACCCGTTTCAAGATTTCCATATAATACAGCAAGGGTACTGCTTCCGCCGCCAGCTCACGCCGGATCCCNGCGGCCTTNGCAAANTCNTTTATGGTNAAGGGNTCCTCGATCTCTANGGGAACAAACTGCATAAAATCCTCACGNCTGTCNANNCGNATCTCNTCAAAGAGNTCGANNGGCATTCTGTCATAGCGNGTGGANCCCCGCTTTTTATTCCGGCTCCAGCCGTTTANCATCCGATACTCATCTATATCNANGAGTGGAAAGANNAAGGATAGATTGGGATCCTTCANAAAAGCCTTGATCTTATAGAGNTCNGCAAAGGCNTGATAGGCATTGCCTGTCACCGGGGATTTGTGCTTTGGAGAAAGCTCCCCGCTCTCTTCATCCATCCAGATGAGCCATTTAAAATGAGGTATGGGATACACCACCGTGACNGGATACAGAGGCAGAAAGGCAGTCAGCTTGGGGCGCAGCTTCCCGAAATTGCCGTTCTGGATCTCAATGATGTGTCCCTCTCTGTAAATATCTGCGATATAGCCCTCCACGGGCACCTCATGGTAATCCTCATTGGGNTCATAATAGAGCTTCATAACTGCATGAACGGTTTTTTCCTGCAGGGTACCGAAGCCATGGGGATCGTTCTGCTTTANCAGCACTTTTAGTTTTGCGCTTTCAAATGCGTTTTTATCCATAATGCAAGTATACCATATATAGTGGTATCGAACAAGTGTTTTCACAAAATGCGATATACTCATTTACAAATAGATTCTTTAGGTGTATACTATAGTAGATATATTATTGATAAAAATTTTATTTTAAATTGGATGATTATGAAAAANNGGAGAACNCGCCTGAGAAAAGGCGCCAACAACATAAAAAAAGTTCTGGGCGGCAAAATGCAGATGACGAACAGCCAGCAATATCATGTCCTGATCGGCTCCATCCTGCCGGTGCATGTGTTTTTGCTTGTCATTTTTTATACTTTTCATGTCACGCCTATGTTTATCTTTAATATTTTCAGTGTGCTCACCTATGTTTTCTGTTTCTGGCTGATGCATGGTGACCGCGAGTACTATCTGGCGATCTTTTTTATCGCTTATATCGAAATCATTCTGCATTCCTTTGCGGCTTCGATCTGTGTCGGCTGGCAGTTTGGCTTTGCCCAGTATATTATCGCCATTGTTCCGGTCGGCTTTTATACCTGTTATAGACTGGAAATCAAACGCCATCGGTTTACCATTGCCACTCTGGCCGCCGTTTTTGCTGCGGTTTCCTTTTTGTTCTGCAAATTCCTCTCCTTCTTCTGGGAACCTGTTGTCGTTTTGGATAATGTTGTTCTGGAGTTCGTGCTCTATGTATTCAATTCGCTCTGCGCCTTTACCTTTTTGATCATATTCTCTCTGATCTTCATTTTTGAGATCAGATTATCCAGCAATCAGCTCAAGCATCAGAACGCGATCCTGGACAAACTGGCCAGCACAGATCCTTTGACCGGTCTGTATAACCGCCGGAGCATGGATATATTTCTCTCACAGGCAGTGGAGACCGAATCCAATTTTGCGTTGATCATGTGCGATATTGATGATTTTAAGAAAGTAAACGATACCTATGGACATGATTTGGGTGACGTGGTTCTGAAGGGTGTTGCAAGTATCACCGCCGAACAGGTGAAGGAGAAAGGGTATGTATGCCGTTGGGGTGGGGAAGAAATTCTGATTCTGCTTAACAATGCTTCAGAGGAAAACACCTTCCGCATCGCGGAAAACATCCGCAGAAATGTGTCGAACCGAATGTTCGATCTGAATGAAAAGTGGGTACACTGTTCTNTNACTCTNGGNATCGCGTTCCANCANANNGANGAGNCCGTGGAAGAAACGATCACACGNGCCGATTACAAGCTNTACCGCGGTAAGAGAAGCGGNAAAAATGTGGTTATCATGTAACCGATTGAGCTACGCTCAATCACGAGATCCGCTTCGCGGACTCGAAATATGCCGAGCGACGATTGCCTATAATTTTCTTACATTTCTGTCGCCGTGCAGGATCCGCTCTCTGTCCGAGGCATTGATCTGCCGAAGNTNNCCGCTTCTGTCATAATAAGTTAATAAGTTGGAATTTTTGGCTACGGANCGTTTTCCGTCGTCAGTNANCAGGCTGATNACCTGATCCAGATTCCCGGANCGAAGATGTTTNCGGATTCTGGCATCCCGTTCAGCCTGTGTTTCTTTNTCTGNTTCTTCNGTGGAGNCNGCTTCCGGCTNCTGTTTTTNANCCGNTTCCGGTGGTGTAATNCCCTTGAGGGCATAGTATTCNTCNGTNTANCGCTCTGCTTCTTCNGGNGTCACATCCTCNGATATGANNTCCGGTGNTTCATCATTCCAAANNTGATAGANGAAATCTTTCACAGCCTGCCAGACTGAAAGAACNGTCTGCCACAGNNANCNTCNGCNATTNGCTGCAGNTGNCNGAGAAGCCGCCTTTTCTGNCGACTCCTCTTCNGNCTTTCCNGNGCCNGANAGTTCCAGTTTGACNCCATCGGANCGTTTGATCTCNNCGCCCGGTTTNTCATGTANTTTTTTGTCCTCGCCCTTCTCCTCNTTTTNGGAAGAAGANGNCTGCTCNTTNTGATGCTCTAAGCTGAACTTTTCCTGACCTTCNGCATTNCCGACAGACTTTAATTGACTACTATAGTCATAGGCGGGNTTATTGCCGTCACCGACNCTGTAGATCATAGTATATCACCCTGTTACTTTTGATTNATGTAATTAACCAGCCCTTCCGCNGCNATNATCTTCTGCATAAACTCNGGGAAAGCCTGNCCCTGATAGGTCGTTCCTTTGGTNACATCCGTGATCACACCGGTGTCAAANTTNACNTCCACCGTATCGCCNGCCTCGATNGCNGCNGCNGCCTCCGGACACTCCACNATNGGCAGTCCGATATTGATGGCATTGCGGTAAAANATNCTGGCAAAGGTCTCAGCAATNACACAGCTTACACCNGCCGCCTTGATGGCGATAGGNGCATGCTCTCTGGAAGAGCCACAGCCNAAATTCTTGTCAGCCACGATGATATCGCCCTGNTTCACNTTTTGAATNAAGGTCTTGTCAATATCCTCCATACAGTGCTGCGCCAGCTCCTCCGGGTCGGAAGAATTTAAATAGCGCGCGGGGATGATNACATCCGTATCTACATTGTCTCCATATTTAAAAACCGTTCCTTTTGCTGATTGCATAGTATCCTCCTTNATATTTTTACAGTGCNTCACAGTGCATACTCAAAAACCTTCGGTTTTTTTACGTAAGCTGGCAAGGGCAGGAAATCTTTCCTGTCACTGCGCTGGCTGCCGCCACTGCAGGGCTTGCCAGATAGATTTCCGAGTTCACATGTCCCATACGTCCNACNAAATTGCGGTTGGTGGTGGAGACACANCGCTCNCCCTCTGCCAGAATNCCCATGTANCCGCCAAGGCAGGGACCGCAGGTGGGGGTACTCACGATAGCGCCCGCCTCAATAAAGGTNTTTAAGAGACCTTCNTCCATAGCTTGTAAATAGATGGCCTGTGTAGCNGGGATNACAATACAGCGCATGCCCGGCGCCACATGTCTNCCCTGTAATACCTTTGCCGCTNTGCGCAGATCATCCAGNCGNCCNTTGGTACANGAACCGATCACNACNTGATCGATCTTGATATCNTCTTTGATCTCATCGATGGTCTTCGTATTTTCCGGCAGATGNGGGAANGCCACNGTAGGNTNTAAGAGTNCTTANATCNATGGTATATTCCTCATCGTAGACAGCATCCTCGTCCGCCTCATAGATTTTCCAGGTTCTGTNGGTATGTTCCTTCATATANGCGACCGCNAGGTCNTCCACCGGGAANATNCCGTTCTTTCCGCCGGCCTCNATNGCCATGTTNGCNATGGTAAAGCGGTCGTCCATNGNCAGATTGGCGATNCCGTCCCCGGTAAATTCCATGGATTTATAGAGAGCNCCGTCCACGCCGATCATGCCNATGATGTGCAGGATCACNTCCTTGCCGCTGATCCANTCGGCGGGCTTGCCNGTCAGNTTAAATTTGATAGCNGANGGCACCTTAAACCATGCCTTGCCGGTAGCCATACCGGCNGCCATNTCCGTNCTGCCAACNCCTGTGGAGAAAGCNCCCAGGGCTCCGTAAGTACANGTATGGGAATCNGCACCGATGATCACATCACCCGCCACAGTCAGTCCTTTCTCCGGAAGGAGGGCATGCTCGATACCCATCTCTCCCACTTCAAAATAATTGGTAATCTCATTTTTGCGGGCAAATTCCCTCACACACTTACAATGTTCTGCCGATTTGATATCTTTATTGGGAACAAAATGATCCGGCACCAGTGCGATCTTATCCTTGTGAAACACACCGTCCACCTTCATTTTTTCCATCTCCTTGATTGCTACAGGGCTGGTGATATCGTTGCCAAGCACCAGATCCAAATCTGCCTCAATGAGCTGTCCTGCTTCTACTTTGTCTAATCCGGCATGCGCTGCCAGAATTTTTTGTGTCATTGTCATTCCCATATCTGTTTCCTCCTGTTCTCTCTGCATTCCATGTTTAGTTTATCACATTTCCGGACAGATGCAATCCTTTTTGAAACGTTTCCGTTAAGATTGCTGCTTCCAGATAAGAGTCACCTTGAACAGATCTCCATCCACGGCAATCTCCATCCTGCCGCCCTGCAGTTCCGCCAGTGTCTTGGCGATGGCAAGGCCCAGACCGCTCCCCTCAGAACTGCGGGCACTGTCCCCGCGAACAAAACGTTCCGTCAGTCTTTCAGGGGGAACATTTAACTCTGTACCGGATATATTTTTCATCTCAATGACAGCATCTGTCTCCTGTAGATTGACGCTCACATATACCCTGGTATGTGGCATGGCATATTTGATGATGTTTGCATATAAATTGTCGAAAATACGATATGTTTTTTCGCCGTCCAGCAGCAAGAACAGTTTTTGTTCCGGCACTTCAAATCGAAAGAGCAGATCTGCCGCCTTCGCCTTGTCCTCATATTCCAGATAGACCTGTCTCAGCAGATGACAGATATCCATCCGCTCCTGCTGTATGGTCACATTACCGCTGTTGGCTTTGCTCAGTTCAAACAGATCCTCAATCAGTACCTTCAGGCGCAGGGCTTTTCGCTCCAGGACATTCAGATACTCCTTTTGCTGCGCCTCTGTGACATGCTCCTCCTGCAGCAGAGAAATGTAAGTGATAATGGCTGTGAGCGGAGTCTTCAGATCGTGGGACACGTTGGTGATCAGTTCCGTGCGCATCCGCTGGCTCGATACCTCCTCCTCCACCGCTTTGGAAAAGCCGGTCTGGATCTCGGAAAGTTCTCCCTTCAGGGATTCAAACATCCCCCAGTCTCCTGATAATTCTGTCTGCAGATTTCCGGCCGCCACCGAGCGGACCGCCTCCAGCAAATATCCATATTTCTCCTGAATGATATGGATATATTTCCGCAGGAAAAGATAGAGAAAAACGGAATATCCGATCAGCAGAAACACGCCGAACACCCAGAACATGCTAAAAAGTGCAAGAATCAGAAAGTTGACCGCAAGCAGTTTAAAGAGCGGCGCACTCATATCCTGTTCCAGATCCGCATGTAATATTTCTCTCTGCAGTCGCAGCTTTTTCCTTTTAAAGGAAATACGGGTGAGCCGGATGATCCGATAACAAAAGCAGCGTTTTCGAAAATAGCCTCTGATACCGAACAGATATACCTGACAGAGCGAAGTCACCAGCATAAACCACAGGGAAAACGCCGTCATCAAAACGAGCAGATTGAGCACCAGGACAATATTCTGCGCGTCCCCCTCGAACATCCAGGGGCAAACAGAATGGATTCTGTAGGAGAGTCTGTAGTCCTGGTGTTCTGACATGGTGTACATGACCATGCTGGCGGACAGTTCTCCCAAAATCAAGAACATTGCAACAAGCAACAGGGCAAGGATTTCTATATGCAGCGGCAAAATTTTCCCTTCATGCAGATGATATCTCTTCCACAGCGGCAGAAGCAAAGCGGCGATTCCCAAAGCAAGCAAAAGGATACGAAAAGACTGCTGAATGCCGCTGTTTAAATAGTTCCCGGCAGAGCTCATGGATTGGAATAAACGGGAGGAAGCCTTAATATCCGCCATCTGTTCGGGTGTGAAGGCATAACAGACTGTACAGTTTTTCGGCGTATTACTGACTTGCAGACGCATCTGCCTGATATCGCCGGCCGTTTGGTAATAAATCTCCCCCTCCCAATCTATATTTCCGTAGGCAGAATAAGACAGTGCCTCATAGAGACTCCGCTCCAGATAGCGGCTTTTCACGACTCTCTCTACACTTTCCAGCAGAGTATCGGCGTCTTCTCCCCTCACCCACGCATGCTCCAGCAGGCCGTCTTCGTCGAAACGCAGTCTGATATAATAAGAATAATAGTCTGCCAGTATTCCTGCCTCCTCTGTGCCAAGCTTTTGCAGATTCTGCTCTGTGTTTGCCATGCTTTCTCCACTCTCATGGTCTATGATCTGGTAATCCGCATGGGCCGCCAGCCCACCGGCAAAATCGGTATCCCACTCCGACAGAAGCTCGTCCAGCTGTTCTCCTGCAAAGGAAAGAGGCGTTTCGTACCCAAAATTGAAGTATTCCGTAAAATTCTCGGCAGCGCCCTCTTCAGACTCCAGATAAAGATCAGCAGATAAAGCAGGCTCACCTGTCACTCTCTCCTGAAGCTGTATATAGAGCACGGTGTTTGCCTGATAGATCTCATATAAAAATTCACTGCCGGAAAGAACATCCGGCTCATCGACGGACGCCCGCTCCTTAAAACTTTCATACTGAGTCAGAAATATGACAGAGACTGTCAGAATCAGCATCCAAGCTACGAAAAGCCCCGGAAGCTGCTCCTTTCTGCTATACCTTACCATTTCACTGCTTTTCGATTTTGTATCCAATACCCCACACCACCTTTAAGTATTTTGGCTCCCGGGGATTGAGTTCAATCTTTTCCCGGATTTTTCTGATATGCACCATGATCGTGTCCGTGTTGATGGCCTGTTCGTTCCAGACACGTTCGTAGATTTCCTCTGCGGAGAACACCCTTCCCGGATTCTTGCCGAGAAGAAGCAGGATCTTGAACTCTGTGGGTGTCAGCTTTACGGGATTGCCGTCCAAAAACACCTCCACGGAATCCTCGTGAATCTCCAGGCCGCCGATGGTATAGACCCGTTCTTTCGGTTCACACACATCCTTCATTTCCAAATAGCGGCTGTAGCGGCGCAGATGGGAATTGACTCTGGCTAAAAGTTCCATAGTTGTGAAGGGCTTTGTCACATAGTCGTCAGCCCCCATGTTTAACCCCATGATCTTATCTACTTCCTCCGATTTAGCGGAGAGCATGATCACGGGAAATTCATAGTGCAGCTCCCGCATCCGCATGACCATACGGATCCCATCCATACGGGGCATCATCACATCCACAATGGCAAGGTGGATCTCTTCTTTTTTTAGTACATCTAACCCTGCCAGTCCATCTGCAGCCTGAAATACAGTGTAGCCCTGATTTTTCAAGTAGATTTCAATGCCCTCCCGGATATCCCGGTCATCCTCCACGATCAAAATATGATAGTCCATTTTCTGTCCCCCATGTTATATCTGTAAGCATATCTGAAATATCTAAACAAAAACCGCTGACAATTCTTAAAATATTCTAAAAAAGAAAGGCACTCCGACCGGCGGAATGCCTCTGATTTTATATTCTTTCTTAGACTTGTCAGTTAGTTGTTGATCAGCTTGTCCTCGCCGTTCCAGCTGTAAAGCTTTCTGATATCCTCACCTACCACCTCAGCGGGATGTTCCGCAGCAATCTTGCGCATCGCCTTGAAGTGAACCTGTCCGCCTGCGGAAGACATGTCAAGCAGGAAGTCCTTCGCAAAGGTACCATCCTGAATGTCTGCCAGGATCTTCTTCATCGCCTTCTTGGTATCCTCGGTGATGATCTTGGGACCGGTGATATAGTCGCCGTACTCCGCTGTATTGGAAATCGAATATCTCATGCCTGCAAAACCGGACTGATAGATCAGATCTACGATCAGCTTCATCTCATGGATACACTCAAAGTATGCATTTCTCGGATCATATCCTGCTTCCACAAGGGTCTCGAAACCAGCCTGCATCAATGCGCATACGCCGCCGCAGAGCACTGCCTGCTCACCGAAGAGGTCTGTCTCTGTCTCGGTACGGAAGGTGGTCTCCAGAACACCTGCTCTCGCACCGCCGATTGCCAGTGCATAAGCCAGAGCCTTGTCCTGTGCCTTGCCTGTCGCATCCTGATGAACTGCCACTAAGCAGGGAACGCCCTTGCCTGCCTGATACTCGCTTCTTACGGTGTGACCGGGGCCTTTGGGCGCGATCATGGTCACATCTACATCCTTGGGCGGTACGATACAGCCAAAGTGAATGTTGAAACCGTGCGCGAACATCAGCATATTGCCAGCCTCTAAGTTAGGCTCGATATCCTTCTTGTACATAGCAGCCTGCAGCTCATCGTTGATGAGGATCATGATGATATCTGCCTTTTTAGCAGCCTCTGCCGCCGTATATACTTCAAATCCCTGTGCCTCAGCCTTTGCCCAGGACTTGGAGCCCTCGTAGAGACCGATGATCACATGACAACCGGACTCTTTCGCATTTAATGCGTGAGCATGTCCTTGGCTGCCGTAGCCGATGACTGCGATTGTCTTACCGTCTAAGAGAGATAAGTTACAATCTTCCTGATAGAAAATTTTAGCCATTTTTGATTCCTCCGTTTGTTGATTGATTTACTGATTTCCATATAATTTTAAGGGAAGCTCCCTTTCATTACCTGATCTTATTCTAAGTATGTCACGTTATCAATACCACGGCCAAGGCCTGTGATACCGGTTCTGGCAAGCTCCAGGATCTCATAACCGTCCAGCAGACTGATGAAAGCGCCGATCTTATCCTGATTACCTGTCAGCTCGATAACCAGACTCTCTGTTGCCACATCGATGATCTTTGCGCGGAAGATATCAGCCACTGCGATGACGCCCTGTCTCTCCTTTGCGGAAGCCTTCACCTTGATCAGCACGAGCTCTCTGTACACGCTCTCGTCCGGCTTTAACTCCTTGATATCACGCACGTCCACCAGCTTCGCCACCTGTTTTTCGATCTGGTCGAGGATCTCATCATCCCCGGAGGTAGCTATGGTGATACGGGTATAACGTGGATCCGCCGTCACGCCTGCGGTAATGCTGTCGATATTGTAGCCGCGTCTGGAAAAGAGTCCCGCGATACGGCTCAAAACACCAGAGGTATTGTCTACCAATAACTGAAATACTTTTTTCTGCATACCATCATACCTTTCTTTTTCCTGCCTAAAGGCACAAACACTGTCACTAATTGTAGCAACTTCAAGGGGAAAAGTCAACCTCAGGACATCCTACTCCACCGAATCCAGACACTTTTGCAGGGCAAGGGTTCCCGTGCGGGCCATCTCCACAATGCTGATCCCCTTCATCATGCCGATAAAGAGTTTGATCCGCTCCGGCACATCACAGATCTGAATGACGAGCATATTCTTGGACATATCCACGATATCCGCATTCATGATCTCGCAGGTCTCCATGATATCCCGCCTGTTATTTTTGTTGTATTTTACCTTCATCAGCATCAGTTCACGGCTCACGCTCTCCGGCTCATCGAAGGTCTTTACCTTGATCACATCGATCTTCTTATTCAACTGCTTTTCGATCTGTTCAATGGTGCGCTCGTCACCGCTGCTGACAATGGTCATACGGGAGACTGTAGTATCCTCCGTCTCGCCCACCGCCAGAGATTCAATGTTAAAACATCTTCTGGAAAACAATCCTGCAACTTTACACAGCACACCGGATCTGTTTTCTACCAAAACCGAATATATTTTTTTCATGTTTATAAACCTCCTGTTGCTACAGAGAATGTCTGCTATTTGACGAGATCCATAGGATCAATGAGACACTCCAAAAGCACTGACTCATCCTTCTCCAAAAAGGCATTGATCGTCTCCTGTGCTCCCTCCATCGTGCTCTGCCGCATAAACCGCAGACCGAAAGCCTCAGACAGCTTTTCCAGATCGGGGCTTCCCGACAGATCCACCACGGAGTAATTGTCTTTGTAAGTGTAGTGCTGATATTCCCGCACCATGCCCAGATAATTATTTTTCAAGACAATGATCTTGACAGGCACATCAAACTGCCGCATGGTGGCAAGCTCCATCATGGACATCTGGAAGGAGCCGTCGCCGCAGACAGCCACCACCTGACGCTTTCTGTCTGCCAGCTTTGCGCCCATAGCTGCCGGAATGGAATAGCCCATGGTACCCATGCCGCCGGTGGTGAGGAACCGCCCTTTCTTCACGATATGATAACCGCAGGACCAGATCTGATTCTGTCCCACGTCCGCCACATAGACAGCATCCTCATTCATGGCCTGGGACAGCATGGTGATAAAGGCTGCTGGATCCACATAATCGGGATTGGGCCTGCGTATCGGCTTCATCGACTCTCGATACTGGTTCAGGGTCTGAATCCACGCATCATAATCGGAATACTCCGCCTCCGCGTCCAGATCCTCGAAGATATGTCTTGCATCTCCCACCAGAGGGATTGCCGGTCCCACGTTTTTGCCGATCTCTGCGGGATCCACGTCTATGTGGACGAGCACTTTATTCTCGGTGATCAGATCAGGCTGATTTACCGCCCGGTCAGCCACTCTTGCACCTACCATGAGCAGCAGATCCGATTCGTTCATGGCTCGATTTGCACAGGGCTTCCCGTTGTTTCCCACCATGCCGTAGTACAGCGGATGCTCTGTGGGCATGGCGCCGATTCCCATCATGGTAGAAACCACGGGAATCTGATATTTTTCCACAAAGGAGCGCAGCGCTCCTTCCGCCTGACTTAATAGGACGCCGCCTCCGGCGCAGATAATAGGCCGTTTTGCTTTCGAAAGCTCCTTTGCCACCTTCTTGATCTGCGCCATATTGCCCTTCACCGTGGGTTTGTAGGTGCGCATATTGACCTCTTCCGGATATTTAAATTTCCCCACAGGGGCGTTCTGGATGTCGATGGGAACATCGATGAGCACCGGTCCCTTACGGCCCGTGTTTGCCAGATGGAATGCCTCCTTAAAGATCTGTGGAATATCTGAGGCATCCTTGACAAGATAGCTGTATTTTACAAAGGACTCTACTGCTCCCGTGATATCCGCCTCCTGGAACACATCAGAGCCAAGCAGCTCGCTGTTCACCTGTCCCGTGATGCACACAAGAGGAATGCTGTCCGCAAAAGCGGTAGCAATCCCGGTGATCAAATTAGTAGCGCCGGGGCCGGAGGTCACTGCACACACGCCCACTTTTCCGGAAACCCTTGCCAGGCCGCTGGCCGCATGAGCAGCATTCTGCTCCGTTCGGATCAGGATGGTCTGGATATCGGATTCCAGAATACTGTTATAAAAAGGGCATATGGCCACTCCCGGGTAACCAAACACATACTCTACACCCTCTGCTTCCAAACATTTTACAATCGCATCTGCACCTATCATATGATATCCTTTCTGTTCTGTTTTATGGTCTGCCCGTACCGGGACAGCCTATTTTTCTATGCCTAAGATCTTCTTGGTCAGCTTGACGGCATCCGCTGCATCCCTGGAATAACCGTCTGCGCCGATCTCATCCGCGTACTCCTGGGTGATCACCGCACCGCCCACGATGATCTTGGCGGGCATCTGCTGTTCTTTCGCATAATCGATGACATGCCGCATCTGCTGCATGGTGGTTGTCATAAGCGCCGAGAGCGCGATCACCTGGGCGTTATGCTCTCTGGCGGCCTCTATGATCCTTTCCTTGGGCACATCCTTGCCCAGGTCAACCACCTGAAAGCCGTAATTTTTTAACATCAACGCGACCAGATTTTTACCGATATCGTGGATATCTCCCTCCACCGTGGCGATCACCACCGTTGGCATGTTCTCTGATGTCTGCGCCTGCAGCAGGATTGGTTCCATATATTCAATGGAGGCTTTCATGGCCTCCGCACTGGCGATCAGCTGGGGCAGGAAATATTTGCCCTTATCAAACAGCTCTCCCACCTCATTGATGGCGGGCAAAAGCACATTATCAAGGAGCGCCTTCGCTTCATGGCCTTCCTCCAGCGCCTTTTGTGTATCTGCCACGATATTTTCGCCGTTTCCCTTCAGGACATCTGCGTGAAGCTTATCCGTGACCGATAAGGGAGCGTTTTCTTTGATTGACTGAGTCAGTCTGATGCCTGTCTCCTGCTTTGCCGATTCACCCAGTGCCTCACGCTGTTCCCGCAGGGCATCCATCAACTGGATATAACGGGTATCGGCTCCCTTTTTATTTAATAAAAGATCCGAAGCAAAAGCACAGCTTACCAGAAGCTCCTGAGAAGGATTCGCGATAGCCATGGTAAGCCCCTCTCTGATTGCCATGGTGAGAAAAGCGGTATTCACAAAACCGCGCTCAGGCAGTCCGAAGGAAATATTGGAGAGCCCGCAGATCGTAGCCAGGCCGTTCTCCTTGCAGTAGCGGATCGTTTCCAGTGTTTCCAGAGCGGCGTTCTTATTTGCGCCCACGGTAGCCACCAGTCCGTCCACCACAATATCCTCTTTTGTAAAGCCCATGGCATAGGCTTTTTCCAGAATTTCATCAATAATAGAGATCTTTTCCGCCAGGTCCTTCGGCAGTCCCGCATCCGACAGGGGGAGCAGAATGAACATGGCGCCGTATTTTTGTGCCACGGCAAGCAGAGCGTCCGTCTTTGCCGTCTCACCGGAGATAGAATTGATCAGCGCCCGGCCCGGATACCTTCTGAGCGCTGCCTCCAGAACCTCCACATGGCTGGAATCGATGGACAGGGGCAGGCTCGTGACATTGCTCACTGTCTCCATAGCCTTTAACATCATGCTCTTTTCATCGATGCCGCTCATGCCCATATTGACATCCAGGATACCGGCACCGCAATCCTCCTGCGCCTGTGCAAACTCTGTCACAAGCTCCATGGATCCTTCTTTCAGCGCAGCCTGCAATTTCTTTTTCCCGGTGGGATTGATGCGCTCTCCCACGATAATGAAGTTATCTGTCAGATCAAAGGCGATGGTCTGCCGTTCGCTGGTAAGATAACGCTTTCCGGATCTCTCCCTGTGGCAGATCATCTTATAGCCCACGCTCTCTTTCACCGCCTGGATATAATCCGGGGTTGTGCCGCAGCAACCGCCGATAATGGATGCGCCTGCGGAAACGATATCCCGCATACACTCACCGAACACATCGGCCTCCATATCATAAATCGTATTTCCCTCAGCGTCTAAGGCCGGCAGTCCGGCGTTGGGTTTGGCTATGATGGGAATCGTGGTCACCTCCGCCATGCGGCGCACCACATCCACCATTTTGTCAGGCCCGGTGGAACAGTTTGTGCCTACCGCCGCCACCCCAAGCCCTTCTAATACGATGGCCGCCGTAGCCGCATCCGTACCAAAGAGGGTTCTGCCGTCCGACTCAAAGGTAAGGGTTGCCATCACAGCCAGATCACAGACTTCCTTTGCTGCGATCACCGCCGCTCTGGTCTCCTGCAGGCTCATCATGGTCTCTATCACCAGCAAATCCACACCGGCCTCTGCCAGATACCGGATCTGTTCTTTATATACTTTGATCAGCTCCTCAAAGTCCATTTTACCGATAGGGGCAAGCTGCTCTCCCGTCATGGTAAGATCGCCCGCCACATAGGCATGCCCGTTTACGGCTTCTCTGGAAATCGCAACCAGCTCGTGGTTCATTCTGCGGATTTCTCCCTCCAGACCGTACTCCTTTAATTTGATCCGGTTTGCCGTAAAGGTAGGGGCATAGATAATATTGCTGCCAGCCGAGACGAAAGCTCTCTGCAGCTCTATCATCACCTCTTTATGCTCCAGGATCCACTGCTCGGGACACACCCCTGTCGGCATCCCCTTCTTCTGTAAATTGGATCCTGTTGCCCCATCTAAAAAGAGGGGTCTGTCTTTTATCAATGACTGGAACTCCTGCTTGTTCATTTACTCCGCACTCTCCTCCGGCTCTTCATAGAAAACCGTGTCATCTGTATCAAAGTCATCCTCCGGTACTTCTTCTTCGGCGCCCTCATCGCCGTCTTCGTCCTCGCTCTGGTTCAGATAGCCGCCGCCGAGGAGTGCGTTTTCCTCCGTATAGGTAACGCCTTCTCCTTCGGGAATTTCCCCGTGCAGAATAACAATGATGTACTGAATCCGTATATTGGCTCTGTTATAGTATTCCAGAGCCGCCTGTGCGGAACCGTCATCGTAGGTATCGCCGTCATAAGCCGCATGGAAAAGCGCTACAGCCTGCTTCATATTTTCATCGGCTTCATCGGCAAGACTCTCCACCGCAGAGAATTGCTCCGGCACCTCCAGCTCTGCCATCCACTCAATATCCTCCGCCAGCGCATCCAGATAGCCCAAAAGCTCTATAAGAGCGGTATCCGAATCGCGGTCTATGGCGTTCATATTTTCGTTGTATTGTGCCGCCCTCTCGAAAAAGGTGTTCATATCTTCCTGATAGGCTGTAAGCGTCTCATCCTGTCCGCATGCCGTGAGCAGAAAAATAAGAACCAGGCAGACGCCCATGATCATATATTTTTTCAAAACAGTTTCCTCCAAAATAGAATAAACCCTATTTAAACATAGTAATGATTTCCGCTCTTTTCGTCAACCTTTTCGAACAAAAAACAGAGCCAGACACCCTGTCTGACTCCCTTTTTTTGATATGATTTGCTTATCTGACACAAGTTATAACGCAATTTCACAGTCCGGTTCCACTTTTTTACATGCCTTCAATACCTGTTTCATAACACTTTTTTCATCAGCGCCGTCTGCGAAATCAATTTTCATTTTCTGAGTCATAAAGCTGACGGTAGCCTCTGCCACGCCTTCCGTTTTTTTTGCGGCTTCCTGCATTTTCTCCGCGCAGTTAGCGCAGTCTACTTCGATCTTGTAAGTTTTAGTCATTGTTTTCTCCTTCCCTGACGTGTTCCATACCCATGTTGAGGATAGCGCGGACATGATCATCATCCGGTGCATAAAACACCATCTTCCCCTCCCGCCTGCTTTTTACCAGTTTGGAGGCTTTCAGAATCCGCAGCTGATGGCTGACGGAGGATTGGCTCATATCCAAAAGCCCGGCAATGTCGTTAACACAGCGTTCTGTATCCAGCATGGCATACAGGATTCGTATCCGGGTAGGATCTCCGAAAATCTTAAAAAGCTCTGCCAGTTCATTGACCGTTTTTTCTGTATCCATTCCGCCCACTAACACTTCTCCTCTGATTTTAATTGAACATATGTTTATTTGTTCATATTATAATACAATAACCGAAGTGCTGTCAAGTAAAAAATTGCCGCCAAACAGTGTACAAATCAGAACCACCGGCTTAGCCGGTGGTTTGCTCTAGCCCTATAAGGGCCTGTTACCGGCACTGAGTCTAAAGACTCGTAGAATGGTTCGCCAGCCGCAACATCATTTCTCTGCTGAGC
>JAAUZL010000019.1 GCA_014804615.1 Lachnospiraceae bacterium
GAAGTGATTCTCTGGCAGTTTTGCGAAGCAATACTGCGATCCTCGATAGCTCAATGGTAGAGCACGCGGCTGTTAACCGCGGGGTTGTAGGTTCGAGCCCTACTCGGGGAGTTGAGAAAGAGGCCTGTAGACGATATGTTTACAGGCTTTTCTTGTTCTATGAGATTTGAAGATAGCTGCAAGATATGGCAGATACTGAGAAAATGGGAGAGGAGAAAAGATATGATGAATGAAAAAATAGAAATAAAAGAAGAACGGATATCCGCAGAGGAGTATATCGATTTCTTAAAAAGAACAGATTTGGGATCGCAATATCCAAAGGAACGGTTTGCAGAAAGAATATCTAAGCTTGTAGATAATGTTTCAATAAGTCTTGTTGCAAGAAACGAGAACGGCTTGATCGTTGGTGTTTTGTTTGGCCTGACTGATTATGTATATTGGCTCTATGTGACAGATTTAGGAGTTGACAGAGATTATGAAAGACAAGGTATTGGAAGCCGGCTTATGAAAACTGCACATGATAAAGCAGGTGGTGAAAAGGATATTGCTGTATATCTGATAGCAAATGAAAATGCCGTTCCGTTTTACGAAAAAATTGGCATGAAAAAAGCGAACGATGTAATGCAATATAATCATATTGAATGGACTGAATTTACGGTGCAGTAGAATTCTACAAATCTGTTACTTTTATTATTCCCCATCCGTGACCCGGGGAGCAGCTTCCATATTTTTAGGGAGTACCAGATTCAGGATGACCGCTACCAGGAACACCACCGCTACGCAATTCTCCGCGAATACCGTCTGGATGATCTGTGGAAAAATATGAAATATTTCCGGAACCTGAGTAAAACCGATCCCGGTACTCAAAGACAATGC
This sequence comes from Lachnospiraceae bacterium, assembly GCA_014804615.1. Lineage (GTDB taxonomy): Bacteria > Bacillota > Clostridia > Lachnospirales > Lachnospiraceae > UBA3282. The sequence continues at coordinate 877 of JAAUZL010000019.1, forward strand.
CGCAATGGTGATATTTCTCTGGGTATAACCGCATTTGCTGATCATTTGCAGACCGCTGACCACGATGGTGCCAAACATCATAATGGTGCAGCCGCCCAGCACAGCGTCCGGCAGAGTGGCCAGTAAGGCACCGAAGATGGGAAAGATTCCCGCCAGGATCATAATGATCGCTCCTGTGGCGATAGCAAAACGATTGACTACTTTGGTCATAGCTACAAGCCCCACATTCTGACTAAAAGAAGTGATGGGCAGACAGCCAAAGAGAGAGGACAGGGAGCTGATGAAGCCGTCGCAGGCCAGGGAACCGGAAATCTCCTTTTCGGAGGCTTCTCTGCCGAGACCGGAAGTGGCAAGAGCCGAGGTGTCGCCTATGGTTTCTGTAGCGGAGACCAGAAAGATCAGTACCACTGCCAGAATGGCGTTAATGTTGAATTCCGGTTTAAAGGCAAGCAGGGAAGGCAAAGCAACCACAGCAGTGCTGGACAGGCCGGTAAAGCCAACCATTCCCATGAAGACAGCAGCGATATATCCTACAATAAGACCAAACAGGACGGAGAGCTGCTTCCAGAAGGATTTGGCGAAAATGTTGAACAGCAGGCAGGCGAGCAGTGTCACTGTACCGAGAATCCAGTTGGAGGCAGCGCCAAAATTTTCACTGCCGCTTCCGCCGCCAAAGGAGGCTGCTCCCACGGACAAAAGAGAGAAACCGATGGCAGTGACTACGCTGGCCGAAACAATAGGGGTGATGAGCCTAAGCCAGTATTTGGCGAACAGACCAAGAATACCTTCCACGATACCACCTACGAGAACTGCGCCTACAATGGCGTTATATCCGTAGGTCGGTCCGATATAGCAGAATACGGACACGAAGGTAAAGCTGATGCCCATAACGATGGGAAGGCCGGAGCCAATCTTCCACAGGGGAAACAACTGGATCAGCGTACCTATACCGGCTATGATCATGGCGCTCTGTATCAACTGTGCACTTTGTCTGAAATCCAGTCCGCAGGCACCCGTCACGATCATGATCGGTGCGATGTTCGCAACGAACATGGCCAGAATATGCTGTAATCCGAAAGGAATTGCCTTGCCTACAGGAATCTTACCGTCTATATGATATATATTGTCTATCTCTCTGCTCATCGTTTTCGTACCTTTACCTTATAATATTTATGAGTTGTACTTTCAGTTCTGCTTGCGGAAAGTGATCTGTCCGGTCGCAGCATCCATGGCGTCTACGATGGCAAGGGACTCCAGGCGGTATCCCAGATTTCGTATGGTCTGTCCGCCGGGCTGAAAGCCCTTTTCTATGGCGATGCCGATTCCCGCCAGAGTGGCATGTGACTGTGACACCACAGAGATCAATCCCTGCAGAGCACAGCCGTTTGCAAGAAAATCATCGATGATCAGGATATGATCGTCGCTGTTTAAGAATTTTTTGGAGACAACGATCTGGTTCACACATTTGTGGGTGAAGGATTCTACCTCTGCTGTGTACATTTCCCCATCGATGTTGATGGTTCTCGATTTTTTGGCAAATACTACAGGCACATCGAAACACTCGGATGCGACACAGGCGATACCGATGCCGGAAGCCTCAATGGTCAGGATCTTCGTGACAGGGACATCGGCGAAACGCCGTTTCCATTCTTCTCCCATCTGTTTAAACAAAGCCACATCCATCTGATGGTTCAGGAAGCTGTCCACCTTCAGGACATTGTTTTCTTTGACAACGCCGTCTTTTTGTATTCTTTCTTCCAGAAAATTCATAATGATATCTTTTGCCCTTTCTTTTCCTAATATATATTGCATTTAATATGTCCGTTTTATTTTAGCATGAGGGCAATCGGTTGTAAATGTGGTTGCTTTGAAAAAATTCCGGCACTTTCCCTTGCGAAACCTGACGGAGTATGGTATCATATCATTCGTTAAGGCTCCATGGTCAAGCGGTTAAGACATCGCCCTTTCACGGCGGTAACACGGGTTCGATTCCCGTTGGAGTCATTGCGGACCTTTAGCTCAGTTGGTTAGAGCAACCGGCTCATAACCGGTCGGTCCAGGGTTCGAGTCCCCGAAGGTCCATTGACAGAAGCTTGCTTCTGGATATATAATGTAATAGTTGAAGCGGCTCAGGCCCGGTGGCTCAGTTGGTTAGAGCGCCGCCCTGTCACGGCGGAGGTCGTGGGTTCGAGTCCCATCCGGGTCGTTTCAAAACAATCATCATTTGCTTGCCGGCGTGGCGGAACTGGCAGACGCACAGGACTTAAAATCCTGCGAGGCTAACCCCTCGTACCGGTTCGATTCCGGTCGCCGGCATTTGGTCAAAGTGCTTCAAACCTAGAATTTATCTGGGGTTGGAGCACTTTTTCTTTTCTGCCGATTCGTTTGTATGTGTTTGTACACCGCATAAATACTGGTTATCCGAGCGAGGAAAGCATGATTTCCTTCGTTGTTTCCGCAGGTGTTACGGAACGGATATAGTGCAGAGTCATTGCAGAAGTTGTATGACCTAACAGGTTTTGCAGGTTTGCAAGCGGCATACCATTGTTGTAAAGGATGGAGGCATTTGTAAACCTTATTTTATGGCTGGAACGTGGCTTTATGCCCGCCTCGATGCAATGTTTTTTCAAGTGTTCATTGAAAGTGTCCTGCAATAATTGTTTTCCATCTCTCATTAAGATATATTCCCCATCAGGATTGACGGTCTTTATGCGCTTTAGGATTTCTTTTGCATTGTCCGTCAAAGGCTGATATCGAAATCCCTTGTCGGTGTTGCCCTTGATATGTTGCACGTTGGTGCGGGTTCTTGCTTTGAATGTCAAATCGTCATTCATCTCTGTCTCTGTCAAAAGTTGCCCCTGTATGTGGATATTGTCACCCTCTATGTCAGACCAACGCAGAGCGAGTAGTTCCCCGATACGGAGCACCAGACAGAAATCGAGCTGGATTGCAAGGGAATAGATGGAGTTGTTTCCGCTTAGGTGCTTTAAGAGACGTTCTCGTTCTTCTGTCGTGAAAGCCTCGTCAAAATGATTGACAGGTTTAAAAGAGAATTGTCGGCAGTCTATGTCACGGATAGGGTTAAAAGATGTTATTTCCTGTTCAATGGCATAAGAGTAGATACCGTTCAAAAGGCTTTTTGCGTTGGTGAATAGCTTTTTTGTCATAGTTTCGCCTTTTGTGAGCTGTCTGAAAAAAACGATATAATCTTTTGCGGCAAGGTTTTTTATGGGAATCTCCGTAAGCGGATTGTCCTTAAAAAACTTTTCCCAGAGGAGAGTATATTCCTTGAGAGTCTTTGCACATACAGATGTATTATCTCGTTTCCAGATCATCCATTCGGGGTAGATAACGCTCAAAGATGCATTCTCTCGCCCGAACTCCAATTCCCACAGCTTTTTGTAGAGACCGTCAAGTGTTGTTGATGTAATCTGCCTGCGGTCGATGATTACATAAAATTGTCTTCCATCCTTTCTTGTTTTGATTTTGTCGTGGTATTTCGCCTTAATGAATTTGTCCTGTTTCATTCGTTCGATTTTCTCCACAATCTCTGATGAGGAAAGTGTATCATCAAGCAAGGACGATGGCAATATTTCATTTTCAAAATGCAATGTGTAGCCACCCTCCTTTCAATCGTGGCAACGGTAAGTATAACCGTATCAGTCAGCCGCACTAGACTCGAAAACACCTCGCCAAGTGCTTCGTGCCAGCTTAGACGCTAAGCGGCGGTAATCAAGGGAATAAGGGGCGGCGGCTTATCCGAAAGGCGTTTCGCCGTCGAATGGCTGAAAAGTGCCTTGTCCATTGTTCACCATCTGTTTCAGCGATTCATAGTCTTTGTACAGGCTGGCATCCAATGAGAATGACTTGTAAACACCGTCTTCTTTATAGTGGTAGACGATATGGGAAAGCCTGCGCAACAGCTGTTGAATCTTATCCCTGTTCTGGTTTTCTTCTTCCACCATGAATTTATAGGCTTCTTCTGGTGGAAAGATAGAAGTGATATGTATTTCTGTCCACAGCATAAATAAATTGGAATAGCGGCAATGTATCTGCACGGTGTAACAGTCCAGTATGTTTAGAAACATTTGGAAAGACATATTTCCTTTAAACTCGTCCATGAATAGAATAGGCTGTGCCTCGTACATATCGAACCCGCCTGTAGAATAGTCATTGAGAATATAGACACTGGATTCTCCGCGCTCTTCTATCAGCTTTTTTGCGGTATACGACTTGCCGCTTCCCGATTCTCCCACATGCCAATACACAACAACATCTCTGATGTATGGTGTTTCTTTATGCCTTTTACGGAAAAAAGTCTTTTTGATGAGTTCCTCATATCGGCGGTATTTCATGGAAATATCCATGATCTCGTTGGGGGTCATGCCTTGTGTGATTAAATCCTCAATGATGGAAAGGTCATTACGTGAGCCTTGCGAGGCGTTTATTTCGCCTTGAAATACGGCAGGAACGATGACAGTATGCCCTTTTTCTGTGAAGTGTCCACGTTTTAATATATAATCCTCTGCCTGTTTTTTGTTGCCTCTTGTAGGTTCGATATGGATAGAGGGAAAAAGTTTCTGGACAGCCGTAAAACGTACTTTGGCGGGGTCTTCAAGAACCATGTGCATATGGGGTGTGCCGGAGTCTCCGATTTCATAATTGACGGCGCACGTTCTTTGCGGCTTGTCCTTGCACCAGATGTCGATTACTTTGTTGACCATTTCCGACGGTTCTATATCTCCGAATAACTTTTCGGGGTTGTTAAATACACAAAACCATGAGCGGCTTGACGGACTTTCTGCCATTTGTTCTCCTTTCTGTGTCCCCTGTGCTGTTCCATTGAAAGCGGGACAGTCTGGACACTAAAACAACACTGTTTTATGCGGTTTGCACACTCTCTGTACCTGTACCGGAAGTCGGGGGTAATACTAGCCCCGACTTCCGATTGACGGGAGCTGTTTGTTGAGCCTATAATAGCATTGCAGAGAAGATACATATAGAGCCTAAATAGATATCTTGCGGATGGAGAAAAACAAAATGGATACATTTGGAACTATTTTGAGAAAGCGGATAAAAGAAATGGGATATACGCAACAGGAATTTGCAGACAAAGTGCCGATGCCTCTGGCTACCCTAAAAAAGTATATGTCGGACAGAGGAACGTATTCGATCGACTATCTGAAGAGGTTTGGAGAAATTTTAGACTGTTCTTATGATTATTTGATGGGGGTCACTGTCTCGCCAAGGCGTGATATACAGGATATCAAGGATGCGACCCGTCTGTCTGATGAGGCAATAGATAAGATCAAGCGGATTGTTGCAAAAATAGACGAAACAGACGCGACAAAAAGGATAGGCGCGCAGAGTATGATTGCGTGCCTTGACATGGTCATAAAAACAGAGGTATATGAAACTATGGCGGCATATTTGAAGTCAGATGACATATTAAAGCCAATAGAAGACTTAGTGCAAACCGCTATGCGCGATGTGATTGGAGATGAAGAACTGCCAGTCAAGCTAGATAATGTATATGCACTGGCGGTGATACAGGAACTTGATAAATGTAAGAGTGAAATGAAGCGGCAATGATACCGCCGGTTCCCCTGTGGGTAACTTCCGCATTCGGCTCCAGTTCCTCACAGGGGAACCAGCGTTATCATTGCAGAACGTATTGCGGTTATAATTGTTCAATCATTTCTGTGAGTTCCCTTATAGTCTCGTCCAGTTCCTTTTCTTCTTCTTCGTCAAACGGATATGGGCATTTATGGCACTCAACGTCAAGCAGATTACCGCCGAAAGGAAAAGCGGGCGATGGAGCTTTAGCGCGGAACGGGCATTTTTTCCAGGAACATTTCTTTTTGAATAAACAGAATACCCTAAAAAGAACAACGGGAAACATACATAATTCACCCAACGCCCACAGAATAAATAAAATTGTCATTTTTCCATACTCCTTATATATAACTTGATTTGTTGGTCGTATATTTACAATAGGTCAATATGACCATAATTTCAATAGGTCAATTCGCCATAATAGTAAAAAAGAGGTGAGCGGATTGTCACGATTGAGAGATTTAAGAAAAGAACTGGGCTATACTCAGATAAAAATGCAACATCTGACAGGTATCGACCAGAGTGATTATTCTAAGATTGAGAATGGCAAACGCTATTATACATTTGAGCAATGTAAACGGATTGCCGTTGCGTTAAATACAAGCATGGACTATCTGGCAGGGCTGACGGATGAAAAACGCCCGTACCCAAGAAGTCAAGATAATGAAAGTGAATAAATGGGAAAAGGGGCTTGTTTAGCCCCTTACCACTTCCGTATTTGTTTGTATGCGGTTTGTACAGGTTATCAGAGATGTGGAAAACTCCTTTCTTTTGGGATTTTCTATTATCCGAGAATGTTCGATTCCGATCGCCGGCATTACCTTTCAGGTGGCTCAATCTCTTGTAATACTGGGATTGAGTCATTTTGCGTGTATAAGCTTACGGCGAGCATCTCGATCTGCTTATACTCATATATATGGAACTCTAAAGGAGAGTAAATACCGTGACGATAAAAAAGAAAGCAGTTATTTTTGATATGGACGGCGTTATTTTTGACAGTGAACAGTTGATCCTGGATTGTTGGGAGCAAGTGGCGGAGAAGTATCATTTTTCCGGTATCAGAGAGGTCTGCATTGACTGTATCGGGACGAACAGTGTGAAGACCAAAGAGATCGTATGCGCCTATTACGGAGAATCTTTTCCGTATGAAGAATACAGGAAAGAAGTTTCCGGGCTGTTCAGAGAATATATCCAAACGAAGGGATTGCCGGTTAAAAACGGTGTCAGGGAGCTTTTGGAATATCTGCAGGATAGGAGAATCCCCATCGGACTTGCTTCCTCAACCAGATTGGCCGTTGTGGAGGAGGAGTTGAAACAGGCGGGATTATATGATTATTTTCAGGTCGTTATGGGTGGTGACCAGTTAAAAAGGAGCAAGCCGGAACCGGATATTTATTTGATGACCTGTGAAAAAATGGGGATCTTGCCGGAGTGCGCATATGCGATCGAGGATTCTTATAATGGTATCCGCTCTGCTTACCGTGCCGGCATGATGCCGATCATGGTGCCGGATATCTTACAGGCAGACGATGAAATGAAGGAAAAAAGTATTGCCGTATTGCAGGATCTGTTTCAGGTGAAGCAATATTTTCATGCTTACCTCTAAAGTCTGGACAAAAATATCCGATACCTATTATGTAGGATATTGAGATAGAGGAAGGAGGAGTCACATATGCGTATAGAAGCTTATACTCAGGTACAGCAGGTCTACGGCGCGAAGAAGAACGCTAAGACACAGAATACGGCAAGAAATGCGACTTCTGATAAAATTCAGATCTCCAGCATCGGTAAGGATATTCAGATTGCGAAAAATGCGGTTGCGGCTGCCGATGATATCAGGAGTGAATTGACTGCACCCATCAAGGCAGGCATCGCGAGCGGTTCCTATCAGGTGAGCGGCGAGAGCTTTGCAGAAAAACTGGTGAAGCAGTATGAGGAGATTAACAGTTTGTAATAAGACACTTGGCAAATTCGTTTCACGGATTTGCCAAAGAAGGTGGGTTTTGACGTGGCAAGTTTAATGGAGACCTTAATAGAGGTTTTGGAAAAGGAAAATCTGGAGTACAAGAATCTGTTAGATCTGTCCATGAAAAAGACGCCTGCCATTGTGTCTGACAACATTAAGGCTTTAGCAGAAATCACGGATGAAGAGCAAATCATAGTAAGCAGGATCAATCATCTGGATCGTCAGAGAAACGAAGCTGTTGATGATATTGCGAACGTACTTAACAAGGATGTTACGAAGCTGAAAATTGTAGATTTGATCAAGATGCTGGAGGCCAGACCACAGGAACAGACAAAGCTGGCATCGGTATTCGATGAACTGAAAAGAAATGTTCAGGCGGTAAAGCGGATCAACGAGCAGAACAGAGAGTTGATTCAGAATGCTCTGGAGATGGTACAGTTCAATATGCAGATCGTGCAGTCCATGAATAAGGCGCCGGAGACGGCAAATTATAACAGGGGTGCCTGCAATACCGGTGATGTGATCGGGACAGCTCACAAGGCTTTCGATGCCAAACAATAATTGTTGAGGACGGTAGAATATGTCATTAATGTCAAGCCTTTATATAGGCGTATCAGGATTACAAACATCAAACAATGCGCTCAATACCACGGCGCATAACATGTCTAACTTAGACACCCAAGGATATACCAGACAGCAGGTAGCACAGGGCACGCGCAATTATCTTACGCAGGCCAGGTATGCTGATAAAAACTGGATTCAGACAGGTCTGGGTGTCAATTATACCCGAACAAGACAGGAAAGAGATTGGATATTGGACAAAAACTATCGGCGCGAAGCAGGGCGGACTGCTTTTTATGATGTTTCTGCCGTGTCGTTAGAGGAGATAGAGTATATTCTGGGAGAGTCCAACGAAGGACACGAGTTTTCCGAGGCTCTTACCGGAGAAAATGGTCTTTGGGTGGCTGTGCAGGAGCTGGCTAAAAATCCGACTCTCTCGGTCAATCAGGACCTGTTCGTGACGAAAGCCTACGAATTTATCACGAAGGCAAGAGCTGTGTACAACAGCCTTTGTGATTATCAGGACAATATGAATAAGACGGTAAAGATTGATGTGGATAACATCAATGCATATGCGCAGGAGATCGAGTCTCTGAACCGGGCGATCATGAGAGTGGAGGGAGGCCCGGAGCATGCCAATGACCTGAGAGACCGCAGAAACTATCTTCTGGATGAACTGGCTAAGATTGGTTACATCACCTATGCGGAGGATACCAGCGGGTATGTGAGCGTTCAGTTTGAGGGAGTGGATCTGGTGAAGGGAGGTCTGGTCAATGAGATGTGTCTCTACACGGATCCCAAGACCGGTTTTTATACGCCCTACTGGAAGATGCTTGCCAATTTCGATAAGTACGATGCAGACGGCAAACCGATTATTACCGAGGAAAATATAGAGAGAGCAAAGGTCTTTAATCTGACACAGAAGATATCCTCCGTATACAATACAGATATCGGTTCTCTGAAGAGTACTTTATTTGCGAGGGGTGACCACAGGGCCACCTACGACGAGATCAATGATATCAATACGGACGGTGAGTATGAGGAGGGCTGGTACAACGTACACATTTCACAGTCCCTTGTTATGAATACGCAGGCTGAGTTCGATCAGCTGATACATCACATTGTCACGAAGATTAATGATATTTTGGCAGATGCGGCTGACAGAGCGACGATGTTAAATCCGGACTCCAACTACTTGAGAGATGAGGATGGGAATCCTTATCAGCTGTTCCAGCTCATGGTGGATGAGCATCAAGGAAAGCCGGAGACGGGCTGGACGGTAAGGAATATCCTGATCAATACCGAGCTGCGTCAGAATCCTTCCTTATTAACCTTCCGGCTGGATGAGCACTCGGAGGATAATGAGACCATGGAGGCTTTGAAAAAAGCCTTTGAGGAAGCGATATATACCTTAAATCCCAATGTGACAACGCCTGTCTGCTTTAAGGATTATTATAAGAATCTGGTAGCGCAGCTGGCCAATACGGGATCGGTATTCCGAGCAGTGCAGGAGAATCAGACAGTGGCGACGGATGCACTTTTGTCTGCGAGAGAACAGATCGTGGGCGTGTCCTCCGATGAGGAGCTGACCAACATGATCATGTACCAGAATGCTTACAACGCATCCAGTCGATATATTAATGTGATCAGCGAAATGTTGGATCATCTTTTATCCACACTGGGACGCTAACTTGTGAAGGAAGATAAAAAGAGGGAAAACTTATGGCATCAACTTTTTTTGGACTGACAATCGCATCATCGGGACTCCGGGCGGCGAATGCGGCGCTGAATACTACGGGCAATAACATCAGTAATGTCAATACGCTCGGATACAGCAGACAGGAAGTGAATACAGAGGCAGCGAATGCGCTGCGTGTGTTTGCCACTTACGGCTGTGCCGGCGCGGGCGTGGAGACTCTGTCCATCGAGCGGGTGAGAGATCAATTCTATGACTTTAAATACTGGTCAAATGAGACGAAGCTGGGAGAGTATGACGCCAAGCTGTACTACTGTAATATGATACAGGAGTACCTGAAGGATGACAAGACGACCGGTTTTAAGACGCTCTTTGACAAGATTGGTATGGCCTTACAGGAGATCACCAAGAATGCCAGCAGCACCGATGTGAAAGCAGAGTTTTTAGGAGCGGCCAAGGCGTTGACCGATTATTTTAATAATATGTATGGAGATCTCAGAGATCTGCAGGCGGATGTGAACGATGAGATCAAGATTCGCGCGGATCAGATCAATTCCATCGCACAGGATCTGGCGACGGTCAATAAACAGATCAATACTATCGAGATGACGGGAAGCAGAGCCAATGAACTGCGGGATAAGAGAGACAGCCTGCTCGACGAGCTTTCCGCGGTCGTGGATGTACAGACGGAGGAACTGCCTATTTTGGATCAGGAGGGGAATCCGTCAGCAGCGCACAGATATATCGTAAGGATCGCCGGCGGACAGACTCTGGTAGATATGGATGATTATAATACGCTGATCTGTGTAGCTCGTTCGAAAGAGGAGAAGGTGAACCAGTCGGATGTGGACGGACTCTATGATCTTGAGTGGAGCAATGGACTGAAGTTCAGCCTTTATAATGCATCCATGGGCGGAGAACTGCGTGGACTGATCGAGATGCGCGACGGCAACAACGGCGAGTATTTTAACGGAACAGCTACCAATGTGGCGTTCCACGACAGCATCTCCACAGTGACCATAAAGACAACGGCATTACACTTGCAGAGCATAAGCAAGAGTAACCTTTCCGATACAGGCGGTGTGATCAATATCGGAAACCAGCTTTTCTATTACACAAAGTGGGTTTATAACGGTGACGGTGAATACACCTTTACCATTGACAATAGGAAGAGCGATATGCCCCTGACTCCGGATAAGACCTGGACAGAAGCTTCCATTGGCGGAGAACTGAATTATCAGGGTATCCCATATTATCTGAACCAGATGAATGAGTGGGTACGTGAATTTGCAAAGAAAGTAAATGATATTTTCAAGGAGGGTCTCACAGCGGAGGATCCGCCGCAGAAAGCGGATATCCTTTTTACAGCAGACTATGTGAGAAAAACCGGACAGTATACACAGCGTGAGTTGGATGCTTCCGCACCGAACAATGAAAATACCGGCTATTACAATCTGACAGCGGGCAATATAACGCTTCTGGATGCGGTGGTCAAGGATCCGAGGCTTCTGGGAACCAGGAAGGATATAGATCAGGACCATACGGTAAAAGACGAAGAGGGTAAGGATATCGAGGGTGAGGAGCAGTGCGATCAGGTATGGGCAGTGATCTCCATGTTGGGTGATGTCAACCAGTTCAGCTTCCGCGGGAGAGACGCGGGCGGTTTCCTGGAGTGCGTGCTCTCCGATGTGACGCTGAATACCAGCAATGCGGAAACCTTCTATAACACATACTTCAGTCTGGAGACCAATATTGATAACCAGAGAACCTCCATTTCCGGTGTAGATGAGGATGAAGAGGCTATGAACCTGGTGAAATACGAAAATTCCTACACACTGGCATCCAAGATGATTCAGGTGCTGACAGAAGTGTATGACAGATTGATTCTACAGACTGGCGTATAGCCGATTGAGCTTCGCTCAATCACGAGATTCGCTTCGCGAACTCGGAAGATGATATAGATATTGAAACAGAAAGAGGGATACTGACTATGAGAATGACAAATAAGATCATGCGGAACAACGCAGCCTACAACATCAACCAGAATAAGATCTTGCAGGATAAGCTGACCAACCAGATGACAAATCAGAGTAAGATCGTGCGTCCCTCCGATGATCCGGTGGTAGCAATCAGAGCACTTCGCCTCAGAAGCAATGTGACGGCGGTTACCCAGTATAACGAGAAGAATGCGAAGGATGCGGATCAGTGGCTGGCACTGACGGCGGACGCGATGGACACGGTAGATCAGGTATTGACCGATCTCTACAAGCTGGCGACTACTGCTCCGGATAAATACCAGACTTCTGATGATCTTCGGATCATTATGTCCGAGATGAAGCAGCTGACGGCAGAGTTTTATTCCTGCGCTAATGTGGATTATGCGGGAAGATATGTGTTCTCTGGCTATCGGACGGATCTGCCGGTCACCTTCACCGAGGAAGATATGAAGCAGATGGAGGAGCATCCGGTATCCTTCAATATCGACGAGAGTTTCGGTTTTCAGGATATCAGCCGGATCAGCTATACAGACTATACCAAGGTGGAGGATGGTTTGGTACCCAATCCGCCGAGCAATAAGCCTGCTGTGCCAAATGATATCGATGATGTGCATTCTTATGAGCAGGCCGTTCAAAATACGACCTTATATCGTTTCCGAATCTCCTATAACAATCTGGATTCTTTGGATAAGGGCGGAGAACTGAATTTTACAATGCCTGACGGCACGAAGGTAACGGCGACCGCCAAGGATGCAGACGGCAATATACAGTTGGATGGGAATAATCAGCCTATCGTGACGGTGACAGCGGTGGATAAAGACGGTAATCCGGTCACGGGACCCGCAATACAGGAGTTTGGCGATCAGGAGGAGGCGTATAAGGCAATCGCCGACGGAACTTTTACCGGAATTGCTTATATCCCGATCAGTGGCGAGCTGGTGTTCTCTGAGCAATTTTATAATGAGAATTTCAATGAGAAGGCATTTGAAGAAGGCGGTGCCTTCCATGTAAACTATGATAAGAGCACTTGGGTGAATGGCGATATCAATCCGGTACATTATTTCAAGTGTATCGAGACAAAGAATGTGGCTGCCCCGAATGAGGAGCCGGACTGGAGAAGAACTGCTTACAATACCCAGCGGGATCAGGGCAGAGATCAGGATATTTATTACGATGTAGGATATAACCAGCAGATTCAGGTCAACACCCGCGCGGATGAGATCTTCACTCACGATGTGCAGAGAGATATGGATGATTTCGAGCACTATCTGAGCCAGCTTCAGGCGATTGAGACAGTGGAGAAGAATCTGAAGACCAAGCAGGCTGAGTTTGCGGAAGACTCCGATGAGTATAAGGATATTGCCAGGAGACTTGAGGGTGTGGATAAGGCGTATACCTATATCCGTGAAAATATCCATACGAAGTTTGAGAATCAGATTACAAAATATCAGCAGTATATGGATGATTCCCGTGTGGCTATGACGGACAATGCTACCAGAAGAAGCCGTTTAGATCTGATTGCCACCAGATTGACCAACCAGCAGGCTACCTTTAAGGAGCTGCAGCAGGATAACGAGGGAATCGATATCACTGAGGTGGCGGTGGAGATGACCAGTGCGGAGCTGACCTACAGTGCAGCGCTCATGGCGACCGGTAAGATCATGCAGACAAACTTGATGAATTATATTTAATTTGACATAGGAAGGAAGACGGGTATGCAGATTAAGACGAAGGTATTTGGAGAAATTACCATTGATGACGAGAAAATCATACATTTTCCGAATGGGATCATTGGATTTCCGGATCTTCAGGATTTCGCACTGGTCCATGATGTGGAAAAAGGAACAGATACGATTCATTGGCTGCAGTCTCTGCAGGAACCGGCCTTTGCGATGCCGGTGATGGATCCGCTGATCGTGTGCCCTGACTATAACCCGGAGGTGGATGATGAGCTTCTGAAGTGCATCGGCCACATTAGTCCGGAGGAGCTTTTAGTGATGGTGACAGTGACGGTGCCCAAAGAGATCAAGAAAATGTCGGTGAATCTCAGAGGTCCCATCGTGATCAACGCGGCGGAATGTAAGGCGACACAGGTGATCGTGGAAGGGGATCAGTATCTGGTGAAATTCCCTATCTATGATATCTTAGAGAAAAATAAACAGAAAGCGGGTGAGTAGATGTTAGCTTTATCCAGAAAGAAGAATGAAGCGCTTGTGATCAACAACAATGTAGAGATCACGGTACTTGAGATCAAAGGCGAACAGGTAAAGCTTGGCATTAGCGCACCGAGGGAAGTGCCTGTGTACCGCAAAGAGGTTTATATACAGATTCAGGATGCCAACAAGGAAGCCGGCGATGTGGACGGCATGGAGGCTCTGAAGAATCTGTTGGGATGATGCCGGGGTAAGTATTCAGCGAATAGATTATTGCATACGGAACGGATATGACAATGGTGTCATATCCGTTTTTTGCTCTCAAAATATCGCTTTCTCGGCTATGTTCCTACATATCTTCCGTCAAGATCTTGATCATTTGTGCCAGACGTATCTCATAGGTGTGGAAGCGCGCTGCCTTTTCACAGCCCCGGATGGCGATCTCCATACGTTCTTCTTCGTGGGCGAGGTAGTAGCGTATCTTATCTTCCAGTTCCTCCATGGACTCGTAGGTTTCCAGATCTTTTCCAATCTCAAAATATTCCGGCAGCTCCGCCTGATAGTTGGTGAGTAAGAAGCCGCCGCAGCCCAGGATATCCCAGATGCGCAGGGATAGTCCCGTCTCGATGGGCCGCATGGTCATATTCAGGTTGATACGGCTTGCCTGGAAGACCTTCGGCATTTCGGTCAGTGTGCGCACACCGCCCCGGCACTGCACTTTGGGCAGAGCGGAAGTATCACTTCTGGTATAAAGAGTCACCGGAAAGCGTTCAGACAGCCGCTGTAAAGTGCGCTCCCGCTCCACAGCGGCCAGTTTCATGCCGATATATTGATGCGCGACCAGATAGCGGTCTACCTCCCCGTAGGTGTCGGCACCCTGATAAAAGTCCGGATCAGCCTCGGCAATTTCCCGAATGACCTCTTCCGTCAGGGTCTCGGAAATAAAATTATAGCCGTAGACCTTGAGCTGGGCTTCGATTAATCCGTCCACGAAGCCTCTGGTGTGGTCGGAGAGAGAAAGCTTGTCGTATCTGCATTTTTCCGTGTACAGTGAGCCTACGAAGGACACTTCCGCTCCAAAAGTCTCATAATCCTGTTCGGTCATGGAAAGCACTACATTCTCCCAGCGCTTGGCGCCTGTGGCAAGGGGCAGATAGTGGATACAGTCCGGATTGATGGGAGAAAAGAAATCGTACTGCGCCCTGTCGAAAAGGAAAATACGGTTATAGCTGTTTTTTAGGGCGTTGGAAAATAGCTCCGGCACCGGAGAGTCTACGCTCCAGCAGACATAGGGCACCTTCAGCCGTTCACAGGTGTAGGAGATGGCCGGAAAGAAATTGACGCTGAACACAAAGGCGAGAGGCTTTTGCAGGATCCAGCCGCTCACTTTCTCGGCACATTCCCGGGGTGAAACCTGTTTGTTCTGCATCTCCAGCTCTTCTGTGTGGACTGTGATGCCGAAATTCTGGAAAGCCTGGAGAATGTCGGGTTCGCATATGCTGTTGTAGCGGTAAAATAATATTTCCATTTAAGGTATTTCCCCTTTATTGAAATTCCCGCTCGATGGCGGTGAAGAAAGCTTCTGAAGCCTGAGACAGCTTTTCACGGTAAGTGGTCAGATCATGCCCGCCGTCAATGCCAACATAATAGTTGAGCACCGCTTCCTTCAGCGCATTTGCAAGGATGGGGAGTTCATCATTTTCCAGATAGTCGTAGATGGAGAGCAGAATCTCCTCTGTCTGTTGCAGGATCACGGCGGTAATGGTATAAGTATCTTCGGGCAGAGAGGCACCTGCAAGCATAGCCTGGGTCAGCCCCCGCAGATCACTTACCCGTTTTTCGATTTCCTCTGCCCGGGAGAGGATGATGCTCTCCGAACTGTTTGCCTGGGCAAAGTCAGAGAGGAATTCGTCCATAGTAAGGGCATAGACTGTACAGGAGCCAAAACTGTCTTTTTCTGCCCGGTCCAATAGCGGACGAAGCTCTGATGAGAAGTCGTCGCGCAGGGTATAGAACAGGAGCAGTCCGCCGGTTTTTATTTTTTCCATAGCGTCACAGACTGCCGTCAGAACAGGGCAGGTGTCCAGACGATAGAGAAGGGCGGAGCTGGCGCTGTTCGTCAGTGCGGCGAAAGAGTATGGACTCCACGCCAGCGCCGTCAAAGCACTACCCTCCTGTAAAAAAGTCATAAAGTCCTGAAAGACCTTGTATGCGCCGCAGTCTGTGGACGGACCGTAGGCGATGACGTTCTTTGACTGGCTGCTGGAGAGCAGCAGGGTATAGAGACGGCGGAACATCAGGGCATAGCAGCCAAGGTATGGGTCTTCCGGGCAAAAAGCAGTTAAGCGTTCCATGCAGAGGCGAAAACGTTCCCAGATAGTTTCGCTTTCTTTATAATAAAAAGTAATGTAAGGTCTTGCGGTAACGTTTTGATAGTCGGGGATGAGCAGCTTTTCAAGAAGCATGAAAGTTTCTGCGCCCTCCTCCAACGTGATACAGGTTTCGGTTATCCTTAGATTCATGACGGTCTCCTTTTTAGCTGCTGCAGGTCCACAAGGATGTGAAGCCGTTCGGCAAGTCGTTCATAGTCAAAAAATTCACGCATATAGGCACGCATATCGTGGAAATTGCGGGCAAGATACTTGGGATCGCGGCAGAGAGCGGTCAACTCTTTTGCAAAGCCGTCAATGTCTTCGGTGTTCGGAGAAATTCTGCCGACACGGCCATTGTCAGTCATATCCGGAGCGGCATCCACGCCGGTGGTGACCACAGTGCAGCCGAAAATGGCGGCCTCCGAGAATACATTGGGACTGCCGCCCTCCGCACGGGAGGGAAGGGCAAAAATTTTGGCTTTTTTATAGTATCGATAAAGTGTCTGTTTGTCTGCAATATTCCCGGTCAAATGAATGTGCGGAGCAAGGGTAGGAAACCGTTTGCAGAAATCATCATAATCAGCTTGAAATTCAGGCATAATACTCCCAATCATGACAAGCTCCCAGGGCTCATTCAGTTCCACGAAGGTCAATGCGTAGGCGTACAGAAGCAGCAGGGAATTTTTCTGCATGGTGCCCAGCCGTCCCACTGTGAGGATCATATTTTCTTTATCCTCGTATCGGACATTGGCGGCGTCCGGATAAAGCGGGTAGTATACACCGTTGGGAATATACTCCACGGGCCGCTGCCATTTTTTATAGAGAAGTGTCTGCAGCCGTCTGGCCTCGCAGCTGATGATGTCGCAGTTTTTCAGGAAGCTGGAAAAGGATTCATCAAACAGTGGAAGGGCATTTGCCCAGTCAATGTTGGTGTCCAGTTTCAGGTAGATGATCCCGTCGGGGCGTAAAGTTTTGTATGTTTGAACCAGTTCTATGTACTCGCCTCTTGCGCCGAAAAGAAAGAGCAGGTCAATTTCATTTATATGATCAGTCACATAGCTGACGGCAGCATCCATATGAGGCTGGTCCTCCGGGAGAGTTACAAGCTGTGCGCCTTCCAGATAGGAGAGATAGGGATAATCTCCGGTCTTTTTCGTGACAAGCCGCAGACTTTCGCCGAAAGCAAGAAAGCAGGCATAGGGAAAGACGACCCGGTCTTTTAAAAGCTGTACGTTTTCCAGCGGGAAGGCCGGAATTACGCACATGTTATATTTATTCATGCAATATGATCTCCAATCTGATATAATCTTTATGACAGTATATCATTTTTTCAATCTATTTTTAACTATTTTTCTTTTTCTCCTAAATAAATATCAGTTTTTTCCGATATAGATTACAAGAGACTGCGTCTGTCTGTAGGGATACGAACAGCGGAGTCAGGCGACGATTCCATAAATTTTTACAAATATCACACGGAGGTGATTGACGATGGCAACAATTGAACCATTAAACAGTGCTATGACTTATCAGGCACAGGCAGTAACCAAACCCCAGACGGCAGAGCCGGTGAACACGGAAGTTCCGGAGGATGGTCAGACCGTTAATATCGATGCGACCACCGCAGCAGTGGTGAAGCCTCAGGCTGAGGATGAGAATAGCAGCGGCAGCGATAACGCCGGCAGCCAGCAGCAACAGGCGCAGAGCGGCAGTAAGGCGCAGCAGCAGCAACAGTCCGAGCAGCTGAAAAAGGCGATCGCGGAGATGAACAAGAAGATCAATAACAGTAATGAAGAGGCAGTTTTTGGCGTTCACGAGGACACCAACCGTATCATGATCAAGATCATGGATAAGGACACCAAGGAAGTTATCAAGGAATTTCCGCCTGAGAAAACCTTGGATATGATCGCGAAGATCTGGGAAATGGCCGGAATTCTTGTGGATGAAAAGCTATAGGTATATTGACAGCTAGGAGGGAAACGAAATGGCTATCAGAATTACAGGTATGTACTCGGGACTTGACACCGAGAGTATCATCAATGAGCTGGCTTCGGCTCAGAGCTATAAGAAAAACAAACTGGTGAAGGCACAGACCAAGCTTTCCTGGAAACAGGATGCGTGGAAATCCCTGAACACCAAGATCTACAGCTTTTATCAGAAGCTGGATGATCTGCGTTTGCAGGCTTCCTACCTGAAAAAGAAGACGGTAGTGTCTAATCCTAACGCGCTTCAGGTGACGGGCGGTACGGTAGACGGGACCCATAAGGTGTCTGTGGAGCGGCTTTCCCAGCGGGCGACTGTGACCAGCGGCAGTCTGGCAAAGGGCGACACGCACTACACAGGCAATGCGACGCTGAAACAGCTTGGTTTCACTGGTTCCGGCAGCATTCGTCTCAGCGACAACAATGGCGCTTATGTAGACATCGATGTCAATGAGAACATGAGGATCAATGATTTTGTGAGCTCGCTGGAGAAAAACACGGCTTTGACGGCCAGTTTCGATCAGGAGAACCAGCGTATTTATCTCAGTTCCTGGACTTCCGGGGAGCAGGGTAATTTTTATCTGTCCGGAAACGATGCGGGCGGCATGAATGCTTTAAAGGCGTTAAAGCTCCTGTCCACCAACGATATCGATAAGCTGACGGCATCCGGCGGCGAGTACGATGTCTGGTCGAAGTATGAGAGGGCAGCTGTTGGAGATCCTCCGACTGCTTATGATAAACTGATCGAAGAGGAGACCCTTAATCGCCTGAAAGCGCTGAAGGCACAGAATGATAAGCTGGCAGCGGAAAACAAGAATTATGATAAGTATAACCAGGATAACAAGGATACGTTCGAGAAGCTTAAGGCTAATGAGAACGGAGAATATGACGCTTATCAGGCTTATATAGGTGACTATGACAGCGACTGGGATCTGGATGACGCGGATGATCTGGCTGCTATGAGACAGGCTAAAGATGCGCTGTTTGACATGATCTACGGTCCGGAGACGACCCGGAATGTGCAGGAAAAGAATGAGGATGGCAGTCTTAAGTTTGAGTCAGATGGTATTACACCCGTATATGTACAGGCCAAGGATGAGGAAGGAAATCTTAAGTTTGAAGGTGGAAATCCAGTATACGAGACAGAGACCGTGCGCACTGGGGGCTTGGCAGGTGAGCTGAATGATCTCAAGGATGCCCTTACCGCGGCACAGGACAAATTGAAACAGCTTAAGGAAGACGGGACGGCAACTGCTGATGAGATTGAAAAGGCGGAGAAGGATGTCGCGGATGCTTCTGAGGCTGTCAGCAAAAAGCAGAACGAGATCGACAAGGCGAAAGAAGTCTACAGCGTTTACAGCGCCTTTGATGAAAACCAGAGCAAGAAGAATACTAATAAGGCAAAGATCGATGCCAACGATGCGCGTTTTTCCTACGATGAGGATACAAAGACCTATAAGGAAAAGGATGCATCCGGAGCAGAAGTAGCCATCGGACGGGGTATTACCGCCAACGAGGTCACCGAGCAGTTTGACAAGAAGGTAGCTGTCGCAAAGGATATGATGGATACTACCGATCCTACCAAGCAGGCAGCGTGGAAAGCAGCCGCTTCGGCAACCAAGCTGGACGGTGAGGATGCATTGATCAAAGTGGACGGCGTGACCTACATGTCCAGTAACGATTCGCTGACCGTGAACGGCTTGTCCATTACGGCTCTCGAAGTGACAGATAAGGACGTTACCGTATCGACCAAGAACGATACCGAGGGCGTCTACAATATGATCAAGGATTTCATCAAGGCTTACAGTGAGCTGATCAACGAGATGGATTCTCTCTACAATGCGGAGTCCGCTAAGGATTATGAGCCGCTGTTGACTGAGGAGAAGGAAGCGTTGTCAGATACTGAGATTGAGGAGTGGGAGAAGAAAATCAAGGATTCTCTGCTCCGCAGAGATTCTACCTTAAGAGATATCTCTTCCGCTCTCAAGATGGATATGATGGCAGGCTTTAACATTGGTGGTCAGAAGGTTTATCTTTCAGATTTCGGCATTGCTACGCTGGGATACTTCAACTCGGCGGACAATGAGAAAAACGCCTACCACATCGACGGTGATCCGGATGATGCGAAGACAAAGAATAACGATGATCTGTTGACTGCGTTGATCAATAAAGACCCCGATAAGGTGATGGAGTTCTTTACGAATTTGACAAATACGCTGCACGATACGCTGCAGGAGAAGATGTCTGCGACGAAGATGAGCAGTGCCATGACCTTCTACAACGATAAGAAGATGAAGGAAGACTATGACGATTATACGGATAAGATCAAGAAGCAGGAAGAGAAGCTGAACGCTTATATCGACAACTGGTATGCTAAGTTTTCCAAGATGGAGACAGCGTTATCGAAGCTCGAATCCAAGAACAGTTCCCTTTCGAGTCTGTTCGGCGGTTGATTCTTATAAAAATCTCTCGCCCCGCTGCTTGCGGCGGGGCATGTATATTTATGATGGCAGGTTGGATCAAGGAGGAGAATAGCTATGCCGGCACGTAATCCCTTTGCGGAATACACAACGAATAAAATTTTAACAGCTTCCCCGGCGGAGGTGACGCTGATGCTTTATGAGGGTGCGATCAAATTCTGCAATATTGCGATCGTGGCGATTGAGCATGGCGAGCTTGAAAAAGCGCATGTAAATATTAAAAAGACACAGCGTATTATCGAGGAATTTCGTAATACTCTGGATCATAAATATCCGGTGGCGGAGGATTTTGATCGGATTTACGTGTATCTGCTGCAACGATTGCTTCAGGCGAATATCAAGAAAGATACGGCGATTCTGGAGGAAGTCAATATGCACCTTCGAAGCGTCAGGGATACTTGGAAGGAAGTTATGAGAAAGAATAACCAGCACGTATAGAAAGGTGGATGTATGAGTCTGAGCAGTGCACAGATCCTGGTGGAGAGCTTGGAAAAGAAGAGCCGGATCCTCGATGAGATCATGGGGGAGAATGAAACTCAGGAAAAGCTGTTTAAGCAGGAAGAGCTGGATATGGAGGCGCTGGATGCTTCCACCAACAGAATGGGAGAGCTGGCTGAGAAGCTGGAGCTTCTGGACGAGGGTTTCGAGTCGGTATATGACCGGATCAGACAGGAATTGATCGAGAATAAATCTGCCTATCGGACGGAGATCAAGCGGATGCAGGAGCTGATCGCGGTGATCACGGAGAAGGTGGTGAGCATCAATGCTGCCAGAATGCGTAATAAGCTGCAGGCGGAAAACCACTTTAAGAAGAGCCGGCAGCAGATCGGCAAGGTTTCCTCGAAGATGAAGGTGAGCCAGAACTACTATAATAACATGAATCGGTTAAACTATGTAGATCCACAGTTCTACGACAACAAAAAGTAAAAAAGCCTTGAAAAAAATTTTTTAAAAAAATTTTTCTTTAGGGCTAAAGTATATCGGATTACCACCGATATATAATACAAGTAAAGTAAAACATTTACTTGAAAACAGTGGAGAAGCAGATGTCAGCGGACGGGACGGAAGCAGAACCACACAAACAAAAAGCGGCAAGGAAGCCGTAGAAAATTCAAGGAGGAATATACTATGATAGTAAAACACAACATTACAGCTATGAACTCTAACAGAATGCTCGGTCTGACCACTTCTTCTCAGGCTAAGTCTACCGAGAAATTATCTTCCGGTTATAAGATCAACCGTGCAGCAGATGATGCAGCAGGTCTCTCCATTTCCGAGAAGATGAGAAGACAGGTAAGAGGTCTTACACAGGCTTCTGCTAACGCTCAGGATGGTATCAGCGTAGTACAGACCGCTGAGGGTGCACTCAACGAAGTTGAGGATATGCTCCAGAGAATGAACGAGCTGGCAGTTAAGGGTGAGAATGGTACCTTGACCACTTCCGATCGTGCATCCATCCAGTCTGAGATCGCTCAGTTGATGAGTGAAGTTGACCGTGTACAGAGCACAACCACCTTCAACGAGATGAACCTTCTCGATGGTAAGTTCATCAAAGGCATTCAGGTAGGCGCTGAGGCTGGTCAGCACATCGATATCTCTATCAAGAACATGAGTATCACAGCTCTGGCTAGCTACATTGGTGATTGGAAGTCTGGTAAGAGTGAGAACAGTAAGCTGTATGGCGCAATCACCTACAATGCACTGAATGTAGGTTCCACAAAGGTTCTGACAACCAGCTACTCTGTTAAGAAGCCGGGCGGCACGATTCAGGGTACAACTAAGACAACGACTGTTAAGTCCAGTTCTACTATTAAAGCTGGCGCTTACAAGATGGTTGCTATGCAGGCAGGCGTTGCTAAGAAGCTCGTAGCTACTTTCCAGAATCTGGTAGGTGGTAATCCGAAGACTGTTGCAACAACTCAGGACTTCAACTCCCTGAACGCATTCATCAAGGGCGCTCTGCAGATCGTATCTTCTCAGAGATCTGACCTTGGTGCTATCCAGAACCGTCTGGAGCACACCATCAACAACCTGGATAACATCGTTGAGAACACCCAGTCCGCAGAGGCTGCAATCCGCGATACAGATATTGCTACGGAGATGGTTCAGTACTCCAACAACAATATCTTACAGCAGGCTGGTACATCCATGCTGTCTCAGGCAAATCAGGGCAATCAGCTGGCACTGTCCTTACTCGGCTAATAGCTGTAACAGGATTTGTGAATGGCAAGTTGAACTATCAGAAAACCCCATCCGAAAGGATGGGGTTTTTTTTGCGCGCATAAGTAGAGTCAGAAGATGACACAGACAGGATGAGTCACTCCGTTTCCAACCGCTTCAACGCCTCCACCGCGGGCGGATAATCACCACAGTTTTCGTAGTGCGTGCGTGCAATGTCGCGCTTACCGAACATTTCATAGATCAAGCCGATGTAGTAGCTGGGACTGCGTGAATCGTCGAGGCTGTATTTCGGGGCATTTAGAGCCTGCACGAATTCGGGCAGGGCTTTCAGGGGCTGCCCCATATGCAGATAAATACGGCCGCACAGACAGAGGAAATCCTTATTATCTGCGAAGGAGTCATGGTAGGGAAGAACGTTTGCGGCCTCCTCCACCAGATTGTCATCCAGAAGAATACCGGCGTAATTGCACAGAAGCACCAGCGTGTAATCCGCCCCGGGCACGGGATGCAGTTCCATGGCTTTGCGAAACCAGAGAAGTGCGTTTTTGTGATCGCGCATCAGCATATAGCTCTGGCCTAACTGAAAATAGTGATAGGGATTTCCCGGATCTGATTCGATCTCGGTGCGGATCAGAGCGATATCACGCTCCGCCTTTTCCTTAAGCTTTTCTTTGGATCCCTGATAACCGACATGGTCTACCGAGACAGGTGCGTTATAGGAAGCGTAAGATATACCTTCGATGGGAACGAGAACCTCATGAACCGGATTGATAAAATGATAATACCGTCTGTCAAAAAGCCGTTCCAGGCGGCTGAGCTGCTGCTTCGTCTCTCCATTGGCATCATCAAAATAGCTGAATAATTCTATGGCACCAAGGCTTTTTGGATGGTTCGCTATAGTTTCCTGCAGCGCCTCCCAATCAAGGGGGCGGAGAAATTCATCGGTGTCCAGAGAGAGAATGGTATCGTGCGTGGCATGGCTGATGCAGAAGTTCCTGGCAGCAGAAAAATCATGGATCCACGCAAATTCATAGACGCAATCTGTGTACTGTCTTGCGACTTCCAGAGAATTGTCCTCGGAGCCGGTGTCTGTCACCACGATCTCAAAGGGATAAGGTTTTAAGGATTCCAGACATTTTTTCAGATTTTCGACTTCATTTTTGGTGATGATACACACGGAGATCGGAATCATAACGGCACCTTCTTTCGTTATTGTCCTGCCAGCATTTCCAGTGCCAGAGGATAGCCTTTTGCGGCTGATTTCTCGTAAAAGGAGGCAGCGGTGGGGAGATTTCCCAGCAACTCGTTGGCATACCCCATACCGAAGAGAGCCACACCGCTGAAATCTTCTGACTCCGATTCGGGAGTACACTGCAGCGCCTTCACATACTCCATCATCGCCTTCATGGGCTGAGGCGGCTCCTGATTCAGATAGAGGGAGCCCATACTGCACAGGAACTGCTGGCTATGTGCGTATTTTTCATATACAGGGGTGTAGAGTGTCACAGCTTCCGCGGGCCTTCCGGTCTGCACCATAACATTGATAAAGTTATTAGCCATCTCATGGACCCAGAGATTGTCCATGTTCAGGGGCAGTTCAAAGGCCTTTTTATAGTAGATATAAGCATTTTCATAGTCTTCGATCAGATTGTAGGACTGTGCTACCTGGAAATAGAAATAGGGTTCCTCAGGGTCCTGCTCAATCTCCTTAAAGAGGAGGGCGTTGTTTCGTTCCGCCTTGAGGCGTTTCTCGTCAGAGGTGCCAACATAGCCCACATGGTCAAATTCCGCGGGTATGTCGTAGCGCTCGTAGTCTGTTCCGTCGGTCCGGATATCAGCCACCTGCTCGTGGATCAGATAGATATAGTGGAAATTGCGTTTGTGGAAGAGTCGGTCCACCCGTTCCAGCGAATATTCTTTTCCGTATTGGGAATCTGAGAGGTCCCTTCGTAAGATCCGCCCCACACTGCCTCGGGGATGCGCTTCAATCGCCGCATTCAGTCCTTCCAGATCCAGATCGGTCAGATATTCATCGCAGTCTACAACCAGCACATAATTGTGGCTGGCTTTGCTCAGAGAAAAGTTTCTGGCGGCAGAGAAGTCGCCGATCCACTCAAAATCATAGATCTTGTCTGTGTATTTGGCGGCAAGCTCTTTTGTCGCGTCCGTGGAGCCTGTGTCCACATAGATGATCTCAAAGGGATAATGCGTGAGCGGTTCCAGACACTTCTCAATATGTTTTTCTTCGTTTTTTCCTATAATACAAACGGATATCGGAATCATAATAGTTGACCTCGTTTCTGCATATTTATCCTTGTTCTAATTCTTTAAGACGTTCTGTGGCGGGAACAAAGCCCAGATCAGCCGCCTTCTGATAAAAGGTAAGGGCGGAAGCCTTATTTCCCAGCATCTCGTTTACGAGCCCTATATTGTAGTAGGGAAGAAAGCTGTTTGCGCCTTCCTCTCTGGCATCCGGGCACTGCAGCGCCTGCAGATACTCCGCCATAGCCTTGAGGGGCTGGGGCGAATCCAGATTCAGATAGATATTGCCCATACTGCAATAGAAGTTGGCGTCTCCCGCAAAATGCTGATAGATCGGTTCAAAGAATTCCAACGCCTCCTCGGATCGATTCGTGTGGTTCATGGCATTGATGTAGGCAGTAGCCATGATCTGTACCCAGGGTTCCGCGGGATTCAGAGGAAGGGCAAAGGATTTTTTATAGTAGATATAGGAATTTTCGTAATCGTGGATACCGTTGTAGGACTGCCCGACCTGAAAATACAAGTAGGGATCGTCAGGTTTTTTTTTGATTTCCTTAAAGAGCAGAGCGTTATTGCGCTCGGCTTTTTTTCGCATGGCATCTATGCCGCCGCTGTAGCCTGCATGGTCAACTACCAGAGGAATTTCATAGCCGGCATAGAGGGTGCTGTCGGTTTTTAAGTCCGCCACCTGCTCGTGAATGATGCCGGTGTAGTGGAAGTATTTTCGGGAAAAGAGTCGTTCCACTCGATCCGGATAGTTTGTCGGTGTACCATTAGATTCATAGTAATTATTCCGAAGAAGCATCCCTACGCCTCGAGGATGGACCTCCAGAGCCTGATAGACAGCTTCGACATCGATCTGTGTCAGATACTCATCGCAGTCCAGAAAAAGAACATACTCGTTGGAAGCTTTCTCCAGGGCAAAGTTTCTGGCAGCGGAAAAATCATTGATCCATGTAAAGTCGTATACTTTATCGGTGTATTTCGCTGCAATCTCCTTCGTGCGGTCTGTAGAGCCCGTATCTACATAAACGATTTCAAAAGGGCAATCTGCGAGCGGCGCAAGGCAATTCTCTATGTTTTTTTCTTCATTTTTTCCTATGATACATACAGAGATAGGGGTCATGTGTCGCTCCTTTTCAAGACGTTAAGCCGCTCTATGGCAGGAGTAAAGTCACCGCACTGCGCATAGAGTGCAGCGGCGGAATCGGTGTCGCCCAGTTGTTCAAAGATACAGCCGCACTGATATAGAGGTAGAAAGCTGTTAGTACCGTTCTGATTGCCAGGGGGCATTGTCAGCACTTTCTGATATTGCTCAATGGCCTGTTCAAACATGCCGTTTTCATGGTAGATGTTCCCCATAAGGTAGATAAAGTCCGTCACGGGGGCAAATTCATCATAAACGCCCTCCAGACCCAGAGCAGTCTCCGTTTGATCCGTAAGCAGCAGGGCGTTGCCGTAGGAGACCACCATGGCCTGTACATAGGCAAGCTCCGGGTCCAGATCAAATTCCAGTCCCCTGTCATAATACTCGCAGGCGCGGGCGTAATCGCCCAGAATTTCACAGGTTTTTCCCAGTTGGTAATAGAGGTAGGGATTTTGGGGATCCTGCTCCAGCTGTTTTTCCAATAGTGTGAAATTTCGTTGGTACTTTGCCTGCCGTTCTTCTTCGGTCATATCGTAGCCCGTGTGGAGCAGGGTCGTGTGCAGCAGAAGCGCCGGAATCTCATGTCCCTTGATGGGGGTGAGCTGCTCATGGATGAGTCCGGTGTAGTGGTATAGTTTCTTATTAAAAAAACGCTCCGTGTAGTCGGTATTATTCAGCGTGAGAACACCGTTTTCCGTCACCAGATTTTCCCGGGAGACGCTGCCCACCTTATCTGAAAGGTGCTTACGAAAATAGTTCAGCTCCTCCGCATCGATTTCTTTTACTGTCTCGTCACAGTCTATCATAAAGATCCAGTTATTCGTGGCTTCCCGCAGAGAGAAGTTCCTGGCGGCGGAAAAATCGTCGCACCAGGGAAAGTCCAGCACCTTATCGGCGTATCTGCCGGCGATCTCCTTCGTCTTATCAGTGGAACCGGTGTCCACCACCACGATCTCGAAGCCGTAGGGCTTGATGGAGGAGAGACACTGTTCGATCCGGGATTCTTCATTTTTCGCAATAATACATACGGATATAGGATGCATGGAGGCTCCTTTCTGAGTCTGTGTATATTATATCATATCTCAGATGCCAATATAGTGAAATATTTAAGAAAGAATTGCAACGCAATTCTTTGGTCGCAGGATGCTGATCCTGCGACGGTTATCGAAAAAGGTCGAGCATCTGCCGCACGCGGTCGCGGTAGGTGTGGGCGGCGGCTACTTTGGCGTGGCCGTTTCTGGCGATAGCCTGCCGCTCCTCCTCGTGAGCCAGATAGTAATCCAGCTTTTGCAGAAGATCTGCCTCGCTTTCATAGCACACAAAGTCTTCCCCTGGGGTAAAGTATTCCAGAAAATCCTCCTGATAATTGGACAGTAGAAAACCACCGCTCCCCATAATATCAAAAGCGCGCAAGGGGATACCGCTCTTTATGCTGCGCAGGGAAATGTTCAGATTGATCCGGCTCTGTTTAAAGACCAGAGGCATCTGCGTGTAGTAGTCCGCCGTGCCGTGATTATGGAGATTGGGCAGGGTGAAGGAAGGGTCCAGCGTAAACAGATCCAGAGGATGCCGATTGGTGATGGCAGTCAGCAGTCGGAGCCGTTCCATGCCGGTGATCTTGCGGTTGATCACATATTGGGCGTAGAGATACTCTCTGGTCTCCACTCCGTCCGGATTAGGATCCATGGGGAGTGCTTGATATAACTCTTCCATAATGGGAGACAATGAGTCCTGAATGAGATTATAACCCTGTATTTTCATCTGGGCATTCATCAGCCCTTCCAAATAGCCCTTTGCATAGTCGGACAGGGTTTCCATGCGGTCAAAAAAATTATGGGACTCTGTGTAGAGAGAGCCGACAAAAGAGATATCGTAAACGGGAGCGGGATTCTCCAGAGCGTCCAGGCGCTGCGTGTTCGCTGCCATTGGCAGATAGTGAACGGTCCGGATTCCGGCGGCCTGAAACTCCCGGCACAGAGCTTTGTCAAATACATAGATCGTGTTGCAGGGGTTGATGGTCGTGTAGGAGTACAGCAGCACATAAGGGCTGTCATAGATCCAGGAAAGATAGGGAAGCCCTTCCTGCTTGCACACATTGGAGATCAGGGGAAAATAGTTAAAGGAAAAGACTGCGTCCGGAGCGCTCTCGCGCAGCTTGGCCGTGAGGGATGCCTCGATCTCGGCGTCCCTGCGGGCGTCCTTATTGGAGAAAGGAAAACAGATCACCTGATGCCCTTCCTTATGAAAAGCGTCCTTTATGTCGGCATTTCCAAAACTTGCCCATTCAATGAAAAGTATTTTCATAGCTGACTCTCCCATTTTTATTTCGCTTCTATTATCTCAGATGCCCGAATCTTTCGCAAGAGTCCGCTGCAATGCAGCAACAAGAAAAAAATTTTAAAATAGTAGTTGACATTCCTTCTTAATAGTCGTATTATAATTTCATACTTAACCTAGTGAATAAGTAGGGAATAAAACAGAGAATAGAGGGAGGAAGAAAAAATGGCTAATATTAAAAAGAGCGCATCGGAATTGGTAGGACACACACCGCTTCTGGAGGTCACCAATTATGAGGAGAAGAACGGCATCGTGGATGCGACGATTCTGGTGAAATTAGAGTATTTTAATCCGGCTGGATCGGTGAAGGATCGAATTGCCCTGCATATGATCGAGGTGGCCGAGCGGGAAGGCAAGCTGAAGCCCGGCGGTACGATCATTGAGCCCACCAGCGGCAATACAGGCATCGGTCTGGCGGCGGTAGCGGCGGCCAAAGGGTATCAGGCAGTATTGACGCTGCCGGAGACGATGAGCGTGGAGCGGCGCAAGCTCCTGCAGGCATACGGCGCGAAGCTGGTGCTGACGGATGGCGCGCAGGGAATGAAGGGAGCTATCGCCAAGGCGGAGGAGCTGCAGGCTTCCACCCCGGGATCCATCATTCTGGGACAGTTTGTCAATCCGGCGAACCCTGCGATCCACAAGGCTACCACAGGTCCTGAGATCTGGGAGGACACGGACGGAAAAGTGGATATTTTCGTGGCGGGCGTCGGCACCGGCGGCACGGTGACAGGCGTGGGTACTTATTTAAAGGAAAAGAATCCTGCCGTGAAGGTGGTGGCGGTGGAGCCTGAGGGCAGTCCCGTTCTTTCCGGCGGACAGCCGGGTGCGCACAAGATTCAGGGCATCGGCGCAGGATTTGTGCCTGAGACTTTGGACACCGGCATTTACGATGAGATCATCAAGGTTTCCAATGAGGATGCTTTTACTGCCGGCAGAGCTATTGCGCAGCAGGAGGGTGTTCTGGTGGGTATTTCCTCCGGAGCGGCGCTGCACGCGGCGAAAGAGCTTGCAAAGCGGCCGGAGAATAAGGGAAAGGTGATCGTGGCGCTTTTGCCCGATTCCGGAGACAGATATCTGTCCACACCGTTGTTCTCGGCGGAATAGTCTGTGTATCTTATAGCGTGCAAACCTTGACAATTTGCGGGAAACATACTATAGTGAACGCTAGAGCTATCCTGCGTGAAAGCGCAGGATAGTGATTTTGTGGGAAGGGTAGATTGCACGGAAAGGATAAAGCGAGATGGCGGAAATGATCGAAGTGCAGGAGCTATGTAAGACCTTCGAGACCGATGAGGGTAAGGTGGAGGCTCTGCAGAATATAACCCTGTCCATTCGGGCGGGCGAGATCTACGGCATTATCGGTATGTCGGGAGCGGGCAAGAGTACGCTGGTGCGTTGCCTGAATTATCTGGAGAGACCCACCTCCGGCACGGTAAGCATTGAGGGAAAGGATCTGGGAGCGCTGTCTGAAGCGGAACTTCGGAAGACGCGCAGAGAGATCTCCATGATCTTCCAGCACTTCAACCTTTTGATGCAGAAGAGTGTCATTGACAATATATGTTTTCCCCTGGTGATCGGGGGCATGAAAAAGAAAGAGGCCAGAAAGCGGGCTCAGGAGCTTTTGGAGATCGTGGGGCTTTCGGAGAAGGCTTCCGCCTACCCGGCGCAGCTTTCGGGCGGGCAGAAGCAGAGGGTGGCTATTGCCAGAGCTCTCACAGTAAATCCCAAGATCCTCTTGTGTGACGAGGCTACCAGTGCACTGGATCCCAGAACGACCCAGTCGATTTTGCAGCTATTGAAGGAAATCAATAAAAATTACGGCATTACCATTGTGATCATCACCCATGAGATGTCGGTAGTCCGGGAGATCTGTTCCCATGTGGCCATCATCGGTGAGGGACATTTGGTGGAGCAGGGACGGGTCTCGGATATCTTTGCCCATCCGAAGACGCCGGAGGCGAAGGAACTGATCTTAAAGGGAAGCGGCACGGACCGCCGGACTCTGGAGGATCAACAGAGAGAGCTGATGAAGGGAAAGAGCTGCATACGCATCGTCTTTTCCGTGAACTCATCCTTTGAGCCGGTGATAGCGAACATGGTGTTAAAGTTCGGCCAGCCCATCAATATCCTGCGGGCGGACACGAAAAATGTGGAGGGAATCGCCAGAGGCGAGATGATCTTGAGCCTTCCCGATGATCAGTCTGTGCAGGAGGAGATGAAGGCTTATCTGACAGAGAGAGGCCTGGCGGTGGAGGAGGTGAACGGCTATGTGGACTAGTGATCTGACATGGATGATGGCGGAAGGTGTGCGGGATACACTGCTTATGACACTGCTGTCAACTTTCTTTGGCTATCTGCTCGGACTGCCCTGGGGCATTGTACTGGCGGTGACAGACAAAACGGGTATTCGTCCTAATGCGGCAGTGTATAAGGCGCTTGATGTGCTTGCCAACATTTTGAGGAGTATTCCGTTTTTGATCCTGCTGATTCTGGTCATGCCGCTCACGCGTTTGATCGTGGGCAAGACCACAGGCTCCATTGCCACCATTGTACCGCTTACCATAGCGGCGGCGCCTTTTATCGGACGTATGATAGAGTCCTCCATCAAAGAGGTGGATCACGGGGTGGTGGAAGCGGCACAGAGTATGGGTGCGGGTACTTTTACTATTATATGGAAGGTTCTTCTGGTGGAGGCCAGGACCTCCATTCTGGTAGGCGTGACGATCGCTATCGGCACTATTCTCGGCTACTCCGCAATGGCGGGTGTGGTCGGTGGCGGCGGCCTGGGCGATATTGCCATGCGTTACGGCTATTACCGCTATGAGACACTGATCATGATCGTATCGGTGGTACTTTTGGTGGTATTGGTACAGATTTTCCAGACGCTGGGAATGCGGCTGTCTGTGAAGCTGGATAAAAGAAAGTAGTTTGGATTTGCTAAAAGGAGGAGAAATGTTATGAAAAAGAAGATTTTGGTATCTGTTTTGACAGCGGCTCTTGTGCTCGGTACACTTACAGGCTGCGGCGCAGGAAAGAAGGATGACAGCACGATCACGGTGGCGGCTTCCGCTACACCTCATGCGGAGATCTTAGAGCAGGTAAAGCCGATCCTGGCGGAGCAGGGTTATACTCTGGAAGTGACGGTATTTAACGATTATGTACAGCCGAATCAGGTGGTGGAGAGCGGCGAGTTTGACGCCAACTATTTTCAGCATATTCCTTATCTGAATTCATTCAATGAGGAGCAGGGTACACATCTGCTGAATGCCGGCGGCATCCATTATGAGCCTTTCGGGATCTATCCCGGCACCAAGGGCAGTCTCAGTGATATCGCAGAGGGAGACACCATCGCGGTTCCCAACGATACCACCAACGAGGCGAGAGCGCTCTTACTCTTACAGGATAACGGGATCCTGACTCTGAAAGAGGGCGTGGGTCTGGAGGCAACGGTGCGTGACATCGAGGAGAATCCCTACAATGTGGAGATTCAGGAGCTGGAGGCGGCGCAGGTGCCCAGAGTGAAGGATGAGGTTGCTTTCATGGTATTAAACGGTAACTACGCGATGGAGGCAGGGTTCTCCGTGGCGAAGGATGCGGTGGCTTTCGAGCAGTCCGATTCCGAGGCGGCTAAGACCTATGTGAATGTGATCGCGGTTAAGGAGGGCAAT
This sequence comes from Lachnospiraceae bacterium, assembly GCA_014804615.1. Lineage (GTDB taxonomy): Bacteria > Bacillota > Clostridia > Lachnospirales > Lachnospiraceae > UBA3282. The sequence goes on from JAAUZL010000019.1 coordinate 33,292, forward strand.
GAGAACAATGCCGGCATACAGGCGTTGGTGAATGCGCTCAAGTCCAATACGATCAAGGAGTACATCAACAATACATACGACGGCGGCGTGATCCCGTTCGAGTAATGGGACAAAAAACTAAAATGAAAGCTAAGGGACATCTTCTGCGGAAGGTGTCCTTTTTTTATGATATAATAATTAAAATAACAAAAAAGAAAGGCAAGCCATGTCCCTGCAATTCTACTTCGGCGCTTCCGGCGCCGGTAAGAGCAAAAAACTACATGATGATATCATACGGGAATCCTTAAAGCATCCGGAGAGAAATTATCTGCTGATCGTGCCGGATCAGTTTACCATGCAGACACAGATGGATCTGGTGGTGGAGCATCCGCAGCACGCAATCATGAACATCGATGTACTCAGCTTCGGAAGATTGACCCATCGAGTCATAGAGGAGGTAGGGGGAGAGGATCTGCCGATCCTGGATGATACGGGGAAAAGCCTTGTGCTGCGCAAGGTAGCGCAGCAGGAGCGGGAAAATCTGACGGTGATGGGAAGCCATCTGCAAAAGATCGGCTATATCCACGAGATCAAGTCTGCCCTCTCCGAGTTTATGCAGTACGGCGTCGGCGCGAAGGAGCTGGAAGTCTTGCTGGATTACTCCAAGGGACGGGGCGCGCTTTATTATAAGCTGAAGGATCTGGGCGTTTTATATCGGGCCTTCGGAGAGTATATACGGGATCGGTTTATCACTACGGAAGAGACGTTGGACAGGCTCAGGGAGGCGCTGCCGAAATCGGAGATCGTGAGAGACAGCGTGATCGCCTTCGATGGTTTTACGGGATTTACCCCGATCCAGAATCGGGTGATCCGGGATCTGCTGAAATTGACAAGGAAAGTGATTGTTACACTCACCATAGATGAGAGGGAGAATCCTTATCGGTTGGAGGGGGAGCAGAGGCTCTTTTATCTGACCCAGAAAACGGTGGCAGTTCTGCGCGGTCTGGCGAAGGAAGCAGGGATTGAGGAGGAGCCTTTTGTCCGCTGCGGGGAAAAACTGCAAGACCGGCTGCCCCGGTTTGCCGAGAATCCGGAGCTGGCGCATCTGGAGCAGAATCTGTTCCGCTACCCGGCAAGACCCTACGAGGGCAAGGCGGAAAGACTGCATCTGATAGAGGCGTCCACTCCCGCCCAGGAACTGCGTCAGACCTGTATTGCGATCCGAAGGCTTCTTCTGGAGTCAGAGGATCTGTGCTACCGCGATATCGCCGTGGTGACCGGCAACATGGAGGTTTACGGCAAGGACGCGGAGGAAGTGTTTTCCCGGTTTGGGATACCGATCTACCTGGATCGGACGAGGGGGATTTTGGAGAATCCTTTTACCTCCTATCTGCGCAGCGCGCTGCGGATCATTCTGCAGGATTTCAGTTTTGAGGCGGTCTTTCACTATCTGCGCACAGGGCTTACGGATTTTTCCAGAGACGAAGTGGACAGGCTGGAAAACTATGTCCGCCGTTTCGGGATCAGAGGACGGAAGCGGTGGAGCGAGGCGTTCACCTATCGGGAAGAAGACCCGGAGGGGGAGGAGGCCACTCTTACTGCGCTTGCGGTCCACAATGCCATCCGAGCGGCCCTGATGGAGCAGATGGCGCCCCTCCTTGTGCCCTTAAAAACAGCGGGGGAGATGGTGCGTGCGCTTTATACCTTTCTGGTGGCGGCCGGGGCACAGCAAAAGCTTGCCGACTACGAGGAGACTTTTTTGCAGAGCGGGGATCCGGTGCGGGCGAAGGAGTATGGTCAGATCTATCCGCTGGTGATCGATCTGCTGGATCAGATCGAGAGTCTGCTTGCGGAGGAGGAAATGACTCTGAAGGAGTTTGCGGACATTCTGGATTCGGGTCTTATGGAGATCACGGTGGGCACGATTCCTCAGAACGTGGATCGTATTCTGGTGGGGGATATCGAGAGGACCAGACTGAAGCAGGTAAAGGTGCTCTTTTTCCTGGGGGTCAATGACGGTAATATTCCCAAAGGCTCCGGCGGCGGGATCATCTCGGACATTGACCGGGAATTCTTAAGGGAGTCGGATATAGAACTGGCCCCCTCGCCCAGACAGCAGATGTATATTCAGAGGCTCTATCTGTATCTGAATATGACGAAACCCTCGGAAGCATTATATCTCTCTTACGCGAGAGTGGGGGAGGACGGCAGGTCGCTGCGTCCTGCCTATCTGATAGAACTGGTGCGCGGCGTATTTCCGCAGTTGACTTTGGAAACGCCGGAGTATGAGGCGGTGGAGGAACAGCTGGTGAGCGGTGCGGATGGAATCGGCTTTTTCACGGACAGTCTGCGGGAGTATGCCCAGGGGAGACTGGACGAGTCGAAGCAGAGGACATTATACACGTTTTATCACTGTTATGCGGGGATGCCCCAGTACCGGGAACAGCTGGAGTCCTTGATAGAGACGGCTTTTGCGCGATACGAGGACACGGCATTGACCAAAGCAGTCACAACCGCTCTGTACGGCGCCTCTCTCCTGAACAGCGTCAGCCGGCTGGAAAAATATGCCGCCTGTGCCTATGCCCACTTTTTGCAGTACGGGCTGCGATTGCGGGAGCGGGAGGAGTACAGTTTTGAGGCGGTGGATATGGGCAATCTGTTCCATGGGGTGTTGGAAATCTTTGGGGATAAGCTGACAGAGTGCGGTTATACCTGGCTGGACTTTCCGGAGGAGGAGGGTGCAAAACTGGTGGCCCAGGCGCTTTCCGCCTACGCCGCCGTCTGCGGGGAGACGATCCTCTACAGCAATGCCAGAAATCAGCATCTGCTGGGCCGGCTGGAACGGATCTTAAACCGCACGGTGCAGACCCTGCAGATCCAGCTGAAAAAAGGGCGGTTTTTGCCGGAGGCTTTCGAGGTATCCTTCGAGGCGCTGGAGGATCTGGATGCCTTCAATATTGCGCTTGACGGGCAGGAGAAAATGCGTCTGCGAGGCAGGATCGACCGGGTGGATACCTGTGAGATCGGGGACCGAGTCTATGTGAAGGTTATTGATTACAAATCCGGGTCACGGCGTTTTGATCTGGCAGCGCTCTATTATGGATTGCAGTTACAGCTGGTGGTCTATATGAATGCGGCGGTGGAGCTTGTAAAAAAGAAACATCCGGATAAGGAGGCGGTGCCCGCCGCCATGCTTTATTATCGGGTTGCCGATCCGATGGTGGAGGAGACGGAGGGTATGACAGCGGAGCAGATCAATCAGCAGATTTTGCGGGAACTCAAGATGACTGGAATGGTCAATAAAAATGACGAAGCTGTCAAAATGCTGGATGGAGAGTTTACGGACAAGTCCGATATTCTCCCGCTGGAGCGGAAAAAGGACGGCAGTTTTTCTGCCGCCTCAAGTGTCATAGCGGAAGATGATATGCAGACGATTTCAAATTATGTAAATCATAAGATAAAACAGATCGGCAGGGAGATCCTGAATGGGACTATTTCGGTCAATCCCTGTGAGATGGGCAGTGACCGGGCTTGTACATACTGCGCATACAAGAGCGTCTGCGGTTATGATGACGGGGCGGAGGGGTATCCGGTGCGGAAACTGAAAAAGCTGGGAAACGAAGAAGCTCTGGAGCGTATGCGGGAAGAGGTGTAGGATGGCGATAAAGTTTACCGAGACACAGCAGCGGGTGATAGATACCAGAGGCTGTAATCTTTTAATATCGGCGGCAGCCGGTTCCGGCAAGACGGCGGTTTTGGTGGAGCGGATCGTGAAGATGGTGTGCGATGCAGAGCACCCTGTGGATATTGACCGCCTTCTGGTGGTGACCTTTACCAATGCGGCGGCGGCACAGATGCGGGAGCGGATCAGTCTCGCCCTGAATGAGAGGCTTTCTCAGGATCCGGAGAATGAGCATTTGCAGCGGCAGACCACATTGCTCTACAACGCCCAGATCACCACCATCGACAGCTTCTGTCTTTTTGTGCTGCGAAATCAGTTTCACACCATAGGGCTGGATCCCGGTTTTCGCATCGCGGAGGAAGGTGAGATGAAGCTTCTTCGCGAGGACGTGCTGGCGCAGGTGATCGAGGACGCTTATGCCAAGGCAGAACCGGATTTTTTGCACTGCATGGAATATTTCAGCGCGGGCAGCAGGGATGAGGCGGTGGAGAAAGAGGTGTTAAAGCTCTACGATTTTGCCATGAGCATGCCTTTTCCGGAGCAGTGGCTCAGAGCGCGGAAGAGTGACTATGGTCTGAACAGAACAGAGACTGCTTCCGGTGGTTCCGGTTCAGGCGACTTCTGGGCGCTCTCCTGGGCGGCAGATCTGCTTACACATGTGCGGCTTGTTCTGGCAGGGTGTATGGAGAAGTTGGAGGCGGCGCTGCATCTCTGTGAGGAGCCGGACGGGCCTTATCCTTATGCCGCTCTTCTGGAGCGGGAGTCGGAGATGGTGGAGAAGCTGCTTTTGGCCTGTGGTGGAAGCCGTGATAACGAAGTAACGGCAGAGAAGGCAGCAGAGAAAATAGAGGAAGCGGTTGCTCCGGATTATGACGCTCTCTGCGCCGCCTTCGGCGCGGTGCAGTTTGAACGCCTGCCCGCCAAACGGGACGATGCCATCTCTCCGGCAAAGCGGGAAATGGCAAAGGGCCTGCGGGACGAGGTGAAGGGTATCCTGTCAGAACTGCGGACACAGTTTTTTGCCGGTTCGACAAAACAGGTGGAGAGACAGATGGCGGCCTGCGGCAGAGCGGTGGAGGCACTGGTGGATCTGACGCTTGCTTTTAAAGAAGCCTTTGACGGAGCGAAGCGGGAAAAGAATATTCTGGATTTTGATGACATTGAGCATTTTGCCCTACAGGTGCTTGTGAAGGAAGAAGAGGGGAAGTGTGTTCCCACAGAGACCGCGTCAGCCTATCGGGACTGTTTTGCGGAGATTTTGATCGATGAGTATCAGGACAGCAATCTGGTACAGGAGTATCTATTATCCTGCATCAGCGGAGAAGCTGTAGGACGCCACAACCGTTTTATGGTGGGAGATGTGAAACAGAGTATCTATAAGTTCCGACTGGCAAGACCCGAGCTGTTTTTAGAAAAATATGAGACTTACGGGCAGGGTGGGGGCGAGAGCCTGCGGATCGATCTGCATCAGAATTTCCGAAGCCGCAGGGAGGTGCTTGACAGTGTCAACGGGCTTTTTGAGCGGTTGATGGGACAGGAAGCAGGCGGAATCGTCTACGATGAGCAGGCGGCGCTGCACCTGGGGGCAGATTACCCTGAGAATGGTTCTAAGGGTATGGATGATTCTCAAGCTGAGAATGATTCTCAGGCAGATTCTCCCAACAGAACGGAGCTGCTTCTCTTTCAGACGCAGGATGCGCCTGAGGAGGTTTCCGTGAAGGAGCAGGAGGCCTACGGCGTGGCGGCCAGAATCAAGGAGCTTTTGCGGACGTTTCAGGTCACCGATCGGGAGACAGGGAGACTGCGGAAGGCTTCTTATCGGGATATTGTGATCCTGCTTCGCACCGTGTCCGGATGGGATGAGGTGTTTAAGAAGGTGCTGGAGCAGGAGGGGATTCCCGTTCATGTGACTTCCCGGACCGGTTATTTTGCAGCCACAGAGGTGCAGGAATTGTTACATTTCCTGCGGATCCTGGACAATCCTTTGCAGGACATTCCCCTTTACGGTGTTCTGCATTCCTGGCTGGGCGGCTTTTCGGAGGAGGAGATCGCGCTGGTACGCGCGGCCTGCCCGAAAAAGAGGTATCTCTATGATGCGCTGTGTGCGTGCGGTGCAGACACAGCACTGTCTGACAAAATCAGCGTATTTCTGCAAAAGATATCCCGTTACCGGGATCTGGCTGCTTATCTCTCCGTCCACGAGCTCCTGCAGACGATCCTGCGGGAGAGCGGGTATCTGCACTATGTGGCGGCGCGCTCCGAGGGCAGCAGGCGGCGGGCCAACGTGGAGATGCTTTTAGTGAAGGCGGCGGATTACGAGAAGACCAGCTATTTCGGACTTTATCACTTCCTGCGCTACATGGAGCAGTTGGAAAAGTACGAGGTGGATTATGGTGAGGCCGCCATGCAGGATGAGAACGCGGACGTGGTGCGGATCATGAGCATCCACAAGAGTAAGGGATTGGAGTTCCCCATCTGTTTCGTGGCCGGTCTGGCGAAGGGCTTTCAGAAGCGGGAAGCCACCGGTGTGCTGGCGGTAGATGTGGATATGGGGATCGGTGTGGACTACGTGGATCCGAAGGGCCGGGTGAAGGCGAAGAATCTGCGTAAAAATGCGGTGGCGGTCAAACTGAAGCGGGATAATCTGGCGGAAGAACTGCGGATCCTCTATGTGGCCATGACCCGTGCGGAAGAAAAACTAATACTGACCGGAGTAGTCAAAAATCCGGAGAAGCGTGCGGCATATCTGGCTTCCTGCAGGCGGCGGAAAAGAAAACTCCTTTCCTATGAGGTGCTGTTGGGGCAGGATAGTCTTTTGGGGCTGGTGATGGCGGCGTTGTCCGGAAACCGGTGTCTGGACGGCTTCTATGAGTCCTGCGGGATGGAGGCGGATCCGAACAGTCCGGAGTATGCACAAAACCTGGCGGTTGCGGTAAAATTGACCGGCTGGGATCATGTCATGGAGGAAAAGCTCACAGAGACAGTATTGAGTGTGGATGCGAAGAGAAGGCTTCTGCTTTCCGATCCGGAGAAGGAAGTGGACGCGGAGCTGATGACAAAGATGTCATACCGCTTTTCCCATACCTATCCCCATGAGAATTTGCGTGAGCTTTATACAAAGACCACGGTATCGGAATTGAAAAAGGCCGGGATGCAGGAAGAAACGGACGTTTCTGTTAAGCTGTATGAGGAGAAGCCGGTGGTGCCATACCTGCCCAAATTCATTGAAAATGACGAGCGTGTCACGGGATCCATGCGAGGAAGCGCTTTTCATAAGGTGATGGAGCTTCTGGATTTCCGAGAATTGACTGAAGAAGTCAGCGCAGATCGGCGGCTTGCGGAGGCGATGCTGCGCAGCCAGCTGGACAGGATGGAGCAGGAGGGAAGACTCTCTGCGGCATATCGGGAGGTGGTGTCGGTAGAGAAACTAACGGCCTTTCTGACCAGCCGGGTGGCGCTTCGTATGGCGGATGCGGCGCGCGCCGGCAGGCTGTACAGGGAGCAGCCTTTCGTTATGGGTCTTCCCGCCAGCCGTCTGAAGGACAGCTTTCCGGCGGAGGAGACCGTGCTCATCCAGGGTATCATAGATGTATTCTTCGAGGAGGAGGACGGCTATGTGCTGTTGGATTACAAGACAGACGCGGTGTCTGCTCCGGAGGAGCTGGTGAAGCGGTACCGGGTGCAGCTCGACTACTACAGCGAAGCGCTGGAACAGATCTTCGGCGATACGGCGGGCGGCGGAAAGCCGGTGAAGGAGCGGATCCTCTACTCTTTTAAGCTGGGGGAAGAAATACAGGTCGTACCGCCCCGGGACGGCCGGACAGTGATACCCCTGTGAATCGAATGTTTCCCTTGAAATACGCGCTTGATTCTTATATAATTTTATTAATAACAGTTCAGTTGGAGCAGCGAGGAGCATCGCAGATGCGATTTCGAGAGTGGGCGTGAGCTGAACGATATTTTGGGGTATAGGATAAGAAAGAGAAGGAGAAGAAAAGATATGAGATTAGTGACAAGATCGGATTTTGACGGACTGGCATGCGGCGCTCTCTTAAAGGAGATAGGCCTGATCGACAGTTGGAAATTTGCGCATCCGAAGGATCTGCAGGACGGACTGGTGGAGATCACGGAGAACGATGTGCTGGCGAACGTTCCCTTTGTGGAGGGGTGCGGTCTGTGGTTCGATCATCATTCCAGCGAGCATGAGCGTAACGAATTAAAGGGAAAATATAAGGGCGAGAGCCGTATCACACCTTCCTGTGCCCGCATCATCTATGAGTATTACGGCGGCCAGGAGCGCTTCTCTCATTTTGACGATATGATGGTGGCTGTGGACAAGGTGGATTCCGGCAATCTGACCATTGATGAGATTCAGAACCCTGAGGGCTGGATCCTTGTGGGATTCCTGATGGACCCCCGTACAGGTCTCGGCAGATGGCGTAATTTCACCATTTCCAACTATCAGCTGATGGAGAAGCTGATGGAGTGCTGCCGTACCATGAGTACAGAGGAGATTCTGGCGCTGCCCGATGTGCAGGAGCGTATCGACATTTATCACGAGCAGGATCAGAAGTTCAGGGAGATGGTAAAGGCTCATACGCGGGTGGAAAAGGATGTGATCATCTCCGATCTGCGGGGGGTGGATCCGATCTACTCCGGCAACCGTTTCCTGATCTACAGTATGTATCCCGAACAGAACATTTCCGCCTGGATCGTCAGCGGCCGCGGCGGCAAGGGCTGTTCCGCGGCGGTAGGCTACAGCGTTTTAAACCGCACCTCCCATGTCAATGTGGGAAGCCTGATGTTAAAGTACGGCGGCGGCGGACACATGGCAGTAGGAACCTGCCAGTTCACGGATGAGACGATGGAGGAACAGATTCCGAAGCTGTTGGATGAACTCGTAAACTACGATTCTTATTACAGTAAATAAAATAAGCAGTTGATGAGACAGGAAAAGGGACGCCGACTGCGTCCCCTTTCTTGTCATATGGGAAATTGCAATGAGAGAGAATAAGGACGGGGAAATCGGAAAACAGAATAGGCGAAGAGGGATCCATCCCATGTTCTTAACTGCGGTCTGCATCATGCTCACGGTGGTGATGGCGGTTTATGTGCTGTGGTTTTATCAGGGAAGTTATCAGGAGGAGGGAAACGGGGAAACCTACGACAGATACTACATGATGATCACCCAGGACAATAAATCTTCCTTCTGGCAGTCCGTCTATCAGGGCGCAAGTGAGCGGGCGCGGGAGGAGAACGTTTATGTGGACTGGCTGGGTAACGACCAGTTTCGCAATTACAGCGTGGAGGAGCAGATGCAGGTGGCTATCGCCTCCGGTGTGGACGGCATCATCGTGACGGCCAGCGAGAGTGAGGAGATGACGGCGCTGATCGATCAGGCTGCAGCGGAGGGGATTCCCGTGGTAACACTCTACGGGGATAACACCCAGAGCGCCCGCTGCAGCTTTGTGGGTGTGGGCAGTTATAATCTGGGCAGAGAGTATGGGAGACAGGCTGTTAAGATCGTGCAGGATAGACATGCTTTCACGACGGATCTGGGGATAACCGTGTTGTATGACGGCGAGAAAGCGATTGCGATGAAGCAGGAGATAGGTTTGGGTACGATCGATCGTCCTGCTAGAGTGACTCTATTGGTCAATGCCTATGCCAAGGGTTTGGACCAGAACATCCTCTATTCGGGGATTCAGGAGGCCATCGAACAGGAGCGAGGGGATACGGTGATCGAGTTGTCTCTGCGGTCTGTGGATGACACCAACGATTTCTCGGTGGAGGAGTCCATTCGGGATATCTTTATGGAGGGGGACATCCCCGATGTTCTGATCTGCCTGAATGAGCTGAATACCACCTGCGCCTATCAGGCGGTAGTGGATTACAACAGGGTAGGTACGGTAAGTATTCTGGGGCATTATATTTCTGACACGATCCTAAATGCCATCGACAGGAACGTGATCTATGCCACCATAGATATTGATACGGCACAGATGGGAGGCTTTTGTATCGACGCCCTGCAGGAATATCACGATCTGGGTTATACCAGCCAGTATTTTACGGCGGATATCAGTCTGGTCAGCAAAGACAATGTGGACGCCTATCTGGAGCGGGAGGAGGCGCAGGACGATGAATAGAACGCGCAATGCCTCTCTCCAGTTTAAGATCAGCAGTATTTACATCCTCACCAACCTTTTGGTGGTAGTTGTGAACATCGTCCTGCTCATCGGCATCAACAGTATGTCAAACCGACTGGACACCGTATATCAGGATAACCTGCATTTGAATGAATTTTCGGATGCCATCGACGCCGTGCAGGACGCCATGACATCCTATCTGAATGCGAAGACCAGCGACTCTCTGGAAAACTATTATCGAAGCGAGCAGATCTGCAGGAATATGGTGGCGGATCTGAACGAGACGGTCACGGGACGATCCTTTGACCGCATGGAGCGCAATATCCGTCATATGAGCGAGTACTATCTGACAGAAGTGGCTTCCACCATAGAGGCCAAACGCGGGCGTAATGTGGAGAAATACCGCCTTCACTACGAGAATGCCACCAGCATGTACGACTATATCGAGACCTACATCTCGAATCTGAATATGGAACAGTTTCGCAGCAACTCCGAGCGCTACAGCGATATTCTGCAGCGCTTCCGCTTCTTTGAGGTGGCTTCTGTGGTCGTTATCGTGCTGGTGATGGCCGGCAATATGGGCATTATTGTCGGTTCTGTGGGAGCCATCATCCGACCCTTAAAGAAGCTGGCTGGCTCCGCTGACGAGGTAGCGAAGGGCAACTTTGACATTGCGCTTCTGCCGGTGGAGTCGGAGGATGAAGTGGGCGTGGTGACCGGTGCTTTTAACTCCATGGTGGTGAGCATCGGTAAGTACGTGGAACAGATCCGGGAGAGCATGGAGGCGGAGCGGGCCTTAAAGGAGCGGGAGCTTCTCATGGAGGGCCATTTAAAGGATGCCAGACTGAAATATCTGCAGGCCCAGATCAATCCCCACTTTCTTTTTAATACGTTAAACGCGGGCGCACAGCTTGCGATGATGGAGAGCGCGGACAGGACCTATGACTATATTCAGAAGGTGGCGCAGTTTTACCGCTACAATATGAAGAAGAGTGAGGAGACGGTGACCGTGGCGGAGGAAGTGGAGATGGTGGACTCCTACATCTATATCCTGAACGTGCGGTTTGCCGGAGATATCCACTATGAGAAGCACATCGATGAGTCTCTTCTTGCGATGGAGATGCCGGGCATGATCCTGCAGCCCATTGTGGAGAACTGTGTCAATCATGGCATCCGGGAGATGGGCGATCAGGGCGTGATCCTTTTGTCCCTCTACGAAAAGGAGGGCAGGGTCTATGTCAGCGTGAAGGATAATGGTGTGGGTATGAGTCAGGAAACCATAGACAAAGTGATGAGCGGCACCTACCGGGAGGAGGACATGGCGGCGGGCGGAAACGGCGTGGGTATGGACAACGTGATCTCCCGTATGCGGCTTTTTACCGGTAATGAGGNTGTGATGNCNATCCGCAGNGAGGGCAGAGGNANGGGAACGGAAGNGATCCTCTGTTTGACGNACAGAGAGNCACAGGAAAAAGANGGGACGGAAAGGGAGTAAGGGAACATGAGCCATTATAAGATCATGCTGGCGGATGATGAAGGAATTGTGATCGATTCCCTGAAATTTATCATAGAAAAAGAATTCGGNGATCAGTGCAGNATCGAGTATGCCAAGACCGGCAGAAGCGTCATNGAGCTGGCGGAAAACTATCGTCCGGATATCGCCATCATGGATATCCAAATGCCCGGCATCAACGGCATCGAGGCCATGCGGGAGATNCGGGAGACGAATCACAANGTGATCTTTATCGTGATGAGCGCCTACGATAAGTTTGACTATGCGAAGGAAGCCATTAAGCTGGGCGTTTTGGAGTATATCACNAAGCCCATGGAGAAGACCAGGATNNTTGCGGCNCTGCGCCGTGCTATGGANCAGATCGACANGGACAGGGACAAGCGCAGCAATGATCTGCTCATAAGAGAAAAGCTGGAGACGGTCATGCCNATCATAGAGAGCGGNCTGGTCTACAANATGCTGTTTCAGGAGCANTTTGCGGAGGATATCGANAATTATAAGCAGATTCTGGGAATCACNCAGAATCATGCCTATATGCTGGCGGTGGTCTGNGGGGATGNGCAGGAGGGCAACCATATGACGAATGCGGTGGCCAGCAGTGTGAAAATGCAGGAGTACGATACGGTGCTCAGGGAATTTTTGAAGGAAGCNTATCCCGGNGTGATCTTCGGAACGGCTATGGCCAACAAGCTGGCGGGCATGGTGCCNTGCAGCGAGGGACAGATGTCTTATGGAGANCGGATNGCTCTGATCGAAAAATCCCGNGAGATCGTCAGGGAGCTAAAGAAACGGATCGGGCTTTCCTTCCGCATCGGCATCAGCGCGATCCATCCNCTGGAGGNGGCCAGAGATTCCTATAAGGAGGCCNTCAANGCGCTGGTCATGACCACGGGAAGCGTAGCNCATGTGGATGATCTGCCCACAGGCTGTNTCTATGAGGAGAATTATCCCATTGATCTGGAGAAAAAGCTTTTTGCAGAGGTGGNNAANGGAGAGGCGGATCATGCNATNGCNACNGCGGAGAGCTANTTTGANCTGATCGCAGAGCAGCACGGGGATTATCTGATGAATATNCGCCTGAAGGTGCTGGAGTTTGTGCTCTATGCGGAGCATCTGGCCTATACCTCCGGCGGTATGANCTACGAGTTNCGCNCCAGAGCGGACTATCTGCCNGCCATTATGGAGATAAGCGATATNCCTTCCATGAGAATGTGGTTCGTGGAGAAGATCGGCGCCGCGAGCCGTAACGTGAGCACTAAGGCTTCCGAGAAGTCTCTGGGNGCNGTNGANGCNGCAAANGCTTATATACAGGCGAATTACAGCAGGGATATCTCTCTGGACGATGTNTCCAGAGAGGTCAATATCAGTCCCTATTATTTCAGNAAGATATTTAAGGAGGANGTGGGGGAAGGCTTTGTGGAGTATCTGACCAAGATCCGCATGGATANGGCAAAGGAGCTTTTGACNACCACGGAGTATTCCATGAAAGAGATCTGTTCCATGGTGGGNTACGCTGACCCNAACTATTTCAGCAGAACCTTTAAGAANAATGTGGGNGTGACGCCCACGGAGTACAAACAGCTTTGATGGAGATGAGGATAATGAAAAGACGAATCGGGTGNCTTCTTATNGCGCTTGGCCTGCTTCTNGCGGNGGNCGGCTGNGGCAAGGCGGAGAACGGCAGGGAGANCGATGCCGGGNAAGAGGAAAAGATACAGATNGGNATGAGCTTCGANTCCTTCGTTATCGAGAGATGGCAGAGGGACCGGGATGTGTTTGTCTCCGTNGCCAAGGAGNTGGGGGCGGANGTCAACGTGCAGAACGCCAATGGTGTGGTGGANGAGCAGAAAAAGCAGATTGATTATTTTATTGANAAGGGGATGGACGTGATCGTCATCATCGCCATTGACCCGGNGGCCCTNCAGGAATCGGTAAACAAGGCGAAGGATGCGGGAATCAAGGTGGTTTCCTATGACCGCCTGATCAACGATGCGGATGTGGATCTCTATATTTCCTTTGACAATGAGATGGTGGGNACCATGATGGGCCAGGCCCTTGTGGCAGAGGGGATAGACGGCGGCAATGTGGTGATGCTGGGCGGCTCTCCCACGGACAACAATGTACCNATGGTAGAAAATGCCTTTAAAAGAGAAATGTCGAAGCACAGGGTNACGATTTTGGATTCCATTCATGCGGATAACTGGCGTGCGGAGGAGGCGGCAGCCTACATTTATGCCAATCCGGTAAAGATTGCCCAGGCGGACGCTATCATGTGCGGCAATGACGATCTGGCTACNCAGGCGGTGCGGGCTCTGGCGGAGACAAGACAGGCGGGGGATATGCTGGTGGTGGGACAGGACGCGGATCTGGCTGCCTGTCAGCGAATTGTAGAGGGAACGCAGGTTATGACGGTTTACAAGCCGGTGGAGCGTCTNGCGACCCGGGCGGCGGAAGAGGCGGTGGCGCTGGCGAAGGGTGAGGCNTTGACGGGCGATGATGTGACTGTGATCGACAGNGGNGCGTATCGGGTTCCCTACATCGGACTGGAGCCCATCAGNGTGAANCGGGACAATATCGACGAGGTGATCATCGGCAGCGGCTTTCATTTGAAAGAGGATGTGTANCTGAATGTGCCCGGACAGATGCCNCAGTAGCANTTTTTTGCGAAAAGAAATAGGAGAAATCACAAAAAAGTGCTAGTACATTNGGCGTATAAAATTCCNTTATGGTGAAAATGTACAGAAAGTCATAAATTATTCCTACTTTTCTTNTGTTATAGTAAAANCACGGAAGATTGATTTCCGTAAAATNACTTCANTAAGAAAAGGGAGGAAAACAAAGACATGAAAAAGAAAGTTTTAAGCATGGTACTTGCAACTTCNATGGTTGCAGCAGCNCTGGTTGGCTGTGGCGGCGGTGCTTCTGAGACAGCAGCTCCGGCAGCAGANACAGCAGCNGANACAGNNACAGAGGCTCCTGCAGCAGATGCATCAGATGCAGCAGAGGCTCCCGCAGCAGCAAGCGGCAATAAGGTTGGTGTGGCTATGCCTACCAAGGATCTGCAGAGATGGAATCAGGATGGTTCCAACATGCAGGCTGAGCTCGAGGCAGCAGGCTATGAGGTTGACCTTCAGTACGCATCTAACGATGTAGCTACTCAGGTTTCCCAGATCGAGAACATGATCAACGGCGGCTGCTCCGCACTGGTTATCGCATCCATCGACGGTGAGTCCCTCACCACAGTTCTTGAGAGCGCAAAGAGCGCAGGCATCCCGGTTATCGCATATGACCGTCTGATCATGAACTCCGATGCAGTTTCCTACTACGCTACCTTCGATAACTACATGGTTGGTACGAAGCAGGGTCAGTACATCGTAGATGCGCTTGATCTTGACAACGCAGCTGGTCCTTTCAACATGGAGATCACCGGCGGTTCACCTGATGATAACAACGCGAAGTTCTTCTATCAGGGCGCTATCGATGTGTTACAGCCTTACATGGACGCAGGCAAGATCGTAGTTCCTTCAGGCCAGATCGAGTTCGCAACTGTTGGTACACCTGCATGGTCTACCGAGACTGCACAGTCCAGAATGGAGAATATCCTTTCTTCTAACTACTCCGATGGCACAAACCTTGACATCGCACTTTGCTCTAACGACTCCACAGCACTCGGCGTTGAGAACGCTCTGGCAGCTAACTACACAGGCAACTACCCTGTTGTTACCGGTCAGGACTGTGATATCGCTAACGTAAAGAACATGATCGATGGCAAGCAGTCCATGTCCATCTTCAAGGATACCCGTACTCTGGCATCTCAGGTGGTTAAGATGGTTGGTCAGATCATGAGCGGCGAGACCGTAGATGTAAATGATACCGAGACATATGACAACGGTACAGGCGTGATTCCTTCTTACCTTTGCGAGCCTGTATTCGCAGATGTTAACAACTACAAAGAGCTGCTGATCGACTCTGGTTATTACACAGAGGCAGACTTGCAGTAAGTGTGCGAACAAGTTCGCACTGGAGAATGCAAAAAGCATTCTCCGCGTGTAAAAAATGTGATATAATTGAATAAAACCAGCAGGCGGGTTTTTCCCGCCTGTTAGTTTTAAGAGAAGTGGGTAGATAGAAACTATGTTGGGAGGAATACACTTTGGCTAAGATTTTACTGGAAATGAAAAATATTACCAAAACATTCCCTGGTGTCAAGGCGCTCGACAATGTGAATCTGCAGGTGGAGGAGGGAGAGATCCACGCGCTGGTCGGTGAGAATGGTGCGGGGAAATCCACACTGATGAACGTGTTGAGCGGCATTTATCCGTATGGTACATATGAGGGTGACATCGTTTATAACGGTGAAGTTTGTCAGTTTAACAAGATCAAAGACTCCGAGGAAAAGGGAATCGTCATCATCCATCAGGAGCTGGCGCTGGTTCCTTACATGTCTATCGGAGAGAATATGTTCCTGGGCAATGAGCGGGGCAAGAGCGCGGCCATTGACTGGAATGAAACCTATGGGGAAGCCGACAGGTATTTGAAGATGGTAGGTCTGTCAGAGTCATCAAAGACTCTGGTTAAGGATATCGGTACCGGTAAGCAGCAGCTGGTGGAGATCGCAAAGGCGCTTGCGAAGCATGCCAAGCTTCTGATTCTGGATGAACCTACGTCCTCATTGAACGAGACGGATTCCCAGGCTCTGCTTGACCTTATGTTGAAGTTCAAGAAAGAGGGCATGACATCGATTATTATCTCTCATAAATTAAATGAGGTTGCTTATGTGGCAGATAAGATCACGGTAATCCGTGACGGCTCCACGATAGAAACAATGGATAAGAAGACCACTGAGTTTTCAGAGGACAGAATTATTCAGGGCATGGTTGGGCGTGAACTTACCGACCGTTTCCCGAAGCGTCATGATGTGAAGATTGGCGATATCAATATGGAAGTAAAAAATTGGACGGTACATCATCCACTCTATCCGGAGCGGAAGGTGTGCGACAATGTGTCTATCAATGTGAGAAAGGGCGAAGTGGTAGGCATTTCCGGATTGATGGGCGCAGGCCGTACCGAGCTCGCTATGAGTATTTTCGGGCAGTCCTATGGCACCAACATCAGCGGTCAGCTTTATCTGGACGGCAAGGAAGTGCAGCTCAAGACCATTAAGCAGGCTATTAAGAACAAACTGGCCTATGTGACAGAGGACCGGAAGGGCAACGGACTCGTGTTGACGAATCCGATCAAGATTAATACTACACTGGCTAATCTGGACAGCATCAGCCCCCGTAAGATCATCGACAAGGATAAGGAGTATCAGGTGGCTGAGGAGTATAGGGGCAAACTCAGGACAAAATGTCCTACAGTGGAGCAGAATGTTGGTAATCTCTCCGGTGGTAACCAGCAGAAGGTGCTTCTGGCAAAGTGGATGTTTACAGACCCTGATGTGCTGATTCTGGATGAGCCTACCAGAGGTATCGACGTTGGCGCTAAGTACGAGATCTACTGTATCATCAATGATCTGGTAGCGGCGGGTAAATCTGTTATCATGATTTCCTCAGAGCTGCCGGAAGTGCTTGGCATGAGCGACAGGATCTATGTCATGAATGAGGGCAGGATCGCAGGAGAACTCTCCGCTGCGGAGGCGACTCAGGAGAAGATCATGTCCATCATTGTAAGTTCGGGAAAGGGGGCGTAAGAACATGGATAAGACAAAAGTTTTGGCAACTCTCAAAAAATATACCATGATCATTGCCCTGATTCTGGTTGTGATCTTTTTCCAGATCACAACGCAGGGGAAAATTCTGTTCCCGCAGAATATCAATAACCTGATTTCTCAGAACGCTTATGTGTTCGTGCTGGCGACCGGTATGCTGCTCTGTATCCTGACAGGCGGTAACATTGACCTTTCCGTCGGTTCCGTTGTCTGCTTCGCGGGCGCGGTGGGCGCGATGATGATGGATAAGAATCTGAATATCTGGGCAGCGGTTTTGCTGATGCTCATCATTGGTATTCTGATCGGTATGTGGCAGGGATTTTGGATCGCCTATGTGAAGGTGCCGCCCTTTATCGCAACGCTGGCGGGTATGTACGCTTTCCGTGGACTTTCCAACGTGGTGCTGCAGGGTATGACGGTTTCCTTAAAGAGTGAGACCTTTATCAGAGTGTTCGGCGGCGGCGCGGACTGTTACGTGCCTGATTTCTTCGGCGGCGGTGAAGGTTTTAATATGACCTGTATGCTGGCCGGCTGCATCGCAGTGGTCATTCTTGTGGCAATGCAGTTAAAGAACCGCATCAACAATAAGAGCAGGGGCTATGAGACAGCGCCCCTCGGCAGTGTGATCATAAAGCTGGTGATCATCAGTGCAGTGATCTTGTGGGTGTCTTATAAGTTGGCTTCCTACAAGGGTATTCCCACGGCATTGATCTGGATCCTTCTTGTGCTTTTGGTGTATGGGTATCTGACCACCAAGACCAGAATCGGACGTTACTTATATGCGGTGGGCGGCAATGAAAAGGCTACCAGACTTTCCGGTATCAATACAAAGAAGGTGTATTTTATCGCCTATGTGAATATGGGACTTCTGTCGGCTTTGGCAGGTATTCTGACGATTGCCAGACTGACTACGGCACAGCCTACTTACGGGCAGGGTTATGAGATGGATGCCATCGGCGCCTGCTTCATCGGCGGTGCGTCCGCTTACGGCGGCGTGGGCTCCGTGACCGGTGTGGTAGTCGGTGCGACTCTGATGGGTGTCATCAACATGGGTATGAGTATCATGGGTATCGATGCCAACTACCAGAAGGTGGTTAAGGGTCTGGTACTTCTGGCAGCGGTTGCCTTCGATGTACTGTCCAAGAGAGAGAAGAAATAAGGGAGGAGGATGAAAAATGAACAAAACAGTGGATATTATTAGAAAACATACCATGAAAATAGTCCTTGTCCTGATCGTGATATTCTTCTCGGTGATGACAAAGGGACAGATGTTTGCGGCTTCCAGTTTTCAGGCATTGATCGCGCAGAACGCTTACGTGTTTGTTCTGGCAACCGGTATGCTGATGTGTATGCTGACCGGTGGTAACATCGACCTTTCCGTTGGTTCCTTCGTGTGCTTTATCGGTGCCATCGGCGGTATTATGATGGTGCGCGGTGAGATGTCGGTTCCTGTGGCGATGCTTCTCATGGTGGGAGCAGGCGTGATCTACGGTATTGTGGAAGGCTTTTTGATCGCTTATATCAACATTCCGCCGTGGATTGCCACACTGGCAGGTTATCTTGCTTTTCGTGGCTGGGGCACAGCGCTTCTGAACGGCGCAACGATCGCTCCCATGCCGGATGGATTCAGCAAAATGTTTAATGGCAGTGTACCGGATCTTTTTGGTGGCGCAGGGCTTAATATTACCTGTATTCTGGTGGGCGTGATTGCCTGTGTGATCTTTGTGCTGCTGCAGTTAAAGGGCAGAGGCGACAAGGTGAAAAAGGGATATGAGGCGGAGAGCATGGGAAGCGTGATCGTGCGCTGTGTGCTGATCTGCGTGGTGATCATGCTGTTTGCCTTCAAGCTGGCGCAGGCGGGCGGTATCCCGAATAACCTGATCTGGGTGGCAGTGATCGTGCTGGTTTATAATTTCATTACGGGAAAGACCACAGTTGGCCGTTATTTTTATACCATCGGCGGTAACGTGGAGGCTACCAGACTTTCCGGTATCGATACGAAGAAAATCTTCTTCCTGGCATATCTGAATATGTCGGTGCTCACTGTGATCAGCGCATGGATGACCATGGCAAGACTGTCTGCGGCAACGCCGACAGCCGGTACCAACTATGAGATGGATGCCATCTCCGCCTGCGTGGTGGGTGGTGTGTCCGCTTACGGCGGTTCCGGTACGGTATTTGGTATGGTGATCGGCGCGACATTGATCGGTGTTATCAATCTGGGCATGAGTCTTATGGGTATTGATGCGAACTGGCAGAAGGTGGTTAAGGGCGTAGTGCTCCTGGCTGCAGTGGTATTCGAGATCATGAACAATAAGGATAAGACAAAAGAATAAGTGAAAATTTTATGAAAACTTTGGAAATCCGTTGACAATAATTTTTTATTGTAGAACAATAGAACCATGTGGTGTTTGCCGCATGGTTCTTTTCATGCGCAGACCCGTGCAGAGGAGGAATGAGACATGATAAAAACCCTGGCAGCACAGGTAAAAGAATACAAGAAGGCTTCTGTCATGACGCCCGTCTTTATGGTCATGGAGGTAATCTTCGAGACCCTGATCCCGTTTCTGATGGCGTCCATCATTGATGATGGCGTAGAGGCGGGCAATATGCAGCATATTTACATGGTGGGCGCGGCGATGATCGTGGCGGCGCTATGCGGATTGTTGTGCGGTGTTATGGGTGGTAAGTACGGTGCCAGAGCGTCCACGGGCTTTGCGAAGAACTTGAGGCAGGCTATGTTTGAAAACATTCAGACCTTCTCTTTCGCAAGCTTGGATAAGTTCAGCACGGCGGGACTGGTCACCAGACTGACTACGGATGTGACGAATATGCAGAATGCTTATCAAATGATCCTGCGGATCTGCTTCCGAGCGCCTGTCAGCATGATCTGTGCGATGTCGATGGCGTTTATGATCAATGCAAGACTTGCGAGTGTCTATCTGGCGGCAGTGCTTGCGCTTGCCGTGGTTCTGTTTCTGATTATCCGCGGCGCCATGAAATATTTCAAAGAGGCATTCCCTAAGTACGATGAACTGAACGCCTCCGTGCAGGAGAATGTGAGCGCGATCCGTGTGGTGAAGGCCTATGTCAGAGAGGATCATGAGACGAAGAAGTTTAAGAAGGCCAGCCAGGGGATCTATGATATCTTCCTGAAGGCGGAGAAGCATGTGGTTTTGAATATGCCCGTTATGCAGTTTACGGTCTATGGTTGTATCCTGTTGATCAGCTGGCTGGGAGCAAAGCAGATTGTGCAGAACACCCTGACTACAGGTGAGTTGATGAGCCTGTTGGCTTACTGCATGAATATCCTGATGAGCCTGATGATGGTGGCAATGATCTTTGTCATGATGAGTATGAGTATTGCCAGCGCGGAACGTATCTGCGAGGTGCTCAACGAGAAGAGTGATCTGACGAATCCGGAGAATCCGGTTTACGAGGTACCGGGCGGTGAGATCGAGTTTCAGCATGTACGCTTTTCCTATCATAAGGAGAGCAGTGAGGCGGTCTTGCATGATATTGATTTAAAGATAAAGGAAGGGGAGACCATCGGCATCATCGGCGGCACCGGCAGTGCAAAGACCAGTCTGGTCAATCTGATAAGCCGACTTTACGATGTGACGGAGGGAGCGGTGCTTGTAGGCGGCAGGGACGTCAGAGAGTACGATATAGAGACTCTCAGAAATCAGGTGGCTGTGGTGCTGCAAAAGAACGTGCTCTTTTCTGGCACGATTCTGGAAAATCTGCGTTGGGGTGACGAAAATGCCACGGAGGAAGAATGTAAACGTGTGTGCCGGCTTGCCTGTGCGGATGAATTTATAGAAAAGATGCCGGAAGGGTATCATACCTACATAGAGCAGGGAGGTACTAATGTCTCCGGCGGTCAGAGACAGAGATTGACGATTGCCAGAGCGCTTCTGAAAAAACCGAAGGTGCTGATTCTGGACGATTCCACCAGCGCGGTGGACACCGCCACAGATGCAAAGATCAGAAAGGCTTTTGCGGAGGAGATTCCGAAGACGACGAAGCTGATCATTGCCCAGCGTGTGGCCAGCGTCATGAACGCGGACCGTATTATTGTTATGGATGACGGGCGTGTGCATGGGTTCGGAACCCACGAGGAGCTGCTTCGTGACAACGAGATCTACAGAGAAGTGTATGAGTCGCAGACTAGTGGCGGCAATGGAGATTTTGATGAAAAAGGAGGTGAGGACTGATGCCGGGACCACATGGAAGAATGCAAGGCGGAAAAAGAATAGAGAATCCGGGTAAAGTATTTAAGCGGTTAATGGGATATGTGGCAAAGAGCTACGGTATTCACCTGGTATTAGTGGCGGTGCTGATCTTCGTGAGCGTGATCGCCAATGTGCAGGGAACTATGTTTATTCAGAGCCTGATCGACGATTATATTGCACCCATGCTCACACAGGACAGTCCTGACTTTGCGCCCCTGGCAGGTGCCATCGCGCGGGTGGCCTGCTTTTATCTGATCGGCGTGGCATCGTCCTATGCCTGGAACCGCATTATGATCAATGTGACCCAGGGAACGCTTCGCAATGTGAGGGACGATCTGTTTTCCCATATGGAAACGCTTCCGATTAAATACTTTGACACACATTCTCATGGAGATATTATGTCAACCTACACAAACGACACGGAGACCTTGAGACAGATGATCAGCCAGAGTATGCCGCAGGTGTTCAACAGTGCGATCACCATTGTGAGCGTGCTGATCAGTATGATCATCTTGAGCGTACCGCTGACTGTGGTGACGCTTCTGATGGTGGGTATCATGCTGGTTGTGACCAAGAAAGTGGCAGGGCTGAGCGGCAGATATTTCCTGGAACAGCAGAGGAATCTGGGAAAAGTTAACGGTTACATCGAGGAGATGATGAACGGGCAGAAGGTGGTTAAGGTATTCAACCACGAAGAGAAAAGCATCGAGGAGTTTAAGGACCTGAACAACGCACTCTTTGAGAGCGCAGACAAGGCGAACTATCTGGTCAATATCGTAGGACCGGTCAATATGCAGCTCGGCAATGTGAGTTATGTGGTCTGTGCCATCGTGGGCGGAGCGCTGGCGCTCTCCGGTATGACGGGACTGACCCTGGGGAAACTGGCAAGCTTCCTGACCTTCAATAAGAGCTTTAATATGCCTATTAACCAAGTGAGTCAACAGTTTAACTCCATCGTTATGGCGATGGCGGGCGCGGAGCGTATCTTTAAGATGATGGATGAGGCGCCAGAGGTGGACGACGGCTATGTGACGCTGGTGAATGTGAGAGAAGAAAACGGTGCGCTGGTGGAAGTTCCGGAGCGCACAGGCCGCTGGGCATGGCGGCATGAGCATCAGGCGGATCACACTGTGGATTATGTGGAGCTTACGGGAGATGTGGTCTTTGACGGGGTGGATTTCGGCTACAATGACGATAAGATGGTGCTGTATGATGTAAAACTTTTTGCCGAGCCCGGACAGAAGATCGCTTTTGTGGGCTCCACCGGTGCGGGTAAGACGACCATCACCAACCTGATCAACCGCTTCTATGATATTCAGGACGGAAAGATCCGCTACGACGGCATCAATGTGAATAAGATCAAGAAAGCGGATCTGCGGCGCTCTCTGGGGATCGTGCTGCAGGATACTCATCTCTTTACGGGGACGGTCATGGAGAATATTCGCTACGGTAAGCTGGACGCCACCGACGAGGAAGTGCGGGCGGCGGCGAAGCTGGCCAATGCGGACAGCTTTATCAGAAGGCTTCCGGAAGGATATGATACCGTGCTTTCCGGGGATGGGGCAAACCTGAGTCAGGGACAGCGGCAGCTCTTAGCCATTGCCCGGGCGGCCATCGCGGATCCGCCGGTGCTGATCCTGGACGAAGCGACCAGCTCCATCGATACCCGTACCGAGCGTATCGTGCAGGATGGCATGGATAAGCTGATGAAGGGCAGGACTACCTTTGTGATCGCCCACAGGCTCTCTACGGTCATGAACTCAGACTGTATCATGGTTTTGGAGCAGGGCCGGATCATCGAGAGAGGAACCCATGAGCAGCTGCTTGAGGAGAAAGGAAAGTATTACCAGCTCTACACCGGGAATGCGATCACGGCATAGAGTGGAAATAGAAAAATTTGGATTGATATTTTATGCTTTATGTCATATAATATGGACATAAGAAGAGCAACCGCCCACAAAGTGGTTAGCCTTCCATAGTGTTTATAATAAGCTTATCTGGATCTGGCCAAGAAACAAGGTAGGCTTATTTTTTTACTTCTAAAATTAAGTCAGGTGTTTACTTCACTTGATTTAAAAGAGAAAGTATAATATTATAAATTGTAGTAAACAATTGACAGCATTCGACAAAAGTAGTATAGTTGAAATGACTATGTTTTATAGTCGGATGCCCGCACAGATATAATGGAGGAAACCATGAAAAAGGTTGTAAGCGTGTCGGAGGCAGAGTTGGAGGTGATGGAGAAGTTGTGGGAGCAGAAAGGTGCTATCAAACAGTCACAGCTCCTTGCATTGTTTGAGGCAGATGGAAAGGTTTGGAAGCGGCAGACGCTCAATACATTCCTGTCAAGGCTGGAGAATAAGGGACTGGTCAAACGGGAAAACAGGCTGGTGGAGCCCCTGTATGGCAGAGAAGAGTATGGCAGCATACAGGTGAAGGCGACGATCGACCGGATGTATGAGGGAAAGCTGAGTAAATTCGTGGCGGCGTTTGTGAAGGATAATGCAATCGACGACAACGAAGCGGAAGAATTGATCCGGATCCTGGAGAAGAATAACTAGGAGAACGAATGGAATATATACTGGTGATGACCCTTTCGGGCAGCACAATGACAGTCATCTATCTGCTTGCGAAATATCTGTTGCGGGATAGAATTTCGGCCAGACTGCATTATCTGGTGGCAAAGGCGGCTGTTCTGTATTATTTGATTCCTCTGCCGTTTCTGAAAAGCTGGTATAAAAAGATCATAGGTTTGGTCATGCCGGCGGAGCAGGCGGCAAGTGTGAAGGTAACGCTCAGATGGACAAACTATGTACTGCATAGTGAAGAGAAGATGTATCTCAATATCTACGCCAAGCTGCAGATTGTGTTGATCACTGTATGGTTGGTGGTTGCCAGTCTTTTGGTGATATATCAGATATGGGAGTATCTGCATGCAATCCGGTGGTTTGTCAAACATGCGGATCGGAATATGACAGCGTCTCAGAGGACAGTTCTGGAATCTCTGAAAGAAGAGTATCGGATCAAGCGCAACATCCTGGTGTTTCAAGGAGATGACGGCGCGCCTACAATGACTTTCGGGATTTTCAGACCGATCATTTTATGCGGCAGACCATTGGAAAGTCGGGAAGCGGAGCTGCTGCTCCGCCATGAGATGATACATATCAAACGCTGGGACATTCTCTGGAAGGTACTCATACAGTTTGTGAAATTTCTTCATTGGTGGAATCTATTTATGTGGGCTCTGTTGATAGACTTCGAGCGGGTCAGTGAGTGGGCTTGCGATGAGACAGTGATGGAGGGAAAATCAAAGAAGGAAGTAGATGAATATCTGCTCCTGCTGATCGAGGAAGCGCATGACAGTGAAAAAACGGAGAAATCGAAGAAACCGAGACTGCGGTTTAGAGCCGGCTTTGGAAATAATGCAAAGAAAAAACTAAAGAAAAGGATGGAGAATCTGATGAAGAGAAGAAAATGGAACAAAGTAGCGGCAGGTGTGTTGGTGACAGTGTTGGCGTTTGCCAATTCGATGACGGTGTTTGCGTATAGGGATGGGTTTCAAGAAGAATTAGCAGAGAAAGCATCACAGGAGGAAATAGAATTTACATTGGATAATGATACTTTTCTGTTTGTTTCCGATGAAACCTGTGAGGAAGGTATGTCAGAGTTTGAGCTGGCGGAAGAGACGGAAATTCTTTATGAATATCAGTTTATTGACGAGGCAGGCAATATCTATCCGATCACAGAGCCGATTCAAAGGGGATGCAGTCATGATTATGTTTCTGGGAAAGCGACGGAACATCATTCGAATTCAGATGGAAGTTGTATAGTAAGAGAGTTTCGTGCTCAGAGATGCAGTAAATGTGGCTATGTGATAAGGGGTGAACAGATCAGTTATCATGAATATACAGTCTGCCCGCACTGATAACGCGGGACGGAAGATAGTTGATGTCTTCTGAAAATAGTGTGATATATGATAGTATAATGCGTATAACAGCCTAACAGGCTGTTGCATAAGAACAGTGTAATTGGGGATGCGATGAGCGGCTGCGGTTTGCAGCCGCTTATCGTGCGTTTGGGGGAGAATATCGGTTATTTACCAAACAGATTGGCATGCGTACCGGTTGCGGTAGCTGAGAGGATGAGAGTATCTCCATAGATTTGGTACATAAGCAGCCAATCAGGCTCAATGTGGCACTCTCTGAAATCCTGCAGATTTCCTGTCAAAGAATGATCCTTGTACTGAATTGGCAGAGGATTACCGCTTGCCAACAGTGAAAGCACATTGATCAGTTTTCCCAGATCTTTCCCTCTCTTCTGCATCAATTTTGCGTCTCTTTTCATGCGGTTTGTGTAGACGATTTTGTACATGCACTAATCCTCCAGCATGGATGCGACAGCATCTTCTGCATTATCAAAAGGACCGTTCAGGTTTCTGCGAAATCTACTGTCATACACGGCCTCCTGAAGCGAATAAGAGGGGGTTTTGTGTTGTACGGAAAAAGGAATACCCGCATTTTCTATAGACGCATTCAAAAAAATGCGTATCGCTGTGGATGTGTCCAATCCAAGACTGGAAAACAGGGTGTCTGCTTGCTTTTTTAACATGTCGTCAATACGAATCTGTAATGTAGCCATATTGCACCTCCATTGGTTTTGTATTAGTATTGTACCATATCTGTAATGCTTCGACAATGTCAATTTATCGCGGAGAGAAAAGTTAGGGCTTGCAGTTTTCTGCAGGCCTGTTATAATATTTCTTAGCATAGTAATCCGATAGGGATAATGATATTCGAAAGAGGAAAAAATATGGCAGAGAGAAATCTGGATTTTGACAAAGAGATAGACAGACACGGGACGGGATGCATCAAATACGACTATGCGGCGGAGCGCGGAATGCCGGAGGATGTGCTGTCGCTCTGGGTGGCGGATATGGACTTTGAGACCTCATCCTATGTGCAGGACGCTCTGCGGGAAAGGTTACAGCATGGCGTTTTTGGTTACACTGAGGAGGTGCCGGGATACTTTGAGAGTGTGAGCGGCTGGATGCTCAGGCATCATGACTGGAAGGTAGAGAAGCCCTGGCTTGTCAAGACGCCGGGGGTGGTCTTTGCCCTGGCGATGGCGGTGCAGGCTTACACGGAGCCGGGGGACGGCGTTCTCATACAACAGCCGGTGTACTATCCCTTTGCGGGGGTGATTCGGGATAACGACAGAGAGGTGATAAGTAACAGCCTTTCCTTGGGAGAGGACGGTCGTTACCATATCGATTTCGAGGATTTTGAAAAGAAGATCACAGAGCATCGGATCAAGCTCTTTTTCCTGTGCAATCCCCACAATCCGGTGGGGCGGGTATGGACGAAGGAGGAGCTTGAGAGGCTGGGAGATCTGTGTGTGAAGCATCAGGTGACGGTAGTCAGCGATGAGATCCATCAGGATTTCGTCTTTCAGGGAAAGCATCAGGTGTTTGCGAATCTGAAGAAGGAGTATGCGGATATCACGGTTACCTGTACAGCGCCCAGCAAGACCTTTAATCTGGCGGGACTGTCCATGTCCAACATCTTTATCTCCAATGAGACGCTTCGCAAGCGTTTCCTGAAGCAGATGGACCGGGCGGGCGTCAGCCAGCTCAATGTGATGGGGCTTGTGGCCTGTGAGGCGGCCTACCGGGCAGGCGAGGAATGGTATCAGGGGATGATGCGCTATGTGGCGGACAATATCGCTTTTGTGAAACAGTATGTGGAAGAAAACCTGCCCGGCGTGCGCATGGCGGAGCATGAGGGTACCTATCTGGTATGGCTGGATTTCCGCGGACTGGGCTTAAGCGAGGCGGCGCTGGAGCATAAGATCATCCACGAGGCCAGGCTCTGGCTGGATGGCGGCGCTATGTTTGGTAAGGAAGGGAGCGGGTTCCAGCGGGTGAATGTGGCATGCCCGAGGAAGCTTCTGGAGGAAGCGCTGGAAAGGATCAAGGCGGTATTGTAGAATGGAGAACACTATGAATAAGAGAATTTATCTGGATAATGCGGCTACCACCAGGATGCACGAGGAGGTGCTGCAGGCGATGCTGCCTTTTATGCGGGATAATTACGCCAACCCTTCCGCAATCTACGGCTTTGCGGGGGAGGCAAAGAAGGCTGTAGGGACAGCCAGAGAGCAGGCGGCATCTCTGATCGGTGCGAAGCCCACGGAAATCTATTTTACGGCGGGTGGTACAGAGTCCGATAACTGGGCGATCCGGGCGGTGGCGGAGGCTTATGCGGATAAGGGCAGGCACATCATTACCAGCAAGATCGAGCATCATGCGGTACTGCACACCTGTGAATATCTGGAAAAGCAGGGCTATGAGGTGACTTATCTGGATGTGGATGCGGAAGGAAAGGTATCGCCGGAGGCTTTGGAGCGGGCGATCCGTCCCGACACCATCCTGATTTCCCTGATGGCAGCTAACAATGAGATCGGCACGCTGCAGCCCCTTGCAGAGATCGGGAAGATTGCCCGGGAAAAGAAGATCCTGTTCCACACGGATGCGGTGCAGGCTTACGGTCATGTGCCTTTGGATGTGGAGGAGATGCACATTGATCTGCTCTCCGCCAGCGGTCATAAGCTGAACGGCCCCAAGGGCGTGGGCATCCTTTATACAAGGGAAAATCTGCGTCTCCGGCCCCTGCTCCACGGCGGCGCGCAGGAGCGGGGACGCCGGGCGGGCACGTTGAATGTGCCGGGCATCGTGGGATTTGGAAAAGCGGCGGCGTTGGCGGCTGAGACGATGGAGGAGAGGCGTAAGAAGGAGACGGCTTTGCGGGATCATCTGATCGACAGAGTGCTTGCGGAGATTCCCTATACCAGATTGAACGGGCATCGGGAAGACAGACTTTCCAACAACGCCCATTTCTGTTTCCGTTTCATAGAGGGAGAGTCTCTGCTTATTCTATTGGATCAGAGGGGCATCTGCGCTTCCAGCGGGTCGGCGTGCACTTCGGGCGCGCTGGATCCCTCTCATGTGCTTCTGGCCATCGGCCTGCCTCATGAGATCGCACATGGTTCCCTGCGGATCACTTTGTCGGAGGAGACCACAGTGGAGGAGCTTGACTATGTGGTGGAGGAGCTGAAAAAGATTGTGGAACGGCTGCGGGCCATGTCGCCGTTGTATGAGGACTATGTGAAAAGTGGAGGTAACGATTGAGATATGTACAGTGAAAAAGTGATGGATCATTTTAATAATCCCCGCAATATGGGAGAGATCGAAAATCCCAGCGGCGTCGGCACTGTGGGCAATGCGAAATGCGGAGATATCATGCGCATGTATCTGGATGTGGATGAAGCGGGCGTCATACAGGATGTGAAATTTAAGACCTTCGGCTGTGGAGCCGCGGTGGCTACCAGCAGTATGGCGACCGAACTGGTCAAGGGCAAGACGGTCACGGAAGCTTTACAGGTGACCAACAAGGCTGTGATGGAAGCTCTTGACGGCCTGCCGCCTGTGAAGGTACACTGTTCTTTGTTGGCGGAGGAGGCCATCCATGCGGCGCTCTGGGACTATGCACAGAAGAAGGGAATTGTGATTGAAGGACTGGAAGAGCCGGTGGAGGATATTGAGGAAAAAATAGAAGGATAAAAGAAAAATGGACATACAGGAAATCATTGCGTTGGTAAAGACAACGAAAACCTTTGTGGATAACCGCGAGAGGGCAGGCCATATCAAAGTGAAGGGGCCGGCGGATTACGTGACCCAGGTGGATACGGATATTCAGGGATTTTTGGCGAAAGAGCTGGGAAACCTTTTTCCGGAGATTCAGTTTCTGGGAGAGGAGGAAGGTCTTCATGAGATGACCGGAGATACCTATTGGATCTTAGATCCCATAGACGGGACAACGAACCTGATCCACGACTATCAGCACAGTGTCGTATCCCTTGCATTGTATGAAAAAGGGGAGATCACGCTGGGGATCGTTTACGATCCGTTTCGGGAGGACGTCTATCATGCCGAGAAAGGGAAGGGAAGCTTTTTAAACGGAACGCCCATTCATGTGTCGGATGCTGAAGACCTGGCGGAAACCATGATTGCCGTTGGCACGTCGCCCTATGACAGGGAACTGGCAAAGGATAATTTTGAACGGATTCAGCGTGTCTTTGAACAAAGCCAGGATATCCGCAGGACGGGCTCGGCGGCGATGGATCTGGCTTACGTGGCATGCGGGCGTACCGGAGGATTTTTTGAGCCGCGGCTGAGTCCCTGGGATTTTGCGGCAGGTATGCTGCTGGTTGCGGAAGCCGGGGGACAGGTGACCGATTTCGAGGGAAAACCTTTGAATCTGCTGCAGAGAGGAAGCGTTGTGGCGTCCAATGGAAAGGTGCACGGAGAATTGAGAGCATTGATGGGATGAGACGGGGATTTTCTTTTATGATATTGTCAAATGTCCGTAAAAATTTTCTTGAAAAAGAGGAGAGGTATGGTATAATAAGCATATCAAAAGAACAACCGCCCACAAGGTGGGTTGACCAAATTTAAGGATAGAAATTCCACCCCGCTGCTTGGCCAAAGTTTAGGGGTGGTTTTTCTATGTAGCTTTACTTACAAAACGTAAAAACGAATGTAAGCAATGCCAGAAGGAAGAGACCAAAGGTCATTATATCCTTAAAATCAAAAAGATTTTTCATAGGCATCACCTCCATTCCATAGGAATATCGGGTCAGCCCACCCTGCAACACGGTTGTCCTTGTGGAGTATTTTACCATATAATCACAGAGAAAAACAATAGAAATTTACACAATAAAGATTAAAAAAGAATTAAAAAACGACAGGCTTGTCAATATGACACAACAGATATCTTGTAAGTGCGGAATGGAAAAATTATAAGAAAAAAGGAGCCTTCACATGGAACAACAGCCTTCTCTTCTAAAAGAAATCCGTACTCACGGAACCAGCTCTTTTCCCTGTGCGATTTATCGGACGCATTTTGAGGGAAAAGGCAGGCTGGTGAAGCATCACTGGCACGATGAGGCGGAGATCCTCTATTTTTCCGGCGGGAAATTTCGGCTGGAAATCAATATGGAAGCTTTTCTGGTGGAATCGGAATGTCTCTTTTTTCTCAATCCCGGCGAACTGCACAGCATTATGACCGAGTCATCGGAGAGCCACTGGGAGGATGCTGTCGTCTTTTCCACCGATATTCTCAGTTTCGATTCCTGCGATGAAGCGCAGATTCATCTGATCAAGCCCATGCAGAAGGGAAAGCTGCTCTTTCCTCGCTGTATCATGCCGGAGCATCCGGCCTTTGCTCCTGTCAGGGATGCGTTTTTGGATATTATGCGCTCTTTCGGGCAGATGGCGCAGGAGGATTCTCTCGCTGTGGACAGCAGTCTGGTCACAAATGACTTGACCAGTCAATTATATATCAAATCTTCCCTGCTATATATCATCGCCACACTCTCCGGCAGCGGGCTGTTTGTACCTACGGAAAGGAACATGGACAAGCGTGTGGAGAGTATCAAGACCGCCCTGACTTATATCAGGGAGAATTATCGGGAGAAGATCTATATTGCGGATCTGGCGGGACAGGTGAATCTGAATGAGCAGTATTTCTGCCGTCTTTTCAAAAAGGCTATCGGGAGTTCTCCGATCGAATATATCAATGAATACCGGATCAAGCAGGCGAAAACACTTCTGGAGGAGTCAGACCTGCCGGTCACGGAGGTCTGTATGGAATGCGGCTATAACAATCTTGGCAATTTTCTGCGGGAATTCCGTAAGCATTCCGGCATGACACCCCTACAATACAGGAAATGTTCTCAAAAAGTCAAAATACCGTAGTTTTTAATCATATAATTGGAAGATATTCTGCCACTGTGTCAGTAAAATGTATTTAGCAAGCATCCGATGAGATTGGACAGAGAGCGCTGAAAGCGCGTGTTTGCGGGTATGAGTATAGAAAAACGCAGGAGGCACGGTATGATCAAAAAATGGTGGCATGACAAAGTAGCATATCAAATATATCCCAAAAGCTTTTATGATTCCAACGGGGACGGCATCGGCGATATTCCGGGCATTATCAGCAAATTGGATTATCTGCATGATCTGGGCGTGGACATTGTCTGGCTGTCTCCCTGTTACAAGTCGCCTCTGGCTGACCAGGGCTACGACATCTCGGACTATTACAGCATCGATCCCCGGTTCGGCACGATGGAGGACATGGATCGGCTGATCGCCGAGGCAAAAAAGAGAAATATGTACATATTGATGGACCTGGTGGTAAATCACTGTTCCGATGAGCATGAGTGGTTTCGGAAGGCATGTGAAGACCCGGAGGGAAAATACGGCCGTTATTTTTACTTGAGAGATAAAAAGGAGGGCGAGCTGCCTACCAACTGGCGTTCCTATTTCGGCGGACCCGTATGGGAGGACCTGCCGGGCACCGATAAGCAGTATCTTCATGTGTTCCATAAAAAGCAGCCCGATCTGAACTGGGAAAATCCCGAACTGCGGGAGGAAGTGTACAAAAACATCAACTGGTGGCTGGATAGGGGGCTTGGCGGCTTTCGCATCGACGCCATTATCAATATCAAAAAACCGCTGTCTTTCCACGATTATGAGCCCGATCGGGATGACGGGCTTTGCAGTATTTTTGCCATGCTGCAGGAGGCCAGAGGAATCGGCGAGTTCCTGGGGGAGATGCGGGACCGCACTTTCAAGAAATACGATGCCTTTGCCGTGGGGGAGGTATTTAACGAGAAGCCGGAGGAGATACCGGATTTTATCGGGGACAACGGTTATTTTTCCAGCATGTTTGACTTTAATGAAACCATATTCGGCCACAGCGAAAAGGGCTGGTATGACGCAAAGCCCATTACCCCGGACGATTACAAGAGATGTTGCTTTGAGTCGCAGGCGAAGGTGAAAGAAATCGGGTTTTTGTCCAACATTATCGAGAATCACGATGAGCCGAGGGGTGTCAGCCGCTATATTCCCGAGGGGGATTGCTGCCCGGAGAGTAAGAAAATGCTGGCGGCATTAAACTTTATGCTGCGGGGACTTCCTTTTATCTATCAGGGGCAGGAGCTGGGGATGGAAAATGTGCCCATATCTTCTATCGATGAGGTGGACGATATCTCCGCCCGGGACGAGTACAGAGTAGCGTTGGAGGCAGGCCTTTCCCCGGAGGAGGCGCTGCAGGTGATTGCCCGCTCCAGTCGGGACAACGCCCGCA
This sequence comes from Lachnospiraceae bacterium, assembly GCA_014804615.1. Classification (GTDB taxonomy): domain Bacteria; phylum Bacillota; class Clostridia; order Lachnospirales; family Lachnospiraceae; genus UBA3282. Next base: position 65,764 of record JAAUZL010000019.1, read on the forward strand.
CACCGATGCAGTGGACCGGCGGGGAGAATGCCGGATTTACAGCCGGTACGCCCTGGCTTAAGGTCAATCCGAACTATGCGGACATCAATGTGGAGGCAGAACTTGCGGATGAAAACTCTGTTCTTCATTTTTATAAAAAGCTGATTGCTCTTCGAAAAGACCCCGCGTACAAAGAGACTGTCGTGTACGGGGCGCTCGAACCGGTGTGGGAAGAAAAGCACAATTTGATGGCATACTACAGAAAAGGGGATAAGACTCTGCTGGTGATCGGCAATTACCAGAGGCAGGGGCAGGAGATCGTGCTCCCGGCGGCTTATCGGAAGGTGTTGTTAAATAACTATGCGGATATTGCGGAGGAGAACGGTGTGATCCGCATGCACGGGTATCAGGTATTAGTGTTGGAGATGGAGGAATCATGATGAACAGAACGTGGTGGAAGGAAGCAGTTATTTATCAGATTTATCCCCGCAGCTTTATGGACAGCAACGGGGATGGCATTGGGGATCTGCAGGGGATCATCAGCAGGCTGGATTACCTGAAATATCTGGGGATCGATGTGATCTGGCTCTCCCCTGTTTACAAGTCCCCGAATGACGACAACGGATACGATATCAGCGATTATCGCGCGATCATGGATGAGTTCGGCACCATGGAGGATTTCGATGCGCTGCTTGCAGGCGCTCATGACCGCGGTATCAAAATTGTCATGGATCTGGTGGTGAATCACACCTCTGACGAACATAAGTGGTTCATGGAGAGCCGTAAGTCTAAAGACAACGAATATCGGGATTACTATATCTGGCGTGACGGGAAGGACGACCGGAACCCGCCCAACAATTGGGGGGCCTGCTTCGGTGGTTCCGCCTGGCAGTATGACGAAGAGACGGCGATGTACTACCTGCATCTTTTTTCCAAAAAGCAGCCCGACTTAAACTGGGATAATCCCAAAGTGCGGGAAGAAGTCTTCGACATGATGAGATGGTGGTGCGACAAGGGCATTGACGGTTTCCGCATGGATGTGATCAGCATGATCTCCAAGACGGCCCAGATGCCGGACGGGGAGATAAACGGCCTGTACGGGGATTTCGGCCCTTACTGTGTCCACGGACCCAACGTACACAAGTATCTGCAGGAGATGAACGAGAAGGTACTTTCTCAGTATGACATTATGACCGTGGGTGAGACAGCCGGCGTGACCACCGAATTGGCGAAACAGTACGCAGGGGAGGATGCCCATGAGTTGAATATGGTGTTTCAGTTCGAGCATGTGGAGAGCGATGGCAAGTACGGAAAATGGACAGACGAGAAAATGCCCCTCACAACCTTGAAGAAGACTTTGTCCCGCTGGCAGACCGATCTGTATGGGAAGGCATGGAACAGCTTGTTCTGGGACAATCACGATCAGCCCAGAGCCGTGTCCCGCTTCGGGGACGACAGACCTCAGTATCGGGAAATGTCCGCAAAGATGCTGGCCACCTGTCTGCATATGCTGCAGGGTACGCCCTATGTTTATCAGGGTGAGGAGCTGGGCATGACCAACTATCCTTTCCAAACGCCCGATGATTTCCGGGATATCGAGAGCATCAACGCCTATCGGGAGTGGTGCACTGAGGGACAGCTCTCCCATGAGGTTTTCTGGCCCTGCATCACTTTCAAGAGCCGGGACAACGCCAGGACGCCGGTGCAGTGGGACGATTCCGAGAATGCCGGATTTACCACGGGAACGCCATGGATTGCTGTCAATCCCAATTATAAGGAGATCAACGCCAAAGCGGAGACGGCGGATCCCGATTCTGTGTTTCACTACTATAAAAAGCTGATCGCGCTTAGAAAACAGAATCCGGTCATGGTGTACGGGAAATATGAGCCGCTTCTTATGGAAAGCGAAGAGCTTTTCGCCTATACCAGAACTTTAGAAGAGACGAAACTGCTTGTGGTGTGCAGCTTCTGTGACCATGAGACGACATTTGCCATCCCGGAAGAATTTCAGGGCGCCCCCTGTCTGATCTCCAACAGAGAGCGGAGCTATGAGGGCGCGGAAATCACACTGGAGGCGTATGAGGCGTTTGTACTGTGTAAGAAATAAAAAAAAGATACCAAACTGATAAAAGATACCTTATGGGTATCTTTTTTTTTCTTTAAAATGTAAAAAATTCAAACTTTTTAATGTAGGGGAATAAAGCAAAAAAGTGAAATGGAAAGAGGGGACCAGCTATGGATGGATATCATTTTTTGGATGATCAGGGAACTTTTGTACTGAATATGCCGGAGAACTACAGTTATCAGTATTTCCCGGTAGCAGGTGAAAAGGGAATCAAAAGTGCGCTGACACCTGACCTTGGAGGGGACAGCAAACGAAACCAGAATGAATTTATTCTGGAGCCGGTCAGTGTGGAAAATCTGCATAATAACCGCTCCACCAGGAATTTCTGGTGTCATATAGAGGACATCGGAGACTGGTCTGCGACAGGGGCCTCGGCGGAGGCGGAGCAGGATAAATTCACGGATATGCAGGACGAAAGCACGATGACGGCGGGATTGATGTGGCAGAGTGTCACACGCATTTCCCGCAAATATCAGCTGAAAGCGAAGGTAACTTCCTTTGTGCCGGTGGATCATGATGTGGAGATCATGCGGGTGGAACTGACCAATGTCGGAGAGAAACCGATTGCGTTTGTGCCAACGGCGGCCATTCCGATCTACGGGAGAAGCGCGGACAATATCCGGGATCACAGGCATGTCACATCACTGCTGCACCGTATCCGAGTAGTTGAGGAAGGGGTGATGGTTACGCCGACGCTCTCCTTTGATGAGAGGGGACATCAGAAGAATAACATCAGTTATTTTGTTTGCGGCGTGACGGGAGAGGGCGAGGCCCCCAAAGCTTTCTTTCCGACGGCGGAGGAATTTATCGGAGAGGGCGGCAGTTATACCAGACCGCGGGCCGTTTGGGCAGATTACCCGGGTATCTCGGCAGGGAAGATGATAGAAGGGAAAGAGGCGGTGGGCGGTCTGAAGTTTGCAAAGACTGTGCTTGAGCCAGAGAAAAGCACCTCCTTTACGATACTTTTAGGGGCGACAGAAAACCCGGAGGAAATAGAGAAAATCATAAATGCGTACCGGACGACAGACAAGGTGGAGGCTGCATTAGCAAAAACGAAGGTTTACTGGCAGGAAAAGGTTAATATCACGTATCATACGGGAAATCAGGATTTTGACAATTTTATGAGATGGGTGAGCTTTCAGCCTATCTTGCGGAGAATATACGGCTGTTCCTTCCTTCCCTACCATGATTACGGAAAAGGCGGCCGTGGATGGCGGGATCTCTGGCAGGACTGTCTCGCTCTTCTTTTGATGAATCCGGAGGGCGTACGGCAGATGCTTTTAGACAATTTTGGCGGCGTGCGGATGGACGGGACAAACGCCACCATCATCGGCGCAGGACAGGGAGAGTTTATTGCAGACAGAAATAACATTACGCGGGTGTGGATGGATCACGGTGTGTGGCCCTTTATGACGACGAAGCTGTATATGGATCAGACCGGGGACATCGAGATACTTGAGGAAAAAGTGTCGTATTTTAAGGACAGACAGGTGGAGCGCGGGTTCGCGGTAGATGAACAGTGGGATGATGCGTACGGCAGCCGGCAGAAGGACAGAAACGGCGTCGTTTACTACGGAACCGTTCTGGAACATTTACTCCTACAGAATTTATGTGCATTCTATGAGGTCGGCGAGCACAACCAATGCCGACTGCGTGGGGCAGACTGGAATGATGCGCTGGATATGGCGCAGGAGCGCGGCGAAAGTGTTGCATTCACCAATGCCTATGCGGGTAATTTGCATGATCTGGCGGAGTATTTGGAGCGCTATGGAGACAGGACGGGAAAAACGGAAATATTCATCGCGGAGGAAATGCTGCAGCTCTTGCACATGGACAGGACAAAATATGACAGCCGGGAGGAAAAGAATCAGGTGCTTTCCCGATACGGAGAGGTATGTCGACATTCGGTGAGCGGGAAGACCGTCGCCGTCAAGATTGACAGTCTGGCTGAGAATCTGCGCGAAAAAGCGGATTGGATGAGAAATCATATCAATCAGACGGAGTGGGTGACGGATCAGGACGGAGACGGATGGTTCAACGGCTATTACGACAATCATGGCAGACAGGTGGAGGGTGAGAACGAGAGCGGTGTGCGTATGATGCTGACAGGGCAGGTTTTTGCGATCATGGGTGGTACGGCGGATGAAGAACGGATTCGAAGCATTGCGAGAAGCACGGATAAATATCTGTATGACAGGCATGTGGGAGGCTACCGCCTGAATACGGACTTCCATGAGATGAAAACGGATCTGGGGAGAATGTTTGGTTTTGCCTACGGCGAGAAAGAAAACGGGGCGGTCTTTTCCCACATGACAGTCATGTATGCCAATGCGCTGTACAAACGAGGATTTGCAAGAAAAGGATATAAAGCGCTGCAGACCTTGGCAGATACGGCGATGGATTTTGAAACGAGTAAGATCTATCCCGGCATTCCGGAGTATTTTAACGCCAAAGGGCGAGGTATGTATCACTATCTGACCGGGGCGGCAAGCTGGTACATGCTGACAGTTGTGACAGAGGTATTTGGTGTCAGAGGAAAAGCAGGAGATCTGGAGATCGTTCCGGCACTCATGAAAGAACAGTTTGATGATGAGGGAAAAGCAGAGATGGAACTCCTTTTCGCGGGGAAGAAATTCCACATCGTCATGAAAAATCCGGAAGGGCTGGAGTATGAAGACTATCGCATCTGTTACGCGGCGATAGACGGCAGAGAGGTCGTGCTTGCAAAAGAGCAGCGCGTAAGCGAAAAAACGGCGGTTAAGGCAGTGATCAGAAAGGCAGAAATAGAAGCGCTTTCCGAGGACGTACATAAAATAGAAATTTTGCTGGAGGCATGAAAAGAGGGTGAGTATGAGACAAGATCAGAAAAAATATATCATGAAAGATTACGGCAGAAAGTCAACGTTTGCGAGCTTTTTGCCGGGAATTGCAGGGGTTCGGGGCATTCCGATCTGGTGTTACTATGTGAATCGCGGTCAATGTGTGGTCAGCTTTGGTGTGGACAATAAGGACAGTGCGATCATGGAGTTTTATCCGGCTCATGTGGCCTATCAGAATGTAAAGCGGACGGGATTCCGCACATTCCTTCGTAAAGACGGAAAGTATATGGAATGTTTTTCCGAAGAGAAGCTTGCACAGAAGATGGAGATCGGAATGAACGGCCTGTCCATACAGGAAGTAAATGAAGCGGAAAAACTGCTTGTGAAAGTAGATTATTTCACGCTTCCGGGGGAGAAGGTGGGCGCTCTTGTCAGAAAAGTGACGGTGACGAATCAGGAGAATCGGGAGATTTCATTGGAAATTCTGGATGGTATGCCGGCACTGATCCCCTATGGCGTAGACGATGACAACCTGAAAAATATGACGCAGACTGCGAAAGCGTGGATGCAGGTGGAGGATCTGGAGGGGAATGTGCCCTTTTTCCGTGTGCGGGCAAGTATAGAAGACACGGCAGCGGTGCGGGCAATTGAGAGCGGTAATTTTTCCTTCGCGTGTTTGGAGGATGGAACTCTGTTAAAACCGGTTGTCGATCCGGAAGCGATTTTTGTTTATGATTGCTCTTTGCAAACAGCGGTTTGCTTTGCAGAGAATGGCATTTCGGGCGTATATGCGCAGAAGCAGAATACGATGAATCTTTTGCCTTGCAGTTTCTACGGCGCACAGAAACCCCTGGCTTCTGGCGAATCGATCGTTCTGTATGAAGTCATCGGCCAGGTGAAAAACAAAGCGTGCTTAAAGCAGTTTATGGAAGAAAAAAAGGACGGCGCCTATTTTGAAGAAAAACGGGAAGAGGCGGAAAGCCTTATGGAGGAGCTTTGCAGCGGCATTGCGACGAAAACGGCTTCGGAGAGCTTTGACACCTACTGTCAATATACCTATATGGACAATGTGCTTCGGGGCGGGTATCCGATGTTACTGGGAAATAACAAGCTGTATTATGTGTATTCCAGAAAGCACGGAGATCTGGAGCGGGATTACAACTATTTCTCCATGCTGCCGGAATTTTTTTCGCAGGGCAACGGCAATTTCCGTGACGTGAATCAAAACCGGCGCTGTGATACATTCTTTGCACCCTTTGTCGACAGAGAGAACATTAAGGAATTTTACAGTCTGATCCAGCTGGACGGCTATAATCCTCTGGGTGTGGAAAAGATTACATACAGGCTGGAGCAGGAAAAGGCAAAGACCCTGTTCGGGGAGCTGGATGATACGGCGGCCGCAGAGCTTGTAAAATTTGTTGACAGACCGTTTACGCCGGGCGCATTGTGGGCAAAGTTAGACGATGTGTTAGGAGAATGGAAAGAACCTTTGTTTTATCAGATCATTGACTTTGCGGACAGCATGGTGAACGGCAGCTTCGGGGAAGGATATTGGAGTGATCATTGGACCTATAATCTGGATCTGATAGAGGATTATCTGGAAATCAATCCGGAAAAGGAAAGAGAAATGCTTTATGAGGAGGACTACACCTATTTCCTTTCCCAGATCAACATCAATCAGCGAAAGAAACGCTATGTGGAGACAGAGAACGGGCTGCGCCAATATCAGGCATTGAATGAGGAGAGCAAGAGAAATACGGAGGAGAAGCTGGTCCGGGCACAATTCGGCAGCGGAGAAGTGATCCGTGTAACCTTGATGGAAAAGCTGCTCTTATTATGCGCCGCAAAGTTCGCCGCGCTGGACGCCTATGGGATGGGCGTTGAGATGGAGGGAGGAAAACCGGGATGGTATGACGCGTTGAACGGATTGCCGGCCGTTTTCGGATCTTCCATGGCGGAGACATATGAACTGGCGAGGATGCTGCACTATACAGTTTCTGCACTGGAAAAATATCCTGCGGAGGTGGCAGTCACAGAGGAACTTGCCAATTTTATTGACGAACTGCAGCTGATCGTACGTTTGGAAAAAGAAAATCTGGCAGGAGACGGAGAAGTGCTTTCGTTTTGGAACCGCATTAATGATGTGAAGGAGCTTTACCGGGATAAGACGTTTGCAGGCATTTCGGGTCAGAGAAGAGATTATCGGAGTGAAGAGCTTGCGGCAGTATTAAGAGAATGGGAGACGGTTGTGAGGCATGGCATAGAAAAGGCCTGCGCTTATGGGGAGGGCGTCTGCCCGACTTATTTCTCCTATGAAGTGTCGGAATATGAAAAGAAACAGGATGGTATCTATCCGCTTCGATTTGAAGTAAAGTGCATTCCGGCCTTTTTGGAGGGTCCGGTACGGTATTTAAAACTGGATATGTCAAAGGACAGCAAGAAGAGCCTGTATGAGAAGGTGAAGAACAGTGATCTGTATGACAGAAAGTTATCCATGTATAAGGTAAATGCCTCTCTGGAACAGGCATCCTATGAGCTTGGCAGAGCGCGCGCGTTTACGCCCGGCTGGCTGGAGAATGAGTCGATCTGGCTGCATATGGAGTACAAGTATCTGCTGGAACTGTTGAGAAGCGGTATGTATGAAGAATTTTTTGCAGATTTTCATATGGCGGCGGTTCCGTTCCTGGATCCTGAGATCTACGGGAGAAGTATATATGAAAACTCTTCCTTTATTGCAAGCAGCAGAAATCCCAACGAGAAGATTCACGGGAAAGGATTTGTGGCGAGACTTTCTGGCTCCACCATTGAATTTATCAGTATGTGGAAGCTGATGATGTTCGGAAGAAATGTGTTCGGATTAAAGAATGATGAACTTGTCTTCTCGCCCAGTCCGGCGATCCCGGCATATCTGATTCCGGAGGATAGAGTAGTTTTGGCTACACTTCTTGGTGAGATTGCAGTCGAATACCGAATGGAAGAAAAAAGGGATTATATACCGGGAACTTATGCGGTGAAAGATATGAAGTTTATCTATAAAAATAAGAACGAGGTCAATGTGAATGCGGAATGTGTCAGCGGGAAGCTGGCGGAGGATGTCCGGGCAAGACGGGTAGAACGGATCGAAATTCTGCTTGGATAAAAGAGAAAGAACAATCTACAGGAAAGGTATGAGGTGATTACAAATGGGTAAGATCAGACAGATTATCACAGATTACAGTGCCGGAAAAATGTGGGAGGAGACCGTGCATGAGTCGGGGACAGTACAGGATTGTATGCATGTCATCAATGTGTATCCCGATGCGGAGTACCAGACAATACGAGGATTTGGCGGGGCGTTTACCGAGAGCGCGGCGCACAATTATGCCGGTATGAGTGAAGGAAAAAGGAAAGAGCTTGCGGCGGCATATTTTGGGCAGGAAGGACTTCGCTATCATCTGGGCAGGGTTCATATGAACAGCTGTGATTTTGCGCTGGGAAATTATGCTTATGTGGAGGACGGGGATGCGGAACTCACGACTTTTTCCATCGCCCATGACTTCGAGGAGATCATTCCCCTGATTCAGGATGCGCAGAAGGAAGCCGGGAAGGATATGGTATTTCTGGTATCACCCTGGTCTCCGCCGGCATTCATGAAGACAAACGGGGAGATGAATAACGGCGGGAAGCTGAAGGAAGAGTTTTATCCGGCCTGGGCAGCATATTTTGTAAAGTTCATCAAGTCTTATCGGGAGGCAGGAATACCGATCGGATTCCTGACGGTGCAGAACGAACCTATGGCAGTACAGACTTGGGATTCCTGCATTTATACATCGGAGGAGGAAGCGGTCTTCGTAAGAGAGCACCTGGGACCTGCGCTGGAACGAGAAGGACTTTCGGATATAGGTATCTTTGTGTGGGATCACAACAAGGAGGAGGCATACCAGCGTTTTAAGGAAGTGGCGGCGGACGAAGAGACCGGGAAGTATATCCGGGGCGCGGCGCTGCACTGGTATACGGGGGATCATTTTGACGCGATAGAACTGATCCGCAGGAAATATCCCGACAAAGAGGTGTTTTTTACGGAAGGATGTGTGGAGTATTCCCGATTCGCAGATTCAGGCGAGGTGGAGAAGGCGGAAATGTATGCGCATGACATTCTGGGGAACCTGAATGCGGGTATCAGCGCATCCTATGACTGGAATCTGTTCCTGGATCAAAAGGGCGGGCCCAATCATGTGGGTAATTTCTGTGCGGCTCCGATCATGTGCAATGCGGAAGAAGATACCTATGAAAAGCGTCTGACCTACTATTATATAGGACATTTCAGCCGCTACATCGAGCCGGGAGCTGTAAGGATCGGTACGACGAGATACACAGATGCGGTGGAGGTGACTGCGTTCAGGAATCCGAACGGGGAAAAAGTGCTTGTTTTACTGAATAAGACGAATGAGGAAGTCCCGGTCACCATACGGGAAGCAGGATGCGGAATGGAAACCGTGATCGGGCCGCATTCCATTCAGACAATCTGCTACTGAAAAAATGATACCTTTGTAAAATTTGAGACATTATAACCAAAGTGATACCTATATATAATCAACTTATCAAGAGACAACAATAAGAAATGTTGGAAACAAAAAGGAGGATATTTTATGAAACTGAAAAAACTGATGGCAATCATGCTTGCCGGAACCATGGTATTTGGATTGACGGCTTGTGGCGGCGGATCATCTGCCGGCAGCACAGGAAGTGACAGCGGAAGCGCTTCTTCCGGTGCGGCAGCAGAAGATGACGGAGCAGCGGCAGGAGATGACGGAGCAGCAGCCGACACCGCATCATCAAGCGGAGAAAAACTGGTAGTCTGGACATTAGCAGCGGATCTGGAGCAGTTCGCGGAATATTATAAGGAAAAGACAGGCAATGATGTGGAGACGGTTGTCATCGAGCCGGCTAACTATGTGACTAAGGTGCAGACAGCATTAAACGGCGGACAGAAAGAACCTGATATCATCGTAGGCGAGCCGCAGATGCTGGAGGATTTTTACGATGCGGGTTACTTTGAGGATCTGAACCAGGCGCCCTACAATGCGCAGGATTACGCAGATCAGATCGTGGATTATGTCTGGGAGGTTGGACAGGATTCGGATGGCATTCAGAGAGCGATCTCCTATCAGATCACACCGGCGGGTATCTATTACAGAAGAGACATTGCACAGACGGTGTTCGGCACGGATGATCCCGATGAAATCGGCAAATTGTTTGCTGACTATCCGACCATTCTGAATACAGCTCAGACATTGAAGGATGCGGGCTATCGGATTTTTGCTTCCGATGCGGAGATCAATTATTTCTCCGGCGACTCGGCTTGGGTAATCGACGGCGTGCTGAATGTGGATGAGGGAAGAAAAGAGTATCAGAATCTCTGTATTTCCCTTTACCAGGATGATTACACAGCATATGCGAACCAGTGGTCCACTCCCTGGTATCAGGCAATGGCAGGCGAGGTGCCGATCCTTTCCGCAGATATCCAGAACTATGCGGATGATTCCGTAAACGTATGGGATGCAGAGCAGTTCGCAGAGGCAACAGCCGGCATGGATAAGACAGAAGTGTTTGCATTCGGTCTTCCTTCCTGGGGTGTGCTTACCATGAGAGATAATGTGCAGGATACTTCCGGCAAGTGGGGCGTGTGCTCCGGTCCGGCTTACGGCTTCGGTGGTGGTACTTTCATCGGTATCTCTTCCCTGTCCGATAGAAAAGAGCAGGCATGGGATTTCCTGAAGTTCTGTACCCTCAATGAGGACACTGCAAACTGGTGGATCGAGAAATCCGAGGGTGATACCGTATCTCTGATCCCGGTACTGGAGGCTCATGCGGATGACGCAAACGAAGTTTACGGCGGACAGCAGCTCTATAAGTTCTGGCTGGAGCAGGCAAAGGGCATCGACTATTCCAAGGTTACCAGATATGACAAGTTTATCGGTGACGAGTGGGGAAGAGCGACCACAGCGATCAAGACCGGTGAGATGAACAAGGAAGAGGCATGGAACGAGTTCTATGACCAGATTGAGGCTACATATCCGGAAATCACGGTTAACAGATAATGATTGAGGGGAGGAGGGGGCAGCCAGGCGCGGCCCCCTTTGCTCTGTGAGACGGAGGGAAATATGGCAAAAACAAATGCGGGGAAAGCAAAAAAAAGAGATTTGAATCGAATAGCCTATCTGTTTGTGCTGCCTTTTGTGATCGTCTTTCTGACGTTCAACGTATATCCGGTGCTGCGCACGTTCTATTTGAGTTTTACCAACTATAAAGGTTTCGGAGATGCGACATGGGCAGGACTTGACAACTACATAAGGGTCTTTAAGGATAAATTTTTCTGGAGAGCTCTGAAAAACACCATAAAAATATGGGGTGTGAATATCATACTTCAGCTGGGATTGGCCTTTTTGCTTACGGTGATCTTCAGCGATATTAAATACAAGATCCGTGGATTAGGGATCTTTCGAGCGGTGTATTATCTGCCGAATCTGATCGCGGCGACTTCCGTGGCCTTTCTGTTTAAGACACTGCTTGACTGGAAGTACGGCAGCTTTAACCAGCTTCTGCTGACACTGGGAATCACGAAAGAGCAGGTCAACTGGCTTGGGTCTACGGGAACGGCGCCTTATGTGATCTCGGTGATCGGTGCCTGGATGTGGTTCGGTAATTCCTTTATCATGCTGATGGCAGGCGTACAGGGCATTTCGACAGACTATTTTGAAGCGGCGGCCATCGACGGCGCCGGCAGATGGAAGGTGTTTGCAAAGATAACACTGCCCTTGCTTCGACCGATCATGCTTTATGTTTTCGTGACTTCCCTGATCGGCGGCCTGCAGCTGTTCGACCTGCCCTTCCTGATGAACGGCGTTGCGCCAAACACGGCGGGAGAGCCTTCGGGGTGCCTGCAGACAGCGGTTATGTATCTTTACAAGTTTGGTTTTGAGACGCATCAGGTGGGATACGCTTCGGCGATCGCCTACACGCTGTTCTTTATTATTCTGATCGTGTCCATCATCCAGTTTAAGACATTGGGAAGGGAGGATGACTAGTATGGCAACGAAGGTTAAAAAAGGAATTATTTATGCTTGTCTGATTCTGCTTGCATTGATATGCTTCCTCCCGTTTCTGCTGATGATGGTGAATGCGACGAGAAGCGGCGTGGAGATCACCCATTCTTTTACGCTCATTCCCAGCAATCATCTGGCTGAGAACTGGACGGCGCTGTTTGAATATGTGAATCTGTTTTTGGGTTTTAAAAACAGCCTTCTGGTAGCCATACCGGCGACCATACTGACAGCTTATTTCTCGTCGATCACGGCGTATGCTATGGCGGTATATCGCTTTAAGGGCAATGGCTGGCTGTTTAAAATACTCGTAGTGTTTATGATGATTCCTGCGCAGCTGAGTCTGATCGGATTTTACAATCTCTGTCAGAAGCTGCATATGGTGGATTCTTATCTGCCGTTGATCATTCCCGCGATCGCGGCGCCCGGCACAGTGTTCTTCCTGCGCCAGTATGTGCAGTCCACATTATCCAAGGCTCTGCTGGAGGCGGCAAGAATCGACGGTGCAGGTGAGCTGCATATCTTCCATAAGATAGTGCTCCCGATCATGGCGCCCGGTATCGCGACCATGTCGATCGGTTCCTTTATCGGTAACTGGAACAACTATCTGGTGCCGTTGATCTTATTAAATACACCGAAAAAGATGACGCTGCCGGTTATGATAAGTACACTGAATGCAGCGACGGATCTGCAGAAGAATCAGGGCGCGATCTATCTGGGCGTTGCCATTTCTGTAGTACCGATCCTGATCGTGTTCTGCTTCTGCTCTAAATACATTATCAGTAGTATATCGGCAGGAAGCGTGAAGGAATAAAACAGAACACAGGAAAAATAGAAGAGATAAAAGGCAGTATATCCTGACGGAGTACTGCCTTTTGTTGTGCTCGGATGGTGTAAAGCCGTTGAAATAGAATGTTAATAGCTTTATACTATATAATAGGAATATTTATGGAAGATTGCAGGAACGGAAGGATAAAAGTGAAAAGAAAAAACAAAAAAAGTGTTTTGACAACTATTTTTTTGATTTTACTATGTCTGCTTGGGATGGGCTGTGCAGAGAATGAGCAGACATCGGAGGAGCCGGAGCCGGGTTTATTGGATGAAGATGCTCCGGCCTGGCAGAAATATGCCGGAGAACCGGTTGACTTTGACTGGTATATCAATTATTCGTGGTTTGCGGCTGACTGGGGAGAAAATATTGTTTCCAGAAAAATTACGGAGGAGACAGGGGTAAGCCTGCGCTTTATTACACCCGGCGGGAACGAAAGCGAGAAGCTGAATGCGCTGATTGCCGCGAATTCTCTGCCGGATTTCATTACGCTTGGCTGGTGGGAGCCGCAGATCAATGAGATGATAGACCGGGATATGGTCTATGCCTTAAACGCGCTTGCGGATGAATATGATCCCTGTTTTTATCAGGTCAGCAACGCCGATGCGGTCAGCTGGTACACGCAGGAGGATGGGAACATTTATTCCTATCCCAATTCCAGCTACAGCGCAAAGGATCTGGAGGAGCATGACAATATCGGCTCCAATCAGACTTTTTTGGTGCGGAAAGATATTTATGAGGCGATCGGAAGCCCTGACATGACGACGCCGGAGGGATTTCAGGCAGCGGTGGAGAAAGCGTACGAAATGTTTCCGACGGTGGACGGGGAGCCGCTGATTCCGGTGGGAGCCCATGTCTTTAACGATCAGGGAAATGTGTCCTTTGACAAATATTTGATGAACTTTCTGGCGGTGCCTTTTGAGGAGAACGGCAGGGTCTATGATCGCTATACGAACGAGGATTATATCATTTGGCTGAAAATGTTTCGCAGACTCGGAGAGGAAGGTCTGCTTGCCAATGATATTTTTATCGACCAGAGAACCCAGATGGAAGAAAAGCTGGCAAAAGGAAGATATTTCTGCATGATCTATCAGTCTACGGATATGGTGACACAGCAAAAGGAACTCTATGTGAATCACCCGGACCGGATCTATCTTGCGGTAGACGGGCCAAAAAATGCGGCGGGTGACGATCACACGCTCACCACTACCGGGATCAATGGATGGACAGTTACCCTGATATCAAAAAATTGTGAGAACCCGGAGCGCGCCATTGCCTTCTTGGATTATCTGCTCAGTGAACAGGGTCAGCTTCGCATCTGTCTTGGCGTGGAGGGGGAGACTTTTGATTATGTGGATGGGAAGCCGGTAGTGAAGGAAGATGTCAAGGCGGTTTTAAACTCTGACCGTGCAGAATATGACAGATTGTATGGTGCGGATGACACCTATTGGATGCTGCAGGATGATGTGACGCAGCTGCAATGGAAACAGGAGACAGCGGAGCCTTTGAGACAGGTTTCGGAATGGTCTTATCCGTATGCGGTTTATAATGGACAGTATGATTCTTTTCTTCCGTATGGCTCAAAGGAGGCTTTTGCAGAGAATAAAATAATAGCGCTATGGAGTGAGACACTGCCCGCACTGCTGCTTGCGGAGTCGGAGGAGCGTTTTGATGAAATATTTGCCCAGTTTCTGGAGCAGAGAGAAGCTTATGGCTTTGAGGAAGTGCAGGCGGTGAAGACGGAATTGATGGAGAAGGCGAAAGAAAAGCTGGGAATGCAGTAAATGATGAAAACGGATTGGATGAAAAAGTTAAGCGGACTAAAACTGAACGGGAAGTTTACGCTGGTTATTGTTTTCCTTGTTATTTTGCCGATTTCCGTTATGGCAGGCGTTTTGTTTTATAATATGGAGAAAAGTGTCATCAGCGAAAACCGGAACTATATGCAGTATATGATGGAGCGCAGTCAGGATACTTTATTGGATAATATTGATTCTGTCAATATGACGACGCAGTTTTTTCTGAATGATGAGCCCCTTCTGCAGATGCTCCGCCAAACAGCACGCCAGGAGCAGATACAGACGGACGAACTGGTGGCGTTTTATCACTCAGACATTGCCGCGTTGGAGAGGCTTGTCTATAACAACACATTGTTGTACGGTGTGCGTGTCTATGCGGTCAATGACAATGTGCAGGAAATGATGCCCATTTTATACAGTCGTTCCCGTATGAATAAAATGGATTGGGCGGGTGAGCCGGATTATACGGGGTGGCACTATAACTATCCGGACAGGCTGTTTGATAACCGTGAGGGAACGAAAATTGCGTCCCTTGTAACGAATGTGGAAGATTATGAAGCCGGACTGATCGGCGTGATCGAGACGACAGTCGCAATAGAGGATATTTTTCCTTCCCTGTATGAGACGATCGAAGACGAGTGGAGCTGTTTTATCTCGGAGGAGGGGAATCTGTATTTTGGCGATAATGAGCAGGAAAGTTCCGCGGAGTTTGTGCGGGCCAAAATGGAAAAGGGATTTGAGAAAGACGGCATCCATACGGAATATATAAAGCAGAACGGAGAACATCTTATTGTTTCCTATTCTTATATCCGGGAAATGCAGGGGACTCTGGTATCCGTAAAGGATATCACGGAAGCNGTGCGTTATGTNTATCGNATGCGGAACAGCTTTGTGGTGATCATGCTGGTGCTTATTGTCGGGCTGGCTTTTTTGATCCACTGGATCGTNATGCGGCTTCTGCGGCATTTTTATGATATCCTGAAATCCATACGNGNGGTACAGAAGGGNGATNTGAGNGTAAGNATTGAAAANNNNGGAAACGATGAGATGGGNGAGCTGGGAGAGCAGATCAACAAAATGCTGGACCGCATCGAGCAGCTCATGAAAGAGAATATCGACAGGGANATCTTGACAAAGAATGCGGAAATTCGTGCCCTGCAAAATCAGATCAACGCTCATTTTATTTATAATGTCCTGGAATCCATCAAAATGATGGCNGAGATNGANGAGGAGTATGCGATNTCCGANGCGATCACATCNCTNGGGAATCTGCTCCGCTACAGTATGAAATGGGTGTCGAACGATGTGATGGTGGAGGAAGAGCTTGCCTATATCAAAAATTATCTGGCGCTGATCAATCTGCGNTTTGACTATGAGATCTATCTGTCCCTGAATCTGCCGGAGGAGATCTTAANGCAGAAAATACCGAAAATGTCTCTGCAGCCGATTGTTGAGAACGCAATCTATCATGGAATTGAGGAANTGGCGGAGGACACNAATATTTACATCAAAGGTTTTGCGCGGGGGGAAGATTGTATTATCGAGATCACCGATGCCGGAAAAGGNATGAGCGAGGANCAGGNNGAGNGGTTAAAGANAAAGATAGCAGGNGAGNTTGAGACNGACGGNGGNTCCGGAAACGGTATCGGNNTGAANAATGTACAGGACAGAATCCGTATGAGTTTNGGAGAAAAATANGGNATCGGCATTGATTCCANGNNGGGATGNTATACGAAGGTTACNGTGTGTGTGCCAATGCAGAANTAGGGAAAGGGAACAGCGATGAANACGGTTTTGATCGTGGAAGANGAAAAGATGATACGGCAGGGAATNCGGACNATGATTCAGCGAAGCGGTGTCCCGGTTGAGATGATCATGGAGTGCAACAACGGTGAGATGGCGTTTGAAATNCTGCAGAGTCAGAAAGTGGANGTGATGTTTACAGATATTCATATGCCGAAAATGAACGGGATTGAGCTGGTACAGAAAATGCAGGAGCTTCCCGATAAACCGATTATTGTAGTAGTCAGCGGATATGCCGATTTTTCCTATGCGGTGGAAATGCTTCGCATGGGTGCGCGCGAGTACCTTTTAAAGCCCATAGAGAGGGAAAAGCTGCAGGAAATTATGAGGAAGCTGGAAGAGGAGATTACAGATAGCCGGGAGAGCAGCNGGACCAGCAAACGGCTGGGACACCAGCAGTTAAAATATTTGATGTTAAACGAGAAGATAACGGAAGATGAGATTAACACGATGCAGTCAGAGTATGAAAGTACATTTGATCTGCGGGCCTATTATGTCTATGCCGTAAACCCAAAAGATACGAAGCCTGTGGAGGAGCAGTATATTTATCTGCATAACGTCGAAGGNTATGATGTGTACCTTGNTTCGGAAAAAAACGCACAGTTTCTTTTAAAGAATGAGCTGGATCAGGCATATGTNGGAATCAGTACGCTTCACAGTGGGATTCGTGAATTGAGAGACGCCTATCGGGACGCGGTGGATGCAAGACGCTATGCGTTTTGTACAAACAGAGCAGTTTATCGGGCNGGAGAGGGCAGGAAGCGTATTCCCGAAGATTTTTATGAACAGGGGAAAAGACATATTGGAGAGGAAATGAAACTNCGCAGAGTACAGCTTCCCGGAACAGATAAGACGGAGGAACTGGTAAAAACCTGGAATGGACTGTTTTATGCAGTAAAGAATGAATGGGTCACGCCGGGAGATTTTTCGGTTTGTATGGATCATTTCTTCCGGGAAGTCAGAAAGACCTATCGGAACATGCTGACGGATGAGGAAGAAAATTTGAAAAGGCTGGCAGATTACTACAGTTTTCCGACATTAGCTGTCTGGCAGACAGAATTTATGGAATGGCTTTTGAATCTTCACGAACGTATCAACAGCCGTTTTGACNCCAATAAGAACCANCAGAAAATCAAGCGGGCGATAGAGTATATTCAGGACAACTATGACAAGGATCTGAATATGGCGGTTGTCTCAAACCATATNTCTATGAATTACTCGCTGTTCTCNTCCCTTTTTAAAGANTATACAGGGAGCAATTTTGTNAATTANNTNAAGGNAATCCGNATGNANNAAGCGNAGNAACTGNTGGCNGAAACNGANTTGAGGATNNNTGANATCAGTGCAAAAATCGGATATGACAATGAGAAGCATTTTATGAAAATCTTTAAGGCCTCCTGCGGTGTGTCGCCGAGCGAGTACCGGAAAAATGCGCAAAGGCAGAATTTTCCGGGGGGGGGGTGAAAAGTTGACAGATATTTTTTCNGGGGGGGGGGGTANAAGNAGNTNATATNTNATCAGGTGNGTGCNGCGTGATGTCTGGTTTTCNCCTCATACATTNTCCGATCCGCTTCGGCAAATAATTCCTGAATGTGTTCCGAAGTAAATGNGGANGAAGGCTGTGCGGAGGCAAAACCGCAGCTGCAGAAAATCTGATATTNTTTNCTGCTTAANCGGTTGTANTTGTGAAGATAGGATNTTATGGANTCNGCNCGGAGCTTTGCNTCTTTTTCAGANAGCCCNACAGTGAGCATATAAAANTCATCCCCCGAAAAACGGGCGCACAGGTCCCCTTCNTCGGCAGTGCTTTCCAGAGCCTGTCCCACTACCTGAATGGCAAAATCTCCTTCGCTGTGTCCGAAGGTGTCATTGATNATTTTCAGCCCNTCCATGTCGATCATAAATGCCGTGAGAGGCAGATTTTCAGAGATGGCACGGTTTANNANCTGTTCCTCAAAATGATNGTATCCGTGCTTATTATAAAGCCCGGTCAGGGAATCTTTCATGTAAATATCTTCAAGNTGNGCTACNAACATGCCGGTGCGTTTGGCCTGGCNGATGCTNTGCAGCATATGGNTTATGTTGATNTGCCATTGTATTAACTGAAANTGGTGGTCNATNCGATTGTCTTTATAGGAAAGGGCAATGTAGCCGAATTCTTTCTCTTCAAAAAACAGCGGAATATAAATATAGGAGCAGTCGGANCCGTCGTAAATNTAGTCGGGNAANAGATTNTTTTTCCGATAACTGCATTCCGGGAGCCGCTTTNCNTCTTTCAACGCAAATTTCAATAAAATAGTNTCGGTATCCGCAAGCGATTCNTCGTTGTTTGTGAGGGTCAGAATATGGCTGGAAACCGAATCCCAGTCAGAATAAAGNCANAGATAAAATGCCTGGCATTCTTCTATCTTTCGCACAAACTNTTCCAACAGATCCAGNCCATCGTCAAGGTCNGCAATGTGCTGTAAGGAGGAGGACATGTCAATAGANCCGAAAATGGAGNTTTCNANGGCNGCAATNCGGTCGGACAGCTCTCTCGTGAAAAAGACNGAGTTACTGTTCTCAGAGGACTTACAGCCACAGGAGTTGTGTATGATCGGTTCCGCTGTCAGGAAGGTAACAGNCGGNAGGNCGCCTCCGCGGATCAAGGTGAGCAGATTTTCCACAGCGGTTCTTCCCAGGTCATAGACCGGAAAGGAAATCGTTGTGAGCCTCGGAGAGGTATTATGGCCTTCCGGGGTGTCATCACAGCCTGTCAGAGCAATGTCCTCCGGGANGCGGTATCCGGCNGAAAGNGCGGCGGCAAGAAACAGCAGAGCCAGTCGGTCATTATANCAGACTACAGCCTCCGGCGTTCCGGCTTCACAGAAAAAAGTAAGNGCTTCTTTTGCCGACAANATATCGTATCCGCAGTAATAAATATCATGTTCGCCCGGTGNCTTTCCCGCTNTNTTCATAGCTTCTGTATAGTAGTTTTCCCGCAGGCCCGCAAAGGNNGTTTCCTCTGAACAGCCCAGATAACANACNCGGGANGCGTGGTGCACAGTGAGAAANTGAGTGGTCAGTTCGCCNGCCATCGAGTTGTTTTCCAAAGANATNGATGGAAAATGATTGTCTGTCACGGCGATTTCCACGACAGGACAGGNGAGGGTCTGNANTTTATTCAGGATTTTTTGTTTTAAACTGGCNGATACATAGGTGTCAGAGGCAAAAATAATGCCGTCNAAGCTGTCATAATTGGGGATTCGCAGAATGCTTTCCTCGCCATTTTCATAGGTGCCGAGGTTTTCGCCATCCAGGGAAGTGAATATTTCAGTGGTGTAGCCGTATTCTGAAGCTTTGTCAATGATGCCCTGGCATACGCCCTGCTGATAGGCACCGAATATATGAGAAATAAATACGCCGATCTTTTTTGCGTGATACATAAAGAAAATNCCTCCCNTGCACGGCACTGTGATCTTATGTTTATTGTAAGAGAAAGAGGGGNTTTTTTCAATTGTTTTATCATATTGTCNGATTGTGAGNTNGGGGATGATTATATATAATAATAGTAANTTAACAGTAGGGGAGGATTGAGCATGAACGAAATACTGCGTGCATTGCAGATGAGAAAATCGGTTCGCGTATTTACCGAGGAAGAGATCACAAANNAGGATAAGNACAACATCTTGTATGCGGCNCTGCAGGCACCCTCTGCAGGGTGTCAGCTGTTGTATACCATTCTTGATATCACGGATCAGAGNAAAAAGGAAAGACTTGCNGAACTCTGCGATCATCAGCCTTTTATNGCGAAAGCGAAGCTGGTGCTGGTCTTTTGCGCGGACTGCAGAAAATGGCTTTCCTTTTATGAGGAGGCGGGCTTGCAGCCGCGGGAACCCGGTCCGGGCGATCTGCTCCTTGCGGTGGAGGATGCGCTGATTGCCGCGCAAAATGCGGTGACGGCCGCGGAAAGTCTGGGAATTGGCTCCTGCTATATCGGCGATGTGATGGAAAATGCGGAGGATATGAAGGCGCTTTTGCAGATACCAAAGTATGTGTATCCTGCTTGTATGCTTGTCTTCGGATATCCAACCGAGCAGCAGAAGGGGCGGGAGAAGCCGAAGCGGTTCAAGGTATCGGATATTGTCTGTGAGAACGGTTATCAGGATAAAAGCGGCCGGGAAATACGTGAAATGTTTGCGGAGCGGACGGGAGAGAAAACTTATGAGGAGTGGATGGAAGCCTTTTGGAAGAGAAAGTATGAGTCAGACTTCTCCAACGAGATGAACCGTTCTATGGAGGTGTATCTGAAAGATTTTATAAAATAATTAGCACTCACCTCTTGACAGTGCTAACAATTCGCTGTATTGTGATAGTGTAAGTAGAACAGATGAGAGGAGGCTATTATGAATCTCACAAAATTTACACAGAAATCCATACAGGCAGTAGAACAGTGTGAAAAGCTTGCCTATGAGTACGGCAATCAGGAGATTGAAGAAGAACATCTGTTATTTAGTCTTTTGACGATTGATGACAGCCTGATCCTAAAGCTCATAGAAAAGATGGAGATACAGAAGGAATACTTCTTAAACCGCGTGGAGCAGGGCTTAAACAAGCGCACGAAGGTGCAGGGCGGTCAGATCTACATTGGGCAGGATCTGAACAAAGTCCTCATCAGTGCGGAGGATGAGGCGAAAGCGCTCAGTGATGAATATGTGTCGGTGGAGCACCTTTTCCTTGCGATGCTTAAGCATCCCAATCGGGAGATCAAGGAGATCTTCCGGGAGTTTGGCATCACGAGAGAGCGGTTTTTGCAGGCGCTTTCCACTGTACGCGGCAATCAGCGGGTGACCTCGGACAATCCGGAAGCTACCTATGATACGTTAGAAAAGTACGGGCAGGATCTGGTGGAAAGGGCGAGAAGTCAGAAGCTGGATCCGGTCATCGGACGGGATTCCGAGATCCGTAATGTGATCCGCATTCTGTCCCGTAAGACGAAGAACAATCCGGTGCTGATCGGTGAGCCCGGCGTGGGCAAGACGGCGGTTGCGGAAGGGCTGGCACAGAGGATTGTCAGAGGAGACGTGCCGGAGGGCCTTAAAGATAAGAAGATATTTTCTCTGGACATGGGGGCGCTGGTGGCGGGCGCCAAGTACCGGGGCGAGTTTGAGGAGCGTCTGAAAGCGGTGCTGGATGATGTGAGGAACAGCGACGGACAGATCATTCTTTTTATCGATGAACTGCACACCATCGTGGGAGCGGGAAAGACGGACGGCGCCATGGACGCGGGCAATATGTTAAAACCTATGCTGGCGCGGGGGGAACTTCACTGTATTGGCGCGACGACTTTGGATGAATATCGGCAGTATATCGAGAAGGATGCGGCGTTGGAGCGGCGTTTTCAGCCGGTCATGGTGGAGGAGCCCACGGTGGAGGATACGATCTCCATTCTGCGAGGGCTGAAAGAGCGCTATGAAGTCTATCATGGTGTGAAGATCATGGACAATGCGCTGGTCAGTGCGGCAGTGTTGTCCAACCGCTATATTTCCGACCGATTCCTGCCGGACAAGGCAATCGATCTGGTGGACGAAGCCTGTGCGCTGATCAAGACGGAATTGGATTCCATGCCCACGGAGTTAGACGAGCTGCGTCGCAAGGTGATGCAGCTGGAAATAGAAGAAACAGCTTTAAAAAAGGAAGACGACAATCTGAGCCGGGAGCGTCTCGCCAATCTGCAAAAAGAGCTTGCAGAACTGAAGGAAGAACTGCAAAACCGGATGGCGCAGTGGGAGAACGAAAAGGCTTCCGTGGAAAAGCTGTCTAAGATCCGGGAAGAGATTGACGATGTGAACAGCCAGATTCAGATCGCCCAGCAGGACGGCGACTATGAGAAGGCGGCGGAGTTAAGCTATGGCAAACTGCCTTCCCTGAAGCAGCAGCTGGAGATCGAGGAGGAGCGTGTCGGCAGGGAGGAGCTTTCTCTGGTGCATCAGAGTGTGTCGGAAGAAGAAATTGCAAAAATTATCTCCCGTTGGACGGGAATTCCGGTTTCCAAGCTGACGGAGAGTGAGCGCAATAAGACGCTGCATCTGGATGAGGAGCTGCATAAGCGGGTGATCGGACAGGACGAAGGTGTGGAAAAGGTAACAGATGCTATTATTCGCTCCAAGGCAGGGATCAAGGATCCCACCAAGCCCATCGGTTCCTTCCTGTTCCTGGGACCTACAGGCGTGGGAAAAACAGAGTTGGCGAAGGCATTGGCGGCATCTCTCTTTGACGATGAGACAAACATGGTCCGTATTGACATGAGTGAGTATATGGAGAAGCATGCTGTATCACGGCTGATTGGCGCACCTCCCGGCTATGTGGGCTATGAGGAAGGCGGTCAGTTGACGGAAGCCGTCAGAAGAAAGCCCTACTCTGTGGTTCTCTTTGACGAGATTGAAAAAGCCCATCCCGATGTGTTCAATGTACTCCTGCAGGTGCTGGACGATGGTCGGATCACGGATTCTCAAGGCAGGACGGTGGATTTCAAGAATACGATCCTGATCATGACCTCCAATATCGGAGCAGATTATCTGCTGGATGGAATTGATGAGCAGGGCGCGATCACAGAGGAAACAGAAACACTTGTTATGGGGGAATTGAGAAACCACTTCCGCCCGGAATTTTTAAACAGGCTGGATGAGACGATCCTGTTTAAGCCGCTTACCAAAGAGAATATCGGCGGTATCATTCGGTTGATCGTGGACGATCTTAACAGACGGCTGTCAGATCGGGAACTGGATATTGAGCTTTCACCGGAGGCGGAGCAGTTTATCGTGGAGAATGCCTACGATCCCGTGTATGGAGCGAGACCTCTGAAACGGTATATTCAGAAATATGTGGAGACTCTGTCTGCGAAGCTGATCCTGGCCGATCAGGTGGAGGCGAAAGATACGATTCTGATCACTGTGAAAGAGGGAGAATTGGCAGCACAGAGAAAATAGAGGCAAAGGCTAATAAAAGGTGATATAATAGACGCAGACTCAGCGGTCTGCGTCTATTTTTGCGATGCTTGGTGAATGGGTTAAAACATGATTTAGCGGTTTTTGCTGTGCGAAAAAGGCGAATATAACAGAAAATGTGGATAAACCACCTGTTATGTTTGAAGGTTAAAACAAGATTTAGTGAAATGAGGAGAGAGAAGAAAGGAAAAAGGTATGAGATATCCTGCATTTTTAAAGGAAAACGGTACGATCGGATTTGTGGCGCCCTCCTTCGGCTGCGCGACAGAACCATACAAGAGTAGATTTTTATATGCACAGAAGAAGTGGAAGGAGCAGGGTTACCAATTTCAGTTTGGTCCCAACTGTTATGTGGAAGAGGGCGTGGGGATCAGCAACGTGCCGCAAAAATGCGGAGAGGAGCTGACGGATTATTACTGTGATAAAAATAACGACTGTCTCATTTCCTGCGGCGGCGGCGAATTGATGTGTGAGATCCTGGATCATGTGGATTTTGAGCGGATCGGTAAAGCGGCGTCGAAGTGGTATCTGGGATATTCGGATAATACCAATTTTACGTTCCTGCTTACTACTTTGTGCGATACGGCTTCCATCTACGGACCCTGTGCTTCTTCCTTTGCTATGGAACCGCTGCACCCGGCGTTAGAGGATGCCATGCTGCTTTTGCAGGGGAAAAAGCTGACGATGCAGGGGTATGATAAGTGGGAGAGAGAGTCTCTGGAGGAAGAAGAGGAAAATCCAAGTGCACCCTATAATCTTACAGAAACATCTGTTATTAAATATTATATGCCGGACGGCAGGACGAATGTGGAGTCTCTAAGGAAAGAGGCCGGAGCGAATGAAGCCGAGACGGAGATCGTTTTCTCTGGCAGGCTTCTGGGAGGATGCATGGATTGTCTGGTCAATCTGCTGGGGACACAGTATGATCAGGTGACGGCATTTACGGAGCGGTATAAAGAGGATGGAATCATCTGGTTTTTAGAAGCCTGTGACTTAAACCTGATGGGCATACGGCGCGCCATGTGGCAGATGGAGCATGCAGGATGGTTTCAACATTGCAAGGGCTTCCTGATCGGCAGACCCAGGATCGGCATGGGAGTGGAGGAATTTGGCATAGACGAGTATCAGGCGGTCTGCGAGATGCTCTATCCCTATCATGTGCCGGTTCTCATGGATCTGGATATCGGGCATCTGCCGCCGTCCATGCCCTTGCTCTGCGGCAGTATGGCGCATGTGGTCAGCGATGGAAACACTTACCGTGTGGAAATGATGCTGCAATAATGATGTTACGAAAAGTGCCACAGGAAAGGAGGTTCAAAATGTTACCCAAGGACCCTGTTATGTTATTGAGTTTTGTTAATCTAAAGCTGCGGGATTTTTATTCTGATCTGGATCAGCTCTGTGAAGATCTGGATGCAGACCGCGGAGAAATTGTCGAAAAATTGGCAGGAATTTCTTATCATTACGATGAGGAGAAAAATCAGTTTGTCTGAGAAAATAAAAATTACGATTGTTATGGATGACGAAAAACTGAATAGAGAAAATCAGGGTGAAAAGTCAGATACCATCATCTTGACACAGGAGTCATCTATGACGGTCATGTCGGTTTTACGGGAGAGCGGCCTTCTTTCCGGCAGTTTTTGCGGGGGAAGAGGAGACTGCGGGCGGTGTATCGTACAGTTTTTAGAGGGGGCGCCGCTGCCCACAGGAATAGAGAGAAGCCGCCTGGAACCGGAGGAACTGAGGCAGGGCTTTCGATTGGCCTGTGTGACCAGACCGAAAACCGACTGTGTGATCCGTATCCCGGAGAAGACCGAACGAGAGATATCGATCGTCACGGAGATGAATCCTGTGTCGGAAAATATTGACTTAAATGGTCGACAAAATAAATTGTCTGAAAAACAAATATCGTTTGCTATGAAAACAGATGACAAATCTGTGGGGGCTGCCAAAAAGGCGATTAAAAATGCGTCTGTTATTTCTCCCAAAAGAGCGGATGTTATGATTGCAGTCGACTTGGGTACTACCACCATTGCCATGCAGCTGCGGGATATGGTCACAGGGGAAGTGAGGGATACTTATTGTGAGTTAAATCCCCAGAGAACTTATGGGACGGACGTGCTGTCTCGGATACAAGCGTCCTGCGACGGTCATCGCGAGGAGCTGAGAAAGCTGGTCTGCGAGACATTGCTGCGGGGGCTGCGGCAGTTTTCTGCACGGATGGAGACTTCGGAGGCGGAGAAGGCTGATGCAGAGCACGAGGGGTGTCCGGCTTGCATGTGTATTGCAGGGAATACGACCATGGAGCATTTGTTGCTGGGCTATGATGTGAGTCCACTGGGGCGCAGTCCCTTTATCCCGGTAGAGATTGGACTGCAGGAGATGATGTCTTCAAAATTGTTTGCAATGAGCAAAGGCACCGTTAAGGGAACGGAAGCAACGACAATCCCCATCGAATGGGATTTCCCTGTCTATATCGCACCGGGTATCAGCGCCTTTGTGGGGGGTGATATCGTGGCGGGGCTTTATACGCTGCAAATGCTGCCCGGTATTTTTGTACCTTGTCAGGGAAAAGAGGAGACGGAAGCAGCGAAACAGGAGCCGGTCAAGTTATTGATCGATCTGGGCACCAACGGAGAGATGGCGATCACTGATGGAAAGCGTATGCTGGTCACTGCCACGGCCGCGGGGCCAGCCTTTGAGGGTGGAAGAAACAGTGCGCTCATCGGTACAGACAGGATCGTGCTGACGGCGGAGCTTTTGCGGCAGGGAAAACTGGATGAGACAGGGTTTCTTACGGAAACAGAGAATGAGAACAAGTGTTATTTAAAACAGGAGGATATCCGTGATCTGCAGATGGCGAAAGCCGCTATCCGGGCAGGGGTAGAGATCTTGTGGGAAAAGATGGGACGTCCTGAAATTGGTATGGTCTATCTGGCAGGCGGATTCGGCTATTATCTGGATGTGGAGGCGGCGCTTGCCATAGGGCTTCTCCCGGAACACCTGCGGGGGAGGATTCAGGCTGTGGGCAATACCGCCTTAGAGGGAGCCTATCGTCTGGGCAGGGATCTGACAGAAGGAATTCTTACGAAGAGCAGACTGGAAGAGGTGCTGGCTGTCACAGAGAGCGGAAGTTTGCATGCTGTCAATCTGGCGAAGCAGGGAGGCTTTGAGAGGCTTTATATCAAATATATGAATCTGGAGAAAAATTGATTAAGGATACGTTAAGGCGAAACCATCTCTTCATTAAGAAAAGCCTGTTATGCTGATATCATCAATCAAAAGGCAAAAGAACAGTCTGTGGACAATGGCGTGTTCTGAGGAGGAGACGATATGATGTGGACCAGAAGAGAATTGAAAGAAAGGGCAAAAGAGGCCCTGCACAGAAATTATTGGAAGATCGTGCTGGTGACGGCACTGCTTTTTCTGTTAGGCTGCGAGGCGGGAGGATTCAGTTTTTCGAAAAAAACTTTTCATACGGGATCAGGGAATGCGACGAATGCGGAGCGGGCTGCAGAAGCAGAGAGGGGTATCATTACCGTGAAGGAGGAGCCGCGGTCCGGGGAATGGATCGGGCAGATCATCGGGAACGGAGATGTCGAGCCGGAGAATTTTGAGATAGATTTTCTGGGAGGTGTGCTCTTTGGAATCATAGCGCTTTTTATTTTTTCGATCGTATTCCTGTTTCTTTTTGCAGTGATCATGGTTGTGGATATTTTTCTTGTCAATCCCTTCGAGGTGGGCGGCAAACGTTTCATGCGGATGAGTGTGGAGGGCACGGCGCAGGTGAAGGAGATTGCTTACGGCTTTGACCATTCCTATAAGAATGTGGTGAAGGTGCTGTTTTACCGCGATCTCTATGTTTTTCTGTGGGCGCTCCTATTTATCATACCGGGCATTGTGAAAATGTATCAGTATTTTATGGTTCCCTATATTTTGACAGAATATCCGGATATGGAGTATAAGGCGGCTCTGCAGTTGAGCCGGGATATGATGGAGGGCAATAAGTGGCAAACCTTTGTACTGGGATTGTCCTTTATTCTGTGGGATATTCTGGGAGCGCTTACCCTCGGCATAGTGGAGATCTTCTATGTGAATCCGTATCGGAGTCTGACCTTTGCGGCGCTGTACTGTAAATTAAAAAATACACCTGTTATCAATGGACAGTGACGGGAGGGGAAGATGGCTTACAGGATATTGGTGGCAGACGACGAGGCGGAGATCAGGGACGTGCTTCGGCTATACCTTGAAAAAGAGGGATATGAGGTGGCGGAGGCAGCAGACGGCGCGGAGGCTGTCAGACAGATAAAGAGTGGAACAATAGATCTGGCAATTCTGGATATCATGATGCCGGAGCTCAATGGATATCGGGTGTTACAGAATATCAGAGAGGAGAATAATCTGCCGGTGCTCATGCTTTCCGCTAAGAGCAGTGATTCGGATAAGATTCTGGGTCTGGATCTGGGGGCGGATGATTATATCACAAAGCCCTTTGTGCCGCTGGAAATGGTGGCAAGGGTGAGATCGCATCTCAGGAGATTCTATGCGTTGGGGGCAGGAGACACCAGATCTGACACCGATGGCGCGATTCAGGTGGGAGGACTGCGGTTGGAATTGGATTCCTGTCTGTTGTATCGGGATGGAGAGCGGATCGAATTGACCTCTGTGGAGTTTCGGATCATGAAGCTTTTTATGGAAAATCCGGGCAGGGTGTTTACCAAGCAGCAGATTTTCGAGGCTGGCTGGGAGGAGGAGTATATGGTCTCCGACAACAATGTGATGGTCTGTATCTCGAAGCTGCGCAGCAAGCTGGCCCATGAAGGCAGAGAGTATATCAGTACGATCAGGGGGCTGGGATATCGCATGGAAAAGGAATAGGGCAGGCGGAACATGAAAAAAAACTTGAAATGGTTTCTCATACAGCGGTTTTTGATTATTTTGTTCTGCATCTATCTGAGCGAGGAACTGCTGAGTGCTTTTTACAGGATGGTGCTCCTTCCTGATCTCATTGGTTTTTTAGAGTCTCAGCAGATCGAGATTGTTGGAAACGGCAATATAGTTGTTTTTTTATTCTACTCGTTATTTTATTTTCTGGCGGGCTTTTTGCCGCCGGGTTTTGGGGAATGGGTGCAGCGGAGACTGAGTATCGGCATGGAAGGGAGTCTGGAGATTCAAGTGAGTTCTCCTCTCTACAGCGGTGCCGGGGGTGTGGCTTTGCGCATTGGATTGATCTGCATCCTGCTCTTTTTACTTCTGCTGAGTCTTTTACCTTATGTGCTGGGCGCTTTTTGTTATTATCGGATCGTGGCAGGGAAGATAAAGGAGCTTTTGGAGGAGGAGAAGGAGCAGCAGCTTACGTTTGACAGAAGGCGAAACCTGCTCTTATCCGATATCGCTCACGATATCAAGACGCCGATCACCACGATCTGCGGTTATAGCAGGGCGCTTACAGAGGGTGTGGCGGCAGAAGAAAAACGGCAGAAATATCTGGATGTGATCTATGCCAAGTCCATGCGTATCGATGCGCTGATCTCCCTTCTGTTTGAATATGTGAAGCTGGGGAGTGAGGGCTTTGAACTGCACCGGGAACAGGGAGATCTGGCAGAACTGCTTCGAGAGATGGCGGCGCTTCTCTACACGGATTTTGAGGAGCGGCAGATGACGTTAGTGTTGGAGATCCCAGAGGAGGAAGCCCGTTTAGAGATGGATAGAGTGCAGATGGGACGGGCAATCACCAATCTGCTCACCAATGCGGTGCGATACGGAAAAGAGGGCGGCCGGGTGCTGGTAAGACTTTCCGGATATGAGATCACGGTGGCAGATGAAGGAGAGCCGGTAGATCCGGCTTTTGCAGAGCATATTTTTGATCCCTTTACGAGGGCGGACACGGCCCGCGGCACACAGGGCGGCAGCGGCCTGGGGCTGGGTATCTCGCATAAGATCGTTGAGATGCACGGAGGACAGCTTATTTTGAACCAGACCTTTGGAGAAGGTTATACCAAGGCATTTCAGATACGGCTTGAGGGGCCCGCCGGAAGTTGAATCGGCCCGCCTGCCCCGGCATATATATAGAAAGAAAAATAAGTTGCGGGTGCAGGCATTTGAGAAACGGGAAACAGAGAAAGATCGCGGCTGCGGCAGTGCTGATGGGCGCGCTTCTTGTGGGTGGCTTTGGCATGGCGGTACGCCAGAGAGAAATGAGTGTCACAGAATATATAACATGCGTTATGAATAAGGAGGAGACAATGGACGGACGAAAGATAGCGATCACATTTGATGACGGTCCGCATCCCTACTATACAGAGCAGCTTTTGGACGGCCTGCAGGAGCGGGGAGCGAAGGCCACCTTTTTTCTTATGGGAAAACAGGCGGAGGCTTATCCGGAACTGGTTCTGCGTATGCAGGCGGAGGGACATCTGATCGGGAATCACACCTACAGTCATTTGCAGCTTAGCAAAAGCAACAGGGAAGCTTTTAAGGAGGAACTGGTCAAAACGAACGAACTGCTCCTGGAGATCACGGGGGAGGAGACTCAGTATGTACGGCCTCCTTATGGGAGCTGGGATAAAAGCTTTGAGAAAGAGCTCACCATGCTGCCGGTGCTCTGGACGATCGATCCCCAGGACTGGTGCAGCAGCGATGTGTCCGGGATCGTCGGGAAAGTGACCCGGAAAGCGGAGGAAAACGCCATCATTTTAATGCACGATGAGTACAAGTCCAGCGTGACGGCGGCACTGCAGATCGTGGATATTCTGCAGAAAGAGGGCTATGAGTTTGTGACGGTGGATGAGATACTTTTTGACTAGGGCGTTGGAAAAATAGGGAAAGGTATTGAACTTTTGGCTGACAATATAGTACAATGAGAGGCATAGTCACGGATAGTATGGACAGGACAAAAAGGGAAAAAACAGCGCATGGAAACAACTGACAGAACGGATGCCGTGAAGGATGCCGTAACTGATCATAAAAAAAAGAAGAAAAAAAGAACCATCGACAAGGCGAAGGTGGCCAGAAATAAGAAGAAGGCAAAAGAGAAAAAGGCCAGGCAGCGAGCGGAGCGCAAAGCGGAAAAGAAGCCCGGAAGCCGTAAAAAGCAGTGGATCATCGTTGCTGTTTGTTTGGTAGTGCTTGGCGTGGCTGCGGGCTGTACGGGTTACAGGATGCAGATGCATCTGGAGGAGCTGGCGGCTGAGAGCGCAGCGGTGGAGGCTATGGTGTATACGCGGGCGGTACAGCTGGCGGAATACAGTAAGACCCAGCACAGAAAAGAGAGCGTCAGACAGAATGCCGGCAAGGATACCACAAGAGCCCTCGTGGATGCGGCCCGCTATATGCTGGAGGGTATTAAAAACAGACCCAGAGAGGTAGAGATCACCGAGGAGAATGCGGCGGATTTCGCTTCCATCGAGAGCTGTAAGATCAATACGGAGACCGGCAAGGTGGACGTGACCATGAAGGCGAAGGATCTGGCGATCAGTGATGACGGCTACTACTACCTGTTTGAGGAAAAGACTTATCAGAGCGCTTTGACGGGGAGCGACTATATTATAGAGGATCAGAAGGATGTAGAATTGACCTTTTCGGTCAATTTAAATTATAACACGGCAAGCTCCCGGCTGTTTTCCAAGTTTGTGGTGGCGGTCAAGAAGAACGGCAGCTTTGTGGCGATCACCAGACCTCATTACATAACCAATCCGGAGGCGATTGCGAAATACGCGCTTTCCTTTGGGAATACCACCTCCAAGAAGGGACTTCTGGTGGATCCGGAGAAACTGCAGAGCTCGGAGCTGGATGATCTGGGCGTGAAGCATGCGGCCTACAACATCCCTTTAAGCCGGATTCTTGGGCCTACCAGCAATGAGTATTATCCCACCGTGCATTATACCTACAATGGGAATACCTATAGCTTTAACGGGCAGATCATTGCAGAGTATGATTATATTTTTACCAATCTCACCAACCGGGGAATCACCACAACGGCGATCATTTTAAATGATATCTCTTCCCGTCCGGAACTGATCCATCCTAAGGCCAGATCCGGAGGACGGGCGCCTTATTATGCTTTTAATGCTACGGACGAGGCCGGCACGGAGTGTATCGCGGCCATCGCTTCCTTCCTGGCAAGCCGCTATTCCGGTACGGGGCATGGCAAGGTCGTAAACTGGGTGATCGGCAATGAGATCAATGCCAGAGCGGAATGGAACCATATCGAATATATGGATACGGCAAGCTATGTAGACGAATACGCCAGAGCGTTCCGGGTTTTTTACAATGCGATCCTGAGCATAAACGGAACCGCCAGAGTGTATATCTCTCTGGATCAGCAGTGGGGAAAAAGCCTGTATTCCAAGAGCGGGTATGCTTCCAAGGATATTTTGGACGAGTTTAATAGGAATCTGAAGGCGGAGGGCAATATTGACTGGGCTCTGGCGCAGCATCCTTATAATTATCCGTTGACCAGTGTTAAGGCGTGGAGCGGCAACAGCTCCTATGTGCAGGAGAGTGAGAATACGCCGGTGATCACCATCAAGAATATTCATGTTCTGACAGACTATCTGCAAAAGCCGGAGATGCTTACCGAGGACGGCGAGGTGCGCCACCTGATCCTGAGTGAGATGGGTTATACCTCTTCTCAGGGACAGGAACTGCAGGCAGCCTCTTTTGTGTATGCCTACAAGGTCATTGAGGCGAACCGCTATGTGGACAGCATGCTCTTTTCCCGAGAGACGGATGCGGCCTCTGAGGTGAATCAGGGACTGGCGCTTGGCATCTGTACGCTGGGAGGCGGACGGAAGTCCATCTACGATGCCTATAAGTATGTGGATACTTCGGAATCCGCTGCACATACGGATTTTGCGCTGCGGGTGATCGGCATTTCAAGCTGGAATGAAGTGATCAGAAACCACTGACAGATGTGTCAGAATAATTGCGAGATCAGATACTGATAGATACTCTGGCTCTTCTGCTGCCAGTTGGCACAGATAGCAGCGGCGGTATCTTCGTTGGGGACGGACAGGGTGATATTCACCACGGTCACGTCCTTTTCTTTTACCTGAAGACGGGCTTCAAATTCGCCGGAGGTGGACTTATAATAGTCCGCCTGCACGGCAGATTCGCTGCGCATTTCCATTTCATGGGCAGCGAAGAAAGAGGAGATATCCTCCTTGATGGAATCGTTTACGCGGTTGCCGAAGTAGGACAGGGTATTCCTGCCCTCATCGGTGATCTCCAGATAGGTACGGTTGCGTCTGGAGGCGGCACGGATCAGGTCAGCGTCGATCAGTTCTGCGATCACCTGCTGGAGCGTCATAAAATTGGTATAGTCGTGCCCCAGGATAAAGTCGCCTATCTGCGCCTTGGTCAGGGGAAAGGTGACGCGGTCCAGCATATAGAGAGTGATTAACTTGTAGAGTGTCAGGGGATCCTGTGTCATAACGCCTCCATGTTGATTCAAAAATGCGACAGTAAAAACCATTTAAGGAGAATGCGGAGCATTCTCGTGATCGAGTGCGCGGGCACTCGATCGATTAAATATGGGATTTCACGGCTTCCGCCACCACATCTGCCACCCGGGGATCAAATGCCTCGGGCATGATGTTGTCCTCGTTTAGCTGATCCTCGGGAACAAGCCCTGCGATAGCCTGTGCAGCGGCCAGCTTCATCTCCTCCGTGATCTGCACGGCACGTCCTTCCAGAGCACCCTTGAAGATGCCGGGGAAAGCCACCACGTTATTGACCTGATTGGGGAAATCAGAGCGGCCTGTGCCGACCACACGCGCACCGGCGGCTTTCGCCACATCAGGCATGATCTCAGGAACAGGGTTGGCCATGGCGAAGAGGATGGAATCCCGGTTCATGGATGCTACCATAGCAGGTGTTACGATATTGGGAGCGGAGACACCCACGAAGATATCAGCGCCTTTCAGAGCGTCCGCCAGGGTGCCGCTTTCATTCTGCAGATTTGTCACCTTCGTCATCTCCTGCTGCATCCAGTTGAGCCCTTCTGTGTCTTTGCTGATGATGCCCACTTTATCGCACATGGTGACGTTAGGGAAGCCGTAAGTCAAAAGCAGCTTTGTGATAGCTACGCCCGCGCTGCCCGCGCCGTTTACGACCACCTTGCAGTTTTCTTTTTTCTTGCCTACGACCTTTAAGCCGTTGATGATACCGGCCAGCACCACGATAGCGGTGCCATGCTGATCATCGTGAAAGACCGGAATGTCGAGGATCTTTTTCAGGCGTTCCTCAATCTCGAAGCAGCGGGGGGCGCTGATATCCTCCAGATTGATGCCGCCAAAGCCGGGTGCCAGATAGGTGACCGCCTTGATGATCTCCTCTGTGTCCTGCGTGTCCAGACAGATGGGCACCGCGTTGACGCCGCCGAACTCTTTAAATAATACCGCTTTGCCCTCCATGACGGGCATAGCCGCGTGGGGGCCGATATTGCCAAGGCCCAAAACAGCGCTGCCGTCCGATACGACGGCTACGGTGTTGGATTTCCAGGTATAGGTATAGGCCGCTTCTTTGTTCTCTGCGATGACCTTACAGGGTTCCGCCACGCCGGGGGTGTAGGCGAGGGAGAGATCCTCGCGGGTCCGGACAGGCGTTTTGGAGACAGTCTCCAGCTTTCCCTGCCACTCTTCATGTAATTTAAGAGCTTTCTCGTTGATTGTCATGGGATTACCTCGTTTCTTCTTTTATCTGTATTTGTCTGCGGTTACTATATTATACAGCTTTCTTTTTGCAGAAAAAAGGACTTTCTATTTTGGAAGAGATAGTGTATAATGTACAAATATAAACACAAGATCTTATTCTGAGTCGTATCAGGCGCGAAATCCCTAGACGAAAGAGCATTATGGATTATAGTATAAATAACAAGTGATATGTATTGAGTTGTGGATATAGATAATAGAACACAGGAGGATTTTATGAGAGAAAAGTATGAATCGCTTGCGTTGGCTGATCTGAAAGAGATTGCGAAGGCGAGAGGGATCAAGGGTACCTCGACCATGAAAAAGGCGCAGATCGTGGAGGTTATGCTCCAGGAGGATGAGAAGGACAAGGCGGCGGGCAAAGAGGTGGCGGTTAAGTCTGTTGTTCCGGCGAATGCGCCTGCAAGGAAAACAGAGCAGACTGAGGAGGAGAAGTTCCCCGCAGATCTGGACAGCGGCATTACCGCCAGCGGTATTTTGGAGGTTATGAGCGATGGTTTTGGCTTTATCCGCTGTGAAAACTATCTGCCAGGTGAGAACGACGTCTATGTGGCGCCCAGTCAGATCCGCCGTTTCGGACTGAAAACGGGAGATATCTTAGAGGGCAATACGAGGATCAAGACGCAGAACGAGAAATTCAGCGCCCTGTTATATGTGAAGTCTATAAACGGTTACGCGCCGGAGGTGGCTATGCGGCGCGTGAATTTTGAGAATATGACACCTATTTTTCCGGATGAGCGTCTGAAGCTGGAAACGCCGGGATGCACGATAGCCATGCGCATCATGGATCTGATAAGCCCTGTCGGAAAAGGACAAAGAGGTATGATCGTGTCGCCGCCTAAGGCGGGTAAGACCACGCTCTTAAAGGAAGTGGCGAAATCTATTACCAGAACCGCGTCGGATGCGCATCTGATCATCCTGTTGATCGACGAGCGGCCGGAGGAAGTGACGGATATCAAGGAGGCAATCGAGGGTCCCAATGTAGAAGTGATCTACTCTACCTTTGACGAACTGCCGGAGCATCACAAGAGGGTGTCCGAGATGGTGATCGAGCGCGCGAAACGCTTAGTGGAGCATAAGAAGGATGTGGTGATTCTCTTAGACAGCATCACCCGTCTGACCAGAGCATACAATCTGGTAGTACCGCCCAGCGGACGTACTCTATCGGGTGGTCTGGATCCGGCGGCGCTGCATATGCCCAAACGGTTTTTCGGTGCGGCCCGCAATATGCGTGAGGGCGGCAGCTTGACCATTCTTGCTACAGCGCTTGTGGAGACGGGCAGCAAGATGGACGATGTGATCTACGAGGAATTTAAGGGTACCGGCAATATGGAGATGGTACTGGACAGAAAACTCTCGGAAAAGAGGGTGTTCCCGGCTATTGACATCCCGAAATCCAGCACCAGAAGAGAGGATCTGCTCTTAAATCCCGATGAGATGGAGGCTATCAATATCATCCGCAAGGCATTAAACGGCATGAAGGCGGAAGAGGCGGCAGAGCGGGTTGTGGATATGTTTGCCAAGACCAGAAATAATCAGGAATTTGTGAATATGATCAAAAAACAGAAGTTCATATAAATATTATGAAAAAAGGCTTGCATACCCGAAAATCCTATGCTACAATGTAAAAGCTGTCGGTCTATGACAGAACTATGCTTATATGTATTTATATAGGAAAACTTTTTAACGGCAGGTTTACGCGAAGGGCGTAGATTCGCAGGCTGAGAAAGGAGTAGATATAACGATGAGAGAAGGAATTCATCCTGAGTATTATCAGGCAACGGTAACGTGTAACTGTGGCAACACTTTTGTGACGGGTTCTACCAAGCCGGAGATCCACGTGGAGGTTTGTTCCAAGTGTCATTCGTTCTATACGGGTCAGCAGAAGACAGCGCAGGCACGCGGACGTATTGATAAGTTCAATCGGAAATACGGTGTGGAAAACAAATAAAGACAGTGTATGAAAAGGTTGAGTTTATCTCAACCTTTTCTTGGCTTATTTGAAAAGGATACAGAAATGGCAAAAAAGAAAATGAACTATTCCGGGATCGGCGGACAGGCGGTTCTGGAAGGCATCATGATGAAAAATAAGGACCAGTATGCGGTGGCAGTACGAAAGCCGGACGGGGAGATCGAGGTGGAGGTGGAGCATTACCACGGTATCATCCACGGCAGTAAACTGCTTGATATACCTTTTATCAGAGGCGTGTTCCAGTTTTTGGATTCTTTGATCCTGGGAATGCGTTGTCTGAACTTTTCGGCCTCCTTCTACGAGGATGAGGAAGTGAAGGAGACAGCCGCAGACAAGGCGTTTCGCAAGATGTTTAAGGATAAGGCGGATAAGGTATTCAGCGGGATCGTCATGCTGTTTTCGCTGGTTTTAGCGATCGGCATTTTTATGGTGCTGCCTTATTTTGTCACGTCTTTGTTTGAAACTTATATCAGGAGTGCCTCCTTTATGGCGATCATAGAGGGTGTGCTGCGGATCGTGATCTTTGTGGGATATGTGCTTTCCATCTCGCTGATGAAGGATATCCGGCGGGTCTATATGTACCATGGCGCGGAGCATAAATGTATCAACTGCATCGAGAAAGGAGCGCCGCTCACGGTAAAGGAGGTCATGCGCAGCTCCAAGCAGCACAGACGCTGCGGTACCAGCTTTCTTTTGTTTGTCATGTTTGTCAGCGTGGTCCTGTTTTTCTTTATCAGGGTAGAAAATCCGGCTTATCGGATCCTGCTTCGTGTGGCGCTCATTCCGGTGATCGCGGGGATATCCTACGAGATCATACGGCTGGCGGGGAAAAGCAACAATATTCTGGTGCGTATCATTTCCGCTCCGGGTATGTGGCTGCAGCGGCTGACTACCAAAGAGCCGGATGAGAGCATGGTGGAGGTGGCCATTGCTGCGGTGGAGGCTGTCTTTGACTGGAAGGCGTATCTGCTGGAAACCTTTGGGTATGAGGTGGATGACAGCTGGCTGGAGGAGGAAAAGGCAGACAAGTAAAGGAGAATGCGCAGACGGAGAGAATACAGAGATGAAACAGGAATCTCAGACTTATATAGAAGTGTACGAAGATGGGGCGGCGCAGCTTACGGAAGCAGGGATTGAGGAAGCCAAGCTGGATGCCAGGCTTTTATTGGAGTTTGTCTGCGGCACAGANCGGAATACNCTTCTCGTNCACGGNGACAGGNCGGTNNCNGCGGANGANCAGGANCGNTANGAGGCNCTGATCNNNGCNCGGGCGGCNCATACGCCNTTACAGNATCTCACGGGCGAACAGGAATTTATGGGATTGACTTTTNNAGTCAATAANGATGTNCTGGTNCCCNGNCAGGACACNGAGATTCTGGTGGAGGAGGNGCTCAANAATNTGCATGACGGCATGCGGATCCTGGATCTGTGNACCGGNTCCGGGTGTATTNTNTTAAGNCTTTTGCAGTATTCTAATGAATGTGTGGGCGTGGGAGTGGATCTGTCGGCACAGGCNCTTGCCGTGGCGGGAGAAAANTACGAAAGACTGCGGAAGGANAGNCCTGAGATGGANGCNCTTTTTCTGGAGGGGGATCTTTTTGAGGCTCTGGATCGGCNGACNGCTGCAGAATNCNANGAANCGGACAGCATGGGAGAGNGGTATGATATNATTGTCTCCAATCCNCCTTATATNGAGACNGATGTGATCNGTACGNTNATGCCGGAGGTGCGGGAACANGAGCCGGTGATGGCGCTGGACGGCGGGAAGGATGGACTTTCCTTTTACCGCAGNATCGTGCGGGGNGCCGGGGATCATCTGAAGCGNGGCGGTATGTTATTTTTTGAGATCGGCTGTGAGCAGGCGGAGAGTGTGTATGAGATCATGGAANGCGCNGGCTTTCAGGAGATAGAGGTTGTNAAGGATTTTGCGGGATTAGACCGNGTGGTATACGGNACTTGGCTGGGANAGCAGGGAGGCAGTTATGTTTGATAAATTAGAGGATCTGCTCAGAAAATTTGAGGAGATCATGAATGCGTTGAGTGAGCCCACNGCGGCGGATAATCAGGAGCGTTTTCGGGCGTTGATGAAGGAGCAGAGCGAACTGACTCCTATAGTCAATGCCTATAAAGAATACAAAAAANGCAATCAGGATATCGAGGACAGCCTGTCCATGNTGGATGAGGAGTCCGATGAGGATATGCGGGAAATGCTGAAGGANGAGCTTGCCGAGGCGAAGAAGCGTGTGGAGGAGCTGGAGCATGAGCTGAAGATCCTGTTACTTCCCAAGGATCCGAATGANGATAAGAACGTGATCGTGGAGATNCGTGCGGGAGCAGGCGGNGATGAGGCNGCGCTCTTTGCNGCGGAGATCTATCGTATGTATGTGCANTATGCGGAGGGACGCCGCTGGAAGGTGGAGACCATGGAAGTGGAGGAGATCGGCATCGGCGGCATGAAGAGCGTTACCTTCATGGTGACCGGTCAGGGNGCCTACTCTGTCCTGAAATATGAGAGCGGTGTGCACCGTGTACAGAGGGTGCCGGAGACGGAGAGCGGCGGNCGGATCCACACNTCCACCATCAGTGTGGCGGTGATGCCGGAGGTGGACGAAGATATTGATATTGTGATCGAGGATAAGGATATNCGNATNGATGTNATGCGTGCATCGGGAAACGGCGGACAGTGTGTCAANACTACGGACTCNGCGGTNCGCCTGACTCACTATCCCACGGGNATTGTGGTGTACAGNCAGACCGAGAAGTCCCAGATTCAGAATAAGGCGAAGGCGTTTGCCCTGCTGAAAGCGAANCTCTANGATATCGAGCAGCAGCAGAGGCATGATGCGGAGGCGGAGCTTCGCAGAAGCCAGATCGGTACNGGAGACCGNTCCGAGAAGATCAGAACCTACAATTTCCCGCAGGGACGCGTCACNGACCANCGGATCAACCTGACNATCTATAAGCTGGATAAAGTGATGAACGGGGACATTCAGGAGATTNTGGATNCNTGTATNGCAGCGGATCAGGCGGCAAAGTTGTTGAAGATGGGAGANAACTGATANTGCCGCCTGATACGCGGGGATCTAGGCGGCGAANTTATTGAANATGGGTGAGGCNTAAAAAAGTGTGGCGTAATGCGNCTGACTTGGTGTACAATAGTGATAAATTAAGGGGTANATTATNGTGAAGGAGGAGAGAAGTGTATACNGTTGCATGGAATAAGAGATATGANATTGGCGTGGACTTTATCGACAAGGAGCATAAGCAGCTTTTTNCGACCATGAGTAAGCTCCTTACACTCGGGGAAGATAAAGAGAAACAAGAATGGGTATGCAAGGAAGGCATCAAGTATATTAAAAATCATACGCTGGAGCATTTTGATCACGAGGAAGCCTATATGGAATCCATTGAGTACAGCGATTATGAGATACATAANCGCCTGCATGATAATTTTNGNAANTANACGCTTCCGGCNCTGGAGAAGGAGNTGGAGGAGACAGGGTATTCGACAGANTCCATCCGCCATTTTCTGGGNGTTTGTATCGGNTGGGTGGTTTCCCANACGCAGACNGAGGATCAGGCGATNGGCGGNAAGGGTATGACCAGATGGATGGATGTACCGCAGGANGAGGAAATGGANGTCCTGGAGCAGACGATCGTTCAGACATTCGATAAGCTGGTGCAGATGAAGGCAAAGGTGGTAAGCAGGCACTATGAAGGGGAAAACTTTGGTAAAATGATCGCCTTGCGCTTTATCTATGGTGACAAAAAGGAGAAAAAATGGGAAGTTCTGTTGTGCTGTGAGGAAAAGTTTCTCATGACGACGGTTGCCAATATGCTGGATACCAAGATTTTGAAGGTGGATGATCTGGTGATCAATATCAACAGATATTTTGCCAGACAGTTCCTGGAAAACATCAGNGAGTGTTTCCCGGATTTGGCTAACCTTGAGGTGGTGGGGGAAGCNCTGCTTACTTATGAACAGGTTGAAAAAAAATTTGAAACTGAGCAGCCTACCTGCAGTCTTCTGTTGGATACGGGGGCGGGCTATTTTGCATTCTGTGTGACNGCTACGGATTCCCTGCGGGGTAAGATCGTATCGCCTATAAATCATCAGAATGCCATGAGCCAGATCAACAGTTATCTTGCCGGCGAGAAGCGGAAAAAGAAGATCCTGATCGTGGATGATTCTGATTTCATGCGGAAGAATGTCATAAATCTGCTGCAGGACGATTATGAGATGCAGGAGAGNAGTTCCAGTGTAGCGGCGATCAAGAGAATAACGGTTGACCGGCCTGATCTGATCCTTTTGGATTATGAGATGCCTGTCTGTGATGGAAGACAGACTCTGGAGATGATCCGNTCNGATGAGGANATNGCTGATATCCCCGTTATCTTCCTGACAAACAAAGGNGATGCGGAGAGCGTGAAGAANGTGATGGCGCTGAAACCGAACGGATATCTGTTAAAGACTATGCCGGAGCAGGAGATCAAGAATATCATTTCCAACTTTTTTGCGAGGAGAGGATAAGGCGGATTTGTAGTTATTTTNTCATGCGCAAGGATTCTTTGCGTGACTTTTTAGGCAGAAACTGCTATGTTTAGGGAANGACGGAGTGGAAAACTGACCGGAGGAAATTGACATGGCAGAGGTGGGAAAGCATATTAAAAAGATCAGGAAAGANANAAATNTGACGCAGGANGATCTGG
Source organism: Lachnospiraceae bacterium (assembly GCA_014804615.1). Lineage (GTDB taxonomy): Bacteria > Bacillota > Clostridia > Lachnospirales > Lachnospiraceae > UBA3282. The sequence goes on from JAAUZL010000019.1 coordinate 106,580, forward strand.
CGGAGCGNCTGCATTGTACCAGNCAGACNATCAGTAATTANGAGANNGGNAANAGNGAGCCGGGNATTGANATTCTGATAGANCTGGCAAGAGTNCTTGAGGTNGAGATCNATGACCTGATNTANGGCCCTAAAAAGAGAGAGAACAGAAANAGGACAGAANAANAGGGCNGTGNCTGCGCTGGTGGCGGCCTGTGTGCTGCTNGNGGTGATCAAGATTCTGGCACCGTTTGCAGAACAGTACGGGAGTAAATATTTTGAATTAGCGCCGACGTATCTTCTAAAGTTTGTACTTCGGCCGTTTGCGCTGGTACTGCTTGGATGGGGCATTGCAGAGGCAGGAAAGATGTTTGGCGGAATCCGCATATGGGAGGGCAGGCCGCAACGAACGGTAAAGATCGGTCGTATTTTGTTTTGGGTGTCAGTTGTCATTCTGGCGGTGTTTGCCGTGTTGGCGCTGTGGACAGCCGCAGATTTAACGTATCTGTGGTGGCTGACGGAACGGATGATGAGATTGCAGGAGGACTTTGACTCTGAGGCGGTTCCGCGGTTGATGCCGAGGGAGCTTCAGGTTGGCTATATGCGGGTGGTTATGCGACTGGTTGCGCTGAACTTTTTCGGCGGCGCCGGGCTGTTTCTTGGAATGGCGCTGGGACTTTGCAGGATAGAGAAAGAGGAAAAAGAAGAATCTTAGAAAGAAATATAAAATGAATTGAAATAAGCGGAGGAGAGAAGATGGACGCGGAAGTGAAGGAGAACGTTGTGGCAAAAACTGAGGAGGAGACGGAAAGCGGCACGACGGAGACTATGAAGGATTACGAGAGGGAGCTGGAAGCTTCCTTTCGCAAGATCAATGAGGGCGATATCATCAAAGGAACTGTGATTGACGTGAATGAGGAAGAGGTCATCCTCGATCTGAAATATTATGCGCAGGGAATCATCAAGGCGGAGAATCTGAGCAATGATCCGGACTTTTTGTCCGCGGGCAAGATTGCCGTGGGCGATGAGATCGAGGCGACGGTGATCAAAATGGATGATGGGGAGGGAAACATCGAACTTTCCAAGAAAGAAGCGAACGATGTCCTTGCCTGGGACAAGTTACAGGAAATGCTGGATCAGGAAACCATCGTGAAAGTACGTATCAAGGAGAGCGTAAAAAGCGGTGTGGTGGCTTTCCTGGAGGGCATGAGAGCCTTTATCCCTGCATCTCAGCTTGCCGCCGACTATGTGGAGGATGTGGAATCATGGGTCGGTAAGGAGATTGAGGTCAAGGTGATCACGGTGGACCGGGAGAAAAATAAGGTAGTTCTCTCCGGCAAGGCAGTGGCGCGGGAGAAAGAGGCGGAGGAGCGCAGACACAGGATATCCATGATGGCGCCCGGCACCGTTTTAGAGGGTGTGGTGGAGAGCCTGATGCCCTACGGCGCTTTTGTGAGCTTGGGAAACGGAATCAGCGGTCTGGTACACATTTCCCAGATCAGTCAGAGAAGGATCAAGAAGCCCAGCGAAGTCTTAAAAGAGGGCCAGAAGGTCAAGGTCAAGATCCTCAACACCAACGACAATAAGGTGAGCCTCAGCATGAAGGCGCTGGAAGAGGTAATGGCGGATGAAGTGGAGGACAGAGAGCCTCAGGAGTATACCTCCGGGGAGAGTGTGTCCACCAGTCTGGGAGATCTGCTGGCTAAACTGAATCTGTAGGAGCAGAGTATGAGGACACTTTATGTTACGGATCTGGATGGTACACTTTTAAACAGCAATGACCGTATAAGTCAATATAGTATTCGGACAATCAACGAGCTGGTGGCAAAGGGGATGCATTTTACCTATGCCACGGCTCGTTCGCTTGTATCTGCCTCTGTGGTGGCGCAGGGGTTATCGACAACGATTCCGGTCATCGTATACAATGGTGTGCTGATCATCAATCCCTCTACGGGAGAGGTGCTGTCTTCTCTTGCCTTCACAAAGGAGGAGGCAGGAGATGTGCGCAAGACCCTGCAGGCATATGACGCGGCTCCGTTGGTTTATGCCTATGTGGACGGTGTGGAGCGGGTATCCTATGTAACTAATAGAAAGAATGAGGGGATCCAGAGATATTTGGATGTCAGAAAGGGAGATAAGAGATTCAGGCCGCTGGAAGACGAAAGCGGGCTGTATCAGGGAGATATCTTCTATTTTACCTGTATTGCGGACAGGGAGGAGCTGTTGCCGTTATATGAAATTTTTGTAAATAACAGTCGGTATCGCTGTACTTTACAACAGGAGCTGTATCGTCCCGAATATTTTCTGGAGATCATGCCGAAGAAAGCGTCCAAGGCGGAGGCAATCAAAAAGCTGAAAGAGATCTGGCATTGTGACAGGATCGTGTCTTTCGGGGATGCCATCAATGATATTCCTATGTTTGAAGTTTCTGATGAATGCTATGCAGTGGCCAATGCGGTGCCGGAGTTAAAAGCCTGTGCCACCGATGTGATTGCCTCTAATGATGAGGATGGGGTGGCGAAATGGCTGGAAGCTGAAGATTCCGGAGGGAGGATTGACAATGAATGACAAGATGCGGTATCCGGATCATAAGCCCCGCTGTTTTTGGGCCAATCCAAAGAATCCGCGTTACATTAAATACCACGATGAGGAGTGGGGCGTGCCGGTACACGATGACAAACTTCTCTTTGAAATGCTGATCTTAGAGTCTTTTCAGGCAGGATTGTCCTGGGAATGTGTGTTGAACAAGCAGGAGGCCTTCCGCAGTGCTTTTGATGGGTTTGACTTGGAGACGGTATGCGGTTATGATGAGGATAAAATGGAAGCCCTGCGGCAGGATGAGGGAATCATCCGCAACCGTCTTAAGATCAAGGCGGCGGTAAATAATGCCCGCATCTTTAAAGAAATTGCGGCGGAGTATGGAAGCTTTGCAGCCTATCTCTGGGGATATACCGACAATCAGGTCGTGTATGAGAACGATAAGGTGAGTTCACCCCTTTCGGATGCCATCTCGAAAGATCTGCAGAGACGGGGTATGAAATTTGTGGGAACCACCATTATCTATGCCTACCTGCAGGCAGTGGGCGTGATCTATTCCCATGAGGAGGGGTGCTATCTGTGCAGACGGCAGATGGCAAAATAAATTTCGGGAAGAGGTCCGGAAGGAGAGACAGATTATGGCAAAGAACGTTTTGGCAGTGATCGATATGCAGAATGATTTCATTGACGGTACGCTGGGGACGCGGGAGGCGGAGGCTATCGTGGAGAAAGTGGCGGCGCAGATTCGGGATTTCGAGGGAGAAGTGGTATACACCAGAGATACCCATCTGGAAGGCTATCTGGAGACCCAGGAAGGGAAAAAGCTGCCGGTGCTCCACTGCATCAAAGGCACGGAGGGATGGCAGATCAGGGAAGGTCTGCAAAAGCCGGGACAGGAAGAGGCGAGGATATTTGACAAGCCTGCCTTTGGCTCTGTGGAGCTTGCGCAGTATCTGAAGGAGATGCAGGATCTGGAGAGCGTTACGCTGATAGGGTTGTGCACAGACATCTGCGTCATCTCTAATGCGATGGTCATTAAGGCGTTTCTTCCGGAAGTGACCGTTAAGGTCAAGGCTGACTGTTGCGCCGGAGTGACGCCGGAGAGCCATAAGAACGCGCTGGAAGCGATGAAGATGTGTCAGGTAGAGATTATTGAAGATTGATATGGGTGGACAAGGTGTAATTCCCTCATTTTTTTGGGGTTACAAATATTAATTCCCCCATTTTTTTGTAATATAAAACAGAAAATTCCCTCATGTTTTTGTGACTTTGTTGTATTTTATAGGAAAATGGCATATACTATGGGCAGAGATGTATGTCAAATAAAATGGGGGATAGCATGGAGTATCTGAAAAGAAAAATAGATAGTTTTTTGGAGGATTGGAAACAGGACATTCACAGGAAGCCGCTTATAGTCAAGGGACCGCGCCAGATCGGTAAGACGGAGTCCATCAGGAACTTTGGGGCGAAGCATTATGCGTATGTGGTTGAAATCAATTTTGTGGAGGAACCGAAGTATAAGCAGATCATTGTGGATGGTTATAGGACGACGGATCTGATCAGGAACATTTCTCGTATGGATCCGTCCAAGCGATTTGTGGAAGGGGAAACGCTTATCTTTTTCGATGAGTTGCAGGAGTTTCCGGAGATTGCGACAGCGCTTAAATTTTTTGAACAGGACGGCAGATTTGATATCATATGCAGTGGTTCCCTTCTGGGTATTCATTATAGTAGAATTGAGAGCAACAGTGTAGGTTACAAGACAGATTATGATATGTTTTCCCTTGATTTTGAGGAATTTCTGTGGGCGAAGGGATATGATACGGCGTTTGTGGATGATATGCTTGCGCATATGAAGAAACTGCAGCCCTTCAATGAGACGGAATTGTCTGTGTGTAACAGCCTGTTTCTGGATTTCTGTATTTTGGGTGGGATGCCCGCTGTAGTCAGGGAATATATTGAGAGGGATAGTTTTGAGGGGTCTCTTATAACACAGCGGCAGCTTCTTTCTGACTATGAGGAAGATGTGCGCAAGTATGCTCAGGGAATGGATCAGACGAGGATTCTCAATGTTTTCAGACAGATTCCGATACAGCTCGCGAAAGACAATCGAAAGTTTCAGATTTCCAAGGTGGCGTCCGGTGCCAGATTTAAAGATTACAGGGGCTGTATCGAGTGGCTTTCCGATACAGGGATCGTCAATGTCTGTTATTGTATGAACTATCCGGAACTGCCGTTAAAAGGTAATTTCGATGAGAAGAAATACAAGATATATTTTGCGGACAGCGGTCTGTTAGTTGCTATGCTTGACGAGGAGGCGCAGGAGGATCTGCGGGCCAACCGCAACCTGGGCGTCTACAAGGGGGCTCTCTATGAGAACGTGGTGGGAGAGGCGCTTGTCAAGAGTGGGTACGGTCTGTATTATTATAAACGGGAAGACTCGACCCTGGAAGAGGACTTTTTTGTCAGGACAGCGCAGGATTTGATCCCGATTGAGGTGAAAGCGACGAACGGCAGGGCAAAGTCTTTGAGAACTCTCATAGAGAGTGATAAATATGAGGATATACATTATGGAATCAAGCTGATCAACGGCAATGTCGGATACGCTGATCAGGTATATACATTTCCGTATTTCTGTGCCTTTTTATTAAAAAGGTATTTGAAGCCGGATCATTAAGGGAGAGGATACAATGAGAAAAAAGGAACTGGCGCTTGCCGTGATCGAGAGACTAAAGGAGGCGTACCCCGACGCGGAGTGCAGCCTGGATTATAATGAGGCATGGAAGCTGCTCGTCAGTGTACGGCTGGCGGCGCAGTGTACCGATGCGAGAGTCAATGTAGTGGTAGAGAAGCTATATGAGAAATTCCCGGATGTGGACGCTCTGGCAGCGGCGCCCGTGGAGGAGATCGAGGAGATCGTGCATCCCTGCGGCCTGGGAAAGAGCAAGGCCAGGGATATCAGCGCCTGCATGAAACAGATCAGGGATGTCTACGGCGGCAAGGTGCCGGATGATTTTGATGCGCTGTTAAAGCTGCCCGGCGTGGGGAGAAAGAGCGCGAACCTGATCATGGGGGATGTGTTCGGTAAGCCTGCCATCGTTACGGACACGCACTGCATCAGACTGTGCAATCGGATCGGTCTGGTGGATGGCATCAAGGAGCCGAAGAAGGTGGAGATGGCGCTGTGGAAGATCGTGCCGCCGGAGGAGGGTAACGATTTATGCCACAGGTTTGTGAATCATGGCAGAGAGGTGTGTACGGCGCGGACGAAGCCGTACTGTGATAAGTGCTGTCTTGAGGATATCTGTAAGAAAAATATCTGACAGGAATGGAGAGTATTATGAAGCTCACGATGCTTGGCACGGGGATGGCGATGGTCACCGCGTGCTATAATACATGTTTTGCACTGGAGGAAAAGGGCGAGAGTTTTCTGGTGGATGGCGGCGGCGGAAACGGCATACTTGTACAGCTTGCAAAGGCCGGGATAGACTGGAAAACCATTCACCATATTTTCATCACCCACAAGCATATCGATCATATCATGGGAATCCTGTGGATCATCCGAAAGATCGGACAGGGGATCAACAAGGGAGAGTATTTGGGGACGGTGGATCTCTATGGACATGACGAGGTCATCCGGATCCTTAAGAATATGACAGATCTCTTATTGCAGGATAAGATCAAAAAGCATATTGGCAGCAGGATCCGATTCCAGGTGGTGGAGGATGCAGAGACCAGGCAGATACTGGGCCATAAGGTGACTTTTTTTGATATTTTCTCCAAAAAGGATAAACAGTATGGGTTCACTATAGAATTTGACGAGGGAAAACGTCTGACCTGTTGTGGGGACGAACCATACAATGACCAGAATGGTCAATACGTAAAGGGAAGTGATTGGCTGATGCTTGGGGCCTTCTGTATGTATGGGGAAGCGGATATTTTCAAACCCTATGAAAAGCATCATACCACGGTTAAGGAGGCCTGCGAACAGGCGGAGGCACTGCATATTCCCAATCTCATTCTGTATCACACGGAGGATACCCATATCAGGCAGCGCAAGGAACTGTACGGCACTGAGGGCAGACAGTATTATCATGGGAATCTCTGTGTGCCGGATGATCTGGAAAGTTATCTGTTGTCGGAGGATTAGGAGAGGGACGGTATATGGACAGGCCCGAATATTTTCAAACTGCGTTATCAAGTTTTGCTACGGATGTGGCATGCGGCGGGGCGATCAGGCATCTCACCGATATTGGCTATACCCTGGAACAGATTGTGGCAAGGCTGGATTATCCCACGCCCCGGTCTAAGGCTCAGCGTATCATGATGGAGCACCTGTACGAGAGACGGGTGCTTTTGCTGCAGGAGCCTTCACCTGCTCTATTTGCGCAGCAGACACAGTTTGTGGAGGAGCAGGATGCCTACGGAAGACGGACGTTTCGTAAAATCAGTGTTGACTCCAATAGTCAAGAAAAAATGACGGATGCGCCGGATTTGACAAGATTGTCGCAATACGAAAAAGAGGCGAAAACGCAGACTTTTCTGTGGAAAGAGTTGAAGTATGATCGTAAGCGGGATGGAAAGTTGACAGAACTGTTACATAGAAAATGTGAGGAGAACGGAGAGAATCTGTGCTACGTCTCCTGTGCTTTCGATTTTCTGAATAATGACTCCGATAGTCAAAATACGCTGCGGCAGGAGGAAAAAGACGGAGAGGAGACCATAAACTGTCTCAACAGCCGGCAGAGAGAATACCTGCTTGGCATCCGCTGGGAGAAGCCGGTGGTGTATCACAGACTGGATCAGCGGATGCGGGAGATCATCGGGAAGCTGTATGAGGTGGGGACTTACAATGGAGCCTGCTTCTTCATAAAGACAAGAGAAAAACTCTGTCTGTAGAGTAGGAGAAGAGCCTTATAAAAAGTAGGAGAGTGTACCTTGCTCTGCCTCCTGGTGCAGTACCTTGTGGGTTCTGTAGTAGGTGGGAGTACAGCCCAGGAACTTCTTAAAAAGCTTGTTATAATAGCTGGTATTGTTAAAGCCCACAGAGAGTGCCAGATCAGCGATGGATTCAGAGTTTTGTTCAGAATCCATCAATTTTTTTGTGGATTCATAGATGCGGTATTTCATCAGATACTCAAAGGGGCTCATTTGCAGGGTTCTGGCGAAACAGCGGCAGCATTCGCTCTTGCTGACATGAATGCTGTCGGCAATTTCCTGCAGGGTCAGCGGTTCCGCGTGGTGGGTTCGGATGAAGAGCATCGCTTCCTTGACACGCAGCTCGTCAGGACATACGCGGGGAGCATCAGCGGTTTCGTCCTGGGGAAGCCGATAGAGCAGTTCCGCCCAGAAATGACACAGATGTCCTTTGGTGACGAGCTCATAGCCGTAAAATTTTTTCAGATTTATTCGTATCACCTCATCGAGAGTCTGCAGCATGGAATTGTGCCATGACTCGCTTCCATCCAGGCAGAAAATCTTAAAAAGCTGATAATTCTGTATCGGAAGCAGATATTGTGTCTGCAGATAGTTGCTTTTATGCCCGAAAATAAAATCCGGGTGGAAAATCAAAGTATGAAAGGTGCAGATACTCTGATCCTTGGCGTGAATACAGTGCATCACATTCTGATTGATGATGATTCCCTGTCCGGGACTGACTGTGTAAGTGGCATCGTCTGTAGAAATCTCTGCGATGCCCTGATCGACAATTAGAATCTCCATTTCCTCGTGCCAATGCCAGCGGATCCAGTTCATGTATGATTTGCGAAGATCCAGATAGCGGGCTTCTACGGGATAATCCAGTGTGCCAAAATTATTTTTGGAATAAAGATTATCATAGGTTTCTATAGAATCAAGAGAGCCTGTCTGCTCGTTTATATCGGTTGTGGACAGGGGGAGCTGTGTTTTGTTCATAGGGGTCTCCTCTTTTGTGTGTACAATGGCATTCTTTGATAGTATATTACTTTATAATGAATATGCAGTCAATCTTTTTCGGAAATAATACTATAATAATAAAACTATTTTGCGCAAAGGGCGGAAAAGCTGCGCATAGGAGAGAAATATGGATTCGCAGAAAAATGAAAATATACTGAATCTGGCGCTTGATACATCGCAGGAGAACAGGGAGCGTTCCTTGGAATTGAATGTAGGTTTTGATGATAGGGATAAAACCTGGGAAGTAATTGTAAAATATCATGGCTCTTTACAGGAATTGACAGATTTTGGGATCGTTGTGGAGGAATTGATTGCAGGGTACGCTATTTTGACCGTGCCAGAATCGGAGATGGAGCGGCTGCCCGACGTGGAGCAGATCGAATACGTGGAAAAACCCAAGCGTCTCTTTTTTTCTGATGCGGCGGGCAATACGGCCTCCTGCTTTGCACCGGGAAGCCGGTTGTCACAAACGCTCACTGGCAGAGGCGTTCTGGTGGCTGTTATAGATTCCGGGATCAGCTATTGGAATCAGGATTTTCGTAAGTCGGACGGCAGCACCCGGATCCTCCGGCTGTGGGATCAGGTGTTAGACAGAGAATATACCCGGGAGGAGATCAATGAGGCTCTCGCTGCGGGCAGCAGGCAGGCCGCAGAACAGATCGTGCCGAGCATCGACACCAGCGGCCACGGGACGGCGGTAGCCGGGATCGCAGCGGGAAATGGCGGAGAGCGTGGCGCGGCTTACGCGGGCGTTGCCAGAGAGAGCGAGCTTTTGATCGTGCGGCTGGGGACGCCGAGAGCCAATTCTTTTCCCAGAACGACGGAACTGATGCGGGCACTGACTTATACGGTCAATATAGCCCGTGAGTTTGGTATGCCCGTGGCGATCAATCTGAGTTTTGGAAATACCTACGGCGCCCATAACGGTACATCCTTGCTAGAGCGGTTTATTGACAATGTGTCGGAGATCGGCAGAAATGTGATCTGTGTGGGCAGCGGAAACGAGGGGGCATCGGGAGGGCATGTGGGCGGCAGTATCCGCCGGGTGCAGAGACGGGAAAACAATAATATGACTAATATAGTCAATGAAGTTGGCGGAGATGTCACCGGACAGGGCACAAGGGTGGAAATGACCTTGGGAGCTTACGAAACAGGGCTCAACGTACAGTTGTGGAAGGAGTATACGGACCGGTATCTGGTGACACTTGTGTCGCCCTCAGGAGAGGCATTTCAGGTGGATACTGACCGTCCCGGTAAACAGGTTTATCAGCTGCAGCAGACGCAGATCCTGCTCTACAACGGGGAGCCAGCGCCTTATATGACGGGACAGGAGCTGTACTTTGATCTGCTGCCTGCGGCGGGCAGCAGATATCTGGATCAGGGGGTATGGACCTTCCGGCTCCGTCCCCTGCGGATCGTTACCGGAAATTATACCTTTTATCTGCCCTCCGCCACGGTGCGAAGCGCCGACACCCGTTTTGTCAGAACCACGCCGGATGTGACCCTTACGATTCCTTCCACGGCGGCCAAGGTGGTCACGGTGGGGGCTTATGATCCTGTGTACGAGGCTTATGCGGATTTTTCGGGCAGAGGATATCTGTACGAGGAGCAGGTGGGCAGCCGTACCTCGGACACCTATGTGAAGCCGGATCTGGTGGCGCCCGGTGTGGGTGTAATCGCTCCCGACCGGAACGGCGGCTATGGGCCGGTCACAGGCACTTCCTTTGCCACGCCCTTTGTGACGGGGGCGGCGGCCCTGCTGATGCAGTGGGGGATCGTGATGGGGAATGATCCCTATCTGTACGGGGAAAAGGTCAAGGCATATTTAAGGAAGGGCGCGAAGCCGATTCGGGGTGTGGCGGAGTACCCCGATGCGAGAGTGGGGTATGGGGCACTTTGTGTCGAAAATAGTCTGCCGGAGTAAATTTGATTTGAAGTGTATGAGATATCCATGTAGCTGCCAACACATTTACGAACTGACACCGAAAAGAAAAATGATGCAAAAATGATGCAAGGATGATGCAAGAATGATGCATAGGGCATGTATAGTAGCGGTATAAAAGGAGAACGCAAGCGAAAGCGTTTGCGATGAAAACATTATGAGTATACAAAAGAGGAAAAGAAAAAGGAAATTATGGCTGGCTGTTTTTTTGTCTCTTTCGTGTTTTTACATGGAGATTGTTTTCAAGCTGTCAGTCGAAACATTGCACACCGGAAGTTCATTTGTATTTCTGGCATTATTCTCGCTCAGCGCAGGAATGGTGGTTTCTGGCATTATTTCGCTATTGCCGAAAAAAGCAGTGCAGATTCTGATACCATTCTATTTGGGTTTTTTATTTCTCATTTTTGTTGTGGAATTTCTGGTATATAGACAGTTTAAGGTGGCATATGATTTAAATACCATATTGAATGCTGCAACTGACGCATTGGGCGGATTTGGTGCTGACATCAAGCGTCTGATCTTCTGCTTTGATGGAATCAGTCATATTGCGCTCTTTTTGCTGCCGCTTATCTTGTGGTCTGTACTAAGAGAAAAGATAATAGGGCAGTTATCCGAAGAGGGCATTATGCGAGGACGTACGGGCCAGGCGGTTTATTCTTTGCTGGCACATTTGGCCGGGGGAGCTGCCTGTTATGGAGCGGCTTTGTTCCTTATCTTATGCTGTGGTCTGAATAGGGACATTTATACAAATCAATATAATTTTGAGTCAGCGGTAATGCGGTTTGGGCTGGGTGAGGGGCTGTGTTTGGATATCCGGAATCTTGTTTCATCCAAAACGTCCGCTCCTGTCTTTGAAAGCACGGAGGTAGAACGCGCGCAGGACACAGTTGACACATCTTTGGGTGACACTCTTTTAAACAGCAAGAAGGAAACCATATCCGGCGGCAAGACCGTTGTAGAGGCAAAGGAGGCCGCCAGAACGCAAGAGGTGGTCGTACTTCAAGAGGAGGCTTTCGCCCAAAGCACGGAAACTGAACAGGAAGACGAATCAGTAACACCGATTGTATACGGTCAGAGTGTGGGTTCTGTTGATTTTGCTGCTCTTGCCGGGGCAGGTGGGAGCTGTGCCGATATTGATGCTTATGTTTCCACGCTCACACCGTCAAGCCAAAATGTCTATACAGGCTCATTTGAGGGTAAAAATCTGATTTTGATCTGTGCGGAAGCATTTTCCGGCTTTCTCATTGACCCGGAGCTCACACCGACACTTTACAGGCTTTCCACAAATGGAATTAACTTTAATGATTATTACCAACAGTCAATTGCCGGAACAACCGGGGGTGAATATCAGCTTTTATTTGGGTTGATTCCGACTTCCGGCGGTAGTTCTATTAAGGAGATAACACAGAGCGGAGTGCACACCAATATGGGCACGCTTTTAAATGACAAGGGATATTTCGGTATGGCTTTCCACAACAGTGACTACACTTTTTATGACCGGCATGAGACTCATACAAAGCTGGGCTACAGTGGGGGATATATGGGAGTGGGAAATGGCCTTGAGGATCTTATCAGCCCTGTATGGCCGGCAAGCGATTTGGAATTGATGCAGGAAACTCTGCCGATGTACATTGACAAACAGCCTTTTAATGTTTATTACATGACGGTAAGCGGCCACAGTTTATACACTTTTGATAGGAATGCCATGTCAAGGGAAAATAAAGAGGCCGTAGACGCATGGTGCGCGGAGAAAAATCTTTCCTATACGGAGCCTGTACGTGCTTATATGGCGGCGAACCTTGAGCTTGAAAAGGCAGTGGATTATCTTGTAAAAACCCTTGAAGAAAAAGGTATTGCAGATGACACGGTCATTTGCATCGCGCCGGATCATTTTCCCTATGGGCTGGATTCGGACGCCGCCTTGGGAAATATGCCGTATTTATCTGAATTATACGGTTATCCGGTAAACACCTATGAGGAGCGGGACAGA